>NZ_LYDR01000117.1 GCF_001707835.1 Planctopirus hydrillae
GGTATCGATAGTGCCGTCGTATTTGAACCCCATGTTGTCAGCCAATGTGGGTGAAACAGCTTTGTCTGCTGAAACGTCACCTAAATTATATACATATAGTTTTTTGTCTTTTGTGTACAAAGCGAAAGACAAACTTTTCTGTCCTGTTCCTTTGATGTAAAGGTTGATTTTAGTTTTGCCTGCTAAGCTTACGGGTTTATCACCCACCTTTACGGTAAAAAAGTAGTCATTACTTTTTCCGTTTTTATCAGTCTTGATTTGCATTGCTTTCCCTGATTTGCCATTATCCTTTTGAGTAGCATATTCTTTTAATCCATATTTATTGAGGGTTCCAAGAAAAGCATTCC
>NZ_LYDR01000118.1 GCF_001707835.1 Planctopirus hydrillae
ATGGCTTCCTATGCAGAGAAGCTCACATATCAGATGAAAGATACTAAGTATGATGAGGTGGAGAAAAAACTAGACGAAACATACTGGCAGGTCGTATCTCTCAAAAGTAAAGAGCGGCTTGTAAATCAACTTATTGCCTTGCTACAAAGCACGGTGAAAGATGTGGATGCTTCCATTGCTGCAGGTGTAGCTACTAAGGCGGATGGGCTCACAGTGAGAGTGAAACTCAGTGAGGCGGAAGTGAAGCTGTCCAAAGTCCAAAACGGTCTCAAGCTTTCGAGGATGTTGCTCTGTGAATTGTGCGGG
>NZ_LYDR01000119.1 GCF_001707835.1 Planctopirus hydrillae
TCGATCCAGACGTTCCAGGAGCATGGCGGCACCGTGAATACCGGCACCACACCCAGCGTGCAGCGAGGTTATGCCAATGGCAGCACCAACACCGTGCGCCCACTGAGCCTCACCTACCCCAACGGCCGGGAACTCACCTACGACTACGGCACCACCAACGAAATCAACGATGCCCTCAGCCGCATTGGCTCCATCATCGACGACGATTTCTCCCTGACTCACCTGGTCGATTACGAATTCCTCGGCCTGGCAGGCGTCATCCAGCAAACCAGCCCCCAACCCAACCTGCGCTATACACTCGCAGGAGTTTCCAATGATCCGGATACGGGAGACATCTACACCGGCCTGGATCGCTTTGGCCGCGTGAAGGACTCCCGCTGGTACAACATCTCCACCAACAACGACCTCTCCCGCATCCAGTACGGCTACGACCGCGCCTCAAACCGCATCTGGCGGAAGAACCCGATTGCCACCGCCAATGGTGCCGAATACGACTGGCTCTACACTTACGACGGTCTCCAACGGTTAAAGACCGCCAAACGTGGCACTCTCAACGTCACCCAAACCGCTCTCACATCCACGACCTTCCAGCAGGATTGGAACCTCGACCCCACCGGCAACTGGGAAGGATTCAAGCAAAGCGACAACGGTTCCACCTGGAGTATGGAACAAGAGCGGACGGCCAACCCGGTGAACGAAATCACCGACATCACCAACACGGTGGGCAGTCCCTGGGCCGACCCGGCCTACAACGCCGTCGGCAACATGACGACGATCCCCAAACCCAAGCAGATGGACGAGACCTACACGGCCACCTACGACGCCTGGAACCGCCTCGTCAAGCTGGAAGAAGAAGTCTCCAGCACCTTAGAAACCGTCGGCGAATATAGCTACGACGCAAGAAACTTCCGCATCGTCGTGAAGAACTACGACACTGGTGTTCTCGACGAAACCACCCACGCCTACTTTACGGATGGCTGGCAAAACATCGAAGAACGGATCAACTCCAGTTCCACCCCCAGCCAGCACCACATCTGGGGCCTCCGCTACATCGACGACTGCCTCCTCAGAGACCGCACGACCGACACAACACTGGACGAACGCCTCTACGCCCTCCAGGACGCAAACTGGAACGTCACGGCGATCATCGACAACACCGGCGTTGTCCAGGAGCGATTTGAGTATGATCCCTATGGTACAATAAGGATCTTTGATCCGGATTTCGATGATTTCGACACCTCAGGATTTGGCTATGTAATCACCTATTGTGGTTATCGATGGGACGACGTTACTAGGATGTTCGTGGTGCGAAAAAGATTTCTCCATACTGATACTGGAATGTGGGTTTCAAGAGATCCAATCGATTACATCTCAAGCTTTCCATCACTTTTTCAATACGTTCGCTCTCAACCCACAGTTGTTGTTGACCCAACGGGTTTATCAGATTGGACTTGGCCATGGGACCCCAACGCCTCTTGGGATCCCAAAAACACAGTACTTCTATGGGGTGAGACAATTGCCGCAGTGCCTGATGTATCGGGTCATGCTAACTGGATATTGACTGGGGATCGAAATGCGAGCGAAGAGGCGCTTAATGCCGCAAGCGTTGGATGGATTCAAGGTCTTGGCGAGATCCCCGGAGTTGAAGGGGCATCATTAGGTCAGTGGGTGTATACAGGAGAGTGGAGATCAAGCGAAGATTCAATAAAGGCGGCAGTAGAAAATCCAGAGGTTCGCGAAGCAGTAGCTTGTGTTGCCAATTGCATTGCTGACACAAACAAGCAAATTGCTGCGGCTGGAGTGGCAAGCACAGCAGGAATCATCGGTGGGGTAAGAGGAGCGGCAGATGTTGTTCCAGTCCCTAAGTTCTGGGTCCGATGGTTGTACAAAATTGGACGTCCAATGCAAGACAACTCAAGTATTTGGACAAGCTTTGCTCGCGCCAAGTCTATATCTCCGGAAACATTTAATGTCTCTCCAGCTGATCGTAAGTATTGGCACGAATTGGCGGAGCAGATTAAACGCGGGCCCAAGATAAACTCGACCTCACCACTTCGAACAGGCAAAGGCACACAAATAAATGAAATCATAAAGCGTGGAGCCCCGAAAGCACTCAGATGTAGCGTCGCGGCATTTGCGATTACCGAAACGGTAATTGCTGCATATTGCGCACATAAGTGCTCCAAGTGATGCTTAAAGATGAGTTGAAACTTATGCCTAATTCACAAGAGCCATCTTACAAACCTATAATATTTGCGGATGGAGATCGCAGGATGCAACCAACTGCGGTTGAGAAAATATGTGTGTTCTTCCCATTTGTCGGATGGATAATTGGAGCGCACATTGAGAACCGTCGCCAACAACACCTCCATGATGAGGTCGTTTCCCAGTTGCAGTATCGCACCTTCTTCCCCTCGCACGACTGGACAATTGCATGCCCCCACTTTTCATTAGACACCATCACTAGGTTTTGTGAAATAATTAAAGAGGCATGCAGTCTGCCCAACCACCACCTATTGCCAAGCGATCCTGTGCGTTATGTATTCATAGGATCTGATCTTGAATGGTTCGTAAGCGACATTTCTCAACAACTTAACAATCGTTATGAAGTTATCGATTTTAGAATTTCTTCTTCAATTTACAATGGAGATCTATCTCAACTGCTTACAGAGACGGTTGATTGCAATTCACACTAAGAACCTATCCGAAAAGCTAATCTGCAATTGTGAATTGCTCTTGAAAAAAGTGAGCCAACCTTGGAAGTAAGAGCTACCAGACTTTCACCCGCCAAGGAAGACTCACTATGCCAGCAGAAGACAGTTTTGACCGGCACCGTGTGCTAGATGCCCTGTGGGAGAATCTGCAGAAGCGTCTACCAGTCTATAAAGCCAGCCCTTCCGGAGAAAGACCTCGGCGTGATTTTCGATCCATGGCCGATGCCATCATTTATTCAGTTACGAACAGACTGTCAATGGAAAGCCATCTCCAGTTCGCTGGCTCCAGGAAGTACCGCACATGATTGTTTTCAGGAATGGGTTCGACTGGGGGCCTTCAGTCAGTTGTGGCAACTCGCACTTGCACACTATGACGAGCTTGTCGGCCTCGACTGGCGCTGGCAAAGTGTCGATGCGGCCATGACAAAATCGCCATTAGGAGGCGAAATGACTGGACAAAAACCCCACAGACCGCGGCAAACAGGGAACCTAGCGATCAATCATCACTGATGCCGTCGGTATTCCCACAGGACTCGTCATTAGCATAGACATCACACATGACATCCACCTGCTTGAGGGAACCCTGGAAGATGGTTTGAAGCGATCGCCCCAAAATCACTCCCTAACAACGCAACTCCCTGCGGACCACCTATGCCTTGACAAAGGCTATGACTCACATCGGGTTCGAGAAATGGTTTCCCGGATGTATGGATATGTATCACATATCCGCTCGCGAGGAGAGGAACGGAAACAGAAGCACCGCCAAAAAGCCCGGAGGTGGGTCGTCGATAGAACCCACGGATGGCTCAACCGATTTCGCGGCCTACTCATCCGCTCGGATAAAAGTCAATCAACTATCTCGCCAACCTGCACCTGGTATGTGCCTATATAACATTAAAACAATCCACAGTTTCCGGACAGGTTCTTAGCCTGCTCAGAGGTGCGAGCATTCTCCAATAGCGGTAATTGCGATGAAGGCACGCGATGGAGGCTTGGAAAGAGTCGGGAAAAATGCGTCAAACATTTTGCGACTGCCAGCATCAAAGATAAACTCATTTGCGCTGGAAACGTAAAAGACTCAATGGAAAGAGTTTTTTCGGATTGTCACATATAGAACGGAACCGGTAATAAAATCCCACCGGCTTAGCCACTTTCATAATTTGAGAGATAATGAGCGATTCAATACGTATAATATTAAGCCGTACTGTACTCACAGCAGCAGCTTGCGCACTTGTTTTAACTCTTTGCTTAGGATTGATTGCGAGGCGTTGTTTGCCGAGCAATGACGTGATTAGTTATTGGAGAAATTCGAGCAATTTGCGTCAAACTCCCATGATGAGGCTTAAAACCGTCTTGCCTTCAGGCTGTGTCGAGATCCCTCCTAGTATCGTAGCTGATGTTATGAGTGAGCTTTCTTCAGCAGTTCCGCTTGGTCAGCTGGATGGTTCACAAATTGGATTTTCGTTTGACCCGCCGTGGTATGTTATTGAGATCCACTGGGCTGAAAGACCTGTTGAGGTGGTAGAATTGAATGCATGCACAACTGTTGGAATTGTTTCCGGGGAGCGTGGGGTGTGCCCTGTTGCTTGGAAGGACCCGAGTCCTCTTAACAGTATTGTATTGTCATTGTCTCAGTCACTACAAAGCCAATAGCGGTGTTTTCAATTCTATGTAGCACATGCTTCGTTTCGCAGGGGGCCACAGGTTGCCCGTCTTCCAGCTACGTGTGTATCAACAACACAAGAGTTTTTTGGCTCCTCAATCCTGTTCTCTCTGCTCTTCGATGTTTCAGCAAAGTGTTTCTTCACACTCCCTTACGGGGATCGCTCTCCGGCAAGGGTTTTCGATGCCGCCACCTCAGGAAATCCTGTTAATCAGGTGCAGTTCACGTACAATGACTTTGGACAGTCGATCCAGACGTTCCAGGAGCATGACGGCACCGTGAATACCGGCACCACACCCAGCGTGCAGCGAGGTTATGCCAATGGCAGCACCAACACGGTGCGCCCATTGAGTCTCACTTACCCCAACGGCCGGGAACTCACCTACGACTACGGCACGACGGGTGAAATCAACGATGCGCTCAGCCGCATCGGCTCCATCATCGACGACGATTTCTCCCTGACCCACCTGGCCGATTACGAATTCCTCGGCCTGGCAGGCGTCATCCAGCAAACCAGCCCGCAACCGAACCTGCGCTACACGCTGGCAGGAACCTCCAACGATCCCAATACGGGAGACATCTACACTGGCCTGGATCGTTTCGGCCGGGTGAAGGACTCCCGCTGGTACAACACTTCCACCAACGACGACCTCTCCCGCATCCAGTACGGCTACGACCGTGCCAGCAATCGCATCTGGCGGAAGAACCCTATCGCCACCGCCAACAGTGCCCAATACGACTGGCTCTACAACTACGACGGCCTCCAGCGTCTAAAAGCCGCCAATCGCGGCACCCTCAACGGCACAAACACCGTCCTAACTTCCACTGCTTTCAAACAGGACTGGAACCTTGACCCGACCGGCAACTGGGAAGGGTTTAAGCAAAGCGACAATGGTTCCACCTGGAGCATGGAACAGGAGCGGACGGCCAACCCGGTCAATGAAATTACCGACATCACCAACACAGTGGGGAGTGCCTGGGCCGACCCGGCCTACAACGCCGTCGGCAACATGACGACGATCCCCAAACCCAAGCAGATGTACGAAGCCTATACGGCCACCTACGACGCCTGAGACCACCTGGGCACACGTTGCCCTCTGCTATCGCGTGCTGATCAGGCAGCAAGCCTAAACGATTAACCAGCAAAGCGGTTTATTGTCAGGCTCTTAGATTTTTTACCATCAAATTCACTACCACGAAAAAAGTGGTAGTCCACTTTTTCACTTTGAAAAATGGGGTGAAGAAATTCAAATCAAGTGGTATGGCGAAAAATGCGAAATGTTGTAAACTCCTGTGATAAATGAGTTTCGAGCTTTTGGCAGTACCCCATAAATTCGACTTCGGAACCGTAGGTTAGTGGTTCGACTCCACTGGGGTGCACTTTTCATAAGTCCTGCCGAATGCTGTAGTTAGCATACCTGCCTGCGTTCGGCAGTGCGGCAATGTGCGATGGAGTACCTCAGTATCGCACTGAGATAATCGTACAGAGCTGTTCGCACTGAGAATCTCGGCGATGGACTCTCCACATGCCTCGCGCAACCGCTTTCATCCCCGCCGATCCTCTTGATCATGCTTCGACAGGATTGCGCGGGTTATCTTCCTGCGGGTTACCTGTTTCGGAGGCAAGAGAGTCTTTGTTGCCGGAGTAACTTACGCCCCCTCTGAGGATGTCACACGGCACTCAGCAACAAAAACGCCTCTGCCAGCCCCCCTATGCCTGGGCAGTCCCGGTAGAAATCAGAATTTCAACTGGGGCCACCCTGCGACCGCTACGAGACCGGGCTCACCTGGTAGTTTTGCCGTCCGTACCAATAGGATTTATCGATCCGCCGGGAGAACTCGTAGTCCGAGACTGATTCGGAAGGGACGAGAGGGGGCACCCGTTTGAGGTCGACACCGATCCCTTGACTGAGTTTGCGTGTTTAATCATTCGGCCACGGCAGCGGTGCCGAAGCGGCGTAGATCAGGTACGCCAATGCGGCGTCCAGTCTTGGGATCAATGACAATCGTCTCGGCACTCCCTTGCAGGCCGGCAACTGAAGCCGGATCGTTGGGGTACAGCTTGCGCGTTCTGAGGACGTGCCCTTTTGCTTTCAGTGTTCCCATGGCCTCTTCAGACACAAAGCCTTCCTCGTACGTAATCGCATCCGGCAGCCATTGATGATTGAATCGCGGAAGATCCACCGCTTCTCGCGGTGACAATTTGTGATCAATCAGATTGGTCAGGACTTGAAACACTGTGTTGATGATGGTCGATCCGCCGGGGCTGCCGGTCACAATGACAACCTTGCGATCCTTCACCACAATCACCGGGGTCATAGAGGAGAGGGGGCGCTTGTGCGGCTGGATCGCATTCGCTTCGCCCTGCACCAGCCCGAAAGCGTTTGGTGTGCCTGGACGGGCAGTGAAATCATCCATCTCGTTGTTAAGGAGAAATCCAGCGTCGCCAGCCACCACTCCGCAGCCGTAGAGGCCATTAATCGTATAAGTGCAACTGACCACATTGCCGGCTGAATCCATGATGGAGAAGTGAGTGGTTTCGGTGGATTCGGGTTTCGCGGGCAAAAGGCCTCCGGGCAGGTCACGGCTGGGGGTGGCCTTCTCTGGGCTGAAACTCCTCATCCGCTGTGCCAGATAGTCGCGGTCAAGCAAACGCCGGACAGGAATGTCTGAGAAATCGGGATCTCCCATGTAAGCGGCCCGGTCTGAATAGGCACGACGCATGACTTCCGCCCAAAGGTGCACTTTCTCCGAACTCTGAGGCGCAAGACCTGAAACATCAAGCGGCTCAAGCATGCCGAGCATCTGGAACAACGCCACACCACCGGAACTTGGTGGAGGCATGGTGTAGATTTCATAACCTCGGTAATTTCCCTGCAAGGGCTTCCGCTCCGTTGTGCTATAGGCGGCAAGGTCGGCCAAAGTGATCAATCCGTCATGAGCGCGCATATCTGCCACAATCATCTCGGCTGTCAGCCCGTTATAAAATTCTTGAGGACCCTTATCGCGCAGACGCGCGAGTGTGGCCGCCAGCTCGGGCTGCTTGAATGTTTCGCCAGCCTGATACGGTTTTCCGTCTCGCAGGAAAATTCGACGCGCGGCGGAATTCTTCGAGAACAACTCGGTACTCGCGACCAAATCCTCCGCCAGCGAGGCCGAGACCGTGAAGCCATTTGTAGCGAGTTCCTGTGCGGGAGTGATTAACCGGGCCCACGTCAATCGGCCGCTACCATATTTTTTCAAAGCGAACGCGAGGCCGGACACTGTTCCAGGCACACCCGCTGCGCGGTGCCCCATGGTCGACGAACCTTTGAGTACTTTCCCATCAGTTCCAATGTAAAGATCTCTGGTCGCAGCCGCTGGTGCACGTTCGCGAAAATCCAAAGCCGCGACAGTCCCGTCCGTAAGGCGGATCATCATGAAACCACCACCGCCGAGGTTGCCAGCGCGCGGGTAGGTCGTCGCCATCGTCAGCGCCGTCGCGACTGCCGCATCAATCGCGTTGCCTCCCTCGCGTAACACTTCGGCACCTGATTCGGCCGCCAGTCGCTCTGCCGCGACGACCACCCCCCGATCGGTTTCAACAATTCGCTGCGTATGCTCGCCATAAGCAGGCATGACCATCGGCCCCGAAATCAACGCCACGAAGAGCATTCTTAAGATCATCATTTAAAGACATTCAGGAAGGAGGTGATTGAAATAGCGTTCACGAAGTCCACCAGCAAACCGCCGACTGTGGGTACAATGATTAAAGCTCGTGGAGCAGGTCCAAAGCGGCGAACGAGTGTATCCATATTGGCCATAGCACTTGAGGTAGACCCAAGGCCAAAGCCACACAAGCCCGAAGCGAAGACGGCCGCCTCATAGTCTCGGCCCATCAAACGAAAGACGACGATGCTGGTGAACACGATTGCGAACAACACCTGCGCCAACAGAATGATGAGCATTGGCACCGCCGTCGAAACGAGATCCAGCAGATTCAGACCAGTGAGCTCGATAGCCAGAAAGGTCGACAGGATCAAACTCCCGATCAGGCCGACCAGATCTGTTCGAATCACTTTCCATCCACTTAGATCGAAAGTGTTGCGAACGGTCAAACCGACGATCATCGCTCCCATAGCGGCTGGAAAGACGAGGTTTTGCTGCTGGAGAAAATAGCTGAGCCAGGCGCCGAGTTTGATCACTGTGGCGAGCAGAATCAAATGCACAATCGCGACGTTTCCCAGGGAAAACAATCGACGCAGTTGCCAGATGAAACCTCTGTGAGAACCGGCTTCGGATGAGGTTGATACTCCGGCGTGGGACTCATCACGATTCCCACCGGGTGTGGCGAGGAGATACTTTTGGATAAGCCGTGTCGCGACTGGTCCTCCCGTCAGACTGGCGAACACCAGCCCGAACGTGGCGGCTGCGGCACCCACAGTGGCGGCCTCAGGGAAACCTGTCTGCTCGATTGTTTTTGCAAAGCCAAGTGCCGTCCCGTGACCGCCGGTCAAGGTGACCCCGCCACAGATGATTCCAAGAATGGGGGACTCACCGAGGAGTTTGGCAAGAAGAACTCCGAGAAAGTTCTGACAGACAGCGAAGACCGTTGCAATCATCCAGAATACGAACACGCCATAGCTGCCTTGCCGTACTTGCTGCCACGTTGCACCCAGGCCAATGCAGCCAAAAAAACCCATCAGAAACGGCAGACTGATGCCTTTCAAGGGCCTTTCATACCATTCGATTTCCGGCGTCACCAGCCATGTCCACCAGCCGCTTGCCACCTTTGTCTGCACGACGATGTGTGCCCATCCACTGAGGTTGATCGCAAACACAATCGTCGCGAAGAAAAGTCCTCCGACCACTGGGGACGGGATATTAACTCTCGACAGGTACGGGATTCGGCGTTCGAGCAGCTCTCCTGTCAACAGCACCGGACCAGCGAGCAGCAAGAGCAGCCATGGGTTCACTTCGAGAGTCATATAAATTCAATTCTGAAACGATGTGTTCCCGGCGCTTCACCGTGTCGAAACATGGTTAATTAGCCTCTTAGACCCTGAAAGCGATAGAGCGCTCCTGCACACCGCACGAGAGACATAGTTTTCAGTTCGATGTTCTCGTGACTATCTGTTGCTACTGAGGAAACTCATAGTCGTAGTTATTCTCCAGGAAGCTCTTGAGCGCGTCGACAACCGCTCGCGCCAGTTTAGCTCGGTTGTCTGCAGTATCACGCTGGCCTTCATAGCAACACTCCAGCTGAAGTCCATCAACTCCAGGAAAGTCTTTTGAGGTATGATGTCGCACGATGTACGACCCAGAATAGTAGTCATTCTCGAAAGGTCGCGGATCGGCAGGAGAGGGGACAACCGGATAGCCCGAGCGAGATAACAAAGCACCGAAGCTCTCGGGCCCTCGAATCAGTTCGGAGATGTTTTTGCCATTACGGGCCGATAGATTCGCATACGTGCTGCGCCGGGCCGCATTGCTGGCATCCAGTTGCGTATCCTCTTTATTAATATCTGCCCGGGAAAGACCGTAGCCCAGTTCAATCCGTTTGATGGCATGGGTATGACCGTGGACATCAACGAGGAACGCAAATCGGTGGGCTTGAAACGACTGCCTCTTCGCCGCATCCACACAAGCGTGAAACCGCTGCCACGCCTTCTTTGCTGTCTCATCACCCTGAGTTGCCTCAGCCATCTCACGATTGGGATCGAGTTTGGAACGGTGCAGCAAACTGATGACCATCGCTGGCTCCCGCCCGGTTCGACGTTTCAATTCGGCATTGATTTCACGTGCCAGTTCCTGCGAGTTCCTGTCAATTGAAAGGACACCTTCTTTCCGATCGGCAACTTTGTCAGGAGATTCACGTCCGCCGTGAGGAGCCGTCAGTATGATCGGAAGAGTTCCCCTCTGAAACTCAACGTAGTCTTTCATACCCGACTCCGCAGCATCAGGTTCGGCTGCGTTAGCCTCCAACACGCCAGTCAAAAGACCGAGGTAACCAATCGCGATGACCACAGCCTGAAAAATAGTCAATAACAGAGGGAAAGGAGATGGTGCTAGACGCATATAACTACCTCATAGATGATTTAAAGAGTCGATGAATTCCTCAGCCAGGGGAGTGCGTGCAAGTCCACATTTCCACCCGTGATGATGACTCCGACACGACATCCGGCGACTTCCATTCGCCTCGAAAGCAAGGCGGCTACCGGTACAGCGCAGGAGGGTTCAATGATGAGCTTGAAAAGCTCCCAGAACATGCGCATAGCATGAATGATCTCTTCTTCGCTGACTGTGACGATTCCATTTACATGTTGGCGGAGAATTCCAAAAGTCCGCTCGCTCAAAGACGCACGCAGGCCGTCCGCGATCGTTGCCTGCGAGACGTTTTTTTCCAGATTGCCCGATGCAAATGAGCGCGCCGCATCGTTCGCCAGATCAGGTTCGCAGCCATAAACAGTGATCGCAGAGGACACGCCATGAGCTGCGATCGCCGTGCCACTTAACAACCCTCCTCCACTGACCGGCGCGAGAATCACATCCATGCCGGAAATCTGATCGAGCAACTCAAGCGTGGCTGTCCCCTGCCCAGCAATCACCCGTGGATCATCAAAGGGATGAATGAATGTTCCGCCAGTCGAATCCAGAAGTCTTCGCGCGGTCTCTTCTCGCGCTGCCAGCGTCGGTTCAGAAAGAGTGAGTTGCCCGCCATACCTGCGTACCGCCTCGATCTTCGCGCGCGGAGCATTATTACCGACGACAATATATGCCGGGATACCTCGCTCATGAGCCGCCAACGCTACTGCCGCTGCATGATTGCCGGACGAATGTGTAACGACCCCTCGTCGCGCTGTTGAATCATCCAGACTAAAGACCGCATTCATCGCGCCTCGTATTTTGAAGCTCCCCGCACGCTGCAGATTCTCGCACTTGAAAAAGACTTCTGCTCCCACCAGATCGTTGAAGCTCCGCGAAACATGCACAGCAGTACGATGCACGTGCTCGGAAATCCGGTTCGCAGCCGCCAGGATGTCGGCAAAGTCAGGAGCTATAGCAACCGCGGTGGTACTCATCATCGGTTTGTATCCTTGGCTGGATTCTGCACGGCCACAGCATTGGCTTCGATCCTTGCGCCGTGGCGTAACTCGCCGCAGGGAACAACGGTTCGCGCCGGCTTGTGGGCTCCAAACGCCTGCCGAAACGCTTCATTCACGCTAGGCCAGTCGCTTAAGTCACTGACAAAGATCTGGACACTCACCACAAGATCCATTCTCGATCCTGAAGCTTCCAGAATGGCCCGCAGGTTTTTCAGCACCAGCGCCGCCTGCGCCTCGATTCCTGCCGGGACTTCTTTTGTCAGCGTAAATGGGAGCTGGCCAGCGACGAAAACGAACCCGTTGGCCACAACTGCCGGAGAGTAGTGACCATTAGGGGCTGGTGCGACTGGAGTTAAAATAGTTTCGAGCATAGTGTGGATATCGCAGCAGTCATGAATGCCAATGTAGACCAACAGACCATGTTTATACAGTTTGTACAAAACTTGTCAATCAGTTTTTTTTTGAAATCACGCTTCCGACGGGAGAATCCACATGCCCAAACCTGCCTCCGCTGCATCACTTCAGGCTGCCGAGAACGCTCACTTACTCGCCGAGGCGAAGAAAATCGTGACTGCGATCGGTCGCATGTTTGCCCCTTGCTGCGAAGTCGTATTGCATGATCTGCTGCACCCCGAGCATTCGATCATTCACATCGAATGTCCTCTCTCGGGACGAAAAGTGGGCGATTCAGGAACGGAACTCGTCTTTGCACGCATTCAGGATCAGAACTTTCCCGATGTCGTTCAAAACTACACCAATGCATTTCCTGATGGTCGACCGGTCAAAAGTACATCGATCGGCATCCGCAACGGCGAAGGCAAATACATCGCTGCCATCTGCCTGAATCTCGACATTTCGCTTTTTAGCTCAATGAATCGGGTCGTGGAGCAATTCATTTCGACAGAAGCCTTCCAGGCCCCTATTCGTGAAACGCTGCGCGCAAGATCGCTGCATGATGTCCGTCAAGCGATCGAGAATTTTGCCGCAGAGAACAACACACAACCCCGCGCCTTGTCCTCAAATCAGCGCAAGGAACTGATCAGCCTCTTGTCCGAGGTAGGACTTCTGCAGCTTCGCGGTGCTCCCTCTTTTGTCGCCGAGACAATTGGCGTCTGCCGGACTTCAATTTACAACGCACTGAAGTAATTGCACAAAGCCAAGCCCCACAGGTTCGGCTGACCGCACATCGACCTATTTCGACCACTACGGCCCTGTCATCGACAACTCCACCAGCATAAGTCGCGCATCAATTATTTGCTTACACCGCAAAGTAACCGCATCGAAAGTGACGAACTTCAGGAGACAGGGAATAAACGAAGATGAGTCGTCAGATCTCCCAAAGGTCTTTCAACAACCCTGATCACAGGGTGGCAACGATTGCTCGTCCATGAGCTACCTGTGTGCCGGAGGCAAAAGAGGTTTGGTTGCCGGATGACATGCCATATAAGTTTCTGAGGATTTATGGTAGAGACTCGACGGAGTTGCATATCTGCCAGTTCCTTCCTGTGGCTTCACCACACCGAAAGAAATCAGAATTTCAACCGGCGGCATCCAGCCGGAAAAACTCGTGTTCGTCCAGTTGCCGTCGCCTGCGAGGTTGACTCAGAGATTGGTAGTGGCTTCCTGTGACCGGTTGCGGCCACCGATGACCACTTCATGGATTTCCTGAATTTTTCCAGCCAGCGGTGTCTCTACAGGAGTCCAGAAGTCTGACTCATCAAACCTGTATTCTGAAACACTTTAGGCATTGCAGGGGCTTCATTGACCGCCCGGAACATCGAAGCCGCGGAATCTCGGCCAAAACGCTTCTGACTACGTCGTACCAGCGGATAGCCCAACCGAGTCAGGATGTGATTCGGCTTTGAGAACGCCAGAATTTCGTATGTCACCCGGTCACTTTCCTGATCCCACTCAACCAGAAAGCGCTCTTCGCCACTTTCGACATGGCCTGGCAATGTTCCGTAAGCAAAGCCAAAGCTGCTGATCGGGCCAGACTCATCGATGGTGTAAACAATTCGACAGGCGTTCAGCCACCACAGCCCAACCGCTTGGCCCATAATGGCCACAACTTGACCAACTTCGAGTCGAGCTTCTGTCGACCACACATCCACCCAGCCCAGGCGAAATTGCTGCCAATTCAAAAGTGCAAACTTTGCGGCATCAAAAACTTCTTCCCCGGCGCCCAGTTCAATACGTGTGCGGTCAACTGTATACCCCGCGGGCGGCGTTGAAGCAGTGGCCCCCACCGCGGAATAATTGAAATCCAGCTTGCCCTGTTGCTCCACAAACCGAGCCAGAATCTCTGCACTTGGTTTGTGAAGGTACAAAATTCGCATTTTCTCAATATCCCGCCGCCAAGTATTTTCCTCGGCTCATGAAATGATAAACTGCAATTGGGAATGATAGGCATCATGTGAACCGTTGCCCAACTGAGAATTTAACAGCCCCCTATGCTGTCCACCGAAGTCAACAAGCCTCAAGTCCTTTCTGAGAATACCGTTCTGCTGACGGGAGCGTCTGGATATGTCGGCGGGCGGTTGCTCCCGCTGCTTGAGGCGCAGCCCCTCGCACTGAGATGTCTGGCCCGTAATCCAGCCAGATTGCGACCTCTTGCCAAGAATTCGACTGAGATTTTCCCAGGCGACGTTCTGAATCCCGCCTCCCTGGATGCAGCGCTGGAAGGTGTTCACACAGCCTACTATCTCGTGCATCTCATGTCGGGATCGGCGAACTTCGAGCAGCAAGACCGACAGGCGGCACAAAATTTTGCGGACGCTGCCAGGCGAACCGGCGTCCAGCGGATGATCTACCTTGGCGGGCTCGGTGACGACAACGACCCCACACTTTCCCCGCACCTGCGGAGTCGTCACGAGGTGGGAGAAATCCTGCAGGCGTCGGGAGTCGAAACCATTGAATTTCGAGCCGGGATGGTCATCGGAGCGGGGAGTCTTTCCTTCCAGTTGATGAAGTCGTTAACAGATCGACTCCCTGTCATGATCTGCCCTCGCTGGCTGGCGACTCCTACACAACCTATCGCAATTGACGACGTCCTGGCTTATCTCTCTGCTGCGAAAGACTTGCCAAGAGGCGAAAGCCGCATCTTCGAAATTGGCAGCCCCGATATTGTCACTTATGGGGATCTAATCCGCGAGTACGCCAGACAGCAGAGCCTGAATCGTTGGCTGATCTTTGTGCCAATCTTGACCCCTTATCTTTCGGGTCTCTGGCTCGCCCTCGTCACTCCCGCCACCTATGAAGTGGGACGCCATCTCATCGAAGGATTGAAGAACCCAACCGTAGTGCAGGACACCAAGGCCTTAAAAGTCTTTTCGATCAACCCCATGACTGTGCAGCAGGCCATAGCCCGGGCAATTTCCAGTTGAGATGAATGGTCTTTTTAGCTTCGATACTCTTCGCAAGATCACGTCGCTGAGTCTTCTGGTGATCTACAATAGAGGAATTTAAAGGTCGACGTTTCTAGCGATGTTCATAATGAAATTTATCTCCACCAACCCGGTACAAAATTGACTGTCTTAAGAAAGTTTATTGATTTTTCACTTTCTGATCTTTACAACGCTGGTTACTGACTGCCCATACTAACCCTACTGTTTCTTTGCCAGTAGTCCCGGGCTGCCTCTGCTCTTTGGCAATCTGGTTGAAGTTTGGGGCCGCCCGGCTTTCGGCGGCTGTTTGCGTTCTTCATGGACGATTCCTTCCTCTTTAGGTGTCGTATCATGATCAGCCCTGTCCCAGGCCCACCTTCTCTCGATCTCGAAGCACTTTTCACAGGCGAAGGAGAAAATCAGTCACAATCGGCTGATGATCTCATTCCCGCCCGAATGCTCAACGAATTCACCTATTGCCCCAGACTGGCCTACCTCGAATGGGTACAGGGTGAGTTTCAAGACAACATCGAGACCAAAGAAGGGACATTCGGACATCGAAATGTGGATATCCCCACCAAAAAATCATTCGATGCTCCTGATGAAAACCCAGATGGATGCTCTCACCCTGCCGGTGAAGGTTCTGCAGTCCAGGAACTTACATCCGACAGCTTGGCAGCCCGGGCTTTAATGCTTTCTGCACCCTCTGAAGGATTACTGGCCAAACTCGATCTGATTGAACTGAAGGGTTCGAAAGCTGTCCCCATCGACTATAAACGAGGACACGTTCCTGATGTTCCCCACCAGGCTTGGGAACCGGAACGAGTTCAGCTCTGTGCTCAAGGCCTGATCCTGAGAGCCAATGGCTATGATTGTGATTATGGCGAATTGTATTACATCGAATCCCGACGCCGGATTCGTGTTCCTTTTGACGATGCTCTGATTGCCCGCACGCGCGAACTGGTTCGTGAAATGCGGTACATGGCCTCCACACGCCAGATTCCAGCCCCTCTTATCGATAGCCCCAAATGTCCAAAGTGTTCTCTGGTAAGTATTTGCCTCCCCGACGAAACCAATTGCCTGAGAAACAGTGTTGGGGAAGGCTCTGCAACAGAGACCTCGGCAAGCATCCGCAAGCTTGTTCCCGCACGAGACGATGCACTGCCAATTTATGTTCAGGATCAAGGCACCTATATAGGTAAAGATGGCGAGCGTCTGAAACTGACTCCCGCAAAATCCTCACCACTGTTCATCCCGCTTATTCAAGTCTCACAAGTTTGTCTGATGGGAAACGTGCAGGTCACAGCCGCTGCAATTCGAGAACTGGCGGACCGCAATATCCCCATCAGTCACTTTTCCTACGGCGGATGGTTCACGGCACTCACTTCCGGAATGTGCCATAAAAACGTCGAATTGAGAATGGCCCAGTCGAAGGCCGCCTTTGATCCTCAGGCCGCTTTGTCGATTGCACGTGGTTTCATCTCTGCAAAGATCAAGAACTCGCGCACACTTTTAAGGCGACATGCTGACGATAAGTATAAAGGCGATCTCGATCGCATGGCGGATTACATCCAGAAAGTCGAACAGGTCGATAACTTGAATTCTCTCATGGGCCTGGAAGGTATGGCTGCCAGGATCTATTTTGCCGGCTTCTCCCGACTGCTTCGTGGCGGAGACGAGTTCAATCTTGAAGGGCGTAATCGTCGTCCCCCGACCGATCCCGTGAATGCGCTTCTATCATTTGTCTATTCTCTGCTGACCAAAGAGTTGACGATTACAGCACAAGCGGTAGGCTTTGACCCATTCCTTGGATTTCTGCACCAGCCTCGCTACGGCAGGCCTTCTTTAGCACTCGATCTCGCAGAAGAGTTTCGTCCGCTTGTGGGAGATTCAACGGTCCTTACGCTTATTAATAATGAGGAGGTGAGCCCGAAAAGCTTTATCCGCCGCGCGGGAAGTGTCGCATTGACAGAAACAGGCCGCAAAGCCGTTATTGCCGCATATGAGCGACGAATGGAGACCGAGATCACTCACCCCATCTTCGGCTACAAGATCAGCTACCGTCGACTTTTTGAAGTCCAGGCACGCTTACTCTCTCGAGTGCTACTTGGCGAACTCGATAAATATCCCGGGTTCTGCACTCGTTAATCATCAGCTTGATTGGCCTCTCAAAGAAAATACCAATGAAAAATGTCTATTTGATTTCATACGATGTCGCCGATGCCAAGAGATTACGTTTGACTCATCGTAAACTCTGTGGATTTGGGGCTTCACTGCAATACTCGGTATTTCGATGCGAACTTTCAAAGCTGCAACTGATGTCCCTGAAAGAAGGTTTATGGGAAATCCTCAATCTCATGGAAGACCGAGTAATGGTTGTCGACCTTGGCCCGGCCGGCGCTCGCGGAGACGATTGCGTCGAGTTCTGGGGCAATCCAAGAACCGAGATTCCTGAACGGAAGGCCTTTGTGATTTAAGGTACGATTTGGTAGCTTATAGACTGATATAAAGTAATGTTCTGACCTCGATGCCGGTTCATTCTGGTGAAATTGTGGATTCCTCTCGATGTATTTTTGTAGACATCCTGCGACAATTTCATTCGTATAACCTTGAATCATACGTACCCCCGAGATGACCTTTCTGAGTATTCCCG
>NZ_LYDR01000121.1 GCF_001707835.1 Planctopirus hydrillae
CAGCTTTTCCTCTCCCTTAACCTCCAACCCCATATAATATACTAACTGGGCCTCTTCCACCACAGAAACATCTCTGGATCCACTTTTTTCTAAAGCCCCACAAACACTACCCTGATCCAACCTCATAGATGTTTTGCCTGGATATGGCAAGAGCCACCACCTGGAGGCCAGGGGTAGACCTGGAACCCTGTATTGCCCAAAATCCACTTTAAGATGATTGCCAGTGTTATCTGCCACAGAAGAAGTCTGGCAAGTTCCAGCATGGGTCAGTGTCTTGCTAAAGATAAAAGAGTCCAGAGCAAACCTTTAGCTGTGCATACATGAGAGCGTGCTCAGTCACACAGCCATAT
>NZ_LYDR01000122.1 GCF_001707835.1 Planctopirus hydrillae
TCGGCATCGGCGCCGAACAGCGTGGGCGTGATGGCCTCGACGCCTTCGAGCGTGTCGGCGATGGCGCGCGGCTGCTCGAAGATTTCCTTTTGCATGTAGTGGCGTGACGGTGCTGGGCTACGGCAGCCTCGTGTGCACCCTGCCGATGCTGGCCTGGTGCGCGCCCGAGCTGTGCGCGCTCGACTGGCCCGGCCAGCCCACCTGGGTGTGGACGGGCCTGGTGTGGCAGGTGGTGGGTGGCGGCTTCCTCGGCTGGCTGGCCTGAGGCTGGGCCAACGAGCGGCGCGGCGTGGCGCGAACGGCG
>NZ_LYDR01000123.1 GCF_001707835.1 Planctopirus hydrillae
TCAATGGGAAGTGCGACATCAAAGAACGGGATCACCACTTCATTGGCACCACTGTTGATCACTGCACGGAGATGACCGACAAGGGCCGCATGGGCATGAGCAATATGTGGACATGGGATGAAGTCCGTTCACCCACGACATTTCCGGAGACTCCGTGGGCGTTACCACTGACCATGAAGGATTTTCCCTACCCCGTGGATCATCACGGCCAGTGGTTCTGGGAGAGTGGTTACGACAAAGATCCTCTGCAGGATGCTGAAGGGATTCGCGACTGGAACCTGAGAGCCGTCTTTGGAGCGTTTAACGCCATGAAGAATGGCGACGGAGCTGAGAAGCATCGAAATGCCATTCTGACCTGGGTGGCATTTATCGGCGGGCCCCGAGAATCACGCCGTTTAACGGGTGATGTGGTGCTGACTCAGGAGGATATTGTCAGTAAGCGAGAGTTCCCGGATGGTTGCGTGCCGAGTACCTGGAGTATTGATCTGCACTATCCCAAGAAACAGTTTGCCGAGAAGTTTGCCGACAATCCTTTCATTTCGATCGCTGTGCATGATCAGCGGATCGATCGGGCTTACGGCTATCCCGTTCCTTACCGCTGCTTCTATTCGAAAGATATCAACAACCTCTTTATGGCAGGGCGGAACATCAGTGTCACGCATGAAGCCTTAGGGACGACCCGCGTGATGAAGACCTGCGGCATGATGGGCGAAGTTGTCGGCAAAGCCGCATATCTGTGCGCATTACATGACTGTCAGCCGCGTGATGTTTATGAAAGCTATTGGAAGGAGATGGATACACTCCTCCAATTGCCTGGCAAAGCCCGCCGTGAATCACTTTCAAGCGATGTTGTCATTCCGGCAGATGCGATGTCATTACCCGGGCCACCGGGTCTCGATCCAGCCCGGATGGAAGGTGTAGTCATTGATAACCGCGATGCCAAAATTACTGGCAACTGGACGAGTGGCAGTGGTCTCAATGGGTATGTGGGTTATGAATACCTTTACGCATCTGCTAACTCGGGCGCTAAGGTCAAGTACTCGTGGAAGACGGCTGAAGAAGGGCTGATTTCATTTCGGTTGATCTATGGGGCTCATGAGAATCGGGGGAAGGCCGTCCCGGTCACCATCCAGATTGGCGATTCGACCAGGCAGGTACTGGTCGATATGAACAAAGCTCCTGCCGGGAAAGATGGCTCGCATGAGCTTGGTCGCTTCGAGGTCAAAAAAGGTGAAGAGGTCTTTGTCGAGATTGGAACCGAGAATGCTGGAGGTGTGGTCCATGCCGATGCACTACAATTGGTGAAGATCGTTCCGCCAGTGAAGACTTCTGCCCCATGAGTGGCGTTCGCCACGACCTGCTGCCCATTGTCGACCGGGAAGCCCTTTCAAAGCCATTGAGAGGGCCCGGTCGATTTTTTTGGAATACAGTCATCCATTCAGGCCGGGTTCTGCTGCTGGTGCTGCTGATCCTCATGATTCGCTGGCAGGCTGAGCAGACTAAATCCCGGGCGCAAGCGAAGGATCTGACCGCACGCTATCTGCCAGTGGTGCAGAAGTTCTGGCCGGAAGCCCAAAGATTGGTATCGCGCAGGCAGGCTGAGATATCGGACGGCGGATTGCCCCGCAGCAATTCCCGGAAGTTCGACCAGCTTGTCGATTTTGTCGTGCTGGATGCACAGTCAGTTCCCGTGGGATATGTCACACAGACCACACCGGCCAGTGATCGCTTTCTAGGATTTTCCGGGCCCACAAACTTATTGATGGGTTGGGATATCGAAGGCAAGGTGGCGTGGGCAGAGATCGCAGCCAGTCGAGATACTCGTGACCATGTGGAACTGATTGTGAGGGATGGAAGATTCCTGGCCCAATGGAATGGGCAGGGCTTTCAAACGGTCAGTGAAGACATCGTTGATCAATCAGCCATGCGGCATGTGGCCGGGGCAACTCTCACATGTCTGGCCATCCTCCAGGGGTTGGAAGCTCGGCTGAATTCACAAGAGTTGGTGGCTGCCAGACCAGCGGATTCGACGCGTTTTCCTTTGGCTGTGACGATTGAGGATGTGCAGAAGCTGTTTCCGCAAGCTTCACGTTTTGAACCTCATTCCGAGACATCATTGCTTCTGGATGTTTTTGCTGCTGATGGCCTGAGGTTAGGCCAGATTTTTCGAACGGTACCAGCAGCCGATCAATTGATTGGTTATCAGGGGCCGACGGAAGTGCTGGTCAGTCTGCTCCCCGATGGACATCTGGGCCCACTGCTGGTCGGTCGCAGTTTTGATAACGAGCCCTATGTGGGATATGTTCGCGACGACGCCTGGTTTGCCGAACTCGTTAAGGGCAAGACGGTCAAGGGACTTGCCGAAACGACTTTTGAAGAGTGGGGTGTCGAAGGAGTCTCTGGTGCCACAATGACCAGTCAGACGATTGCCCGGGGTTTGCTGGCTGCCGCAATCGAGTTATCCAAAGAAATTGAAGCTCAGCAGAAACAGCCGTCGATCGACTCGAAACATCAGACTTCGGGCTTTTTTGGCTTGATGAGAACCATCAACTGGTCGTCGCCTCGACTCTGGCAACAAACATTGACGGGACTTGTCGTCCTTCTGGCTTGTCTGGTGGGATTAACCCATCTGCGGGGAAACTTATGGGTGCGGCGGGGATTGCAGCTCCTGGTACTGGGATATCTGGGAGTCATGAACGGAGAACTCCTGTCGTTAGCCATGTTCAGCGGTTGGGCTCAGAGTGGGATCCCTTGGAATAGTGCGGGCGGATTGATTGCCATGTCGATGGCTGCTGTGGCATTGCCGCTGGTGGCTCGGACGAATGTCTATTGCTCGCATATCTGTCCACATGGTGTGCTCCAGCAGTGGATGGCCGGTCATCGACATTGGCGCCCCAGGTTGCCAGCGAGGGTGGTCTCTGTACTGAGGCTGGTGATACCGGCTTTGCTGCTGGTAGCGTTGTGTGGATCGATGGGAGTGCTCTCGATCAGTCTGGTCGATCTGGAACCATTCGATGCTTACTCGTGGCGAGCCGCTGGCTGGATCACGACAGTGCTGGCGGTCGGAAGTCTGGTGATCTCGTGGTTCATTCCGATGGGATATTGCCGGTTTGGCTGCCCGACAGGAAGTTTGCTTGAGTATTTGCGTCGGAATGCCCGGAGTGGCCAGATTCAGCCGGGAGATTTTCTGGCGTTGGCCTGCCTGATCATTGCGGGTGGCCTGATGCTATGGGATGTGGTTGGACCATGACAGGGACACCATTTCAGACAGTGCGGGCGATGGATGGTCAAATGCAGACACGCATGGGCAGACCATCTTTGAATAGACTGCTCGTGGTGCTGGTCTGGTGGTCTCTGGCTGTTATCTGTCGTTCGTCAGAACCTGATCATGCGAATCACCTGGTAGGGGTGACTGCTGATCAACGGGAATCAAAGCCATCTCCAGATAGCAGGGTTGGCACAAAGCCTTCTCCATCAGAAAAGAACTCGTCTCAAGTTCCCGTGGCTGGTTTTGCAGAGACAGGGGCGACGATCGCTTCTTATGAGCTATCCGGAATGGCCATGGGGATGGGGTGGAAGGTTCACGTCTGGTGTCGGGATGATGTCGTCCTCGATCGACTGGCTCTGAAGCAGCAGTTACAGGCGGAACTGGAGAGGCTGGAATCCATCTTTTCGCTGTATCAGAGCCAATCAGAAATCAGTCGGTGGAATCACCATAGAGCGACCGATTGGCAGGTCGTCTCGCTGGATTTTGCACGACTCGTTCAGGAAGCGTTGCGACAGGCCAGACAAAGCGAAGGAGCCTTTGACCCAACGATTGCCGGCGTCATGGAAGCCCGAAAGTTCCGCTCGATCTGGCCCACTTCCAGTTCGAAGAATCCTCAGCCTCGTCGACAGAATCCAGAGGTCATTCCCACGATTGATTGGGAGGCTGTGGAGGTGACGACTGAACCACCACAAGTTCGAAAAAAACATCCGGAGATCCAACTCGATTTGAATGCTCTGGTCGAAGGTCTCGCGCTGGAGACGATGACGGGCTGTTGCCAGAGGGCAGGCGTATTGGCTTGCCTGGTCTCTCTGGGTGGAGAGTATCTCATCGATTGCGAGCGATTATTCTCACAGGCCCGGAATCAGGCCGGAGTGAAGATCTTTGTCGAATCGCCCGCTGATGCGACGAAAAGCGTAGCAGTTATTCGCTCTATCAAGGGCTGCGTCAGCACATCAGGGACATATCGACAAACATGGCCCGATGTCGAATCACGTGATCAGGTTTCACATCTGATCGCACCACAGACTGGGCAGCCACTGAAAGCCTCAGCCTCGCTGGTGAGTGTCTATCATGAGAACCCGATTCTGGCAGATGGCTGGGCGACATCACTCATGGTTGCTGGTCGAGAAAAAGGGTTGCGGCTGGCGAATCAATATCAATTGGCGGCTTTGTTCTATTCGGCCGAAGAGGATGAGCCTCTGATCATCAGCGAGGCCGCGAAGGGAATCTTCGTACCGCTGGAAACGGCTCTGGTGCCCACAAATCTATTCAAGGCACAGCCAGCCAAAGGTGTTCGAACCTCCGAAGAGAATTCGAGTCCCGTTGTGAGTGGATGGTCGTGGGGTTGGAAAATGGTCCTGTGCATCGCAGGAATGACCGCCCTGATCAGGTTCGCGCGTTTCGCTGCCGGACGTGTGGATGGATGAGCGGCCGGAAAATGACTCTGCAGCTCATCTCAGGCTGCTTGAATTCGTGAGTTCTTGAGTTCGTGAGTTATTGAATTCGTGAGTTACTGTGCTGAAGGATCATTGGGGCGAGCATAGAAAATATCTCCTTCGAGCGAATTGTAGCGCAGCAGGGCATCGCCATCGGTTTTGTGTTCACCAAAAGGAACGCCGAGTGATAATTCGTGGTCGGTGACTTCGAGAATTGGATCAGCCCAGACATGTCCTGGCAACACCTTTTTAAGCCAGGCTTCATGCTGTTTAGCCAACTGCTGATTTTCTTCGGGAGCCTTCATGAGCCATTCGTGACGATGAACTCTGGCCAGCGCACGGGCATCACGGAGAATTCGATACCGCTCTTCAGGCGTGAGCGTGGAGAACATCCGTTCGTCAGTTTCCAGCTTACGCAGTGACAACAGTGCCTCTTTGCGGAGATGATCCGAGAGATTGCGAGGGCTCGCGACATTTCTCATAGCCGCTAAAGCGAGGGCCTGTGTCCAGGCGGCAAACTGTTCGGGAGTCACCTGTTCGATCCGTAGTGCCCGCTGAAGTGCTGTGGATCGATTCCATTGAGCTCCCAACTCTGTCGGGTTCCATTTTTTGGCCAGCAGGCCCGTTTCCTCCTTGAGCAGATCAGAGATCGAAATCGTCCGCTGATCTTTCCATTGAGGAGGCGGTGCGAAGAGCGGGCCAAATGCCGGGAGTTTTTCGCCCGGCAAGGACTTAACAATCCGCTCGAAGGTCGACCAATCTTCCGGGGCCAGCGGTTCGTCCGGGCGAATAATCACAACCGGCCCAGGTGGTGCAGATTCGCAACCCAGGGCGGTGATCGTACCAATGGAAAGGAAGAGCACCAGAAACTTCATGGCTGCCCAGGTAAGCGGGATGAATAACTTGGGGCAAGTGCAGCGAAACATACAGACTCCTCCAGTGTATGCTTCAGCTTGCCCTCATGTGCGGCGATGGGCTGGCTACTTTCGGCAAGAGTGAGCGATGATGGCCCTGCACTCTGCCAGATTTGCCGAAAAGTTCGAATACAAGGGCGGTCAGTCAAGCCACATCTGTTGCGAAATGTCGACATGTTGATGGGCAGGAAGGGACCTTCGAAATCCTTAACTCAACAAACCGCCACCAAAGTCGAACCCCGAGATGCGCCAGACGGTCAACAGGCAGATCATGATCTGTGTGCTCAGCCAGATGGCGGGCAGGGTAGGTTCCCACCACGCAGACTCTGGTTTTGGCAATGCAGGTGCTGTTCCCGTCCACAGGTCTGCTCTGGTCAGTGTGGGCACCCAGAGCAGAATCGGCATGAGAAAAATCCACAGCCGAGCGGCTTCGCCACTGTTTTTCCCGGAGCACCAGAGCCACAACCAGACACTCAGGCAACAGGCGGCCAGACGCCATCCATCGGCAATGCGGGTGGGCTGAGCGAAGGATTGCCCAAGCCGCTGCCAGCGACTTTTGAGGGTTTGTTCGTTGCCAGATGATTCCGGAAAACGCATAGAAAAGAGAAATCGCAAAAAGGCAGGCCAGCCCACCGCAAAAGCCAGTTCCACTGGCGAAACAACGAACCATAGCCATGTCGTTCTCGGGGAGACTTCATAAAAGCGGCTGTGATTGATCGAATTCTGCCACCAGATGAACCATAGGTTGGCACCTGTGAGGACTGAAAAGAGAATCGTCGATCCCAGGAATCCACCAAGTACAGCCAGACCTGCAACGAGATTCCTCACGATATGTGACCACCCATCGTGATCTCCCCGGTGGATGTAACAGGTCGCAGTGGTGGCCAGACCATAGAGGAAGCACATCAATAAAACTGGAGCGAAGGCCAGCGATTGCAGCATTGAGATCATGGCCAGAATCCCCCAGAGGAATCCGACAATCATGAATTGCCAGACAGGTCTTGTGGATCTGACCTGACAGAGCCAGCCGATCCCCATGAGAAGCGTGGTCGAAAGCCAGGGAAATGCGGCATCAGACTTGGGGATAAAGATCAAACTGGCCGGAACCAGTGGCCAAATAGCAGCCGTCAGCCAGGCACCGCGTGACGATGAAAATTGTACACAGAGCAGATACAGAGGGAGGGTCGTCCCCGCAGCCATCATGAGGACGAGCATGGTGGCCAGCCAGAGAATCGCCGCATCATTTGAGGTCATGGGGTGAGGCGTGTTTTTCCCGTTCTCTTCAATGATTCCACAGGCGTCATGGAATGAAACTGGCATGGTGGCGAGTGCGAGATTCCGCATGAGAGGTAAGTGATCCACCATGGACGAAATCGCATGAAAGACCAGAAACAAACCCGGGGGATGAGTGCCGACATGCAGGACATCACCTTGCTGCACGCGCTCAGGATAAGTTTGCAGAAACTGATCGACTTGAGGACTCTCGTGCCTGGCAATGGTGAAGTACCCGGATGAAGCCGGATAATAGAGCACGAAAGGGGCTTTGCCGAACCGGGCAGCAGAGGGGGCCAGTTCAATGACGAGGAAATTCCAGACGAGAGCAGCGATCAGCAGGCCGCCGATCCAGAGTTTTTTTGTGGTGGATGATAGGTGATCGATTCGGCGTGCGCCGGCCAGCACGAAGGCCAGATAGGCCAGACCAGCGATTAAACCCAACAGCAGATTGATCCATCGATCGGGTTCATTCCAGGGAGTTCGCCACCAGATCCATTCACCGGGAATTCCTAATGGCCAGCGGAAATACCAGAGGGCCAACCATGTCAAAAAGATTGCGCAGCCGGGGAGAAGTAATGACCTGGCAAGTTTCTGTGGAAGCGAATCATCTTTCATCGCTCGTTGAGTGTGTGGGTTCGCACTCTCACGCTGGCGGGAAAATTCACTGGGTTTGGGCGGCTTGTTCACCATGCCAGAAGTTTAGCCCATCCCCCTCCATGCTGCACGGTGTCGGGCGGAAGTGTGTTTGGCCGGAAAGTGTTGACCAGTCAGCAGTCAACCAGACACTCTCTGGCCTCACTGATACTTCCAGTGAAGACAACAATCTCCTCTCTGGTCGAACAAGCTCTACGCCAGTCGATCGAGTGAAGGGATGGTTTCGTCTCACATGATGAATGAATCATCGCAAAGAGAAACGATCTTCGATCAAAGAGGGATGAGGTGCATCGGCCGATGCCACCGCGTTGAGTGATTTTCGGGCTGTGGCCCAGGCCGCATCCTGGCCCTCATCGAAGCCTGCCTGATAACCGGCGGCCCAACACATAAAGCAGCCCCAAGCGAGGGCTGGAACACTCCAAATCATCCAGGGTCTCGTGAGCATCTTGCCACTCCTACCACACAGACAGATTCGGCGGGCGGCGTCTTGCCGTTCGTCGATAATTTATTATTCGTTCATTGTATTTTCATAATGTGGCGAACTGTCGTCAACGTTACTTCGACCGAATTAACAATTCCGGTACCACAAACGGGCTGAAAGCCAGAAAATTGTAGTTTTTTCAGCGTTTTGCCTCAGTTATGAGTCCTTGGTATGGCGGTTCGGGAGGTTCATGTCGGTGAGCGACTATTGTGGATCGATTGTGAAGATCGTTTGACGATGCTGACTGCCAGACTGCTGGGCACGATGCTCGCTCGTTGAGCGGATTTTTCGGGCAGAATGTGGGTGCTTATGCAGGATGGGAGGTCGCGAGCTTTAGGTAAGTTGATGGTTGGTGGTTGATAGGTTGTGAGAGGCGAGAATTAGATACGGGTGGCCCGGCCAACTTGTGGCCGGCTTGTTGTGCGTCGACATAACAACAAGAAACCGTGCCATGCGCCTGATTGGCCATGACCATTTGCTATCGAGCCGGTAAGTCGGACTAAACCTCGTCTTCATCGAGAGGGATGGGCCCGGCCATGCGAAAAATCGCTCCCAGGGTAGGGAGGGCATCGCGATTTCCGTGGTGGCTGCATTTGATTGCTCCAGCAGCACAAGCAAATCGAAGAATGTAGTCGGCAGGCCAATTTTCAAGCCAGCCATGCACAAAACTGCCACAGAAGACATCCCCTGCGCCATTCGTATCCCGTGTCACAACATGGAACGCTTCCTGCTCAACAACATGGCTCCGGGTATGTAAGACCGCCCCCGCTTCCCCAAAGGTGGTGATGACCCAGCGCGGCCCCAGCGCCTGTAATCGCGCAGCGGCATCTTCCAGAGAATCTGTTCTCAAAAACTCCTGGATCATTCGTCGGGAAGCATTCAGCACATCGACATAGGGCAGCAGATCCTCCATCCCCGGGCGATAACTTCCCGCATCCAGAAAGACTCGTAATCCACATTCTCTAGCAAGTTTGGCAGCCGCGATGGAAGTATTCACAGGCCAGCCGTCGAGATACAGACACCTGGCTCCCGCAAACATCGGACGCTGAAAATCTGCTGGTTCGAGATACTGCCGGGGTCGGTGACTGACCACTGTCCGTCGGCCAGTCTGCTCATTGATCCAGATGTGGGCTAAACCCGTCTCGCGTTCCGCTCCCACCAGAGAGTACTGCAGATCGATTCCTTCGGATGTGAGCTGCTGGGAAATAAATGCTCCGGCCTCATCCTCACCCCAGCTACCAATCATGCGGCAGGAATGCCCAAGGCGTCTGAGCATCGTGAGCCCTGTCGGGACAGGCCCACCCACCTGACGAGGTAAAGCCTGTCCCGAGATTTTCGTATCTTCCTGAGGAAAGTCTGGGACAATCATGCGGTAGTCGGCCACAACGAGGCCAGTTCCTACGATTTCAACCTGATTGACCACGCTGCTTTCGGATGCCGACATAACCCGGGATTCCTGGATCGCCTCAAGAGATGCCCATGCGATGAGCACTTTATTGAGGCTTTAATGTGAATGACAATCGACGTGATTACTGATCTTCGTTGATGAGTTTCCAGAAGGGGTCGTCGTCAGCCAGGCTGGATTTCTGGGCTTTCATAGAAGTCCCTGGCTGAGAGGTAGAATTCACCACTCTGGCTTGTACCTTCGGTTCCTGAATCTCGGAAACATCAGCGTCTTCCAGGAGAATGATTTCTTCTTCCTGAGCGGCCCGCTCGCCGGGAAGTGCTGTCTTTCGGATGCTTTCCTGACGGATGACTTCGGTATGGGCTGAATGACCCGTCTTGCGGACTTTTGCAGAGACCTTCACGCGGGCATCGGCCCCGTATTCGAGCTTGACATCGATTACCGAACCTTCTGGAAGGCCGGGTGGGAGCGAACTGATTTCGCATTCACCTACGGGCACAAAATCGCGATCGACGGCATTACCGCTTTCGACAAGCCGCAGGGTGACTTTGCTCTGATTGGCAATGACGGTTCCGTAAGTTTGCGTACAACTGGCCGGCAGAGGGGTATTGGCGGGAATGAGCCAGTTGGGTTCACGCTGGCCCGAAGTTTCATTACGCACCAGGATCCCGAGCGATCTTGAGTTGACATCAATCTGTTTGAATTTCGAAAGTTTGGAAATGGCCTGAGAATTCAGAACCGAGCGGGCAAAATCCTGATCGGACATCAGCATGCCCGCAAAGTAGGTTGCGCCGTGGGCAATCGACAGATCGGGGGAAAGTGTCGAGTTCAAAGTCTTGTAGCCCGCCATTTTCTTCAGCAACTGCTGGACCATGGGCATGCGCGAGGCACCGCCAGTCGCGAGGACCACATCGACGTGGGCCCATCCCAGTTTATTGTCGCGTAGAAGCCCTTGAGTGATCGATTCGATCCGCTCCAGCAGCTTGGCAGAGAGTTTTTCGAACTGTCCCTGCTCGACAAGATAAGTCTTGCGATAACCTTTATGGGCCACGTTCAAGGCAGCCTTGGGGCGTACGGAAAGACTGCGTTTGGTCTGTTCGACTTCAAGCGCCAAGGCCTGCAGGCTTTCGCGATCATTGCGTGGATCGAGTCCAAATTCTTTCTGGAACTGACGGGCCAGACCATTGAGCAGCACCTGGTTAAAATCAAGACCACCGAGATTGAGATCGCCCGATGACGCGATCACGCGGACTTCGTTTTTGCGATAAGAAACCAGCGAGAGATCGTAAGTTCCGCCCCCCAGATCGACGACTAAAATCCGCTGGTCTTCAGCGAGCTCGGTAAACCACATCCCTTCGCTGCCAATCACATAACATAATGCGGCAGCCACTGGCTCGTTGATGATATCCACCTGCTTCAGTCCCGCCTTGAGGCCGGCCTCAGCAGTTCGCGAACGCGAAAGATCTGTGAACTGGGCGGGAACGGTAATTACGGCGTGTTCAATTTCGCCAATCACCTGGCGAGCCTGCTTCAGCAGAGATTCCAGAATATAGGCGGAAACATCGACGGGGGTGATCTGTCGGCCATCAATCTCCCACGTTTTGGTCGGGTCGCCCATGTATCTTTTGGCAGCAGAAATCACCCGCTGCGGGGCACGGATCGAGTTGCGAAGAGCTTCTGTCCCGACAATCACCTTACTCTTTTCAAACAGCACGACCGAAGGGGTGGTCATCTCACCATCAACATTGGGAATGGTGACAGGTTCACCATGTTCATTGAGATACGCAATGGTTGAATAAGTTGTTCCCAGGTCGATGCCGACGGCGTGGTGTCCAGCCATGGATGTTCACTTCATGAAAGGATGTCTGCTGCAGAGGGGTTCTTCAAGAACAATATCATACGCAATCCGTCAGGTTGCAGCGATGAAAATCAGACGCCGTTCGTGGAGACAAGTTTGAAGAGTTGGCGCCCCCTCAATAGACACGAACTGACACGCCGGCATCCCGGATCCTCGCATGAGTTGTTCAACCATTCATGAAACCGGGTAACCCTGTTGCAGCCATGGTGTGCTGTGACAAGGGAGCTGGCGGGCATAGCACCAGTCAATTTGCGGGATGTATCCCGCCAGCCCTGGAAAATAAGGATCGACAATCCCTGATCGAGAGGCTTCGAGAACTGGCACTTTGTCTGGCACAGGAATCGATTTGCAGAGGAGGAGATATCGGGCTTGCCAGCGGCAGGCAAACCAGGCGGCAATCGAGTCGCTGGTCACATCCCAATGATGAGGAAGGGGTTCCGGTTGAAGCCCATCCTTTAAAGAACTCTCGGCGAGCTGCAGAGCTCTGCTGGTTCGCAGGACAGGGAAAAGCCCCTCTCTCCAGGCCTCGAGTGACTGTTCGAGTTGATCCACCAGGCATGACTCAGGCAGCAGGGATTGGATCAGGCGGGCATTCAATTCGAGAGACTCACAAGCCAGCCAGTGAGCGGCTTCCTCCTCAATGTGATGCTGCTTCTGCCAGTCACGGATAACATCAGCGGTGGCACCGCCTCCAGGAATCAGCAGCGGGCTGCCATCTGAATAAGCTTTTCCCGGTTGAAACCAGCTTCGAATGGAAGCCAGCACTTCCCGGAGATGTTCATAATCATAAAGGCTGCCACCGACCTTGATGACTACCAGCATTTTGGACCGATACTCCAACAGCATCCCATCAATTGATCGAGGGATCGCTAGTCGATGATTTTATTGATCGGATACTCAACCAGCCCGCGAGCCCCGGCCTGTTTCAACCTGGGAATGACAATCCGGACATAAGATTCGTCGACGATCGTATTCACGGCGACCCAATCGGGATCGGAAAGCGACGAGATGGTGGGCTTCTGCAGCGCGGGAAGCTGGCCGAGGACTGTCGGCAGATCTCCCCGGCGGACATTCATCATCAGGCCGACTTTCCCCTCGGCAGCGAGACAGGATTGCAGCATGAGTGCAATGTTTTCGAGCTTGCCACGCTTCCAGTCGTTGGCAAAAGCGACTTTGTTGGCAATAAACCGTGTCGTACTCTGGAGGACTTCATCCAGAATCCGCAGATTATTGGCCCTGAGCGAACTGCCGGTCTCTGTCACTTCGACAATTGCATCTGCCAGACGCGGGGGTTTGACTTCTGTCGCTCCCCACGAAAACTCAACGTCAGCAGTGACGTTATGTCGAGCCAGATAGGCTTTCGTTAAGCCGACGGCTTCCGTCGCGATGCGTTTCCCTTGAAGATCCTGCACCGTCTTGATTTCCGAATCGTTGGGTACACAGAGAACCCAGCGGACAGGTCGGCGGCTGACCTTTGAGAAGACGAGCTCACAGATTTCATGAACATTGGCCTGAGTTTCGAGCACCCAGTCGTGACCAGTCATACCCGCGTCGAGAATGCCCTGTTCGACATAGCGCGCCATTTCCTGAGCACGAATGAGCATGCACTCAATCTCAGGATCATCAATTTCAGGGAAGTACGATCTCGATGAAAACTTGATGGTATAGCCTGCCTTCCGGAACAGCTCGGCTGTCGCCTCCTGAAGGCTGCCTGCGGGAATCCCTAACTTGATGACTTGTGACATCGCAATTCACTCGGCTGTAAGTTGATCACTGAAAAGTTGATGTATTGGAACAGATCACTGGCTTCAAAGGGAGACCATGAAGCTCAAATGTTCCTAAAATCACTGTCTGATAACGTTTTGGAACGTCTGGTGACGATTTGAAGGTCTGGAATACCCGATTACTTGTGATAGACAACTTTCGGGTCAAAAACACGTTCGCCGATGACGGTGACAGCACCGGTCTCAGGTTGAATCTGGCGGAAGAAACAACTGCGGTAACCTTCGTGGCAAGCCGCCCCACCAATCTGTTCGACTTTGACCAGCAGTGTGTCGGAGTCACAGTCGAAGTACAACGCTTTGAGAAGCTGCACGTTGCCGCTCTCTTCGCCTTTCCGCCAGAGTTTAGAGCGACTCCGGCTGAAATAGACGACTCTGCCTGTGGATAAAGTTTCCTGATAGGCCTCGGCATTCATGTAAGCCAGCATCAGGACATCGCCCGTGGCGTGATCCTGAGCGATGACAGGAATGAGCGGATGTTTTTCAAAATCCGGGCCATTTGGATTACCGGTGCTCCCCATGCTGAACGCTCTTCTCCCAATCAGTCGATTGACAACACATTTTCAGTGCTTCTGGTGATTTCGGCCTGGCAATCAGTGAAGCGGTCGATCGAGTGCACTCGCATCAGGCACAGTATTTAAAAGACCAACTTCTGCCACGCAAATTCATGCAGAATCTAATATTCATGATAACTGGCGGCGCTGATCGGGGCGAATGATGCGGGCAAAATTGATGCCCCTTCATGTCAAAGATCGATCGGCTGCTCGAGATGACACGAACGAATGAATACGGCGGAGACAACACAGTGGAGACGACACCATTTCGCAAAGGGAGGTTCTGTGTTGGTTACCGAAATTCGGGAAACCTGTCTCTTCTGACAACCCGCCACTTCTTACGATCCGCCACTTCTGACATCTCGCCACAAGGGAACTCTGCAGCTAAGCCAGAGGCGTCTCCCGGGGGTAACGATGTTTGGTCAGCGTGACTTCGTTCCCTTTTTTGCTGTAAGTCACTTCATCCATAAAGGCCCGCATGAGGAGCACCCCTCGACCGCTGGGTCTTTCGAGGTACTCGGGGTCTGTCGGGTCAGGAAGTCCTGCAGGGTTAAATCCCGGGCCTTCATCATGAATCACAAATTGCGCCATTGTCGGCTGAATTCTCGATGAAATGTGAATGACTCGATCGCGCCAGGGGGATTCTTTGCGGCGCATTTCTGACATTTCATGGAAGGCATTGTGATCCTGCTCTTTGAGAGTCGAACTGACTTCCAGATTTCCATGGTAATAGGCATTGAGCAGGGCTTCTTCAAGGGCTGTGCCAATCCGTACCCGCTCGGTCGTATCGCATTCCCAGATATTGGCCAGCGATCTCTGGAGGTGATGAGAAAGGGACATGATGAGAGGCAGATCGTTGGGCAGTACAAACTGCTCGATCTGTTCGGTGAGTCTGCTGAACAGCGCGACTCGTGACCGATCTTCATCAGTGGCAGCGAGCACACGGGTGACGACACCCGTCAGTTCCTGAGCGAGGAGCCTTTTAGGAACGTAGCTGGCGGCCCCTTGCTGAAGAGCTTTAACAGCCAACTCTTCGCTTCCCTGGGCGGTCATCAGGATGACAGGAATCTGCGGGAATTCTTTGCGAACCTCTGTCACCACGTCGAGCCCGGTTTTGTCTGGCATTTGCATGTCAGTCAAAACCAGTTGTGGATGGAAGTGCCTCACCTTCTGGAGACCTTCTTCACCATCCGCAGCATACAGGACAGTCCAGTCCGATCGCCCGGCCAGAAGCTTGCCAGCCAGTCGCCGATCAATGGGAGAATCATCGATCACGAGGAGCGTTGTCATGGTCGTCTCTCGCGTGTCTGTTAAATAGGCAGTTGTCGAATTCGCACAATGAATTGTCGGCTGCGTCAGTTAAGGCCGGATGTTCTGCACACAGTCTGGCGAGAGTCTCCTGCGACTTTCAAGAGACAGTTTGTTTGCATGAAGAATTCATCATGACAAAGTCCCTGCGGGTGTCCCCAGTTTCCCATCCCGTATGCGGACAATGAAATCATCCTCGTGGACATATTCCTGCTCGTGCGTGACGACCACCACTGTGGTTTTCAACTCCTGGCTGCAGTTGCGCAGTAATGCCAGAATCTGCTGACTGTTCACCGAATCGAGTTCGCCAGTGGGTTCGTCGGCCAGAATCAGTTTTGGCTTTTTGAGCAAAGCCCGGGCAATGGCGACACGTTGCTGCTCGCCGCCGGAAAGTTGACTGGGGCGATGATCAAGTCGATCCTTCAAACCGACTCTTTCCAGCAGTTCGATGGCTTCCTGACGCTGCTGGGTCGAGGCACCGCGGGCTAAGTAAGGGACAAGAACGTTATCCACCGCATTGAGATTGGCCAGCAGATTGAAGCTTTGAAAGATAAAACCGACGTCATTTCGTCGGTAGGCGTCTTTTTCGGTAGCTGTCATCTTTTTCAGCGACTGACCATTGACGAAAATTTCTCCCGTCGTCGGTTCATCCAGGCAACCGATGAGGTACAGCAATGTGCTTTTGCCACTGCCAGAAGGTCCCAGAATGAAACTGAAGGCACCGGCGGGAATCTGGCAGGTCACTTCGCGAAGTGCGTAGACCTGCGTTTGTCCTCGAACATGAATCTTGGTGACCTGCTGGACTTCGATCATCAATCTACTTTCAACTGACCTGGCGAAAGTCATCATTCTTTGAGTCAACGTGCAATTCGCTGAAGTTGCACCTCAGGGAAGAATAGCAGAGTTCCGGCCAATCTGCGAAACGCCAGCGAGTTTCGTCATGAAAACGGGGAACTTAGTCGGGGCAGCCTATGGGAAGAACTCCAGAAAGGTGGCAACTTCACTCGAATTTCACAATAACTATTCAGGCTGACCGATCAGAATGATGCGATTGAAAATGACTGAAACTGGCCTCGAATTTTCCTTAACCCGTGGCAATCAGCCTGCATTCATCGCCGGGAGCACGCCATGAGTTCTCCATCGATTTCCAGTGTTCGGCTTCCCTTGTGGGCACTGGAGAGCAATCCTTCGGTCTTTGGGCGACTGCATGAATGTCTATTGAATCTCAAGCCGGGTGCCCAGGTTTCTTCACTGCCACTGGACGACTGGCAAGTCACTTCGCAGACGCTGACCAGCGAAGTGGTCGAACTCTTCGAGAAGACACCTGAATGTATTGGCATCATGGTGATTGAAGACCAGGAACTGGTGGGAGTTATTTCTCGAAGTCAGTTGCTCACGTTACTGAGCCGACCTTTCGGGCTCGATTTGTACTTGAAACGACCAGTCCGTCAGATGATTGATTCCATCGATGTGGTGCAGGCTGTGCATCCTGGCAACCTGCCGATTCCGCAGGCCGCTCAAATCGCTTTGAACCGTCCCTGGCCGCACAGCTACGAACCGTTGGTCATACAGATTTCACCCAGTCAGTATCGATTACTCGATTTTCATACGTTACTGCTCGCTCAATCGCGGCTACTCGAACTGGCCAACAACGAAGTCCGGCGACAAATGGAAGTGGCCGATCGTGCGAATCGTGCCAAAAGTGATTTTCTGGCCCATATGAGTCATGAAATCCGCACACCGCTGACGGCGATTCTGGGATTTGCTGAGTCCATCCAGAAAGAAGAGGTTTCAGCGGCGGAACATCGCAGTGCTGTCGATACGATTTTACGCAATGGCGAGCACCTGTTGAGTTTGATCAACGACACGCTCGATCTTTCAAAAATCGAGGCCGGGAGACTGACGATCGAACAACTGGAATGTCGTCCGCTGTTGATTGCAGCGGAAGTCCTGCAGTTGTTTCGCAGTCGCTTGAAATCCCAGCGTGTGCAACTGGAATTGAAAGGCGAGGGACAACTCCCGGAAGTGATCGTGAGTGATCCCACACGGCTGCGGCAGATCCTGATGAATCTGGTCGGAAATGCCGTGAAATTCACAGAATCCGGGATGGTTCGCATCGTCGCCAGAGTGCGCAAGCCACCGTCACTTCCTGTGAAAAGTGGCTCAGAGAAATCGGCGAATCATGGACATGAAAAATTGCCTTCTCGACTGGTACTGGAGGTTCAAGACAGCGGGATTGGGATGACAGAGGCACAATTGGAAAGACTGTTTACGCCGTTTACGCAGGCAGAGACATCGACGGTGCGCCGGTTTGGAGGGACTGGGCTCGGGTTGTCAATCAGTCGGCAATTGGCCCGATTGCTGGAAGGGGATCTCACGGTACGCAGTGAGTTCGGCAAAGGAAGTGTCTTTACGCTGGAACTCCCGCTCGTTGGATCCAACGAAGAGAATTGGCTGCCGCTGGAGCAGTTGGAAAAATCGCATCAACTTTCCGGTCGATATCCAGCGCCCAAAGAACGTCAATTGCCACGTTGCCGGATCCTGCTGGCAGAAGATGGGCCCGATAATCGATTGCTACTGAGTTCCTGGCTGGGGCGATTGGGCGTGGATTTACAGATGGTGAGCAATGGCCGAGAGGCCATTGAAGCTGTGCAGGGAAGTTTGCAGGTCAACCGGCCATTTGACTTGATTTTAATGGATATGCAGATGCCGGAACTGGATGGTTTAGAGGCGACGCGTGAATTACGAAAGCGAGGTTGGTCAGGGCCGATCATTGCGTTGACGGCAAATGTCATGGCCAGTGATCGTCAGCAGGCACTGACTGCGGGTTGTACTGATTTTGCCACAAAGCCGATACATCGCGAGCAACTTTTCAGCCAGATCGAACAGGCTTTGATGCAGAATCTGAAAGCGACGCAAAGTTCGTCGGTTGCAGTTTCCGGAGTTACTCTGCCAGCCGATTTGACAAGTCCGGAAACATCACATTCATCAGGAAACAAACGAGATTCTGTTCAGCCGGAAGTTCAAGCTCCCACTTCGAGGAATGACCTTTGGCTGGATCGTGAAGCTGGCCTTGAAAGAGTCGCTTACGATGAAGAACTTCTGGATGAGTTGCTGGTGCTGACGCTGGAGAATCTTCCGGGATGGCGGCGGGATCTTTGTCTCGCTGTCGAAGCAATGGATTTACGCGCGATTAAGCGAATTGCGCATACGTTGCGAAATACCGGGAGTAATATTGGCTGCGAGAAATTGCAGCAGGCGGCTGGAGTACTGGAAACTCGGATTGCGAGAAACGAAGCTTTGGAAGCGATTCGCAAAGAATGTGCTCAGTTAGATGCCGTGGCGGCTGGATTGTCGCAGCATCTCTCACAAAAGTTTCATCCCCAAAGTCGAGCCCAGCGATAGGCGAAGGTCTCTTTGAGTGAGAACCAGAAGGCTGATTGTGAGAACCAGAAAACTGAGGAATCGTAAGCACTACTCTTCCAGCTTGAGAAGTTCTGGAGGAGTCTGGGGTGGAACCAGCTTTTCGAGTGTCTTTCCTGACATTCTCAGCAAGGTACCGGGGCCTAGAGCATCCACCGCTTCTCGATTTAACTCCGATTGATACGCCACGACTGCCCCCGCCGACGCGTCAAACGTCAGTTCTCCAGTCACAAGGAAGGGCGTGAGCCGGGAAACGATTTCTGGCTCAGAGGGTGGAACTGCCGGCTCGACGACAAAGCCAATCTGCACCAGTTTCTGATTGTTGGGAGTCACTGAAATCGAAGTGACCTGGAATTTACGGGCGAGTAGAACGGTTCGCGGCTGGTTATCCGCACCTGGAACTTCGACTTGAAATGTTTCCTGCCAGGTACTCCCTCTCTGGACGGGACTTGCCGGAAACGAGGGCAGGACATCATGCCGGGGAGTGGGCCCGCCGGCAGGATTGGCAACGGGCGTCCCGTCGGGCTGTAGAGCGACGGCTTTAATGATTCGACCATCAGGTGCCAGTGTGATGCGAGAAGTCGTCTTTCCGATGCTCTCAGCAGCCATGCGGAAGGGGAGCGGGACCGGATCGGTCTGGCTGCTGTCGTAATCGAGTTGGCCACCGCCGGGAAGAGTCGCCTTGATGAGAATTCGCTTGACGCTGGACTCGATCGTGGCGAGGCCTTGCGGATCGACCGAGACGATTTTCAGTTCCTTGATCGAACTCGACTGATTCGTCGAATCCTGTTCGGCATTCTGCACCTTGGTGGTCGCCACCATCTGCGATGCGACCAAATAGTTCAAAGACTGTCCCGGTTGAAACTTGTACTTCAGGAGAGCTGATTCCTCCTGAGCGAGCAGCAAAGTCGGAAAGAGCACCCAGATAAAAAAACTCAGGCTGCGAAAAAAACTTAGGCTGCGAAAAGGACTCAGGCTGCGAAAAGGAGTCAAACTGCTCTGGAGCATGCATCGCCTGAGAAGCTGCCGTGGAATTGGTGCGGCGATCATTTTCAAACGGGATGATCGAGTTTTCATCAGGGGAGATCCGTTCCCAAGGACAAGACCGTTTTGTAGCGATGATTTTTTGAAGCTTCAGGAGCTGTTAATACCAAGAGTTCAGTTTAATCCTAACAGCAACTTGATTGTGGACAAAGGCCACTCTGTTGCAGTCCGTCGTGGTAATACTCATGCTCAGGAAGTTAGACTGAATGAGAGGTAATCCGATTCCGATTCGTCCTGTCGATTGAGCAGGCCGATCCGCGAAGTTCAGCATTCCTGGTGAAATCATCTGAGTTGATCGACTGGTTGCACCACACAGCAGAAAGTAGCAAACAATGCACACCATCTCCCGAATTGTCGTTGGTGTTGATCTGCATGAAGGAGATCGTCTGGTTGGTGATGAACTTCCTGCACCCACCCAGGCCGCAATTTCGCAAAGTCTGGAATTTGCAGCCAATCGAGGTGCAGAACTCATTTATTGTGCCTGCCTCGATCTCTCGCCACAGGCTGAAGAATTAATCCATGCAGACGTCACCAACATTTATACCACTGTGGAAGATTTCGCCAATCAGGCTCTCACTCGGCTGGTTGAAGCAGCCACGGCTCGAGGTGTGAAGGCTCAATACCAGTTGCGTATGGGAGGGTCATCGCGTGAGTTGACACTGCTGGTTCAGGAAGTGAAGGCCGATCTGCTGGTGGTCGGTGCCCGCAATCGATCCGTCCTGTCGCATACATTGTTTGGCAGTACTTCGACCAAACTTCTGCAGATCTGCCCGTGCCCGGTGTGGGTCGTCAAGCCCGAAGAACTGCGCGAAATCCGCGAGATTGCCGTGTGTACTGATCTCTCTGAGGATTCTTTGCGGGCTTTGCATGCGGCCATCGCTTTTGCCCATCATCTCGATGCGCGGTTGTTCATCCTGCACTCCATCGAATTTCCTCTGGCCACTTATCTTCGCAGTGCAGGGAGCGATGAAGCCGCCGTGGATGCTTATCACCAGCAGGTGAGAACGGCTTCCCACAATACGATTCATGCGCATCTGCATCAGACGGATTGGCGAACTTTAAACCATGGTGTGCGCGTGGAGCTGTTGGAGGGGAGCCCTTTGGCCACGATTCCAAGGTTTGTTGAAGAGCACGGTATCGACCTGACTGTCTTCACGACACATGGGCGGACTGGATTCAAACAATTCATTATGGGCAGTACAGCCCAAAGTCTATTGCCACATTTAAAATCATCAGTTTTAGCACTCAAGCCGACGGATTTCGTCAGCCCTGTCGAGCTGTAATGGCCACTTGAGGGTTAATCTCCCTGCGTGAGAAAAGATCGGTTTTGAATGCGTCAACAGGTTGCCCGCAAGATGGCCCGCTGAGATCCGCAGAGGCTTTCTGGAAAGAGATCGACATGCAACCCACATGGCGGGAACTGATTGAATCTCTGCGAGATCCTGATCAGTCTGCACGAATTGAAGAATTCCTGGCCAGGCTGGAGTTTGAAAATCCGTCTCAAGCGAGGCAAAGGCTTACTCAATTGCTGCTGGGGGGAAGTCGTTCTCTCTATCAGGGAGCTGAGCGTTCCACGGCGTCTGGAGCCAATCCCGCCGCTGGAACCATTCCTGCGGCTGGAGCAAGTAAAGCCCGGGCCGATGCAGGCAGGGCTGGTTCCCAGCCGGGCTCTGTGACTCCAGATCAGGTCATGGAACGGTCGCAGTTGATCCATCTGGGGCGGAATCGCCAGACCAGCGAGATCGTGCGGATGGCGACGCTGGAGCAGTTGATTGCCATTGTTTCTTCATTACCACACCCCGATCAGTCGATACTGAACTTCGAGCGGTACATTCAAAAATACCCGGATCCGGATCATCTCTATTCCTATCTGGCGGCGCACCCCAGAGCTGTCGAGATCCTGTTGAAGCTGTTCGTCGGCAGCCAGTATCTGACTGGGATTCTATTAAGGCGGCCTGCACTGCTGGAGCAACTGACACATCATCATCGACTGGCCGATCTGCGAAGTCGGCAGGAGTTTTTTGAAGGTGCTGTCGAGGCAGTAAGTGCTTTGCAGCCGGGGGCTGATCCGGCGAATGCCGTGCGGCGATTTCGACATAGTGAAATGTTGCGCATCGGCGCTTGCGATACGTTTGGATTGATGGACTTTCGCGGAGTTGTCAATCAGCTTTCACTGCTGGCGGATGCTGTCGTCGAGTGTGGTTTGCGCTTGGCTGCCGGAAATCTTTATGCTTCGGTCAGTGGTTTTACAGTCCTTGCGCTCGGAAAGCTGGGTGGTGAAGAACTGAACTACAGTTCGGATATCGACCTGGTCTTTCTGCATCGTGGAAATACGGATGACTTGCTGGTGGCTCAGCGCCTGGTGCGATTTCTGAACGATGCGAGCGATGAAGGCTTTTTGTATCGAGTCGATACGCGTTTAAGACCCTGGGGGCGTTCGGGGAATCTGGTTTCGACTCCAGAAGCTTATCTGACGTATCTGTCCCGCCATGCTGCCATCTGGGAAAAGCAGGCATTGATCAAGGCCCGAGTCATTGCGGGTGACTTTGCCCTCGGTGAAGAGTTTCTGGGATTGATAGAAAATGTCATTCATGGTGCTCCCGAATCGGCAGTGCGAGCCAGCATTCGAGAATCAAAACAGAAGATCGAGCAGGGCCTGGTTCGGCGCGGTCGGCAATGGGGAGAAGTGAAATCGGGTATGGGCTCGATTCGAGATATTGAGTTCATTGTGCAGTACCTGCAGATGACTCGTGGATTGACCCATCCGCATATTCGTTCGAGGAATACACTCGATTCACTGGTCAGGCTGGCCGATCAGGGGTTTCTGCAGGCTGATGAATATCGGCAGTTGACAGTGGGGTATGTCTTCCTGAGAACCATCGAGCATGCCATTCAGTTAATGCACAATAAGCAAGACCACGCACTTCCAGAGAACGAGCGGGAGCTGTCTTATCTGGCGCGAAGGCTCGATTTTCCTGATGCGGCGACGTTTATCCGTCACTATGAGGATCATAGCCGCGAGATTCGACGAATCTATGAGAAATATCTGCTGACAGAGTCTGTTGAGCCGATTGAGATTCAGCCCTTGCGGACCTCAAGTGTCGAGACATTTGGTCTTGTCAGTTACGAAAAGGCTTTCTCGAAAGAAGAGCGTCAGAAGCATCGGGATTGGCTGCAGGAGCTGACAATCGAGCAATCGGTGCGGGTCGATGCCAACTCGATGCCAGATGGTGCTTACCGGGTGACAGTTCTGGGAGTGGATGAGCCCGGTGACCTGTCCATGATCTGCGGGCTGTTATTTGTGTACGGCTTTGACATCTGCAGTGGTGACGTATTCACCGATTGTCATCCCTCCGAAATCCTCTCGCGTTATGCCCAGTCTCTGCGAACGAATAAGCGAGTCACCAGGGAAGCTCATCAACAACAGCTCCGGGATTTTGTCGATGTCTTTCACGCCAAACCTTTGATTGACGCGGTCGTTCCGGAATTGTGGCAGCGCTATGAAGATGATCTGCGGACTCTCAAACATGTCGCGAGAACCAAAGGCCATGCGGAGGCTCAAGGTTTACTGGCGAAGCGAGTCGCGGCGGCTCTGCGAGGGAATGAATCGTCAGGTTCCCGGCTGTTACCAGTAGAAATTTCTGTCCAGGATGCCCGTGAGCGGCAGGCGACACTTCTGTGCCTGAAAGCCGATGACTCGATTGGCTTTCTGTACGAATTCACGAATGCTCTGGCGATCTGTGGTGTCGCAATCGAACAGATGTCGATCCGCAATGAAGGACATCGTGTTCAGGATACGCTTCTAATTACCGATGCCAGGCGAGGTGGCCGGATTCAGGATGATCGGCATGTGGAAGAACTGAAAGCGGCCATAGCGCTCATTCAGCAATTCACGCACCTGTTGCCGAAGGCTCCGAATCCAGAGGCGGCGCTGGTGCATTTTCGCCAGTTCTTGCAGGAACTTTTTCTGCAGGAGGCGTGGTGGGAACAGCTTTCGTCGCTGGAACGGCCGGAAGTGCTCGATGCACTGGCCAAACTCCTGGGTATCAGTGATTTTCTATGGCAGGACTTTCTCCGTTTGCAGCATTCGAATCTGTTCCCTGTCCTGGCAGATGTCGAGGGGCTACAGGTTGCCAAAACGAAAGAGCAACTGGCAGAGGAATTGAGGCAGGAGATCTTTCAGGGAGCCGATCTTTCCCGCTGGCAATTGCGGTTGAATTCCTTCAAGGATCGCGAAATGTTCCGCATCGATATGCGGCATATTCTCGGGCACATCGGCCCGTTCGGTCACTTTTCGAATGAGTTGACAGATCTTGCGGAAGTGGTCGTTTCGCGTGCGTTTGAAATGTCATTGCGGGAACTGACATGGCGGCATGGCTCGCCACTTTTGCATGCAGGAACCCCGTGTCGCTGGACAGTGCTGGCGTTAGGGAAATGTGGGGGCAAAGAGATGGGCTTTGCCTCAGATATTGAGCTCATGCTGGTGTATGAAGGTGAGGGAAAAACGGATGGGCCTCGCCCGATTGCCACGAGTGAATTCTTTCATCGCCTCGTGGAACTGTTTTCTCAATCGATCTTCGCCCGGCAGGAAGGGATCTTTCGGATTGATTTGCGATTAAGGCCTTATGGCAAGGCTGGCAATCTGGCGGTCTCGAAAGAGGCATTCATCAGCTACTTCGGGTTCGGTGGCCCCGCCTGGCCTTATGAACGTCAGGCGCTGGTGAAGCTGCGTCATGTGGCAGGAGACCAGGAACTCGGGAAAACGCTGGAAGCATTTCGTGATCAGGTGTTGTACTCGGGTCAGAAATTTGACTTTGCGGCCATGCGGGCGTTACGGGAAAGGCAGGTGAGGCAGCTTTCGAACAGTGATGGCTTTAATGCCAAGCTGAGCCCCGGTGGTCTTGTGGACTGTGAATACCTCGTTCAGGCCCTGCAATTGACGTGGGGCTCGACCCATCCCGAATTGCGGACGACGAACACCCGCGAAGCTCTCAGAATGATGCGGGATCTGGAGCTTTTACCATTTGATGATGCTGAAAAACTTAAAGCCGCTTATCGCTTTCATCGGGCATTAATCGATGCTTTGCGCATGGTGCGAGGCGATGCGCGCGATTTGACAGTGCCGCCTGCCAGCAGCGAGGAGTTCGAGTTTCTGGCCAGGCGGCTGGGTTATCACGACCGGGAAGCTGAACTGGCGAGTGAAATGGAAAAGCATATTCAAGTTGTGACGGAACTGGTGCGTCGGTGGACTGATCCGCATCTGGACTCTCATCCGGCTGTTGAGATGGCCAGTGTGCCGGGCGCTGTTCTTGAAGAGGGGACACACGGATCGCTTGGGTTGTAACACTGCTCAGGGGGTTTGTAGCACAGCGATCATCAGTGGAATGAACTGTTCAAAGGCTCGCGCTCTGTGGCTGATGTGTCTTTTGACAGCCGGGGCGAGTTGCCCGAATGTCAGGTGATACTCAGGGACAAGAAAGAGTGGATCGTAGCCAAAACCATGGTTGCCGCTGGGCTGAATCAGAATTTTTCCCCAGCAGCGTCCTTCCACCCGGACACGAATCTGGCCCTGGGGATCACTCAAAACAGCATGGCAGACGTAGTAAGCGGCTCGATCATCTCCTTGGAGAGATGACATTTCAGCGAGCAGCTTCGTGTTGTTTTGCTGATCATTCGAGGGCTCACCGGCATAGCGTGCTGAATAAATACCCGGGGCATGGCCCAGGGCCGGTACGCACAGTCCACTGTCTTCAGCAATTGTCCAACGATGGAGTTGTCTGGCGACCGTTGTCGCTTTGAGATCGGCATTCTCGGCAAAAGTGCTGCCTGTCTCTTCGACATCCTGGATCGATTCAAATTCAGAAACACCTTGAACCTGAATCCCCCACGGGGCGAGCAGTTCCATGACTTCGCCGATTTTCTTGCGATTACGGCTGCTCAGAACGACAGGTTCAGCAAGGTGCATCTGAAAGAATTCTTTATTCATGTGGATTAAAAAGGAGTGAAGGGCCGGTTGAACCCATCGAGAGTCGAGTGTTGCTTGTTTTGGCCCGGTGACTTCTCGATGGAACTGCGAAGCATTCCGTTATAGAACGATGGAAAATCTGTTGCCACTCTTCGCTCATCACGAGAAGGTCGGCGACAGGCTCTGACCAGCCATGAAAGTTCATTCGTCGTGCAATCATCAGGTGATCCATGCAACAACAGCGTGATCTGGCACCTTCCCCAAGTGGTGGCTCGGTCCTTTCAGCAGAACCATTTCGCTGGTTTGTACCACGCGATCTGGACGGTTTTTTTGGATTGTTCGTCGATAATCTCGTCCAGTTGATTCTGATTGTGACGTTATGCGGCGCCATGTGCGGCATGAGCGGTGAAGCGGCTTTTCTGCTCTACCAGAGAATTCTGCCCGGGGTGGCAGTCAGTTTGCTGGTCGGAAATCTGTTTTATGCGTGGCAAGCCCGGCAACTGGCCAGACGAACCGGCCGCCATGATGTGACGGCTTTACCCTATGGAATCAACACTCCTTCATTGCTGGTTTATGTCTTCTTTGTGATGTTGCCCGCGTATGAGGCAGCCACAGCAAAAGGCGCCAGTTCTGTCGCCGCGGCCGAACAGGCGTGGCGAGTGGGATTGGTGGCTTGCCTGGGCTCTGGCCTGATTGAGTTTTGCGGGGCATTTGTGGCGGAATCTGTGCGGAGAAGAACGCCCCGGGCAGCATTGTTATCCACGCTTGCGGGGATCGCGATTGGCTTCATCTCCATGAGCTTCACGCTGCAACTCATACAGAAACCACTGATCGCGATGCTGCCTCTGGCCATTGTGCTGGTGACCTACTTTTCGCGAGTCTCGTTTCCGTGGCGGCTTCCGGGCGGTTTTGTTTCGTTACTGGCCGGGGTGTTGCTGGCGTGGGGACTGACATTTTTGCATCAGGTCTGGGCTGATGGACCAGTCTGGATAGCGCGTCATGCCTTGAATTCGAGTGCCGTTGGTGAATCGTGGCAAGTGATAGGATTTGCGCCACCACAGTTGTGGCTTGGTGATTTGTGGCAGGTGGTGGCTGATCCGGGGCAGTGGCTGGGACTGCTCTCTGTGATTGTCCCGATGGGGTTATTTAATCTGTTAGGAAGCTTGCAGAACATTGAATCGGCAGAGGCTGCGGGCGATGCATACGACACAAAATCGTCTCTGTCGATGAATGGGCTGGGGACTTTGGCTGCGGCAGCATTTGGCAGTTGTTTTCCGACAACCATTTACATTGGTCATCCCGGCTGGAAAGGCCTAGGCGCCAGGGCCGGATACTCGATCATCAATGGAGTGGTGATCACGATCCTCTGTGTAACAGGGACTGTGGCTCTCATTCAATCGTTAGTACCCATTGAAGCGGGTGTGCCGATTGTGCTCTGGATTGGCGTGGTCATTACTGCGCAGGCCTTTGTGGCTTGTCCGCCCGCACATGCACCAGCCGTGGCTATCGGGCTGTTTCCCGCGATTGCAGCGTGGGGAATGACAGTCGTTCAGGGGGCATTTCTCGTGGCTGGCGGAGTCACAATGCAGTCGCTGCTCAGTAAAGATTTCTCGCAACAGGTCAATGGTTTTCTGCTGCATGGTCTGATCTCCATGGAGCGGGGGTACATTTTTACCTGCGTCATTCTCGCAACCATTGCGGTAGAACTGATTGAGCGAAGGTTTCTGCGGGCGGCCTGCTGGTCGTCAATTGGGGCGATTTTTGCGGGAGCAGGTTTAACGCACAGCTACCAGCTTTCAGGGAATCTGGTCGATTTTTTGTTTGCAGGAAGTCGCGCACCGGAAGGATCCATGCTTTATCATGCCACAGACGTGGCGATCGGTTATGGATTGATGGCGATCGTGTTTCTGCTCTTTGCCTTTCGCAAGGTTGAAAGCGTGTCGGAATCTGTTCCCGTTTTGACGGAGAGTGATGCCCATCGAACTATGGAGTTTCATTAAATGGCTAGCCGATCCGGATGCAGACTTCTGATCGCAATCAAAACGAAATCCACTCACTTCGGTTCTCCACCCGGGTGCAGTTCTCTGTCCGGGTGCAGTGAAGAGTGAAAAATCCCAGGGGAAACGGAATCTCTTGAAGCGGATCTCTGTCAGGACTGCCTGCATTTTCCCGCGATAGTCCTTGAATGAAAAAATGTATGAGCCCAATCGGGCAGCCTGTAGAACTCAATAGAAAGTGCTCACTATGTATCTCGGCAAAGTTCAACTGGTCGATGGGGAAGTTCGTGTCGCTCTGGGGGAAGAGGGAACCTGGAAACTGTTGGATTTGTTGCAGGTCGATCATGTCCGCAGTTTGGCAGATATCCTGCATGCTCCCGATCCGTTGGGGTTGGCGCGATATCTGGTGGATGGGTCATTAAGCCCTGTCCCAGTGGAAGAACTCAAATTCCTGGCCCCCGTTGACAGGCAGGAAGTCTGGGCAGCGGGTGTGACCTACCGGCGCAGTCAGGTCGCCCGTATGGAAGAGTCCGAGGCGGGTGCTTCGCATTACGACAAAGTCTACACAGCCCCCCGACCTGAGATTTTCTTTAAAGCCACACCCGCTCGAGTTTCGGGGCCTGGCCAGGCCTTAAGAGTTCGTTCAGATAGCCAATGGTCAGTTCCTGAACCCGAACTGGCTCTGGTGATTTCACCCGAAGGCAAACTGGTGGGCTACACCGTGGGCAATGATATGTCGGCACGGGATATCGAAGGTGAAAATCCTCTCTATCTGCCACAGGCAAAAGTCTACAACCAATGCTGCGGGCTGGGCCCGTGGGTACGACTGGCGAGCAGCCCTATAACACTCGAGGGGAACGCAGTTCGACTCAAGATCCGCCGCGGTGGGCAGGTTGTCAGTCAGGATGAAACTCATCTGGGGATGCTCAAGCGATCTTTCAGCGAACTGATTCACTGGCTGACATTTGAGAACGACGTTCCGCAGGGGGCGTTTCTGCTGACAGGGACCGGGATTGTTCCCGACAATAACTTCTCTCTCGAACAGGGAGATGAAGTCTCGATCGAGATTGAAGGTATCGGGACGTTAACCAACCCCATCGTGAAGGCTGCTGCTCAAGCCTGATGTGAGATGTCTGCCCGTTGTGACAGATCTGAGGCCCAGGGGTGGGCACGCCGGCCCTGTGTGAGTTGGGATTGGTTTATGGATACCAGTGTCTGGATTGCCGAACGTTTGTCTCCGGTTGATATTTATCAGCATGGAGTTTCACAAATGCTGATGCACAAGCAGACGGCCTTCCAGGAAATGTCGATCGTCATCAGTGAGAGTTACGGCAAAGCTCTGGTACTGGATGGGAAGTGGCAGACCTGTACGGGGGATGAGTTCATTTATCATGAACTGATTGCGCATCTCCCGTGTGTTCTTCATGGAGCACCCAGAAAAGTGCTGATTGCCGGTGGAGCTGATGGAGGTGCTGCGCGGGAAGTTCTCAAGTGGAAGACAGTCGAAGAGGTGGTCATTGCCGATCTGGATGGCGAAGTGATTGATGCCTGCCGGGAGATGTTGCCAGAGATTCATCAGGGATCGCTGAATGATGCCCGTGTGAAGATTCAGGTCGCCGATGCCTTCGATCTGATCGAAGCGAGTTCGAGTGAGTATGATGTCATCATCGCTGACTTAACCGATCCCATCGAAGAAGGCCCTGCTTATCCGCTATTCACCCGCGAGTTTTTTGAGGCATGTCGGGCAGCACTCACACCCGATGGGGTCTTGATCAATCAGGCGGGTTCAATGGCTCCTCCGTGGGTCAAATTGCTGGCCAGAGTCACTAAAACGATGGAATCGGCTTTTGGGTATGCGGTGGCTGCTGCTGCTCCGGTGCCAACCTATGGATCTTTGTGGGGATTGACGATCGCCCGAACAAAGCCGATTGAAACAGGATTGTCACCTGCCAAAATCGATGAACTGGTGCAGGAGCATGTACAAGGTTCGTTGCGGATGTTCGATGGATCGGCCTTTGTGGCGGCTTTGCAGACACCGCGGTATGTCCGGCAGGCCATCGATCATGAACAGACGGTATATACGCTGGAAAATCCTCCCGCATTGAGTGCCGAAGGTGATCGTCGAGAATAATTCAGGCAGGCTGCCAGTCACTGCCGCAGAGTTCCTGCTGTCAGATTTTTACCACAGAGACTTCAATCAAGTCTGAGGAATTTCCATGGTTGAAAAGACAAAACTGAGCGTGAATGTCAACAAGGTGGCTTTGCTCAGAAACTCTCGACATCTGGGGATTCCTTCCGTATTACGGGCCGCTTCGCTCTGTATTGCTGCTGGAGCCGAAGGGATTACTGTGCATCCCAGGCCAGATGAGCGGCATATTCGCCGGAGCGATGTTCGTGAGCTTTCGGCTTTGATTCGACAGCACCACCCGCACATTGAATTGAATATCGAAGGGAATCCTCTGGCGGACGGTTTTCTCGATCTGGTGTTCGAAGTGGTGCCAGATCAATGCACGATGGTTCCTGATTCGCCGGAACAATCGACGAGTGACCATGGTTGGAATGTGCTCGCTGAACGTGAAAAGCTGGTCCCTGTGTTGGAAAAGCTCAGGACAGCCGGGATTCGTTCGAGTCTGTTTCTGGATCCGGATGTGACTCAAGTCGCGGCGGCCAAAGAGGTCGGCGTTGATCGCATCGAGTTATACACAGAGCCTTACGCTTCCAGTTACGGAAAAGAAAACGCGGCCGAGATTCTTGCGCAGTATGTGGCGACAGCGAAAATGGCTATGGAACATGGATTAGGGGTGAATGCGGGGCACGACTTGAATCTGGAGAATCTTGGAAAGTTTCTCAGAGAGGTTCCTGCTGTGCTGGAAGTCTCGATCGGGCATGCATTGATTGCGGATGCTCTCGAATTGGGATATGCCACGACCGTGGCTGCGTATCAGAAGGTCATTCGGGAAGAATCGGTCAAAACTGCGGGTTGATCCAGCGAGAACTCTCAGACCATCCTATGTCGCGTGCCGAATCTGGTATTGAGAGACATAAACGACTCTTGCCCGGGAAATGAGCCCGTCGAAACATTCAATGAGTGGAATCTTTTGAATTCCCAAGTGAATGTGAGCCGTCGTGTCGCTGCCATCAAGGTTCTTCTGGGCATTCCGGTTCCCGTCTGCGGCAGACTTAGTAGCGACAGTTTTGATCACTGTCGTGGCGTGCTGTGGGTCGGGATCTTGTGACGCTGCGCCTTGTCAGAATGTGGCGAAACAAACAGCCTCACCAGATCTGGATGACACTCCGCAGGATGAAGAATCTCGTTTCGTGACGGAAGTTTTTGAACCGTCATCAAGTGGTGAGTTCTCTCTGCAGAGTTCAGAGATCTTCCCGGCAGCCCGTTCAACACAAATGCCAACTCCAGTGGCACCTCCAGTCTCTGCTATCATCCCTGCCCAGAAAAAACCATTGGCTTTTCCTCCACCTCAGGTGGTAAACGAACCTGGGCCCTGGAAGACATTGTTCTACGAGAATGATTTTTCCATCCTCCAGCAGCCAGAACACGCATGGTTGCCAGGTGAGCATTTAAAGAATCGAGAGGGAAGTTTCCTTGGGGAAGATTGGCGAGTTTCAGCCGGTGGTGAAATTCGCTTTCGTTATCTGCAGGAAAAAAACCGCATTCGGCGCGGGCCAGCCACAGCCGAGGATTACACATTGATCCGCTGGCGAAACTATGTTGATGTCCATTACAGCGATTGGGTTCGAGTTTATGCTGAAATACTGGACGGTTCGGTATATGGCGATCAGGCTGCCCGCCAGGGAATTGATGAAAATCGCTGGGATCTGACGAACGCGTTTGTCGATTTCGTACTTTTTGCTGATGACGAAACATCCTCGGTCTTCAGGTATGGCCGACAGGAGATGTTGTTCGGAAGGCAACGGCTTGTCTCGCCTCTCGATTGGTCGAACTCCCGCAGGACATTTCAAGGGTTTCGATATCTGCACAAGGAAGGCGACTGGAAACTCGATTTGTTCACAGTGAATCCAGTCAGTGCGTCCTCAGGCTTTAATGATCCTGATATTGCCGGGACGAACTTCGATCAGCCGAACTACAATGTCTATTTCAGCGGAGCTTACGCAACGTACACAGGGATCGAAAACACGGTTTTTGAAGCTTACTGGATGTGGATGCATAACAGTGAACCTCGTGTGGGTTACGCCGATGGCAGTCGTCATCTGGTGGGAACACGGGCAGCCCATCTCATCCCGATCTCGGATGGGATCGCCTACGATGATCGAATCTGGGATCTCGAAATCGAAGGGGGTTATCAGTTTGGGACAGACATCGGAGATCGGGTTTCGGCAGGATTTGCCACCACTGTGATCGGTCACACCTGGAAACGTCGACCGTGGCAGCCGCGCCTATCGGGATTGTTCTACTGGAGTTCGGGCGACATCGATCCCAATGACGGCTTTGACAATACGTTCTACACGTACTTTCCTTTAGGACATGCCTACTGGGCACTCTCGGACAACGTCTCCGGTCAGAACCTGATTGACTATTCTCTCCAACTGGATGTGAAACCCACGACCAAAATGACGGCAGCCACGGCCGTTCACTGGATGCAACTCGCCAGCGGACAGGATACTGGTTATCAGGTCAATCAGGTTCCCTTCGGTACGGCAGGGAATGGTACTGGCCTTGGATCGGCTCTTGATATCTACGGTGTGTACAACTTCAAGCCATGGTGGGATCTGCAGGCGGGCTACTCGTGGTACTGGTTCGGCAAATATGTCGAGCGGACAATTCCCCGAGGTGACTGCACCCAGTTTTATATCCAGACTTCGCTGCGATATTGATGTCGTAATTTGGCAAAGCTGTTGATCAACGCGCAGAAATCGCCAGAAGCCTGCTTACTTATGTCTCGCAGTATTCCTATGTTGCCTGTTGTGAATTGACCGAAAGTGACGATTTGAGATAGCGTCCTTTGAGAATGCATTTCAAGGACGAATGACTTGAATCGGGCAGAATGGAAGCAACTGCTGCTGGTGTTGCTGGTCGGCGGAGTGATCCGTCTTGGTCTGGCTCTGGGTGTCGAATGGGTGTTAAGCAGCCAGCCCGATCGCTTTTTTCTAGTGCCTGGAGATGCCGAGGGATATTGGGATCTGGCCGGAGATCTGCTGACTGGTGCCGACTACGAAGTTTATGGGCGGTATGTGCTGCGGATGCCGGGTTTTCCCGCAATTTTGGCTGTGGCCAGATGGTTGGGACATGATCAGCGCCTGGTCGTGCGACTGGTGCTGATTGCCGTGTCACTGGCTGGTATTGGCGGCGTTTATCAACTGGGACGCGTGCTCTACAGCCACGCTGTGGGAATTTTGGCAGCCACGTTTGTGGCGATATCACCCATTCTCGCGGGATTTGGCGTATTGATTCTCAGTGAAGGGGTCTTTGCCACGGCTTTGGTGTGGGCGCTGGTTGCAATGGCCTGTTGGTTGAAAGCCCTGGAGCTTCCCGGCTGGAGCGGGGCCATTTTCATGGGGGCCATGATCTCGGGTCTTTTTTCGACAGCAGCAATTCTGATGCGACCGACATGGTTGGCCTGTGCCGGCTTGATCCCAGCCGCTCTTGTGGTCTGTGCGATCATTTCGGCTCGTGAACACCGCCGGCAATTGCTACTGAAAAGTGGACTTTCAGCCGTCGTGATGGGGGGGACAATTCTGCTCCTGCTCTTGCCCTGGGCCCTGCGAAATCAATCCGTTTCGGGAAAGTTCACCTTCACCACACTCTGGGTGGGTGCCAGTCTTTACGATGGCTTGCATGCAGGGGCTACGGGTGACAGTGACATGACGTTCTTCGAGACTGATGGAGTGGCCAATCGACTTCAAGAACGCGAAGTTGACGAAGAGTATCGTCGTCGGGCATGGGCATTTGTTGCTCAACATCCCTGGCGAACGGTTGAACTCGCGATTATCAAGCAGATTCGCTACTGGAATCTCGTGCCGAATTACCCGGAATTTCGGCGTTGGTGGATCCTGATTCCTGTGGGTCTCTCGACTGCCTGGCTTTATGCAGGGATCTGTTTTGAGTTGATGCGAACTCCCAGGCATTGGCGGGCGCTCTTGTTTTGTGGCATGCCAGTGCTTGTCTTTGCCGGGATTCATCTTCTGTTTGTGGGCTCGATGCGTTACCGCCTGCCCGCCGAATTTCCGCTGGCCGTTATCGCAGCCAGTGGGTGGATCGCGGTCTGGAATCATTACTTTGGTAACAAACCAGACAATCAACCCGATTGTGCTCCATTAGCGAAGAGCTGGCAGGAGGAAACTCCATGCTGAGAACGTTTCGCTGGATATTCGGGATTGTCGTTCTTTTGGGAATCGCCGGAGCTGGAGGGGCGGGGGCTCTTTACTTTCGCAGTGATGCCATGCTGCGAGAAGAGGCTTTGCGTCAATTTGCCAGGGCATGCCCTGATTCGATCATTACTCTGGATGGTGCCCGATTTGATTTCAGCGGACGAATTCGTCTGTTTAATCTTCAGATTACGCCTGAAGGTCAGGAATTACCGCTCGTCGTGATTCCGGAATTGATCGTTTCTTTAGATCGTGAGCAGCTTTCTCAACACCAACTGATTGTCATTGAGCAGTTGCGGCTCATCCAGCCTCATATCCACCTTAAACGTGGTGCAGATGGCCACTGGAATGTCGAAAGCCTGGCCTTGGCCCGGCAATCGGCCATGGCGATGCCCGAAATCTTTATTGAGAGCGGACGTTGCCAGATTGAACTTGAGTCACAGATACACCCAGCTTCTGCGCAAGTTGCCCATGAACTTCATTCGGTGGTGGGGGAGGCGAATTCGAAGGCGATATCACTCACCATCGATGACATGGCGTGGTCATGCTTCCCGGTATCGGCCAAGCAGGTTTCAATTCGAGGTGAAGCCAGGGTTGGCGACATCGGACGATTGAACATCGATAATGCCACCATCTCAACAGAGGAACGTTTCTGGTCAGTGCATGGCACCTGGCAGGGACTGAGATTCACGAATTCGATCTGGAGTTTTGCGTCACATTTTGATTCGGCGATCGATCAGCAATGGAAGCGAATCTGGAGTCAGCTCATTCAGGGACTGGATGCTCCCGAGGCATTTTCTGAGTTACCAGAGATCCCACCAGTCCAATTGCATGCCAATTTAGCATTCAAGGCTCTGCAAAAATCTGCAGATGTTCTTCCTGAGTATGAAGTCCAGGCTCAGATTGTGAATGGTGGAGTTGCTCATGCGGCGTTCCCCATGGCGTTGACCGGTCTCAAGGGCAACTGTGTCGTTACTCATGAAGAGGCCAGACTCGAAAACTTAACAGCCGCGACAGGCTTTACCCAATGGATGGCGCGAGGTGACCATCAGTGGAAAAGCGGCCGCACGAGCATTTATTCAGCCGTTGAAGAACTCGAACTTTCCGACGGTTTACGCCAGAGACTGCCTCCGGCTGTCCGCAAATGGGCGGAAGAATTGCGGCTGACAGGATTGTTCCGGGCGGAATGCCATATCGAGCATGAGGCGGGGAGCCCGTGGCTGCCGAGGATGATTATTCATGGCCGGGAATGTGCCTTTCGATATGCGAAGTTTCCTTACCCTGTGACTGAAGTGAGTGGGCAGATCCAGGTTCAAGGGCGGCAACTGGAAGTCGATGCTCGTGGGATGGCGGGTGGAGTTCCCGTAATTTTCCGGGGGATTGCGATCAATCCTGGACCCATGGCCGATGCCGCCATCGAAATTCGTACTCGAGGCGTGATCATCGATGAAACACTCAAAAGCAGTTGCCCGCCTGCGATTGCCGACACGCTGCGATTGCTGCAGATGGAAGGAAAGTCGGACATTGTCGCACGAATCATCCGGCCACCAGGCCTAGGAAGTAAATGGGAGACTCAACTGGCGGCCAAGGTGTTTGACGGACGCCTGAAATGTAAGCCATTCCCTTATGAAATGCAGAATGTCAGCGGTGTCGTGACCTGGCTGAATAATCGGCTCGAAATGAAAGATGTGCGGGCGACTCATGGGCAGACCGCACTTGAAGGACGAGGTGTTTTTCAGCGGCAACCCGAGCAGGATCGTCTCGATCTGTTTGTTAATGTCCATCAGGGAAGTTTTGATCAATCACTGTTCGATGCCTTGCCAGCCCATCTGCAAAAGACATGGCTGGAGATTAATCCGCGAGGAAGTTTCGATTCGAACATCGAACTGGCGTGGTCACCGGGAATGGAAGTCGATGTCGTGATCCCCAGCCTGCGCCTGACAGGTTGTGATCTCGCATTGAAGCAGTTTCCTTATGCAATTACTGATGTGCAGGGAGAGCTGAACTATCAGCAGGGGGATCTCAATATTCTCCGCTTGAGTGGTCGGCATGATGACACCACCATCCGGCTGAAGGGCTTTGGTGAGTTTCATGCAGGGAGATCGCGGGTCGTTTTCGAGGAGTTTTTTGCAGACGATGTGCTGGTCACGACAGCGTTTCGTCGTGCTGTTCCCGCTTCATTGAAACCCACCTTAGATGCACTGAATCCTGCGGGGGCTTTCTCGGTCAATGGACAGATCGAATTTTTGCAGGAACGCCAGGATCAGGCGGCTCTGGATGTGGCCTGGCGGTTGGAATTCGTATTGCCAGGGAACGAATTGACTGCCGGCCTGAAGCTGGAGAAAGTTTCCGGGAAAGTGCAGTGCGATGGTTCAACATCTGCGAAAGGGACTGAACTCAAAGGCTCGATCGATTTTGATCTCGTCCGCGTGATGGGTTACCAGGTTGGCGTGGTTCGCGGCCCCTTTCGGTTGTCGAATGGTGAACTCTCGATTGGGGCCCGGGAGATGATCACGGGGAATCAAGGTGAGTTGCCACCCAGACGCATCCCGCTGGAAGAAAGACTCAGTGGGAAAACATGCGACGGGATTGTCACACTCGATGCGATTGTCTGGCTGGATCAGGCAGTTCCTGCATGGCAACTCAAATCGACGATCTCGCGGGCCAGTCTGGAACGATACGCGCAGATGTATTTGAACGGCCAGTCGAATCTGCGGGGAACGATGAATGGCTGGATGGATTTGAAGGGCAGGGCGGGCGATACACAGACGATTATTGGTGCCGGTCAATTACAGATCAGCCCGGCAGCGATCTACGAGTTACCAATCTTTGTGCAGATTTTCCGTTCACTGCAACTGGATGGTAATGCGTCGAAAGCGGCCTTTGATTATGTCGATTTGAACTTCCGCGTTTCCGATGAACGATTCAATTTCAGCAGTATCGACCTGGTAGGGAGTGCGATCAGTCTCAGGGGGCGTGGCTCGATCCGTTTCGATGGTGGAATCGTCCTCGATTTTTATTCGATGCTGGCGAGAAATCAGGTACGCATTCCTGTGATTCATGAAGTGGTCGGTGCACTCAGTCGTGGCTGGGTCGGGGTCGAAGTTCGAGGAAATGTCGGCAGCCCCGTTTCCCGCATGAAACCAGTGCCAGAACTGGATGATGCCTTGAAACAGTTTCTGAGTGCCTTTAATCCTGCGAGCAACGTTCGGCCACCACCTTTACAAACCTTCCAGCCGATCCCCTGACATACAGGGCTGTGTGCCATGCTTGCAGCTCTGGGCAAGCAGGCTCTGTAACCATCAATTCACTCTGATTTCGTGGGATATGTAGAAGATACGTAGAAGTGATCATGGCTTCGGCGCAGGGGTTGGCGCTGGAGGTGCGGGTGTGGCAGATTTTTTCTGAACGCCACGCGTGTAGGCCTCAAATCGCTGGCGATATTGTTCCGGAACCTGTGAACGGCGACTTCCGGCCTGGTCAATATCGCGCTGTGGAACAGCTTTCCCTTGCGCTTCGACTCTCTGCCGAGAAATCCTGGCCGATTCGAGCATCTCTTCAAACTGCCGTTTTCTTAGCAGATCTTCTGGTGTGGGATCTGTCGATTTGGCGGCATTAATCTGCTCGCGCATCCGCTTCGCAAACGATCGCATCTGCTGCTCATTCCAGCCCAGGTCATCCAATAGTTTTTGATCGACCTGGCCACGTTCGAGTTGCCGCTCTAATTGATCGAGCACTAATTCTGCGGCCTCTTTTTCAAATTCAGGATTGGCCTGATTTTGATCGGCCGGTGCATTCGCAGCAGGGCCACTCGCCGCCTGATTCTCGTGGCCTTCTTGACCACCCGCTGCCCCGTTGGGATTGGAGGAATTGTCAGCGGAACCTCGCGGTGTCATCTCACCCCCGGCTCCACCGCCAGTGGCTGACGATGACTGACCAGCAGGCTCGCCAGATGATGCTCCGGAACTGGAAGGCATGCCAGAGGCTGGCGAAGAACCACCTTTCCCACCACCTTTTCCACTGCTCTGGCCAGCCTCGCTCCCTTCACCGCCCTGGCCCTTGCCGCCCTGACCCTTGTCGCCCTGGCCACCTTTTTCACCACTCTGATTGCCTTGATCGTCCTGGCCACCAGCAGCTTCCTCGCCTGGAGGCTTGTTGTCCGGAGTTTTGTTGCCAGAGGGCTTGGACGACGAATTGCCTTCTCCGGATGTCTTTTCCCGACTGTTGCCTGGCGGTGAATTCTCTGGAGCGTTCCCTGTCTTTGAAGCCCCCCCTTTTGCATCGGCCGGGTTGGCAGGTGGTTGACTCCCATTGTTGCCATCTGCCGGTGAGTTCATCCCCGCTGGCTCACCACCTTCTGGATGGTTGTTGCCTCCCGACTTCTGCTGGTTTCCAGCGCCTGGTGCTCCCTTCTCTTTTGCAGTGCCAGTTCCCGGTCTTCCCGCTTCTCCGGGCTTGGCCCGCTCGGAAGACGTATCGTTGCCGCTTCCTTCTGCCATGCCATCCGCACCATCCGGATTAGCAGATGATTGACCAGCCTCACCACTTTCGGCCTGCTGCGATTTCTGATTGGCCTTGGGCGGTTTGCTTGGTTCGCCGCGCATTTTCTCACCACTTCCGGCAGGAACATCCCGAGGATCGGGATTCGGCCGTGCAGCCGGTTGTTGATTGGGAGATTGCTCCAAAGGTTCCCCGGGAGTGTTTGCCTTTTGTGCCTGTCGATCCATACTTCGTTCACCTGCCGACGCATCTTGAGGCTGTTGATCGGACGGAGGCATTTCATCAGAAGATGGTGCAGCAGGGCTCTTGGGTGCATTCTTCGGGCTGGAGGCACCAGGATCTGCCTTGCCAGCAGGTGAATTCTGAGGACGTTCGTTATCGGCCTTCAGGTCTCCCGTCGATCCATCTTCACCGGGACGCCTTTGAGCCTGCATCTCGTCATCCTTGCCTCCCTCTTGAGACTTGCCCTGGAGCTTTTCGCTGGGCTGGCCCATCGATGGATCTGAAGCTTTGTTTTTCTGTCCACCAGGTGGGGATGGATCTGTTCCCGAGGGATTGCCAGCAGGGTCACCCGCACTGGCAGGCTTGTCAGAATTGGGTTTCAAAGATGAATCATCAGGACGAGATCCTTTGCCATTTTTGGCAGATTCACTTCCTGATGCGCCGGGATTATTTGCCGATGAGTTTTCATCACCACCAGAGTCCGATTTCTCTCCATTGGCCGTGGACTGAGATTTTTTTTCATTACCAGACATGGGCTGTGAAGAGTTTTTGCTCTGAGGAGATGAAGGTTTGCCAGTATCTCCTGTCTCCGCGCTTTCAGGACTTGAATCCCCCGGAGGTGGAGATTGGCCGTCAGCCATTCTCTCTTTGGGGCTTGCTGGTTCTTTTGATGCTTGAGGAGCATTCATTTCGCCAGGAGATTTCTGGGACGACACTCCTTGCTGAGAATCATTTCCGGGCGGCTGATTTTCCGCAGAACTTCCCTTCGAAGAGTTTGTGGCGTCTTCGGTCATCGACTCCTTGCTGGAGCCTTCATCTCCTCGTTTGCGATCATCGGATTGACCACCCGATGACGACTTGCCGGGCTCATTGTCGGGTTGAGCCTTCTGTTCCTGACGGGATTCGTTCCCGGATTCCTGTCCTTTAGAATTGGGCTGACGGGATTCCTGACGCGCTTTTTCCAACAATCGTTTCAAGGCTTCCGAATCATCCTCTCCGTTGGGTGATAATCCCTGGTCAGATTTGTTGGAGCCCTGCTGGCCCCTGTTCTGTTGGCCCATATTCTGCGGGCCACTCTCCTGCTGGTTGGACTTCGGCTGACCTGACGAACCAGACCCGCTTTTCGAATCTGCTGAAGCATTTTCAGGAGAAGTCTTCGAGCCTGAGTCATTATTCTGCCGGCGAGACGAATCCTGATTTTCGCCCTTCCGATCGGAAGCTGATTTTCCTTCAGTCCGGTTGTTTTCTGCAGAATCCCCACGTTCCTCACCAGGTTTCCCATTCGCATTGCCGGAACGATCTGAGGGGGGATTGTCGTCACGAGATTGTGAATCATTCGGATTCATCCCTTCGTCCGCACGCTTGTCTTTGGCTCGTGTTGGATCATTGGCATTTTGCCCAGGATTTCCTTCGCCTTCCTGTGGGCGATCGGACATCGCCTCGGGAGCCTGACCCGGATCCTGCTGTGCAGGATCTGCTGGCTGTTCATTTCCTGCCTGGTTCTGGGCCGCCTTTTGCCGGGCCTGTTCTTCGACCTGTTGGGCCTGCTTTTCGGCCTGCTGCCGCTGTTCCTGCTGTTTCTGCGGAGGCAAGACTCCTTGAATTCGAATCAGCCGTGCGTCGGAGCGTGCCGTATTCGGTGTCGGCTGGCGATTATCCTGGACGGTGGCATAGACCTTGAGTTCATCATTCTCCTGCAGTGCAAAACGATCCAGACGTAATGTGGTCTTCGCTGTCTGTTGTGAAACACCACCGGCAGCCAGTTCTTCCCGGGCAATGATCTGCCCCTGTTTTTCGGCAATGAGGGTCATTGGGCCCAGAAGAAAATCAACATCGCGGGCCGTGAACACAAATCCCACCGTCGCATTGGCCGCTGCAGCCACATCATTTTCTGGAAGCACCATCCGGATCTCCGGGGGCTGATCAATCTGCAGGGCAATCGGATAGATGGTTGGTGCAGGGTCGGTTTCTCCCCCTGCTGTGCGAACGATGATCGAGTAGTACCTCGCGTATGTCCCGTCTTCTCGAAGTTGTGGACGATAGTCGGCAGTCAGTTCGCGATTTTGAGACAACCGCACCGGAAGTTCCTCACCCGTAGGCGTCATACCGTCGTCGTCAAAGAAGATCATGGTGGCTGAAGTGACGGGTTGATTCGCCAGTGCCCGGACTTTCACCTCCGAACCGACCCACGCATGAATGGCACCACCTCGGCTGACCTGCTTCTCGATACCTGTATAAGCCGGTGCCTGGATCTCGACTTCTTCCACGTTGGCATGGGGAGGGGTAACAATGCTCACTTGGTAAGTGGCTGAGCGGGCATCGCCGGCTTGAATGTAGTACGAGAATGACTGGGTGAATCCTTCTCCCCGTTCACCAAGCAGTCTAGCTTCAAACCGCGCACCTCCCTGACCCACGGGAGTCATACGGACTGTTTCGTCCACAAACTGCTGATCAGCGGTCGTGAACTTCAACTCAACGAGTTCAGGGATACGCCCTGCCAATTGGGCTTCGACATCGAGCATTGACCCCGCAAGGCGGACTGTTGAGCCAGGGGTCACTTCTCGAATCAATGTTTCGGTGGGAGCATCAATCGACGTGAAGGGAATCATGCGCCATAAGGACGGCCAGATTGGCTTGGGCGACATGACGGCATAGACCGCCAGCAGAACGACCGTCGCCAGCAGTGCACAAGAGACCCAGAGCAGGTGAGTGTGGTCGATGGCTTGCCTGGGCTGCACTTCTTCCAGAGAAACTGCCGCTCGCTTTTGCAAGGCCTTCAAGACTGCCGGCGCGACTGGTCGTCCCGCAGACTGTAGATCCACCAGATTGACCAGATTCCGCCTGAGAGCCGGGACGGCTGTCTCCAGCTCTTTGGCGGCATAAAGTGGACTCACCTTACGCAGCAGGGGATGCAGCAACGCGCGAGTTAACCACCAGCCCAGGCCACTCACGAGAATTGCCAGCCAGATCCACCGGGCCACCATGCTCCAGCCATCGGCAAACAACCACTGGTCAGAAATCACGAATAGGGCACACAGGGCACTGACCCATGCAAAGCTCCCCACGATCGCCGTGGTGAGGTCCGTCGACCGCACCGCCGATTTCACCTCGCCCAACTGATAGGCGACAAATTCGTCAAAGTCGACGAAGGCGGGTGATTCTTCGGATGGTTGAATTGTGGCCATACTGAGCGACCTCTCTGCAGAATTCTACGCACATATTTTGACATAAAGTGCGACAGAATGGCAGTTTGCATTCTGAATTCGTGGTTTCTCAACGAGAACTATCGACCGGAAACGGTTGCGATTGCGGACTTTTCCCCAAATCAACTCTTGTGGTGACGAAATGCTGGCCTGAAAAGTTCCCTCAGACCTCGGGAAATTCTCAATCTGAACTCTTTTTCTCAGGAGTATTTTCTCGGGACATTTTTATCAGGCCCAGCCGTTGGCCTTACGGATCACCCATTCGATTCCCATAGCGATCACAAAGAGGGCGATCATCAGCCAGTGATCCCACAGCCTGACTTGAACGGTCTCTTTGGCCAGTGGATTTTCTCGGGCAATCAACTGATCCAGAAACCCAGACAGCTTTTCAGTCGAAAGCAGTTGACCACTTCCCGCTTCTGCGATTTGTTTGAGATAATCAGGATCGGCGCCCGGACGGTCGAGTTCAATATCACGCGGTGAAACCAGAAATCGGGTCACGGCATCCAACCCGATACTCTCACCGTTGGCTTTGCCCGAAAGCCGTACCCAGTAATCGCCAGACTCTTCAGTTTTCGTCCAGTCGAGCCTGCCGCCGCTGCCTGTGTTCTTTGAACTCGCGGCAGCATCTGTCGAAACCAATGCAGGAACTTTCGTACCCGCAGGATCGATAATCTCCATCTCAAAGCTGACGTCCGTTCGTGGTTGTCCTCCAGGGGCTCGCGCACCATATTCAATGCCAACGGCTGCCCCGAGAGGTGCGTTCCGAGGTTCCACCTTCACCCACAACGGAGCTTCGGTATCGTCTTCTCGACGAGCCAGCCACAGTATCGCCTGTCGCCAGAATTGCTGATGGGCTTTGGCAGCTCCACCCAGCACCCACAAGTAGGATGAATCTCCTGCAAACGAAAGCACACGGGCTTTGCCAATCTCGCTGGCAAACAGCAGACCTTCGCCATTAGGTGCAGCAGCCCAGACTTCAACCAGAGGATTCCTTGGAACCAGCCGATTGGCTCCTTCCAAAGGAGCCAGAGCTTTCCAGCGATCGATGAGCGGCCCGGTGCCATCCAGTTGCAGCACATAGCGACGAAGCCCAGTTTCAGTGGGAATGAATGGCGTTGGCCCTTCTAAACTGGATGAGTCTTTCGAATTACCACCCGGATTGGCAGAGGCCGACATGACAGGCACGAGATCTGTCAGATCCGATTCTTCCCATCGCCCCGCCGAGTAATTTCGGTTGCCGCCAATGGTCATGAGGCCGGCCCCCGCCTGAACTCGTTCCGCGAGAGCCTTGATGTTCGATTCCCCCAGTTCATCAATGGTGACATCGCCAAGGATATAGACATTGTAGCGGTCAGGTTCGAACCACGAGGCATCGAGCACGACGGGCGATTGACCGCGACTTTGACGAATTTCGGCAAAGTCCATCTGTAATTGCGACGCACCGCTCGCCATTTTGAGAAACTTCGGTTCCCAGCGTAAACGATCAATCACAGCCACCCGCAGGCCGCCTGCTTTGATAGTGATGATCGTTTCGAGGCGATTGTTTCGAGTCAGCAGTTCTCCTTCGGAGGTTTGAACTTCAGCCGCGAGTTTGAATTCTCCTGCCTGATTGGGCAGAAAGGACAATTCAACAGGAATGATCTGATCATCTTCCGTAGGCGTGATGGTTGCTTGAGGAACAACGCCACCTGTGGCCAGCACAGGTTCTAACGGCCCGGATTTTCCCAGTGGGACATCACTTCGATTCTCGAGCAATAGACGAACAGTCGTGGTGCGCCCACGCGCTCCAATGGCCCGCACACGGACGGTGACCGGAACGCGATTCTTTTCAAAGACGATCGGGTCCACTCGCAGATCAGCCAGTGTCCAGTCCAATCCCTGGCCAGTAATACTGCTCGCTCCATAAGCAATTCCGTAAATCGGAATCCCTTCTTCACCAAATGCCTGTGCAATCGATAAGGGGTCGAGAGGTTTGGGAGACAAGCTGCGCTGGGCACCATCGGAAAGGAGAAAGACAGCCGAGGTCGAACGATTCCGCGATTCTCGAAGGGCACCCTGAAGGGCCTCGCCAAAGAGTGTCTGCTGACCATCTGCCACAGGATTTTCAGTCGTTGGAGGACTCAGCTTGTCCGAGAAATCGAAGATTCGAACCTGAGACGGTTTTGATTTTGTCTTTTCAAATGCCTTCTGAATGGCCTGCGAGTCTGACAACGCCCCTTCGAGTCGGCTGCGTGCGGCAGGCAGATCCTGTGTAGTCATACTGCGGCTGACATCACGCAGAATCAGCACCTGCTCATCGGGAGCGGCAGACGATTCCCAGACCAGTTCGGGACGAAACAGGCCTGCAATCAACACCAGGGCCGCTAAAAGTCGCAATCCTCTTGTCGTGCGAATTCGAGAGGGGAGTTGCTGAAAGAAATGATGCGGATAAGCCTTCCAGACCATCCACAGTAACGCCAGCGATAAAGTGATCGCAAAGAAATATCCACCCACTGGCTGGAAGGTGATCTCCTGAAATTTCATCTCTTCAATCGTCATGGATGCCCCCCGTCAAAGGCACACAGGGGCATCAGGGCATTGGCATGCCGATTTGAAGCGAACGAAATTGCGCAAAAGTCAGTTGGCATGAACTGCTCCTTCCGGACGGGGAGCAGTGGGGATCGTGTTTCTGGTGAGTGCCGCGGCCTGTGGAGCATAGAACCAGTTGGCCAGAAGATGTTCTGTCACAAATCCGATCACAAGCAGCAAGAGAACAAGAGCGTAAACTTCCTGTCCGATCCTGCCCGAAAGGACAGCTCGCTCTAAGGTCTCCAGCTCGCGATGCACCAGAACACGATCTGTTCCAAAAACCTGTTCAATATTCTCTTGGCTCATACGCTCAAGATTGGATTCAGCATCGCGAACACGAACCCCGAGAGGAATCATCGCTGCCGGGTCGGCTTTGGGCTGAACGAGATAAATTCCCGGTTGATTGGCAATGGTCGCGGGAATGCTCAGCCGGGTCGAAGATTCGGCATCGAGGGCTTGCTGACGTTCATCCGGAGTGCGCACCAGCCACTGGGGCGGTAACACCTGATCTGAGGGAAAGATCAGTTGAATGGGATCACCCAGCACAAAGTTGAATCGGCGTGCCTGTCGCTGTGACAGGTAATCGACAGAAGCATCTGCGAGAGCCACAAACGCCCAGCTTCTGGGCAGGTCGTTCCAGTCGGGAAGGCTCCAGGATGTCATCCACTGCTGAACGATCCCTTTTCCCACACGTCGTTCTAAAAGTGCAGGGGATTTTCGTTCGTCAAGAAAGCGTGCCAGCACAATGGCATCGTCGACCGGGTTGACTGTCCAGTATCGGTTCACGACCTGTGACTCCCACTCTTCGAGTGCCCCGAATTCAACCAATGGAGCCATGAAGCCATGAGATCGATTGGGAAACTCCCACACCTGGCCTGGTCGGAAGGAGAGTGAAGCCTTGAGTCTGGCTGGAAGAATGGCCAGAGCATCAGGATTCTCGTAGGTCAGCGGATCGATTGAAGTTGGTGAATTCACCACTCCCTTGGATGGGTGGCCATTGGTCAGTACCAGGCCGCCGCCTCCTTCGACGAACCCGCGAAGCAACTTCCAGTCTTCTGCTGTTGGTCTTGGCAGGTTCATCAGAAATACGACGTCATAAGACTTCAGGTCTGTAGCAGCCAGGCTGGATGCCGGTATCCAGGTGGGGACTGTCGTCGCTTTTCCTACACGAGTCAGTTCAGCGGGAGCCAACGCTTCCATGAGGAGTCGGCTATCCGCCCGATTCGCTGAGACCACGAGCACTTTAGGCGGTTTTGCAGTTGTCAGTGCGATGGGAAGGCTGTTATCGAATGCCAGGGGATCGTCACCAATCAGCCGTAAATAACCGCTCGAAGGGCCGGAGGGTAAGTTACTGGCAGTGAACTGTACTGTATGTCGTCCACCTCTGGGCACCGTTTCCAAACCGACCCGTTTGGTATTGCCCACACGGGGGTCACCCAGCACCAGTTCGATCGAAACGTCATCATTCGTGGTGATGGGTGCTGCATTTCCAGGTTCTGCCGTGTTCTGAGCCCGTGGGGCAGAACTTTCTAAAGGTTTGGGTGCCAGGGCCAGATCCGATTCAACGGTGGCTTCAATGACGACCTCGCCATTTTCTGCAATCGTTTCCTGGCTGAGCTTGAGGCCGTAGATCCGGTTGTTTGAAGGCTTCAATTCGCCTACATCAATAATGTAGATGCTGACATCCTTGAGCTTTTCCAGTTCGCTCAGTAATCCCGCGTCGGCTGCCCCATGCCATTGATGTCTGGCAAGGTCTGTGAACAGATAGACTTCACGCACAAATCGATCGGTTGCTCCACCTTCAGCTTCGAGCAGTTTTGTACGATCATTCTCCTGCAACGAAAGTGCCAGTCGAATGGAGTCTTCGAGTGGACGTTCTTCGTAACGGGTGGTGAATTGCTGAATTCGCTGGTGAGCCGTATTTCGATCCGCAAGAAAAGTAGGTTTGGCAGGTTGCATCCCATCGATCAGCGCCAGACGACTTCCGGCTGGAAGTTTGCCCCATTGGCTTGTTGCCATGCTTTGTGCAACTTCCAGCCGGGTTTTGCCCTGATTTCTGTATTGCATGCTGGGTGATGTGTCGAAGATGAAGACCGCAGCCACCGGAAGTTCGAGATTCGCCCGAGACGATGGCTTCGACCAGTCGGCCATGATTCGTGTTTGATAAGGCCAGATGAGAAACAGCACCAGCGCGAAACCTGCAGCGATAGAGACCAGTGGAATCAGCAGCGACCGAAGTTTCGAGGTCTGCTGTTGAATGGCAGCAGCCGGCCCTCCTGAGGTGAAGTTGTTCGAGAAACGATCGGTCTTCGGAAGTTGCTGGCGTTGGCGGTACAGAAAGATTTCAAAGGCCGTGTAGATTCCACCGCCAACCAGCACAATCGCCAGTAGCCGGAGCCATTCACCGCTGGTCAATTGATAATTGGCTGCCGGTAAAGTCGGGCGGGCAATGGCGATGACGATGGCACCGATGACGAGCATGCGCAGCAGCATCAACAGCCAATGCTGCAGATTCAATCGCCGTGAAACCTTGGCCTGAGATTGCTGGAGCAGTCTTAAAGCCGGGAAGGGGGTTCGCTTGGGCTTCTGCCTCATCAGCAGATGAATTACGACTGGTAACACGACCAGCGCCAACCCCGCCAGAATCAATGGATGCAGAAATGTCATCAGGCGGCTGTCCTTCCAGCGAAGATCCCATTCTTCACGAGCCAGAGGCCACGATCTATGACAACATCACGATGGCGTTCAATCACCAAAGCACAATTCACAAAATGACCACTTCCGATGAGGGTTTCATATCGCATACTTACAATTCTGACCCAGCATCTCTTGTTCGACTGTAGGGTGCAAGAAGTTCCTACGGATTGCACCATCTTCTCGGGGCAGTCACTTTCAGTCAGTCATTCTCAGCCGACCACGGATTCTCACTTCGACCATATTTTCTAAAAAGTGCTGTCCACTATTCAACGCCCGAGACAGAACTCGTCCTGAACAGTGTACGTAAGCTCGTTGCGGGATACGAGTAGAGATCTCGAATTGACTTCCGATGGTGAATAGTAATTCGCCTGCTTTGCTCAATCGATCTTGTTTACCGGGGCTGGCCGACCGCCGGCTCGGGGCAGATTGTGCGGTATAGCCAAAGCGGCATAAAGCTCCGGGCGACGGTCTGCCACTCGATTCACTTCGCTTTCGCCCGCAGTCCGAATGAGATGTTTGGTTCGAGAGAGCTTCGTATCGATGGTGGCGTACAGAATGACTTCCGATTGATCGTCGGCCGCTGTCATTTCATGCCCCAAAGGAGAACAAATGCGACTTTGTCCAATGAAGCGGACATCCCGCTCGATTCCTACGCGACTGCTCGAGGCAAAGAAGACGGTGCTCTCCATGGAACGCATCTGGCAGGCGTGGGCGGCAAAAACCTGAGCCGTTGTCGGCCAGTTGGTTGGCAAAAGAATCAGATCAGCTCCCTCGATGGCCAGGACGCGGGATGGTTCCGGGAATCCGCCGTCGTAGCAGATCAATAGTCCGATCCGCACTCCTTCGATCTCAAAAACGCTTAGTGGTCCGGCACCATACGAGGTGAAACGATCTGCACCAATAAAAGGGAGATGAGTCTTGCGATACGTGTGAATGACTCCATGTGGCCCGATAGCGACAGCGGTGTTGTAGACAGGGAGTTCATCGATCCCGGCAGTCTGCGATTCGATTTCGAGTTGACCGTAGATTGCATAGACGCGAAGTTCTGCACAAGCCGCCTGGAGCTTCTGATACCAGGGATTGACGATCGGTTCCGCCAGTTTTCGCGTCTCTTCCAGCGAACTCGTGCAGTACCCCGAAAGCGCACACTCGGGAAAAACAATCAGTCTGGCTCCGTGGCTCGCTGCTTCCCGGAGATAACCGAGCATTCGCTCGCAGTTGTGAGCCGGTTCGGCAATCGACACATCCATCTGCACAATGGCCAGTTCGATTCGAGGAAATGCTTTTCCTTCGACAAACGAATCAGAAACAACCGAACTGGCAGTCATGGTTAAACTCCTGAGGGAATCTTCTTCATGGCAAGCCTAACAATTATTCCCACAGATGGGCATGAAAACGAAGTCGCTCAGTCTTGTACTTCGCTCGAATTCGCCGGGAGAAGACAAACTAATGGCCGCCCAGGTAGGCTTTGCGAATGTCGTCGCTGTTTGCCAGCTCTGCGGCAGGCCCGGACATTTCAATTTTTCCTACCTCGAGCACATAGGCTCGATGAGCCACCTGCAGTGCCAGGTTGGCGTTCTGCTCGACCAGCAGGATGGTCGTCCCTCCCGCATTGATTTTACGAATCACCTGGAAAATCAGTTGTACGATCTGCGGTGCCAGGCCCAGTGATGGTTCATCGAGCATGAGCAGTTTGGGCCGAGCGAGGAGGGCTCTGGCAATGGCCACCATCTGCTGTTCGCCACCAGATAATGTTCCCGCCAGTTGCCACAAGCGCTCTTTGACGCGTGGGAACAATTCGAGGGCATGCTCGTAATCCTGGCGAATCTCATGCGTATCTTTTCGGCAATACGCACCCAGCCGCAGATTTTCTTCGACTGTCAAGTTGGCAAAGATCCCGCGACCCTCCGGCACATGAATCAATCGATTCGCGGCAATCGCATGAGGCGACTTGGAGGCAATGGGTTTTCCTTCAAACAGGATCTGGCCTTCCTGTGGAGATAAAAGCCCGGAGATTGTCCGCAATGTGGTGGATTTGCCGGCGCCATTCCCGCCAATCAACGTGACGATCTCGCCGGGCTCGACTTTGAGTGAAATTCCGCGAAGTGCCCGTATCGAACCATACGAGACCGACAGATTTTCGATGTCCAGCAAAGCCATAAGGTCATTTCCGCGATAGATCGAATTCGAGTTCCCGGCAGGAGCGAGCTTAAGCGTCGTCAGCAATAGCCCCCAGGTAGGCCGCAATCACCTTTTCATCGTTTTGCACTGTCTGTGGTGTGCCTTCGCAGATCGTGACACCATGATCGAGCACTACAATTCTCTCGCAGATATCCATCACGAGTTGCATGTCGTGTTCGATCAATAAAATCGCCACTTCAAATCGATCGCGAATCTGCCGGATGGACTGCGCCAGGGCCAGCTTTTCCTGAGGATTCAGCCCGGCTGCAGGTTCATCCAGTAAGAGTACTGAGGGTTTTGTGGCTAATGCGCGAATGATTTCCAGCCGACGCTGATGTCCATAACTGAGGTTCTGTGCCAGATCTTCCGCACGATCCTGAAGATCGAAGATCTCCAGCAGATCCATGGCCTGTGCTTTCAAAGCCGCTTCCTGCTCTCGATAGCCGTTCGTTCGCAAAAATGTTGAGACCAGCTTGGGGCGAATACGAATCTGGCCGGCCAGCCGCACGTTGTCGAGAATGCTCAGGTTCGGGAACAGGCGAATATTCTGGAAAGTTCGTGCAATCCCGGCGGCAGTGACCTCATGGGGTTTGCAACCGAGCAGATTTTTCCCGTTCAGCGATAATGAGCCTGTCTGGGGTTGATAGATCCCTGTGAGCAGATTGAACACAGTTGTCTTGCCAGCACCGTTAGGGCCAATGAGGCCATAGAGCCCTGCGCTGGGTAACGTCAGATTGAAATTTTGAACAGCCTTCAGACCACCAAAAGAAATCCCCAGATCTTTGACTTCGAGCAAAGTCTGTTGAGCAGCACCGGCGGATCGATGTTCGAGAACCTGGTTCATTGGGCCTCCTCCCGTGGACTTTTCTTCCACGGCAGAGTTTTCCACGAGCGGGGAAAGAAATCCCAGATCTCGTGAATTCCAAACAATCCCTGCGGGCGGCTCAGCATCATGAAAATCAGCAGGGCGGCATAGATGATGATCCGGTATCGCTCGAAGTCTCGCAGAACTTCGGGTAACCCGGAAAGGAGAATCGCCGCGAGCATCACACCCGTGATCGATCCTCGCCCACCCAGCACCGTCATGATCACATAATCAAAGGATCGCTGAAAACCGGCATCCTTGGGCGAAATGATCACGCCACTTTCATGAGCCAGTAGCCCGCCGCCGACACCTGCAAAAAAAGCAGCCGTAATAAACGCCAGTAACTTCTGTCTCGACGTATTGATTCCCATGGCTTGTGCCGCAATTTCATCTTCACGGACAGAAAGCATGGCACGGCCAAAGCTTGACCGCTTGAGGCGATAGGCAAAGATCACTGTGATTGCCAGAAATGCATAGACCCAGAAGAGTGTGGTGTATTTGGGAATACCATCAAACCCGATCGCGCCACCCACAGGAACTGTGGCAAAGGTCGTCAGTGGGGCATTACGAACGATTTCTGCATTATCCACCACTTTGCCTGTCTGTTGCAGCAAAACACGCAGAATCTCACCGAAACCGAGCGTCACAATTGCGAGGTAATCTCCCCGAAGTCGCAGCGAAGGAAGCCCCACCACGAACCCGGCAATCGAAGCTGTGATTCCGCCGCACAGGCAGGCAATGACGAACATCCATTCGCCACTTCCCAAAAAAGAACCATGCTTGGCGGCTGTCCCCCAGATCAGGAGTGAACTGTAGAAGGTGATGGATCCTGCCGTGTAAGCTCCGATCGTCATGAAGCCTGCATGACCAATCGAAAACTGTCCGGTCATGCCGTTTACGATATTCAGTGAGACTGCCAGAATCATAGCAATCCCTGCATCGATCACGAGCCGGGAATAGTAGGGGCCGACTGTCGAGGGAAGCAAAAACTGAATCCCAACCGCAAGGGCGATCCCGACAAGAATGGGAGCGGCACTCTTGAGGATATTCACACCATGCGAAGTGGGTTCGATTAAGACATCGGATGCAGACATGTTAAACTTTTTCCCGCACGGGTGATCCCAGGAGCCCCGTGGGCTTGATGAGCAGAATCAAAATCAACAACGAGAAGACATAGACATCGCGATAGTTTGACGAGATGTAATACGCCCCGAACTGTTCGACGAAGGCAATGATAAAGCCACCGAGGACCGCTCCTCGAATATTCCCAATCCCGCCGACCACTGCCGCCACAAACGCCTTCAGCCCGAGCAGTACCCAGACGCTATGAGCCGGCTGGTTCATACTGGGGAACTTCAGCACATACAGAAATCCAGCCGCTCCAGCGAGAGCTGATCCCAGCATGAAAGTCAGCGAGATGGCACGATCGACAGGAATCCCCATCAGCGCGGCAAAATCGGTATTGAACGAGACGGCTCGCAGTGCCGTGCCAAACTTGGTCCGAAAGATCAGGAGTTCCAAAGCCAGCATCAAAAGGCCAGAGACGGCGAAGATGATGCAGTCAATCAGTGGCAAGACCACATATCGAATCGATTCACCTTGTCCAAATTGGATTGGAAGTTCCCAGTTGGGCAGCAAAGCGGGCATCTTCTGAGGGCTGGCCCCAAACACAAAGTCGAGCTGCCCGACGTTCTGCAGCAGGAGAGAGACGCCGATGGCTGTGATCAGCACATTCAACCGGGGGGCTCGGCGTAAGGGTCGATAGGCCAGTCGTTCAATGAGAAAACCAGCCAGGCTGCAGAGCAGTAGAACTGCCACAAAAATTCCAGCGGTCATCCAGATGGGCGGAGGTGTCGCAGGATTATGTGCATCCAACCCCACCAGAGGGAGTGCCCGGATGGCAAACGAATAGCTCAGCCAGGCACCCAGTACCACAATATCGCTGTGTGCAAAATTGATGAATTTAAGCACACCATAAACCATGGTGTAGCCCAGTGCGATCAGGGCATACAAGCTGCCAATCGCGAGGGCTGTCATTAATGTCTGTAGAAAGTCTGCCATGGAACTCTGTTACGAGGAAGTCAGAAGAATTCGAGAGTATTGATCATCTCTCATGGTGAGCATCCCCATGCTTTCACCACTCAGCCATTTCAAGAATCTGTGAACCCAGGGCATTTTGTGAACTCAGGTTATTGTGTGAGCCCTGGCATTGATAGAACTGAAGTCTCACAGAGCGGAATTCACAGGGTGGGCTGTCGCTTTTGAGTTACTCGCCGGGAGCAATTGTGGCGACATAACGGGGAGTTCCATCCTTCATTTCGAGGATGACGGCCGGCTTCACCGGGTTACGATTGGCATCCATCGAAATCACACCCGTCACACCCTCGAAGCCAGTCGTCTTGGCCAACTCAGCGGCAATATCCTTGCCACTCAAAGAGGGAGCAGTTTTCATCGCAGTGAAAAGAATGCGGGCCGCATCATAACCCAGGGCCGCCAGACCATCTGGTGTCTCCTGATACTTCCCCTGATAAAGCTTAATGAAGTTCTGCACGCGGGGACTGGGGTCTTCATGCGAATAATGGTTGGAATAGTAACAACCATTTAATGCATCCCCGGCAATCTGCCCCAGCTTGGCGGAATCCCAGCCATCTCCACCCAGCATCGGGACTTTGAGTCCCAGCTTTCTGGCCTGCAGGGCGATATTCCCGACATCGGTGTAGTAACCTGGGATAAAAATCACTTCAGGTTCACTGGCTCGAATGGATGTCAGTTGTGCTGAAAAATCCTGATCACCCGCCTGATATGCCTGCTTGGAAACAATTGTCCCTCCACCGGCAGTAAAGGCTTTTTCGAACTCTTCCTGCAAACCGACCGAGTAGGGCGCTGTCTGATCGCAAAGAATGGCAGCTTTTGTGGCTTTGATCTTGTCGTTTTCCCTGGCGAACTTGGCACAGACCGATCCCTGGAAAGGATCAATAAAGCAGACCCGATAAATCATGTCTCCCACTTGTGTGACTTTTGGATTCGTCGAAGAAGGGGAGATCATGGGGACGCCGTTCTCCTGGCAGATCGGGGCAGCGGCCAGCGAAAGTCCCGAAGCCACTTCACCCAGAACTGCCGTGACCTGATCTCTGGTTACGAGTCTGGTCACTGCGGAACCGGCTTCGCGGGGATCGCCTTTGTCATCATAAGTAATGAGGCGAACTTTCTTACCGTTCACCCCACCGGCGGCATTCACCTCTTCAATCGCCAGTTGAATTCCGCGATCGGTGGAAATGCCGAAAGTCGCTTCGGACCCTGTAATCGAGCCAAAATGGCCGATCACGATTTCATCTGTCGATGCGACACGCGACTGGCACCCCAGTGACATCAGGCTCGTCGCGGCAACCAGAAAGATCCCCACGACCTTCGAGAGACGCAAAAACTGACGAAGAGAGATTGTTCTTTTCGTCAAGCGGGTTGGCGTCTTGTCCCTGGTGAGGGGAATGCACGATTCAGAGTCTGAAGTGGCAAAGCAGGTTGGCATTGTCAGTCTCATAGCTTTTGCTGGCAATAACCGCAGCGCGTGGCCTTGCACAGCTTTCGTGAACGACTTCTCGTCGGATTCAGCGAATATACAGCGATGAGGACTGAATACAACCTGTGAGCTGATTACATTTTCTGTGCAGCAGAGATTTATTTTCTGACAGAGGGCCGACTTTCACTTTTGCCCGGTCATACATCAATATCTGATGATCTCAAAAGATGGATTCGGCGTGGTATTCGTAAAGGGGATCGCGTCACTCGAACAGAGATCTGGTTCAGTTCCCGAGTCATCCGCTGGCAAGCTGGTGACGGCAATGGTCATGCCGAACCTGTTGTTCTGGGCAAGACGACTGTGTGGGGCACACCAGCCAGGTGAGCTGAATGAGAGGCGTGTCAGACCGGCTCGGCAGCACCGTGGTGAGTTGCCGGAATTGCTTAGGACTTGTTGAGAATCCGCAGAACTTCGTCTTTCAGTTTGCCAGTGACGGAAATCCCGTTCTTGCCATAGATTGTGGGTACACCTTTCCAGTCCACGAAGTGACCACCAGCCTCCTGCAGAATCGGCACGAGAGCGGCGGCATCCCACGGATTCAGAGCCGGATCAACCATTAGGTCGGCTCGACCAGTGGCGACGAGTACATGGCCGTAGCAATCTCCCCACCCGCGGGAAAGTTTGCAACGTTCAAGAATCTCGGTGTAGGCCTCCCACTTACCGATCTTCTGCCACCGCTGCATGTTTGTCGTCAGGAACGTGCACTCTTCGATCGTGCTGACTTGAGAAACATGAACCCGTCGCGGTGGCTGATCGCCAATTTTCCAGTATGTGCCGTTACCTTCCGAGGCATAGACGACTTCATTCAATGCGGGAAAGCCGCAGACGCCCATGACGCAATGGCGATGTTCGCCTTCAATCACTTCGAGACCAATCAAAGTGCCGAAGAGCGGCACCCCATGCACAAAAGATTTGGTTCCATCGACTGGATCGAGGATCCATCGAAAGGCCGATTGGCCTGGCTTTTCGGGGAACTCTTCGCCCAGCACACCATCCTCAGGGAAGGCGACATCGAGTCGTTCGCGGATCAGTTTTTCGGCACCGCGATCCGCTTCTGTTACGGGAGAAAAGTCGGTCTTCTCTTCCACTTCTAAAGAAGAATGCTGGTAGAAGCTCATAATCAGCTGGCGAGCTTCTTCGTAAACCGCGAGGGCGAAATCAAGTCGTGAAGCCAGATCTGCGTTGGTGTAGGCCATAAAAGCAGTTTCAATAAACAGATGATGAAAAAACTGGATCGCTGAGGAACACTCAGACCTCATTGAGGCGGTACAGGTGCTCGCCCGATTTGCGGACGAGGAGCACACCTTCGTCTTCGCGGTTAGCAAACGATTCGATGTCAATGGTTGCCGGATCTCGGTATCCCAGATTGATCCGATGACAGATCTCTTCCGGAATTCCTGATGCCAGTGTGACTTTCACGCGTGGCTTTTCAATACCATCAGAAAATGTTCCCGTCCCACGCACATGGGTCGAGTGAGCCAGGATGCCCCACGGGTAATGCTTGAATCGATCCCACTGCTTCACAAAATAATCGCGAACATGGTAGCCAACTTCTTCAATCAGCTTGCCATGTGTCACTGAGACTTCATGCATGTGTGGGGCATAGATGATCAGTTCTCCACCATCTGCCACGACGGGCTCCATTTTATACATGCATTTGCCCGCGACCCAGAGTTCGTCGTACATCGGGGGAGCGCACGAAAGGACCGTGTGGAAAGGCTGATCAAATCGTTTAATGTGAGCTTTCCCGGAAATGGCACAAGCCTCACTCCAGGCAGATTCCGGTGTGCCATAAAACAGTCCATAGAGGCTGGCATCGGCAGCGACCACGAATTTAATCGCTCGCCTCTTCTGGCGGATCATACTGGCCGATAGATCGACCACTCGTCGAACCGGAGTATCTTTTACACCAATGATTCCCACATTGGTGATCAGTGCCCCCAGCCAGTGAAAAAAGTTGAGAATGTCCGGGCCACCAATTCCCGGGAAAAAGTATTTGTTTCCACCCGAAAAACCCACAACTTCGTGGGGAAATACCGGGCCCAGGACCAGCAGTACGTCGTAATCATCAATTCGTGAATTGATTTGCACGGGGACATCGAGGCTGAGCCGGCCATCTGTGATTTCAGCCGTCTGCTGTGATGTCAGCACGCCGAGGGTGGTTAATCGGTCGGGGTTATCCCACTCATGGTTAAAAAATCGAGTTTGGAAAAAAAGCTTTTCACGTTCTTCGGGTGCGATGCCCAGCAGCTTGCAGATCTGCTGCTCTGACATCGGGGGATGAGTTCCCAGGGCAATCAGCACATCCAGATTCTGCACCACCGGCCGGAGTCGATCAAATAATGCTCCAAAAAGCAGGGGCAGGGGAGCTGTTCGAGTGGCATCCGGGACAATCAGCAAGACTTTCTGATCACGAAAGTCTTCCAGCGGCACTTGCGTATGAAACCACTGGCGCACTTCATCGGCAGACAATGTGGAAAGTGATTCAGCAGCCATGCCATCCACTTCAGAAATGGTCTTGTGTCGTTCTGGGTTGATATGCCAGTGATGTCGCGAGCCACTGGCATGATTGTGCAGAGTGTAATCCCTGAAAGTGATTTTGGCGAATCGAGGCGTGAGGATTGTTGGAGCCAAGCTTCTTTCCGGATTGAGGTGTTCTTGAATCTGCAGGTCGTACAGACCATTTTTCCCTGAAGACCAGCGACTCATGGATCTTCAGTAGTCAATTGCGCTGCTTTTGATTACCGTGGATCGCTGCGCAAACTTTTTCGCTGGTTTTGGTCAGGGGCCAGACTTGTGGAAAACTTTTGCGAGCGTATGAACCCATTTTTCACTTAATTGCAGAGACGATTCGGCTGGGGTTAGTCGGTCTGTGGCCTGCCAGTCGGGCGACTGTCACCATCCGATTGATCCAGTGGAGTCAGGGAAGCCTCTATGACATTGTCGGATTTGCTGGAAAGCAAGTTTCGAGGAGATATCCGTTTTCGCGGAGCGGCCTACATTCAAGCGGAACGTGTTGCCATCAACCGCATCACTGAAGATCAGATCTTTGGTGCTGTGCGAGATGGCGTCGAATTCGTGACGCAACTGATGCGGGACGAAGGTCAACTCAAAATGAGTTGTACCTGCATGGCTGGTAAGCCCAATCCCACCGGGCAGGCGTCTTGCAAGCACGTCTGGGCCACGATTCTTCTTGCCGAGAAGCAGGGAGTGATCTCCTCAGGAGTCAAACCCGGTTTCATCCCGGCATTCATTACCGAAGACGAGCCACTTGATCTGCCGGATGAAGACTGGCTGGATGACGAACTCGAGGCCACACCTTCGAGAAAACTCTCGCTTTCCAAATCCACGGCTGTCGCTGAACGCCCGACACCAGTTTCAGCTCCGGCCCGTGAATGGGAAACGCGCCTCAAAGAATTAAGAACCGCCATGCAGGATGGCGCCGGCAGCTATGCGGTTTCTGCCCCGGGCAAAGAGCGCGAAGTCGTTTACGAAGTTGACCCCGCCGCCAGTGAGGAAGCCGAATGTCTCATTCTGCAAACTTCCCAGCGGCAACGACGGGCGAGTGGTCAGTGGGGAAAACTGAAACCACTCAAGCTCCGCCCAGGTCGTCTCGAAGAGATTGAAGACGAAGAAGACCGCAGGATCCTCGCGCACCTGGTCGGCGGCACTCCTGATCGTTCCAGCACCACCGGGATGATCGGTGAAATGCAGGCTGCCGCATGGCGCTACCGTGTTCCTCACGATCTGACAGAACTCCTCTTGCCGCAGATTTGTGCCACAGGACGAATTCGGTTTACAGATCCTGAAGAGCGGATGACTGAGCCATTGGTCTGGGATGGTGGAGAACCTTGGGAGTTATGCCTGGCTCTGGAATTTGATCAGGGGCAGGATGTCTGGAAGCTGCGAGGTTTTTTGCGCCGCGGGGAAGAATCTCGCGGGCTGGAAACCGCACAGATGCTCACACCCGGTGGGCTGGTGATCCTCGATCATCGCATTTCGCTGTTCAATGATTTTGGTGCTTACGCCTGGGTGAAGCTCTTGAAGTCTGGCCAGCCTCTGGAGGTTCCCGCTGGTGAAGAGCACGATCTCGTCGATCGTCTTCACGATATGCCGGCTCTGCCAAGACTGGAACTTCCCGACGAATTGAAGCTGGAGGAAGTGCGGCTCTCGCCTCAGCCATTGCTGCTGGTTCACTCACCAGGCAAGAGTAAATGGCATCATGAACGGTTGAAAGCGGATGTGATCTTTGAATACGAAGATGCCACTGTTCGCGGGTCGAGTGTTCAATGGGCGATCGTTCAAAGATCTGCCAGACGATACGTCGTTCGAGACCGCGATCTGGAAGATACCTACTGGTCGGCACTTCAGGATGTGGGTGTACGCCGCTTGATCGATGCCCGCCGCGGACCTCACGATGTGGAAATCACGGCCCGAGATCTGGGCCCGGCTGTTCGTAAGCTGATCGGTCAAGGCTGGGAAGTTCGCGCTGACGGCAAACAGGTCCGTCAGCCTGGTGAACTGAAATTCCAGGTCAAATCGGGGATCGACTGGTTTGAACTGCATGCCGATATTGATTTTGGTGGCAGTCGGGTCTCATTCCCTGAGTTGCTCTCGGCGCTGGCGCGAGGCGACAGCACGGTTTATCTCGACGATGGTTCACTCGGGATTCTTCCGGAAGAGTGGGTGCATCGCTACGGACTCATGGGTGGCCTGGGTGTTCTGGAAGGCGATCATCTGAAGTTTGGTGCAGCGCAGGTTGGTCTGCTCGATGCGTTGCTGCTGGACCAGGGAAGTGTCGATTACGACGCCAAATTCGCCCAGGTTCGCGAGAGGCTGGCCAACTTTAACGGTGTTCAAGCCGCTCGTAAGCCTCAAGGTTTTCAAGGTGAGTTGCGTGGTTACCAGTTAGAGGGTGTCGGCTGGTTACAGTTTCTCGATGAATTCCAGTTCGGTGGCTGTCTGGCCGACGACATGGGTCTGGGGAAAACCATCCAGATGCTCGCATTTCTGGAAGAGCGCCGGCATTCGAAAGGCCGCTGGGGATTGATCTCGGCTCGTTCGATATCTGGGAACAGCGTCTGTCCCGACGGTTCGGGGCAG
>NZ_LYDR01000124.1 GCF_001707835.1 Planctopirus hydrillae
CGTCTGGCTGGCCGGGTCGTAGAGTGTGGTGGTCCGCTCGGATTGAGGGTTGATTGTGGAGATCTGACGTCCCAGGGCGTCATAAATCGTGGATGAGCGGCGACCGAGTGGATCAATGGTGGCAATCACTCGATCATTGGCATCAAAAATCGATGTTGTACGTTCATTGAGCGGGTTGATCGTAGCGTAAGGACGTCTGACGATATCGTACAAAGTGGTCGTCGCATCACCTAAGGGATTGGTTGTGCGAACCACATTGCCGTCGGCGTTGTAAGCCATCGACGTCCGCTGTCCCATGGGATTGATTGTGGCAATCCGGCGGGAATTCTGGTCATAAACCATGCTGGTCCGTCGGCCCAGCGGATCGATTGTGGCAGACACCAGCCCCTGTAAGTCATAGAGAGTCGTAGTTCGCTGGCCCAGAGGGTTAATGATGACTGATCGATTGAGTTCAGGATCGGAGATCGAGGTGGTACGATGATTCAGGGGGTCGATGGTGACAACATCGGATCCATCGGCACTATAGAGATAGGTGGTGATGCCACCGGTAGGTTCAGTGCTGCGAACAATTCGACCAAGAACATCTCGCACAAGTGTGGTTCGAGCTCCTAGCGGCTGAATTGTCACGATGGGATTCAGAGCAGAGTCATAAAGATAAGTTGTTCGTGCTCCAACTGAGTTGATTTCTGCTGTAAGGGCCCCACTATCGGCATAAATTTGTGTCGTACGACGTCCGAGCGGATCAATGACCCCGATGAGTTGTCCCTGCAGATCATAGATTGAGGTTGTTCGACCACCCAACGCATCAACGACCGCAGAAATCTGATTGTTGGAATTCCAAACTGCGAGGGATGCATCACCGCCAGGAACCGCGCCAGAGATCAATTGTCCTGCTGAATTATATGTAAATTGGCTTTCGGTATCATCAGGCCAATGGATGTTCTCCAATACAGACACGCCAGTTGAAGTCAATCCGTAACTAAACGTTGTCACAGCTCCGGCAGGGCTGACAAGTCTTTGAAGTTGCCCCTGGGTATTCCAAGAATATGTGGTAACCTGTAACAAAGGGGCTTTGATGCTCGATACATAAAGCCACGAATTGTACGAGATCGTGGTAATGCCTCCGGAAGGATCAACAACTTTTGTACGAGGGTTTCCGAAGGTGTATGTATAAATTCCACCTCCCGGAAGTGTCATTTGTCTGACACGGGAAACATTATCGTACGCGTAAGTGACTCGGCGACCTGAAGTGTCGATATGTGTCGTCATTTGATGAGCCGAATCATAGACCATCGTTATGACTTTTGCATCGGGTCGAATGATCTGTGTCAGATTCCCAGAACTGTCAATTGTAAAAGTAGTTCGGCGGCCTGATGGGTCTACAATCGTGCGTACGTTTCCTGAGGAATCGTAAGAGAACGTGGTAGCCTTGTTTCCAGGTGATGTAACTTTCGTGACTTGACCTGTCGAATTGCGAAGAAAAGTCCATCCAAGAGTACCATTACTGTTAATTGACGTGAGTAAGCCATCAGAGGAGTATCTTCTTGATAGACCATCTCCAAAATTTTCAACAAACTCTCCAGAAGAGATTTGCTGCAGGCTTGTAGTTAGTGATCCTGGACTCTTGAAAAAGCCTGTTGATGAACTTTTGTCTGTATAACGCGCAGTCTCACCGCTACCTCCAATCGTAATCGCCGTTGAAGAGTCAATCATGCTGACAACGGGATTAAAGACGTTAGCCCAGCCATAGCCATAGCCACTGTTTGTCATTGCGGCACGTGCGGCATAAGTCAGGTTTGGTAACGCAGCGGCTCCACCAACTTCGGGCGGTTCAAATTGGTAGGATAGATTCCCAGTGGAAATGTTGATCTCTGCAGGAGAGCTTGTCGCGCCGGGTAGTACTGGGAGAGTCTGGCTCTGAGCTTCCTCCACAAATCCAACTGATTCGGCAAGTGCGTCCAAAGATGCTTGTTGCGTCTGCGGACGTACCCCGAGATTCGTTTCACACGAATTGCGGGGTGAACATTTGCTGTTGCGCAGCGATTTGTAATTCGGAGCATCCTTCTTTGGCTTATATCGTGCAGGTATGGAGATACCGATTGGAGATTTTGCAGCACCACATGTTGTTGACGATCCGCAGCCCATGAAGTTCTCCAGTCGAGTGTAGTCTGTTATGAATACTTGAAAAAAAGGAAGGCTGTTCTAACAGTGTTTATGTTAGCGTTGAACAGGAGAAACACAGAATTCGTTATGTATTTCACGCATTCGTGCCGGTGTGAGATAGTGGCCTGTGATTAAGTTGTTAGAATGACTGGGCCATGGTCCACGCTGATCACCTTCAAATTGTTTCGAGTCTAAAAGAAGTATGCCAGCATTTTTCAGGAGCTCAGCCACTCCAACATCTTCTGGTACACCCACGTCGAGATCTGGAGCGTCAGCAATAACCAAGGCTGACTTCCGAGAGAGAAGATATCCAGCTCCTCCGCTCGCAAATCCTCCGTAGTTTCTCCCCACGTAATCAGCTTGAAGGGTTCTTACGAATTCCTTGAGTCTTGGAATTGAGACATACGTGTCGTCATCGCATTTGAAGAGCCATTTAAAGGAACGGAAGCGAGTTGCCCAGCGGCAGAAATGCTGAACTTTGTGGATGAGTGTGTCGTAGGTGTCTTTGCAGGGCACCCGAAGTGTTCCCGTGTTTGAGAGCGACATGATATTTGCGTCGCCTTGAATGAAGACACTTTCAACGTCATCTCCGATTGGGGCCCATGTGTCGCGAATAGCATCTCTTTTGTCCCGGTGATGGGTTGCAGATAAGACTCCAATGATCAGTTCGACTTCATTCTGGCGTCTATCGACTGGTGATTGATGGCTCTTTGTAATTAATTTGGACCTGGAGGAAGCATCTGGTAGATCATCAATACGTTGCTCACAATTCAGACAATTGATGAGATCTTTTCGTCTCTTGCCCAGAGTGACCAAGCCATGTTTTCGACAATCAAATGTTGTAACCAATTGAGATTGCATCGACGGGCAGCCGATATTGCAGAGGACAGCTCCGCTTTTTCGTCCGCGAAGAGTGCAGGGAAGCGCCTCCAGGAGTTCCTCTTCACCCGGTTGAAGTTCTGTAAGCAATACGTTTACTGTTGCCTTCTTTTGAGTGGGAGTTCGACTTTCGAGTGACGATGGAAGTTGACCTCGAAGACGTGGAACGACACCGAGTTCCTTCATTAGATCGTCAAACTCAACCTCGGTAAGTCGTCCTGGTTTGGTATACGCTGAGCGAATACCTGATAAATCTGGATAACCTAATTCTCGGTATCCAAGAAGGTAATTTTTTGCTCGTTGTCGCCAGTCAAGTCCGGTGTATGGCACGCCGTCGACATATCCAAATCGATGCACCCAGCGGAGCCAAGGAAGGCACCAGGTTTGCCGACCGGCTTGACGATACTTTTCTTGGACGTAACCTTCTTCTCCCCCAAAACCTCGAATTTCGGGATGGAATCCCAGCCAAGAAGTTCTCTTGGCGCTGAAGAGTCCCATCCCATTCATGACAATACGGAAAGGTGGAAACTCTGGATCTTTTGCTGGCTCGAATACCCCCCATCGTCCAAACATTCCATCATCTCCCCATCTCTCTGAAAAATGGGTTCCAACAATTCTTGAGCGGCCATGAGAGTCTTGCATGCTGTAATGAAGACAGGGGCCTTGAAACAAGTCATCTGATGTTTCGGACTCCCAAAAATTTACGAGCCTGGCAAGAACACCTGGCATGAGCATGACATGGCTGTCAAGACATACAACGGCATAGCCAGTGGCCTGTCGGAAAACTTCTTGCTTAGCTGGGGCGGTTCCCTGTTTGTCAGTAAAGGGAACGTATCGTGCGTTAGGTATTTGTGACACAAGATCACGATTGGGCTTTCCGTGCTTTCCTTCTGGCGCATTGTCTATAACGATGATCTCAATACGGGAGGAAAGATCGTCAGCAAGTTGTGTTTTATGGAGATCAATGAGTGTTGGCCAAAGGCCATTAAAATCGTGGCAGGTTGGTATCCCCACGGTGAGTACGGGAGTCAAATCTATCTCCTTAGTTGCTTCACTTTTTTGTTGCTCATGAGGCGGTAATGAAGCCAAAAAGTCTGTCTTGCGTGATATTGATTAATGGTCCTGTTGCATACGATTACCTTCAGGGTTGATCAGGCCCCTCTGTGGTCGTTGGGCCTGCTGTGGTCGTTGAACTTGAATGTGAACTGCTGGAAGAAAATGATGAACTGCTAGAGCTTGATGATGATGAACATGGGGTTGCTTGGCACTGCACATAGACACCTTCCCCTGGGAGTTCTCCTGGTCCTGAAGGCGGGCAAGCATAACAACCTTGGGTGCAATCACTATTCTCAAGTTCCCACGCTGAGCCATCCCAGATAAAAAAGGCAAAGCCCTCACATGCAGGTAATGTTGTATTAGAGGGGGATGAACTGCTCGGGCTCGATGAACTGCTTGGACTTGATGAACTGCTTGGACTTGATGAACTGCTTGGACTTGATGAACTGCTTGGACTTGATGAACTGCTTGGACTTGATGAACTGCTTGGACTTGATGAACTGCTTGGACTTGATGAACTGCTTGGACTTGATGAACTGCTTGGGCTCGATGAACTGCTTGGGCTCGATGAACTGCTTGGGCTCGATGAACTGCTTGGGCTCGATGAACTGCTTGGGCTCGATGAACTGCTCGGGCTCGATGAACTACTCGGGCTCGATGAACTACTCGGGCTTGATGAACTACTCGGGCTTGATGAACTACTACATGCTGTCGATTGGCAAAATACTGTTACTGTTTCTCCGATCTCGCTTCCATCAAAATCTGGCGGACAAGGCCAGCAACCTGAACTGCAATAATTGTCGACCAGAGCCCAATTGGTACCGGTCCATTCATAAAGACCTTCTCCCTCACAGGCAGTGGGAGTTGTTGTTGAATGTGACGAAGAAGATGATTGCGAAGAAGACGGTGATGAAGAAGAGGAACTACTTGAGCTTGATGAAGTGCAAGGAACAGTGTTAGGGGTGCAGGGGACTACAACCTCCTCTTGAAATTCGCCTTGCCAGGCCGGAGGACACGGGCGACAGTCGCCTTCAGGGTCGCAGTCACTCTCCAGTAGGGTCCATTCGCAGTTCTCAACGTCTCCACTACAGATAAACCGACCTGTTCCAAGACAGGGGTAAGATGTTGTTGTACTCGTGCTGGTTTCTGGGGGGAATGAAATTGGCCCAAAAATCCCACCTCCGCCATCCGGGCAACAGAAGCATCGGTCAAGGTCACTTGATAGACATGTGATCTCCGCCTTGAATGGAGCTCCAGGCTGACAATTTGCTGTGATTTCGCACGTGAATGGTTGATCCTCACATGGCATGTAACATTCAGCATAAAGGGAGTACTGATCACTGCAATACACATAAATATCATATGTGTCGCTGCAGTTCATTTGGCCCTGTCCACGCCAAACCCTCTCGCCCGGGACGGAAGAAGGCTGTCTACTCATGCCAATTATAGTGTTGATTCGTGGATGGCAGGAACCGATGCCATATGCATTAAACTCCCAATAGTCTGGGATAAGATCACAGCAGTAGGCACATGGATTTGGGTTCGATGCTGTCATTCAGAAAATACCTGAAATATAAGTATTGGAATAACTTGTAATGAAGAATGAGCAGGTGATTCAACAGTTCACGTTGAGAATATTCATAACTTCGGATATCCCGCTTTGGGCAGGCAAATAATCTGGGTGTTGTGACAAAATCTGATTCCAGGCTTTGAGTGCCTTCTCTGGGTGATTGCTATCCATGTAGACTATAGCGAGGTTGTGGAGAGCCTTATATCCTGACAAATCTGCATCAACACTTGAAAAAGCGATATCTCGTTTAGTGTTTAACACCTTCAGATAATGAGATTCTGCTTCAGCGAACTCTCCACGAATGTGGGCAAGCATGGCTGAGCGAAACAGCAATTCCTTGTCATTAGGAAACAATTGCAATGCTTTTTGAGAGATTATGTTCCCTTCGTGATGCAGAGAGAGTGCATACAAGCTCGAAAGCAATATTGCATAAGCTTTGCGGACATGAGATTCCGACGGAGTTGACACCGCAAGGCAGCGATTCAGATAGTCCACTGCCTCTCGGTGGCGACCACAGTCCGCACAGGTCATCCCTAAGTTGAACAATACAAACGGATGGTCCGGTCGTTCCTTGAGATCGAGTTCCAGCAACCGGAAATCCCTTACCAGTTTTCGAGCCTTGCCCTCTGCGGAATGGTCGCTGCCGGAATGAATGACATGGATGTCCGTGAAGGCCACGTCTCCCCCCGCGCGGCGGATCGCCGGAAGAATCTGCTCGTGAATACGATGTTCAAACCTTAGATCGGGTCTGTTGCGGAAGACTTTGACATGGTCGACGACCGTGACATTTCGGCCACCTTCCTGAGTCGGACCGGGGCAATGGACCTGCATCACATAGCCCAATAGATGGGGTGGAGCAGTCTGGCGAACGAGGGCCTGCAACTGACGTCCGCACTCTTCGGAGATGGTGTCGTCCGAATCCATCCAGAAGATCCATTCTCCCGTGGCATAGCGCAGGGATTCGTTGCGGGCGGCAGAGAAGTCATCCCTCCAGGCCCAGTGATGCACTGTCGCTCCCATTGATTCGCAGATCACTGGTGTGGCGTCGGTCGAACCGGTGTCGATGACGATCATCTCATCGACCCAGGGTCGAATACTTTCGAGGCAGGGGCCGATTGTCGTCTCGTTGTCTCGCACGATCATGCAGAGCGAGAGTTTTGGCTGGGTTAGTTGAAGTAAAAGCCCACCATCAGGCACTTGTGTCGCATGAAATGGTGATGCGGGGGGCTTAAGGCGAGAAGCCCACTTTTCCTCAAATTTCACGCGGTTTTCTTCCAGCAGGGCTCCGAAATCCAGATCGCTTGCCAGAAAGCTGCGGTGACCGAAGTGATGAACGAAACTATCGACAGCAACAATAACTTTGTATCCGGCGGTTCGGGCCCGCACACAGTAGTCGTCATCTTCGAAGTTACCTATGCCGAATCGCTCATCGAGACCACCCAGTGCCTCGTAGGTCTCGCGGCGAATCAACAGGCAAAATCCGACCAGTCGCTCCAGTGAATATCGCTCCTGATGATGCTGCTTGCTCCAGTTCCAGGCAAACCCATCAATGGCACTTAAATCGTCATAAGAAACAGGGACTTGCTGGGGGCCACTCACACAATTTGAGACCGGTCCTACCAGCCCGACCTGGGGATCGGTATTCAAAACCTCCAGCATTCGCGTTAACCAGCCAGTCGTGACAATCGTGTCGTTGTTGAGCAGCAGGAGTTGCTGGCCGCGAGCGATTGCCATTCCCTGATTCACTGCCGCTGGAAACCCTCGATTTTCTGTATTTTCGATTAAGCGGATTTCGGGTTGTGAGCGCAGGTATTCAAGAGTCCCATCTGTCGAGGCGTTATCGACGACAATGATTTCAATTGGTTCAAAAGTGCGTAAACGCAGACTGTCGAGACAGAGACGTGTATAGGCCAGTTGATTCCAGGTGACGAGAATGACTGATGTCAATGAAGGATTATGTTGGCGCCGTTGTGCCCTAAAGAGAAACTGATAGGTGAAAAAATCAGCCGCCCGCTCGCGGGTTAACCCGGAGATTCTCAGACCTCCCACCTGCACCTCTCCCTTCGAGCCTTGCTTTTCCCACTCGGCCCATCCTGGTCCAGGAACCGCTTGAGTTGTTTCAACATCAAAGCCAGCACGAAGCAGGAGTTTTTCGATTTCATTCCGGGTAAAGAATCGAACATGATCCTCATCGAGGAGACCTGCCGATTCATAGGTGAAATGGCCATCAAGCAAGTTGCGAATGACAACATGGTTCTGAAGATTGGGGAGTGAGAGAATGAGGTGTCCTCCCGGTCGAAGTGCACCTGTCAACTTTCGCAATAAACGTTCTGGATCGCGGAGATGCTCCAGAACATCCGCAGCGACGATGACATCGAAAAATTGTGTGGGAAGCTCAAATTGCGAATGTTCCAGGTCGACATTCAGCAGATGATCCAGACGCTGGCGTGCTAAAGAGGCTGCCTGTGGATCCCGTTCCAGGCCCCAGACGGCGCAGATCTGTCGTTGTTTCAGTGATTCTCCTAAACGTCCACTTCCACAACCCACATCCAGAATGGTGTTGGCATCCAGGGGGATCAGAGCCAGAACTTCAGGCCTGGCATGCTCGAAATACTCCGTCCCTTTGGAAAAAGATGTTTCCTGGCCAGGAGGTGTCGGTGAGATTGTCTCTGGCTGCGGGACGACTGAGCGAGACATCATTTTCTCCAGACTTTGCAGGAGGACTTTGGCACGATGGACATAAGTGTGTTCGGCCAGCACAAGTGCCCGTCCAGCGCGAGCCATCTGAAGACGCTGGTCTTCATGTTTCAGGTAGTACGTCACCTGATCGATCATTTCGTCAGCGGACTCATAGGTGATGAGGTGTTGTCCGGTAACAAAAAGTTCTTCCTGACCATTCGCTTTGAGGTCGTTCGTCACTAGAAGAGGGCCACATGCGAGCGATTCAAAGACCCGCATATTGATGTCGTTTTTGAGACTGCAGTTAAAGGCGATGCGGCAGCGACTATAGATACTGGCCATCTCCTGGAAGTAAGCTCGCCCGGCAAATCCCTGGGGAAAACGCTGGATCAGGCATTCCAGTAATTGAGTCCTCGGCCCGGGAAAGAGATTGCCGACAAATCCCCAGTCCCATTCCCAAGCCTCTCCTGTGGCCACATGAATCTCAGGATCACATGCCAGGGGCAACCACCGGGCCTCAGCCAGTCCCTGCTGACGCAGGTGTTCGGCTCCATCTTTTTGTGCTGCGAAGACAGTATCTGCGGACTGGGAGTGCTGCCAGGCCCGTGGGAAATCAAGATGGGTATCAATCGCCCACCAGGCGACAGGTCCCACTCCTTGAGGCCAGGTCCAGGACAGACCATCATCGACCCAGACGTAGCCATCAAAACTTTTTGGGGAAAGTGTCGAAAGCTGATCGGGAAGGAGGTGCACCGTCTGTGGCAGGAGTGATTGAATCGCCCGCAGGAGGTACGTTCCCGTCGTCTCTGGACGGGGACGATTATCGAAGACGACAGCCACACGCTGAAGGTTCATACACCCTCCGATGAGACAAGGCCCTGGGCTCGATTCTGAAATTCCCTGCGAGTACTTTCGAATAATGGGCGGTAATGCCGATCGATTACCGAATTCCACGTGAATTCTTTTTCAAATCGTTCGCGACCGCGGATTCCCAGGCTTCTTCGAAGCGAGGAATCATCCAAAAGCCGTTCAATTTGTCTCGACAGGGCAGGGCTATCTCCCGGCGGAAATAAGAGTCCCGTCGCCTCATCCAGAACGGTAAAAGGCAACCCGCCAATAGCACTGGCGATGACAGGACGACCTGCCGCCATCCCTTCTACGGCTGTTCGACCAAGTGCTTCTTCCGCAATGGTGGGGCAGATCACGATATCACACGATTGCATGACCTGTGGCAGATGAACCTGAGATTGCCATCCCACAAAATTCACAAAAGGATCAGCGAGATCCAGAGGCTCATCGGTGACGACCAATTGGAAGTCCTGTCGATGCTGCCAGAGCTGACGAGCCGCCTCCAGGAGCACATGAAACCCTTTCATGGGTTCCTCAACGAGCCCTGCAAAGAGCAGTCGCACGACATGTTCGGGGTGGCGAGGCTGAGTCTGTGCGATCGGAAAACGGGCCGGATCAAAACCGCTGGGAATCACATGCACGGCTTGAGCGAACGGCTTACAGGCTTCAGCAATCAGTGGATTCACTGTCAGAATTCCAGTTGCCTCGGCAAAAACCCGGCGCAGCCGGTGGCTGTACTCAGGGGTCCCAAAACCAGCCAGCGCACGTTCCCGGCGATGCAGTCCTCCCGAGAAACGCTCATTCTCAGCGACGCACTGGATGCAGTTCTCGGGTGTCGCCAGTTGCTGCCTGGGACAGGAACGGGGGACAGGTGCAATCTGAAGTAGCCGAACATTGTTGAGCGGGCACAGGCACTCCTGAGCGGCAAGGCGTAGAAAAGTGGGATATCCCTCACACGCTTCTGCCAGAATGGGTTTCATGGACCAGCTATCAGTCACAATCACAGCATCTGGAGAAAACTGGCGAAGCACCTGCTGCAATCGGTGCTGAATCTGGAGAGCGTTCCAATCCAAATCCTGCATCACCAATTCTTCGAGAGGCCAATCCACGGGTTCCTGGACCTGACCCAATTGCCAGGCATCGTAACGGAAAGAAAAGTGCCGAACGGGATAACCTGCACGATGGAGGAATCGAGCCAGTTCCGCAGTATGCACGGTCCCACCACCGGTGGAGGGCCAGTTAAAGAGCAGACTGATGATGGCGATGCGGGGCAATGATTGCTTTTGCTCTGTAGTCCCGGTGTCAGGGCAACTTGTCTCTTTTGCGCTCGACCGTTCGGTGCCTGACGCCAACCATCGGTCTCGATTGACAATCGGTATCTTCCAGGAAGGATCACAGCGGAGGGCCTGTTCAAAACCATCAATCGCTGTTGCATGATCCGACTGCAGGGCAGCAATCACACCCAGTCCATTCCAGATTCGTGCCTGAGATCTTGAGTCCAGAAGATCTTTCTGGAGCTGTCGAAACAGCGACTGGCCTTTTGCCATCTCTCCGTTGGCAATGCAGGCTTCGGCCTCAATTAACTGATCTTCAGTGAGGCTCTCTGGGAGGGAAGAAAACTCCCCGGAAGACTTTGGAAAAGACCGATTATTCATAGAAAGTCCCTCTGCAGAGGGACAGACAAGAGTTTATGGAACAGCCAGGCCCAGCGAATGGCAATCCGCCGCAGGCTCAAGACTTCTCGAAGTGCTGCTCCGAACTGAAGGCATTCTTGCCGGTATTCTGGTGAGAACCAGCTGTTGTCTTTGGGGCTGACTGCTCGAAATCCCAATTGCTGGAGGATCTGTGCCGGGTTACTTTCGGGTTCCAGTGCGATCGGTATCCCTGACGCCAGGTAGTCACAAGCTTTCGTGGCAGGCTTGTGCCGTGCACGAAAATCATCTCCCTTAATGTCAATCGCAGCAGAGCAACGATCGAGCCAAAGGAGGTGGTTTTCCGGAGTCCACGGATGGACTTCGACTGGCTGGAGAGCACGAATCTGCTGATGGATCCTGTTCCGACCTGCCGGGTCAGACTCATCAGTTAAAATCACCAGCTCACGGGGAAGTTTGTGACTCTTGAGCCAAGTGACCAGCGGTTCGAGATTTGCCTGGACACCGACCCATAAAATGGGTCCCTGATCAGAGCGTTGGGGATTGAGATCTGTCACATACTTAACGTGATGCGGAATATCAAAAGTGGGGGCAAATGGGCGGAAATAAGCCTGGAGTGTCGGGGCGTGAGTGACTATGGCGTGACACTGCTTGAGCCGCTGGGCATCCTGCTGAATCTCGATGTCACTGAAGTAGATATCCACTGGGCAGAAAACAATCCGAGACGATCGTCTGAGTTCCTGCAAAGTTTCCAGTGAGGGGAGAAACTTGATAATCACCACGATATCAGCCGCGGGGATCTCTGTTGAGAACGAACAGGTTTCAAATTCGTGAGAAAGTCCTCGTTGCAGATCTGCTCCCAGCCACTGCCACGACCCAAAATGGGGCAATTCCGGGCCGAAAGCGAGAGTTGGTCGCATCAAGGACATGGAGTCTCCACTCAGTTCAGATCGAATTGATCCAAATGACTCTGGGGAGAAATCTCGTCCACCAAACACTAAGGAGAGTTTGTTCACCAGTTGAGTGGCAGAAGTCTGCCATGCTGATGAGCAAAAAGCTAGACCTTGTTAGTGAAATATCTGTCAACAAGTTTCTAGCGTGATAACTGAAGTGTTCTGGGTAAGATCTGCTGGAGATGATGAGCGGATGGGCCTCCACTTATTCGTGAGAAAACTGAATTAAGGCCTTCAATGATTCCACTGACTCTGGCTTTTCGTCGGGCCAATCTTTCCAAGATACTTGAAACGAGTGGATTCCCTGCCACTGTGATTTTCGGCTCAGGAGCTGTGTTTCAAGGGCGTCCAGCAAGACTTGATTGACCAGTTTTTGCACGAGACGCCCTCCTTCTTGATGGTGGCTGGCAGTTGACTTTTCAAAAGCCCAGACTCCCAATTTGTGGGGGATTTGTGGTGAAAGAGTTAGCCTGATTTCCAGCTTCCGTGCCCAAGATTCCTGGAGCCGCTGGCAGGCGGCTTCCGCGATGCCAATAAAGGCTTCTTCACTGAGAGGGCGGAAGACCACAATTCGCTGGATTCTGGCCAGAAACTGCGGTGGGAAAATTGGCTGAGTTGAGCGTTCGTGCCTTACTTTTCCCAAGGCTTGTCGGACCGCTTCGGCAATCGTGTCTTCTGGTGTCGAATTGGCTGTGAGCTGAGTGATCTGCCGATCTCCCGCATTACTCGTCAGTATGAAGATCGCACGATCTGCGTACGCCTTGACACCACGTTGATCGACGATCCAGCCTTCATCAAACAAATTGAGAAAGGGCTTCCAGACATTTGGATGGCACTTCTCTGCTTCGTCAAGCAGGAAGACAGAGTAGGGATCCGAATTGAGTTCATTAATCAGACGTCCGCCTTGCTCATGACCGACGTATCCAGGGGGAACACCGATAATGCCCGAAATGCTGTGGGGTTCGGTGAAGTTTCCCATGGAGTAGATCTGTGGACGGCGACTGCTCGAATAAATCTCAGCAATTCTTTTGGCGAGTTCTGTCTTTCCGACCCCTGTTAACCCCGCAAACAACAAAACTGAGGCGGGCTTGTTGGGTGAAGTCAGTCCTGCCTTGATGAGCCGCAGTTCAGCCGCGACCTGCCGAATTGCAGTCTCCTGGCCAGTCACCACAGCCGATAGTGTTTCTTCAAAATCTCCATGAGTACGTGTCCCTGCTAACGTTTCCGCAGGAATGCCAGTCTTGTCGGCTAATACTGTAATCAGATCTTCGAGTTCGACTGTCTGTTGGGCGGCTTGTCGCTCATTTCGACGATAAGCGACGAGTTCAAAGGCTTCTGTCAACAGTCGGATGGACTTTGCTGGCTCAAACTCGCTGAGAAGATAGATCGATGAGAGGTGATGGCAGCGATCAATCAGCTCAGGGCCAAGATCGAGCTCGAATTTTTTGCAAAGCTGGTGAGCATGCAATCTCAAGATTTCTTGAAGCACACTGTCGTGTGGCTCGGGAAACTCAACCCGGCTGAAAAGTGATGTCATGGCGGCATCTGACGAGATCGTGTCGGCGTATTCCCAGGGTGACATCATCGCGATCACCGAAACGTTTCGTCGACCAAGGAGAGCTCGAAACAGTGGAGCATTCGTGGCTCCCTGCAATCTCTTCATTAGTGGAGAGAGGCCTTCAACAAAAAGCAGGCAAGGTGTGTTGGCCGGAATTGAAGAGATCGTCATTTCCAGCACGGCCCGAGTATCTTCAGGGCCAATATTTCGAGCATCAAGTTCCAGGCAGACATGATCTTTGAGGAAAGCCCACTCCTGAGATTGCAGGAGTGAAGAAAATGCTCGCAGGGCAGATGTTTTGCCAACTCCCGGCATTCCTGTGACCGCGATATGGCGACGTGCGGAGCGAAACAAAATCGTGGCGAGATTCTCAAAGAATTCAGGCCGGTAGTTGAGCCAAGGGACACGGTCTGGCGACTTATGGGAATCATCCTTCGAAGCTGTCGTCTCCAATTGATGGAGTGGCAATGGGGACGATCGCTCCGAAACTTGGGTCGAAGCTGGGAGAATTGTCGGTATTGATGCCTGAGTACCGGATTGCATAACGATTTCCATGGAGACTGATCGTCGGAGTCTAGCTGTCGGTGAAGAAAACTTAGGCGATGAGCCTACCCCACAAAATTGATGTCGTGCCAGATCATAGGGCCAAGATCAGCACGGATGGAAGCGAACAATGTCTCCGTTTGGCTTGATCAGGGAAGGCAAAGTGAGAATTCCCATTCAGATCTATTGATAATGGACGTAGGATTTCAGTTCAATCCATCGCGAGTACAACAACGGGACAACTATTCAACCTGTGAAATGGCTGCTGGTGTATTAGAGTGACAAGAGGTGAAAACTTCGCTCGCAATCAGATTGCAATTCCTGGGGAGGGCGATCAGATCTAAGATTTTGACAATTTCGAAATAGATTACCTCGAAAATCACTCTTTCGAATGTTAATCCTGGTTGGTACGGATTCATTCAAAACTAGCTGGTTTCCTTTAATGTTAAAGGAATCGAATTGTCCTGGAGAATCATGGCCACCTTTTAGGTTTCACTGTTCGGCACTAATGAAGTCCGCAGCTTGATTATCAATATCCGGGTCATTATCAAAGCTTTCTTGGCTGACAGTAGGAGTTCTCTCAGTTTTTCAAAGTGCCTGGCGAGAGAAATAATCTCGATCAGTTGTGGAGGCTTTTTGCTTTCTGACTCGGCGGCTTCTAGCTAACGCGAGACAATCGCTGCGAGATTCCTGTGCAGGTGTCGTGAATCAGGAGTTTGAAGAACTCCATGCCATTATCAATCCGAAAGAAGGTCTTCTGACAGATTTCTCAGTCCAGATAAGCAAAATGATCTTGAAATAAAATCACAGCGAACTGGGATATCGGCTGACAATTCGGCACTATCTCAATCCCTATCTGTTTTCAGGTCTGATCTAGAATACTCTCGGTCATGCTCCCTGAGTTCACCATGATATGAGAAGATGAGAAAGCGAAAAGATGACCGAGGGCAATTCTGATAGGGATCTCTATTCACGCGATGAAATGCGGCAATATCCGGTACAAGTCGGTGGGAATACAGGTTTCAGCGAAATTTGAGGAATTGGCTCACATTACGTGCCAGAGTTCTTTCTGTTAATCAGTCCCAATTGCGGAGAAAAAATTTCCTGAAGGAAATTGAACTGACGTTTCGCAGGATAAAACAGAAGATAACGACGCTCGCCCATCCATTTGTCGTTTGATTTGTCTGCGACTCCGTTGAATCAAATAACTACTCATGAACTGCGCAAACTCAGGATGCTTAGACGACCGAAGATTCAAAGCCAGTCTTCGCAGCATTTTTCGAGGGACATTGACCTTCAAGGCTTGCATCTCCTCTGCAAAAGAGACCTTCTTGAGGACCCAGGTTTTTCTGGCATCATGCCTTTGCGATAAGTGTTTGCCTCATGATGGTTCATCAGATGGTCATTCGAGTGCTTTGGGCGGCATGATTAAGTGTGAACGCTAGCCTGGTTAGTGGTCCGTATGATTCTGTGCTGCTCCTTTTCCAAGGATACACTCGTCACAGTTACAGTGTCTGAATCCTGAATTGTCAGACAATCATGCGACCACCAATGTCGTGCCAAGTTTCGGCGAGAAATTCATTGGGTCAAAAACCTGGATTCATTTGGACTCGGTCTTTTCATTGCGCGAATCATGAGGACTGAAATGTCAAGTGATCCGTTGGGAAATTTAGGGCTGAGGGTCGTTTGACTGAGTGATGATCAATCGGTGATCTGGATTATGATTTGGTGCACATGTTGGAATAAGGTTTTGAGTCTCCGTATAATGCTGAAAACTATCGAGAGATGAGAGACTTGGTCACTGGCCACAGAATTGACCAAGAAATTGTGATGCCAAACAGATCAAAAGATTCTTACATATTGAGAAGTTAGAGTGGATTTAGCCGAAAGGTAAAAATCTGTCATTCGGTGGTTCGGAGTTCTGGTATCTCTCACATTTTTGCCCGGCTTGTTTTCTTGTAATCAGGAGCCTGACAACAGTTTGCGACACATGTTCGAGACTCTCGACGAAAAAAGATGGGATTTGTCACGAACATTCATCGTCCGTCCAAGGTTCTTTGTTTTGGCGACAAATCGAACTGGTGTGTTTCTGATAGGGTGTGACTGGATTCACGGCAATATGCGCTCTGCCGTGGGTTTCCAAAATGCTCGCACATTATGGCTTAATGAGCCCCGGGCAACACGCTGGTGAGTTCAAGAGATCCGCAAAATCGTCACTCGATCTCTGCTCGGTGGCCGACGATTAGAAAGGAATTGATCAAGTATAACATTTTGAATTCAACTGAAAGTTTATGAATTATTAATGATGTGTGGGGAGCCCGAAAGTGCGACTCCCGGGACGAATTTTTATGAGTGGCAGACACCACCGAGTTGATGCATTGAGCGACGTATTCGAAATTTCTGTCGAATAACAATTTACTCTGCATGCGTGTGGTTACATCGTTGTCATCCTTGCGCGATGGCTCTCGATGAATTTTTTGCCAATTTTTTTTGACGCGAGCGATTGAATCGACCGAGCCACAGAAGTTCCGTTGGCAGGGAAAATCTCGCGATTGACCTGGTTAGTAGCCAGAGTAATTGGTAGGCGCCCTTAAACAGTTAAGGACGACTTTCTGGTCGACTTATTGACCAAGTACCTATTTTTGGCGTTCAGACACGCAGCCCGATTGGTGATCAGGAAAGCTGAGCCCGAGCTACGTCCACAAATCAGTCTTCCATTTTGTTTCAGGAAAACTCCATATGACAGAAAACCGCAATCGCAAGAGTTCTAATCGATCGAAAGTTCCGATTTCACAACCCCCAGAAACTCCCTGCGTTTCCATTCGTTGTGAGGGGGAATCAGTGAAGTTTGGAATTGCTGAACTTACAGACCAAAACTTTTTGGGGCACTTTATCGGCCGCTGTACACCAGACAAGAAGCCCATCGTCAATCTTCGAAATCTGAAGTTCTTCGAAGAGTCAGAGCTTGCTCGGTTAGTACCGTGCCTGATGAGATACTCTCCACTCCTCAGGTGGAGTACTGGCTCAGAACAGGATGATCCCCAGTTTTTGAGTGCACTCTCAAGACTGCTTCCTCGGAAGCTTTCAAAACGTTCGCGAACTCGACTGCTGTATGCGGCAAATCTTGCTCTGGCAATATCATCAGAGACTTGTGGCATTGATAAATCGCTCAAGCTTCTAGCAAAGTATCAGAAGCGGCTCAAGTTGAAAGATCTTCGCTTAACCGATCAAATTTTAGATGAGTGGGAGAGATTACGGAAAGAAGCTTCCCATCGCACCTCCGCAAACGACCAACAGAATTCGCAACTAGATGCGAGTAGTTCAGAGTTTCAGAAGATTTTTCATGACTATCCTTTGCGGGTTTCGCCGCTAATTCCTGGCGACTATCGAGTGACACGCGATGGAGTTCGTAAGGGCGAACTCTTAGTAACGACAACACCCATCGTGGTGCTAGCTGAAGTTCAGCCATTGAATGAGAATTCTTCAAGGAAACTGCGGCTTCTGTTTATGACTCGGGATGGCGGTAAACATCTTGATATGGATTATTGCGACTCAGTCTGTGATAGGAAAGTTGGGAGTTTACTCAATCAAGGCGTCAGCGTGTTTCCCAAAGCTGCTCCTAAATTGGCAGAATACTTTTCTCGCACGGTTTCCAAATTTGAAAATGCGTTGCCAAAAATCTGGCAGTCAAACCATGTGGGCTATGTCGACCGCCACAGGGCATTCAACGGAGAAACGCAACCTTTAGGCTTCTTGTATGGCCCGGAGTTTATTCCTAGCGAAGAAACAACGGAATCTTCTCAAAAGGATACAGCGGAGTTATTACCGAGTGATTTTGATCGGATCGATCTTCAGAAGACATTTTGTACCAAGGGGACACTGGAGGGTTGGTTGAATTTGGTTCGCGTGATTGCAGGTGATCCCGTCGCTCGTTTTATGACAGTGACCACTTTCGTGGCCCCTCTTCTGAGGATTCTTGATCAACATTCTTATACCTTTAGCTTGGCTTGTGAATCAGGAACCGGGAAGACGGCGGCTTTGCAAATAGCTGCTTCCGCCTGGGGAAACCCATCGAATGAAGGAAGTCTTATTCGGAGTTTTCAGGCCACGGAAAATGCGCTGTTCAATCGGGCGGAAGCGCAGCGAGACCTCCCGATGTTTATTGATGAGACGACGCTTGTGAGCAAGTCAGACCAAAGTTTGTTGGAACGGTTGATTTACACGGTCGGAAATGGAGTCGGACGCGACCGATTGAAGAATGGACAATCACAATCCACAGGAAAGATTCGCACTGTGGTTCTCGTGACGGGTGAATCATCATTGATGAGTCAGCTTCAGAATCAGGGAGCACTGCGAAGGGTTTTGGAATGTACGCGGCAACCCTTTGGAGATCGATCTTCCGCCACAGGAAGTCGAGTCTCTCGGCTCCAAAGAGCGGCAAACTCGAACTATGGACATGGCGGGCGAGAGTTCGTTCGCTTTCTTTTGAAGCACAAACAGTCCTGGTCTCGTTGGAGATCGCTCTGGGATGAAATGTATGAAATGGAGCGGACTCATCTTCCAGGAAAACACCATTTGGAGGATCTCGTCGCGAGGAATTTGGCCACAGTCCGGGTGGCAAATCGATTGTTACGAAGCTGTTTTCCAGAGTTACGTTCTGCCTTAAAGGGCGTCGTTCGCTCCATGCGACCGGAAATCTACAATTCTCTAAAGCGAGCTGACACGTTTCACGAGGTGCTTGATACACTGACAAGAATTGCGACTCGCCTGGCGAATCGGGCAACTGATGAAGACAAAGACGCCAAATGGGTTTATGACCGGTCCAAAAAACTTCTTTGGATCAATTCGGTAACATTTCGTAGGTTTGTTGGAAATCAGTTTGATCTTGATGCCAAGACTGTACTTAAAGCGTTTAAGCAGCGGGGAGTTTTGCATCAAGAGCCGAGAGAGGCGGGTAGGCCCGGTGGTCGGTATGCCTATCGAAAGCGATTCGGCGAATCGCATAAACAGTGGTATGTATTTCGCATCTCCGTGGAAAAGAAGAGGTCCACCATTAAAAAGTTGCAGCATTCGTCAGCCAGCCCGGGGCAGCTTGTTTCTGTGGAATAAGCGTTGAGGAAGTGATTGACGATGGCGGGTGATTCTCGCCATTTCTCGGCATGGCTTATCGTCTATTATTCACTGGTGACCCCCTGCTTGATTGTGGCATGCCTTAATCAAGCAGGGGTTCTTTAGAAGACTCTTAGCTTCGTCGCAGGATAGGTCGGAGAAGTGGCCAAACTCTTAAGCGTGAGAGTTAGCAGAAAGAACTCTCTGCAAGAGGTGCCAATAGGACAGCCAATCATGAGCGTTGTGAGTAAGAATCCATGTCGGAGTGGCTGATTGATCGAAGAACATCATCAGCCTGTACATTACGCTAATGCTGGTTTCAGATATCTTGCTGATCCGAATGGTGCAGAAGTTTACTTCCATAATCCTGTGGTCTCGGTTGTGATTTATCAAAGTCAGTTTCAGGTTGACGGCAAAGCATTTGTGAGTTGAATGCGCGGATCTCGCCCTGTTCTGGTTCCGATAGAATCTGAAATTCTGTCACTTTGATTCACCGATTGGCATATCCGGCAAGATTATACATCCGTTAGTAATTCAAGTTGCTTCAGAATCCCTGCTTCAGCTGTAATGATTCGGAACGCAGCCAATTGGAGAAACTTTGATGACTTGCATCACGACTCATTCATCAAGAACCCAAAAAGTAACCGTGAGGATGAAAGAAATATGTGTTGATTGACGCTGAAATTTCAAAATGTAGACGATCCATCAATCAAGATCGAAATGGTTGAGTGGAAAGTTTGGCGAGCACCTAACGCGGAGAAGGCGGGATGACGGGCACGAAACTGACTCAGCCACTCAAGTGGTACGGTGGTAAACACTATTTGGCAGACAAAATCGTCGATCTGATGCCAAAACATCTGCACTACGTTGAGCCATTTGGTGGAGGGCTATCAGTACTACTCAACAAAGATCCTCTCGATCCTCGGCATCAGTGGGGAAAAATGTCTCACGAGCAGGGGATCTCAGAAGTCGTCAACGATGTTTACAGCTCACTTCAGAACTTCTGGAATGTATTAAAGGATGAAAGGACTTTTTCGAGATTTAGTCAAATCGCTAGTGTGACCCCATTTTCAGAATACGAGTTCGATTCGGCAATTCACCGACTTGTTCCGCGTCACGAAGTCGATGTGGAGGCGGCAGTCGCTTTTTTCGTCCGTTGTCGACAGAGTCGTGCTGGCTCAATGAAGAATTTTGCGACGCTCAGTCGTAATCGAACACGCAAACAGATGAATGAACAAGCATCAGCCTGGCTGAGCGCTGTTGATGGGCTGAAAGCAGTCCATAATCGACTCCAACGAGTCGTTATTCTTTGTCGTGATGCTGTCGAACTGATCCAACAGCAAGATGGTAAAAAGACGCTCTTCTACCTCGATCCCCCTTATCTGTCGTCAACTCGCGTGAGTCGTAGCGACTATAAACACGAAATGACAAATGAGGAACATATTCGCCTTGTGGAGGCCATTCGATTTTGCAAGGGCAAAGTTATGTTGTCAGGCTATCCGAATGCGCTTTACGACGACGTTCTTTCTGGTTGGCAACGCCATGACTTCAACATTGACAACAAGGTGTCCGGACGAAAGCAGAAGAAAACGATGACCGAATCGGTCTGGTGCAACTTTTGAAAGGCCTAAGGGCCTTTAGAGATTCAGAAATGCTTTGTGAATAGGGAGGCGAACCAGAGGAAGCCCGCGAAGTTCGCGGATTTCTTTTCATATCGGGTGGCGATGCGGCGAAAGCGTTTCAAGGCTCCGAAGAACCTCTCGATCACGTTCCGGTGCCGGTAGCGCTCCTTAACACAACGTTTTTTCACCTTCCGGTTCCCCTTCGGTTTGATACACGCCTGCGCCCACATCCGCTTTACACGCAGCCGGATCGCGTCGCTGTCGTAGGCTGCGTCCGCCAAGACATGATTCGCACAAAGACCTTCCAGCAGCTTTTCTCCCACCGGGGCGTCGCCGCTCTGTCCTCGTGTGAGGATCAACTTGAGCAACCGTCCGCGACCATCCACAGCGGCGTGAACTTTCGTCGTCAATCCACCGCGACTGCGTCCCAGACAGCGGCGCTCACCGGCCGCGTCTTTTTTTCCCCGGCCTGACGGCGCCCCGTCGCAGCAACGGGATGAGCTTTTACCGTGGTTGAGTCGATTTGGACTTCCTCCAGTTCCGGATCTTGCAGAGCCTGGGCAATTTTTTGCCAAGTCCCTCTCTCGCACCAGCGGTCGTACCGCCTCCAAACCGAGTTGTGCAAACCAAATCGCTCGGGGAGATCTGCCCAGGAAATTCCGGTTTTGAGTACGAAAATCACCCCCTCGACAAAGAGCCGATTGTCGGCCGCCGTACGACCGGGATCGCCAGCTTTGCCGGGGCAAAGTGGTTCGATGCGCTTCCAAAGCTCATCAGAAAGTGCATGTCGCTTGAGCATAATCCCTCTTCCTTGAGTCGAGTTATCCTCACATAATCAGCTCATCACCTGCAAGATCGAATGTCCATACGCCCTTGTCCGTCGTAATTGGTTTAATCGACACGATCAGAATCAGGTTCACATCCATCAACGCAAGCAGTCAGACTCTTATTGCTTTTCGTATAGTGAACCAGTTACGTTCCAGTGGAATTTGGCCAGAGAATTGCTAGTTTCTTTGGGTCTCTATGAGTATCTCTTAAGGGTGACTTCTTGAATTTGATGGAAGAATTACGATTGCTTCCTACCAATTACTTATGTCACCAAATCTCGAATCTTATATTGCTGAATATGAACTCACTGTACTTGCAACTTTCTTCGCCGCAGAATTCTTGATACAAAATTCTGCATCTCGAGGAGGTCTAAACATTTGAACATCTGCTGGGGTAGGGTCAGGATCAACGGAATAATGGTACGAGGAGGTTGTGTCTTCAGGATACGGAGCTTAAGAGTAGAATGGACGTTTTCAAGCTGCGAGACGATGTGATTCACGACTACGCCGAATACGTGCGTAGTTTTGTTCGCATTCGTGAGCCACGCCTTCGTCGCTTTGTTGACGATAGCCTGACGGATCAAGCACTTTGGCCGCAGCCGCTGATCCAGATGAATCCCAGCTTTGAATCAGGCGGGTGGATCGACGAGCTGGTCGATGCGGGTGTTCTGCACCAGATGTCCAAAGATGTCTTTCGAGTTAAGTCGCAATCTGACCCGCGTGGGATACCAATGCGACTCCACCGACACCAGGTGGATGCCATCCGAGAGGCGCAGGCACGCCGCAATTACGTTCTGACCACTGGGACCGGCTCTGGTAAGAGCCTCGCCTATATTATTCCCATCGTCGATTACGTTCTCCGAAATGGTCGCGGCAAGGGTATCCAGGCCATTGTTGTGTATCCGATGAACGCTTTGTGTAACAGCCAGTATGGGGAACTTGAAAAATTTCTGCGGCTGGGATTCGGAGCGGGGTCTGAACCCGTCCGCTTCGAGCGCTACACAGGCCAGGAAACACGCGAGAAGCGAGAGGAGATCACTAGAAACCCTCCGGACATCCTGTTGACCAACTATGTCATGTTGGAATTGCTGCTAACTCGCCCATTCGAACAGGCGCTCGTCAGTTCCGCCCACAATCTCAGTTTTCTTGTCCTGGATGAACTGCATACCTATCGGGGTCGACAGGGCGCGGATGTCGCATTGCTTGTCCGTCGCGTTCGTGAAGCCTGCCACGCAACATCACTTCTCTGTGTTGGCACTTCGGCCACGATGGCAAGCGGCGGGACAATCAACGAGCAGCGTCTTGAAATCGCCTCGGTCGCTTCTCGATTGTTCGGAACAGAGGTACTACCCAGCTCGATCATCGGCGAGACCCTTACCCGTGAGACCGTCGAGGTGGATTTCAGCGATCCGCGGGTCGTCACTCGCCTGCGGCTTGATGTTACCGAAACAGACGGCTTCCCAACGAACTACGATGAGTTCATACGGAAACCGATCGCAAGCTGGCTGGAAGACTGCCTTGGCCTGACTCGCGAGAACGGTACGAATCGACTCGTTCGTGCCCGTCCGCGACCGATTCAAGGGCCGAGTGGTGCCGCGAAACAGCTATCCGATTTGGTGGGAATGACAGTCAAGGAATGCGAAGACGCCATCGAACGCTGGCTGCTGGCGGGGTGCAATTGTCATCCCCACCCCGAGACCAAGCGGCAGCCTTTTGCATTTCGGCTCCATCAGTTCATCAGTCGCGGCGATGCTGTGTTTGCATCGTTGGAGGAGAATGACCATCGGTACTTATCGCTCAGCGGACAACAATTCGTACCGAACAGTGATCGAAAAAAGATCCTTCTTCCATTGGCTTTCTGCCGAGAGTGTGGCGCGGAATACTATTCCGTCTGGAAATCAACTGATGTAGGTACTGGCCGGGTTCATTTCCGGCCCCGTGACCTGAATGACCGGGTCGAAGATCCCGCCGAAGGCGAGGCGGGCTTTCTCTATCGTGATCCAGAGAAGCCTTGGCCAGACGATCCAGATGAGATTGTCCAGCAGCTCCCGGATGATTGGCTGGAGGAGCATCGCGGTCGGCAACGCGTTCGAAGCAACCTCCGCGATGACGTTCCGAAACCCATCGTGATTGGCCCTGATGGAACCGTCGACGCACAGGGATTAATCTACTCTTATACGAGCACGCCGTTTCGTTTTTGTCAGAATTGTGGTGTTTCTTACCGCGTTCGAACTGGAGCATCTGATTACGGACAACTGGCCACGCTCGCGAGCGGGGGACGTAGCACGGCCACGACCATCCTTAGCTTGTCGAGTGTCCGCCTGCTGCGGAACGAGCCAACGCTTCAGGATTTCGCACGAAAGCTCCTGAGCTTCACAGACAATCGGCAGGACGCATCGCTTCAGGCTGGTCACTTCAACGATTTCGTGGAAGTCAGCCTGCTGCGGTCGGCGCTCTACAAGGCCGTTGCGGCGGCGGGCGACGCTGGGATTCCGCACGATGAACTGACTCAACGCGTCTTCAAGGCACTGAACCTGCCGTTCGAACTCTTTGCCCGCGAGCCAGGCGTCCAGTTTGCCCAGCGAGCCGATACGGAACGAGCCTTCCGAAATGTTCTTGGGTACCGCCTCTACCGAGACCAGAAACGCGGATGGCGAGTGACGTCTCCGAATCTCGAACAGTGCGGGTTGCTGCGAATCGAGTATCCGTCGTTGATGGATCTTTGCAGGGCAGAAGAGTTCTGGAGTGGAACTCACGCGGCCCTGACAACTGCTACTCCGCACACCCGTGAGCGTATCGCGAAAGCCCTACTCGACTACCTTCGTCGCGAGCTGGCTATTGATGTCGACTATCTGACCACGGAGTTCTTTGAACGGTTGCAGCAGCAAAGTTCGCAGCGACTCCGGGAACCGTGGGCCATCGACGAGCAGGAGCGGCCAGAAGTGGCTGCGGCTGTATTCCCACGTGGCCGACGCACCCATGATCGTCAGTTCTACACATACGTGTCGGGGAGGAGCGGATTCGGGATTTTTCTCGGTCGACCAAGCACCCTTCCAGAATTTGATCGCTCACAGGGAAAGCTGAAGCTCACTGATAAAGATTTAATCATTCAGGATTTGTTCCGGGTACTCGCCAACGCGGGCTACATCGTCCAGATCGTTGACCCCATCGATGACGACCTTCCGGGTTACCAGCTCTCCGCATCGGCCATGAATTGGGTCGTTGCCGATGGGACAGTCGCATTTCACGATCCGATCCGGGTTCCCAATCCTCCACAGGATGGTGGCCAGACTAACGAGTTCTTTGTCAATTTCTACAAGACCGTGGCTAACGATCTCCGTGGACTGGAGGCGCGGGAGCATACGGCACAGGTTCCTTATGAAGAACGCGAACGGCGGGAACAGGACTTTGGATCAGCAAAACTCCCCGTCCTGTATTGCTCACCAACGATGGAACTGGGCGTCGACATTCGCCAATTGAATGTCGTCAACATGCGAAATGTCCCACCCACACCCGCGAACTACGCGCAACGCAGCGGTCGAGCGGGCCGAAGTGGACAACCGGCATTTGTCCTAACCTATTGCACGTCAGGCAGTTCCCATGATCAGTATTTCTTCCGTCAGCCCGAGCGGATGGTGGCCGGTGCCGTCAGCCCTCCTCGACTGGATTTGGCAAACGAAGACCTGGTCAGGGCACACGTTCACGCGATCTGGCTGGCAGAAACCGGTGAATGGCTCGGAAACTCTCTGACGGACCTGTTGGACGTCGAAGGTGCAAACCCTTCGCTGACAATGCTGCCCAGCAAGGTTGCTGGACTATCGAAGAAGTCTGCCACCGAATCCGCTCGAGCGAAGGCGACTGCCGTTCTGCGAACCATTTCTGAAGAACTAGGGACCTCCCCCTGGTTCACCAGCGAGTGGCTGAAACAGACACTCGATCACTCCCTGCATGCTTTCGAAGATGCCTGCCAGCGGTGGCGAAGCCTGTTCCGGGCAGCGAAAGATCAGTTCGAACGGCAAAACGTTATCATCGGTGACGTGGCGATGCGATCTCAGTGGGATGAGGCCCGACGCCTGCGGCGCGAAGCCGAAGCCCAGATCGATTTGCTGACGGATTCGCAGAGCGTGATTCAGTCCGACTTTTACAGTTACCGGTATTTCGCCAGTGAGGGCTTCCTGCCTGGATATAACTTCCCTCGTTTGCCGCTCTCCGCTTACATCCCTGCACGCCGCAAGACCAAAGGTCAGGACGAATTTCTGTCCCGCCCGCGTTTCCTCGCCATTTCGGAATTCGGCCCTCGGAGCATCATTTACCACGAAGGCTCTCGCTACATTGTCAACAAAGTGATTCTCCCCATCGCCGATGGTGATGTGCCCCTCACGGGTTCCGCCAAGCAGTGTGAAGACTGCGGATATATGCGAGAGTTGAATTGGGGTGAAGCCGGGCCAGATCGCTGCGAGAACTGCCATAGTTACCGTCTCGCCAGAATCGATTCACTGCTTCGCCTCCAGAACGTCGCGACGAAGAGGCGCGATCGAATCAATTCCGATGAAGAAGAGCGAGTCCGGATGGGGTACGAATTGCGAACCGGCCTGCGTTTCAAGGAGGTGGGCGGACTCGCGTATTACCAGGTTGCAGAAGTGAGCGGCTCGTCCTCGTCGATTTGCACTCTCACTTATGGGGACGCTGCGACGATTTGGCGAATCAACCTAGGTTGGCGAAGGCGAGCCAACCGGGATCAGCATGGATTCGTTCTGGATGTCGAGAAAGGATACTGGCAACGGTCGGATCAACTTCCAGACGATGAAGATCCCGCCGATCCGTTGGGAGCACGAACGCAGCGTGTCGTTCCTTACGTGGAAGATCGTCGAAACTGCCTGATTCTCGAACCGGCGACACAACTCTCAACCGACGAGATGGCGTCATTGCAAGCCGCCCTGAAGAAGGCCATCCAGACAATCTACCAACTGGAAGACAATGAATTGGCAGCCGAACCCCTCCCGTCGGTCAACGACCGGAAGCGAATTCTGTTCTTCGAGTCTGCTGAAGGTGGCGCTGGCGTCTTGCGTCGAATCCTGGAAAGCGGTGATTCCTTGGCACTGATTGCGGAAGAAGCTCTCCGCCTTTGCCATTTTGACCCCACAACGGGAAATGACTTGCGACGCGCATCCGGAGCGACGGAAGACTGTGAAGCCGCGTGCTACGACTGCCTCATGAGCTACTCCAATCAACGTGATCATGAACTCCTAGATCGCAAGAAAATCCGCGACTTCCTGCTCGAAATGACAAAAAGCCGCGTCAAGGCCTCTCCGGGAATCAAAGCATTCAGCGCTCACCTGGATACGTTGAAGTCTCAATGCGATAGCCATCTGGAAAAGTCGTGGCTGGATTACCTGGTGTCTCGTGATTTACGTCTTCCGTCCTGCGCGCAGAAGTTCTACGACCAATGTGCGACCCGACCCGACTTCGTATATGAGAAGCATCACACGGTGATCTATGTCGATGGACCACCCCATGACTTTTCGGATCGGCAACAGCGTGATCGGGAGAAGACAGCCGCAATGGAAGACCTTGGTCTGACAGTCTTGCGGTTTCATCACGAGGCTCAGTGGAATGAGATTCTCGCTGCCCACCCGCACATCTTCGGAGTTATTCGCGAAGCCACGTCTTCTCCTGAACCGGCTGCTGCGTTGACGGGTGATTTATTGGACCTCAAACTGTTCCCCGGCGATTGGCATCCCATCGTCCAAGAGCTTTCTGGTCGTGACGGCTTGATTATTGAGCCCGGTGGTGATGTCGCCACGGGCGGACGGGTCTTGGGGGCTTACGTTCTCGACATCGCGAAAAATGATCAGCGATTGTGGGTGATCGATGGTCGAGAACAAGCGGGCAACACGCTCTTGGAGGCAATTGCAGCGCAGGGCTATGCAGCACTGTCGATTGATCCCACCGAATCGTCGGCAATGGAGAAGATTCTTTCGAAGCTCGGAGGTTTTGGATGATCGCCGTGAGCATCGCAAAGACCTTCTCGGCTTCCACAAAGAAGTTGAGCACTGCTGACCGTGGCCGTGTCCTCGACTTTCTGACGAAGTTCATGGATGACCCGAGCAGCCCAGGACTAAATTTCGAGACGATTCAAGGTGCCAAAGATGGCAACATGAAGTCGGCTCGAATTACGCAAGACCTGCGCACGATACTTCATCAAAGCAATGGCATGTTGACGCTCCTGTATGCGGGCCACCACGAAGATGCGTACCGCTGGGCCGAGCGTCGCAGGATGGAGAATCATCCTGTCACCGGAACGCTCCAGATCGTTGAAACTGCCCAGGCGGCGCAGTATGAGGTGACTGAAGCGGACCTGACGTCCAATTCCACCAGGATCTTCGCGGGTTACGAAAATGGCTACTTGCTGAGCCTTGGCGTCCCCACGGATTGGCTCACCATCATCCGACAGATTCAAAACGATGACCAGTTGTTGGCGGTTTGTCAGAAGCTGCCTGAAGAAGTCGCCGAAAGGCTGGTAACGCTCTCGACGGGTGAACTGGTCACGCCACCGCCCCCAGTCCCGGCCTCCGCGCCTGTTGAACAGAGTCCAGACAACTTGCGACGGTTCTGGATCGTCCAGGATGCAGCCGATCTGGCCAGCGTACTGGATCGTCCGATCGAGGACTGGGTGCGTTTTCTGCATCCGTCTCAACGCTTGCTGGTGATCCAGGAATTCAATGGACCTGCCAAAGTCTCTGGTGCTGCCGGTACGGGTAAGACCGTCGTCGGAATGCACCGAGCCCGCAGACTGGCTTCGCAAGGCAAGCGCGTGCTGCTCACCTCGTTCGTGACAACGCTTTGCCGGAACATCGAACGGAACATCCACATCCTCTGCGCCGGAACTCAAAACGCGTTTGACGGGTCGACGGAAAGCCGAGTCACGGTCAGTACCGTCCATAGGCAGGCACTAGCCCTCGCGAAAGCGACCCATCCGAAGCTCAGGCCCCTGGAATCGGACAAGATCGAAGCGCTGGTCAATCGGCATCACAGTCATGGGGGATACCTGTTCGACTCAGGATTCCTCGTCACAGAGTGGAATGCCGTGGTCGAACCGCAGGGCATCACGACCTGGGAGGAGTATCGGGATGCCGTTCGTACCGGTCGCGGAAAACCGTTGACGATCAAACAGCGCAAGGAGTGCTGGAAGGTATTTGCACGCATTTGGGAAGACCTCATGGCGGCCTATGCGTATCCGTGGTCAGCGATTTGTCGCATCGCACGCGAAGCCGTGGAATCTGGAAACGTGGAAAGCCCGTTTGATGCGGTGATTGTCGATGAGGTTCAGGACCTTCAACCGCAAGAGCTTCGGTTCTTGAAGGCGCTCTCCGCACAGAATCCGGGTGACTTCATGCTGCTAGGAGACTCCGGACAGCGCATCTATCCGGGGGGATTCAGCCTGAAGAAGCTCGGAATCGATGTTCGCGGACGGTCCCACATCCTGCGAATCAATTACCGCACCACGGAGCAAATCCGCCGATTTGCCGATGGCTTGCTGGCCACCACGTCCAATGACTTCGATGACGGTGCGGAAGACCGGCGATCTCAGAGTCTGCTGAATGGCCCCAGACCCACGATCAGAGAGTTTCCCAACGAAGCCGAGCAAGCCAAGTTCGTGCTTGATCAGGTTCGCTTGTTGCTCGAACAGGGAATTTCGCCGCGAGAAATCGCTGTTTTCGCCCGGTCGAGCAATCGGTTGAAATCCATCCGTGACATCCTGACGGATGCGAAGCTGGAGATTGCCCCGCTGAACGACGAAGAAGATTTGTCAGAAGTCAGGGGCATCAATCTCGGCACGATGCACCGGGCCAAGGGGCTGGAGTTCAAAGTTGTCTTCGTCATCGACTGTAACCAGGGGGTCGTCCCACATGCCTTCACCTTGTCCAAGATGCGGGATCAAGGGGACTATGACGCCGCGTACGAGCGGGAAAGACAACTTCTGTACGTCGCGATTACGCGTGCGCGTGATGAAGTGTTTGTCACGTCCGTCGGCAAGCCATCTGAGTTCCTGACGAGCCAACCCGGAAACACGAGAGGCTAACAATGAGTTTTTCCGTCGGAACATTGGTGAAGGCTCGCGGACGCGAATGGGTCGTCCTGCCCGAGTCACAGGATGATTTTCTGGTCGTTCGCCCACTCGGGGGAACCGATGCGGAAGTCGCCGGGATCGATACTCATTTGGAGTCGGTCGACCCGGCGAGCTTCGACCTTCCCGACCCGACACGGCTGGGTGATTTTCAATCGTGTCGCATGCTGCGGAATGCGATCCGCTTCGGATTCCGTTCCAGTGCCGGGCCGTTTCGATCATTCGGCAAGATTGCCGTCGAGCCGAGACCCTATCAACTGGTGCCACTCTTGATGGCGCTGAAGCTCGATCCCGTGCGGCTCCTGATCGCTGACGACGTCGGTATCGGGAAAACCGTGGAGGCATTGTTGATTGCTCGGGAACTCCTGGATCGGGCCGAGGTCCAGCGTATGTCAGTGTTGTGTCCACCACACCTTGCAGAACAGTGGCAGGACGAACTCCGCGACAAGTTTCACATCGAGGCCGAACTCGTCCTCTCCAGCACGGCGAAACGCCTCGATCGGGTCTGCGGCAACCGATCCGTCTTCGATGTGTTTCCCTACACGATTGTTTCTCTCGACTACATCAAGAGTGAATCGCGCCGTAACGATTTCATCCGTGCCTGTCCTGAACTGGTGATCGTTGATGAGGCACATATCTGTACGTCATCCGCCCAACCAGGGCGGGGTGGCACACGGCAGCAGCGCCACGAAGTCGTGAGGGAGCTTTCCAAGAGTCCGAATCGGCACATGCTCCTCGTCACGGCGACACCCCACTCGGGCAATGAAGAGGGCTTCCGCTCACTCTTGGCATTGCTTAATCCCGAGTTTGCCGAACTTCCCACAGACCTCTCCGGTGACGAGAACCGCCGACAACGCGAACGTCTCGCCCAGTATTTCGTGCAGCGACGTCGCGGTGACATCAGGCACTACCTGGAATCGGACACTTCGTTTCCTGATCGCCTGGAGCAGGAGCAGACCTATAAGCTCGGCACATCAGAGTACCGAAAGCTGTTCGACCGCCTGCTGAGCTATGCTCGCGAAGTCGTGCTGGAATCGGAGGGAATGTCCCGAGTGCGGCAACGTGTTCGCTGGTGGGCGGCGCTGGCATTGTTACGGGCACTGGCCAGCAGTCCGGCCGCTGCGGCTGCGACCCTGCGGAGCAAGCTCCAGTCTATTGCAGCGGAATCACCGGATGAGGTTGATGACATCAGTCGCCCGCTCGTCTTCGATGATGACGCCGAAGACTCCGCCGACGCCCCGGACATCACGGCGGGTGCGGACCTGGCTGACCTCGAAGAGAATGAATCGGACGCTGCCAAGGAGCGGAAGCGATTGCTCGACATGGCGCGTGCGGCCGACAAGCTCGAAGGCGACGGCGACCCCAAACTCGTTCAGATGGTGCCGATCGTCAAAAAGCTCGTCTCCGAGGGGCACCGACCGATTTTGTTCTGTCGTTTCATCGCCACAGCTGAGTACCTCGCCGAGCAGCTTCGCCAGCGGCTCCCGAAAGGGGTCACGGTGATCGCCGTCACCGGACAGATCCCACCCTCAGAGCGTGAGGCCCGCATTCAAGAGATGCGGAATCACGAACAGTACGTCCTGGTCTGCACCGATTGCCTGTCCGAAGGGATCAACCTCCAGCATCTGTTCGACTCGGTCATCCATTACGACTTGAGCTGGAACCCCACCCGACACGAACAGCGAGAAGGACGTGTCGATCGCTTCGGCCAGCCCAAGCCCGAAGTCAAAGTGCTGACCTATTACGGCACCGACAATCAGATTGACGGAGTCGTCCTGGAAGTCCTCATTCGCAAGCATAAGGCGATTCGCAAAGCCCTGGGCGTTTCGGTCCCCGTGCCGACAACCAGCAACGCTGTGCTGGAAGCGTTGTATGAGGGGTTGCTGCTGCGGCGCAAAGATACTCAGCAGCAGATGTTTCAGTTCCCGGATGATGACGAACTGAAGCCGATGACCAATGAGTTCAACGCCGAATGGCAGAACGCGGCGGATCGCGAGAAGAAGAGCCGCTCACTGTTCGCCCAGCACACGATCAAGCCCGACGAAGTCGCCCACGAAGTGGCCCAGATTCAGTCTGCGATTGGCTCGGCTGCGGACGTCGATGCCTTTGTCACATCGAGCGTCAAGGCGTTTCGAGGGGTGCTCACCCGCCAAGGGGGCCGATGCGACATCGACCTGACGGAAGCCCCCCGCGCCGTGCGGGAATCGATCCGCTCCACACCGAAGTTCGCAGGCCGCTTCCAGCTTCCGGTCTCCAACGATGAGCTGTATCTCTCGCGAACGCACCCTGTGATCGAGGGCCTCGCAACCTACGTGATGGATTCAGCGCTGGATGCCACCTCGGTCACCGACGGACCGGTCCCGGCGGCCCGATGCGGTGTCATTCGCACCAAGGCAGTCAGCACCCGGACGACGTTGCTGCTGCTTCGGCTGCGGTATCACATCATCACTACGCGCGGTGAAGAGTCGACTCCCTTGCTCGCGGAAGACACACTGATCGTCGGCTTCCGCCGTGCCCCCTCCGCTGCGGAATGGTTGTCGCCCGCTGAGGCGGAATCGCTGCTCCTGGCCACTCCCGATGACAACGTCACCGATGACGTGGCTCGCAACTTCGTTCAGAAGGTGATCGATGAAGTCAGCCACTTGAGGCCCCATCTCGATGAAGTCGCCGAGGCGCACGGGAAGGAACTGCTCGACGCTCACCAGCGTGTGCGGACCGCCTCCCGCCGTGTCGGCGTGAAGTACAGCATCGAGCCGCAACTGCCGCCGGACGTTCTGGGGCTGTATGTGTACCTGCCGGTGATGTAACGGCTCGCCTCACCCTCTGTCAGGGAGACAGGGTGAGGTCAGAGGAAACAAGTACGGAGACGTGTTGATGTTCGACCAGAAAGACGCTCGTGCGAACTCGTACCCGCAATCCATTCACGACGGTCTCCACGGCTGGGCTGCTGCTCCCGGTCGATCTGCTCGCGCGCATTGTCGACGGCGATCCCAATCTGCCGGGCCTCACCCCCAAGGATTACCACCTGCGCTCGGGCGAACGGCTCAATGAAGCGGCCAGCCGGGCCTGGAATGAATCCCTCGCAGCCTGGAAGTCGTTTCGCAAGAAGTTCGCCGCGCTTCCGGCCTCGGATACCGGCACCACGCTCACGCGCGATGAATGGCTGTTGCCGCTCTTTCAGGAACTCGGCTACGGGCGTCTGCAACCCAAACGGGCCATCGTCATCGACGGCAAGGAATACCCGATCAGCCACGGCTGGGAAGATCACGTCCCGATCCACCTGCTGTCGGCTCGCTATTCCATCGACCGCCGCACGCCGGGAGCCGCCGGTGCAGCCACCCGTGCCCCGTACAGCCTGCTTCAGGAGCTGCTCAACCGCAGCGGCCAGCATCGCTGGGGATTTGTCACCAACGGTCTCAAGCTCTACCTGCTGCACGATAACGCCGCCCTCGCACGGGCCGCGAATGTCGAATTTGACCTCGAAGCGATGATGGACGGCGAACTCTACGCCGACTTCATGCTGCTGTTCCTGCTTTGCCATCAGTCCCGCGTCGAGATTCAGCCCACGCCGATTGCCAAAGTCACCCTGGATCGGAAGACGGGCAAGGCCAAGAAGGCTAAGGCCACCAGTCAGAAGAAGCTGGTCACCGACGACGATGCCGAAACCGCTGATGGCGACGACTCAGTCGATGCAGAAGAAGAAAAGACCCGGCTCGGTCCGGAGAACTGCTGGCTGGAGCGGTGGGCCAATCAGGCCGATCAGCAAGGCACCCGTGCCCGCGACAAACTGCGTGATGGCGTCGAAGCGGCGATCAAGTCCCTCGGGGCCGGGTTTCTGACCACCAAGGGGAATCAGGACCTTCGTGAGCGGATGCGGACCGGCGAACTGTCCACCCAGGACTATTACCGCCAGCTGCTCCGCGTCGTCTATCGACTGCTGATGCTGCTCGTTGCCGAGGAGAAGAAGACCGAGAACGGGGCCAATCTCTTTCATCCGCCCGGCACTCCGCCCGAAGTCAGCGACCGTTACGCCCGCTTCTACTCCGTCAGCCGCATTCGCACGCTGGCCTATGAGCGGCGCGGCACCGCCCACACCGACCTATACGAATCGCTCAAGGTGATGTTCCTCAAGCTGCGCGAGGGGTACGCCCCGCTGGGCATTCCCGGCATGGGTTCGTTCCTTTTCTCGGACGACTCCACGCCCGATCTGGACAATGCCTTCCTCACCAATCAGGACTTGCTCGATGCTTTCCGGCATCTTTGTTACACGGAAGACACTTCCGGGCGCGGCGGCAGCATTCGCCGTCCAGTCGACTTCGGCAGCCTCGGCAGCGATGAACTCGGCAGCGTGTACGAATCGCTGCTCGAACTGCATCCCAAGATCGACACCGACGAGGGGCCGTTCACCCTCGGCACGGCCTCCGGCAACGAACGCAAAACCACCGGCAGCTACTACACCCCGACTTCGCTCATCAACTGCCTGCTCGATTCGGCCCTCGATCCGGTCGTTCACGCCGCCATTGATGTTCCTGATCGTGCCGAGGCCGAACGCAAACTGCTCAATCTAAAGGTCTGCGACCCGGCGTGCGGCAGCGGACACTTCCTGATCGCGGCGGCCGAGCGGATGGCGATGCACCTGGCCCGGCTGCGGACCGGCGATGACGAGCCGAACACGCTCGATGTTCAGCACGCCAAGCGCGACATCATCGGCCGCTGCATTTACGGCGTCGACATCAACCCGATGGCCGTCGAACTGTGCAAGGTCGCCCTCTGGATGGAAGCGATGGAGCCGGGGAAGCCGTTCTCATACCTCGACCATCACATCCAGTGCGGCAACAGCCTGCTCGGCACCACACCCGCGCTGCTCGCCAAGGGCATCCCCGATGATGCCTACACTGCGATTGAAGGGGATGTGAAGTCCCGTGTCAGCGAACTGAAGAAGCAGAACAAGAAAGAGCGAACATTCCGCGAACAGGGAGGCCGCGAGCTGCTGGAGCCGCCACTAAAGCTCGGCAATCTCTCGTCCGAATTCGTGAGATTGAATATCCTGAATGACGATTCGATTAGCGACATCCGCTCAATGCAAGAACGGTATACCGCTCTCGTACGCGGAGCCGACTACCAAAACGCTCGACTGCTGGCCGATACGTGGTGCGCGGCATTCGTCTGGAAGAAGGACGACTCCGATCTCGGCAAGCTCTGCCCCACCGAGCGAGACTTCCGCAAGGTCGAATCACACGCCGCCGCTGGCCTATTGCCGCACGTCCGCGACGAAGTCGAACGCCTGCGGGACGAATACCATTTCTTTCATTGGCACCTCGCTTACCCGGACGTTTTCTGCATGCCGAGGAAGGGTGAGACACCTGATAACGAGCAAACCGGCTGGGACGGTGGGTTCGACGTAACGCTCGGAAATCCACCGTGGGAGCGACTGAAGATTCAGGAGAAGGAATGGTTTGCAGAACGTGCTCCAGACGTGGCGAACGCGCGCAATTCATCGATCCGTGAAAAACTGATCCGAGAGCTCCGGGAGAAAGACGTCCGGATGCTCCAAGAGTATCAAGATGCACGCCGTCACGCTGAAGGCGAGGGTCATATGGCCCGTAATACCGGACGATTTCCGCTATGCGGTCGCGGCGACGTGAATACATACAGCATTTTCGCTGAACTCAATCGGAGCAATACGGGACTTCACGGGAGGGTCGGCTGCATCGTTCCATCGGGAATTGCTACGGACAGCACGACTCAATACTTCATTCGCGACCTAATTGACTCTCGGTTGCTAGTGAGCCTATTCGACTTCGAAAACAGGCAGAAACTGTTCCCATCCGTAGATAGCCGTCTCAAGTTTTGTCTTCTCACTATGGCGGGATCGAGTCGACCAGCAGGCAGTCTGTTCGAGTTTGCATTCTACGCGTATTCAGCGAGTGATCTCACAGATGGAGAGCGACGCTTTACGTTGAGCAAGTCTGACTTCGCACAGATCAATCCAAACACACGCACATGCCCTATCTTCCGAAGCCGACACGATGCGGAAGTTGCCAAGGCAATACACAGGCGAGTTCCACTCATGGTCGTGGAAGGAGACGCTGAAAGGAATCCTTGGGGGTTTCAGTTTCTCGAAGCAATGCACGCATCTCACGACTCCGCCCACTTGATCGAGTCCGGAAATGCAGATGCCGACTTGCTGCGTTTTTACGAAGCAAAGCTCATTCACCACTATGACCATCGATGGGCAACCTATTCAGACTCCGAGATTACAGTCCTAGACCGCAATGATCCATCTGCCTTGGCCAGGACTCGATGGATGGTCCAAGAGAATAAGGCACTTCAAAAGATCTTGGGACGTGGATGGACTCATGACTGGCGACTCGCTTGGCGCGACATCACAAACAGCACAAATGAGCGAACACTGATTGGGGCAATTCTCCCGAGAGTAGCTTTAAGCAATAAGCTGCCGATGTCCACGCTTGATCGTCCGGATCTCGCGCATTGTCTAATCGGTTGTTGGTCAGCTTTTGTACTTGACTTTGTTGCGCGTCAAAAAGTGGCGGGCACCGCCATGACCGTACATTATCTCAAACAGTTTCCCGTGCTCCATCCAGGTGATTATGAGAAACAACATTCCACTTTTTTTCCAAATCTTAGCGAATGGACAAAACAGCGTGTTCTTGAGCTGACCTATACCGCTTGGGACCTGGAACCGTTCGCACAGGACTGCGGGTACGACGGGCCGCCGTTCCGCTGGGACGAAGAGCGTCGCTTCCAGCTCCGGGCGGAACTCGATGCCGCGTTCTTCCACCTCTACCTCCCCAGCGATCCCCAGGGCGACTGGCTCCCCGCTGCCAACGAGTCTTCGGACGACCTCGCCCGGCTCAAGGAGAGTTTCCTCCAGCCCCGCTACGCCGTTTCCTACATCATGGACACCTTCCCCATCGTCCGCCGCAAAGACATCGCCAAACACGGCAGTTACCACACCAAGGACACGATTCTCAAAATCTACGACGCCATGCAGACCGCCATCCGCACCGGCATCCCCTACCAGACCCTACTCGATCCACCGCCCGCCGATCCACGTGTCGCACATCCAGACAGACGCAATGCGATATCGACTCCAAGCCGCAAACGCCTGGCGCAGGGCGAGCGAATTCTGCTGCTCAAATTGCTGCTTGAGCAATCAACCAACGCCCTTGATCGTGACAGGTTAGAGAGGGGAATTGTACTGGCACTGACAAAGACTGCTCACGAACGGATTGCGAACAATCAGCCTGTCACCAGTGGAAGTGCGTCGATGGTTGCAACCCGACATTTCTGGCCCGGCCTCGATGGTCAGCTATCAGCCCTGGTCAAGAACGGTGTGATCGAGACGGGGCTTTCTGATGGGCGAACCGTGTTCTCGCTTAAAGATTCCTCGCACCTCGATTCTCCATTGGCGGCACATTACCGGTCGTTGGTCGTGGATGCTCTACGTTGGTCTGGCCGTCTTGAAGATCAGCGTGACTTGAACCGATTTCTCACGGAGAATGAGCGTGAAGAACTTGACTCTATTCTCAAATGAACCAGATCCACTAATTGTCGATCCCAGCCGCCCAGCCCCCGTGCTTTGGGTTCGACAACTGGTCATTCTTGAATCGCTTGCGTCTGATGCTCGCGTCATCAGACGCATTGAGTTTCGGCGCGGACTCAACATCATCAACACCGCCATCCATCCCGGAGATGATACGGCAACAGTCGGTCATAGCGTCGGAAAGACCCTCTTGCTGCGATTGATTCGTTATTGTCTGGGCGAGCGCAACTTCGGTAGCCCCGCCGTCCGGCAAGCCATTGCTGAGCGATTCCACAAGGGATACGTGCTCGCTGATGTCGCTGTCGCCGGGGTTCCGTGGGTTGTTGCTCGCCCGATAGGAATCGATACCGCAACCCACTCTTCATTCACGATGCCGGAAGCCACGATTGATTCCTTCTTGAACACCACGACTCGTCGAGAGCGTTTTTCAGCTTTTTCCGAGGAACTTCGGCGACAAATTGTGCAGCCACTCGGAAGTGCCAAGCTGCCTCGCGCGGATCGTACCATTGAATGGCTTGATGTCCTCCCTTGGCTGTCTCGCGATCAAGCGTGCCGTCACCGGTCCCACACCGAGTGGCGTCCTCCCGGACCGGACAGCCACGGACTAAAGATAGAAGACTGCCATGTCGTGATTCGCACGTTTATGGACTTGCTCTCCCCCGAGGATACTGGACTCATCGTAAACCATAAGCAACTCTTGAGACGTCGTGGCCGACTCCTTCACACGATTGAAACCGAACGGAGCGTGCTCGCCCGCAGGCAAGCGGAACTCGTCGGCGCATTGGAGATAAAGGACGTAAGCTCCGAATACGAACTGTTCGCCGCTGCTGCCGAAGCGAATGCTCGTGACAAGAAGGATTCTCTGGAACGCTTTCTTGATGATGAAATCAAAAAGTCCCCACTGCCTGAGGTTGAGTCTCAGTATTCAGATGTTGTCAAGGAAATTGGCGCTCTCGACCAGGTTCTCAAATCGCTGCGTGAGAATGAAAGGGCGACAGAGAATCAGATTCTTCAGCTTGAGCGAGCATCGACGGAAAGCATATTGCTGCAACTGGCCGAACAGGGCGAGTGGTGTCATCTATTCGACACGAAAACAGAAGCAGTCGCACACGGTTGCCCAGGCACCAATTCTGATCGCCAAGGAATTGACGATCCTCACAGAGAGAGAAAACTGCGAGACTTGCGTCAGGACTTGGCGAATGTGCGAACCCAGATTGGAGAAGAATCAGAGCGGCTGACATTAAAGCAGATTGAGTCCGAGCGATTACGAAATGAAGTCCAGAAGGAGCAGGCCCGTGTGGAGAAGTTGCGAGGTCCGCTTCGCCAACGCATTGAGCGATACGCGTTACTGGAAGAGGCAGCGAAAGCCTATGGTAATCAGAGTGCCGAGTTGCACCGTCTGATCGATTCGGGCCGAGAGTTGAAAGCCGACGTCGATAACTCGTTGCAAGATCGGAAAAATGCCGATGCACGCTTCCGTTTGCATCTCAATACCATCACGAATTGCTTTCGCAATGTTCTCGGCGATTTGCTTGGTCATTCAGTCGAAGCCAGGATTGAACTGAATGCTCAGGGAATCTTCCCGCGCCCTGCGAATACGGAGGGAATTCGTGGGGCCGCCATCGGTACCTCAACAACGGTGCTCGGGTTTGATCTTGCGTGTCTTGCAGCAAGCATCTGTGGAGTCGGTCACCATCCACGTTTTCTGCTTCATGACAGCCCACGGGAAGCTGACATGGAAGAGCCTATGTATCACAGGCTCTTTCGACTTGTTCGCAGTTTGGAAAGTCTCTTCGGTGAACGGCTCCCGTCCTTCCAATACATCGTCACAACCACCACCCCGCCACCCAGCGAGCTTGCAGGAACGGACTCTCCGTTTGTTCGCTTGACGCTCGACAAGCGAAGGCCCGACGGGCTCTTATTGAACGAGACATTCTGAAGGGCGCAAAGGGAATGCGTGGCGCGACAGACACGCGGGTGCAATACGGCAGCAGCAAGCGAGGGCCAAATGGCGAAGAAGAAATCTGTGAAGAAGGTGCCGCCGCCGCGAAGACCGGTACCGCCACCCCCACCTTCGGTATCGAGCGACTTCGTTTCCCTGGACACGCTGTACCAGGCATATCGAAAGGCCAAAGTCGACGTCTTCTACGAGCGCTCGCAGCCGCTGTCGCAGGAGTTTTGTGAATATGAGCGAAACCTGCACGCCAATCTCACCGTACTTCAGGCAACTCTAACTCAGCCTGGTGCCGATTGGTTCAAAAGCATCGATTTTATCGGTGAGTACGGGTTCATTCCCAAGGGATTGCAGATTCCTGAGCCTGATGGGGATCAGGACAGCGCCGCGCACTTCAGCGTGTCCAATCCCGATGATGCGTGGGATGTGATGCTGGAATCGCTCGACGGCAAGTTGCCGACTGCCGAGTTTCGTCCCGTCGCGCTCTTCACCGTCAACATGTACGTCGTGTGTGCCCTGTGGGTGAATCTTGTTGGCCACATGTTCGACGCCTGCCTCGATCGTTCGGCGAGGGGTTCACGACTGCGGCGGCTTCGCAAAACATCCGAACAACTAGGAGCCGGTGAGTACCATCGCACTGCGCCCGGTTCGTTCAAGCCATACATTCATGGCTACAAGGCATGGCGTGGTAAAGGACTTCGAGCCATTCGTAACGAACTCGCCGAGGATCGCAGAGTCGTAGCCATCACGATGGACCTCAAGGCATTTTATCACAGCATTGATCCGCACTTCATCTTGCGACCAGAATTCCTGCAAGCAATTCGATTCAATCGCATAAACGGACGAGACCTCACTTTTGAGGAATTTGCATTCACAAAGCAGATCGTTGAAGCATTTGTGGTCTGGGGACGTTCATTGCCCCATCTCAATCCGCAGGGGCCCCCAGGATTACCAGTTGGTGCCTCCGCACCCCGCATTGTCGCCAACGTACTTCTAGCTGAGTTCGACCGACGCGCGCAGAGTTCGCTTGACCCGGTCTACTATTCGAGATACGTCGATGACATTTTTCTGGTCTTGCGTGACAACGGAAGAATGCGGACAGCCGAACGCGTACTTCAACATCTTCAGGATCGGCTAAAGCACATTCTGCAATGGAATGAAGATAAGTCCTCGCTCGTTCTCAACTTTCCATACTCGGAAGGCTGCAACTTACTCTTTCAGAAGAAGAAGCAACGCATTTTTCTTTTGGCTGGAGAAATTGGCGCGGATCTGCTCGACACGATTCAGAACCAGATTGACGAGGTTTCAAGCGAATGGCGACTGCTTCCGGATCTGACTGCGCTGGAGAAATCACCCGCTGCAAAGGTGTTAACAGCGGCTCGCAATTCTACGGAACGTGCTGACACACTTCGAAAGGCAGATCAACTGTCGCTGAAACGGCTCAGCTTCTCGGTCATGCTGAGGCAGTACGACATTCTTGCGCACGATCTTCCTGCAGCTGAATGGAAGCGAGAACGCGAGAACTTTTACCGCTTTGTGGAGCGGCATGTACTGACACCCTTGAGGATCTTAGAGACTATCCGAAAAGTAGTCTTGACGTAAGTGCTTTCTATTGAGGAGTCTATGTTTTCCTCTGGTATGAAAGGCCTGACGCATGGATGCGACGCACCGTAAACCCTATCCCAGTGACCTGACCAACGAACAGTGGGAACTGATCTGTCACCTGATTCCGCCAGCCCTGGAAGGAGGGCGGCCCCGCGCGGTGGCGATGCGGGAGATCGTCAACGCCATGCTCTATCTCAACCGCTCGGGCTGTCAGTGGGACATGTTGCCCCACGACCTGCCGCCCAAAAGCACCGTCTACGAATACTTCGCCGCCTGGCGTGAGGATGGCAGCTGGCAACTGATGCTCGACCACCTTCGCGGCGTCCATCGCCAGTTGGCTGCTCCCAGTGAGGAACCTACTCCCAGTGCGGCCAGTATCGACAGTCAGACCGTCAAAACCACCGAAAGAGGCGGCGTGCGGGGTTACGACGGAGGAAAGAAGATCACAGGCAGAAAACGCAATATTGTGGTCGATACCATGGGCCTGCTGCTGGCCGTCGCTGTGACCAGTGCGGCGATGGATGATGCCGTCGCCGCCCCTGCAGTCTTGACTCAGATCAATCACCGAATGTTTCCCCGAATGGAGGTGGTCTGGGCCGACAGTAAGTATCACAACCATCGTTTGACAGCATGGCTTCAGCAGGGTCGGAAGAAGTTCCCGTGGCGGCTGGAAGTGGTGAGACGTCCTAAAAACGCAGTGGGCTTCGTACTGCTTCCCCAGCGCTGGGTGGTCGAGCGGAGCTTCGCGTGGCTGGGGCGTTCGCGTCGTCACAGTCGGGACTATGAGCAGCGGACGGATTCCAGCGAATGCCAGATCCGTCTGAGTGGCATCCACCTGCTGCTGAAACGCCTGGCCCCATCGAACCATCAACCACCATTTAAATACCGTCAACTACAAGCAAATCAAGATGTTACATAAACACCTACTTTTCGGATAGACTCTTAGACCTTAACGACTATCTGCCGAGACTAATTGGGATTGCTGTGTCGTGTGAGGACTGGGGGATTGCAAAGCGACTACTCAAGAGGATTGAGAACGCGATCAAAAAACTCCGCGACAGGGTGTCCGTCGAACCATCCAATAACACGAAAAATCAGTGGCATGGATATCTAAGCCATATGCGAAGGGCACTTAATGAGGCCGTCTACCGTTCTGTTCCATTCGAATTCGACGGACATACATCGAGTGCCAACGTCAAGGCGATTCTATCGGCGATCGCGAGGCTAGATCGTTCGACGGTAAGTGATGACAGTGACATCAGCGAATTGTCGCGGGATCTCTTCTGGACCGATCTTGGACGAATTCCATTCAAGCATGCCTTACTTGGATACATTCCGATTCCATCTTCCACTGGACACGGCGAATTCGGTGGTCTTCCCGACAGTCAATCGAAGCGTTTGAACGAAATCCGGAAATTCCTCAGTGAATCCGGCAACGGAAGCATCGATGCGCGAGCACTTCTGTTTCCAACTCGCCCGTTTTCTCCGCGTGAAGTTACTGAGTTCGACAAAGACAACAAAAGTGTATGGGATCTTGAACGGCTTAGAAAATATGTTAGTGCCTTGAGAGGAACTTGGGTAAAACCGCCAAGCGAAGGTAACACGTCTACAGGAACTAGTGCTTCAAGTGAGGTTCGCTTGATAGGTGAAGGGACCCGATATTCTCTGCCTCGTATCGGAATCACCAGCTTTCTCACAGACGATGCCAGTTGGATAAACGCTGCTCAAGGAACACCCGATCTCTCTGTGGAGCGCTATAAGCGCCTTGTTCGACTCGCAAATGCAATCGTGGGAATGCCACGCCGAGATCGGGCAGAGTACGTTGTTTTCCCAGAACTATCGATTCCGCGTCGATGGCTTCCAGGATTGGTTGGACTTTTCGTGAAAGAGGGTGTGTCGCTCATCGCAGGGGTCGAATATCGGCGTGTCCAGCCAGAGCCTGCAACACAGGTTGTCAATGAGGCTTACCTCGTGCTAGCAGACGACCGTCTTGGTTACCGGTCCTGGTGTGTCGTGAGACAGCAAAAGGGTGTTCCTGCACATCACGAGCGAGACGAACTGCGAGCCAAATTCGGACTCACCTTGGCTGCACCTACATCGAAAGACGACCCGAAGCCAATTTACCGCCATTTCGGGCATGATTTCGGGGTCCTGATTTGCAGCGAACTCACTGATATCCGCTTTCGACAAGAGATGCGTGGCAAAATTGACACCCTGTTTGTGCTCAGTTGGAATCAAGATTTGGAATCGTTCGGGGCGCTGGTCGAGGCCGCCGTCCTGGATGTCCATTGCTACATGGTGCTCGTAAACAATCGGAAGTTCGGTGACAGCCGCGTCCGTACGCCGTCCAAAAAGAACTGGATGCGGGATCTGGTTCGGATCAAGGGGGGCCTCGACGACTATTTTGTGGTCACCGATCTGGACATCATGTCGCTCCGCAATTTCCAGAGTTATCAGGAGCCTCCGCTTGGTGATGATGCCGCATTCAAGCCGACGCCTGAGGGCTTCAAGATTGCCAAACGCAGAAAGCAGACGCCAGGAGGCAAATCGTGAATGACAGCGTCCGAAGGAGACTCAGCGTAATCAAGAAGGTGAACTAAAACTTGCCGATTAGGCGGCGCGAAAGGATCACTGAGCGATGCGATCGTACTTTGACACTTATGCAGGCGATCTCCGATTCGTAGAACGAGATGCAAGCGGATCAGGACTGCGTCGGGCGCAGCGAGGTGCTGTCTTTGCAATCGGCTCACATTTTAGTCTGTCTACCGCGAATGCACTTGTTTCGATGCCAACTGGTACGGGTAAGACGGCCGTCCTTATGATGGCTCCTTATTTGCTTCGGGCGTCGCGGACGCTAATCATCACTCCGAGCCGAATGGTTCGGGACCAGATCGCCGAAGAATATGGGTCATTGGCGCTGCTAAAAAGACTGGCGGTTCTCCCCGAGAATGTCACTAGCCCCAATGTGCAGGCAATTGAATCAAAAATTCTTCGAGACGAGCAATGGGGGCAGCTTAACGCCGCAGACGTTGTCGTCACGACGCCAATGGGCTCCAGTCCTGCCCTCGACGAGATTCCCCATCCGCCAAATGACCTATTCGACCTGCTTTTGATCGATGAGGCACACCACAGTCCCGCCAAGACGTGGCGTGCACTGATGCAGGCGTTCCCGTCGGCGCGTCAGATTCTCTTCACGGCAACCCCATTTCGCCGGGATCGTCAACAATTGCCAGGAGACTTCGTATACGAGTTCCCACTGCGCGAGGCATTACGCGACGGGGTGTTCAGCTCGATTACGTTCGTCGGATGCGAATCCGAAGCCGGTGTTTCCAATGACATCATCATCGCCAAGAAGGCAGAGCAAATATACCGCGATGATCGTGCTCAGGGACTTGACCATCGTGTCATGGTGCGAACAGACAGTCGTGCTAGGGCGCACGAGTTGCACGAACTGTATCAACGAGAAACGACGCTCCAACTCGCAACTATTCACGGACAACATTCTCTCATGCACGTCCGTCGCACAGTCAAGCGCCTCCGAGACGCGGAACTCGACGGGGTGATTTGTGTTGACATGTTTGGTGAAGGCGTCGACATGCCTCAACTCAAGATCGCCGCCATTCATTCTCCGCACCGATCCCTGGCCGTCACATTGCAATTCATCGGGCGGTTTGCACGGACAGGAGCCGCGAATCTTGGCGTGGCGAAATTCATTGCCGTCCCAGAGGAAATTGAGACCGAGACGAAGACGCTTTACCAGCAGGGCGCAATCTGGGAACAGCTTGTTACGAATCTTGCTGATTCCCGTGTTGTTGGAGAACGGGAGCTACGACAACAACTTCGCAGCTTTTCCCCAACCTACGACATTGCGTCTGAAAACGAACTGACTTTGTCAGTAATCAAACCTTGGTATCACAGTAAGGTGTTCCACGTACCCCCCAGCGTCGATCTGCACGCACTTGTGGATTTCGGCAGTGGAATCGAAATCGTACAGCGTTTCGTGAGTGATGATCTCCATTGTGCGGCTTTCGTTTGTCAGAGTGTCAACAAACCGCGATGGATGGAGGCGTTATCGCTTCAAGACGTTACCTTCCACCTGTTCATTATCTATCACGATCAGACGCACGGCCTGTTGTTTATCAATTCCTCCGTGAAGACCGAAGACATGTATTCGCAGATCGCTGAACAAGTCGTGAATGGAGCATTTACTGGCGTCTCGACGGCCACTATCAACAGGGCGCTGCGGGCGCTTCAGAATCCAGCATTCTTCAGCGTCGGGCTCAAGAACCGCCTCTTCGGCAATCAAGTCGAGAGTTACCGCATCATTTCTGGAGGGCGCGCAGATGGAGCCGTCAGCAACACAGATGCTCAACTCTTTGACCGGGGGCATCTGTTTGGAAGCGGCGACAGTGATGAGGGTAAAGTTACACTTGGCATCAGCACGCTCTCCAAGATCTGGAGCAATCGTGCCGGATTCGTACCGGAGTACGTGGCGTGGTGTCACGCCGTTGCGGAACATCTTGCGAACTCCGCACCCGTCGTAACTGGGTCTCGAATTGACCTGCTTGCAACTGGGGAGGAAGTCACGTCGATCCCGACCGCCGTGATCGGTGCGACATGGCACGAGACTGCGTATCGGCTCCGACCTTTGGTCACAGCCGCTGATCCAGTCCCGATGACAGTCGATCTACTATCCTTGGAAATGAGCATCGAGCGATTCTCAAATTCCGAAGTACGAATTCTTCTCCACGGGCTCGGCGATCCGATCCCGATCAACTTCCGCATTTCCGGAAGTCCGTACTTTTCACTCGAAACCACTAGGGAAATCGCGATTGAAACTCGCACTCAAACGGGTTCCTTCGCAGATTATCTCAACAGCTTTGGGCTCCATCTTTACCTTGCAGACTTCGCCCGACTCTATAAAAACCAACTCTTTCACTCTAACCTCACGCTGGAGAATTTTCCCGCCTCCGCATTGCATCGGCGCGATTGGGCGTCGCTGAATGTGGATATTTGTTGCGAGGTCGGAACTTCTGAAAATGGTATCTCGATCCACGCGGGAATCGAGTCGGTACTTGTCTCATCGAATGCCGCTGTTGTAGTGTACGATCATCGCTCAGGTGAGATCGCCGATTATGTTTCGATCCGTGAAGAGGGGGGAGCAATCTTATGCGATGTGTTTCACTGCAAGGGATCAAACGGCGAACGTCCGGGAAGTCGCGTCAGCGACGCCTATGAAGTCGCTGGACAAGTTGTAAAAAGCGTGGTCCTCGCAAGGTCACCCGCGACTCTCAAGACAGAATTGACTCGCCGTTTAGCGAGTGGTTCGTTGCTGAAAAAGGGGAGCCTAAGCGACCTGGAGCGATTGCTCGATGATGCGGAACATGGACGTTTTGAGTTTCATGTGTTGTTGGTGCAACCGGGCATTTCTGCGGGCACGATGTCAGATCCGGTATCGCGAGTGCTCGCCGCAGCTTACGATTACGTGCTCGCTGCCACGGGCTTCGCACCAACTTTCTGGATCTCCGATTGAGCGACTTAGGTGACGAGTTCTCTACAGCCTTGTGACGACTGCGAAGGAAAACTAGCTATGACTGCCGATTGGCTCTAAGGGAATTATGGTCCGGGCAAAAATCCTAAAACACAGGAACGGCGCTGTTCCGCCGAGCCGACTTGCACATTCGCTCGTTCGCCGATGGCGGATCGTACGATGTCGCCGACGCTGGGATTACTCTAGAAGGGATTGTCGGTTTTGCAATCGCTGAAAATCTTCGGGTTCGGGAGTTCTCAAGGACACCTCAAAATTGAATTTTCGTACCCCACAGTATCCGACCACAAAAGATCCAGAACGTTTAGTCACTCTCCAAACCATGATCTGAACTTTGCTGAATGATGTCGTTCAATTCTTCTCGGCCACTGAGTGTCCTGATGGCTGGCGGCGTCTTGAGAAGTTGTCCACAACGGGCAAGAGTTTGATTCAGGAGTGTAGCTGATGAATTCACGTTGTGTGTGGAGTAGATACCGAGTACAGAACGTGCTCTCGTCATAGCAACATAGAGACTGGAAGCCAGCACATTATCTTCCGAATTAATAAAATTATCAGCACATGGAATGAGTACGACTTCGGCCTCATAGCCTTTGAATGAATTTGCGGTCGTCACTAACAATGTCTTATGCTTCCGCTCAAACTTCTGGCTCTTTTGCAGGGAGAGTTCGACATTGAACTGCTCAAGTCGCGGGGCGACGTCGGACTGCAGCCGGTCCCAAACCCAGTTCCCATTGATAATCAGACAAATATCATTTGGTGACACTTTCTCGTCAATCAAAAGCTTCACCAAATCATGTTGGAGAACTTCCAGTTCGTGATCTCTGGTGGCGTGCTGGCGAACATAGGGTCGGGGTCCGTCAATGTGGTTGTATTCCACTCGCAACCACTCTTCACGATCTCGCAATTCTTTGGTCAGAAGTCCGAGCGACTGGAGTTCTTTGTGATCCTGCAGATCGGCAGTTGGCGCCAATCGGTGCAGAATATTCACAGCGAACTCGGTGATCGGACGGGTTGAGCGAAAGCTCTCTTTCATCACGGTCGATCGGCCACGAAGATCGAGACCAAACTCGGACCATTTTGGCGTTTTCCGACCATATACGTTCTGGGCATTGTCGAAGAAGATGTGTGCCGACCGACTGTTGTGGTCTTTAGGTTGAGTTTGTTCCACGAGAGAAAGGAGAAGTCTCAAAGTGTGGGGGCCCATGTCCTGAGCTTCATCCAGAAACAAGGCCCGGCATGAGTGTTGAATTGTTGTTTCTGACTGCTGATTCAAAAAGTCCTCCGAGGCTTTATCGTAGTTGAAGTCATATGTCTTCATTGAAAGCCCGACGCTCGGCAGGAGCTGCGCAAGCAGATCGCGCACATGAATCAGTTCCACTTGATTCCAAGGGAATTCCAGTAGATTCCGTTGATTTTTCCAGGCGGCCTCAATGGAACTGCTGAGCAAACTATGCAGTGTTCGATTAGCGTAAACGGCCCAGATTTTTGCTTGGGGATCACCCTGTAAACGACTGGCTGTCTGAGCCAGCCAATTGGAAAGGACCACGGTCTTTCCGCTTCCCGCCACACCGCGTACCAGACGTGGTTTCCCATCCAACTCCAGTTGACTCAGTCGCTGCTGCTCCTGGGACAAAATGGGCTTCATCTTGCGGCGCAAGGCAAATTGCCCACCCAACGTGTCGTCCCCCTCGCAAGGTTCATCGGCATCAGGTGGTGTGAGCTGACTTGCGGACTGCCACTGAACGCCCCCTCTTTTCTTCACCAGAACTTGAGGGGTGAGCAGTTGCCCCAGGGGACAGAGATAGGGCTCCTCCATTTCACTACGACTGGCGATCACAATCACGGCTTCTCGTGCACGACTGATCGCCACATTCACCAAGCGCTTCCACTCGTCATGGGGCCATTGATGACTCCCCGCGTTCACCGTGTCAAAAATCACAACATCAGCTTCTGATCCCTGCTGACGATGCACCGTTGATGCTTCCCAGCTTTCGAGCCCGTTTTCAGCAAACCATTGACCAATCATTTGAGCCTGGGCGACATAGGGAGAAATGAAAAGCCCATGGCAAGTTCTCATTTCCGATGCCTGCAGGATCTTATCCAAGACAGCCAGAGATCCCTTTCGAATCCAACTCCGATTTCCTGGCCCACGCTCGGCACGAATTGAGGCCAGGTTTTTGCCTTCTTCATCAATCAAATACCAGATGGCACGTGGCTGCTGGCTAAGGCATGGAGGCAATGGACAGGGTCGCGAGTTGACTTCAGGAGCCGTGGTCAGCATGGAACCGTATTGATAGGCCGAGACGACCTGACAGATCTCAGGACGCATTCGCCGTTGTTCTGTCAGCACATGGACAGCAGGCGAGACGTTGGTCATGTGATGAAGATGGCTGACCCCACTACTGGCTAGCCAAGCCTGTTGAACGGTCGTCAACACGCGCCGCACTCGACTGATGGGCGCCAGCTGTTTGGAATCACCGACCAACACAACTCGTCGAGCTGCCAAAAGAGAAAGTGCCGCTGTCGCTGCCCTGGAGATGAGCCCTGCTTCATCAATCACAATCGTCGTGAAGGGGGCCTCGTTACGCTCAAGCAACGAACGCACTGTCTCCTGGTGGAGAAACTGGAGGGCCTTAAATGAAGTCGTGATCACAACCCTGAAGTCGCGATGGGTAAAGAGTACTCGCCCATTGTCGCCCACCGAGGATCGGAGTTCTTGAATTCTCTTTCGAAGGAAGGCCTTCTCTTCCCAGGAGTCAACCAGAGGCAGTTGACGACTCAACGATTCGATCTCACGCAACTTCTCGGTTTCTGTGCCAACGAGCATTGAGTCAAGACCATGGCTCTGAAATCGATCGACGGCCGCCCCGCGTCCAATCCGAACAAGTCCTTGATCTTCAACATGAGAGTCTGCGAGTTCGACCGCAGCAGTTCCGATCGATAAAGCCACTGCATCTGTGGCCCGATTGGTCGTGGAGACAACCAGAATTCGTTCCGTAGGGTCCGCCAGTGCGGCAGCCACTTGACGGCCGATAGTGTAGGTTTTGCCTGTTCCGGGCGGACCCCAGAGCATACTCCAACTGTATTGCCACCATGGGGAGAGTTCTCTGAGTCCTCCAGTGGCGGTATGTCGGACTTGGGGAGATTGACTCCCCGTGGCAGCGTTCAATCGCTGATTGAGAACTTCAGACAGTGACCGGAACCGCTCCTCATGGTAAATGTCATCAAGGGTACCGAGAAAATCGAAGGGCCTGACCAGAAATGTCCCCACAGTGGGAGGATGATCCGAGCTGGTCAAGCTAATGAATAAGCATCCCTGTTGGGGATCAACTTCCAGAATTTCGCCTGACCACTGGCTGGCCTCTTCGACAGGCGATTCTTCAAAGTCGGCCAGGTCAATGGCATCATTCTCCTCCAGAACGTGTGGGCGAAAGGCCAGGGCACCTTCCCACGTCCAATCGAATTCGAGACCGCCGCCAACATAGATCGCAAAGATTACTCCCCGATCACTCTCGGCAAACACATGCACTTTCTGGCAATTCAGACGGACCCATCGAGAGCTGATTCGCAGTTCTTCGCGTACCGCCTTGCGAGCATCTCGAAGATAGGTCGGATCACCACCAGACAGGGACAGTTCCAGGGGAAATCGGGCGGGTTCCTCGCACGCTTCTCCAATGAACGAGGCGGCATCTTGATGAGTGTCCTCACGCACAGGGGTGACAGCTTTCGAAGGGATTCGAGTTTTGTTTTGTTCACTGACGGAAGTGTAATGCGAGCAGGGAGGTATTTGCGAAGATGAAATTTGAGTGAATGTCAGCCAACTTTGTTCGACAGAACGTCAGCACAAAAAGGCTGACTGGAGGGGTGAATCGAGCCCGTGGCAGTCAGCAAGTCTTGGAAAACCAAGGTGATCTCACTGAAATCCTCCCTTGATGATGGGAGAGCTCTTCCAAGACGGTTGCGCCATAGTTCAGGGGACTTTTGAAAAACTGAACAGAATTTCGTTGGCGAGAACGTTGACACTTGGATAGATTTTTGTGGACGACCAATTACTGAAATGGTCTTCATTTCTCTTTCGGAGTGATTTTTGTTTGAAGTCGAGGACGCACGCATGCGGCCTCGTTGACATCGCTGAGACGCGCGCGAGCGTCAGGAACTGCTTTCCGCAAATACCGCCAAACTGAGCCGCAAGGCTCTTTGCCCAATAAGCAGTGCTTGGACCGCGCCCCCGCAAGGGGGCGTCGGCCATGTGCTGTTCATTGGGCCCCTTGGCGGGGGTTGCGGGAGCGGTCGTGGTTCGGCGCTCTCTTTCTTTTCCGCCAGCGGGGTATTCGCATGTTCGATCGTTTTTCTCTCAGATCAGACCCGTCGACGCCGTTCAATTTTTTGACTGGCTCAGCGCTGTTTCGCAGAGTCCTCCTTTATGCGGGCATACTGTTCGCCAGCCTCTACCTCTTCGTTGGCGTCTGGCGGTGGATCCATTCGTCGTCGGGACGAAGTGATCTCGCTGGATCAAGAAACACCAGAAGTCTGAGCATGCGACAACTCAGCGACACGAAGAAGTTCGATGAAACTCAAGATCGTTCGAAACTGGTGGCTCATCGACCGGCTGCAGAACCGAATCCTCAAAACAGCAAACCAGTCAATCAAGACGTTTTGACGTTTATCGAATTAATGCGATCCAGATCGCGAAGCGAACCTCGAACAGGGACTTCCATTACTTCGGATCAGACCACCAAAGCTCAAGACAGCCCACGATCGGCTTTAAACAATCACGTCGACCCGAGCAAAAATGAGCCCAGAGCTCTCCTCGCGAATGATTCCCAGAAAAAGGTGAGTGAATTCCTGAAGCGTCCCGTTCATGGTGGGATCTATCCCAGGTTATCCCCAGAGCTTAAAAGGTCGTCATCAACTCGATCCCTACGTCCCGTACGTAGTGTGCGGTCTCGGTTTGGAACATTTTATATGTTCTAAGTGTCAGGCACACTGAGTTCACGGATTGCGGTCCACTTGGCGACCCCAGTCTGACTTTCTGATCCCTTTTTCAAGTCGTGGTTCCCCTGTGGTGGGCCATGATTCGCGAGCCAGATGGAGTTTGTCTCGGCTCAAGCTTTTCGGGTCTTCAGCTGCGGCGTCCCCTCGCCATCGACACCAGCTCCTGCGAATTTGCTCTTCCATGAGTGGAGAATAAACATGCCCCACGATTTCTTTTCTCAAGCAAATACTACTGCCAAAGATTCGACAGCCAATCCGTCTCAACTGGCTGCAGGAACATCACTGCTTCTGGGAATTACGGTTGCCGCGGTTGTCTTTCTTAGTGGTTGGTGGTGGAGCAGCGGCTCAGTAACTCTCCCTGCGCAGTCATCGACCACTCCCTTACCACCAGTCCCTCCCGTAGTCCCAATTCCCAAGGTCGAGTTACCTCAGGAATATCGAGTTTTGGCCGATGTTCTGACTCATCAAATCGTTCCATCACCTGCGGAATGGGAAGTCGTACCCAAGCCCGCCGTACTAGCGGAATTGCATCGGCAACTGGATGCACTCCGCAATCTTTCCAGTTCGGATCAAGAGATTCAGAGTATGGCCCAGCGAACACATACGGCACTTGCCACCTTCATGAAGCACTTTGAAGAATTTCAAGCTTTACCAGATCCAACATCGACCAGTGATCTCATGCTTGATTCATTTGTTTCGGGGTTTGTCTCTGGATTTACTGGCGACCTTGAACTCGTCAAAGGTTCCTTTGAGCGTACGGCAGCATCCGATTCCCGAGCAGCTGCCAAACAGCGTGCAGCGATTGCGTTATGTCATGCCGAACAGCAATGTGTTGCGATCCAGCTCACCCTATCTCGGATCGCTGAGCGTTTTGCGGCCCCGGTCAGAGCTGCGGGGGATCGATTTAAAATTGATATTGATGATCCGTGGGGAGCACATGCCCCCAAAAAGTGGATTTGCTTCCATAATGGGGGCGATGATCTCCGGGATTGCACTCTGCAAGTTCAATTGACGGGCCAAAACGGACCACCACGCAGAATTGTCCACTTCATCAAGCATTGGCCAGCAAACACCTGGATGTACTCCCTCTATCAAGTCGGTTTTCAACTCCCCGATGGAAGCTATGTCGATTCGCAGACAGTCAGTTCCATCCAGTCTGCGGAAGTCAAACTGTGGTCACCTGAGTACTCGGCGCAGTTTCATTACGACTATCAGGGGGCAGGCCGAGATGAAGATGTCAAAAGATTTGGATCAGCCCTCAAGATTCAAGGGAAGTATCTCCCGTTTAAGCAAGGGGTCCTTTGGAATACCCAACCAGGTGCAGAACTGACTCTCCACGGTGTGGAATGGCTTCCTCCAGGAAAGGTGACTCTCACGTTCCGTGGAAATCGAAGAAAAGAGAAGGCTTGGATCTGGGATCATTCCGGATGGCCGAACGGAGAGGCAAAGACGTTCACCACACCTGAGGGCGCTCTAGAGTTTGTGCCTCAAGAGATTGATGTGGAACTCTCATTTCCAGACACGGCGACCGTGTTCACAGAGCGGCTGAAAGTCTCGAAGTAAGCCAGTACGACTCGCGGTTATTTGTCGGGTCATGGGTTCCCAATTTCGTCTCGTACTTTGGACAAAAAGAGTGGCGGAAACGATGTCGTTTCCGGCACCAAATCGCCGGACGAACTGGGCACTTCAAACTTCAATCACTTCGGAATCAAAACCAAATTCTTGCAAAGGGAACTCATGTTGCAGCATCGATTCTGGTTTACGGTCGTTTGCCTTTTGGTGTTCAGTGGCCTCCAGGAAAGACTGATTGCCGCTCCGGCCGATCCTCCTCTGACTCCCGAGCAGCGTCGAATCCTCGAACGATTCCAACAGATTTCCTGGCAAAAGGGGCCGGGCCGATTCGCAGTTGGGCCACAAGCCACCATTCAAATCCCTGACGGATTTCAGATCACCAATTCGGCCGGTGCTCAGATCTACATGGAGTTAAGTGGTAACCCGCCATCCGCAGACATTCAGAGTGTGGTGACATTCACAGAGGAACCCTTTGGATTTTACCTGATTTTCTCTTATGTGGACTCAGGGAAAGTCGATGATCGTGATGCGAATAATCTCAATGCGGATGAACTCCTCAAGCAGCTTCGCGAGAATACGAATGCTGGAAACGCTCATCGCAAACAACTGGGACTAGAGCCACTCTACATTGATCGCTGGATCATTCCTCCGCGTTACAACTCCACGACGAAGCAATTGGAATGGGCAATTCGCGGGCATTCGGAAACTGGGAATCCTGTCGCCAATTGGGATACCAGGATCTTGGGACGCTACGGCATGATGTCCGTCAAGCTGGTGATGACAAATCCAGACGAAATTGAGTCTGTGATTCCCGGCGTTAATCAGCTGCTGCAAGGCTTTTCATTCAATGCTGGAAGTGATTACGCATCGTGGCAACCCGGAGACAAAGTGGCCGCACTGGGTGTGACCGCACTGGTGGCGGGATCCACAACCGCGGTCGCTGCCAAACTGGGATTCTTTCAGAAAATGGGTGTCTTTATTTTTAAATACATCTATCTGATTCTGGCAGCTTTGGGGGCCGTCGGAGCGCGCTTCCTTGGGAAATCCGCATCCACCTCGCCTCCTTCAGATCCAGTCGCGATGAATCACGACTCGGCTCTTCCCCGTCCCCCGACACTTCCAGGACCACGTCCCCGCACGCCCCAGTCTCCCGACAATCAGTCAAGTGATTGACGTACGATTGAGGGACGTAATGTGTCTCGGCCTCAAAGCCCGGCCATGCGACGATTGCAGAAGATCTTCGGTGGGTTGCAGACAGGCCGAGCCTCTGAGATTGCCTCGAATTTCAAGGTGTAGGGAGAGTTGATTGGCAGTTAGTTCAGCAGCAGAGATGTCAGCAGGTAATCCAATCACTTTTAGCGGTGATTGCAGGCACAGGCAGGATTGACCCACACCATGTACGGGATAACTGACCAATGGCTCTGGGTTGCCTTGGTGGGACTCTTTCTTCTGGAGCAATTCCGACTGCTGCGGAGAGAAGAGCACGGTATTTTTGAGGTCCGTTCAGGGCTCTGGAGAACTTGTCCCGTGTTATTGGAAAACTCCAGGTGTCGCCTCGTGTGGTTACCTATTTCTCCCACCTGTCGAGTCTTCATAGGAGATCAGGGAACTTTTGACCTTACATACTGTTGGACCGCTGGAACTTCGTCGTTATTACCGCGACCGGACGAGGTGAAAGACTTTCAGGCATTCCTCGCAGCCTGGCAACGAGCCAGTCAGTTGGTGCAGCTGACATCGACTGGGTTGGCTCTCTGTCTGGGCATGCTGATCCTCCTCTGGGCTGGTTTCTTGACGGTGAATATTCCCTATGCCATACGCTGGACCCTCGGAGCCACTTTCACCTGCTGGTCACTTACAGCGTGCTTCTATTGGCAGTCCGCTCGCTCACTTCGGCGGCAGGGCTGGGGAGATGTCTCGGGCTCTGTGGCCGACGTCTTAATCAGTCCGCTGTCTGCACTCAAAGCCTATTCACTCTTGGGAAAGATGGGATGGCAAAGATATCACTTCAGTACTTTCGCCTGGGCTCTGGCTCCACATGCGGTGCTTCATCAATGGGCTCGCAATTCCTCGGTCGCACCCAATCTTCAGGATTTCTCGACGGGAGTCTCTGCCAATCTCGAAACCTTGACGCTGGGACAACTCCAAGAGTTGCTTCAGCTGCGCGGCACGGAACTGTCCGTGGCTCTTGCTGCGCCGCATCCCGATTCTGATGCAATCTGCTTTTGTCCACGCTGCCATGCTCAATTCACACGCTGGGTGGAGTGTTGTTGGAATTGCACTTCATGGAAAGAAACTTTGGCTGTGGAAGCCAGTCCTGAAGAGCCTCCTCGCAGAGATTGCCAAAGCTCCAGCGAGTCCTAACAAAAACGACTTTTCCCACTCTTGGGGACCGTTAGGGGGAAAGTCCCCCAGATCGACACACAGCAACTGACTTAAAGCCAGGCGATGGGCTTGCTTTCAATTCTCAGGCCAGTGGGATTTTTATGGTTGAATACGTGGTCACTCTGACAGCCGTGATGGCCGGTTTTTTCTTTGGTGGCATGTGGGGAGGGAATCTGGGGTCTTTTGTGGGAGGTCTTGGGGCTCTGTTCCTGTGTCTTGTTGTCAAAGATGTGCTCTTCCTGGAGCGAACGCTGGAGGGGTTCTTTGCCCGACATCGGACGGAGATTGCCGGGTTTGTGGTCGTTGTGATTCTGGTGATTCTGGGGTCTTATCTGCTGGGCCCAACCTGGGGGACGCTCATAGGGCTTGTCGGTGGCCGCACTGCGGGAGAATGGATTGCCGGACGATTGGGATGGAGTGCAGAGCAGGCGCAGAACGATCTCTTGATGCGGGCAATCCAGTTGACATATCCGATGGCACTCGTGCGTATGGATTCACCTCCAGATCCTCGCGAACTGAAGACAATACACGAGATTGCACGACTCTTGCTGCAGCCCTTGGGGCTCCATCACAAGCGGGATGTGCAGAACGTTTTGGACATTTCCCGAAAGCTGATTGATGAGCCTGACTGCGTCAACTGGCTTCCGACTGCTGACGAGGAGCTTCGGTTCCGGATTGTCTGGAACTGTCTTCAGGTGATCTATTCCCGGGAGAGCATTCCTCCCGAGAAACGGCAGTTCGTCGTAGAACTGGAGCAATTCCTCAACCTGCAGAGTCTCAATGTCATTGGTGTCTACGATCGTTCCGTAGGGATTCAGTACATGCGTATCCCGGCATTGCATGTGTTGGGACTCTCTGCTGATGCAACAGACTCACAGATTGATGCGACGTATCGAGATGCTGTCCGTCAGTTTCATCCCGATCGTGTGCAAGGCGTTCCGGATCATCTTTCAGCACTGGCTCGCGACAAGATGGTCCAGATCAATGAAGCGTATCATCTGCTAAAGACCTCGGATCCCGCCTCGCTGAAGTACAATTTTCGTGCGGTGGAGGAGGATGCCGTGATCACTCCTGATGGGGAATCGGGCTTTTTGTGCCGCTGCTGGCTCTGCCGAAAGGCCAATCGAATTCCCGATCAAGTCGTACTGCATTCTCTGCGCTGTGGTGGCTGCCATGCACTCCTCGGTCGACCGGTTTCGCCTGCCTGACATTCCACTCCTCGATTCCCCCAATTCGATTTCGAAGAGTCGGCATCATTCGGTGAAGGGCAAGGCTCCTCGTCGAAGCCACGCGCTGTCTGGCCAGAGGCATTTGCTCTCTCTGGCTGGCCGTCGTTTGCAGCCCCAAGATCAGGCTCGGAACGGGTGCAGGTATCTCGGGTGGCTTCGTCCCGCCGACTGCCCCGGCAGACATGCAGTCTTCGCTCGACAGTCACCGGTCATGGGATCTTTCCAGTGCAAAGTTGCTGCACGGTGATCGGTCTGGATGAGTACCAACGTCGCCGGGGACATGAAGGTTTATGCGTAAAAAAGCTGCTCCAAATCCACGTTAAGCTGGTTTTAATTATAGCGAAATCCTGGAAGAAAATAGGAACTCCGAGAGGGAGAGAATACCCTGGAAACCGCTCTCTTGAACACCGAAGAAATGGCATTTATGTCTGATTGAAAAACCGGATCTCTTTAATATTAAAGAAAAGGTGGTTTCTGGTATGTCTTTCATTGCCGATTAAATGCTCTGCGGAAGAGCCTCTCACAGGTGGAATTTGAATAACTATTTGTTGCTGGAAAAGCACCGCTTTTCGAACAGATCTTTAACCACATTCCACAGGGAATATCTCTCAGAAACGCTGAAAATCAATCGGTTTGATGGTACGTTTAAAACCTCAACTGCAAGAACTCGCAACGAGTGGTGGTCTTCCATGGGCCGGTGAAAACCGAAACCCGATGCCGTGGGGTGGGGGCTAAAAAAATCTGGCAGGGGGATGAGCCCCTGCCAGATGAGCGGGATCTCTCCCAGTGAGAGTTCGCGCTTCCAGAGTGAAAACTCCTTCCCAGGGTTCACACTGGCCCCTCTGATCCTTCCCTCGTGTTCCTGAGGTCATACGGCATCGAGGAGGTTAAACAATGATCGTCTCACGTGAATGGGCCTTGTGGAATGGGGAGCGTGAGATCTCCACTGGTGAGTTCTCGGAAACTGGGTGGACTGGTTCCAAGCGCATTGCTGGGAGGCCGATGGGTTCGCGTGTGCCGGACTGTGGTTGGCCAGTGGCCAGCACGTGGTGATCTCCCGGCGGAATGAGGCTATCACGCGTGAGTGGCATGATGACGTAGAGAGCGTCGGGAGTGTCGAGACGAACGGCACTCTCCGAACTCTGAAAACCGAGTTGCTGAAACCCCATCTTAAGGGCTGAGAGAAGATAGCGGGTCTCTAGTGAGATCGCCCCGGGAGTGCCCCAGCAGGTGGATCGCATCAGTTGAATTTCCGTGGCACGGGCCGAACAGCGTGTCTGAATTCGGATCACGGGAAATTCCTGCGAAAGATCCACAGTCAACGGTTGATGGATCCGTTCTTCCGAGCTGATCTGGGCCTGCGGAAGATGTTCCAGAAGTTCTATCAGACGGCAGGCATCCACTGGATGGAGTTCCATCTGTGAGGCAGTCTCAGAGAGTTGCGGCACAACCCGGTCAATCAGGGGATACCGTCCTTCCGTTTCAATTTTCAGTCCGACGACCCAGGATCCAGTTTGCACCACGAAATCGGTAGGCGTGCGAGCGAGATGGACAGTACTGGCACGTTCCCATTCAGGGAGTGCGAAAATATCTGTGCCCGCCAGCAGCAGATCGTCTGACCAGGGAAGTGGCAACCCGTTCCAAATCAGGAGTTGATGCCCATTCGACCCGGCGAGTCGCTGATGTTGAGCACTGTATTGCACACAACTCAGGGAGTAACGCTTAATGCTGGGGTCACGAAGTGACATCACTCGTTGCAATGCGGCGAGAAACCCCGGTGGGGCTTCCACCAATTCAGACCAGAGGGCTCGGGGCCAGCCTTCGGGAGGATCCATTCGCTGATATTCACGCTCCATCTCAAAACCCGAGGTTGTCCAGCGGGCCTTGATCAGATCCTGATCGACTTCGATGGTCACGATATCCGGGGTGGTTCCCTGGACATCTCGCAAGAGAGTGGCTGGGACAGTGACTTGTTCGGCATGGCCCAGGGAGAGCTCCGTGAGAGGTGAGGGAGTGGGGCTGCGAGAGGGATCAAAGTTCTGCCAGAGAACCCAAACTTCAGGAGTCAGGCAGAGCATCTGCAGTTGAGTGCCGCGCTGAATCAGCGTGACTGGGGGTTGAATGCGCCGGGAGAAATGGACGAGTCCGGCATGTCGAAATGCCGTGAGGACTTGCCGGGCTGTCTGTCGTGAGAATTGAAACATGGGGTCACTTTCATCAAGGCGTGAGGGAAATCAGGGGCGTCAGCCCCCGAAAACAATGCCAGGCCAGAGCGATGGACTCCGGCCTGGCAGTACTCAGTCGTCAGTACAGACAAATCTGCTGGGAATCACGCAATTTCGAGGTGATCCCAGTCGAGATAGGGAGCCAGAAGAGTGGCCGCTACCAGCGAGTCGTCGTCAGTCAGCGTAGGTGTGAGGTCAATGAGTTCAAAGCCCCGCTGGTGAATCACCTGCAGGTCTTCACCCGTCATTTCCGAAACGGCGAGTTCGAATTCACGTCGTGTCATCTTGTCCGAATCTCCAAGTTCAAGGAATGGTTTTTCCCACGAGAGATCCCGGGGAGTTTTCAAAAAAACAGCCCCCAGTGGGGGCTCATGAGTTGGCTATTCGGCCTGCAGGCGATGCTGCTGAAGCCAGTCAATTTCTGCCGTGAGGGCCTGACTGCGGTGAGAGTACGGTCCCAGTGAGGGACCATCTCGCAGGTGCGCCCACCACGCTCCGTTCGCATCGGGTTCAACATCACTGGCCCGCTCAATCGACACCTGGCCTAGAGCCTGCCAGTCGAGTGACTCGCTATAGAGAGTGACAATCACTCCCTGAGGACGGATGAGAAGGATCTGTTTCATGCCTCTTCTCCGGTGGAAGGACGCATGATTGATCGCCGGGGACGATCAACGAGGAGTTGATCGAGTTGGGATTGAACCGCTGAAATCTGCCGGGAGACGTGCTGACGGAGAGAAGAGTGGTCCCGCAGTTGCTGGGGAGTGACGCCGCGGAGAAGGCTTTGAGCCTGCTCCACGAGTCCTTCGAGCTGTTCGTGAGAGCCAATCTTCAGAGTGCGAAAACGCTCGAAGAACTCATGGAGTCGTGAGACCGCAGAATCTCGGAAGACTTTGGGAGAAGCTCCCGACTGACCGCTCATCCGTTCGCAGAGATGCGTAATCAGCCCATTGAATTCTTCGAGGAAGGCGGTTTCGGCCAATTGCATGGCTTCTTCAAAGCGGGCCGAAACACGGGCACATTCCCGGGCATAGAGTTCGGGAGCGAGCTGCTGCAAGTGATCCGGAGGAGTCACACTGGGATAATCCCATTCGACAGCAAACTCCTGCCGCAGGGAGTGAGGATAATCCCGCGGATCATAGAGCGAACCCAGTCGTTCCCGGGCCTGCTGCTGGAGTGTCTCGAATTCTTCTTCGAGCCGCGTCACAGCCTCTTCGAGTTCTTGGCGAAACTCCGTCAGTTGGGCTTCAAAGATTCCCAGGCGTTCTTTTCGGAGAAGTCGAATCCCGGGTTCCGGAAAGGGGAGCGTCGTGCTTTTCCAGTATTGGACAATCCGGCTGCGAACTGCAGTCACCTGGCGATAGGCGGGAGCACTCGTATCAAAGAGTTTCTTGCCCGCCGAGAGAAACTTTTCGGCGGCACCAAAAGATTCAGCGGCCTGAGCCTTCTGGCTATGGGTCAGCGAGCGACTGGTCCCCAGCCAGTGAAAACTGACTCGGACAGCCGTGGTGATCTCCTGAAGTTCCCGTGCTAGCGGGCGAGGACGAGGAGCCTGCTGAGCAGGCTCGGGTTCTGTGGTCAACATGGTCATGAAAAGGCTCCTTGATTTCTCAATGGGAAGAAGACGTGCGAAAGATTCATCGAGTGACAACAACCGGTGGAAAACAACGTCCCGCTTGAACGTTCCCGCTGATGTTCCGAGAGTCAGTGCGGGGCCAGGCCGAATCGCAGGCCGTTCAGTTGGTCGAGGGAGTCACCTTCCGGCGGGACGTTGAGTTGGAGGTGTGGGTAAAGAGGCCGGGGACGTCGGCCGAGAGGCAGCGTCCATTGGCCCATTGCCGCAAATGCTCAATGGCCTCCGCAGAAGTCCGCGAAACAGGGACAACTTGTCGGGCCGCATCGGCCAGAGAGATTCCCAGGAGGGCCGAGAGTCGGCAGCACGATTTGATTTCGGCCCCCGTCCAACCCGTATCGGCGGGAATCGGTTCACTGGCAGCAATGTCATACTCCTTCCGGTAGAGCGACCAGATTTCCTGACGCTGGGGAGGAGCCGGGAGATCGACAAAGAAGACCCCATCGAGTCGTTCCGCACGGGTGAATTCGGGAGGTAACTGCTGAATGCTGTTGGCAGTCCCGACGAAGAAGACATCACTCGTGTGATCGGAAAGCCACGTCAGCAGTGTGCCAAAGAGGCGAGTCGCCACTCCGGCATCGCCAGTGCCCCCGACCCCCGAGAGTCCTTTCTCCAGTTCATCGACAAAGAGCACGCAGGGGGCCATGGCATCAACGACTTGCAGAGCCTGGCGGATGTTCCGTTCGGTCTCCCCCACGATCCCTCCCAGGACGGCTCCCAGATCGAGTGTCAGAACAGGGCGTCCGGTTTCCTGACCTAGAGCGCGGCAAAAGGCACTCTTGCCGCAACCCGGTGGTGAGAGCAGGAGAATTCCCCGGGCCGTGACCCGCTGAGTTCCTGATCGGGGACGGAGTGCCTGGCGACAGAACTGTTTGAGAGCGGAGAGACCTCCCAGAGCGGCAAACGATTCACGGCCACGATGCAGTCGCAAGAGACTCTGTTGCCGCAACGTCTGAGACTTGAGTTCCCAGATGACATCGGGCTGAAATGTCCCATGCCGCACCAGAGAAAGGGAAAAGGCATTTTCCGCTTCACTGCGAGTCAGTCCGGCAGCAGCATCGAGGAGTTGTTGCCAGGTGGGTCCCGTGGGAATCAGTGAAGGGGCATCGGCTACGAGTTCCCGCGCGATCTCTCCCAGTTCGTCAGCTTGCGGGAGTGGAAACTCCAGCACCACAAATTGCCGCTGCAGTTCGGGAGGCAACTGGACAATAGGAGCCAGGATCACCAGGAACTTGCGGAGTTGTTTGCCCAGTCGCAGCCCCCGGATGAGCTGTTGAATAATTTCCGGATTCTGCAGGAAGCGATGAAAGTTGGGTAAGACCAGCAGTTCGGCCGTGAAATCAGCGGTGGTTGGTCGTTCCAGAAAGTGTTGGAGAGCCGAGAGAGGATCCGAAATTCTGTCCGGGGCTGCGGGAGCAGCAGACAATCCTTCTGCGGACTCAGAGAGGGAGCGAAGGCCTTGAGAGAGATCCCAGGCCGCCAACTGCCAGTGGTGCTCCTGAGCGAGAGCACGCAGTCGCCATTCGACTTCCTCGGCTTCAGGCGATTGAATCCACAGGCCACTGAAAGCGGCCTGAATATGTTCGACGAGTTGCTGAGAAAATTGCATCAAGAGACTCCGGAAGAAAAAGGGGATACATCACGAAAAAACCCACTGGAGAAATGCCAGTGGGTAACTGAAATTCAGAATCTGTGCGGGGACTCCGCGCAGGAATACCTTCACCGCGCCATCGCCACAAACGGCTGTCACGACGAGAACTCGCCTTCGATTCAGTGTTCGGGAAATGGTGCGTGCGATTGATGGGTCGTGGGTGAGGTGTGTGACGTTGATGACGGTTGGTAGTACTCGGGCTGGAGTTGTTCCTGGAGTGGCAGACCGAGTGCCTGAATCAGGCCCGCTGTGGCGTGACGACAGGTGCTTCCCGTGAATCCCTGGGCCTGCACCTGCACCTTGCCGGTGGGATCAACTCGAATTTCGATGGTCAGTGGCATGGAAGAATTCCTGTAGGGACATGAGGGATCTATGGGACTGGAAAAAGTGAGAGCGGTCGTTCCCGAGCTACCGCCGTGGTGGGTGTGGTGCGGGGTGACATGTCGTTTCAGGAACTGACGCCGATGACCAGACGAATGGCACCACTGGTTTCCTGAAATTCCTGCACCGAGTGCCCTTGCCGCCGGGCTTCCAGTGTGGCTTTGGCGACGGCGTAGTGTTGCAGAAAGGCATCGAGACGCTGGGGATCCCCCCAATGACCGAGAAAGTTGTCGTACTGCACTGTCCCAGTCTCTGTTTGACAGACCAGGGGGTATTTCCACTCGGGCAAAGCCACCAGCCAGCCCGTGCATTCGCGATTGAACAGGCGGGCTGTTCCCTGACGCGGTGGCGTCAGTTGCAGACGTTCACAGGCGTGGTGAATGGCGGCGGCATCTTTGACTTGCGTTTGAATGGTGACGAGATGACTCATGAAAAAACTCCTGAGAGAAAGCGGTGTTGGAAAACCTGTGACAATCTGAAACCAACGGCTGGGTTCGTCAGCACTCTGGCGAATCCGCATCATCGGTTTGCGTGGCTGCGGTGGGACCGGTCAGCCGTGATGGGGGACTGTGTGAGAGAGGTGCTGCCGGGCGTGCTTCCAGACGCAACACAGGCGAGTCTGGAGTCGCCAAATGGGCTTCGAGGAGCACCTCGGCGAGAAGTTCATCCGGGGTATTCGAGGTTGAGGTTCGCAGCAGCAGCCAGCAGAGTGCGAGTGGTGTCACACAGAGTGCCAGTTCGCCGACGCGGAGAATGGCCGCCGCAATCACAGGATCGCGCACACGGGCAGTGGCCCACTCGGCACGTTCCCGTTCGAGCGTATCACGTTGTCGAAAGAGTTCCTGGCGCTCCTGCATCCAGGTCTGCTGGAGTTCCGCCAGTCGGCGATTCTGTTCAGCCTGAGTGTGAAGTGCTTCCCGAGCGGGAATGGAGCTTTCGGGGGTGTGGCAACTCGGGAGGAAGAGAGACAGCAGGAATCCGAGAATCAGCAGCAGGTACCACGGCATCGGGTTTCTCCTTGGTGGAGGACATGCGAGCAACCACCTGCTGCCAACCACGGCGCAGGCGTCGTTCACGTAGAATGATCAAACAGGCCAGTACCAGTAGGGCACTGCACAAACCGAGAAGTGCAGACATCAGCCAAGCTCCTTTCTGACGAGGGAATTGAAGGACACCTGCGCGGAGTGCGCAGGCATGTCACGGCTCTGCGAGCCACGTTTTGTGCGCAGTGTGTTGCGCACAGAACGTGGGCGCGATGCATGGTCATTTCCGACAGCCGAAAGCGCTCGAAAGCGCGTTCTCAAAACCGACGCGCGATGGGAAAAAGGGCGTTGGATGTCGAAAAAATTGCGTCGGCCGCAGTTAGCCGGAATCTCGCACACCCTTTCTGACGCAAAAACGCGGTTTTTTTAGGAAAGTGCCGTGTTCGAGGTCCGGAGGGGCTCTGGAGCGCGCGCACAGTGCGCACACGGCAAGCACTCACTTTGCGACGATGGATCAGTTGGCCACTGAATTTGGCGTTTGCCAGCTATTTTTGTGTGTTGGGAGAACTGCGGAATCTGGTCTCCAAACCCTGGGTGGTAATCGTCGGTCTCTGGAGGAGGCTCAACAGGAGTTGTGCCACTCCTGTCTTGCAGCCAGCACGTGATCCAGAGATGTGCGGGAGCCAGAATGACTCCGGTCGTATGGCAGCGACTCCGATCTACGACAGTGTGATCACTTCAGCAGAAGAGCTGATTCCTACAAAACCACTGGATTTTACGATGAAAATGGCAGTCGGGGTGAACACCAAAAACAGACCTTCGAGAACGACTGGACCGCTTTGTAGGGAAGAGTGGAGTTTCCATGGCCAACCGGATGTGTCGTAACGCCGCGTGGCTGCGGATTTTGGATTCTCACCTTTTTATAGACAAACGCACGACTATGTTCTTCGGCAAAATAGCAGTATTTTGCCAAGTCGGTGAAAAACGGAACGGGTCCGAACATTACAAATAATCAACCGCGTTTGAAAATTTCGGGCACAAGATCAATTGGAAGAAAATTTTTTAGTATGAATCTACGAAAACATCGTGTGAAAACTCTGAGGCTGACTCACTACTTCCGTGGCCAGATCCGTGGCGATGTGTGACAAATGCCGTGTGAGTCGATGTTTTTCGGTCCGCGATGACGTTCGATCCACGCTTTTGCGGGCTGTGCGGGAAAGAATTTTCGGACACTCCGGAGTTTGAGAGCCAACGGCGAGTAGTTCTCCGTGCCTGTGTTTCCAGAAGCAAGTTTCCAGATCTCAACTCTGCTTGAGGAATTTTCGGTCGGAGATTTTCAGAGTTGGATTTCCAGGCCTGAATTCCTCGTTTGGAAAATCACTCAGTCAATCCGTCGATGCCACGTGCTGAGTTGAACAATCATGGCGTTTGGATCGGCGCAAAAGTCATTGAGGTTTCACCAGCGCATATCGAACTCGCAGTGGTCACCATTGGTGTCGCATCACCCGCGCTGCTGTTCAGAGAGAGATCTGACGAATGATCCCCATGGACGCCAGACTTTAGAGAGAATCTTGACGAGATGGTTTTCAGAAAATGGGACGCAACAAACCCAGTCCACATTCTGATCAGGTTTGAGAGCAGATTTTTCGAATGCTCGTCGTGGTGAGTGTCATGTTCGATCTTTTCAAAATGTCTGTCGTCTCGATTCCCGGATTCAGGTTCTGATCACGGCATCGGGGCATCTTGAGGCGCCCGACAGCATCGACTGCCTGCTTTCCCAAAAATGGATTGTTGTGCCAGGTGAGTCGCCTGATTCTCACAATTTCGCATCTCTTTAGAAATCGCTCCAAAATCAATGGGTAGTCAGGGTAGTACGTTTGGTCGTCCAGACAGCCAATTGTGCCTCAGAGGGCATTTTCAGGGCCCTGGCGTACAAGTTTTTCATAAAGAATCATGTTCGTGGAGTTTAAACGCTCACTCAGGGGTCTGACGGCCGTCAGGTCGGTGGTCAGACAAGATGGCAGAGAGTCTTCAGACATGATGTCAGGCGCTGATATCTGTCAGGCTCAATCGCTGTTGGGTTATTGCTGCCTTTGGGGCACTAGCGAGTAGTTGCTAGTCGAATCTTTTACCAAAGAGCGATCTCGATATATCGCCAATCAGGTGTCGACCCAGAAGCCGCCGAAGCTACTTTTCAAATGTTCGCTTCAGGCGAATTGAAAGATCCCTTTAATGAAAAAGAAAATGATTCAGTCCGGCAGTCCGATGGCGAAGCTGCTGAAAAGAGTCGGCATCCCTAAAACAGATGACTGGGATTATCTACTCGTCGGAGATGGCAGCGGTACGACTTTGGAAAGAACTTGCGGCTGGGCTTCGGTATTGATCAGTCGTAATGATCAACGTAAAGCATTTTGGGGATCATTTTCTGTCGGTACCAACAATATCGCAGAGATGATGGCGTATGCACTACCGCTGCTCTATCTCAGTCAGGTCATACCGAAACGTCGAGCAGCTGCCGTTGAAAAAGGAAAACCATTTCCAGACGTCATCAAAATTCATGTGATCTCAGATTCTGAGTACGTTGTGCTTGGTGGAAAGAATCCACTCAGAAGAAAAGCCAACGGTCCGTTATGGCAGCTGATGCAGAGAGCAGCTGCAGAATCTGGAATTCGAATAAGCTGGCATCATGATCGTCGAGATATTTCTGATTTGAACAGACTCAGTCATGAATTAGCAAATGTCAGTCGCAAAAGTATCAGTCCAGAACAATTGACTGATTGTCTTGAAAAAATCAGACGGAAATCTCTCGAAAGAACAACAGCTTTCGACCAGTGCCGCCGCTTGTGCCTGTCCCGGTACCTGTGGGTGGCGTTGTCCCGGTGCCTGTGCTGGATGGATCGCCGGT
>NZ_LYDR01000125.1 GCF_001707835.1 Planctopirus hydrillae
GCAGATGGTGTATTAGATGTAGAAATATTTTTTTCTGTAGAAACATTTTTAGATGTTGAATCTGTTGAAGTTATTGATTTTTTTAGGTGTTGAGAAGAGTCAATATTGATTGCAGAAGGAGTGGAAGTATTTGCAGATGTAGTATTTTCAGTAGTAGAGGCAGAGTTGTTTTCAATCCACAATTCAAATGGTTCAGCAGGTGGGAAAATACATTTTTCTTCGGTACAGGCCTGATATTCATAAGTGCCGCTGATTTTAATTTTACCATTTTTCTTGAGTTTTATATTTTGCCAGAAATCTGCTTTTTTGGTAAAGTATTCTACTTCTACCTGAAAAACCTTATCCATTT
>NZ_LYDR01000126.1 GCF_001707835.1 Planctopirus hydrillae
CTGATGGACCAGCAAAATAATTTTGCAGGCCAGCTTGCCTTAACTGCCTATCGAATACAGCAAAGTGATTTCCAGGCCGCGCAGGCCACTTTAGATCGAGCAAAAAAGCATAACCAGATGCATCCTTTACAGGTTTTATTCCAGACTGATATTTATTTAGCTCAGAACCAGCTTGATGCAGCTTTGGAAAGTGTAGCGTCAGCAGCGCGGATCATGCCGGAAAATCGAGCGCTCAATTATAAATATGCAGAAGTGCTGATTCGCGCCAAGCAACCCGATAAAGCAAAAGTTTTAGTGCAGCGATTT
>NZ_LYDR01000127.1 GCF_001707835.1 Planctopirus hydrillae
ACATTGGTCAGAGCAATGTCGATGGCGTTGTCACCGTTGGCGGAGAGAACAGTTGGCCCGGTCAGGTCGCGCAGCGTTTTACGGTGTCCCTGCAGCAGATCGGCGGCGGCGGCAATTTCAAAGGCCTGTTGATCTGTTTGTGGCACACTCTCCGCCTGTTTCACCAGACTCTCGGGTGAAAGAAAAGCGCAGATCACCAGATGAGGCGAGCGCAAACGGCGAAACTGCCGGGCCATCTGCTCCAGATGGACATCATCGAGGGCGTAGGTCAGCACCACGACCAGGGCCCGTTTGCGATACCGACGACGCAGTTCATCGACCATGAGCTGATAATCTGTCGATGTGTATTCCGGCTCGATATCGTAAATGTTGCGAATGAGCGTATCGATACTTCGCAGGCCACGTACGGGTGGAATCGATGCCTGAACTTTCGATGAACAGGCCAGCAGCCCGACATGATCCCCCTGCCTGAGAGCTGTATAAGCCAGCAGCAAGGCGGAGTTCAGAGCACGATCAAAATGTGTAGCGACTCCTTCGGCATGGCACATCGATCGTCCACTGTCGAGGACTAACACGATTGTCTGATTTTTCTCGATCGTATACTCGCGGGCAATTAACGACTCCTGCCGTGCCGAGGCCTTCCAGTCGATCGAACGAAACTCATCTTCACGGCGATATTCGCGGAGGCGGTCAAAGGCCGAGCCTTTGCCGTGCAACCGGGTCATGCGGACTCCGCTTTCGGCGAGGCGGTTCTGCCGGGCCAGCAATTCAACGCCTCGAATGGCCTGTACATCGGGATAAACCTTGGTGGTCATTGGTCGAGGGATCAACCAGTGCAATTGCCAGAATCCCCAGGGAGATCGTGCTCGCCAGTGAATCGATTGAAAAGTGATATTTCCACGCCGGGCAGGTGTGAAGTGATAGACCAGCTTCAGCCAGCGACCAGGTACCAGAGGCACAACAGCCGGCAGGCCATCAAACGCTCCCGGATGAGGAGGCTCATCATGCAACTCGGCCTGCCAGTTGGATCTTCCTTTCCAGCGATATTCAATTGTGATCGGATTACGAGCTCCGACACTGAGCACGCGTCCTACTTTTCGATCGACCTCCATCTGGGAAAGTGCCGGGCTGCGAAGCCAATCGATGATTGCCAGCAGAATGACCAGAACTGTGGCGACATTTCCCACAACGGCCCAAGAAGAACTAAAGCATGCCGGGATGTAGAGCAGCCCGGCTGCAAGAACACTCAATAACAATTGAAGCCGGGGAGTCATGCCTTCGGTGCCTCGGTAGTTTCGAGAAGATCACCAAGGACCACCTCAATTGTGGAGCCTTCAATCTCCGCTTCAGGTTCCAGTCGAATGCGATGCCTGAGAATCCAGGGCACGAGCTGTTTAATGTCATCGGGCACAACAAAGGTTCTTCCCAGGCAGGCAGCTAAGGCCCGCGAGGCAACCAGCAACCCGACACTGGAGCGCGGGCTGGCACCAATCTCGATGGCGGGATGTTCGCGAGTGGCTGTAACGATCCGCACGATGTAATCAATGATTGAAGGCTCGACGACAATATCCCTCACGGAGGCCTGCAGACGAAGAATACTTTCATCGTCGAGGACATTCTGGACATCTGACGTATTGATCCGCCGAGGGTCACGTCCTTCGTTATAGGCATTGAGAATGCCGGCTTCCTGCGCGAATGTGGGGTAGGTCACCAGCATTTTGAAGAGAAAACGATCCAACTGAGCTTCTGGAAGCGGATAGGTTCCTTCCTGCTCAATGGGGTTTTGAGTTGCCAGAGTGATAAACGGCCTTGGTAAAGGCATCGTCTGACCATCGACAGTGACCTGGCATTCCTGCATGGCTTCGAGCAATGAAGCCTGTGTCTTTGCAGGAGCCCGATTGATTTCATCTGCCAGGAGCAGATTGGCGAAGACCGGCCCTTCACTGAAGTGGAACCGCCGCTCCTGCAGGTTGTAGACCGAATGCCCTGTCACATCCGAGGGCATCAGATCGGGAGTGAACTGAATTCTCGAATACCTGCACTTCAAAACCCGACTGATTGTCGTTGCAAGTAACGTCTTTCCCAGGCCGGGCGGCCCTTCAATCAGAACGTGGCCTTCTGCCAACAGTGCCACAAAGACCGCTTCGATCAGTTCCTCCTGACCCACGACCACCTTGCCCACTTCACGGCGTACGGCACGATAAGCCTCTTCGACCTCGACGACCGACATGGAACCTCTCTTCTAAAACTTTGGCCACTGGTTTTGTGAGATCATACGCGAGAGGCCGGGGTGGTAACACTTAGAAAAAATTCTGTGGGAAGCTTCGTTCGTCTCGAAGAGATCAATCCTGAGATCTCTATCCGGATCCCAAGAATCCTTAACGCGATAAAGTTCAAAGAAGCATGCTTGCTCGGAGCGGCTTTTTAAGCACACAATTTTGAATTCCCACTGATCTGAAGTGTGCATGGAGACTGCGTGGCTGGGGTCAAACGTCCTCGTTTGCCCCCCAGGTTATTGGACTCCGATGAATTCATTCCAATGTGCTCAAAAGTCATGAAGGCTTGTTCCGGATGCATTTGCGCTGGTGAAGCCGATTGACCAGGGGGCGAATGAAGACATTCGACCCCTGCCACCCGCTCTTACATCAAATGGATGTTCAAAGGATGTAAAGACCACGCCCTTTCGCACTGTTTTGATTTTTTTAGGGGCTCCAGGGTCGTGCCACCAAAGACAAATTCGAACATCGTGGCAGGGCATGCGCATGGCGCGGCTTCTTGTTGTCGTGAAAAATCACGACAACCCGGCCACGAGTTGGCCGGGCCACCCTTGGGCGACATTCGTGGGTAAAAGACAGCTTCGCAGCCGCAAGCATGGCACACGAGTCGTTGATCCTGAACCCGCGACGAAACTTTCCTTTGAAACACTAGGCCTTCCGCCGGAAACATTTCAGCCAGACCTCCCATCCTGCCCATTTGCTTTTAAAGCCATCTTGAGATGAATGCAGATCTCTGTAACACTCCGACGCTAGCACTCGGGGTCGCCAACTTCTGCAAGCAAGTGGTTGACCTCTGGATCAATGGAGTGATTGAACAGTGCAGGGGGCATCATGTTACGCGGTCTGATTCTGATACTCTTTGGCGGCACTTTAGGTGCATCTGCCATGTGGGGCGCGTTTAATTTTCATCTGGTCTGGACGGAAGATCGTCTGCTGATTGTGCAGCGAAGTGCTCCCAGCCTGAAGGATACTGTGGCCGACGTGCGTGCCTGGGGCCGGAGTGAATGGCTCAAACATCCACATCTGACCCGTTCGATGATGGGTGCAGGACATAAGAAAGTTATTGAAAAATCTCTGCGAAATGAAGCGGGTGATTTTGTGGATCATGCGTTCTCGAATGTCTCCCAGGGAATGACCGGGAAACCCGTCAATTCAAGTGCCAACATGCTCTCGGCGACCCCCGGGCTCTAGTTTGAAGTTCCCGGCGATTGGTCAGGTCTGTTCTCTTCACCACAGATTCTGCTCACGACCAAAAATGTGTCCGATCCGATTGATCAAACGATTTTCTGGCGATGGCGGAGTCTTTCTTCGTGACTGTCACACCGATGCAGAATTCAGCCTCTGAACCATTTGAAAAGCTGCAGTTGCCCACCAACTCCGGAGTGACCATGAAATGGTCGGCAACATCTCAACTGATCAGTCAGCTCAAAGAGGGGACGTTGCCACTCCGCGAGTGGATCTTGAATGGCACTGCCAAAATTGCCAAGAGCGGGCCGCATCGAGTCGTCTATCGAGTCACATTGAACGACCGTGCGGTGTATATCAAGCAGTATCTGACAGGTGATCGCAAGTCGAAACTGCGGACCTGGCTTTCGGGAACTAAAGCGGCCCGAGAGCTTTCTGTCCTCCGCGCGATGCAGGCGGCCAATCTCCCGGTTCCATTACCACTGGGGATCGGTGAGCCCGTGACATCTCGATCCCGACCAGTCGATACACCAGCAGAGAACTCGACAACCACTGAACTGAATTTACCGTTTCTCGATGATCCGCAGAGCAGCTTTCTGGTCCTGGAAGCGATTGAGCCCACCATGTCGCTGGCCAATCTGATGCTGCGTTTCAGCGATGTCATGCAGTTCGACAAACTCGGCATTCGAGGCCGGCAACATCTGTGTGTGACGGTGGCTCGCATGGTCGCACGACTTCACAAAAATGGATTTGTGCATCGCGATCTGCAGGCAGAAAATCTGCTGATTGCTCCCGTGCAAAGCCATGGCCCGATGCGGATGTGGTGGGTCGATTTGAGTGATATCCGCCAGAAGTGGCTGAAGGTTTCTTCCCAGCAGATCATGCTCAATCTGGCGATGCTGCGGCATTCTTTGCATCGTCATCTTTCCAGTACTGACCAGCTTCGATTTCTCGCGGCCTATCTGACAGAACTTTCGAATCCTCAAACAACAGCCGCCGGTGAGATCTCCGATGCTCACTCTGCTGATCCTGCGGCGGTTGGTGATCCTGTCGATTTTCTGATTGCCGCCAGGCGTAAAAAGCTGAATGAGTTATCGCTGCCCAACAGCCTGCAGATCTCAAAGCCAAAGCTTAAAAGCTGGATTGTGCAACTGAAGCAGGTAACGCAAAGCTATTCGATCCAGGCCTGGAAAAAGGCGGATCGCAAGTGGCGACGCGGAAACCGCCGCCTGCATATCGCTCAAGTGGGTGCACGCTCCGGCCGCTGTGTCGCGGGCATGGATGCTCAGTTACTGAAACATCTCACCAGCAAGCCGTCGCAACTCTTTTCACCTCCTTATCTGGTGCAATCGACCGAAGGGGCGGCTTTACAAAAAACGGCAATCATTCAGCTTCCCGTTTCCGGTTCGGTGATGCAGGCCGAACTTGTGGCTCGCCCTCTGGTTCGAGATGCTCATGATTCCTGGGCGCGTCGATCCTGGGAAAATGCCTATGCCTTGATGAGGCGGGGATTCTCGACACCGGGGCCACTGCTTTATGTCGAGACTGAGTCAGAGCAGTATCTCGCCCGGGCTTACCACAATAAGCAAAAAACAATCGCGGACTGGATCAGTGATCAGGGGCGGCTCTCGTTCCTGCCACAATCTGATGAAGTTCAGGTGGCCCATCGAGTGCTGGAGACACTCGCCCGGTTGTTTCTGTATGGTTTTAAGCCGGAAATCACCGATCTGGAGCAGTTTTTCGTCATCAAGTTGAATGGCCGCGTTCTGATTGCTCTGGCCGATCCTTCACGATTTGAGCAGCGAGAATCGGTCTCTTTCAAGCAGATGGCCGCCTCGCTGCGTGAACTTCACGACGCGACCATCGTGATGACCAATCTCCGGACTTCCACCTGTGCCCGCTGGCTCAAACGGGTGGCCTGTCGGCTTCCTCCACTCACGTGGCGTATGCTCATGAGTGAAATCGTTAAGCAACGTCGAGACCGTATCGAAAATTATCGAAAGTGGCATGCCGCATGAAGCGGGTCGGCAGGGGACTGCATATCCAGAGGATGGTCGACCTCACTTCACAGGTGAGCCGAGTGCTTTTGCGCGAGCATGGTTTTCATTTTCTGCGATCTCTCAAAAGCTTCTGCGTGAGTTTGTCTGTCGGCTACCTGCTGCTGGTCATGGTGATCTGTTCCGGTTGCCAGACTCAACCGAAATACACGGGCCTGCCCCGAAAGACCTCCATCAAGAACGATGGGTTGAAGGTGCTTTCCGATGTCAAGCTGGCTAAAGACCATGAACTGCTGGTTGACCTCGAAAACCTGAGAGATGAGATCGCGACTGAGTTGAATCTTCCGCCACAAAAACAGCAGGTGGTGGTTTACCTCTTTGGCTCCGAAGAACGTTATCGCGATTACATGCGTTCTGCCTTTCCACAGTTGCCACCCCGACGCGCTTACTTTGTGGGTTCGAGTAAAGAGCTGGCGGTTTATACCTTCTGGGGTGAGCGTGTGCAGGAAGATCTCCGGCATGAGTACACGCATGGGATCCTGCATGCCACGCTCAAAGATGTCCCTCTGTGGCTGGATGAGGGGCTTGCCGAATACTTTGAACTGGCTGGGAAACCCGGACAGATCAATCCGGAGTACGCGTCGCGGCTCTCTCAGGCGATTGCCAGTGGCTGGGAACCAGACATGGCTCGCCTTGAAAGACTCGAAAGTGTCGGGCAGATGCAGCGGAGTGATTATCAGGAAGCCTGGGCCTGGGTTCACTTTATGATGCATGATGGCGACGATTCGCGAGCCGTCCTTCTGGGATACTTGAAGACGCTGCAGACCCAGAAGAATGCCGGGAGTCTTGTGGCCCGGCTGCAAGAAGACATCCCGTCGTTCAATGTTCGATTTGCCAGTTACGTGGCGACGATCCGAATGCCCGGTGAAGTTCAGCAGGCCTCGGGAAAACGCCCCGTGATTCAACATGTCCTGGGCCAGCAGCCGGAAGATTAATGGCGGCTTGAAAAACTGCTGCTGTTCAGAGTTCAGGCGAACATGCGCTCCCGGCAATACGTCAAAACCCCTTGAAGACTTATGAGGTCAGACGCAAGGCATGCTGATTGCAGTAGGTTGTCACCGGTGAGATTGTGAATTCCCCAATCTCCAAGCCGTTGACAGTTTTACGATGGAAAGTTTCAGGCATGCCCGGTCGCAGATGTTTTGATGTCTCTTTTCTGAGCACTCAAGTTCAGTTTTCCAGCAGGCTGTCCGGTGTTCATCTGCTTCGAAAAATCGGGATGGTGTTCTGTGCGATCGCGGTAGGCGGAATTTTCCTGGCTGATCTCGCAGCGGACGAAGCGGAAAAAGCTCTTACTCGACTGACTGATGCTGAACAAAAGCTCCTCGATCAAAGCCCTTTCTTCCGCGAGGTCAAGCGACACTTTGGCGATTGGGATTTGAACAAGAATCAGGAACTCTCCACAGAAGAAATCGAGTTGGCCCTGCACAATTCGAGCATCCGGGGTGCTCAAGCTGCTGCGATCACGTCTCTGCGGAGAGCTGTTCGCGGCGACAAGGAACTGGCGCCCCTTTCACTCGACAAGATCGCCAGAGGGGTCGTTACGAAGCCTGCTGCTCAACCGGCGCCTCCCAAGTATCAGTCGATGTTTGATACGGCCCTCAAGAAGATTGAAACGACAAAACGTGATCTCTTTGCTGATGGCCCACCCCAACTCGAATCGATCAGTCAGGGACGTCTGGGGGACTGCTTCCTGCTCGTCAGTATGGGAACCTGTGCCTACTGCGATCCTGATCGACTGATGAAGATGATGCAGCAGCAACCCGATGGAAAAATCCTCGTCACGTTAGGAAGCGGTCGTCAATTGACCATTGAAGCACCGACTGATGGAGAAGTGGCCATTGGTGCGACATCTCGGAACACGGGCTGCTGGACGAACACTTACGAGAAGGCTGTCGGTACTGTCATGCTGGAACGCGCCAGCAAGAAAGGAACGCGGCACGTCACTCCACTCAGTCTGATTGGTGTCGGCGGCACACCAAGTGTGCCCCTTGAAATTCTCACGGGCCACAAAGTGCGCAAGCACAGTTGCCAGCCCTATCGAGAAGCCAAAGATGAGTCAGGCCGCAGTACTGCCGACCTTTCGGCCCTGCGTGACGATTTGAAACAGGCTTTCGCCGAAAAACGACTGGTGGTGGGTGGTTGTGGCCCCAAAGGTTCGCAAACACTCGTCAAAGGGATTTACTACAACCATTCGTATGGTGTCCTCGAATATGACGAAGTGACGGACACAGTTCTCTTCTGGAATCCCTTTGGTCACAAATACACCCCCAAAGGTCCCGATGGACTTGAGAACGGCTACTCCACGACGAATGGAAAATTCCGTGTCCCACTGAATGAAGCTGTCATGTGGTTCGGCTCGTTCAGCATTGAGACAACCGAAGCAGCACCTGAGATGTGATTGTTTAACAGATTTCCGAAATCATCCGCAAAAACGATGATTCATCGGGGTACAGCTCTTAGCAGGTGATCGACTGACATCGGCCTGATCGTAAGTCAAATGGCTACTTTTTGGGTTCTTCCTGGGCTGGAGTGGTTGGTGGAGCCTTGAGATCCTTGATGATTTTCAGCTCTGGCCTGCTGGCCTTCAGCTCTTCAAGATCAGCATCGGAGACTTCTGTCTGCCACAAATAGAGCCTTTGTAATTTCGGGAGTTTTGCCAACCCCTTCACCCCGGCACCTGTCACCTTCGTTCCGTAGAGATTCAGATACTCGAGCTTTTTGAGCCCAGAAAGATGGGCCAGACCGGCATCGGTGATCGCCGTCTTTTCCAGATGAAGTTTCACCAGGTTTTTGAGCTGACCGACATGCACGAGACCGGCATCGGTAATTTTGGTTCCACGGAGATTCAGAATCGCGACTTCGGGTAAGCCCGGTAGTAAAGCCAACTGTTCATCGGTGACGGGTTGATCTGAGAGGTGAAAACTGACATCCAGCCGAGCATCCGTCTGAGCGAGTGCCAGCACCTGGCCCCCCTTTGATTTCACCTGAGCGATCACCTGCTTCTGAGCCTCTGTGTACGTGACTGGTTTTGCGGTTGCCGCTGGAGTTCCATCATCCCCTCTGGAGATCACGGGGATAGAACAGATGACCGCGGTCAATAGACCCAGAAATCCCATACGAGCGATTACCGCAAGGCTTCGAACTTCAGGACGTTTAGCCATCGTGAACTCCGCAATGATCGTCAAGGTGTCAATTCTGGAAGTCGACAGAGAAATACTACCGTTCTTTCACTTCGTGAATTTATCAGTGGTCTGTCGGTGATTCCAGAAGTCTCTTCGTGAAGAGTTGAAATTCCGGGAATGGTCAGTGCATCAAAAAAGGAAGGCAACTCTCAAGAGTTGCCTTCCTGTAACGATTGTCTTGGCGCGGTTGTCTGACGACAGCGCTGAAACTCAAGCGGAAATTACACTTCGAGCATCAGCCGGAGTGGCGACTCGACACATTCCTTAATGCGCTTGAGGAAGCTGACGGCTTCTTTGCCGTCGACAATCCGATGATCATAAGTGAGAGCAACGTACATCATGGGACGAGCCACAATTTGCCCGTTGACCACCATGGCTCGTTCCTGAATCGAGTGCATCCCGAGGACACCGCTTTGTGGAGGATTAACAATCGGTGTGGAAAGCAATGAACCATAAACGCCACCATTGGAGATGGTGAATGTCCCGCCTTCGAGATCTTGAGGCTTCAGAGAATTCTCCATGGCTCGTTTGGCGAGTTTGTTGATCGACATTTCGATCTCTGCAAAGGAGAGCTTTTCGGCACTGCGAATGACAGGCACGACAAGCCCTTTACCGCCACCAACGGCAATACCCATATCGACATAATCGTGCATGACGATGTCGCCACCCTGGATCTCGGCATTGATCGCTGGGTAAGCGAGCAGAGCATTGATGGTCGCCTTCACAAAGAACGACATGAAGCCGAGCTTGATGCCGTATTTCTCGACGAATTTGTCCTGGTACTCTTTGCGAAGCGCCATGGCTGCGGACATATCAATTTCATTGAAAGTCGTCAGCAAGGCCGCATTGTGTTGTGCTTCGACAAGTCGTTGGGCAATCCGTTTGCGAATGGTGGTGAGTGGCTGGCGACGCACCACTCTTTCACCGGCAGGTGCAGTGGTTGTCGTGACAATTGTGGATGGTGTGGGTGCAGATGCCGGCTTAGGAGCAGCAGGTGCTGGGGTGCTGCTGTGCCGCAGGACATCTTCTTTAAGCAGGCGACCGCCAGGGCCACTGGCAGTGACATCGGCAGCAGAGAGACCTTTTTCGGCCAGTGCCCGGGCAGCGGCTGGCATCACAATCGTTTCACTGGTCGTTGCTGCTGGGGCAGGCCCGGTGCCATTGGTGGCAGGTGGGGTACTGGCGGAAGCAACTGGAGGAGCAGCGGGTGCGCTGACGACAGCACCGGCATCGGCCAGTCGCGCGACAACGGCCCCCACAGCGACCGTTTCGCCAGGCTGAGCCAGAATTTCCTGAAGCACACCACCATGCGTGGCCACAATGGGGAGTGTCGATTTTTCACTTTCGACCTCGACCAGTTCATCATCGGGCGAAATCGCTTCACCCACTTTTTTGAACCACTGACCAATGACGACTTCCACAATGGAGTCGCCGAAACTGGGAACCTTCACTTCGACCGGCATGACAGCCTCTTGCCTTCCCTCTTGAATATAGATCGATCCAGACTTGAGTTGTGCCTGAGTCAGCTCAACTCGCATCCGTTAAGTTATTGTTTGATAAAACTGGATATCATCTATTGCGAACACGATTTCAACTCGAAACGAAAAACAGGCATGACAAGCTGATCATGTTCAGTCTCGCCATGCCTGGCTGATCAATCGATTTTATTGGCCAAACGCTTCGGAAAGAACTCGTTCCTGCTCAATTTCATGACTCTTCTTGGAACCGGTGGCAGGGCTGGCCGATGCGGGACGGCTGACACAACGCAACTGATGTTGCGACAGGACGTTGAGTCCCCATTGAGCCAGAATGAATCGCCAGGCGCCCATGTTCTCTGGCTCTTCCTGAACCCACGTCACCGGAGTGTTTGGAGCGTAGCGGCTCAGTTGCTGCTGAAGCTCGGCTGTGGGGAGAGGATAAAGCTGTTCGACACGAATAATGGCCACTTCCGAGCGGCCAAGTTCTTGCCGACGCTGGGCGAGTTCGTGATAGATTTTGCCAGTACACATGAGAATCCGCTGGACTTCGGAATCAGGCCTCGTGGTGAGGACATCCGGGTAGATTCTCTGGAACGATCCATTCGCCAGATCGTCGAGTGTGGCGGTGACCTGAGGCGAGCGGAGATAATACTTGGGAGTCATCACCACCAGCGGCTTGCGCCAATGTCTCAAAACCTGCCGACGCAGCATGTGGAACATCTGAGCGGCTGTGGTGGGATAACAGACCTGAATGTTGTCTTCGGCACAGGCTTCGAGGAATCGTTCGAGCCGAGCACTGGAGTGTTCGGGGCCGGCCCCTTCAAAGCCATGCGGCAAGAGCATCGTCAGACCGCTGTAACGGTTCCATTTGTCTTCGGCACTGGTGATGAACTGATCGATAATCACCTGAGCCACGTTGACAAAGTCGCCGAACTGAGCTTCCCAGATGGTTAACCCATCAGGACAGTCGAGGCTGAAGCCATAATCAAAGCCCAGTACACCGGTTTCCGACAGAGCACTGTTGTAGACCTGGAAGCGAGCCTGTTCGACTGTCAGATGCTGCAGAGGAACGTATTTGGCACCCGTTTCGATATCGTGAACCACAGCGTGGCGGTGAGCGAAGGTACCTCGCTCGCAATCCTGCCCATGTAAACGCACAGGATGCTTTTCTGTCAGCAGCGAGGCGTAAGCCAGGATTTCGGCAGCACCCCAGTCTACAGGCTTTTCGCCGCGGGAAATGGCTCGTCTTTGATCGAGAATGTTTTGAATTTTGGGATGGGGTTTGAAGCCATCGGGCAGATGTGTCTGGATTTCCAGAAGCTGCTTGAGCCGATCGACTGGAACACCCGTCGGGACATCGTGGGCAATATCTTCATTGCCACCACGATAGGTTTTCCAAAGCTGGTTTGGCTGTTCCCAGCGATGCTGATAATCAGAGGCTGTCGCGACCTGATACTCGGATTCAAGCTGACTTTTGTGCTGCGAGACGAGTTCGTCCGCTTCCTGCTGAGTGACACCTCCCAGTTTGGTGAGGTGATTGGAGTAAGTGACTCGCATGGGCTGGCGACGGTCAATCGCCTTATACATCCCCGGGTTGGTGAAGCGGGGTTCATCCTGTTCGTTGTGACCACGCAAACGGTAGCAGTACATGTCGATGACGACATCTCGCTGGAATTCACAGCGGAAATCCATGGCGAGTTCGACCACTTGAGCGACCGCTTCGGGATCTTCACCATTCACATGGAAGATCGGGATCTGCAGCATTTTCGCGACATCGGTGGCATAGGCTGTCGAACGCCCCTGATGCGGCGGTGTGGTAAAGCCAATCTGGTTGTTGACAATCACATGGACAGTGCCCCCTGTGCGGGTCGATTCGAGCTCACTGAGGTTAAGCATTTCCTGGGTGATGCCTTCACCCGCAAAGGCGGCATCACCATGAATCAGCAGTGCCATCGATTTGCGGCGTTCGACATCTTGCCGACGATCCTGCTTGGCCCTGACGCGGCCCAGTGCGACGGTATTGACGAACTCGAGGTGGCTGGGGTTAAAGCAGAGCGAAAGATGGACTTTTTTGCCATCGGCAGTGGTGTAATCGTTGCTGTAGCCAAGGTGATATTTGACATCGCCTCGGCCCAGATGCATCTGGGGGTCGAGATCGGCAAATTCACGGAAGATCGCCCGGGCCGGTTTGCCCATGATGCTGGCAAGGACATTCAGTCGGCCACGATGGGCCATACCGAGAATGATTTCTTCAACGCCCTGGGAGGCGGATTTGTTAATGGCCAGTTCGAGGAGCGGAATGAGCGTTTCGCCCCCTTCCAGTGAGAAACTCTTGGCGCCCTGGAATTTCCTGAGGATGAAGTCTTCAAAGACGACAGCGTCGCTCAAACGCTTAAGAATTCGTTTTTGTTGATCAGCAGTCAGAGAAATGCGGTTCTCGCTGCTCTCCATCCGATCCTGTAACCACTCGCGAACCTTGACGTTATCGATGTGCATGAACTGTGCACCAATCGACCTGCAGTAGGTATTTCGCAACCACTGCAGAATTTCACGGAGAGTCCGGACGTTGGGCCCGCTGGAACTGACGGTTGAAAACTGGCGATCGAGATCGCTGGGGCTGAAATCGCAGGAAGCAGGGTCGAGTTCCGGAACTGGCTCGCGCGGCTGGCCCAGCGGATCGATAATCGCTGCATAATGACCCATCGCGCGGTAGTTGCGGATCAGGCGATCCACGCGCTCCTGCAAAATGGCGGCTTCGAGTTCCACCGGCGAGACGACATTCGAGTCGCCCATCGTAGGTGGACGGAAGAACTGAGCTTCCTGATGAGGAGCCTGGCGGGCGACCTCGGCAATCTGGCGGAAATATTCACGCCAGGCAACATCCACATTCTCAGGAGATTTCACATACTCCTGATAGAGCGATTCGACATACGAGGGACTGGAGCTGGCCACGTTTTCGAGTTCGCGTACCAGTTCATCTGTCGTCAGATTTGCCTGGTGCGAACCATTTGTGGTGTCAGGAGTTGGAGACGATATCTGCCGGGTGGTGGCAGTGGGAGAAGCAGACATAAAATTGGGGCTGTTCGCAGAAGGAAGAGTCGAGTTTTCGGGAGCAACAGGACGTGCGGGGCGGGGGGTAGCCATCAGCGTGTCAGAGGGACTCATCTCGGTCACTTCAAGGGAGAACCCGGCTCGCCGGCAGTCTGGTGGAAAGCCCCGGGCGATGCTTTCCACCAAAATGATCCACCCGCCACGGGAGGATCGAGTTCTGGCGAGGTTATCTGTTAAACCCTAGCAGAATTACCAATTTTGCAACACAGGAAGTCGGGCAGAAGTTGGAAATCAGGGAAAAGTCATTTGTGATCTTGAATCAAAACCTTGGCTTCAATCCCAAATCGATTTTGCGGCAACCTGATGTTCTGCCGCTTTGTTGAGTTTAGGTTGCTGGTCTCATCGCGTATTGGCAGAACTCGGCATCAAACAGGGTGATTTTGCACAAACGCGACTTATTCAATAGTGATCGCTGTGTGGTGCGAAGAGGATCAATCGGATGGCGCAAAAGATCTCCGATTTGCACAAGTTCTCCGGGAAAACTTCCTTTTCTGCCAGTTGACGCCCATCGATGATGCCGTTGGAAAGTCGCTCGATCCACCCGGGCTACAGCTTCGGGCGGACCGTGAAATGCGGACATGTGGAATCTGGACAAACCGAGAAAACAGGTGCAATCTTACGCCTGCACACTTATCATCACCTCATTATATCATCAAGTGATGAATTCTGGCTCGCGCCAGGTGAGTTCGAGCGTAAGCCGGAAGATCGTCAATTCTTGCGAAAGTCACTCTCTATGAACGGCTTGCGAATGGTTGAACAACGGAGTTTTCGTGTTCTGGTGACAGTGCTGGCGATGGCTGCCTTGTTGTGGCTGCCGTGGAACAGCGTGTTGGCAGATGAGAAAAATGGCGAACTCGATATCTACTTCATTGATGTCGAGGGGGGAGCCGCCACGCTGTTGGTGACGCCCGCAGGGGAATCGATTCTCATCGATTCGGGCTATCCCGATTACGGCGGCCGGGATTTGAATCGCATTGTGCGCGTGGTGAAGGAGGTCGCTGGTCGAACTCGAATCGACAAAGCGATTGTCTCTCACTGGCATCTGGATCATTACGGCAATCATGCGGCACTGGTCAGCAAAGTTCCCGTCACGGCCTTTTATGACCGGGGAATTCCGGAAGATCTTCCCGAAGACAAAGGGTTTCCCGAGCGAATTGCCTTGTACCGCGCTGCCTCACAGAACAAGTCGACAGCCCTTTCCCCCGGAGACAAGCTTCCGCTGAAAAATGCTGAAACAGGTCGACGTGTTCCACAACTGACAGCCGAAGTGGTCACCTCAAGTGGAAAGACCATTCCGAACGAGGGGCCAGCCAATCCGTTTGCCAGCGAGCACGTCGCGAAACCTGAGGACACTTCCGACAATGCCCGCAGTTTGAGTCTGCTCTTCAAACTGGGGGATTTCGCCTTTCTGACATGTGGTGACCTGACGTGGAACACCGAACAACGGTTGATGTCGCCTAATAACCCGATTGGTCAGGTCGATCTCTTTATGGTGACTCACCATGGTCTCGATGTCAGTAACAATCCTGTGCTGGTCAAAGCGATTGAACCGATCGCCACTGTCACCTGCAACGGCCCCACCAAAGGGGGCATGCTTCCGGTTCTGAAGACACTGGAAGCGATCCCGACTCTGAAGGCTCAGTTTCAGTTGCATCGGAACATCAAGCTGGGAGATGACGTCCAGCCACCGCCGCACCGGATTGCTAATTCCAGCGATACGGCTGAGTGCAAAGGGCATTACATCAAGGCGTCAGTCTCTCCCGATGGAAAGCAATTTCGTATTCAGGTCGAAGGCCAGCAGCCGGAGTTGTTTGAGACCCGGCTAAGCAAATGAAAATTTCCAGGTCAATTCCAGCGAAAATATTGGGAATCAAAGTCCGTTATGCAGGAAGCTTTCCAGGCGTCATTTTCGCTGATAGAAAGTGTACTTAAGTACTCTATTCCGTGAGTTTGATGTCAAGGCTCATTTTAAACGACAAGTGTGGTAGTGTTCTTTTGTGTACAACACCGCCGATGTATCGATATTCCGGGCATCGGCTTTCATTAAAGTCTCAGGAGATTGAAAAAACGATTTGACGCTGGCTGTTCATGTGGCAAGTTTCCGATGGGTAAAGTTTTTACCTCAATTGTTTCGTACCGCTGTGAGGTTTCTGCCGATGAGCGCTTATGCTTCAACCACCACTGACCGCCAGGCTCGGACGTGGGAACGCATGATGAAGTGGCTGGAACGCATGGCCGAACGCGACCAGCAACTGTATGGCGCCGTTCGCCAGTTTGAGCGAAAAAGTTTTCATGCCAACGTGATTGTCTGTGTTCTGACTCCCGATGATCCGATTGCCGGGCCGAATCATCCTTCGGCCCGCACGGCTGTCGCCTTCAATATTTCTCAAGGTGGCGTGGGATTGATCTCGGCCGAAGCTTTTGACAGTTCGGCCCTGCAGATTGGTTTGCGACTTCCCGATGGAAACTATCGCTGGAAAGAGGGCCGTGTCGTGCGTGTCCGCGAAATTCCTGGGGAATCGTTTGTCGAATATGGCGTTTCCTTCCGGAAAGCGACCGAAGCGGCCAACTGATGACGTGACTTGGTAATCATGGTCTGGTCGTCACAACGGCGACTCATTGAGCTGCCTCGACTTTTTTCAGGACATCAGTGACAACCCGGGGGGAAGTTGGTCTCCCAACAGTTGACCAGCCGATTCCTGGGTGAATTCTCCACCTTCTAGCACCAGTTTCGCGAGATCTTCGGTCTCCGGGTGTTGATTCAGCCACTGCACGACTTCCTCTCGAAGCGACTGGGGAAGATCGCGAAAGCGGTCGTGCGTTCGTCTGGCAATTTGCGCCAGCGAAAGTCCCACGAGACCAATCGGCCCGCCACAGGTCATCAACGCTGCCAGCATCGACTCGACCCGTTCGGGACTCAGCACATGATTGAGAGAGCCGTAGACCGGGGTCCTCTGGCCAAACCGACCCAGCGACCAGATGGCGGCATCCATCGTGATGGGTGAGTTTTTCTGTTGCAGTGAGAATTCTGCCAGACTCGCCAACTCACTTCGAGTGGCTTTCGAAAGTTCTTCAAAAGCACCGAACATTCGCATCATTTCTGACAGTTCATGGGAAGTCGGCCCTGATTTATTAGCCGATTTCCGGTGATCCAGACCTCGTTTGAGAGCCGTTTTCACCAATGAAATGTATGGAGCTGCAATCGCCTGTTGAATGCCGGCATTCAATCCTCCGGAAATTCTCCTCCAGAGAACCAGCACTTCAGCTCGAACCTGTGGGTCGGCATGAGTGAGTTTGCCACTGATGGTTTTCCAGGTTTCTGCAACTCTCCAGTCGTCAATCGCGACGCCATAGCCTGGTCGCAGACAGAACCCGACAAGGTTGAGCCACCGGGCCTCATGTGCCGCAGATCGGCTGCGCTGGGCAGCCACATCCATGAGTGTTGTCCAGAGTGACCTGAGCAGAACTGGCGACCACGAATCACGGGGCGCTGCGAGGGCTTCAGATAGTCTGGGCATCAACTCACGGGGCAGCAGGGGTTCGTCAGCAGGCCGGAAAGTGTTTTCTATCAATTTCATCGCCTGCTGTTGCAGTTGATCCTCGAACACACCGGCCTGTTCACCCTGGCCCTGATGTGCGGCCAGATCGGTATGTGTGGCACTGCGGACATCAACGGCCAGATTCCATGATCGGGTTCCATCACATTCACGACAGCTCAAATCGAGAGTGCCCAGTTCTGTCAAACGGGCAGACAATTGAGCAGGAATCCGACTGGCCTCCGTTTCCCGGCGGCTTTTCAAGACCGTACGAATGGGTGGCAGGGGAGTGAGTTGTTCGCGATCAATCGGGATGAGTGTCCCGGCCCGATCAGTAAGGCGCGTGCTCGAGCACCACAAAGGGAACTCGACGGGTTGTGAGAGCAACAGCCAGAATCGCTGATCCTGCAAATCCACTTCGGCACCGGGTTCAATACCGGCTGGCAGCACGCAGAGAGCTTCGTTGGTTTTCCCACCGAGCTGCAGATAGTAACTGCGTGCCAGACCCGCGACGATCTTGACTCCCAGTCCTCGTTTGACCATCCCAAAGTAAGCGGCTCCACGAGCAACTGCCAGATCGAGCCGGCCGTGATCGAGTTCCTGGATTTTTTCGGTGGCTTGCGAGCCTGATGAATCCTGGCAAAACCAATGCCGCAATGTGTGCAGAACACGGTCTTTTAAAACAGTCGATTCGAACACTCCGCCATTGAATAGAATTAGATCCGGGCAGGCGGGATCAGCACTCACGCTGTTCTGCTGAGGTTGTGTGGCGTTCGCTCGCTGCTCAAGTTCGCTCAATGTGGCACGATGCTGTTCGAGAAACTGGGCCAGATATCTGGTGATGGCCGCATCGGGGGCGTAAGCCAGACCAAATTCTCGAAAGCCGATGGGATGCGAAGCGGGGCGATCTTTCAGTTCACAGACAGGGAAGAAACCATCGACCAGGCAGTTCTGAATTTCTTCACGGGTGACTTCGTATTGCCTGCTCGAAGAAAGGAGTTTCGATCCACTGCCGGCGAGAATCACCTTGGCAGATTCAGGGGGATTCGGGCCAAGTAAAGTTTCTTTGAGCACTCGGCATTTGCGAATTAACGAAGAGAATTCGCGATGGGAAAGCTTGTCTTCGAGGTTGTATTTCTGCTCGACAAAATGGGCCAGTGCCAGGTCGAGATTATCTCCACCAAGGATCAGGTGTTGACCAACTGCCACGCGATGGAACTCGCACAGGCCATCGGTTCGTTTTTGAACTCGAATCAAAGTGAAGTCTGTGGTTCCTCCACCCACATCGATGACCAGAATTTTCTGTCCGGGTTGGACGCGACTTTCCCAGTCGGCTCGATGGCGCTCGATCCAGGCATAAAAGGCGGCTTGTGGCTCTTCAATAAAGGTCACCCGGGGTAAGCCTGCTTCACGAGCCGCTTTGATGGTGAGTTCGCGTGCGATCTCATCAAAAGAAGCGGGCAGGGTAATGACGATCTGCTGATCAGCCAGAGGATTGTAGGGCCATTGAGTCTCCCAGGCCAGTCGGTAATGCTCCAGATACCTGCTGCTGGCGGCTACTGGCGAAAGCTTGTGAAGATCGTCATCACCTTGCCACGGAAGGATGGCTGCTGTTCGATCAACCGCATGATGGCAAAGCCAGCTCTTGGCTGAGGAAATGAGACGCTGCGGATTCAGGCCGCCTTGCTCGCGAGCGAGAACACCAACCGCAGATAGCTGAGGCCGATCACCTGGGGGTTGTGACCAGGGGAGCTTCAGATCGGCAGCAGCCACTTCGCCGGCGGCAAATTCATAATGAAACGAAGGTAAAGTTTCCCGCTTCTCGATGACTCCCGGGGCGACCAGTTGTGGAGTTGACAGGATCTGCACTGTCTCTGGAGAGGTCTGGGTGTCGATGAATGCCAGGGCGCAATTCGTTGTCCCCAGGTCAATCCCGACAACAAATCGGGATCCGGTGGCAGATGGAGAAGCTGGCGATAGCGTCGTCACGGAGTGGCTTTCTCTCAACAGTCATACTGTCAGGCAGCGGGTGTGTGAGGCATCTCTCGATGCAGCGAGAATTGCCCATGGCAAATTTTCAAGAACAGGGTTTTGCCTGAAGGGGCTGGCTTTCATTTCATCGCTGTTGCATTTCGAACCGCGCAGGTGTTCAATACTCAACAGATAAACAATTGCTGGTGAATTAAAGTTTGCCAGCTTTGAGTTAGATTTCATGAATCCTTGCCTGTCTGTACTCCAATTTGCCGGTGGCAACACTCCCCACGCTCAACTGATCGACTCTTATTCCGAAAGGGTGCTTGATGCACAGACTTTTACAGTTTCTTATGGCCCAAAAGCCAATGATGACGCCCGCCATCTCGGCCTGGGCCTGTTTTTTCTGGCTGGCGAGCGTCTCGTTGTGTGTAGTGAGCTCAGGAAGTGAGCTTCAGGCCGAAGACAAAGCGGATGAAACTGGATTTGTTTCGATTTTCGACGGAAAAACTCTTGAAGGATGGGATGGAAATCCGGAATTCTGGAGCGTGCAGGATGGTGCCATTACCGGCATCACAACTGCTGAAAAACCGACCAAGGGAAACACTTTTATTATCTGGCGCGGTGGCGAGACGGCCGACTTCGAACTCCGGCTCGATTACAAAATTCAAGGTGGAAACAGTGGTATTCAGTACCGCAGCTTTGAAGTGAAGGATCAGCCCTGGGTCATCGGTGGGTATCAGGCCGACTTTGAAGCCGGAAACACCTACAGCGGTATTAATTACGGCGAACGTTTCCGAGGGATTTTAGCACTTCGAGGTCAGAAAACCGTCATTGGCGAGAACCATAAGCCGGTTGTCAAAGAACAGTTTGCCGAAGGTGCAGCACTTCAAAGTGCGATCAAGAAAGACGACTGGAATTCGTATCGGATTGTCGCCCGGGGTTTTCAGTTTGATCACTACATCAACGACACGTTGATGAGCTCTGTGATTGATGAAGATCTGAAAGATCGCCGTGCCAAGGGGCTTCTGGCTTTGCAATTGCATGCCGGACCACCCATGAAGGTGCAATTCAAGAACATCCGCTTAAAGACACTCGATGCGACTGCTGACAAAGTCTCCAGCAGCAAGGAACCGGCCAAGAAGAAAGTCCTGCTCCTGGCGGGCAATCGCAGCCATGGTTTTGGTGCTCACGACCATACGGCTGGTTGCACATTACTGGCCCGCCTGCTCAATGAGAGTGGCTTGCCGATTGAAGCCACCATGCATTCGCTGCAATCACAGGGTTGGCCTTCACCTGAGGTGCTGTCTGCTGCCGACTCAATCGTGATTTATGCCGACGGCGGGGGCGGTCATCCCTTTAATTCCCATCTCGATGAATTGCAGAAACTGGTCGATCGAGGGACGGGGATTGTCTGCATTCACTACGGAGTTGAAACTGTTGCCGGCAAGCCCGGGCAGGCTTTTCTGGATTGGACTGGTGGCTATTTTGAGCCTCACTGGTCAGTCAATCCTCACTGGACAGCGGATTACAAGGCTTTCCCAGCGCATCCGATTACTTCAGGGGTCAAGCCATTTCGAATTAACGACGAGTGGTACTACCACATGAGATTTCGCGAAGGGATGGAAGGGGTCACACCAATTCTGACCGATCTCCCCGGCCCTGAGACACTCAAGCGACCTGACGGTCCTCACAGTGGTAACCCGGCAGTTCGTGAAGCTATTGCCAAAGGTGAGCCACAGCATATGGCGTGGGCTCATCAACGGGCGAATGGAGCTCGCGGGTTTGGATGCAGCGGTGGGCACGTTCACTGGAACTGGGGACATCCCGAGTTTCGCCGACTGTTCCTGAATGGGATTGCCTGGACCGCCCAGGTCGATGTTCCCGCAGGTGGCGTCCCGATTGGTCAGGTCGGCGTGGAAGAGTTACTGGTCGGTCATGATGAGCCGATTCCAGAAAACTTTAACAAAGCTCGTGTTGAAGCCATGCTGAAAGAATGGAATTGATCGATTTTACTGGTCTTGCCAGCGATTCCTCGCTGGCAAGACTGCTGGTTTTGATTGGTCGATGAACGACTGAGATTTTTACTTTTCTATGCGCTGATGGCCTGATCTTCGGATGGCCTGTTTTTATCGACATTACGACTTCGTATTGAAACTTTTCGGTTCTCGATACTCATCGCTGGCTGGCTCTGATTCCGTCGGCCTGAATACTGACAAACATTTCTTCACTTCGACGTCCTGTCTCACTTTTCTGTTCTGAAATTCAACTGTTCTGAAACTGGTCAGTTTGCTTCTTCCCGGAAGCAGCAAACTCCTTCTTCCCGTTGGCTGGCTGATGCACGCATGCTGCCAGAACTTCAACTGGAAAAGGGTTTGCAGGTCTTGAACTGACTCCAGCATTCGCTGATACGAAAGTCTGACTCATGAATACTTTCCAGAAACTCCTCGGAAAGCGTAAGCCGTTCACAGATCCAGCGGAAGAAGCGGCTTTGACCTTACTTCGAACGGCGGATCGACTCGAATACCGCTGCGGACAACTCTTTCGAGAGCATGGTCTCACAAACTCTCAATACAACGTGCTGCGGATTCTGCGTGGTGAAGGTGAACCCTTGCCCAGCCTGGAGATTGGCCGCCGTATGCTGCAGCCGGTCCCTGCCATGACAGGACTCATTGACCGTTTGCAAAAACTGGGACTGGTTGATCGCCAGAAGATCCCGATGGATCGACGTCAGATTCTGGTGGGCCTCACTGAACAAGGTCGAGAGCTGATCTCTCAACTGGATGAACCCTTACGCAAGCTGATTTCCGAGATGTTCAGTAATCTCGATGAAGAGGGGCTGAAGCAGTTGACTCACCTGCTGGAGAAAACTCGCCAGCAGGTCGAACCCGACGCGTAAGATCCCGCTGGAACGCCAGTAATACATGACATGTAATCTATCGACTGGTCATGCTGACATCGGCTAGCGGGTGGATTGTCACTGTCTGTCTGATTAAGGCGTTGTATCATGAAACAGGTTCGTCGAGCCGAAGATCGCGGTTACTTTGATCATGGCTGGTTGAAAACCTCCCATACGTTCTCATTCGGTCATTATTTCGACCCCGCCTGGAATGGCTTTCATACACTGCGGGTGATCAACGAAGATGTGGTGGCACCAGGCCAGGGGTTTGGGATGCATGGCCACAAAGATATGGAGATCGTCACGATTGTGCTTCAGGGTGAACTGGAGCATAAAGACAGTCTGGGAAATGGAGAAGTTCTCAGACCCGGCGAATTGCAGAGAATGACCGCAGGGAGCGGCATTCGTCACAGCGAATTCAACCCGAGTTCAAGTCAACCGACACATCTGTACCAGATCTGGCTGTTTCCTGAGGCGAAAGATCTCACACCAGGTTATGAGCAGAAGCCATTTCCACATGAAGAACAGTTGAATCAATGGCGTTTGGTGGCTTCACGTGATGGCCGTGATGGCTCTTTAACGATTCAGCAGCAGGCGAATCTGTGGCTGACGGATCTTTCCGCAGGTCAATCACTGCGAAAAGACCTTTCGAGTTCTCACAAAGGATGGTTACAAATCCTGAAGGGGCAATTCCTGATCGATGGCCACGAGGTGCAGGCGGGGGATGCTCTCTACTGGAGTGCAGAAGATCGCCTCGATGTGGTCACGAAAGCCGATGGCCAGATGCTGCTCTTTGAACTTGAATAATGCCTGGCTTCTGTTCACTTGCAGCAATCCTTTGCATACGGCTTTTTGCCACGACGTTTCCAGACTTCTGAGATCATTGTGTCTCCTTCAAAATCACTCTTGCCAAAACTCTTGATAGAAAGTGTGTTCCCATGTTTCAGTCCCTCCTATCGATTATGGGGCGAGCCGCCCTCGTTGCGATTTTCCTGATGAGTGCTCTCGGGAATAAGATTCCGAACTATTCCAAAGTGGCCGCTTATATGGCGAGCGAAGGAGTTCCCGCACCGCAGATCCTTTTGGGTGGAGCGATTACATTTTTGATTGTGGGCGGTGTGTTGGTCCTCGTGGGATACAAAGCCAGGCTGGGCGCAACTCTGCTCCTGATTTTTCTGATTCTCGCGACGTACTTCTTTCATGATTTCTGGACAGTTAGAGATCTCGCCGCCAAGGAATTTCAAATGATTCAGTTCCTAAAGAACCTCTCGCTGGCAGGAGCGATGCTGTTCATCATGGCCAATGGCCCGGGGGCTGGAAGCCTGGAGTCGATTTTTTCCAAGCGTTCAGGCAAGAAGTAAACCAGACCGAGCCCACTGATACCCACACCAGGAAACAATGGCGCATGGCGAGTCGAACAAGCATGCTTGTTCCGAGCCACAAGCATGGCAGCACCAGGCTGCCTCTCCGTTATTAAATCCAACGTCAGACCAAAAGATGTGAGCTGACCTCAAAGCGGGGTCAGCTCACATCTTTTGATCGATGGACCATTCGGGGAATTTCAATTCGTCAAGAAGAGACTTCTGAAATCAACAACAGTGCACTGATTCATTCTTGTTATCTAATTTGAATTCCAGAATCGACCAGATTTCTATGGGCCATGTTTGCGGCTCTTAGGTCATACCTCAAGACGTCCGATTTGTTGGGCGCAACCGACGCCAAATAACAAAGAAAAGAACCGAAGCTACGACAACAAAGTTCAGCAAGATAAAAACAGCAGTACGAAAACCGGAGCTAACAGGCCGTTGCGAATTGACACCGCTGATTCCGCCACCCAAAGTTGGCGGTATTTCAACGAGACTACCGCCATTCATTCTAAAGAGTTTATAAGCAGTTTCATCGAAAAGATGGTCCCCATCCTTCAATGCAAGCCATTTATAAGTGAACGCATCTGGGCCAAGATCGACGTTAAGTTCAGAAGATTCAACCCGAAGGCCATACTCGTTAAACAGTGTCCCATCGGGTTTCATTTGCTTCCGAACGACTCGTGCCGGTAGGAAAATGTCTCCCTCCTGAACGTAATCCCACGTCTGTAATTCGCTAAGGTACTCTTCGCCTGCTTCATTATCTGAACTTTCAACACGACGGTACACAGCGTAACTCACAGGACAATGCCCGACAGCGCCACTAAATACGATTTTGACACGTCTTCCCTTTGGCCTCTTCTCGTAAACAAGATCGACATGATCGCCATTTGGAATCTCATCAACCGATAGCCCTGCCATTGCCTCCTTAATATACACAGCCGTTATCTTCTCAACTCCTGAGGCCATGGCACCGATCTCCATCCAGATCGGCTCATTGTATCCAAAAACCTTGCGTGCATCGAAGTTTCCACCCCATCCGCGTATTTCAGTACTCTCGGTGGCGATAACCTCGCCCATTGAATAATTCTCACCTGGATCACCCAGGTCTGGAAAACCTTCTATTCGGGATCTCCTGCGAACTGGATCAACCAATAATGTTTTTTCTGGAGTGACAACCTCAGTAACTGAGTGGAGACCAGCCCGAAAGTCTAGATTCGCCCCGGAAATCAAATTACGGAATTGAGGCAGGTCATCTTGAACAGATCGGCAGAAGAAGGAGCTTTTAGGCACATTGACAGCAAAATCATGAAACCCCGAAGTGACATAGACAAAGGGGATATCTACTCTTTTCCCCGGTGCCAGACGGCTAGCAAGCTGCAAAGCCGCCTCGCCTTCATAAAGATCGTACGATTGATAACGAAAACGCCCTCTCCATGTTTGCACTCTCTCAAAATTCTTACGTGTCACCTCTTCTATACGGTGTAATGCTTTAGAAGTGTTTTTGATCCACTCTACACCATCATCGCATCCCCCTGTTTTAGCAAGACCTGCCGCGACCAAGAAAGCTGATATTATAATAGAAAGGCATTTGCAGAGCTGCCCCACGTTTATCCTGTCCTGAGCGATGTTTATTAATCCAATATTCATAAAATGTATCATTACCATGCTCCCAAACCATATGGCGGTATGGCTTTTTCATTTCGCCTGATTCCAACAATCAGATAGACAGGTTCACTTGGTGTACGCATGAATTGCAAAGATCTGTCGTCAGGTGTGGACTCTGCCGAATCATGCGGCAATTGTCAGAAGTCTGTTGATATATGCCAGATGAACCTTTATTAAATACTTTCAATCAAGATAGCGTGACAAATGACTTTCGATTCAATTTATGGAAATTCAGGATCCTTCTCTTCGCCAGCGAGATCTCCTGCGGGCTCTGGCCAATAACTGGCCCACTCGGCTGGGAATGGTGCATTGATTGTCACTTCATCAAATCGAATGGGATGAGGGACGATGATCCGGCTCGCATGCAAAGCGATCCGCTCTGATCCTCTCGGTGGTGCTGTGAGATTGATGGGCGACTGCTCTCCAACCGTTCGTGTCGTCGTCTCTCCAGCCTGTGGAATTTGATACTCCTGATCCCCCACAACCGGACAACCCATCGCTGCCATCTGCACACGAATCTGATGCATCCGGCCGGTCTGGAGTTGAATCTCCAGCAGGCTGCGACCTGTCACAGTACCGAGAAGCCGGTAATCCAGAATGGCAGATTTGCTCCCCGGTGTCCCTTCTGCCACGACCTGACTATGGGCGGCCTGAGGATCCTTCAGCAGATAATGAGTCAGCCGTTCCGTCGTCTGTGGAGGCACCCCTTCCACTACCGCTGTATAGATTTTTTTGACTCGACGATCACGAAAGACCTCGGCCAGCCTGGCGGCGGCTTTGGAATTTCGAGCAAAGAGCATCACACCAGAGACCGGTCGATCCAGTCGATGGGGGATCCCGAGATAGACATTCCCTGGCTTGGCATATTTTTCCCGAATCCAGTTTTTGACCCAGTTCTCAAGCGTGGGCAGCCCCTCGGGAACTCCTTGAGTTAACAGCCCTGCCGGTTTCCAGATGGCCAGTAGAGGGCCATCTTCTAACAGAATTTGAGGTTCGAGGCTCCAGGTCGGTTCGATCGTCAGGTGAGCAGGCAGATCAGTCGGGGACATCAGTTTTGAGCCAGAGGTTCAAGTTCAGCGACAGAAAGTGGAGTCTCTCCACGTTGCCACTGGTTGTAACCAATTTCCTCACGAAAGCGACTGAATCCACCACCAGGGCCGGTGATGGCCGAGAGGATGCCGTACTTTTTCGCTGAAAAGGCGAGTTCACTCTTCTCGGAGAGATCCCACTCCTGCGTATTCAGACCATGGACGGAAGTGCCTGGCTTACGGGAATTGAGGAAGGCAATGGTCAGTTTGGAGGGGTCCACTTCGCCACCATTAAAGAATTTGCTGAAGCTGGGTGGGTCTTTCACAATAACGACCGGCTTCCCTTTGAATCCCACCCACTTGGAAACATTGTAGACGTTGTTCCGTCCTGTCCATTGGCGTCCGTTCGGGCTTCCATCTGCTCCCAGGAACGACATGCCCAGCGAATCGCATTTGAAGACATCGTGGAGTGCTTTCACACTGAGTTCGCCACTGAATTTCTCCGCGACAAAGCCATCGACGGTATGCAGGGCACTGGCATAAATGCCAATCGAAAGCTCTTTTTGACCAGTGATTTCAAATCCTTTCGTGGCGAAAATCACGCTGTTATCGATAGTGACCTTCTGGTTGTCGGCAACATCCAGTTGCATGGCTGTCGCACTGGTGGCCAGCAACGAATTTTTAACGACAATACCTGCGCTCCCTTTGGAACTGATTGCCACCACTCCGCGTTTGGTTCCTTCAGAGAGGGCGCAGTTGAGTAATCGCAACTGTCCGCCATTCACCTGCAGAATTTTCCATGGAATCGGAGACGATCCCGACGGTGGATCCATCTGCAAACGGAGTCCTTCCAGCGTGACGACACCACCATCAATCGTGAACAGGGCGCGGGCAATCTCATCTTTCTCAGGTCGATATCTCAGGCCAGTGCTGTCATATCCCACACCATACTCAAGAACGGGTGTGTAGCCGAAGCCTGCTGTGATTGTGACATCCTGCTTGAACAGATCGTTCTGGCAGCGATAGGGGCCATTCCCATCAATACGAATGACTTCCCCAGGCTTGGCAGCGGCCAGAGCTTCCTGCAGAGAAGAAAATCGTGGTAAGCCTTCGCGTCCCGGAAGACAAAACGCCTGTTCGGGCTCCCCTTCCAGCAATCGCGAAATATCGCTGCCAAGATTGGCCTTTCTTAAAAATAAAACTGCAAAGGCAGTATCAGCCGGGCTTTCTTTGGAATCTGGCCACGAACCATCTGGCTTCTGAGCCTTCAACAGAGCCGTGGCCCCTTGATCAAACCACTTTACGTCTCCGAGGCGTTCCAATCCCAGCAGCACACCCAGACGCTCAATGGACCACATGAAATAGCGTGCCGATCCGGGGCTCATCCCTTTGGCGTAGTAGCCAACTTGAGTGAATCCTTTGGCATAGACAGGATCTTGCAGTAACGTGGCTTTTTCGGCGCCTTTCGCAGTTGATGAGTTGCGAGTAGATGCATTCTTTTGAAGTTCTTCGCGAATCTTGGTGGCTCGTGCGACTGTCAGGCAGAACAAACCTGCGGATGTCATCGCGCCTGTACTATCTGTTTTCGTGCCCTTGGGGTTGTAAGGCCAGCCACCGTCTTCATTCTGCGAATCGACAAATCGTGCAGCGACCAGTTGCATGGCTTCATCGATCGGTACCCCGTACCGCGAACAGACCCACAGCCCCAGCACACCAAACTGAGTGCAACTGTTATCTCCCATGCCAGCTTTTCGCTTAGGGGCACGGGCCGTCGACGACAGCGAAGTGGCATCGACGGTCGGGCAGGTATACGTCCACCCGCCGCTTTCCAGTTGGCCAGCGAGTAATCGGGCGCCAATCGTACGAATCAAGGCCTTGTCGGCACGATCACCCACGCGTGCCAGAAGCAGTGCCGCCAGCGTGAGGTCGTACGTCTGTTTCAGTTCACCATCAATACCGCGGCGAACGCTTTTGTAGCCTTTGTCAACGACCGGGTCATACAACGGCACACCATTTTCAATGAGTGCAAGGGTACACAAAGCCGTGATCCCCACCTTGTGGCCTTCATAAACCCAGCTCCCATCAGCCTCCTGCTTCGATTTGAGATACTCAATCCCCTTCAGCCGCCCCTCTTCAATCGCGGCAGGATCAGCGGCAACTCCACTTGTGGAAAGCATCCCACACAGCATGACTGCTGCGAACCAAGGGCCAGTCATCAATAGTTGCAAAGAACCCCGCATCGGCCGCTCCTGGACTCAATCGAAATATATCAACAAGATCTGATGTTTCGTTTGAGTGTACAGCAGTCGTGGCCGTAAGCAATGGGAGTTCAGGCTACGCAAGCCAATTTCACGCAGCTCGACGACCAACGGGTTCGTCCGCCTGACGCACTCCTTCTCGCCTTAACACCTTGATGGCGGTCATCCACAGAATCTGCAGATCAAACCACAAAGACTGCTTCAAGGCGTACTCGGCATCCAGTGCGACTTTCTGGGGGATCGATATCTCATCGCGACCGTTGATCTGTGCCCAGCCAGTCAGGCCGGGCCGCAAAAGATGAATTCGCTCGGCTGTCCGTGCCGCCACGAGGTCATCCTGATTGAACAGTGCCGGACGCGGACCGACAAAACTCATATCACCCCGCAGAATCGACCACAACTGCGGCAGTTCATCGAGACTCGTCTTGCGGAGAAAATGACCCACCGGCGTGATCCACGAACGTGAGTCAGTGAGTAAATGAGTCGCCACCACCGGCGTATCGATCCGCATCGAGCGAAACTTCGGCATCGGGAAAATTTCGTTGTTCTGGCCGACGCGGTTCGACCAGTAAAGTGCCGGCCCACGCGATGTCAGTCGCACCACGCAGGCAATCGCCATCATGAGCGGCAGCAGCACCATTCCTGCTGATAAAGCCAGCACAACGTCAAATGCACGCTTCACCTGAAAACCTCAATCTCGCACACGATCTTCATGGCGAACCGCTCTAGGCCGCCCGTTGACAATGTCTCGCCGATTCAAGAGTTTCGATCAAGTTCAGTTCGCCAGCCGCATCTCGCCAGCCATCCACCAGAGAAACGGCCGGAGCCATCCCCAACTCCTGCCAAAGCGCCGACCCATCGACGGCCACATCTTCGCACATCTTGTCCACGAGCCACCTGCCGACGGGAGCCTTCAGCCGCATGGCACGAAACAACGCCTCGACCATGCCGAGCCCACCTTGCGTCACATGCCTGGGGATATGCAGAATCTTCGTACGACCACCGGTCGCCTCGCGGATCGAAGCCAGAATCTCGTTGAGTGAGTAAATCGTCGAGTCGCAAACATTCCAGAGACGTTGTGTCGATGGATCGGCTCTCAAATCAGCAGCCATCAGCCGCGAAAGATCAGCCGCATGGATTAACGTACGGCGATTCGATCCGTCACCAATGCAAGGCAGCACTCCATAACGTGCCAGCTTTAAAAGGGTCCGATAATTCCCCTTGAGCCCCCGTCCCAAAACTGCGGCTAACCGCCAGATGGTGACATTCGGAAAGGTTAAGCCCACTTCCTCAGCTGCCAGCTTGCTTTCTGAGTACCAGTCGATTGGACAAGGAGCCGTCGATTCATTGACCACGCCCTGCTGAAAGGCGGAGCCATAAACGTTGATCGTGCTGGCTAAAATCACACGTTTGACGCCGCATTCGCTGGCCGCCTCACAGACATGACGGGAACCTGCGACGTTGACTTGCCAGTACTTTTCCTTGATGTCGCTTCCGGGATTATTGATATGTAGAAGTGCCGCCAGATGAATAACGGCAGCAGCACCGTTCATGGCCGTGGCGAGCGCGCGTGTGTCGTCCAGTGGGGCGACGACGGATTCATCGGCAATGTCGAGCCCTACTGGCGAACGCCCGATAGCCCGCACGTTAAAACCTGCCGCTCGCAACCCCAGACAAACCTGCCGCCCCACCGCACCACTCGCCCCGGTGATGGCGACTGTTTGCGGTAACACCTCGCAGTGATTTCGATGAGTAGCAAACTCCATTATGCCGCTTTCCGACGTGTGACCAAATTGTCAGTGACAGGCACTAACCTTTGATAGAGTCGAATCGTCTGCTCGGCGATCAATGTCGAAGTAAATTCTTCTTCTACTAAACGACGACCACCTTGTCCGTATGTTTGGCGTACCTCAGGTTGCGATAGCGCAACATCTATCGCTTCTGCTAAAGCTTTGCTTTCTTTAATAGGTATCAACCAGCCGTTGATCCCAGGGCGGCAAATTTCCCGGCAGCCTCGGATATCTGTTGTGATAATCGCCCTGCCGCAAGCGGCGGCTTCCAGAAGAACCTTTGGTAGCCCCTCTCCATAGAAGCTGGGGAGACATACTAGCTGCGCCTGGCTGAAGACAGTTTGCATATCTGACTGGTGCTCCCACCATTCAATCACGCCATCACGTTGCCATGCCCGCAACTGCGATTCCGGCACATGATCGGGATTGTCTGTATCTGTCCGCCCCACCAGCACGAAGCGACTTTTACAACCTTTGGATCTTAGTAACTGGGCAGCATCCACAAATTGCTGCACGCCTTTAGACCACAGCATGCGGCAAGCCATCACAACAATCGATGGCTGCGCAGGTTCAGGGACTGGGTGAAAAAGTTCGATATCAACGCCCGCACCTCGGATCAAACAGATATCCTCTTGGCGAACGATCCCGGATTCGACCAACTCACGCTCGTCATCAGTATTCTGAACGATGACGGGTGCCCGAAGCCCCATAAAACATCCTCGAAGGATCGTCCGGATGGCGGTACGGCCCAAAGCAGCCTTCCATCCTTTAGCGGCGAAGACATAACCCAGTCCTGCAAATGCATTGACGACGTGCGGCACTCCCGCCAAACGAGCGGCCAGTGTCCCCAGCACCACATTTTTCAACGCCACGTTATGCACAAGATCCGGTTGAAGCTCTCGCAGAATTCTCGCCAGCCGGCTTACGATACGCAGATTGCTGAAGGGATCGATCGAACGTCTCGGACATGCAAACGAGATCACACGAATCCCTTCGGATTCGATTTTCTTCTGATAGCTGCTGGTGCGTGTTACCAGAGAAACGCGATAGCCTGCCGCCATCGCCGCCCTGGCAAGATGCAGGCGGTGCGACCAGAAGTACCAGTCTTCACTAATGAGATAAACCAGGTGTGGCTGCGTCACGTCAGGCGGCCCGTTCATGGAGAGAAGAGTTGGCCGATTTTGTGGCCGTCAACAGAAACCCTGTCGTTGCCGATGGTGTTCGATGCCCCCGCTGCAAACTCCCCGGCAATCGTGCCAGCAGGTGATTGGCCAGCCGCAAAGGAGCAAACAACCACCCGGGCGAAGCTGTCGAGCAAAGATCGGAAACCACATGCAGGCGATGTCCGTGAGAAATAATCTCGACGTTATCGAACTCTTTGAAGAGCGATTCGAGGCAATGCCGGGTGGGTCGCCAGAAGTCATAAGGGTCGCCATGCTGATGAAACATGAACGGGACCGAAAGCACCACACGACCGCCCGGCTTGAGCACGCGGGTGATCTGCGAACAAAGTGTGAATGGATCCGCAATGTGTTCCATACATTCGGTGGCCACGACACAGTCAAAGCGTCCGTCTTCAAAGGGCATGCTGAGGACATCGGCGACAACGTCAGTCACGCCGGGGACTTCTTCGATATCGAGGCAGACATACTCCTGGGCGCCCTGGAAAAGATGCCGGTAAGGATCATGCCCCGCCCCGCAGATCAGGACCGATTTGCAGGCAGAAAGATCCAACTGCCGCAACGACTTCTCCAGCAGCAACCGCCGCGAAGTCGGCAGCATCTGACGCACCCAGTGCCGGGGATTGAGGAGAGAATGACGTATATTCATTGTATTAAACCTTGGTATCACTCACTGAAAATGCTTATTGACTTTTAGCGTTCACATGTGTCAAGACTTCACGCCAGGAATCAATATGCCGCATGGTTGTTTCTTCGATGCCAAACTCATGCACAATCCGCTCGCGACATGATAACCCTAGTTCCAGCCTGGAAGCTTCACTTTTGGAGACAAACTCAAGCATTGCTTCGTGAAGTTTATCAACACTGTGTTTTGGCACCACAACCCCGCAGTTTCCGACCACAAAGCTGGAACCTCCTGTATCGCTGACAATACAGGGAACTCCACACGCCATCGCCTCGCCAATACTGTTAGGGAATCCTTCGTCAACATTCGACATGAGAACTCCGACATCAAGACTCATCTGAATCGACTTCACATCACTGCGAGGTTGCAAGAAATGAAAGTGCGAACGGAGTTCACAATCTTTAAGAATCTCCTGAAACACGGGATCATCCGAAGAAATACCGTGACCGAACAGAACAAACTTGGCATTTGAAACCTGCGCACAGGTTAGAACGGCTGCCCGAAGGAATGACTCGTGATCTTTTGACTTATGCCGCCTGGCAACCATTCCAAACAGAACTTCATTATTCGCAATCTGCAATTCTTCACGCACCTGCTTCCGAACCAGAGGATCCGAACGGAACAGATCAGAGTCGAAACCATTAGGAATCATCCGGAGTTTATCTTTGGGATACTTGAGCCGTTCATGAGTTGAGAGGACCGAGGGTGAATTTCCGATGATGAGCGATGGAATCCAGCGAGAAACAGAGGCACAGAGAAAACGAAAGAAACGCGCCGTTCTCCCCGCGATGTCATCGCCAGCGGCAGTCCGAAGATTCCAGACAACGGGAACCTTACCTGTGACACATTTCGCCAGCAGACCGCCAAAAAAGTCTGACTGATAAAGCCATGTCACAACAACATCGGGTTGAATCACGTTCAGCAACCTGAACAACTTAATACAAGCAACGGGCACGGCAAGTGAATAATCCATCCGGATACAATCTACGTCGCAGCCCAAGCTACGAAATTCTTCTCCTAAATTACCTCGTGATGTCAGAGAAACGACAGACGAACTAATACCTTTCGTGGAAGAATACCGCACGATCTTTTGAAGGGCTCTTTGTGCCCCGCCGAGTTCAAAACTGTTAATGATATGAAGTATTTTCATCAAAACGTTTAACCAGGAGCAAACGAAACGTCCAGAGAGGGGCTAACAACACACAAAATCATGCAGCGATTCGATGACGGTTCACAACAATAGAGTAACGATATGCACGTATATCCTTCGATAGATACATTCCTTGAGATCTAGATGAAATAAAACCTAACAAAAGTAGAACGCCTCGTAAGTCGAGTACGTTGTGGGAGAAGAAACCATACAAAATCACGGTACATATCACACATATAGCCATCATATCGCGTCGATGAATCGCGCGCATAAGAATTGTAGCAAATAACGTGGCCAGCAAAATGAGGGCAGGCAGTCCATTATCGAGAAATTGGGCAATATAAATGTTGTGGGGACCTTGGTCGTGAATTAGAGAATAAGAAAATCGAGTTCCCCAGCCTAAGACTGGCTCTCTCCATGCAAGATCCAGAAAATATTTTGCAAGATGGGCGCGATAGTCGTCCTTATTGAAGACAACATCGAAGTCACCGTTAAGAATTGCTGCCGCCCTCGCGGAACCACTCCCTTGGCTTGTGTTCTCAACAACCATGCCTATGACAATGGGGGCAGTAATGGCCAATAACGCTGCAGTGATCAGTCCAATAAGTATTGTCCCCCAGCCCTTCCTGCAAACGACTGACAAAAATAGAACGCATACGCATGCGAGAACACATAAGCCACTTCGTGAGTATGTGGCAAAAACGCAACCGAGAGAAAGGCAAATTGAGAAAAATGACATCAAGTCAATAAGTCCATTTCTCCAATCCAGAGACAAAATACATAAGAAGCAGATACAGAATGCGCCGTCATTCGAGTTCATAGCGAACCCGGCACTTCTGCTGGGTACAGTTGAGAACGTGCCTGGATTGATAAGGTCGATTGCGATGCTGATCGAGTAAGCACAAAGCCACAGGAACGAAACCGATCTCCAGACCGTGTAAGAATTATGTCCGTTAACGCTTAGCGCAATCCCAATAAACAATCCGAAAACGAAACATACGCCATCAAAGAGGGGAAGCACGAGATAATGCTCCTCGGTTCCCTTGGCAACGCCAAACATGACACTGCAAAAAGCACCCCATCCACTAAGCAGGAGCATAATGCCAAGTGGAGCGCCAACATTGCTCAGTTGCTGGAAAAGGTACGGTAACCGCGCGGTTCTACCGCTGAAAGCAGTAAACAGACATCCAGCCAGGATAAGCATGACCCATGGATTTGGTGCATCAAATCTCACGGAAAGCAAATCATCAGCTTTTGCAACAAAGAAGCAGAGAAAGAGACCTCCCAAAACCGGCAAAAACCAATTTGTTTTAGCAGCACGCATGTGTGGAGGAGAGGTGTATAGGTTCTGAGCCCTGGATCGATTGACGGCGATCAATGGGTTATTTGCTAGCACGTTCGCATACCTTATGTTCATCTCGAAAAGATGTCCTAGGTTTACGCCGCCTTACCTGTAAGCGACGGTCGGTCTCTATCGTGTTTGATCGTGCCCGCTGTTCGCCTCATGTGAGCGAATGAAAGTGGATTTACATTCAGATCAAGGTGTTTGAAGATCATTCTTCGAGAGTATACGGCATAGAGAGCAGTGATTGCTGAAACGCTGACAGCCATTCCCGATGAACCGAGCAAACCTCCGAAGATGAAGTTCGAAATGATGGTTGCTAAGCCGAAGATGATTGTGATTCTGAGTAATACTGCTTCTTTTCCGCTCATTGCGAACAAAATATTGCCAGTTCCGATTAATGCGACAAGCACCCAACCGAATGAAATTATCGAAGTTAGTAAAGCTATTCTTGCATTGAATCGAGGTTCGGATGAAGAAATCAGGAGTGAGATGCTTACAGCTGCAATCGCCGCCATAATCGTAATTAGTAAGTTGATTCGTGCTGCTTTTGTAATTAGTGATTGCTGGGCATGGTGAATGCCGGCCTCATGAAGTCGTGTGAATTTTGCGGCTACAATGCTATCTATGATTGGAACGCCAAAAATGCATATCCCAGCAATCTTGGTAGCTAGACTGTAGTATGCAACCTCCTCAGTGGAAGCGACCATGCCAAGGATGATGACGTCTGACTGCCTAAGTGCTAACTGTGCAAGGCCCGTGATTAGTAATGGCCAGCTGGCATTCCACCATTCATTTTTATTTACGGCCACTAGATGGGCGAAGTTGTGTGATTTCTCTTCTCGTGTGCCCGCGCATCCAATTGCAAGCAGTGCTAATGACGAGAGTGATCCAAACAAGTAGCTTGCAGATGCTTCCAATATTGTTGAATTGTTGGTTCCATTGATAACAAACAAGGATAGTATTGTGATTAGCGGTCTTGCGCAGTTTAACCCGAATGTTGAGAGCAGGATCTCTGCCCTTCCCCTTAGTTCCGCGAACAGAACGTTTATACAGGTGCTTATTGGTGTAAGGAGAGCTGTGAATACAATTGCGAGAGTGTACTCTTCATTGAATTGTAGGTTCCAAAGTCCTCCAAATATTAAGGTCAAAATGGAAAGGGTTATCGACGCAGTGAGGATTCGGCGGTAACCCCAACTTATCAGCGCTGCAGAGGTGTCATTACACTTTGTTGAGTCATACTTGGCTATAAACCTTGTCATTGTGAAGTCAATTCCAAGGGCAGCGAGTCGAGCCATTATTAGAGACCACGCTAGGCAAATTACGAATTCACCATATTCGTTTGGGCTCAGTTTGATTGCAAATAGCCCAAACATCGCTAGCTGCAGCGTGTAGCCTAGACAGTGATTTAGGAATGCAATAAGTGATTCTGATTTTACTTGGAGGAGTTGCCTCACAGAATTCAATGGCATGAGTCGCCCATCCACGAAAACTTCGCCAATTGAAGTTATCAGTGAGAGTTAACCGAGATCGCTCAGTGCGAGTTCATCGGCTTAAATTGTGGAAGTTCGGCTGTGCATCATTACGAGCTTCGCACTCACCACTCACGCGTAATGTGCCGCCGGTGGGGAGGGTGCCTAGCCATTGGTGGCAGAGGGGGGCGCAGTGTAGGCCGGGGCGGGCTTCCATGCCGTATTCCTGTTCAAAAATGATCGCTAAATCGTGCGGCGAGAATCCTTCCGCCGTCACGCTCAAAATGTTCACGCTGGAACTCTCCGGCAAAATTAGCCGAATTCCCGGAAATGTGGAAAGAGCAATTTGCCAGCCTGAGCGTGAAAATTGCTCGCGCTCTTGAATTTCCTTCAATGATTGCCCGGCTAACCAATCCAGGGCGGCGGAAAGTCCGGCGATGCCGGGAAGATTCTGATTGCCGGCCTCGAACCTGGCGGGCCCTGCGGTGGGTGGGGCGAGATCTTCGCTGGCGAGGCCTGTGCCGCCCAGCCGCCAGGGGGAAATTTCTTCATCGAGGCCCGCTCGAATGTAGAGCAAGCCTGTGCCGAGAGGGCCTTTCAAGCCTTTGTGCCCGGCCATGGCGAGGATATCCACAGGCTGGGAAGACATATTCAGCGGGAGAACACCGGCGGTTTGCGCGGCATCCACAAGATAGAGAACACCCGCTTCGCGGCAGATAGTGCCCAGGTCGTCGATAGGCTGAATGACGCCGGTGACGTTGCTGGCGTGCGTGGTGATGACGAGCCGGGTGTTGGGCCTGAGTGCAGCGCGGAGATCAGCGGGTTCAATCCAGCCTTGCTGGTTAGGAGTGAGCAGGGTCTGGGTGATGCCGAGGGTTTGTTCGAGCCAGGCGAGGGGACGGAGGACGGAATTGTGCTCGAGCAGGGTGGTTACGACGTGGTCGCCTGGCTTCAGCAGGCCGCGAATGGCGAGATTGAGGCTATCGGTGCAGTTGAGGGTGAAGACAAAGCGATCGGGGGGGGCATTGAAGAACCGCCCGACTTTGAGGCGGCACTGATCGATGATCGCCTGGGCTTCGAGAGCGGTGCGGTAGGTGCCTCGTCCGGCAGGGGCGCCGCATTCGGTGAGGTATTTGAGCATGGCCTCGGCGACACCGGGGGCTTTGGGGAAGCTGGTCGCGGCGTTGTCGCAGTAGAGTCGGGGCATGGGGGAGTTGGTGTTTGGTGTTTGGTGGTTGGTGGTTTGTGAAAGGCTTGTTTTAGGGATGGCTGAGGTTTGCCTGCCGAGGCATGCTTGCCCAGGGCTGCAAGCATGGCACGAGATATTGATCCAATGCCGAATATCAAGAGCCAAATACCACCTCTGTAAAATAGAAAACGCCGCAGTCACTGGCCAGTGACTGCGGCGGGCGAGGATTTGCGACGGATCCTCGTCAGGTGGTGATTTTGATCTCCTGCGACCTGAGCGACGTGGATCGGAGTTCTGGTCGATCAGGTCAGGAATCGAATCGGGAGTACCTGGTTTGACTTGTGCGGGGTTAGTCGATTTCGACGCCCAGCAACTCTTCTTCTTCTTCCTGGATCACGATGCGAGGTGTCACCATCAGCATGAGGCTTTCGGTTTCGCGACCCACGCCAGAGTTCTTGAACAACCGGCTGACGTATGGAATCTTGTTGAGGATGGGGACACCGGCCATGTTGCGTCCTTCGCGGAGTCGCTTCACGCCACCGAGAAGAACTGTACCACCATCGGGCACACTCACCGTGGTGAGCACAGTGACCTGTTCGACCACGGGGAGCTGAACGACCTGGGCAGGCTGCTGAACCTGACCGTTCTGGTTGTTGCCGTTCTGGTTGTTACCGTTCTGGTTGACCTGGCCCATGGTGACGCGGCTGGCCTGGTTGGCAATCGGAGCAGAGCCACCGAAGCCACCAATACCACCGAAACCAAAGTTCTGCTGTCCACCACCCACTTGCTGGTTACCACCGGCCTGAACACCGCCGAAGGCCTGACCACCAGCACCGCCTGCCTGGGCCTGGTTACCAGTGACACCGCTGGCTGTCGAGAAGGTCTGGACATCGGTGATGCTGGTAAAGTTCGGGATGATTGTCAGCCGGACGTAGCGGCGGTCGGCAGAGATCACGGCGGTAACCGTCAGGCTCACACCTTCGGGGAACTGCTGAATCTGTGGAGTCTGGATGGCAGCACCGACACCGACTGTGGTGTTGTAACCGGTGACGAAGAAGCGGTTGACTGTATCGGAGACGGTGGCTGTCTGGCCGTTGAACAATGTCAACTTGGGGGCAAACAGCAGGTTGCTGCGGCTATCGCCTTGAGCGGCCTGGATGAAGAAGAACGCTTCGAGGTCACTCAGGATGGCCAGACCGGTGGTAATACCGGCGGTGGGGTCAAATCCACCAAAGTCAGGCACACCGATATCGAATGATCCTTGACGGAAGGGGATATCCAGATCGGGTGTGAAGCTGTTCTGGCTGCCCAGACCAACAATTGTGCCACCCTTCTGATAGCTGCTTCGCTGAATGGTGTTGCGTGTGGGCTGTGTACCAAACAAACCTGCGCCAGCCAGAGCCTGCTGACCTTGCTGAGCCTGCTGACCTTGCGTCCCGGTTGTACCTGTCGTGCCCGCAGTGTTCGTTGTCGAAGCACCTTGTGTAGGCAACTGCACGGCACCGAATGGTGGCAATGGCAAGCCCTGGTTGTCTGTTTCCGGACCACCGACTGTCGAGTTGACGTTGAAGTCAAAATCGACACCGATACGTTCGAAGAAGCTGTCGCTCACTGTCACGAAGCGGACTTCGACTGTCACCTGAAGATCCTGCAACCGGCGGAGCTGCTTGAGCAGATCGGTGATTTCTTCATGGACGGCCTGGGTCTGGCGGATGACGAGCGAGAGTGTGGTTTCGAATCGCTGAATCGATGCCGGTCCACCGACCTGTTCCCAGCTATCGGGAGCGATGGTGCGGGTGATCAGTTCGATCAGAGTGTCGTAATCGGTGCTCTGAGTGGGTTGCTGAGGAGCACGTGGGTTGCTGCCGACCTGATTCAGGCCACCAGCGACGTTTGGAGCGACCTGAGCCATGGACTGGCCACCCATGCCGCCCATCCCGGCGGGGACAGACATCATACTGCCGGCTGCCTGGTTGAGGCTGCCGTTGCGAGGATCGACATTGTTCATGCCGACACCCACACCTGTGGCGAAATTGGGAATCGGAACCACGAGGTCGGCGACCGGGTAGGTGACCGCAATCATCTGCCCCTGCTGACGCAGACGGCTGGTGATTTTGAGGACATCGTCCTGGATCATGTAAGCGAGGTTGAAGCGTTCGAGAATCAGGTTCAGCACGCTCTTCAGAGGAATGCCATCAACATCGATGCTGACGAGAGCGTCTGTCGTGGCACCTTCTTCTTCGACACCACGAGGATCGATCACAATGTTGATATCCGTCATCGCGGAGATCTTCTTGATGACTTCACCCAGGGGGACGTTGTCTTCGTGCAGCGAGACAGCCCGGTTCAGGCTTTCCTGGATCTTGAGTTCGGCATCGGTTCGCTTACGGTTATCGGTCCCGAATTTCGAACGACGAGCTGAGAGATCCTTCCAGTTTTCCGGGTAGGCCACTGGGTTTTCATCACCCACGTTCACGAGCATGGCCTGCTCGACATCGTTAAACATTTTCCAGTGAGATTCGTCTTTCCGATCTTTGAGCTGAGCGTTGATCTCGTTGCGGCGAGCATAGCGAGACTTGTAAATCAAAGTTTCGGAAGTGGGTTCACTGGGGTTGAGTTCTTTCGCTTTCTTGGCAACGACTTCGGCTTCGGCGAATCGCTTCTGCTTGAAGAGTTCGTTGAATTCTTCGACGAGCTTGGCGTATTCCTGCTCGATGCGAATCTTGGTTTCTGTGGAACCCTTGATTCGAGCGAGCACTTCTTCGTTGTGACGCTTCTGATCAAGGTTGGGCTTGCGCTGTTCAATCTCGTTGGTGAGCGAAACGCGAGTCTTACCCAGAGAGGATTGCAGTTGAGCCATCGATTCAGGTGAAAGCTCGGAACTTTCGATGGTGGCCAACTGGCGATCGATCATCTGCAGAGCGGTTTCGGGATCTTTCTCGCGAAGCTGCTCCGCTTTGAAGATTGTGCTCAAAGTTTCCGTGCGAAGACGATCAAACTGGAGCGACTTGGCCTTGGCGGCATCGTCAATCACGCCACCTTCGGTCAAAGCGGGGCCACTTTCGGTCTGATGGTTCACCATCTGGACATCTCGGCCACCCTTAGGTGCGAGTTCCCGCATGTAATCCCGCAATCGCTGGGCACGGAAGCGATCAAGCTTCTGGCCAGATTCGTAAGCCTGGCTGAATGCCTGGTAAGCCGCTTCACGATTGCCACGATTGAGTTCGAACATGCCACGGTTGTAGAGATCGATCGCAGAGAGTCCCTGAGCGGCAGCAATCGGAGCTGGTGCCTGTGAATCATCTTCCCAGGGGGAAGCTGCAGGAGTCTGATCAGCTCGTGCCAGATCGACGGCAGCCGACTTGGTTTCACCGGCTGGCACTGTGGCACCGGCGGGTTGAACCTTGGTGCGGCTGGCCATCATAGTGGCGGATTCGGCTTCGATATCGGCGAGAACAGCATCAGGAGTGTCAGCAAAGACTTCATAAGCGACGTTCATCGCTTCGGCTTTGGTGGCCAGAGCGCGTGCCTTCTCAACCTGACCGGCAGCCAGTGCATTTCGAGCCTGCTTCAGCAGTTCGGAAGCTTCTGTGCGGGCCTTGATGACGGCTGGGTCATGATCGGCGACTGCAGCACCACTGGCGGCGTTGTTGCCCCGTGTGGCCATACGAGCGGCGTCGGCAATCACGATTTCTGGACGATCTTCGAAGAGCTGGTAAGTCACTTTGCTGGCACTGGCGAGCTTTTCAGCTTCCATGGCCTTGCGGCGAGCCTCTTCAATCAGTCCACCCTTCAAGGCCGAACGAGCTTCGACCAGCAACTGGGTGACCTGTGCTTTGGCAGTGTTATCGGCGTTAGACTTAGGAGCATCCTGGGCAGCAGAAGCCTGAGCGATTTTCGCGGCAGACTGGCTGCGAGTTTCAATTTCGGAAAGAATCAGTTCGGGACGATCATCGAAGAGCTTGTAAGAAGCACCCAGTTTTTGAGCTTCGGTGGCTTTGGCTTTGGCAACAGTATACTGTCCGGCCTGCATCGCTTCGCGTGCTTCGAGAATCAGAGCCGTGGCTCGCTGGCTGGCCGCTTCTTCCGGACGCTGCTCGGAAGCCATGGTGACTGTGGGCTTGGTCGCTGCCCCAGTCACGGTGGTGGTTCCCTGCTTACGATCCAGATCGGCAATCACCAGTTCGGGACGATCATCAAAGAGTCCATAGCTGACTTTCAGCTCCATGGCTGAAAGAGCTTTCTTACGGGCGGCATCGTAATCACCGGCCCGAATGTCGTTACGGGCGGAAGTGACCAGTGCCTCGGCCTGAGCCTTGGCGGAACTGCCTGTCAGCCCTTTCACGGCAGGTGAAGAGGCTTCTTCTTCAGCAGTCAGACTGGCCCAATCGGGCGTCTGGCCTGAGGTGAGTTGAATTTCGCTCTTGGGAGCAGGAGTTGACGGTTCGGCCCAAGCCATCTGATCGGCTTTGGCAGATGTTCCATCCTGCAGCATGGCCAGAAATTCGCCGGGCGAAACTTCACCCTTGGAGAATTTGAGGCGCGCCTCGCGAGAGATCTGGAAAGCCTGGGTTGCCAGTGTGGTCGCATCTTTGGTGCGCCCCTGCTGTGCAGCCACTTTGGCCTGCGACATCAGACGCTCGACACGAGTCTTGGCTGCCTCATCGACGCCAGCCGGTAGACTGGAGCCTTCGGGCGACTGAGACCGGATCGAACTCTCGTCTGCCGAAGTGGACCTGCTGGCCACTGGCGAACCCGATGTTCGCTGGCGGGCCCGACTCAGGTACTCGGCAGCGACCTGACGTTCAGCCAGGTTGAGTTCGCTGTTGTTGACACTGCTGGAGAGAAGGAGCGGAATCGCTTCTTCGTACCGGCCACGCAGGTAGAGCTCTTTGCCCCGCTTGAAAGCGTCTCGGGCAGCAATCGCCTGCTGTTCTGTCCGCGGGGCATTCCCGGCAGACAATGTCCTTGTTGTGGTCGCAAGATTTGTCAGCCAGAGTGCAGCGGCGACCAAACTGCTGCACGCGATCAAACCAATGACCCTACCCAAGGTAGCCTCCTCCATAAGGCATGCGTGATGCGCCCGACTTCCTGTCATGCGTCCGCGAGTGATGTGATAGTTGGCTGGCATTCAGGGAACGATCAGTCTGGCGTTGCCTTACCGCCGGTTTGATCGCCGTCGAGTTGGCTGAAGAACGCTGGGTTCCTCAATCGAATCGACATTCATTGAACGTGTGATTGGAACTGAATGAAGAGTGCTGGAAATGGAGACCTGATCCGGGAAGACCATGAGACCAATTGACACCATCTCTTCACTACATGGAGAGTGGTATTTCAAACCTGAAGGATTGGTCAATACGGAGTCGGACTCGTGACCAAGAAAATTTTTTCGTAACGTTTGCTGTTTGCTGGAGTTTCGGCAATTCCTGCCATCTACTGGTCAAAAAGTGAGGTTGCTCCGTCCGAAGAGCCGTTAATGACGGGTGAACCCGGGAGGAGAATACTGCTGAAACTCAGTTTTGCAGTTCAAGGCGGAGCAGGAGGATATTCCCTAACGCTTAATAATATATAATCTTACGACTCTTGAGATGGCTGTAGGATACCAAGGTCGGTTGGGCATTTGGAAAAGCTTCGGGGGCGAAGCATCATGGAATCTATGAGAGCCGTCACCATTTAACAGGGTGCCTTTTGTTCATGTGAACCTACCGACCCGGAAGCCTCCGCTCATTCTTACGACGACAGCGTCGAATTGACATTAACTGTTTATATGTGAACAGGTTGCGATGTTTCTCAAGCAGTTGAACCTCCCCTGAGAGGGTTTTGTTGAGAAAAAAACTCTGCAACCGTTTGGAGATGGCCTGTCGCATCGATCTCAGGGGTTAAATCCAACATTGCGAATGATGGAGACGTAAGATGGCGCAGGTAGAAGGTGTGAACTCTTCGCGAGGAATCTCCAGAAACCGCTTGAACCCCGGAGAGGACTCTCCAAAATAGAATATTGCAGTAATGGAGTCCCTGGACGATGGGTTGTTTACCGTCGACCTGACGATTGGATGCAATGTTCAGTGTATTGGGTGTCAAGGATGGCAACTGGCGAAGATTGGTATTTCTGGTTTGATCCTGGAATTCCGAGATGAATATGAGTGCCGTGAACTCTGCAGTGATTGATCCTGGCTCCGACGCCGTCGAAGTGGCGGGCCAGATTTCTCCATCGAATGCACTTCAAGAAATGGGCGGCCCCGAAGAAGTGAATGGCACGGGGGAAACACTACCTCGTGAAGATGTCGTTGAAAAAAGTGTCGGGACAACTCGTGTGAGTTCATTGGGCCTTGAATTGCCTCAAGGTGGCTATTCGGAAGAAGAGTTCTCCTACCGACCGGTTCCCGTGCTCGTTTCGATCTCCGCAGGCCTGGTGATTCTGGGGCTTTCGTCGTTTTTGACAGAATGGATGCTCGTTCTGCCCTTGTTGGGGATATTTTCAGCCCTGATGGCGCTACGGAAGATTCGCAATTCCGAAGGGGCGTATTCTGGTGCCGGAGCCTGCAAGGCGATGATGGTCTGTGCGTCGCTGATCATTGCAGGGGCTGGCTCGCTGCATGCGATGGCCTACATTACGGAAGTCCCCGAAGGTTATCAGCGGGTGAGCTTTGCGTCGGATATCAGTGCTCACGGCATGAAGGTGGTGGAAGGGAAGGTGGAGCTACCCGAAGCTGTTCAGAAACTGCAGAACCAACCGATCTTCATCAAAGGTTACATGTACCCGTCCAAGCAGACAGCTGGGATCACCAAGTTTTTACTCTGCAAGGACAGTGGAGATTGCTGTTTTGGTGGAGCGCCCAAGCCCACCGATATGATTCTCATCAGTATTCCCAAAGAGAAAGCTGTGGATTTTTCTCCCGGACTGAAAGCAGTGGCTGGGACATTCACATTGGCCAATGGAGCCGAAGCGGACGGGCAGTCACCGGTTTACCAGTTGAATGCCGATCAGTTTTACAGTCCTGCCCGTACGGCTTATTAATGGATCCAGGCGAACCTGCCCGGTGCTCGCTTTTGAGTTTTGACGAATTGTCTCGGCTCAATATGTAGGCGCCCTGTTGCTCAGTCGCCTGAAACAAGTCGCATCTGCACATCAGTTGCAATCACCAGTGGTTTCATCTGGCGAAATTGCAAGCTCACATAGTCAATCGTGCTGTTCTCAAAATGTAAAAAACCGTACTCTCTATTGGTGTTCCTGCGGTTTATGGGAGAGCAGCGTGATGTGGTCACAGCCAGGTTTTGAAGCCCGATCCAAGCCCCAATCTCTTCGACGAGGGGTCGAGGATCGCTTGCGATGGCTCCCCATGTTGCTCGTGCTGACGACTGCGTCAGGGTGTTTTCAGAGCGATTACAGCGATTACAAAACATTCGGTGATGCAGATCTGGTGAAAACCGCACCCGAGGCGAGTGGTCAAAGCGAAGACCAGGCAAAGCCTCAGGTCGCAACGCCCGGCAACGAACCACTCCAGACTGAGCGTGCCTCGGTGAGCGATGATAAGCCGCAAGCTGCTGATTCTCAGGCGGCAACTGCCATCGTGGCTAATGGAGAGGTCGCGGAAGACCCTGCCATTGCCGCCGGAAAGATGACACCTGTCCGTCCAGAAACCAAGGCGAGCAGCCTGCGCAGCGATCTGATTTTGGCTCCCGAAGCCGGCGTTGAATCGAGGACCGCATCGGCACCGGCTTCAGCTCTCAAGGTAGCGAATAGTTCCAATTTTGATCAGCGAGGTGCTGACGTGATGCCGGCTGATCAGGCCGGCAAGAGCTCCGAAGCCCCCGTCTTGCGGGAAGTGAAGCTGCTGATTCCCGAGAAGCAATTCAGTGCGGAAGGGAAAGATCAGGCGCTGCGTGTTTCTTACGATGATCTGGATCTGCTCAAGGTTCTGAATATGGAGCCGGTGACCGATCAATGTGTGGAATTGATGCCCGATTGGCTCAAACAACTCAATGGGCAAAAGGTGCGTATTCGAGGCTTTATGTATCCCACGTTCGAAGCCACGGGAATTACTGAGTTTGTGCTGGCGCGTGATAACCAGATCTGCTGTTTTGGTCGAAATCCCAAAGTTTACGACCTGATTGGCGTGAAGATGGCAGCGGGAAAAACCACGCACTACATTCCCAATCGACCATTCGATGTCACGGGAACGTTCGTCATTGAAAAAGCCTCGGCTCAAGGTGAAATTTTTGGGCTGTACTGGATTCGTGACGCTGTCATTAACGAGCGCTGAACGGTTCTGTAAGCCATTGAAATTCATAAGTGGAGTGGATTGATCATCATCCCTGAAGATCGATCAGAGAAATACCAGAATGCAGAATCCTATGACGATGTTTTCTTCGCCAGTCGTGTGCCGATCATCACGGAGTCACCAACCAGTTTGGCAGCGATGTCTCAGTTGGTTCTGTCTCATATTGTCTCTGGGGCTGATGGTGTCACCAGTCACGGCGTGCCCGTTTTGCTCGGCACCCAGCAAGACACTTTCAGAGCAGGTGAATGATGCTTCGGCATTGTTGGAAGTGACCTGGGAATCTGCCAAAGATGCTCAGCAGACCGATGTCGGTTCAACGACCTTTCGCATACTCAAGGTGATCAAGCAGGCCAAAGATGAGTTCTCAGTCAACGACCTGATTACGCTTCCCAGGTACCGCCCCGGTGAAAAAACAGATCGCTATCTGCTGTTTGGAAATGCAGCGGGAACTGAACTCGACTGGCAACCTCCGGTGGCCGCCAGCCAGTCACTTGTGGAATATCTGCAGAATGCACCCAAGCCGAATCTGCCGTATCGCGAGCGGCTGCCTTATTTCATGGGCTATCTGGAAAACAGCGAAACACCGATTTCTGATGACGCATATGGTGAGTTTGCCAATGCTCCGTACGAAGAAATCACTCCATTATCTTCAAAAATGCCCCGCGAGAAGTTGCGGGAATGGCTGGTCGATCCCAAGGTTTCTCCCAGTCGACTGGGCCTGTATGGCCTGATGATGGGGCTTTCCGGCAATGACGAAGACCGGCAACTGATGGAGAAGAAAATCCTCGAACCCAATACCGATTTCCGCCTGGGAATTGACGGGGTGATGGGGGGCTATCTGCTTCTCGCGAAAGAGCCGGGACTGGAGGTTCTTGAGCGAACGAAACTCGCCGATAAGCAGGCACCCTTCAGCGAAACTTATGCAGCCATGCAGGCTTTGCGGTTCATGTGGCAATACGGTAATGAAACCATCAGCCCCAAACGTCTGCGGAAGTCGATGGAATTGCTCCTGACCCGGCCTGAACTGGCTGATCTGGTGATTGCCGATCTTGCCCGCTGGAAAGATTGGGAAGTGGTTCCGCTGCTGATAACCAAGTTTGAAGATCCTGAGTTCGGCATCCCTTCCATCCGCCGGGCGATTGTTCGCTTTATGATTTACTGTGCGAAAGATGCTCAGGAAGTGAAAAATCAGCCAGCGTCGGAATCAAAACTGACACCTGAAGAGCTGGCACAGGTTCAAGCTCTTGGCCAGCAGGCCGAAGAGTGGCTCAAGAAGCTGGAAGAAACCGATCCCGGCTTGATTCGAGACGCGCGCCGATTTCTACTGATCAAGTAAAACTCATGAGGCAGTGGCTCTGCATGTCCCAGAAATCAATGGCATGTTGTGGGTCGTCGAGCATGCTTGCTCAGAGCCACAAGCATGGCACATCTGGCGCTGTCTATGTCAAATCTTGAAGTCCTCATCAGCAGGCCTGGGGCTTGAGACAACGTTCAATGGCGGGGAGGTATTCTGCTAGTGGAGCGACTTGAAGTTTGGGCACCTTGGCAGCTTCATCGCAACGGCGGAGAAGTGTGGCTTCTTTGAAAAAAGGATGTTTTTCAAACTCAGTCACTTCTTCCGCAGACATCGGGCCACCTTGCAAGGCAAGGCTTTGGACCGATGGAGCACTTAACTGTGCAAAGTAACCGGGTTCTGCTGCAGCCAGGTATCTTTTCGCCTGGACATGCAGGCAGGCGGGTTGAGTGACCGCTTCAATGAAACGGGGTTCCATCCATTGAAACGCCAGCGTTTCATGCATGTCGTCGACACCATGATCTGGTGCATCTTCAGGAAGATCGTGCAGGAGATGGCCGACATCGTGCAGCAAAGCGGCCACAACGACAGACTCGGGAGCATTGAAGCTTCTGGCGAAGTGAGCAGCCTGCAGGGCATGCTCACGCTGAGTAACGGCCTCTTTGCCATAATTGGAATCGCCGTGCTGAGCAAAGAGATTCACGATGGATTCCATCACCTGTTGAGGTGATTCGCTGCCGCAAGTTCCCGTGCTCGCCATTAATGTTCGCTCCGTATTCATTCCCTGGGACGTCAACGATCGACGCACACAGTGGCGACTTTAATGGCGTTGACACCGCATGATCGACCTTCTTGACAGACTTCAAACACAATATCACGTGGATCACCATCGACTTTCAATGCCACTTTGTTTCCCTCAGGGAAAATTCATAAAGTGCGTGAACTTGAATTGCCGCGGTCTGTTGAGGCGGTGTGAAGCGGCAGTCAAGCTTGCGAGTGGCGGGTTTCGCATTGGTGATGGTGGATGCGTTGTGCCAGCACCTTGTTGACAGGATTGCGCAGCCGTATACTCTGCGACGCATAAGAAAGATCGTCTGCGAACTGTCCGACTTCGTTGTTGAGGCAGGTCCAGACTGTACTTCAGTTGAGGAGTGTGCTTGTGGCCCCGGTGAAGGTTGGCATCAACGGTTTTGGACGTATTGGGCGTGTCGCATTTCGTGCAATGGCAGCCCGCCCGGAAGAATTTGAAATTGTCGCCGTCAACGACCTGGGTAAGCCTGATTCTCTCGCTATGCTCCTGAAGTACGACAGCGTTCATGGCCGATTCCCTGGCACTGTAGAAGTCGATGGCGACTCAATCGTCGTCAACGGCAAGAAGGTCAAAGTGGTCGCTGAACGCGATCCCCGTCAGCTTCCCTGGAAGGCGATGGGCGTCGAGATCGCTCTCGAGTCGACCGGTTTCTTCACTGCTCGTGCGAAGGATGGAAAGCCTGGTTACGACAGCCATCTGGAAGCTGGTGCTCGCAAGGTCATTCTTTCTGCACCTGCCAAAGATACACCTGACCTGACCGTCGTGGTGGGCGTCAACGACAATCAACTGACTCCCGAGCACAAGTGCATCTCGAATGCCAGTTGCACCACCAACTGTCTGGCTCCCGTGGCGAAGGTGCTCCACGAAAACTTTGGCATCGTCAAGGGTTTGATGACCACTTGCCACGCCTACACCAACGACCAGCGTCTCGCTGACCAGTTGCACGATAACATCCATCGCTCACGAGCTGCCGCCGTGAATATTATCCCCACATCGACCGGTGCTGCTAAGGCAGTCGGTGAAGTGCTGCCAGAACTCAATGGCAAGCTGACCGGGATTTCGCTGCGAGTTCCTGTACCTTGCGGCAGCATTACCGACCTGGTTGCTGAACTTGGCAAGGACGTGACGGTTGATGAAGTCAATGCCGCTGTGAAGGCTGCTGCCGAAGGCCCGCTGAAGGGAATTCTGCAGTACAACACCGATCCTATCGTTTCGAGCGATGTGATTGGTAATGCTCACAGCTCGATTTTCGATGCTCCCTGGACCATGGTTCTCCAGAAGCGGATGATCAAGATTCTGAGCTGGTACGACAACGAGTTTGGCTATTCCAACCGGACAGCCGACCTCATTGCCAAGGTGGCCAAGCTCTAATTTGATGATGATGACCACCGGGGCAGATGGCCCTGGTGGTCATTTTTAAGTCTTCTCTGATCGATAAGCACAAGTCAATAAGCGCGAGTTTAGCGATCAGAATCTCAGGCTGAGGATGTCTCCTCGGCCCTGTCGGCCTGGCGGTTTCTTGGGAATCCGTGGGTGATCGACCAGTCGGCATCGAAAAATGATGCAGGTCTGGTTTCCGACAGGCAATCATAGTTTGTCCTCAGGTACTGTATGGTTCCGAATCCTTCTCGACTTGATGCTGCCTTGGGAAGCCAGATCCCTGTGATCGCTCCTTCGATGCTCAAAGTCGATTTTGCTGATCTCGCGACAGAAGTCCGTCGGCTGGAAGAGGCCCATGCACATCTCCTCCACTGGGATGTGATGGATGGAAACTTTGTTCCTAATCTGTCGTATGGAGCCATGCTGATTGCGAGTGTCCGTAAGAGAACGTCCTTGTTCTTTGACGCACACCTGATGATTGCCAATCCGGAAAAGTATGTGGATGAGTACTTAGTCGCCGGATGTGACGCCATCACAATTCATATTGAAGCGGCACCAGAGCCCGCCGAAATTCTCCAGAGAATTCGAGCTGGTGGTGCGCATGCGGGTCTGGCAATCAATCCCCATACGCCACTTTCGCACCTTGAGCCATGGCTTGATCAATGCGACTTGGTGCTGGTGATGAGTGTACAGCCAGGGTTTGGTGGTCAGAAATTTATGCCCGAGGTGCTCGATAAGGTTCGCACTTTGCGAAGCCGGCTGGCACCACATGTCCGGCTTTCGATCGATGGCGGGATTGGTACGACGACGATTGCTGCAGCATCTGCTGCAGGGGCACGCCTGTTTGTTGCAGGAAGTGCAGTTTTTGATGTCAGCGATTATGCCGTTGCCATGAGGCAACTGGAGCAGTTGGCATCTTCTTCTTTGGAGTGTTGAGGCATATGTCTCGCTGTTCACACGTTGTTCTGGTGCAACCAGGGGCAACGGAGTTGTGTTCACAAATGCGTGTTGTTGGTGGGCTCGACGTTTCGCTTTCTCCCCGAGGGATTGAGCAAGTCGCTGCGACGGGAACTTTTCTTCACGAACTGGTCACCAAAGATCTGGCCGTCGGGGCGATTTACTCGTCAGACTCCGGGCCGGCTTTCGAATCGGCCCAGATCCTGGCCAGTCAACTGGGTTTGCCGATCGTCTCCACACCTTTGCTTGCCAATCAATCGCTGGGATTATGGGAAGGCCTGCAGAAGTCTGAAATCGAGCGAAAGTATGGCCGCCGATTCTGCTCGAAAAGTACCTTTCTGGATGTGGAATCGCCTCCCGAGGGAGAATCCGGCGATGATGTCCGCCAGCGTGTGGCCACAATTCTGAAAAAGGCCACTAGACGGTATCTGGGGTTAGTCATCGTGGCCGATGATCCACTGATTCGCTATGTGCGGGAATTTTTGTCGCCAGCCGAAACGATGATTCTGGAAGCTCCTGAGAAGGGATTTTCATCCTCTCAGACTGCTCCCGAGTTGCAGAAATCTCCCAGTACCCTGGGCGAGTCTGGCCATGAACTGGCGACAGTCAAAGTGGCTGAAGTTGATCATTGCCACTGCGAATTATTGACCATCTGCAACACGATCCCGGCACCGCGGATCGCCAGCCGCTGGTCAATCTTCAGTGGCTGGATGGGGCAGGGAACTGGTACCAGTTCCAACTCAGTGACAGCAGTGGCAGAATCGCAGACAATTTAGGTGCCGAGATTTTTGGCTGAGACATTTCCAGGATTGTCGTAAAAATTGATCCCGGTTCGTTCACGACCTGTCGTGTACTCTCGGCAAAATCTCCTGTTTTCGTTACACTCTCCAGTGGTAGGGTGAATTGTCGATGGACAAGGCCGCCAGCAGTCAACGTAGGTAAACCCTGTTCCAGTGAGACCATCGGAACAGGTGATATTCTGGGCGGCGATATTCTGGACAGTGATATTCTGGACATAGAAATTCAACAGTGAGTATCCTGAGAACATCGACTTATCAGGGCTGACTGGGGTAAGGATCATCAATGAGCACCGGCGCACCCTTGGACGCAATCACTTCCAATGGCCAGATGCGACCTAAGCGGGGCGTCCCTGACGGTCTGTGGATTCAGTGTGAATCGTGTAAGGCGACCGTTTTTCGCAAGCAGGTGGAGAAGAATTTCCACCTTTGTCCCGAATGCGACCACCACTTTTATGTTCCGACGGCTGAACGCATCGCCCAGCTTCTGGATGAAGACAGTTTTGAAGAGTGGTTCAGCGAGTTGAACCCGAAAGATGTGCTCGGGTTTGTCGATTCACGACCCTATCACGAGCGGCTCAAGGCCGAGCAGAAGAAAACGGGCATGCGCGATGCCTGTACTGTGGGCCGGGGCTATATGCGTGGCCGACCATTGGTCTTTGCCACGACAGATTCTGCTTTCATCATGGGGTCGATGGGATCTGTGGTCGGCGAAAAGCTGACACGTGCGGTCGAGAAGGCCACCGAATTAAAGCTGCCACTGGTGATTGTTTCTGGCTCTGGTGGCGGTGCCCGTATGCATGAAGGGATTGTCTCTTTGATGCAGATGGGTAAAGTCTCTGCGGCCCTGGCCCGCTATCACGAAGCAGGGGGATTGTTTATCTCCGTGCTGACCAACCCGACGATGGGTGGTGTGGCAGCCAGTTTTGCTTCGCTCGGTGACATTACTATTGCAGAGCCCAAGGCCCTGATTGGTTTTGCCGGCCCCCGCGTGGTGAAAGCGACCTGCAAAATTGAACTTCCTGACGATTTTCAGACGAGCGAGTTTCTGCTGAAGCATGGGTTTGTCGATCGCATCGTCTCCCGGCCGCAATTGAAGCAGGAACTGGTGCGGATTATCGACTACTGCTCCAAGTCGTGGTGATCGGACTGTATGTAGAGCACATGCTCTCTGTTCTCTGTAAACTTTGAGATCTGCCAAACACCTCTTTAACGAGGCGGAGCAGGACTAATCTCGCAGAGGTGCCAGAACGGGTGGCCAGTCCTTATCCGAGACTTCGGGAGTGACTCCACCCGGTCGAAACGACTTGCCAACTGCCTCTTTCATGAGAGCTGAAAGCTCGCTCACCTTCGCTGTGTATGCGGGTTTCTCGGCAAGATTGGTCAATTCTTTGGGGTCCACCAAATGATCGTACAACTCACGACCTCGCTGACCATCGTCCCATTCCGTGTAGCGGTACTGGTCAGTTCTCAAACTGTATCCAAAGAACCGATTGCTGTTGGATGGTGGTAGAGGAACTGACGCTGCGGCTCCCTTTTTGGCGGCTCCCGCACGATTGGGATTTCCTTGATTGCGCATGACTTGAGTCAGTGCCCAGCCGCGACCTTTCGCTTGTGGATCGCTCAGCAGGGAAACGAGCGATTGTCCTTGCAGACTGGCGGGAGCGGGAATGTTCGCCAGCTTTACCAATGTCGGATACAGATCGACCTGTGAGACAGGTTCTGCCACCACCTGACCCGACCTGGAGACTCCGGGAGCAGAAATCATTAGTGGGACTCGGGCACTTTCTTCGAACAGGCTTTGCTTCTGCCAGAGACCGTGCTCCCCGAGGTGATAGCCATGATCACTGGTGAAAACGACAATCGTGTTATTGGCGAGGCCATTCTGTTTCAGAGAGGCCAGGACTCGCCCCACCTGCGCATCCATGAAGCTGATGCTGGCAAAATAGGCTTGCAGGATTTCCTGCCGGACGGGATCGGTGAGTTGATCCTGCTCTTTCTTGGCACTGGCCAGTGCCGGCTTCGGGATATCGAGCTGATCTTCCGCAATACCTGGAATCAAAGGCATTTGAGGTCGATCATACCAACCGAAATAGGGTTCGGCAGGAGCCACGAATGGGGTGTGTGGACGATAAAAACCGACTGCCAGAAAGAACGGCTGCTCCGGGTGCTGAGCAAAACGTTTGAGTAAGAGTTCGGCTTCGGTGGCGATCTTGCCATCGGTATGCTCGATATCTTGACCGGGGGATGCGTACCAACTCAGCGTGCCACCAAATTGCCGGGGTGTGAGAGTGTGAATCCTGCTTTCTTCCTGCAGGCGATCAATCCCTGCGGGATTGATTTTCAATTCCCACGAAGCCGGATCGTCATGACCATCCGTTCCAATCGATGTCGGAACGTTGTAGTGATAAAGTTTGCCAATTCGGGCTGAGAAATACCCAGCCTTGCGAAACTGTTCGGGGAGACTGGAGTGCTGAGGGATCGATTGCCGGAAGATCTGCGAATTCTGCAGAATACCGGTCGAGTTGGGGTACAGACCTGTCAAAATGGAATTGCGACTGGGGCCGCAGAGAGGAAAGGTACAGTAGGCTTTGTCAAACCGTATGGATTGCTGAGCGAGTCGATCAATGTTTGGCGTTTTGGCAAGAGGATGGCCGTAGCAACCCAGAGAGTTATTCAGATCATCCGCGATGATGAAGAGGATGTTCGGCCGGGATGTTTGAGGAGAAGCGGGGGCTAGTGATGAATCTTCAGCAAGAATGGATGAGACCGACAGTATTATGGAGAGAGTAATTCCCAGAGAGGTCACGAGGCTGGCAAGGGGGTGAATCATGGGAAACTCCTGCGAAGAGCAAATGGCGTCGATGTGAATTCCTGTTGTTATCGTTCGTAGCTTGGCAGATATCCCACGACATCGCATCAAGAATTTTGGTGGTCTGCTGCGTTTCTGCTGAACATAAAGAGAAAGTGACGACATTCCATGCAATGTAATATCGATCAGAAGGGACGCCGGTTCCGCATGATGGGCGGGATCATTTGTACCATCGGCGGGCTGGTCTGCCTGGGTGTGGCTCTGGCCGGATTGGCAGTGATTGCGATGGTCTGTACTGGGATTGCCCTGTTGATTTCTGGGGCATTTCAAATTTACGAGGCACGCAAGGGTTGGTGTGCCATTCGCGCCATGGGCTTCAAGACGCCGATTTAGGTTGGATGCTGATGCGTGGTGTGCATGAATACATCCTCATCATGACGAGTGAGATATTCGAAGCTCGCGATTTGACCGGGTGGCTGGGGTTAAACGTCCTCGTTTGCCCCTAGTTTCATGGACTTTGATTGTTGATGGCGAACATGATGGAAAGTCGCGAAAGTATGTTTGGTATGCATTGGTGCCAGTGAACTCGATTGACCAGGTGGCAGATGATGACATCCGACCCCTGCCACACTGCTGTAAGTCAAACATGAAGTGGAACAGCGTAAAGACCGCGCCCTTTCGCAGTGTTTTGTTTTTTGTGCCTCAAGGGTCGTGCCACCCAAGGCGATGTAAAATTTCGTGGCAGGTGACGCGCATGGCGCGGCATCTTGTTGTCGTGAAACGACACGACAACCTGGCCACGAGTTGGCGAGGCCACCCTTCAGAGTTTGAAGTTCCCCATTCGATGCGTGCTTGATTTAATGGTTCTGGTGGGAAGTTTCGACAGATCGAGACGACTGGCGAGCCAATGCTTTCTGACGCTCGGGTTTTGTGGCGTGCCAGACGGCGCGGAGCATTCGTTCCTGAGCGATTGAAAACTCTTCGCCACGACGGCTCATGGCGATTGCTGCCGTCTCGAGCAGCGGTTCGATGCTGGAAAGCTCTTCGATCTCTCCGTGCCAGAATCGGGTAAACGAAGGGATATGCTTGGGGAGAAGTTCGCCCGCCGGGAGAATCATACTCATCACGCCCACGGCACTTCCCGTGTTGAACATGCTCCCCAGACCCGTTTTCACATGGTCGGCAAGAAAGCAGCCCACCTTTTTCTCACCCGTGGCGATCGATGTGCCACCAATCGGGACGGAGACATTCGAGTAATCGTTTTTCAAGTCGCTGTTGGTCGTGATGGCCCCCAGATTCACCCACGAGCCAACATAGCTGTGGCCCAGAAAACCATCGTGATACTTATTCGAGAAGCCTTGAAAGACCGAATTCTCGATCTCTCCACCCACCCGGCACATGGGACCAAAGCTCGTCCCTGCGCGGAGGTTCGTACGGAAAAGTTGAGTCCCCGGTCCAACATAGCAGGGGCCTTCCATACGGGTAAACGCCTGTATAACGGCATCGCGGTCGATGTAAATGGGGCCACCCGTCGTGTCGAAGACAACGAAAGGATCGACTTTGGCAGATTCATGAGCCCACAGCGCATGGGCGGGCCCTACGATGGTAAAAGCCTGGTTAGGGAGAGCTTTCTGTTCGCTGTGAGATGCTTGTCGGAAGCCATGATCCTCACAGATCTGCTGCTCATTAAAACTCACGAGATCCCAGGGTCTTCGCAGGATCTTTCCGGGTGAGGCGACTCGCTTACGGGATTGAGCCAGCCGGACGAGTGATTCGTCGAGGTGATGATCGAGAAGCAGTGTGGATTCGAGGGGATCGCAAACCATCCAGGCAATTTCTCCTTCGACAATCCCCACGGATTCATCGCTGAACTCCGGGATTTCTGTGGGATTGCAGAGCCATTGACCATTCAGCAACAGTGTGTGACCACCCGCCAGCCAGCGGGCATCATTGACGTAAGCATCGGGATGGGATTCGCAATACGTTTCGAGAAGGTGCGGACGAAGAATCGCCCCCCATTCATCCGGCTGCAAAACTTTCAGCCAACGCTCGCGTGTGGAAAAGTGGCCCGTCAGCAACTCGAATACAGGACGAACCCAGACGAGTGGCTCAAGAGTTGAAATGGCGGAGTTTTCAAATATTGCCAGACGCATGACGGGATTCCCTTCGCTGTCGTGCTTCCTGCAGAATTTTCATCGTGTTATTGTGAATTTAGGCAATTCGAATTTTCTGGTGAAGACGACTTTTGTTTTCCTGTGTCAGGTTTTGGTGGAGGGGGAGCGATTTGGGTAAATTTGCTGCGTTGACACAAACTTCACTCCTTTCTTTGAAACGGCTTGCTAAGCTGACTGTGGTTCATTGATCGTCAACCATGGATCTAAGTGTGCGGTGCGACAACCGCCACTGTCTCACGATGTCCAGGTTGGTTTTCCAATCGTCTGAATGATCCCATCACCTTTCATCTTTAAGAGTTCCATCATGCTTGCTCCTCAAACATCGACTTTGAATGGGTCTCAGCCTGCAAGGTTACAGGTCAGTGACGGTCAGGCCGATTGCTGGACTAAAATTGGCACATCGACACTCGCAACACGCATGCTGCGGGTGAAAGCTGTGCTGATGCTACTGGGTGTTCTGGGAACTCTGGGTGGGACATTTTCTTCGGCATTCGCCCAGCAGGGCGCGGCGCCGTCACCGACACCATTATCTGGGCCGACACCTGTGGCTGCACCTGTGCCTGCACCACCAGCGAGTGAAGATCCACTGGCTATTGTCACCAGCTTTTCTGAGAAGTATGGCCAGGCCTTCAATGCGGCGAAGATTGATGACCTGATTGCCTTGTGGCGTGCGACGGGTACCTATGAGGACGAAACCGATGGGCTGGTTGTGACTGGCCATGCAGCACTCAAAGAAGGATTTGGCAATCTCTTTAAGGATAACCCGGGTCTGCGGATCATCGCGAACGTGCAATCGGTGCGACCTGTTACCAAGGAAGTCCTGATGTTCGAAGGGATCGTGACCACCACTGCCCCGGAGAGTGACGCCACGGTCTCAAGCTTTGAGGCTGTGCTGGTCAAAGAAGGAAATCAGTGGTTGCTCGATTCAGTCAAAGAATCGGCAACAGTCGAAGGCAAGGCCATGCTGCAGAACCTGGCCTGGCTGGTGGGTGAGTGGCGCGACGACAATCAAGATGTTTCCATTGAGACGACCGTGCGCTGGTCAAGTCAGCAGGCTTTTCTGATTCGGGCTTACAAGGTGCGAGTTGGTGAAGAGATCAGCCATGAAGGGACACAGGTGATCGGCTGGGACGCTCAGCAGAAAACGATCCGTTCGTGGAATTTTGAATCGGATGGTGCTTTCGGAGAAGGCCTCTGGACCCTGGCCAGTGGGGAGTGGACGATTCGCAATACATTGACACTGGCTGACGGAACACGCGGCTCTTCGCGGCAGATCTTGAGGCCCGAATCGGCAGATGCCTATACGGTCGAATCCGTTGGTCGCGAGTTGGGTGGTGTGCCACTTCCATCCACGGGAGAGATTCGCGTGATTCGTGTTAACGGCGAGTCGATGACTCAGGTTGAATCAGCTCCCAATGCTAATGTTCCAGGTCGGTGAGTTGCTGATGGCGTACCTGATCTGGGGATGGAGCCATCTCAGAGATTGAACGCCAGAATTGGTATTGAGACCGAGACGCATTGATTATCGAGACCAGCACTCCACTTCACATGCCGGGCGACATCCAGGGGGCGATCATGTATCAGAAATTTTCATGGACTTTGGCAGTTTCGCTTTCACTGGCATCGCTCTCGCCCGTCTGGGCGATCGGTGGTCGAGGCGGTGGGGGCGGCGGTGGCAATCGGCCAAATATCTCGCGACCCTCTGGCGGCGGTGGAGGGGGAGCAGCAGCCGCCCGGCCCTCAATGCCCTCCAGACCGGCAGCACCAGCGGCGAGGCCCAGTGCACCAGCGGCTAGACCCAGTGCACCGGCAGCCAGGCCTAACCTGCCAGCAGCCAGACCGAATGTGCCGACAGCACGTCCTTCACTTCCAGCGAATCGACCAAACTCGTTGCCATCGGGTGGGATTTCCAGACCTTCGGGAGAAAATCGCCCCACCTTACCGACGACAAGGCCGACAATGCCCACATTGCCCACGACTCGACCTGGAGCCGGTGGTGGTGCAGCACAGACACGCCCGACATTGCCTCAGACCCGACCATCACTACCAGAGAACCGTCCAGGCGCAGGGACCGGGATCGGCAATCGCCCCGAAGTTGGTGGTAACAGACCTTCCATCAATCGCCCGGGGACATCAAATCCGGTGACCACACTTCCCGGCGGTATCGGAAACATTGGCGGAAATCGTCCCGGAGTGACGCGCCCTGCTTTGCCAGAAGGGGGGATCAATCGGCCCGGTACGACACGCCCAGATATCACCAGACCTGACATTACGCGTCCTGGAACCGGGCGTCCGGAGATCTCCCGACCAGACATTTCTCGTCCAGACATTTCTCGACCGGGTATTTCTCGTCCAGAGATTGGGGGTGGAACAGGCCGCCCGGGTGTGGGTGGGGTCACGCGCCCGACGCCGGGGGATCTGGGTGATTTTCTGGGCATGCAACGGCCCATCCGACCCACGGAACCTCCTGTACGGCCATTACCAGAACGCCCCGGCATCGGAGATCGCCCCGGAATTGGTGATCGCCCGGGGATTGGAGATCGCCCGGGGATACGTCCATTACCAGAACGTCCCGGGATTGGTGACCGACCTGGGATTGGAGATCGCCCAGGGATTGGTGACCGACCGGGGATTGGAAACGGTCAACGGCCAGACTGGAGTCGTCCTGAAGACAGGCCGCGACCAGGACGTCCAGGCGATATCAACATCAACAATCGCCCGAGCTGGGTGAACATCAATAACAATCAGATCAATGTCATCAGAAACAACTGGGGGAATGCGATCAGGCCCTTGCCAGGTCAACCCGGTATGGGGAACTGGCTCAATGATCACCCCAACCGTCGAGACTACTGGAACAGTTGGGGAGGCAGTGTTCGTTCATCGTGGCGATACAACGGTTTTCACAGAAACTGGTATGGTCCCAACTGGTGGGTGAGTCATCCTCATGGCTGGGGTGGCTGGCATTTTCATCGCTGGAGTGTCTGGCAAAGCCCGAGCTTCTGGTGGCGAGTGCCTGTCTGGACGACCTTTGCCACATGGTTCACCTGGAGGCAGCCACCTCCCGCCGTCGTGTGGTCACAGCCGGTCTTCTTTGATTATGGGACGGGTGGAAATGTGGTGATTAACTCGGATTCCGTGTTGATCAATGGTCAGGTGGTGGCGACACCGGCTGAGTTTGCAGAAAGTGCTGCCGTTCTGGCAACAGTACCGGCACCAGCGAATGACGAAGAGGCGGCAGCGATGGAATGGATGCCACTGGGGACATTTGCCATTTCGACAAACCGCGATGACAAGAGCCCTTCACTCAGCATTCAACTGGCTGTGACACGCACGGGGATCATCGGTGGAACGCTCTTTAACGCAGAGACTGATGAAGCGACAGCCGTGCAGGGTCAGGTTGATTCTGAGACGCAACGAGTGGCCTTCCGGATTGGCACCACGGATGACCTCGTGATCGAAACCGGACTTTACAACCTCACTCAAAATGAAGTCCCTCTGTTGGCTCATTTTGGAGTTGAGACCACAGAAAACTGGCTCATGATTCGGCTCGATCCCCCAGAAGATGAGTAATCGCTGGTGGTTGGGGGAGAATCGCAAACTTCAATGAGCTCAAGGGCTTGTCGTTGCCTGTTGCAGCTTCTGGAGAACTTCGCGACTCTCAGGCTTGTCTTTGAGAAGTGAGTTCAAAATGTCGATGGCCTCCTCGCGCCGCCCAGTGGCGAGGAGGATATCGGCGAGAAGTTCGCGGGTGGCGAAGTTCGGGCCGGGAATGGTTAATCCTTCCCTCAAAGCTGCCTCGGCTTTGGGGAGATCATTCAGACGGACATAGGCTCTTCCCAGATTGTACCATGTATCGACATGGTCTCGCTTGAGAGCCGCCGATTTCTGGAGTGCGACGACAGCCTCCTGAGGATTGACTTCGACCAGTGCGTCGCCCAGATTCAGCAGGTGCAGACTATTTTTGGGATCGAGTTCGTGGGCTTTGCGAAACATCACAGCCGCATCTTCGGGAATTTTCATCGCGAGAAGCACGAGTCCGAAGTCGGCATAAGATTCGGCACTGCGTGAGTAGTTTCGGACAAGATAAGCGGCATGCGTGGCCGCTTTTTCGAGACGGTTGTCTGCCAGATAATTGCGAACGAGTGAAGATCTCGGCCTGGCCGCATCGGGATACTTCTGAATCGTATCCATAAAGGCGGCTTCTTCCGAGGTATAGATCGTGTTCCGTGAATAGGTCACACAGCCCAGTGCCAAAGCCACCGGCACGCAGACAAGTAGGCTGATCCCTGCTGGTGACTGCTGAGGCAGTTTCAGTTTGTCAGTTGCCAGTCGAGCGAGCTGATAAATCGCCAGGACGAACCCTGCTGCCAGGAAGGCGATTGGCAAATACATCCGATGCTCAAAATAGGCATCCGCAATGGGCACAATGCTGGATGTGGGGGCCAGCACGAGGAGCCATCCTCCCGCAAGAAAGCCAGTTCTGGGGAAACGAACCATTAAGAAAACAATCAGGCAGAGCCCGAGTGCAAATGGCAAAACTTCCGGCCAGGCTTCGGAAAGTGACATTCGCCAGGGCCAGCAGGGATCTAACGCCTGACCATCGGGCCAGAACAGGAGTTTAAGATATTGGAAAATCACGCTGGGTTGAGTGATCAGGTATTGCCACGGGGTTCCCTTCTGGATGACGCCAATTCCTCCATCGTCGTAGTTTTCGCGATGAGCCCACATGATTCCGAAGAGGAAAATCAGTGTGGACCAGATGCAGAGATGGAGTTTCCAGCGAGTTTGTACGACTTCACGAACCGACTTTGCAAAGAAGACGCGGTCGAGCCAGAGAATCAGCAGAGGTGCCGTGGCCATCAGTTCCTTCGAGGCCATTCCCAGCAGCAGGCAGAGAATTGTTCCCAGAATCAAGATTTTCTTCCGGGAAGTGACGGCCAATACAAACCCCACCAGCGATGCCAGGTACCATAAAGAGGTGAGTGATTCGAGCCTCTGGTAGGTGTACGTGACGCCTTGTGTCTGCAAGGGATGAAGTGCCCAGAGAGCTGCCGTGCAAAGAGAAATGCACCAACTGTCGGAGATCATGCGCGGATCGGAATAAGGACTTCGTTCAATGATGAGTCGAGTGAGAGCATAGACGAGGAGCGTATTGAGGAGATGAATGCACAGGTTGACAACCTGATAACTCCAGATCTGTTCTCCACTGAGTGCATAATTGAGGGCAAAGGTGAAAAAGACAACGGGGCGCGTGGATGACCAGAGGTACTCAGGAGGCCAGAGAGCGCGAACGGGCTTGTAGGAGAGAATAAAAAGTCGGCCATCAAAGACGAAATCTGCGGAACCAATGTTGGCATAGGCGACTGCCACGGCTGTTAGAAGCAGAAAAACTGCCAGCCACCACGAGTTGCAGAAACGCAATAGAGCGGGCTTAAGAGGTGCTTGATGAATGGGGTTTTGACTTCCATTCGCCAGTTCCTGGGCCGGTAGAACGGATGATCGGCTAGATGCTGGTGGTCGCTGGGGCATCTCGGAAGATCTTCAGTGTGTCAGGAGGAAACGCCCGTGTGTTCTAACCTGTCGAGAGTCGACCTGCACGGTTGGCCGGTGTGACTCATGAGCGAATTGTTCAAAGTTTCATGTTTTATTCACACAGGTTTCGACGTTTGATTGAGACTGATCCAAACGAACAACCTGAGAATCTCTATGGAGAACTCTGGTGGTGATGCAGGTCTCAGCGGATAGGGCCTCTGGTTGCGAAGCCATATGTTGAACTTCTGTGACGAATGACAAACCATCCCTGGTGAAGCCTGAAATGACTGACAGCCTCGAACAAATCGCTTCGCAAGATGTGGCAAATCAAGGGGTTCTGCCCGTTATGGAAGCAGCGCCGGTGATTGACCATCGACCGACGAATTACCGCGAACGTGTGTTTTCTTTATTTGAGGAATCGTGGCCCGTCCGGCAGGTGAAAGCCCTGGACTTTGGTGCAGGGGATGGATGGTTCGCCAGTCATCTGCTGCAAAGAGGGTTGTGTGCACAGGTGACGGCGATTGATGTGCAGATTCAGCCACAGCTTTTGCATCCCGTCACCGCCTATAATGGAGTTCGGATTCCTGCTGAAGATCGTCAATTTGATCTCAGTTATGCCGTTGATGTGCTGCATCATTGTCCTGATCCGATGAAGTCATTAGAGGAACTGTCGCGGGTAACGCGAGAGTGGCTGGTCATCAAGGATCACACTTACACCACCAGTGCGGGTTACTGGACTCTTTGCCTGCTCGATGAGTTGGGTAACCGGCGTTTTGGCATTCCTTCCCGATATCGCTACATGAAGGGCTGGGAATGGTGGAGTCTTCTGGAAAAAGCGGGCTTTCAGGAAGAGCGCCGGATCTGGCCGGCTCCTGTCCATGAAGGTTGGCTGGGAAGAAATACGAATCATCTGCAATTTGTCAGTGTCTGGAGAAGGAACGACTGTGGATCCTGATCAAAGTGGTCGTCTCCATCCCTCGTGGTTCAATCATCAGCGGCATGTGCTCAAGGCGCTGGCGCAGGCCGTGGTGAAGATTGTTCAAGAACATCAGCAGCCATTAAAAAACGCCACAGTGTTGGATTTTGGTTGTGGTGATGCCCCCTATCGGACTTTGTTTCAAGCGTGTGGCATCGCGAAATACCTGGCTGCAGATCTGGGTGAGGGGGCCGAGATTCCGATTGAGTCCGGCAAACCACTGCCGATCGCAGATCATTCGATCGATTTCGTCGTATCTTTTCAGGTGCTGGAGCATGTCTGGGATCTGGACTGGTATTTGAGTGAGGTCAAGCGAGTCCTGAAGCCTGATGGCAGACTGATTTTATCGACGCATGGGACCTGGCTGTATCATCCGCATCCGACTGACTTCCGACGATGGACAGTCGATGGATTATCGGAAGAACTTCGCACTCGGGGCCTGATTGTGGACAAGATTGACGGACTGGTAGGCCCTTTAGCGTGGACGACACAAGTGCGGTTACTGGGCTACCGGATGGTCTGTCAGAAAATACCGCTGGTCGGGAATCTGCTGGCTTCTCTGATCGCTTTGTTGATGAATGTGCGTATGAACCTGGAAGATGGGATCACTCCGCCGGCGCTGATCCAGAACCATGCCTGTGTTTATATCACCGTGAGCCATCCCCGTGGAGTGTCCTGATCGGCTGGTATTGGCAACCTGATGACCATGCCTGGTTACGCACATCGGTTTGAGGTTTCATTTTGAAGATTCTCACAGTCACTCATTACTTTGCTGAACATGGCGGAGGCATTGAGTCAGTGGCGAAGCAGATCACAGAGCGGTTAGCCGCTCGGGGGCATGTATGTGTGTGGGCAGCGACAGCGCCTTCCCGCACTCAGCCGAAACCTGACGGGCCTGTGGCAGCTCTTGAAATGAATGGCAGCAATCATCTCGAGGAATGGACGGGCGCACCTTTTCCTGTCTGGGATTCCAGGAGCCTGCAAAAGTTAAAGCAAGGAGTTGTCGAGGCGGATCTCATTCACATTCACGACTTCTGGTACTCGGGCAATCGAAAAGCCTTCTCGATGGCCACAGAGTTGGGCCGACCGGTTGTGATAACGCAGCATGTGGGGACTGTCCCTTATCGTAATCCATTGTTGAGATGGGCCATGGCCATGGCTGATCGCAGGCTGGCTCCATCCACTCTCGGCCTGTGTGACCAGACCGTGTTCATTTCCGAACGAACAAGGCGACATTTCGACGGACGATTTTCTTATTCCCGTGAACCGATTTTGATTCCCAATGGCGTCGATCTGACGATCTTTACGCCGGCAGTGCAGACCCGTCGCGAGGAACTGCGAAAAAAATGGGGATTCTCGACCGATGCCCCCGTCTGGCTATTTGTCGGCAGGTTTGTCGAAAAGAAGGGGCTCAGGCTGTTACAGAGAGTCTGCCAGCAGTTTGCGAAGATCCAGTGGTGTTTTGTGGGGCAGGGGCCGCTCAGCCCGGAAAAATGGCATGACTCTGAGAAGCCTCCACGACTGAAGGTCTTGCCCTGGCAAAAGCCGGAGGGACTGGTCGAGCTTTATCAATTGGCCGATCTGCTCGTGTTACCTTCGATTGGTGAAGGCTTTCCACTGGTTGTGCAGGAGGCGATGGCGAGTGGTACGCCATGTTTGATCACACAGGAAACCGCATCGGGTGTCACTGGCGACCTTCCCGAACTCAGTACCTGTGATCCTCGAGCCGAATCCTTGAAAGCGGCTCTAAAGCACTTGGACGCGCAATCGCCTCTGGATGATTCCCGGCGGCTGCAGATTGCCAATCATGCTCGCAGCCTATGGGATTGGAACGAGACAGTTTCGAAATACGAGCAGCTTTTCGAGTCGCTTTGCCGTTGAAGATTCCTCGATACGACGAGATCAGCAGGCAGCCTGTTGACCAGGAGTCCTGTGATTGGCACCCACAGTCCATCGTTCAGAAGAATTGGCTGCTAACGGACAAAAGTCGTCCTTTGTGAACCGAAATTCACAGTGACTTCACCGGTGATTCGCGAAAGGACAGAAAGATCTCAGCACCTCGATGATCGCTTTGCTTCTCGAATCATGGTGCGCGAAATGATTTCTTCCCGGTTGCTTCCTGAGACGATTGACGACGGCGTGACGATTGCCGACTTTTCTGGTGAGTATGCTTTGCCAGCCATTGAAGTTTCCGTGGTGATGCCCTGTCTGAATGAAGAGCGGACAGTCGTGGTTTGTGTCGAAAAAGCCCTTCAGACGATGAGCCGCCTGGGTGTCATGGGCGAAGTGGTGATTGCCGACAATGGATCGACGGACAAGAGTGTTGAACTGGCAACTGAGGCTGGTGCGCGAGTGGTGCATCAGTCGCAGAAGGGATATGGCAGCGCACTCCAGAAGGGATTTGAAGAAGCCCGCGGCAAATTCATTATCATGGGTGACTGCGACGACAGCTATGATTTCACAGATCTGGAGCGGTACATCCAGGAACTTCGCGGCGGGGCCGATCTGGTAATGGGGAATCGTCTCAAAGGTGAAATCAAGCCTGGGGCGATGCCACCACTTCACCGCTACTTTGGAAACCCGGTGCTGAGCGGATTTTTGAATCTGCTCTTTCGTACCGGAGTGGGTGACTGCCACTGTGGGATGAGAGCCTTCCGGAAAGAGGCTTACCAGTCGCTGGGCTGCCATATGCCAGGGATGGAGTTTGCCAGTGAGATGGTCATCAAAGCGAGCAAGGCACGACTGAAAATCCGCGAAATACCAATTGTGCTCTCACCCGATGGGCGAGACCGACCACCTCATTTGCGAAGTTTTCGAGACGGCTGGCGACATCTCAAGCTGATTCTAATGTACTCGCCTTCGTTTCTGTTCCTGCTGCCGGCCATGGTGATGATTGCTCTGGGACTGTTGGCGGCTCCAGTGGCTTTGCTGGCTGGTTATGGAACCTACGAGACCATCTTCGGCCCGAACTTTTTGATCATGGCCGCCTTCATGGCGATTGCCGGAGCACAGATTTTCTTCCTTGGTTTGATTGCCCGCCTGCAGGCTCATCGGGTCGATCCGGTGTTTGCCAGTCCGCGTATGGATTGGCTGTTGAGAACCTTTTCGGTCGAGCGAGGCTTGATCAGTGGTGGCGTCCTTTCCCTAATCGGACTCGGCCTGACAATTCCCGTCGTAAGCGAGTGGTTTCGTTCCGGAACGGTTTCTCAACCCGCCTTATGGATTCTCGCGGGAACGCTGCTTGTACTGGGAATACAGACCATGTTTGGCTCGTTTCTGATTGGGATCCTCGAATTGCAGATTGAGCGTTCCAGGCAGAAGAAACTCTAGACGTTAGCAGATTGTGCAAGAGTCGGCTGGCATCTGGATGAAACCCATCGCGTCTTGCTGATTGGCGGAAGCGAATTCGCATGTCTGAATTCAATGGCGAGTTGTGTCTCTAAAAAGCCTGCTTGTTTGGATTCGCTCTCATTGACACACAACGTTGCCTGCGTATTGAATTGAGGTGCGTGTGGAACCCGGTGGTTGGGAACGAACGTCCTCGTTTGGCCCGAGGTTATTCTGACTCTGACTGTTGATGGGGAACATGCTTGAGAATTCTGTAAGTCATAACGGATGGCTCTCCAGTTTCATCACGATTCATCACGGTCATTGAACATCATGAAAAATAGAAAACGCCCGATCCTGCTGATGAGGATCGGGCGTCGATTGCATTCGCCGTTTGGAAAGGAGCGGGATGTTGACTGTTTACCTGCGGGCAAGTTGCCTGCGCAGGGAGTTCATCCCCGCTGCGAGATCCTGATCATCTTCGGGATTCTCATTTCGCAGGCCGCGATAGGCCGTTAACTGTTCTGAACTGGCTGGCACTTGAACATCAGGTTCGACGCCAATTTTGCCGTAAGTGTTGCCATTGGGCGAGTAGAACTTGGCCGTTGTGAGCCGAAGACCTGTCGAGGATCGGCCTGGAAGAATGCTCTGGACGCTCCACTTGCCGTAGGTTTTGCGACCGACCAGCACACCGCGGCCATGGTCGTGGATGGCACCGGCGACAATTTCGCTGGCACTGGCACTGTCGCCATCGACGAGAATCACAAGGGGAACGTTCCAATCGTTACCGCGAGTGGCGGTGTAGCTCCAGTTTTGATCCTGTGTGCGACCTTTGGTGGAAACAATCATACCGTCATCGAGGAAGCGGTCGAGAACTTCAACAGCCGCCGTCAGGAGACCACCGGGGTTGCCTCGCAAATCCCAGATGAGAGCCTGCATCCCCTGGCTGCGGAGATCTTTCAGTGCCGCATCGAGTTCAGCGGCTGAGTTCTTCTGGAAGCCTGTCATCTTGATGTAGCCAATCCCGTTCGCAGGATCGACAATCCGCACAATGGGAATGCTCTTCACTTTGACAGCCCGGCGACGCAATTCGGTCTGGCGGATCTGTTCAGTGCGTGGTTTTTTCAGATCGAGACGCACACGGCTGTCGGGAGTTCCCTGAAGATGCTGAGCCGCCTCTTCTGTACTCATATTGAGGCAGTTGATCCCATCAATCGCGACGATGTAGTCTCCCGGGGCAGCACCCCCTTCTTCGGCGGGACTTTCGCTCAGGACGTTGATCAACAGCATTCCTTTACCAGCTTCGGCCTTCATTTCAATGCCGATCCCAACGAACTCGCCTTCAATATTGCTGTAGAGATCATCGAGGCGGCCAGGTGTCAGAAAGCTGCTGTATTCATCAAGGGCATTGCAGCCACCGAAGACATATTCCATGACGATTGCCCCGGGCGCAATTCGCAGTTCGGAATAAGCGGAACGTGCAACTTCGGTCACAACCATGCGTGCTTCTTCCATGCTGCCACAAGGACGATTCCAGTAGCGATCGCGAAGCGTGGCACGGAAGGCCCCGATGGAACGAGACGAAGCGGAGGAGACATTCTTCGCGAGGAACTTTTCATTCGTCAGAGCGACGTACAGACTCTCGGTGCCGTGGGCGATAAATGCCGTGGGGCTGATTGTATCAACATAGTATTTGCGAACTTTGAGCAGTGCGTCATCGAGGAAGACGAGCGATTCGTCGAGTGATGAGGATGTCAGTCCGTCAGTATAGCTTTTGTCGGCATAGCGACGATCGACGGAAAACTGAATGCGCGTTCGTCTGAGGCCGTATTTGAGTTGGGGATTTTCTGGCCATTGTTTAAGAGCCTTTTCGTAAAGGCCGATGGCGTCCACCCACTGTCGATTTCTTTCGAAATCAGCCGCACGCTCGATGGCGGCTTTCTCAGTGGCGGGTTCGCTTTCTGTCGCTTGAGCCGTCGGGGCGAATGCCACTGACCAGCCCAATGCCAGAAGTGCGAGATAAGTCCAAACGGAATTTGAGCGCAGTCCAAATGGTGGATGCACCTTGAAGCCCCCCTCAAGGATCGAACAAGAACGTCGGCAATCGGAGAAGGCTTTGCGCTACCCGCGTGGCAAAACCTTCTTCAGACAGCGTGACGAGTGGAAGTGGGCAACAGCAATGTTTCTTTAATGAAACTTCTGTTGACCGTACAAAACGACTATAGGTCGCCCCGTGCACAGGTCAAACTGGATTCCTCTTGCCAATTTTCGCTCTTTGTAAGAACCGTCACAAACGGACAGCAGCTCGTTGATTCTTGGGAAATCTGCCGGATGCGACTCAATATTTCGTGCACGATTCCAATCGTTGTTCGAAATGTTCGAATCCTTCAGCAGACGTCCTGTGAAAACAACAGCTCCCTGAAGCCTGGGCATATTCCGCAGTCAGCGGTCGAGTCAAACGGGCAATATCCCAAACTGGCAATATCAATGGGCGATACGATGGCCTGCTGACCATCGACCACCAATTCGAAATGGGTGCCATCAAACAGGGATCTTCGACCCAGGGTCTCGTACCGCTGGAATGTGCTCCTTCCGTGGCAAACGTCATGTCCGCAAGAGATGTCAGCAAGTCACGTTCCGCAGGAGGGCGATCGCGCAGCCTGCCGATTTGTCATCAGCGGATCTGCGAACTTAAGTTCTGACTCCACAATCGGAAGCGAATCATCGTATAATCTGTCAAAAATGTGTTCTTCTCGGGACCCGGAAAGTCTACATGCCTGCTCAGGATTACTACTCAGCACTTGGTGTTACAAAAACTGCAACGGCTGATGAGATTCGCAAGACCTATCGCAAGCTGGCTCGCGAGTATCATCCCGATGCCCGTCCGGGGGATGCTGCGGCGGCCCAGAAGTTCAAAGAGATCCAGGAAGCTTACGACGTCATTGGCGACGAAGAGAAGCGTCGCAAGTACGATCAGCTAGGGCACGATTTCTACAAAGCCTCTAATGGCGAAGGCGGCGCAAACCCCTACGGTCGTTCACCTTTTGGCGGAGGTGGAGCCGGTGGTGCGTCAGCAGTCGATCTGGAAGAACTGCTCGGTGGCTTCGGCTTTGGTGGTTTTGGTGGCGGGGCCAGAGCCGGTCGTGGTGAAGGTGGCAGAACTCGAAGATCAGCACCGCGCGATATTGAAATGTCTGTGACTGTTCCCTTTGAAAAAGCCATTCTTGGCGGAAAGATCGATGTCCATCTTTCGCATTTGAATGGTGGAGAAAACGTCTCGGTCTCAGTACCAGCAGGCATCGAGACCGGCAAGAAGATTCGGCTGGGAGGAATGGGCCCGGAGAATCAAGGCGATGTGCTGCTCGACGTGTTCGTTGCGCCCCACAAATTCTTCCGTCGCGAGAACCGGGATATTCTGGTTGATCTTCCACTGACGCCGGCTGAAGCAGCGCTGGGTTGTAAGGCCGATGTCCCCACTTTGGCCGATGGCATGATTACTCTGACGATTCCACCCGGCACATCCTCTGGTGCGCGTTTACGAGTCCGGGGAAAAGGGGTGGCAGCGACGAAAACGGCGACGGCTGGCGACCAGTTTGTGGTGATTAAAATCGTCGTCCCGAAATCATTAACTGCTGAAGAGAAAGAACTTTACGATAAATTGAAGCTCGTCGGACAGGCTGCTCCCCGTGACGGAATCTGGATATGAACGGAGATATGGATGGTCTCTGGAAATCTCCAGAGCCTGCGCCTGTCGATGTGCCTGTTGCACCAACGCGAAAAAATCATGGGCAGCGGGGTTGGTGGCTGCTCGCTGTGCTGCTCTGGTGGGGTTCAAATCCACTGCAGGCTGCCCCTGGTACAGAACAATCGGCCGTCAATCCAGTCCAGGGTACGTCTGAACAACCCATAGAACTCGTCGAACCGGCAGAATCACTTCTCCCATCAGAGAATGGTGAAAAATCTGGCGTGAAGCAGGCGGGTGGAGAGACTGATGACAACGGGGAGGCTCGTGATCACGGTGAGGCGTCGCGATCTCGTTTATTGGCCGATGACGTCAAACGAAAGCAGTTGCGAGCGAAAGCATGGGCTGGCCTGGTAGCGCTGGCTGGAATTCTGATAGCCGGTGGGATGTTGATTCTGTTAACGCTGGTCGGGGCTCGGCGGCTGAAGCGACTCAACCGTCGTCCCCTTCCGCAGCAACATCGGATTCCGGAATACTGGTTTATCAATAAATCGCCTCCAGTGTTGCCCCCTGGTGCTCAGCAAAGTTCTGCGAATCAGGAACATTCGAATGGTTCATCACCTGGCAATCAGGAAAATGCTTCTCCACCAATTCTGGAAGATGACCGCCCCACCCCTCCGGATCATGGGCCGTAAACTCGAGTATCACGGTATTTGACAGTGAAGATCTGTCTTATGCCGCAACTGGCGAGATTCACTTTTCCCGGGTAAAGTGATCTTCCTCGGTCAACTTGCAGCGCACATTCCTCTTCCCTATACTCATGTTCGCAGCACGCAAGCGTCAGAATTGACGTTTGGTATTGCATGGCTAGGTAGCTCAGTTGGTAGAGCACAGGACTGAAAATCCTGGTGTCGCCGGTTCGATCCCGGCCCTAGCCATTTTCTCTTTTGCGTCTCGCCAAATGCCTCCGGCGATGGATGCCTGCTTTTCTCCCCACTGCTTCTGACTGTCGCAGCTTTGGGTGAGTCTAAAACATGATTACCCTGCGTGTGATTCGCTGTACCCGACGCTCTGTTGAGAGGTTGTTAGCGACGAGCTGGCCTCGAACTTTGCGGGGGAAAGCTGGAATCCATCAATGAGTGTGGATACATTAAGGCGATGTGATGTAACGATTTCCCTGCCTCGATGATCCCACCGTGAGACCTGGCATGCCGAACGCCCCGATCTGTTTTTGGCGCACTTCTGCAGGAGTGTTGGCTTTCCTTTTGGTGGTAGGGTTCCTGGCACAGGCCAGTGTTGCCGTGGCTGCGGAGGCACCGGTTTCATCGCAGCAGGCGACGTTATCCAGCACGGATCGACTGGTGTGGATTGGTCCGACATGGGTCGAGCAGGATGTGCGAACAGGTGCCATGGAAGCAGAACTCCAGAGCCGCCTGGGAGGTGAGACCTTTGTACTCAGGAATCTCGGCTGGAGTGGAGACACCGTTTGGGCGGAAAGCCGGGGGATTTTTGACCCGCCAGCAGCCGGTTATTCGCGCATGCTGGAGTTGGCGAAAGAACTGAAACCCACCACGATCTGGCTCAGCTATGGGGCAAATGAGTCGTGGGCCGGGCCGGCTGGCCTCGAGAAGTTCGTCAGCCAGTACAAAAAGCTCGCCCACGATCTCACATCCAGCACAGGAGCAAGAATCGTTTTTGTAACGCCATTCGCGTTTGTTCATTCGCAAGGGCAATACCGCGATCCCTCCTCTCAGAATGGTCACCTGGCATTGTATGTGGAAGCCATTCACAAGCTGGCAGCCGAGCAACAGGCTCCGGTGATGGATTTGTTTGCCGAAGTGAAGGGGGAGCCGCCCCTGGAATCGATGAACGGGATTCATCTGGAACCGGAGGGCGAGCGTCGATTAGCCCGTCGGCTGGCAGATCAGATTCAATTTGTGAATGCAGAGGGCCAGGCTCTCAAAGGATTGAAGCTGACAAAGGCCGAACAGGAAGAGCTTCGCAAAGCCATCGTGGCGAAGAATACGCTGTTTTTTCATCGCTGGCGACCACAGAACATTACGTACCTGACCGGCTTTCGTAAGCACGAACAGGGGAATAACGCCGTTGAGATTGCCCAGTTCGATCCACTGGTCGATGAAGTCGAAAAAGCAATCGCTGCCTGGCTGAAAAGTCATCAGACAAAAACCACATCGCCTGCGACCAACTGATTTCTTCGGCTAAGCGTACTGCATACAGGGCCGGTCAAGACCGTATTGAGCCCCTTGTTAATCCTGACTGGCTGGTCCTCCCGGCCTGCTCTTCAATGTGACGAACTTCCTGAGTCAACAGGGTGATTTTCTATGTCTTCTGCGTGTCATCGAGATCAGTTTCCCAGCCTGCGGTTGCTGCTTCTGGCCATGTTCGCTCTCTTGAGTTGGGGTAATGAAGGGTTCGCCCAGCGCGATCTGAAGAACATTCCGGTTCCTGATCCGGCTGAAGAACTCAAATCGCTGGAAGTCGCCGACGGGTTTGAGATCAATCTGTTCGCTGCAGATCCGTTGATCCACAAGCCCATTCAAATGAACTTCGATGCTCAGGGAAGATTATGGGCGGCCGCATCAGAAATCTATCCTCAGATCGAACCTGGCAAAGTGGCCAATGACAAGATTCTCGTACTTGAAGATACCAACGCTGATGGCCAGGCCGACAAGACAACGGTCTTTGCCGACGGGCTGTTGATTCCCACAGCGGTCATTCCGGGGGATGGCGGTGCCTATGTGGCGAACAGCACCGAACTGGTGCACTTCAAGGATACCAATGGGGATGGCAAGGCTGATGAATCCCGAGTGATCCTCTCTGGATTTGGAACAGAGGATACCCACCATATTCTGCATACCTTCCGCTGGGGGTTTGATGGGCTGCTCTATATGAATCAGTCGATTTACATTCACAGCCATATTGAGACACCTTTCGGCGTGCGAAGGCTGAATGCGGGAGGGATCTGGCAATATCGTCCACCGACGGGACAACTCGAAGTCTTTGCACGGGGATGGGTGAATACCTGGGGACATCACTTTGATCGATACGGGCAGTCGTTTGCGACAGACGGTGCGGGTGGTGAAGGGATTAACTTTGTGGTCCCTGGGGCTTCGTATCCGACGGCGGCAAACAGCCCGCGAATTCTCCATGGCCTGAATCCCGGAAGCCCCAAACATTGTGGACTGGAAGTGGTGGATGGTCGGCATCTGCCTGATGACTGGCAGGGTGACTTGATCACCAACGATTTTCGCGGCCATCGCGTCTGTCGGTTCAAGCTGACACCGGAAGGGACTGGGTATGTGTCCAAACCGATGCCCGATCTGGTCCGCACCAATCACGTGGCTTTCCGGCCGATCGATATCAAGCAGGGGCCGGACGGGGCCATCTACATTGCCGACTGGTACAACCCGATCATTCAGCATGGTGAGGTTGATTTTCGCGATCCCCGTCGAGATCACACACATGGCCGCATCTGGCGCGTGACGGCTAAGGGGCGTCCACTGGTGAAAACGCCTGCTCTGCAAAGCCTGTCGAGTGCAGAACTCGTGGCATTGCTGACGGCTCCAGAGCAGTTTACCCGCCAGCAGGCCAAACTCGTCTTGCGGGAAAAGCCCAGGAGCGAAGTGATCGCTGCACTGGAAAAGCATGCAGCCAGCCTGCCTGCCGAGGATCCCCTAAAGAATGATTGGCTGCTGGAATCGTTATGGGTAAGAGTCGCCCATCAAGCCCCGGATTTCAAAACGTGCGAACTCCTGATGAATTCCAGCGACTATCGCCTTCGTGCAGCGACAGTGCGTGTGCTGGGCCATTGGCATCAGAATTTGAATTCCGAATCGCCAGTGATGGTCAAGTTGCTGCAACTGGCGAAAGACCCGCATTCGCAAGTGAGAATGGAAGTGGTGCGGACACTTTCCGCCGTAGGAACAGCCGATGCCGCACGAGCTGTATTGAATGTCGCTGCAGAGCCCATGGATGAGTTTCTGGAGTATGCCGTATGGCTTTCGGCCAATGAGCTGGCGCCTGTCTGGCATGCGGCTGTTCTCCACGGAAAGTGGTCTCCCGGAGATCAAGCGACATCACCAGGTATTGCAAAGAGTTCGATTGAACCCTGGTTGTATGGCATCAAGGCGACCAAAGCTGTGCAGCTCATTCCGGTGCTTGTGCAATGGCTGCAGGCTGGAAAGATCCCTGAAGCTGAGATTGCCTCGACGATGGAGATTATTGGGACTCTCGGTGGCCCTCCTCAGTTGAGCCTCGTTTTAAATGCCGCAATCGATCAGACGACTCAGGCCACCCAGCGATCCATACTTTTGGAAGCTCTCGCGGGAGCAAAGAAGTCGCGGGATATTCAGCCTGCAGGAAATCTGGAAAAGATCGCTCCTTTCGTTCAGTCAAAAGAGTTGCGTGAGCAGCTTGTGGCCGTGGAACTGGCCGGGTTGTGGAAGCAGGCCCAATTAGCGGGCGAAATTCGCCAGTTGGCAAGTGACCGAAATCGGGATGTTAACCTGCGTGTGGCGGCAGTGCAGGCACTCGCAAGATTGGGAGGAACCGAGAATCAGACACTCCTCGAGCAACTATCGAAGCCGTCCGAGAAGGTAGCCGATGCTGCTGTCGTTAATGAGACCGATGGTGTGCGGCTGGCAGCGATTCGCGGGCTGATGGTCTCAGCCAGCGAAGCCGCGTCTCAGGCATCGGCTCTCTGGTTGGCCGAAGGGCCAGCACCTGATGTCGTCAGTGAACTGCTGCAGACATTCCTGCGGGAGAAGGGTGGTGCCGTGCTGTTGGCCAAAAGTCTGGTCACGGTGAAGCTCAGCGAAGATACCGCCAAGCTCGCGTTGCGTTCAGTCACAGGCTCGGGCCGGGAAGAACCTCAGCTTCAAGCGGCATTGCGCGAATCTGGCCATTTGGGAAGCGGCCCGAAGGTTTGGTCAACGGAGGAGTTGGAGAGCATTCTCAAAAAGGTCTCGACCGAAGGGAATGCTGCCCGAGGCGAGCAAGTCTTCCGCCGGGCCGAACTGGCTTGCATGAAGTGCCATGCGATTGGTGGTGCCGGAGGAGCTGTGGGGCCCGATCTGGTGAGTATTGGTGCCAGTGCCCAGCTCGATTATCTGCTCGACTCGATGGTCACTCCGAATAAGCAGGTCAAGGAGAATTACAACACTGTGATTCTGGCATTGGCAGATGGTCGCGTCCAAAGCGGGATTGTCACTCGAAAATCAGCCAGTGAGATCGTACTGCGGGATGCCAACGATGTTGAAGTTGTCGTGCCTGTCAAAGAGATTGAAGAGCAGAGTGCCGGGACATCGCTGATGCCGGCTGGTCTGGCGGATGGTTTGACTCAAACAGAACTGGCCGACTTGATCACCTTCCTTTCCCAACTGGGAAAAATTGGCCCCTATGCACCACCTTCCGGAAAGTATGCCATGCGCTGGGAAGTGCTGGTGCCCACAGATCCCGCGTGGACGAAGCTGTATCGCACCTCGGATACTGAGCTTTTGCGACAAGGACAGGGCCTGGAATGGAAGACCGCCTACAGTCAGGTCAATGGAGCTTTGCCACTGGCTGACCTTCCCGCTTTCCGCACTCGCGATCGTTTGGCAGAAAAGGCCCGGCAGGTCATGTTCCTCAAGACGACCGCCACGGTGACAACCGCCGGGGAAGTGGTCTTGAGCCTCAATGATCCTGCAGGGGTCGAGATCTGGATCGATGGCGAGTCAATCCCCCAAGCGCAGATCGTTCGCAAATCGTTAGGTGCCGGCAATCATGTCATCCATCTGGCGATTGATCTGCAGAAAAGAACGAATGAAGTGCGGTTGGAACTCGCGGCTGAGAAGGGGGCCCAGGCGAAATGGCAGATTAAGCCATAAATCGTCATCAGTGAGCCCTTGATGTCGGGAGTCGATATCAAATGCGACTTGAAAGCCAACCCCTTCAAGTCGCATTTGAATTAAGCGCTGATATCGCTCGTGCTAACATGCACCAATCAACTGGACCCTCGCAAATCGTTCCATCACTTCGATTGACTATGCCCACTGCCTTCATGGTCGTGCTCATGATCATGGCTGTGTGCGAGCTTTCCGCTATAAGACTTGCCATCAACCATCACGACCAGCCGGGCCGAGACTCCGTGCACATCCAGCTTTTCGCACAGCACCTTGTCCTGTGATACAAACTTCGACGATTTTCCTGCGGGATCATTCGTATCTGGCGTAGCAGGCAATTTAAACTGCTCGGCTTTTCCTGCCAGCGACAGATTCATGATCACATCGGCCGCTTCAATCGGTACGCTATTTTTAGCACTTCCATCGAGTAAATAGATTGTGACAGTTCCCGCCTCGTCGTCGTGTACAACTTCGGCATGATATTCTTCGTTGCCTAACTCCACGAGTTGACCATGATGCGGCCCTTCTTCCGGATGATCATGGCCGTGATTGTCATGGGTCTTTGCTGGGGTAGCAGAAGTTTTGGTTTGTTTCGCAGAACCAGGTTCTGCTCCACAACCTGTCATTAAGCTTCCGGCAAGGCCCAGCCCAGCCAGGCAAATCACCGGAAAAAATCGTCCAGCCAAACGATGATGAACACAAGTTGTCATGAGCATGTTTTTCCATCCTTGAGTCGGTAGCAAACTATAAACAGCGCTTTTTTAAAGGCAGTATTCTGCGATTGTGCCAGCACTCGCTGAGACAGCCGCATCCAGAGATCGCAGGGTCTATCTGTTATCAACTGATAGTCCGGGAATGACAGAGTCTCCCTTAACGTGAGAATTCGCCGGCTCGTCGTGTTCCATTAAAGGAATCTCTGTATGTGTCTGACTGACAACACGCGCAGCCGACCTCAAGCCAAACAGCCAGAACAATGCCGGGTGGACAAAGAAATCGAGCATCGTCGAACTGATGACCCCGCCCAGGATCACTGTCGCGACCGGATAAAGGATTTCTTTTCCCGGTTCATCGGCTGCCAGCACCAGTGGCACCAGACCAATCCCTGCCGTCAGTGCCGTCATCAACACGGGTGCCAACCGCTCGAGACCGGCACGCACAATCATCTCTTTCGTCCATCCTTCACCCTCATAACGGACAAGATGGAGATAATGATTCAGCAGCAGAATTCCATTTCGTGAAGCAATCCCTGTCAACGAGATAAAGCCCACCATGGCAGCGATTGTCAGCGTCTGCCCGGTCATGACCAGTGCCACCACCGAACCGATAAACGCCATAGGCAAAGCCGTCATCACTTGGAGTGATAAATTGACAGAGCGAAACATCGAGTAGAGTGCCAGGAAGATTCCCATCAGCGAGATACCAAAGAGAAGAGTGATCATCCGACTGGCCGACTGCTGACTTTCAAACTGCCCGCTGTACTCCACGAAATAGCCTTCCGGGAGACTGGCGATCACTGGTTCGATTTTCTTTTGAATGTCCCGCACCACATCGACTACGCCCCGCTCAGAGACATTGCACTGCAGGACAACCCTGCGGCGCACATTTTCCCGATTCACCGTATTGGGCCCGCCTGATTGATAGATCCTTGCCACTGCTTCCAAAGGCACCTGTCCACCTTCAGGCAGATCAATGGTCAGCCTTTTCAGTGCCTCCAGATTTTCTCTGGCACCGTCATTCAAACGGACCAGCAGATCGAATTGCCGCTGCCCTACCAGTACTTCAGAGACCACTTCTCCATTCATCGCTGTCGCTATAAATTCGTTGATCTCACTGACAGAGAGTCCGTTGAGCAGCAACTTGTCGCGATCCACCTCGATCCTCAATTGAGGGATCATCACTTGTGGTTCAAGGAGTGGATCTTTCACTCCGGGAATCCCTTTCATGACGAAGAGCATCTCTTCGGCCTTACGCCTCAGCACATCGAGATCGTCACCATAGATCTTGATACCAACCTGGGCCTTCACCCCCGAGATCATGTGCGATATCAGATGAGCAATCGGCTGCTCGACGGCGGTCACAATTCCGGGAATATCCGCCATCGCTTCGCGAATCTCGTTAAGCAGTTCTTCCCGACTGCGCGGAAATTCAGGGTCGAGTTCGATGAGGTATTCACTCATGTTGACTCCCTCGGCATGTTCATCGAGTTCCGCTCGCCCGGTGCGGCGGGCAAAGGAGTCAATCTCTGATACTTCCTGCAAACGTTCTTCAACTTTGCGGTTGATCTCGTTCGAAGTCGCCAGCGAAGTTCCCGGCGGCAAGACCACATTGAGCTGAATTGTCCCTTCGTTAAAAGGGGGGAGAAAATCTTTCTCCAGATGAGCCACAAACACTCCAGCAATCACCACCATGACCATCGTCACTGTGAGGTTCAGCCGCGGAAATGCCAAACTGAATCGAATGATCTTTTCGGCCACCCACTTGAGACCTCTCAGTACAAAGCTGTCCTGCCCGTGATCCATTAATCGCGCATTCCCTAGCAGCCAGTAAGAGAGCACGGGGGTCATCGTCAATGAAACCAGTAACGAAGCCATAATCGAGACGATGTACGCCACACCCAGGGGCGTAAAGAGCTTGCCTTCCATGCCTGTCAGGGCAAACAGCGGCACAAACACCAGGCAGACAATGATCGTCGCGAACACGACCGAGTTCCGAACTTCCGTACTGGCCTGATAAACCACCAGTAGTGTCGGCTTGGGCTGCGCTGCCTGCCGATTCTCTTTCAACCGGCGGAAGATATTCTCCACATCGACAATCGCATCGTCGACCAGTTCACCAATGGCAATTGCCAATCCTCCCAGCGTCATCGTGTTGATCGATAATCCGAAAATCGAGAAGACGACGGCCGTCAATGCGAGTGATAAAGGGATTGCGGTAAATGTGATGAAGGTCGTGCGGAAATTCATTAGAAATAGGAACAGAATGATGACCACCAGAATGCCCCCGTCGCGCAGGGCTTCGATCACATTCTCGATGGCTCGGTCGATAAAATCCTTTTGTGAATAAGTCGGCTGAATACGAATATCAGAGGGCAATCCCGCTTTGAGTTCTTCGACAGCCTTAAGAATGTTTTCTGTAATGAGGCGAGTATCTGCACCTGGTTGTTTATTGATGGTCAGGATGACTGCCGGCCCTCCGGAGAACTTGCCGGGCTCTGCTCTTACAGTAGATTCATCGGGACCGGTCGCAGCCGATTCGTCTTTGAGTCGCACAAAGACACTGCTATCCCCCCGCTTGACTTGCGGCCCTTCCATCACGTGGGCAACTTGCGCTAAAGCCACTGGCCGGCCATCGCGAATCGTGACCACCACCTTTTGCAGATCCTCGATCGATTGAATCCGTCCCAGCGCACGTACCAGTAATTCATTGGGCCCCTGCTGGTCGAGATACCCCCCCGTCGCATTGTGATTACTGTCGACAACGGCCTGTTTCACCTGTTGTAAAGTCACGCCGTATTGCAGCAATGCGTCAGGATCGACCAGCACCTGAAATTGCTTCCTGCCGCCACCCATCGTGAAGACTTGCGAAACTCCCGGGATAGTTAACAGTCGCTGACGCACCACCCAATCAGCCAGAGTTCGCAGTTCGACAGGATTGGTTTTGCCATCTTCGCTCCACATTCCCAGCATGAGGATCTGTCCCATGATGGAAGAAATCGGTGCCAGAGTGGGCACGACTCCCGCAGGCATGCGGTCCTGCACCAGTTGCAGTCGTTCCATGACAATCTGGCGGTCGGTATAGATATCCGTTCCCCAGTCGAATTCGACATAGATAACCGAAATCCCGATCCCTGATGAACTCCGTACCGCCTGAACGCCATTGGCTCCATTGATGGCGGTTTCGATAGGAAACGTAACGAGCGTCTCGACCTCTTCCGGAGCCAGACCTGGAGCTTCGGTCATAATGACCACGCGAGGTCGATTCAAATCCGGGAAGACATCGATCGTCGCCCGCGAGGCCTGCCACGTTCCGTATCCCATGAGGAATACGGCTACAACCATCACAATCATCTGCTGACGAAGTGCAAATCGAATCATCGCGTTGAGCATGACGAACCTCTCAATCAATGACTGTGCCCGGCATGCGGATCAACTCCGCCGCCGGACTTATTCTTGAGGGCCATCTGCAACTGATGCGCACCACGCAGCGCGACAACATCTCCCGGAAAGACCGAACCGTCATTCTTGATCACGGCATACGACTGATCGCGATAAACCACATGCACAGGAACACGTTCAAAATGTTTCCCATTCTGCTGGAAGACAAACGCTTCAGCCCCTTCCTGGGCAATCGCATCAACCGGCAGCACAATCTGCTCACGCCACTCTTCGACGGGTACCTTCAGTTGCAAGCGTTGTCCCGGGCGATATTTCCACTCGTTGAAACGCAGCCCGTTCGGTGAGGGAACTGAGCGGGTGAGTTCATTCGGCAAGCGGACATAAAACGGAAGACTTCGCGACTGCACGTTGATATCACTGGCCGCATAGAGCAATTCCAGCCCCGGTAACTGTTCGGCTGGCTTCCCGGCCCGCTCGAATACAGCCGCCACTTTCCAGTGATTCGCGGCTGCCGTCGCCAGGAGTGGAGCATCCTGCTCAAAGGCCCGGCCTTCGATGTAGAGTTCCGACATATCCGAAAGCACAGCCAGAGTCTCTCCCGCCTGAACTCGCTCCCCTTTGCTGACCAGAACTTCCTGAAGAATAAGAGCCGTTTTCTCTGCCTGCCCCGCCGCATGCCCTTCACGGGGAAGATGCGGTTCACCCGCTGGATGGGAATCGTGATCACTCTCACGGAAGTGAACCTGGGATATGCTGTTGTCAGTCAACTCAATCTCATTTTCTGCATGTCGATCCGGTGATGGCACCCGGATCTGCAGGTCTCTCAGGAGTCGCCGGTGCTCGATAATGTCCTGAATCTGACGGTCTGACAGTCCTTGCAGCCTTAAGGCCTCTTTTTGTGCAGCCAGCAGGACTTCCAGTTTCTCTTTGGCGTATTGCCGCTCCAGCATGGTTCGCTGAGGGATTGCGCCCGATCTGGTCACTTCTTCCAACCGGGCGATTTCCCGCTGTTCGACGTCCAGATCACCAATGGTTTTGAAGAGTTCTGTCTGGGTCGCAACGAGTTCATCAGCCGTTATTCGAAGCTCAAACAGCAATGTTCCGGGAGTGATTGCTTCACCCTGAACCGCGTGAACGTGGGTAATAACACCGGCCATCGGTGTCGAGACTTGAATTCGTGTTCGACCGGGGCGTTCCACCACAATCGCCGGGACTGTGATCGAGCGGACAAATGTTTCCAACTGAATCGGTTTCAAAGACTCTTTAGTCAGCCCGATATTGCTCATCGCCTGCGGTGAAAGTTCCAGCGAATTCGCATCGTCATGCGCATGGGCATGATCACCATGGTCATGACCTGCCGCTTCTGCACCCTCACCGTGAAGAGGCTCTTCCGCCGTGTTGACTCTCTTCTGCGCTGAGATCGTATGGCGAACCCAGCCCTGAGCAAGAGGCCACCAGGAACTCGCCGTCAGAGCTCCTGCAGCGAGTATCACGATGGATCCAGACCACCAGATCCATTCCCAGGAACATCTACGGAACCAGATGGAAAGATTCACAATGCGCTTTCTATGAAATCATGGCGCTCTGAGTGCCATATTTGCAGCTCTGGGTAAGCATGTTTTCGCCACCAGCAGAGCGTGGTTGTTTCCTGCGAATCCTATATCTCGAGAGACACAGCCCGCGCAGACTTTTCGCGCCAGGCTGAGAGGACATGGGGCGAGAAGCATGGACATCGATCAGACGTCGCACCCACGCTGCGGTGAAACAAGAGACGGCAATCCGCGACGGCAGGTCGCCCGGAGAGATTGCCGCAGGCTCACACCGACGTCGTCACGGCTTAAACGCGCCAGACCTGAGTGATGGCGCAACGCTCGCGCGCAGAATCAGGCAGCGACCTTTCGATCACGCCGCACCAGACGCTCCCCTGGAGCTGGTCGATCAATCGCAACTCGTTCGGGGATGAAGGGAAAAAATCCCTCGCTTCAAAGCTGATTTTCTCTGAGTGGTTGGCAATGACCACACCCAGATCAACCGCACAATCTTCCTCTTCACAGGGAGGATGCTCTGAGGACTGTGGTTCACCCGCAGCCTGCCCGACCAATGCAAGTTCTGCTGTAACCTGCGGAGACGAACCGTGAGCATGACCACAGCAGGAACGTCTGGAGGGAGTGCAAACCGGGGCTTCATCAGCCACTGCAACAGTGACCTGGGCATCGACCGGCAGGATATGCACATGATGCCAGCAACACCCGAAAATGCTGTGAAACAGCATCGGCACGAGTGCAAACAAGCTGACAACTTTCCCGCTCACTTCCAACAACCTGCCTTACTGCACGAGGCCATTTAGATACGGATTTGACACTTCAACAATTCTTCGTGTGCCATGCTTGCGGCTCTCAGCATGCATGCTTGACAGCCCCTGAATGCCCGATGTGTTTGCAGAATAGGTTTAATATTCAGTATTCCGAAAATATCCGCATTTCGGAACATTGAGTCAACTGAGGTTTCTGGACGCATGGCACATCGAACACGTCTGGCAAATCGAAAATGTACTGCGCATGGCAGTTAATCCACTCGACTTGTTAGCAGCACCTACGGCTGATGCTGTGCCAGTAAATCCAAAGACATCGATGCACACAGGGCAACTCGGCTCAGACGTCACGAGGATTTAGGCTTCCGGCGTGATGTTCTTGCTGGCCGCTTCGCTGGTCCCAGTCGTGAGGTCTTCTCGACAATCCCTTCGTCACTGCGATACTCGAACACCAGCGGATGATCCGATTGCGGATCGGCCACTCGCAACGAGATTTTTCCATCGAGGACATTACTGAGCAGGTCGCCGCATACTTCAGCTCGCCAGCCCTGCATCAGCCGGGGTGTTCCATGCCGCTTGTCCCCAAAGACATGCCACCTCACCAGATGCCTCAGGTCAGCCGTCTTCCCCACAATCGACATGGCCACATTCATTTCAGCACACCGGTTCGCCAGCGCAATTCCAAGAAGCTGACCCAGCAATTGCTCATCATGCGACTGATCATCTTCCGGCTCCGGTGGCCTCGAAGGCAACTGATCTTCAGGGAGCGCCAGAGCGGTATCGATCGCTGCGAGAATCTCTGCAGCCGCCTTGCGATACTCTGTCCGATTCATATCCCGGGTCGCGACCAGTTCATCAATATTCGCTGGCTGACGTCGAGCCAACTCAATCAACAGGTCATCCCGCAAGATGCGACGTGCAGGCTTATCTCGCGTCTCGGCTTCATGCTCCCGCCACCAGAAGACATTCTTGGCGACAGCCAGTTCGCGGGAATTCAACTTGTGCAGCCCGGGTAGCTTTAACCAGGCCTCGTCGGCTCGTTCCAGCACCACATCGCGAACCAGCCGCGTGAATTCATCTTCCACCCAGGCCAGTCGATTTTTCTTCTTCAAATCGGCCGATTGCTTAGCCCAGATGGGCAGGATGTGCTGCACGTCTTCGAGGGCATAATGCACCTGCGACTTCGTCAAGGGCCTTCTGCGCCAGTCCGAACGTGTCTCTTTCCCGTGGGATTTATGACCGAGAACACGCTTCACCAGCGCATCGTAACCCAATGGAAAACTTCGACCTCGAAATCCTTCCGCAATCTGCACATCTTTAAAGTTGACTGGAGCCTGTCCTGTGTTGGTCACACAGAACCGCGCTTCTTCGCGACCACCATGCGCCACCACCACCACGTCGGGATCCAGCATGATCTCCCACCAGGGTGTCAGATCACGCACTTCAAACGGATCGACCAGAACTGCTCGATCAGGTGTCGCCAGTTGCAGCAGGCATAATTCGGGACGCCAGGTAAACTCCGAAATGAATTCCGTATCGAATCCCACAATCCCCGCTTGACGGATGGATTTGCAGAATGCTTCAAACTCATGCTGCTGAGTCATCAACGATTCGGTCATTAATTCCTGGCCCGAAAATCGAATTCAAAAAACGCAATTTTTGTCATGACGAATTCCTGCCGCCATGAATTCCAGCTTTTCCAACATCATCCCCACTGGCACGAACTGTAGCAACACTCCTGACTTAAGGTTCATCTGCCAGCAGAAAAAATCCTCGACCGCAGGTCAGGTCATCGGTTTTGTACTGGAAAATGGCTTTCAGAACGTGTCCAATCCCATCAACAAAGCACGATACGAATATGCACGTGTACACGTTCTAGTCAAGGGAACACAATTGCTTAAAGATCAATTTCAGGCCGTGCCAGATTCATCACAACTGCAGCAGATTGAACGCGATCTGCGTTTCTATCCTACCACAAATGCAAACCCACAAGTCCTTTCTCAAGAACAGGTTGAGCAATTTAACCGTGATGGATACATCAAGGATCTGACGATCTTCTCCCCCTCCGAAATCGCCTCGATCCGCAAGCAATTCGATGAATTACTCACTCGCACACTCGCGACGGGTGCTGACAGCTATTCCATCAGTTCGGCACATCTGAAGTATGGATTCTGCTGGGATCTGCTGACGAATTCCCGCATTGTGGCGATTGTCAAAGATCTGCTGGGTGAAAATGTCGTTGCCTGGGGCTCGCATTTCTTCTGCAAAATGCCCGGAGATGGTAAAGCGGTCGCCTGGCATCAGGATGCCAGCTATTGGCCACTGAGCCCTTCTCGCAATGTGACCGCCTGGCTCGCCATCGACGATGCCGACATCGAAAATGGCTGTATGCGATTTATCGCAGGCTCGCATCAGCACGGGCATATGACCTTCCGCGAAAGTAACCCAGCCGAACACAATGTCCTCAATCAGACCATCGAAAACCCATGGCAATTTGGTCACGAAGTCATCGACGCTCTGGCCGCAGGGCAGATTTCAATTCACTCGGATCTTTTGCTCCATGGTTCCGAAGCCAACAATTCCTCACGACGACGTTGTGGATTAACTCTTCGTTATGCCGCCGCAGAAGTTCGAGCCGCTCTCGACTGGAATCAGAAAGGAGTCATCGTCAGTGGCAGCGATCCTTCAGGACACTGGGCGAATCGTCCACGCCCCACTCGGGATCTTCCCGAGTAATTGTCCCGGAGTTCACTCGCATCGCGGGGAGTATCGGGCATCCCCCATGGCTCCCCACAGTCGCTGCCAGTCAAAGCCGCTTTGGCTTCATTTGGATTTCACACTCATCGTGGTACGCTCTGCAGGGTGACAATCCCGTCACTTTGAGCAGGGAGTAATGAGTGTATGGTCTCGACAGAGCGGCGGGTCTGGCAATATGCACATGTCGATCAAGAATCTATTCGCAGGCTGGCCGCAGAACTGCAGATCAGCCCACTCCTCGCCCGCGTCCTTGTCGCCCGTAAGATCCATACCCGCGAAATGGGCTTGAAGTTCTTCTCCCGCAAACTCAGCGAACTGCACGATCCCGAACAATTGCCCGGCATCAGTCAGGCCGCCGACCGCATTGTCGAGGCTATTAAACATCAGCGACTCATCACGATTTACGGCGATTACGATGTCGACGGTGTCACCGCCACCAGCCTCTTGTGGCATTGTATCCGCCTCGCGGGTGGTCGCTCCGAATACTACATTCCAGCCCGTCTCGAAGAAGGTTACGGGCTCAACAGCACGGCCATCGAAACTCTTGCCACTCAGGATCCAGCCCAGCTCGTCGTCAGTGTCGATTGTGGAATCACCAGCGTTGTCGAAGCCAGGCGCGCCCGCGAACTCGGCCTCGAACTGATCATTACCGATCATCACCAGTTTGCCGAAAATTTCCCGGAAGAAACGATTCTCGTCCACCCTCGTCTGCCCGGTAGCAGCTACCCCTTCGGCGAGCTTTGTGGTGCAGGAGTGGCCTTCAAACTCGCCTGGGCTGTCTGTGCTCGATTAGGGGATGGCAAAAAGGCTTCTCCCCGCATGAAAGAGTTTCTCTTAAGTGCCATTGGTCTTGCAGCCATCGGTACCGTTGCCGACGTCGTTCCTTTAACGGGAGAAAACCGGGTTCTCGTTCACTATGGTCTTTCCACTATCGGCGAGAAATCCTCCATTGGTCTGAAGGCACTCCTCAAAGCGGCTGGGCTGCACGAGAAATCCTCTCTCGCAGCAGACGATATTGGTTTTGCCCTGGGCCCACGAATCAACGCGGCAGGTCGCTTAGGGCAAGCCCGCCTCGCTGTCGAACTCCTGACGACCGATAACGAAGATCGCGCGAATAAACTGGCTGCCTACCTCGATGAACTCAACAAGCAGCGACAGTCGCTCGAACGAAAAATGTTCAAGCAAGCCAAAGATCTCGTCAATGATCATCCTGCCTGGAGTGACGAAAAAGCACTCGTGCTCACCCATGACGAATGGCATGCCGGCGTGATTGGTATTGTCGCTGGCAAAGTGGCCGAAAGTTTTCAACGGCCTGCCATTCTCCTCGGACCCTCGACTTCAGCAGATGTTCTGCAAGGTTCTGGCCGCTCGTTCGCCGGTTTTAATCTGCATGAAGGTCTGGTCGCTTGTCAGGAGCACCTTATTACGTTCGGTGGTCATCATGCGGCAGTCGGCATGAAGCTTTCCCGAAAGCATTTGGAGGCATTCCGGGCGTCGCTGGTCGATTTTGTTTCTCAGAATCACTCGGTCGAACCAGGTTCAGCCCCTTTGCCGATCGATGCCGAAGTGACTTTTCAGGAAATCAGCACGCGCGCTATTGAAGAACTCGATCTGCTGGCCCCTTTTGGCAGTGCCAACCCTCGCCCCATGTTCGCCGCGACTCGTGTGGAACTGGCTGCACCACCGAAAACCATGGGTGAAGGAGGACGCCACTTATCGCTCCTGCTCAAGCAGCACGATAAAACCTTACGGGCCGTCGCGTTTGGCCAGGGAGAATGGGCCGAAGAGATCGCCGCACACGCCGCGATTCACCTGGCCTTTCAGCCCATCATCAATGAATTCCGTGGCCAGAGAAATGTCGACCTGCACATTAAAGACTGGGCCCCCGCCACTTAAATGTCTTAAAAATCCGTACGATATAAACCCTCACCCATGTCATCGTGAAAGAGGGCAGGGTGAGGATGATCTGCACTTTATGAAGTAGGGTGCAAGGAGTTCCGACGGATTGCACCATCTTCTATAGGCATCAAACCCAGATACTACAAATCTACTTGCAGCTCTGATGATCGATTTGACACAAGACAACTCGCAATCTTCATCTCTTGCAAAGCTGGCATTTCCTGGAAGCTCTCATTCATCCACTCTCGAACACGCCTAACCGGCTGCTCCCTGGATCTTCTCCAGCCGCTCACGAGTATCTTTATAGCTGTAATCAACAGCCAGCACTTCGTTGTAATGGTTCTCGGCTTTCGTATTGTCTTTCGACTGTTCGTAAAGTCGCGCCAGAATATAATGACACTCCTTGTAAGGATCGGGAGTATCCTGAAAATTCAGTTTGGAGACGGCCTTTTCGAACTGTCGCCGTGCCAGATCATTCCTGCTCTCAGCAAGGAAACACTTCCCGAGATTGACCAGCACTGTCGCCTCATGGCGAGGATCATTTGCCGCCTGCTGATAAAGCGGGATCGCCTGAGAGTACTTCTTCAATCGGAAGTATCGCTCGGCCAGCTCAAACTTGATCTTCAGATCAGCAGGATACCTGTCAATTCGACGTGTGAGGACATCCACTTCCCGCGCAATCAACTCTTTCGCTAGCTCCGAGGCTTTCGCTTTGGAATTTGCATCCCCCTTGTCGGCAGCATCGCGCAACTGTTCGAGCTGTCGCTTCGTCAGCAGAATCTCGACATCTTCCCATTGCTCTCGCAAATTGGGATCACTGGAAACTTCCAGCCCCTTCTTCAGAATCTCCGCCTGTTCAGCGAACTTTCCTTCCTTACGGTAATACTCAGCCAACTTCACATAGTGGCCCACATTCTCTGGCTCTTTACGAATCTGACGCTGCAAATCAGCCTCGACCGACATCCCCGGTCCGTCGGCTTCTTCGGCCTTCGTCAATCGATCATGCTCGTAACCGCGCTTCACTTCCTGAGTATCTTTGGCCTTTTCATACCCACCACGATCAATCGTCTGGCTGGCACCTAACTGCGTAATTTTGGATCGATACGAACCATTCAAAGGCTCCAGCTTGGCCAATCGCTGATAGATACCAACGGCCCCCTGATAGTTGCCACGCTGTTCGTAAATATCCGCCAGCGAGAGTAGAAATGTCTTGTTCTCAGGTTCCGATTGAACCGCTTTCTCATAGGCCCAGGTGGCCACCTCTTCAAACCCTCGTTCACGGCAGCATTCACCCACATCATGATTGAATTGCCCATCCCAGGGGTTCAGCGTCAGGCCTTCTTCGGCGGCCTTGTCCATTTCCGCCCAGTCTTTGGCTGTGCGTGCCTTCTTCACCCGGCTCCGCAAACTGTTCACCTTCAGGAAAACCATCCGGGCGCCGGTCTTGTTGTTGCCGTACTTCTTTTCCTCGACACCCCGCAAGGCCTGACGATAGTTCATAAACTCAGGGAAGAACTGCACGGCATTGCCAAACATCTCGATGGCAAAGTCCCAGTTCTGCCGGGACATCGCCTCCGTTCCCTTTTTCCACCATTCGTTGGCGATTTTTTTGCGGCGGTTATTTTCTTCCTGAGTTCCAAAATCGACCATCGCAGGAATCCCGTGAAGTCTCAAAGTAATGTCGTTCAATGCGAATTCATGATGACCTAGCCGGATCGACTCCAGACCAGATCTATCGAAAGAGTACACGGGAAGCGAAGATCTTGCCAATCGGCAACTCGACTCACTCGAACGCTTTTGCAGATCGGGCCGGCTGACATCCCTCCATCCGCCGCATGAATTTATCACCTGGCGATGCTCCATGAAGCATCTTGCTTTCAAATCACTCGTGCCGCATGATCTTCGAGATCTCATCCAATCCAGATTCCACTTGCTGAGATTCGATCTGAATTGTCTCGATCACGCTCAAGGATTCACCCGCTATGAAAACCCTCTTTCTGCTCCACCGTTCCCATGGGCTGAATCTCCTCACAACGGCACTGCTGTTAGCCGCTGGTACTGGCTTTTCGACGGATTCCGTGGGGATCACCTCCTGCTACGCTGCCGGTGAAACCGACGTCACCAAGGTCGATGACGACTTTGCGCTCCAGGGAGAATATCGCGGCGAAGTGACCATTGAAGAAGGCAAAATTCCCGTCGGAGCACAGGTCATCGCCCGTGGAAAAGGGAAGTTTCGTCTGGTCGGTTATCCACTGGGTCTCCCCGGTGAAGGCTGGGATTCCACCCGCAAGCATGAAGTGGAAGGGTCGCGAACCGGCGATCAGGTTACGTTTCAAGGAGAAGAGTTTACTGGCATCCTCACAGCCGCTGGCATCACCGTCACGAACAGTGACGGCAACAAAATTGGCGAGCTCAAAAGAGTCATTCGCAAAAGCCCGACTTTAGGAACACAGCCTCCCGAAGGTGCAGTTGTTCTCTTTGACGAGAAAGGGACCAATCGGTTCCCCGGCAGCAAAATCTCCCCCGAAGGCTGGCTGATGCAGGGGGCCACCAGCGAACCAACTTTTGATGACTTCTCACTCCACCTCGAATTCATGCTCTCCTACGCGCCGGATAAACAGGGGCAGGGCCGAAGCAATAGCGGTTTGTATCTGCAGGGCCGCTACGAAGTGCAGATTCTCGATTCTTTTGGCCTCGAAGGAAAAGACAACGAGTGCGGCGGCATCTACACCGTCAGTGCTCCGGCAGTCAACATGTGCTTCCCGCCTCTGCAATGGCAGACTTACGATGTGGATTTTACTGCCGCTCGCTTTGATGAAACTGGTAAGAAGCTCGAAGACGCCAAAGTCACTATTCGTCACAATGGCACATTGATTCATAAAGAGATCAAAGTCCCAAAAGCGACGACGGCAGCACCACTCCCCGTGAAACCCACACCCGGCCCGATTTTCTTACAGGATCATGGCGATCAGGTACGTTTTCGAAATATCTGGGTCCTCCCCAAATCCTCAACAAGATAATTTCTCACAGGCGGAAGAAGCCTTGAGAAAGCATCTGAAGGGCGTCAAACAGCCTGCCATTCCCACTCGTTTCGCCCGCCATACTCCAAGTGGCCAGGACGTGTTTTTGAACGAATGGGTGACGATTGTCACACGAAACAGCCTCGAAACGCGTCTTCGTCCCGATGGAGTGCCTGATTCAACCCTGCTGCTGCGAAGGAACGCAGTCCCACTCGCATTCCTGCAAGCTGACACGCGGAAAGACAACACCTTCACCCCTACTCCGCTTGCCTTTCCGGGTACTCCCAGTGTGACGCCGGTTTCACGTTTCTCCATAAGGAGTGCAGGGGAACGGGGAAGGGAAAAGAAACCTGCCGCCAGGGATGACGGCCGGGGTTGAAGGATCTGGCATGTGAGAGCGGCAGGTTGGTTCAAGCGGAATCAATGGGTTTCAGCCGGTCGTCTATGAGACGCTCGCAGATCAGGCAAAACGAACTATACCGGTCATGCCCAGGTCGTTTGAAGACGAGCAACCTGGGCGATTCTACTAAACATCACAAATTCTCTGCGTCATCGAGCTCTAAGCTTCTAGCATACCCACTCGCAAGAAAACACGACAACCCTGCTACCCATGCGAAAATACCAATATGCAACTCGGAAAAACGCATAAGCATCGACAAAAGAACATACGTGATAGCACTAAAGGAAAAGAACATTGCGATTAGTCCATAATGACGAATCTTTCTGCTGTGAAATGACAAGAGAATCACTGTCACAGCAACTGCAACATTTAGAAGTACTGAAGTTCGACACAACCAGACAGTTCCATCGGCGAAGTGGAGCCCATCTATCGTACTCATGAACACGCCTAAAGCCATGCCAAGACATACAATCCCGGGTTGCACATTACCCATTGAAATACAAGGAAGTAAAAGGCTGGCAGAAACTAAAGACAAGCCAATTAGAAGAAGCCATGTAGATACATGCACATTCCTGGACGCCGCAGATACTGCTCCATCTTGTTCTGACATATTCACCGCCACCCCATGTCTAATGCGTCGCCGGCCCCTGAAAGTGGATCTACTGGGACAGTTTTCGGCCAATATGTTTCAGTGCAACACATTCAATTTCCGGAAGGTGGCACAGGTTGCTCGACTTTGAAAGGCCCGTATGCCGAATGCAAGGGAGGTTTGCTGGTGGAAGAACAGTCCTGCAAATATTTGAGACTTTCGTAGCGAACACTCAGGGAGTCGCGGCACTGTCAGTCCCCTACTGTGGCATCATTGCTCCGCTGCAAGTGAGATATGCAGCCAAGAATTATACAGACATTATAGTATTCTGCACAGCTTTTTATGCCTGTCCGCACTCAGACGCTCATGGCCACACATGGGCCACCTTGCGTGAACGAGACTCTCGTTGGCCAACCAATACCTCTTGTGCCGCTGGGACACGGGTCGCTCGAAGACGAGTAACCCATGGCTCGTAATCATTGAACATTTTCACAGAAGATCACTGTCAAACGCAACCTCGGCAGAACTAATTGAATCAATCAACCATCTTCCTCCTCCGACACAAAGCATGACTGCATAATCGCTAACCTTGTATGTATAGTCTATCTCAAGTATGGCAATGCCAATTTCTGATCGATGCTTCAAGTTAATTGTGAATTCAGGGGTCGTTGCACCTGCCGTTCGGAATGAAGATTTCATGAACCTGTCGGCCAGGCTGGTCTCGTCTAAAGACTCAGGCTGATCGCTGTTGCAAATGAATCGCCACCCTCGCTTTGTGAAAGCTGTTCTTGCGGACTTAAGGTCACCAGTCGCAAGAGACTGAATCGCTCGATTTAGTGTTGCAACAACCAGATCATCAGTCATTTTCTGCTCTTGATTGTACGCCATCGTGGCAATGTCTTCAGTGTGAAAGTCAGTTTGATTTCCTTCTGGTTTAGATTCCAAATTAAACTCGCCTTGGCCACACCCACAAATCATGGTCAATAGGACGGCCAATGCTGCACACGATTTGCTTAGATCCATCACTTACTCCTGAGAATATTGTCGGCAGGGTGGCCTGGACGTGGCTTTGCACGTCTGGGTAACGTATGTCACAAGAAACCCTCGACAAATGCAAAATGGCCCGATTGAAGTTGTGATGACCGACGGAGTGGTCGATCCTTAAATTGACAGAGTTTGCAGGGTAACTGTCTGCGGGCAATCTGTATACTGCCGACAGACGTTGATTTCCTTGCTGGAGAAATTCTCATACAGGTCTCTGAGAATCCAGGCAGTACTGATAGTGCCCTCCGCTGTTAGTTCACCCCTGTCGAGATGAGAATTTCGATGAAGTATGCTATCTGAATGGCCGTATTTTGCAAAATTATTTCTTGTGGCTGTCTCCACCCAGACGTGCAAAGCCACGTCTGGGCCACCCTTTATCTCTAACACAATGCCATTTTATGGGCATCTGGACATCGTTAGAGTTGTCGGACGGCCACCCGGCGGCAGCTCCCAGGAAAGTTCACGCGGATGGAGGTTCCACCAGTCGGTTCGATTTCCAAAAACTCTGCCAAATCCGGGGAGAGTCACGTCAGCTTTATACCCTAACGGAGGGCAGACGCCAAAAACGTGCCTGATCGATGGCTCTGAAGAGTAACAAGTCTGTACGCCAGTGCTTTCGTCAACATCAATTGAAATGCGAGTTCCTAGAAACCTCCCGTAACACAACGCATACACTGCTGCTCCCCAGGGATATATTGTCCAGTATGATTCATTGATGTGGTCAGCAACCTTATCGAGATCACGCGTTGTGTCATGTGTAAAGCAGCGGGAATACATTTCGTTAATGAACCCCCTGATCTCTGCTGTAACAGGGCCGATAAGCTTTCGATCAAAAAGGCTCTTCACTCGCGACGCCGCTTCGCTGCGAGAAATTGCAGGCGGATCGATAGCGATTGCGAGGCATCCGTATATTCCGTCATCATTTATAAAGTACTCAACAATCTTTTCCTCTGTTATGAAATGAAACGTTGAGAGGATCGCCAAGAGTCGCAAGTCAGCATAGTCGACACCAAGCTGCGTACTAATAACATCAATTCCAGCAGCATCAAGAAAATCAGTTCCTGTGAGCTGCCAAGCCCATGAGTCCCAGTCGCGTTGAGTAGATGACATAAACAACCTTACAGGGTGCGTTGTGCTGGCTGGCACAGGTTGCTCGTCGGCGAGCTACCTGTGTGCTGGAGGCAAGGGAGGTTTGCTGGTGGAAGAACAGTCCTGCAAGTATTTGAGAATTTCATAGCGAACACTCAGGGAGTCGCGGCACTTTCAGTCCCCTACTGTGGCATCATTGCCCCGGTGCAACTCAGATATGTTCCGATATGTTCCCAGGAATTATACAGAAGTTATGGTATTCTGCACAGATTTTTTGTGTGTGTCCGCACTCAGACGCTCATGGCCACGCCTGGGCCACCCTTTGTGAACGAATGGGACAGAGTAGGACTCAGGAATAGCAATCTGTGTCAACGCCCAACCAGGCTGAAGCATGCTTCCAAACTCTAATTGTTGGGCATTACAATCACTGTTAACACATTCAATGCCGGCTCAAGACTTCTCTTGCTATCCACTAAAGACTTTACATCTTTCCACAAAACTGGCATTGAAAGCTGTGTTCCATTGACAGAGATCCTACATACATGTCCTTGCTGTTCATGCCAGGCCATTACAGAAAGAGACTCGGAGTTCCAGATTTCCGGCGGGACGTAAATCATAGACTCATGTTTTCCCACTACGCAGTATGGATGATTCTGTACGAAAATCCAACCTCTGCGATCTGTCAGACGTTGTGGGGTTTTCGTCATGTCCGAGATACGAATCGGTACACCTGATTGTTCCGCCCTTCTTATCGGACGAGTTCGCCACACCCTCTCTCCATCTTGGCCGCTTGATACTAATAATCCAGGAACCTCACGCTCGATGTTTTCTCCATCCAGCGAAAACACAATATTAGAGTCCCTCTGTCTGATATCGCACTCAATGACATCTCCAGGAGATGCCACCACCATGCGAGGGTGAAGTTCACCCTCTTTGTCCATCATCAAATGAATTGTCTCTGCGACTCTATCAGGCTCTACGTTTTGCTGTGGCACTGCTTTAGAATAGATAAAACACATAGGAATAATCGGGCGGCTCTGGACTATTTTTCCGTCACTACTGCTCGGTTCCTGCAAATTATTCTCACATAGCTCCATACGCACCTTGAGGGGCGTATTCTCCGACCATGCGCAGTGTGTGGAACATAGAACGAATGCGACTACACGCACTGCTGTAGCGATACTGTATGTTACCTGCATGTTGTGTTCCAATGTATTGCGGGCTACCAATCTCCGTAGCCTTGGGGTGGTTTCCTGGAAGAATGCAATATGGTTTGCCAGAGTTCAGCTTTCGAAACATATATGGAACGCCCGGCAGGGTGGCCCAGACGTGGCTTTGCACGTCTGGGTGACGTATGTCACAAGAAACCCTCGACAAATGTAAAATGGCCCGATTGGAATTGTGATGACCGACGGAGTGGTCGATCCTTAAATTAACAGAGTTTGCAGGGAAACTTTCTGCAGGCAATCTGTGTGCTGCCGACAGACGTTGATTTTCTGTCGGAGGAATTCTCATACAGGCCTGTGAGAATCGAGGCAGTACTGATAGTGCCCTCCGCTGTTAGTTCACCCCTGTCGACATCAGACTTTCGACAGAGCATGCTATCTGAATTGCCGTATTTTGCACAATTATTTCATGTGCCTGTCGCCACCCAGACGTGCAAAGCCACGTCTGGGCAACCCTGTCAGTAATCCTCTTGTGGCTTCACCTCGTTAGAAATCAGATCTTCAACCTGGATTGCTGCCTAAAACCAGGATTTCAAACCCGCGTCGTCTACGAATCTGGTTCACCCTTTGGTTCAGCGGTTTGGGACTCTGCGGGTTCCCTGACGGCTTCGTCGTCGCGCATCGTTCCCCTCCTTGCCCGGAAGAGTGGAACGGCGACGGCAGCGCACGGGATCAGGAGCAAGGGGGACAACGCATAACCAGGAGGGACAACCTTCAGCGACATGAGTAACAAGGTCAAGGTGGCCGCGCACAAAAAGCTATAGAATACACCCACCAGAGCGTCTGCGAGTATTGCAACCGGACGGAATCCAAACAGGGAGTAGATACCCAACACCAGAAACGCGATGCAGAACCCGGATGCCAACGCGGCCGCCGTGCAGACCCACAAAAGTCGTCCGATGGGATCGGCTGGACCGACCAGTCGGGTGCTGGCAAGCAGACCAACGATTGCCGCCGGGATGACGGCGAAGGTAGCGATCTTTCGAGCCGCCTGATGTTCCGTCGGCCGGCCGTCCCGGGCTTCGAACAACTCTCGCAAGTCCATCGGATGAATAATGTATCTACCCTCCTCCGCAGAACGTAGTTGTTGCCGCCGAACGGCTGCAGAGAATTGCCTCACCTGGTCGGTGAGGATTGACTCCTTCAATCTTGATGCATCCGACGATCCAAGGAGTTGCGACGGATCATCGAACGAACCTCCATATCGCGTCGCGCATTTTTCGCACCAGGCTACGGCACAATTTTGACAATCGCAAGTTGGAACTCGGAGAACAGCAACCCCATTAGACATCAAAGTTTCAATCGGGGCCAGAACTGCGATGAATCAGACAGATACACGTCAGTGTGACGCTGCCAGACACTGCGCCGGCGACAATCCAATCTCTGTTTAAGCCCTCGCTGTGGTGCATCGACAACACAATTGCCGGAGCGAGGATCAGTAGACCGTACAGACTCCCAATGATCATCGAGAGTAAGATCACAACTGGCAAAGGAGTCGTATGAAAACTCTGCCAGGCAGCCACGTGACGCATAATCAGAGGTGTAAGAACGACTGCGGGAATGTAAGTGGGCCATAACGGGACTGTGATGAGACCGAACAGCGCCATCACCAGAATTTCCATAATCACCAGTTCAATTTTACGGTCCCAATCGGGATGGGAGCATACCAAAGTCGTTGTTACAGCAAGGGGAGCAACAGTAAGCATCACAATCAAAGTGCCAATTGTGGGCATCAAAGATTTGTTCGACTCCGTCTTCATTTTCTTTTGCGATCACACATCTGGAGTTGATGGAGTGCCGTGGAGGCACAGGTCATTCGACGGCAAGAGCCCGTATGCGGCATTGAGACGGTTTTCAATACCAAACAGGAAGAACACCGTTCGGTGTATGAAGTCAGCCGGAACCACAATTGCAGTTGCCCGAAAAGCATACCAGTTGCTGCTTCACCACTCCGGTCGAAATCTGAATTTCAAGCGGAGCCTGCTGAGCGGCGACTGAGAAGGCCACTCAACCGGGAAGGCCACTCAGCAGAGGGCAACTTGAGCACCTGGAATTACGACCATCTCTTGAGGAATTGAGTCACGAAGGCTTTGAACAGAGAGAAAGGAGAGTCAAGAATAGGAGAGCAGTGGAGCAGTAGACCACAGTGGAGCATCGCATCTTTTCTACTGCTCTACTGGTCTCATGCTCCACTGCTCTCTTGGCCAAAGGCCAAGCGGAGAGGGGGGGATTCGAACCCCCGGTACCCTTGCGGGTACACCGGTTTTCGAGACCGGCACAATCAACCGCTCTGTCACCTCTCCACCGCGAAGGATATCTCAACAGTGAGAGCAGCGCCAAGTGTGACAGGCGGTTATCTTCGGAAGGTCTTTTTTTCCACGCCACCGATCTCTTCGCAGAAACATGAGCTCGTCGATCAAGGTGTGCTTATGGCTCGCCACAGGATGATTCAAAATATTGCTTTTTGGTTTTCTGCGGGTTCACTGGTACAATCCCTGAGGAATTCCTGTGCGCGTGCCAACTGTTTCTGGAGCCAAGACCGAAAAAACCCCTAAAAAAAGACACAAGCCTTTTAATAGAAATCACTTACAAACAGCCCACCTGTGGTCGTTCAAACCGTCTTCAAGAATTGATTCCGTTCCTTTCCCTTCGGAGTGAGCCATGTCAGATCAACAGCCTCTTCCCACCGACAACACTTTGAGCTACGTGGAATCGCCCGCGGCCACAGCTCCCCGAAAGAGTCAGCCATTTCTGCTCGTTCTCGCTGCATTGGGGCTAGGTGTCGCCGGAACCTTGGCATGGAGCGAACAGGCCAACATTGTGGCTGCCATCAGTGGCCAGCCGGTCGAGAGCTCTCCATGTTCCATGAAAAGCAGTGGCGGTTGCTGCCCACTGAGTCAGAACCACGAAGAGGCCATGGCCATGCTGGTGACTGCTGAAGAGCAGAGCTGCTGCAGCATGAAGGGCAGAGCTGCTGCGTTGGCAACTGTCGAGATCGAGCAGCCAGTTTCCGCACTGGTTCCCGCCAATGCCGCTGGCGTTGAATCCGCGACTTTCTGAAATCGTAACAATCTATTAACTGATAGACGCTTACGGAAATTCTCCCCCAAGAATCCGTATGGCTTTTGTTCCAGAAACAATTAATGCGAAACGAGGGTCAGTCCCAGAGGGGCTGGCCCTCGTTGCTTATGCGATTGAGCCGCCTTGCTTTATGGCGATCCATCGAATTCCGCATTGTTTCTTCTCTGGCAAATGCCTGCCGGTGGAACTCATCTTGCTGGTTTTGGCCTTCTTTGCGAAATTCTGAAACGATTTCCCAAGGTTCAGTCGCTTCGCAAAGGATCTGCCAGGCGGAAACGGAAATTGATCAGCATGGATGCGACCAGATACTTCCTCGCGATTTGGGGTCTGCTACTGATTGCAGGCTGCGCTGGAGGTCCGCAGACAGCCGCCCAACCGATGGGCAATCCGCTGTTCGTCCGTGCCCAGAACGAAGAGCAGGCCTGGGAAACCACCGTTGATGTCGTACACGATTACCTGTTCGAGATTGAACGGGAAAGTCGCATCGATGGGGTGATTGAGACGAAATTCAAGACCGGGGCAGGAATTCTTGAGCCCTGGCATCGCGATTCGGCAGATGGCTACTCCCGCTGGGAGAGCACACTGCAATCGATCCGCCGCAAAGCTTATATCAGCGTGACCCCTGCTCAGGGGGGGTACTTCATCTCTGTCGAAGCCTTCAAGGAGATCGAAGATGTCGCAGGGGCTGCGAATTTCGCCGGTGGCGCGACCTTCCAGGATCACACCCCTTTGCAGCGCGATCTGGATCTCGTCGTCGGTCAATCCTCACCCAGCGGCTGGATTCCTCGCGGTCGGGATGCTCCCCTCGAAAGGGCTATGCTGCAGTCGATCCAGAACGCCTTCCAGAAGTAGTTGCCTGTGTGGTGAGTGCCAGGAGGTGGTTGATCTTCTGGGGGACAGGCACTCACGTCTGACATCCATTCGGATGCGACAAGACAACAGCTCGTTGTGTGCCATGCCTGCGGCTCCGATCTGTCTATTACACACAACTGCCACCCAAGGGTGGCCCGGCCAACTCGTGGTCGGGTTGTCGTGCAATTCCACGACAACAAGAAGCCGCGCCATGCGCATGCCCTGCCACTACACCTGACTTTGTCTTGGGTGGCACGCCCTGGAGGCTTTGCGAAAGGGCGTGGTTCTTGCTCGGGTAGCAGGAGCCGGATCTCTTCATTGGCCCTTGTTCACATCAATTTCACCAGCACGAAAGCATCTGAAGACATGCTTCATGGCAGTTGAGAAAGTTCTTCAGCGACGATCCAAGTCAAACAACCTGGGGGCAAACGAGGACGTTTGACCCCAGCCACCCAGTCTCCAGCAACACTTCAGATTAATGTCCATGCAAAGTTGTGTGTAATAGTCAGCGGCTCTGAGCAAGCATGCTTTACAGGATTTCCACTCGCCATTGATTTCCACGAAGCACATCAGTTCCATTCACCAGATGGCTGAGGGTGATGCAACGATCTGTTCAATGTCAGCCTGCAGCAGCCAACTCAAAGAGGGAACGTCCTGCTGGTGGTGATTAATCAGGATCAACAATCCAGATCAATCACCGCTTTAATTGCGCCCGTCTCTGGCTTGGTAAAACGTTCAAACTCATCGATCACATTGTCAAACGGAATCGTGTGCGTGATCCAGGGCCGGGTATCAATCCGCCCAGCTTCGATATGATCGATGATTCGACCAAAATCCTGAGGCATGGCATTTCTCGAACCCATAATCGTCATTTCCCGGCGGTGCATCAAAGGGTGCCCAAACGAGAGGACATCCGTAGTAATGCCTACATAAACGAGGCGTCCCGTATGCCCCACATACTGCAAGGCCTGTGACATCGATCGGGCTGAACCTGTCGCATCGATGACCGCCATCGCCAGATGCCCATCAGTCAGCTTTTCGAGTTCTTGCAGCTCTTTGCCATCCCCGGTGGATAAAATCGTATCACGAACTCCCATCACATCCCGGCAGAAAGCCAGCCGCTGGGCATTCATATCCATCACAATCACACGCGCCTGCGACAGCTTCACAAACTCGATGACGGAAAGTCCAATGGGCCCGGCTCCAATCACCAGCACATCTTCCTGAGGCTGCGCCATCGAGCGATCGACCGCATGGCAACCGATCGCCAATGTCTCGACGAGTGCTAACTGCTCCCACGATAATTTCTGGGCAGGGTGCAACTTGCGGGCAGGAACAATGAATCGCCGCCGCAATCCGCCATCCGTGTGCACACCCAGAACCTTTAACTCTTCACAGCAGTTCCCCCGTCCTCGGCGACTGGCAAAACTCTCCGGGTTATTGATGTAGGGCTCGACTGAGCATTTATCCCCCGGCTTAACATTGGTGACACCGTCACCCACAGCCAGCACCTGCACACCCAGTTCATGCCCCGGAATGCGTGGATACGAAAAGAAAGGCATCTTCCCCAGATACCCACTCAGGTCTGTGCCGCAAATTCCCACGCGATGCACTTCGACCACAGCCTCACCTGCACCCGGCTCTGCCACTTCAGGAATTTCAATGAACTGGAAAGCTCTCGGTTCAACAAGCTGGAGTGCGCGCATCATTCATTCCATTTCGTATTCAAGGTGTCAATCAGCAGAAGGCATCTCACGGTGAATCAGTCAGAGGAATTCAGCCGGGGCGAATCAGTCAGGAGAAACAAACCAGCGGACGAGTCCAGCAGCAGCCTATCGCCCCGCCATCCATCGATCATCCATCACGGGCGATCGTACTTCGAAGCATGTTCGGATAGCCTACACCATGTTTGATTTCGACTGGAGTCTGTAAAATCAGAAATCATGGAAGTTGAGTATTCTGTTTTTCCCTTCGGCCTCGACAATGGAACGAAGGTCACTAAAGACCAGAACTCACTCCCGCTCGAGAATCGCAGAGAACGGATCAGCGGCGAGGGCCAGTGCCGCTTCGTTAGCAAAGGAAATCTGTACCCATGGAAACTTTTCCCGCTTTAGAGCTTCTGGAGGCCATGCACAGCTTTCCGTGCGTGTTCACCTTCAAGGTGATCGGCAAAGCCGAGAATGATTTTCCCAGCCGCATTCTGACTGCAATTCAGTCCGAGCTGGATCATCCCGAAGTTCCCAAACATTCCATCCGGGAAACCAAACAGGGCCGACATGTCTCGCTGACTGTCGAGCCCATGGTGCAAAGTTCTTACCATGTCCTGGCCATTTACCGGAAAATTCAGACGGTCGAAGGACTGGTCATGTTGCTCTGAGAACTGCGCAACCTGAAGAGCATGAGATGTCTCTCCTGAGTTTGGGTGTCTGTCAGCACAAAAGCCCAGGCACCATCACGAGGGGCATCATGAACTCCATCGCGGCATGCAACTGCACACTGGAGTTAGAGATCAGGCGCTGTTCTCTGCTTTGACCTTCAGCAAAACATCACTCTGCGGCAACCGTCTTGAGAAGTCCCTGTGCTTCATCAGCTTCCATCGGTTGAGCAGTCTTTTCGATTCCATTCTTCGCTTCATCTCGCCATTCACGAGCCAGCCAGATAATCGCGGTGCCATCCCGGCTGCCAGTCAGAATCTGTCGGCCATCGGGCGAGAAGGCGACGCTCGTTACATCCTGGGTATGGCGTGAAAGCGTCAGAATCTCGTTAGAAGTCCGAGTATCCCACAGTTTGACAGTCTCGTCCTGACTCCCTGTCAACAGACGGGTGGCATCTGGTGAAATATCGACGCTTGTCACGGGTGCGGTATGACCGGCCAGAACAAACAGCTCTTTCCCGGTGGCCACATTCCACAGGCGCGCCGTCTTGTCTTCACTGCCCGTCAGCAGCAACTTTCCATCATCACTCAATGCGGCAGAAAGAACAGGCCACTCATGCCCCTGGAAGATCTGCAGACATTCACCCGTCGTCGTATCCCACAAGCGGGCGGTCTTATCGGATGATGTCGTCACGATACGCGAACCATCGTGGTTGAAAATGGCCGAGCGAACCCGCCCTGTATGGAGCCCCAGCACTTTGACGACCTTCGGCGGTGCGTCTTTCCAGTTCCAGAGCTTGGCCGTTCCATCGTCACTGGCTGTCAAAATCAGTTCACCATCAGGTGAGAAACTGGCCATATTCACGGCAGAGGTATGCCCACCTTCCAGCCTGACCATCGATTCGCCAGTCGCAGCCTTCCACACTTTCACCGAGTTATCCCAGCTTGATGTGACAATCCACTGATTATCAGGAGAGTACCTCGCCGAGGCCACCACTCCATTCGGGCTGAATGACATCATCTCCCGCCCATCGCGCAGATTCCATAAGCGGGCATCGGTGCCACCAATCGTCATCAATGTCTCAGCTTCCGGCCCAAAGGCGACGGCCCACAATAAAGCTCCCCGTTTTTTCAGATCCACGACGGATCCTCCCATCTCCATGGGAATTCGCTTAAATCCAGGAAGTACCAGGATCTCAGCCTGCCGTGTTTCTGCATTCGCAATTGCCAGTAGACGCCCATCGCGAGAAATTTCCAGCGAATTGACCATCCCTTCCGGCAGGCGATACTCACTCACCAGCCTGGAATCGGCTGTCGACCATAGTCGTAAAGTATTATCTGCAGCACTGGTGACGATCTGCTTGCCATCCGGCGAAAGTGCCATCGTCAGGACTGATTCCGGATGTTTCATCACAGCCGGACGAATCTCCGCCATCGATCCCAGATCCCAGACTGCGACCGTGTTATCTGCACTGGCGCTGTAAGCCTTACGCCCATCCGTCGCATACAGAATTTTCTGAACACGACGGGAATGACCATCCAGCTTCCCCAGAAGGCCGCCTGTCTCGCGAGACCACAACAGAATTCGGCCACGCAGATCTCCCGAAAGAATCGTCTTACCGTCGGGTGAGATCGCCACCGCTGTGGGCTCATGCTGATGACCGGTCAATTCGAAAATCGTTTCCAACGTTGAAAGATCACGAAGTACGACCACTTTACGATCACTTCCCGTCACCAGCCACTTTCCATCGGTTGAAATGTCAAAGGCCGCACTTCTTCCGGTGTGTTCGAGGAGCTTTGTCTGAGAACCGGTCTCGACTTCCCACAATCGCAGTGTGTTATCCACCCCCGCCGTTGCCAGTCGTTTACCACCATCAAAGAAGATGGCCTTTGAAGCCAGGAATTCGTGACCTTCTTTGAATTGCAACTGCTTATCGCCCGTTTCGACATTCCAGGTACGGGCTGTTCGATCGCGACCAGCCGTAACGATCGATTGCTGATTGGGTGCCCAGGCGGCCGAAAGTACGGCATCTTCATGCCCTTCGAAGACTCGACCATTCAACACGCGAAACTCTTCGTAACGATCGGTACTCCATTCGCAAACAGTCGAATCGTAGCTGGCGGTCAGAATCTGCCGGTCACCCAGGCTGAAGTCGCAGGCCCGCACCCAGCCATCATGACCTCGCAGCACGAGAGTGGCTCGCCCTTGAGGCAACTCCCATAACCTCGCTGTGTTGTCCTGAGCACCACTGAGCAGCAAACCGCCATCTCTGGAAAAATGAAGTGCACGCACGGCCCCCTCATGCCCTTTGAGAATTTTCGCTTCCGAGCGTTGTTCGGCACTCAGTTCGAGCAGCGCTTTCTCGGAAGACTCCTCGACCTCTTCGGCCACTCGTCGAAAATCAAATGGCTGAATATTGGCCGGGCTCCAGATCTGGATTGTGCGGTCGTAACCACCACTGGCCACATACTTGCCCGACGGATCAAATGTCGCCGTAAACACGGGGCCCTCATGACCGGTAAATGGTGGCAAATGCCGCCCACTCTCCACATCCCACACCAGAACAATTCCATCCTGTCCCGCCGAGACAATCCGCTTTCCATCGGGCGAAAATCGTGCCGACCACACCCACCAGTTGTGGCCTTCAAACGTTCTGACAACCTCGCCAGTTTCTACATCCCACAGGCGGATCGACTTGTCGTACGAGGTACTTAAAAGCTGCTTGCCATCCCGGCTGAATTCGACCGAGAGCACTCCATCGGCATGCCCTTTCAAAATGCGCACCCGCTCGCCGGATTCGACACTCCAAAGCTGCAGATACGCTCCCGCTTCACTGCCACCCAGGGCAATCAGATCTCCCTGGGGCTGAAAGGCCACGGCATGTACATATTGGCCTTGAGTCTTGAGAACACTCTTCGGAGCCCCGTCTTTCAACTGAAAGATCCGTGCTGTTCCATCCCAGCCACCGGTGGCAAACAATCCTTTTTCATGCTGAATATCCAAAGCATCCAGTGGCGACCCGGCTTGAATCTGTTTCGATTGCTGGCTGCACAAATGCATCAATCGCCCCCACTCCCAATTCCTCAGGTAGGTGGGGCAATCCAGTAATAATTCTTTGGCAGTCGCAAAAGCATTCTCGTTGATCTTCGCCGAGGCCAGACCAATTCGGGCAATATAAGCTTCGTACTCTTCACTGGCCTTGGCTTTTTCCGCGGCCATGCGGGCTAACTCAGCCTTCGCCCGTTCCCTTTCCGAGACGGACTGAGCCTCACGAGCCTGCATTTCTGCCGTCTGTGCCGCAGTTCTCGCAATGATTGCCTGTTCTTTGGCCAGCTCCGCCTCTTTGCGACGGGCTTCGGCGTCGTCACGCGCCAGCTTCGCTTCTTGTTCATTCTTGACCGCCACGTCCCGCTGTTTCGTGGCCTCTTTTTCGGCAAGCATGGCACGATTGGCTTCGGCTCGAATCCAGAAGAACGCAATGGTCACCACCACGACCACAGCACCTACGAGCACGCTGGCAGTGCGTCTCAATAAGCGAATGCGCTGCTGCCGACCTTCCCGTTCAGCCACCGCCTCGTCGATCAGTTTGATCAGCGGCTGATGTTCTGCATCAGTCGGATGCAGCAGTGACTTCGCAAGATCGTAATCACCCTTCTCGATAGCGAAATTGGCATAAGCCAGACGGGCCTTCCGCTCACCCTGTTTGGCCCGCAGGTTTCCATCCCAAAGCTCGACAGCTTCTTCAAATCCAAATAGGGCTTTGGCAAACCCTTCATATCCCCCCAGACGACCCGCTTCACTGAGGTCATCTTCGGCCCGCACAGTCATCTGCACACTTTCCGAGTGTGACAGGTACTCGCGAATACTCGCCTGAAAATCCATCACCGACTGATATCGGTCATTCGGATCTGTCGCCATCGCTTTCAACGCAATGGCAATCAATTCTCCTTCCTGATCCGTCTCGACAATCTCATTTCGCGCCGCAGCCATCAGGCATTTCATGGCCGTCTTGCCGGCATGCGGCGGCATGTCAGTCAAGATCTCAAACAGGATGGCACCCAGCAGATACACATCGCTTTGCGGAGTGACTTTAGTGATTGGCCCTGTAGCCATTTCCGGTGCCATGTAAGCGGGAGTCCCGCCCATGGTGGTGTTCTCGACAATGCTGTCTTTCCGCCGGAAGGCCGCCGAAGGCTGTGCCAGCCCCCAGTCCATGACCAGCACTTCACCGAACTCACCCAGCATTACGTTTTCGGGCTTCAGGTCGCGGTGAATTACTCCCCGGGCGTGGGCAAATGCCACGGCATCGGCCACTTTCAGCAGAATCTCCAGATTCTCGATGAGTGACTTTTTCGAAATGACTTTCAGCCAGGGTGTCCCCTGAACTTTTTTCATCGAGTAGAAGAGCGAGCCATCTTTGGCCGAACCGACATCATAAATCGGAACAATGTTCGGATGTTCGAGATCACCCGTAACGACTGCCTCAGCCAGAAACTTCTGCCGCTGACGCTCATTTTTGGCCGACGCTGATTTCAGCATCTTGACAGCCACTTCACGATCCACCGAGGTCTGTCTCGCCTCGTAGACCACCCCCATACCGCCTTCGCCAAGAATCCGAATTACCTCGTATTCGGCCTGATCCGATCCAACTTTTGGCCCCGGCCCATGCGTCAACGAGCGATGTTTGATCACCAGCGTCTGACGAGGACCAGGAATACGCTTAACTTCCCGACCCTTCAGACTCGTCACAGGCTTAACATCATTCCCGGAAGGTTCATCTCCCCAGACTGAGGCGATCGTCTTAATAATGGCCTCAGGAACATCATCCGAGACAAACGTCGCGGCAGTATCTCCTGATTCCAGATCGGCGAATTCCGGGCCCACATACGTCGCGCCTGCTTCGGCTCTTTCCTGCTGAACTCGCTCTGCTTCATCATCAGCCACATACGTGGCCATGTAGCTGTCGTCGGCTTCTCCTTCAGGAGTACCAATCGCGAGGGTCTGAGCCGCCGGTTTTGCAGGAAGAAAATCGTCGGAGGTTTCACCATGCGCCGGGCCGCCCGCCGGGTCTGGAAACTCATCAGAGATCATCGTCTGATCACCGGGTCCCGAAAGATCAACGGAGCCGGAAAGATCGATACTTTCTTCCGTCACCATGCGGACATCTTCATCGTCAGATGCCCGCGTCTGGCCGATTGAGGAACTGTCCTCCGCCGAATCGCCCATTGACCCCGAACCCTCGGGCAAGACGACAATATCCGCCGAGTCGGCAAAGAAGACCGAGCTGTCGGCAATCACCATCGTTCGACCACCATTGTCGAACTCGTCGGGCGTCTCACGTCCAGCCACCGGTGAACCTTGGGCTCCCAAATCTTTCTTCAAAGATTCCATCGGGGCCGATTCCACAGCACTGGCATCCAGCGTCCTTAATGGTGGCGAAATCGATTCCCCGGGCAAAACGGGGGTCGCCATGGCCGAGTCAGATGGCTTTTCCGGCAGAGGTTTCTCTGGCTGTGCCAGCGATGCGGAAGAAGGGTTAGCGGCTCCAGAAAGATCGAGCGAATCATTCGAGGCCGCCGCAGAATCTGCGATCCCCGGATCGGAAAGCATTGTGTCGAGAGTATCACTCTCAAGTTCAGAATGGTCGTTTTCATCACTCAAGCGGCTATGGCAGCGCGAACAGATCCCACTGACGAGATCTGCTCCCGTAACTCTCGTTCCACAGCTCGGACATCTCAACATGGCCCGCTAACCCCGGCTGATGATCTCGACCAGCATGATTCATTGAGTGGATCACCACTTGCGTAATTCATCCTGCCTGCAACTCGATGCAGCCAGGCCCTCACGACTTTCAAACACTGACTGAGTTGACACTTCCGACTATTCAGAAACTCTCATGGAGTTTCCGTCACCTGAATCGCCTCTCTACTCAGCGTCTTCACGACTGGAACTCAGCCATCTTCCCGATAATCTTCGCATGAGCCGACGACCTCTCGCCAGCGGCGAAACCTTATCAGTCAGAGAATTTGTGACAGCCACTCCGCCCAACATGATCGTACCGGCTATGGCGACCTGAGTGATCCAGGATCCTCCCGAATTTTCTTCCATACAGGCAATCTCGGTATCGATCTCCACCATTTCCCTTGGTTCCATCAGGTCAAAATCCTGGTTCAGAGGAATTTCTGCCTCATTCACCTCCCTCATCAGAGGATCTGATACATCCGTTACGAGCGATAGAACCCTCATCAGCGAGGCATCACGGCTCGACTCACTGTTTTTGACTTCGAACAGGGCATCCGGCCCTTGACCAGTCTCTTGCTCAACAGATTTCGCTCCCAGAGCTTCATCCAGCCGGGATTGAATTCGCCACGATCGATATCCAGGACTTTGTGCGGTCTGCTGGTTCTCCTGGCCCTCTTTCAAGAACTGGGCCATCCGTTCACTCTCGCTGGCAGCACCATGGTACCCAGCCCCCGGCATATTCGCTTCCGGATTCACACCTGACGGGTTCCCTGTTTCCCGCGGGGGTCGGTCAAGATCCTGTTCCTGTTCGTTGACGATCCGTCCCTGACGCAATTCGACTTCAAGGACTGTTCTTTCGACAGGTTCACCCGGCTCTCGAACCACCACCTTGTATTGTCCATCGGGCAGTTTCTTGAAGATTCTCGGGAGATCGTCGAGCACACTCTCGCTCAATGCCACGCTCTGCAGAACCTCTCCATCGGCACCAAGCACCTGGATGATAACCTGGATCTCATCGTCACCAACAGCTTCGCCAGCAGTACCTTCATCCTGCAGGACATCACTCTGACTCAAGGCGACACTCTGCGATAACAGCGCTTCGTCGAGCCGTGTTTGTGCTGGTTCCGGTACGGGCCGCACCGGTGGCGTCAGATCGAACGGAATGCTTCCCGCCAACCCTTCGCCCGGCACGCTCGCAAAACTCGTAACTGTCGTCGTGTTCTGCTCCACCACGCGGGCTTCAAAGAAGCGGATGAGCGGATCCTGCTCGATCGTCACTGTGATCGGGATTGGCGAAGCCGGGTTGTTCGGATCCGGATTGCCGTTGTAAGTATGCTTGAACAGGAAGTTCCCCGGCTGATCAAAATAGAACGTCTCGACCGTCCCATCGCCCCAGTCGACTGTGATGATGAAGTTCTTCTCGCCTGGCCGGCCGAACGTCCCCGAAACCTGTGCCGAGCCATCCGCCTGCACCTGAGGTGTCTGCACATTGATGAGCAGCGGCGGAACATCGGTCACGGCCCCCGTCTGGCTGGCGACCTGCACATTCGGTGCAAAGTTCACCAGTCCACCAGCGACACCCACCACGCTTCCCGTTCCCTGAACTTCCACATCCGGCTGCGAACCCGAGTCGTTGAGATTGATGTCCTGATCTGCATCCAGAGAGATCGAACCATTCCCCCCCGTGGCCGCCAACCGCTGGTTGAGGGTGATATCCCCGGTCAGCGAAGTGATCTGGATCGTCCCTCCTGCCGTATTGAGCACCGCTCCGTTGATGAACACATCCCCTGACGACACCAGCGACACCAGCCCATTGGCCCCCGCGTTGCTGATCCCCGTCAGTCCGTCCACTGTTGCGACATTCAGCCCGGCTCCGGCCGTATTGTCGATCTGAATGCCACCGCTGGTCGTGTTCCGTGCGGCCAAGGTAGCGATGTTCGTTTCCAGAGCGTTGCCCGAACCGATTCCCGTTGCGGCTCGCAGCACCACTGTCGGTGCGTCAATATCCACTCCGCCCGTGTCTCCCGCATCGGTGATCGCACCCAGCCGTGAAGTGAGCGACACCGCCGCACCACCGGCATTCGTCGAAACGAGACGGCTCACCGCGATATTCTCGGCAGCGGAGAGCACGATCGTCCCCGCACCGGCATCGATCAACGAGCCATCCGCCAGGGCAATACCACCCACGTTGTTGAGATCACTGTCTGCCGCAATCGCGATGTTCCCACCCTGCGAAGCGATTGTCGTGTTCGCCGCAGTGGTCACATCCCCCCGTACGTTCATGGTGATATTGCCGCCGGTTGTCGAGACGTTGTTCAAGATTGTGAGATCTGCGTCGGTACCATTCACTGTGAGCGAGATATCTCCCGTCTGGCTGCTGATCCCCTGACCCGCCGCAGTGATGATCGTCCCCCCGTTCACGACACCTGCGATCTGTCCCGCCCCCTGTTGAGTCAGGCGTTCAATGTTCAGTCCCGTCGCTTCGCTGAACCGAATATCGCCACTGGTGCTGTTGATCGCATCCAGTCGAGCAACTTGCAGTTCCAGTGGTGCATCGGCACCGCCATCGGAAACACTGCCGATCCCTGTCGCGGCCCTTAAGGTGACCAAAGCCCCTGCACTGTCGGCCTGAATGTCGGCACCACCACTCTCGCCACTATCGCGAATGCCACCGGTTTGCGAAGTGATCTGTACGGCACTCGTCGTCGCGTTCGTTGTCACCAGTCGCGAAATACTGACATCCCCATTCGCCGTCACCGCGATCGTCCCGGATCCCGCGTTCACCACCGAGCCATTGAGCATTCGCGCGGTGCCATTCGTCGCCGTAATTCCGATGTTCCCGTTCGTCTGAATCGTTGTCACACCACTGAACTGCACATTCCGACCCGCTCCCAGCGTGATCGAACTCGTCGTCGTCGTGACCGAGCCGTTGAGCAGCAGATCGGCTGCCGCACCTGTCGCTAACAGCGAAACGAGACCGCTGGCGGCAGTCACATCAAAGCCCGACAGAAGTGTCATTGTCCCGACCGATTGAACCGCGATGGCTCCCGGCCCCTGGTTGTCGATATCCTGCAGCCGCAAGGCATCGGTCTCGTCGATGCGGATGTCGCCGCTCGTACGGTTGGTTGCCTGAATTTCGAAAACCGTGGTTTCCAGGGCGGCATCGCTCGCCAGACCCGTGGCACTGCCGATGCCAGTCGCTGCATCAAGCCGCGTGATGGCCCCCGCACCGTTGGCGATCAGATCCGAGCCCCCCGTGTCACCACCGTCGATGATCGCGCCGTTTCGCGACACGAGATCAATCGCCAGCCCACCCGTTCGGCCGGAGATCACCTGGCCGACAGTTACATCGCCTGCAGCCGTGATCGTCACCAACTGCGTCTGTGATTCGACGATAGCGCCGTTGGTCATGGTGAACGACCCGGCTCCACTCAGATCGGCATCGGCGGCGAGAGTGATCGTCCCTCCTGTGCTCAGCACACGTCCCGCAGCCCCCAGCGTGATGTTGTCGTCTGCATTGACCAGGAGCGCACCGTTCGTTGTGGCCAGCATCCCGAAGATCGCGACATCATCACCTGCATCGACCGTAAGCGTCCCTGTTCCCAGAACTGTCAGCGAGCCGTTCACCGTCACATCACCAGCCGTCAGCAACTGCACCTCGGGTTGGTTCATCGTCAACGGAGCATCGGTGCCGATCGTGATCCCGCCCGTGTTTGTGGTCGTCCCGATCACGAGTTTGTTGGTGATAATCTTGTCGAGTTGGATATCGGTGAAGTTCATCGCCGTGGCCGAGTTCTCGAGGCCAATGGCCGTCGCATCATTGCGGGTCTGGAGGAACACGGTCGCCCCCGTGGCTGTGATACCGTCGCCGTTCAGGTCGATATCGTTCGCCGTCAGCACAACATCCTGCCCCGTTGAGTTCAGCGAACTCCCCGCCAGCATGACGATCGCCTCGGCCGTCACATCCAGTCCATTGGCTGCCGTTGTGATCACATCGCCGACAAAAGTGACTGTGCCTGAGCTGTCGGCAATATTGAGCAAATCGGCTTGAACATCGGTCAGCAGCACGTCTCCAGCCTCGCTGATGACCAGATTTCTGATGGCATTGATATCGCCCACAGAATTGTTGAAATCCACGCGGCCATCATCCGTATCAATTGTCAGGTCGAATGTGCTCGCCGTTTGCCCATTGATGGTACCGTTGAATTCGAGATCCCCTCCGGCAGTCTCAATCGTGATGGAATCGGTCAAGGTCATGCCGCCACCGCCGGTCAGAATGTCTCCACCATTCGTGAACAGATCAGCACCCGTCGTGAGCGTCCCGAGAATGGTCAGGCCGCGTCCTGCGCCATTGAGTTGAATGACGGTATCGTTATCAAGCTGAACACTTGAGCCTTCGAGCAATACAAAGCCGTCCGTGACTGTCAGCAGATCATCCACTCGAATCTCGCCAACAGTCGCCGTCACCACCACGGCACCCCCCGCTGTGACAGCCCCCACGAACTGAACATCCCCCGTCGTCGCCTTCACTGTGAGCGTTGTTCCTGCATCGAGCGTATCGCCGAAGACCACGTCGCGACCGGCGGTGACATCCACCAATCCGCTGGTCTCCACCGCCCCGTCAATAAGGACATCCCGCGTGGCATCGATCGTCAGTGAAGCAGCGTCAATTGTCTCCTGAGCCAGGAAGTCGTTCCCCGCCGTCGCGACGATTGCTCCCGAGACATCGAGCGCACGGTCGAAGTCGATGTCGTCCGCACTTTGGAGCGTGAGGTCGCCGCCAGTAACCGTGAAAGTCTCCTGAGCGTTGATCGTTCCACTGGTCAATTCACCAATAACCGCAGTCCCCGTGATCTCCACCACACCAACGAACGTCGTCGTTCCATCCGCCAGCAGTTCCAATCCGCCGCCCGCCACAGTGAACGTCGACTGGGCCTCGAAGTCGCCCGTCAGATCCAGCTCAGATCGTCCATCCGTTTCATAGGGACCGACAAACGTCGCATCATCAGCCGTGATCGTGCTGGTCGTCCCGACATCATAAGTTCCATTCACCAGCAGATCGCCCACAGCCGCAATCAAACTCGATGTTGTCACACTCACATCATCCAGCGTGAGATCCGTCCCGGCATCCAGATCGAGCGAGTTGGCCGTGAGCAGCCCCTGCACTTCAATTGATGTCCCGGCATCAGCTTCCAGCAGCCCACTGGTCGTGATGGTTCCCAACGCCTCGATCAATCCCCCCGCAGCCAGTGTGATCGATGTTGGTGTCCTTGTGGCACCCACATTCCCGGCCAATCGGATGTCATCCGTCGTGGCAGTTCCCGCAGTCAGGCTCAACACCCCACCCACATCGAGAGTGTTGCCGAAGTCGATATCGTCGTCTGCCGTTACTGTCGCATTTCCCACCACATCCGTGGCACCCGCCACATTGACGTTCTGCCCCGCATCAAACAGCAGGTTCCCACCCACATCGACTGTGCCATCCAGATCAATGTCAGCCGCCGTCGTGATTTTCAGATCACCCGAAACATCCAATGCGGCCAGTGCATGGACCGTCCCGCTCGTCGCGTTGCCGATCACTGCGTTGCCGGTCGTTACTGTGACAGCGTCATTGAACGTCGTCGTTCCCCCGGCCACTGCATCCAGCGAACCCGTATTGAACGTCCCATTCACCAGAATTGCATCGCCGGCCCGCAGCAGACTGCTCGTCGTCACACTCACATCATCCAGCGTGAGATCTGTCCCGGCATCCAGATCGAGTGAGTTGGCCGTGAGCAGCCCCTGCACTTCAATCGATGTCCCGGCATCAGCTTCCAGAAGTCCACTGGTTTTAATGCTGCTCGAAGCCAGCACCTTGCCGCCGGATGTCAGTGTGATCGAAGTCGGACTGGAGACTCCACCGACTGCACCTTCGAGCAGGATCTCATCGGTGGTATCGGAACCCGTTTCCAGCGTTACCGCACCCGTGGCATCCAACGTCTGGGCAAAACGGATAGTGTCCCCCGCCAGCACCTCCAGATTGCCATCGATTGATGTCGCACCCAGGACAGTGGTTGTCGTCCCGCTCGTTAAATCGGCCGCACCGCCCGTCGTCAATGTGCTATCGAGCGAGATCGCACCAGCAGTTGCCGTCGCACTGAAAGTCGTCCCGGCATCCACAGCCCCCGTCACATCGATATCCTGACCGGCGGTGAGTACCATCCCGCCGACGGTTGTGACCGACCCGTCAAAAAGAATGTCATTCCCAGCGTTGGCATCCAGCGAACCTGCCTCGGTGGTGCCCCGCACCGTGAGATCACCGCTGACACTATTCACCACCACAGCCCCGGTGACATCCATTCCATCGGAGAGCAGTCCATCTCCCATCGTGATGTCGTCTGCTGAGCGGACTGTCAGATCGCCCCCGACAGTAACGAGATCGTTGATCGTCACTGCGCCGGATGTTGCCGCCCCGATCACCGCGTTATTCGCAACATCGACTGTCCCCGCGAACAGCGAAGTCCCGTCCGCCACTGCATCGAGGCTGTCCGCCTCCAGGTGGCCATTAATTTCGAGGTTCCCCGCCACATCCAGCAGCACCACCCCCGTGGCGTCGATGTTCCCCGTGGTTATCCAGTTCCCCGTCTGCGACGTACCGTCGAGAGATGCGACCGTCAGTGCCCGAGTGGAGACCGCCGCCGCTTCGATGACGAGTGCCCCCAGTCGCGTTGTGTTGCCGACAGATCCGCCCAATGTGACATCACTCACCGCGTCGAGTGTCAGATCTTCCGCGCCGGCTGTGGTGCCATTGATTGTCTTCTGGAAGGTGATTGTGCTTCCCGAGGTGACGACCACATCGCTCGTGAGCACCACATCCTCGGCGAAGTTCACCTCGCCACTGGTCGAAGTGATGTCTCCATGCAGACTCACATCGCCTGTCCCGATCTGCACCACTCGGCCCACTGCTGTAATTCCGGCTGGATCGAGAATCGACAACAGCCCACCATTATCCAGTTCGACTTCGCCACTGCTGTTGACCGCTCCCGCCAGCCGCATCGTCGTGCCACTGGTCAGGAGGATATTGCTCCCCGGACCTGTGGTGGTGAGCGTCTGATCGAAGTTCAGTGAAGTTCCCGCATCGGCTGTCAGAATGCCTCCTGCAGCCACCGTCCCCGAAGCATCGATCAATCCCCCCGCAGCCAGCGTGATCGATGTTGGTGTGCGAGTGGCACCCACATTCCCCGCCAATCGGATGTCATCCGTCGTGGCAGTTCCCGCAGTCAGGCTCAACACCCCACCCACATCGAGAGTGTTGCCGAAGTCGATATCGTCGTCCGCCGTTACTGTCGCATTTCCCACCACATCCGTAGCACCGGCCACATTGACGTTCTGCCCCGCATCAAACAGCAGGTTCCCACCCACATCAACTGTGCCATCCAGATCAATGTCAGCCGCTGTCGTGATTGTCAGATCGCCAGCTACATCCAATGCGGCCAGTGCATGGACCGTCCCGCTCGTCGCGTTGCCGATCACTGCGTTACCCACAACTGTGACCGCCTGATTGAACGTCGTCGTTCCCCCGGCCACTGCATCCAGCGAACCCGTATTGAACGTCCCATTCACCAGAATTGCATCGCCGGCCCGCAGCAGACTGCTCGTCGTCACACTCACATCATCCAGCGTGAGATCCGTCCCGGCATCCAGATCGAGTGAGTTGGCCGTGAGCAGCCCCTGCACTTCAATCGATGTCCCGGCATCAGCTTCCAGCAGCCCACTGGTGGTCACTGTTCCCAACGCCTCGATCAATCCCCCTGCGCCCAGCGTGATCGATGTTGGTGTGCGAGTGGCCCCCACGTTCCCCGCCAGTCGGATGTCGTCCGTCGTGGCAGTTCCCGCAGTCAGGCTCAACACTCCACCCACATCCAGCGTGCTGCCGAAGTCGATATCGTCGTCTGCCGTTACTGTCGCATTTCCCACCACATCCGTGGCACCGGCCACATTGACGTTCTGACCCGCATCAAACAGCAGGTTCCCACCCACATCGACTGTGCTATCCAGATCAATGTCCGCCGCCGTCGTAATTGTCAGATCGCCAGCTACATCCAATGCGGCCAGTGCATGGACCGTCCCGCTCGTCGCGTTGCCGATCACTGCGTTGCCCACAACTGTGACCGCCTGATTGAACGTCGTCGTCCCGGCAGCAATGATTTCCAGCCCATCCGCATCAATATCGAGCGTCGACTGGAACAGGACATTCCCCGTCGATGCGATCTCCGTCCGCCCACCCGAACGATAAGAGCCAGTGAACGTCGCATCTCCGCTGGAGATGTTTGAAGTCGTCCCTGTGTCGAAGTTACCACCAACCGTCAGCGTCCCCACACTTGTGAGAATCGTTGTGGTATCGACCGTCACATTCCCCAGGTCGATCGTCGTCCCGGCATCCAACTCCAGCGAACCCGCTTCCAGATCTCCTACGAACTCGATTGAGCCACCCGCCTGTACCAGCAGGTGATTGGTCACAGTCGTCGGGCCGTTGTTCGTGAAGTTGCCATCCAGATCGAAACTGGCACTGTTCGCCGTCAGTCCCCCCAGACCAATCGTGATATCGCCCGTCACCGGCCCGATATTGATCGTATCGGCCGTCAGCGAACCGAACGACAAGCTGTGTGCCTCTTCAATCACCAGGTCGCCCGTCGTCCCCGTCACATCCCCCACCGAGAAATCACCGTCCGGCCCCGCATCAATCGTCAGTGTGAACGTCGCCAGATCAATATCCCCGGTGACGGTCACATCGGCCCCAGTCCCGGCATTCGTGCTGTCGCTGTCAAACAGTACATCACCTGTCAGCAGCATATTCCCCTGCACCTCGATCGGCTGATCGTCAGTAATCAGATCCCCCGCTGTCGTCAGATCGCCGATGATCGTGATTGAGCCACCCGTCGATGTCACATCCCCCGTCGCATCCAGTGTGACACCACTGGTTCCCTCCAGTGTCACCGCTCCACCCGATGTCAACGCCTGACGCAGACGAACGGTGGAACCGGACGATGTGATCGAGCTTGTGCCCGTAATCCCCTGCGTTCCCTGAATATCGATCGCATTCACAGCCTCCATGTCGAGCAGCCCACCGACCGTCGTGCTCCCCGTTTGTGTGAAGGTGCCCGCACTCGTCACCAGCAGATTCCCGTCCGTCGTCGCTGTTCCCAGCGAGAGATTGCCGCTGGCAGTCGTCGTCAACGACAGTTGACCATTCGTCCCCAGAATCGAAGCCGTAGCAATTGAAAGATCTCCCGCATTCGAAATCGTCGCATTACCGCTGGTGGTCGAAACGTTCGTCACACTCAGGCTCTGACCACCCGTCTGTAAGAACGAAATGTTGCCGCTCGTCGTGGCCTGCAGATTCGTGGCCGTCACCGCTCCCGTCGTGACGTTGGAGGCGTTCGCCAGATTCATGCCGCCAGTCGTGCTGGTGGCACTGATTGTCTTGCCGCTGAGTTCGAGGGTCCCTGCTGCCCCCCCTGTCGTGCCAATCCCCGTGGCAGCGATCAAGGTGATCGAGCCCGCCCCGGCATTCAGATTGACTGTGCTGTCGGAGACGTTCACATCCTGGATCGAACCACCTGTCGAAGTGATGCCGATCGTCCCCGCGACGATCTCCGCCAGCGTGATATCCCCTGCCGCTGTGAGCGATGCACTCGCGGCAGTGATGTTCGTGCCGCTGGCCATGCTTATGGTCGCATCGCTTGCCAGCGTAACTGCCACTCCAGCGGCGTCGATATCGGCCTGCTGGCTGATGGCACCCACTGCATCGAGCAGCACGTTGCCACTGCTGGTGATCTCCTCGGTAATCGTCACACTGTTGGCGGCAGTGATCTCGAGGTCACCACTGCCGTTCTGGGTGGTTCCCGTAACCGTCGAGGCCTTGAGGTTCACTTCACCCAGCGTGAGGGCCCGGTTCCCCTGATTGATCGTCACACTTCCTGATGTCCCGTTCCGCAGCGCCAGTGTATCGACCCGCGTGGTGAGGTTGATGCCTGTCTGCGCGACCATACCCAGATTGGCAACGGTGATCACACTCGCCAGGTTCTGCTCAATCGAGCCGTTCGTGATGATCGCCAGCGTAGTGACATTCAGCCCATCGATATCGCCAACGCTCACATCCCCCGCATCTGCCCGGCCCACTTCCAGCGAACCGGCCACAATCCCCTGCAGCTCCGCCTGCGACAGGTTGATCCCTGCCGCTGCACCGTTCAGGCTGATGGTCCGGCCTGCTGTGTCATTCTGCAGCAGAACCGTCTCCGTCCCCGCGTTGATTCCCGCACCCAGCACATATTCATCGGCCCGCAACCGGATGTGACCGTCATTCGTGACGATCTGCGCTCCGGCCAAAGTCGTCAGGGTATTGGCTGTCACTCGCAGATCGATTGCGCCAGCCACTGCCTGATTGTCCAGCCCACCGACGACCAGATCGTCGGCAATCGTGAGCCCCCCGGTGGTATCGACCAGCACGATGTCGCCACTGGTTCGGTTGCGTGCCGAAAGATGATCGGCATTTACCTGCAGATTGATCCCCGTCGCCGCATCGAGCACAAGGGTCGGCGTGGTGATAGCAAGTGTCGAGCCCGCATCCTGTGTGATCGCGCCATCCGTTGTGAGGCGGGCTTCTTTCCCCGCGGCAATCCAGCTCACATCCCCCAGTTCGATCCCTGCGTTGGTCTTGGTGGCCGAGCCGACCAGCAGCCGGTTGGCCGTGATCTGATCCAGTTCCGCCTGCGTCACTTCGTAGCTGCCACTTCCCGAACCCAGCCCGAATGTCCCTGCTGCGGTGCTGGTGAGCAGTTCGACCGTTCCCAGACCGACATCAACAGTCCCCAACAAATCCAGGTCGGCAGCGCAGAGTGTGATGCTGTCTGTTGCCAGTCCCGAAGTGACAGCCACATCCGCACTGCTGGCAATCGTGATCTCGCCAGCACCGCTGCCGTCGGCATCGGCCTCGATGATGAGCGAACCTGTTGCCAGCGTCACATCGGCGTTCACTGTCACATCATCATCAGCCACCAGTGTCAGGCTGTTCCCGCCTACTACGATGGGCGAGTTGACAATCAGGTCGCCTGCATCCCCGCCCAGCGCTTCGATGGTTGTTGGCCCTGTTCCTGTCTGCACACCAGCGACCAGTGTCCCGCCCAAAGCCTCGGCGATGGAACCAATCGTCAGGCCTCCCGCCGTATCACGCAGCACATGTCCCGTCGCCGTATTGCCGGCACTCACTGCCAGCGTGGTGACGTTGAAATCGAGCGTCACCTGCCCACCGGCGACAATTGCCAGTTGACCCACTGAGACATCCGGCGAGCCATCCACCGTTCCCGCCACATTCCCGTTGGTCAGCAGCACCAGCGTCCCGATGTGCGGGGAAAGACTACCCACCGTTGCGATCGAAATGTTGCCGCCATCCGTCCGCCCGACAATCAGTTGATTCGTCGAAACATTAGCCAGTTCGGCAGCCGACAGCGAAAGGTCTCCCGTGGCTGATCCCAGACCAATGGTCGCTGCCGCTGTCGATTGGCGGATCTCGACAAAACCAACGGGAGCGTTGTTTGGGCCGGAAGTTCCTGCACCATTGGCCGTGAGCGAACCAGCCAGAGTCACGTCGCTCGCCGTAATGCGAATGGCTTCAGCCGTCGCTGTCACCGAACCAGTGGCTGTCACACTCAAGAGACCGTTGGCATTTGCGTCGCTGTCAGCATCGATGACGATGGTACCACTTGCCGAAAGGAGATCTCCCGAGATCGTGATGCCGCTCGTGGCCTCCAGCGTGAGGTCGTCGGTTGTGTTGACGTTGCCGCTCACATCGAGAGCGCCAGCGACGACGTTGACGGTCAGGTTTTCAGCCGACGCTCCCGTGAAGCTCTCGAAGGTTGCTCCGCCGATCTCCAGATCGCCCGCATTCTCCAGGAAAACATTCCCGCCGGTCGAACGCACAGCCAACTGATTCACATCGGTCTGGAAGAACTGTAAGCCCGTGCCGATATCACCTGCCGCGAAAAGGCCCAGATCGTCCGTGGTAATCGTCGTGCCTGCCAGTTGCGTGATGGCACCGCTGGTCGCGACGACCAGCACCGACGCGCCCGCTTCGATGTCGCCACCCAGATCAACCGCATCGCCACGGAGTTCAATCGTCGAAGTGAGTCCCGAAGTGGTGATGCCCTTGGTCGTGACATTGCCGCCGGTCAAAATCCCATCTGCGTTCGCCACGACCTTCACACTCGTGACTGCGGTCACATCGCCATTGAGTGTAACATCTTCGTTTGCTTCAAGATCGACACTCCCGGCATCGATCGCCTGCTGGAACAGAATGTGGCCACCCGCATCCACATCAAGGAGGCCGTGCACCGTTGCGATGCCGTGATTGGTAAAGTGACCCACCAGATCGACGGTCACCGTCCCCGCCGTCAAGTTCCCCGTGCCGATCGACGCATCCTGGGCATTCGTGATCACGAAGTCGCTGTCGGATGTCCCAGTGACGAGACCCGTCGCGAAATCGCCGACAAACCCGGCGTCAATGGTGAGCGTAAACCCGTCGAGATCGATGCCAGTAATGCCATTCGCCGTTATATCCGCGCCGCCACCCACGCTATTCGACGAGTTGCTGTCAAACAGGACGTCCCCCCTCAACGTCACATTGTCGTTGATCAGGATGGCACCGCTATTGGTGACCAGATTGCCCGCCGTGACGAGATCGCCCGTGACAGTGATCGTGCTTCCCAGGTTAGTTGCAGCCACATCACCATTGACCCCAAGCCTCACCTGACTGCTCCCAATCAACGTGATATTGCCACCTGCCGAGACGGCCTGCTGAATCTCAATGGCATCACTCGTTGATTCGAGGTCGAGCGTGGTGCCAGCCGTCAGTGCCCCGACCGTGAGCAGAAGACCAGCCGACTCGATATCAATCAGCCCGCCCGCCTCGACATTCCCATTCTGGGTATAGCTTCCCACACTCGTGATTCGCACGTCGCCGTCGGCATCGATCGCTCCAACTTCGATATCACCAGTGGTCAGCGTCGTGAGTGTGACGTCTCCACCTGCCGAGGTGCTGGTCGTGCCGGTAATGGTGAGGTCACCATTGGCAGTGGCCTCGACTTCACCGGCAGTGAGGTTCCCTGTCAGTGTGAAGCTGCCCGCTGCGATGACCTTCGCCAGTCCGGTGATGTCTACATCCCCCGTAGTATCCCAGTTACCGCTACTCGTGGTTTCGCCATCCAGTGCGGCTGCCGTAATCCCAGCGGTCGTCACTGTCGTGCCATCGATGGTCAGCACGCCCAGACGTGTCACGGCTCCGACAGCCTCGCCCAAAGTCACAGTCGTGGCGGCATCAAGTGTCAGATCTTCACTGCCAGCGGTCGTTCCGTTGATTGTCTTCTGGAAGACGATGCTGCTTCCCGACGTAACAACAACATCGCTGGTGAGAACCACATCTTCAGCGAAGTTCACCTCGCCACTGGTCGAAGTGATGTTCCCATGCAGACTCACATCCCCCGTCCCTGCCTGCATGATTCGGCCAGCCGCCGTAATGCCTGCAGGATCGGTAATCGACAACAGTCCGCCGTTCTCCAGCCGAACTTCCGCCGACGCATTCACCGGCCCACTCAATGTCATCGTGGTGCCGCTGGTCAGGAACAGGTTGCCACTCAGCCCTGTCGTGGTGATCGAACCGGCAGCATCGATCAGGCCACCTGCTGTCATCGTGATGCCGGTCGGGGTGCGGGTGGTACCAATATCCCCACCAATCACCAGATCGCCCGCCCCATCAAGTCCAGCATGAACCTCCAGGTCGCCACCCACATCGACCATTTGATCGAGTCGCACATCATCCTGGCTGTTGATCGTGAGCCAGCCGGTGACATCGACTGGGCCCTGGGCATGGATTGTCCCGCTGCCGAGAGAGTCCCCAATCAAAGCACTTCCTACAACGGTCACGGCGGCGTCAAAAGTTGTCGTGCCGCTGGCCAAGAGTTCCATCCCCCCACCATCGACATTCAGTGTCTGGGCGAAGAGGACGTCGCCGGTCGATGTGAGTTCAGTACGATTCCCCGAGCGGTATGTCCCCGAAAACGTCGCATCGCCACTGGAGAGGGTGGCAGTCGTCCCTGTGTTGAAGTTCCCCAGCACTCGCAACGCACCACCACTGGTGAGCACTGTCGTGGTGTTCACAGCCACCACACCCAGTTCGATGAAGTCAGCAGCATTCGACCCCGCTGTCAGATCCAGAGCATTCGCCGTGATCTGTCCATCAATATCGATCGAGGTTCCCGCATCGGCCTGCAATAGCCCGCTGGTCGTTATGGTACCTGTGGACTCAATCTTCCCCCCCGCTGTCAAAGTGATGGAGTCGGGCTGAAACGGGCCACCCGGACCGCGCAGATTTCCGCCCAGAATAATGTCATCCGAGGTGGTTGTGCCGGCCGTGATGACGATCGTGCCATCTGTGATGATCTGGTTGGTCGTCGTCACACTCTGGGCACTAATGATAGAAACTGCACTACTGGAGTTGATAAAACCAGCCGTGATGTGGCCGACCGTCATCGTGGAGAGAGAGATACCACCGACCGATGTAGTAGTGAGATCGGCGTTCAAGTCGGCACTGTCATTCGAGAGCGTGATGTTCCCAACCGTCGTCGTGGCCGAGGTGACCGTCAGGTCTTGGCCACCTGTTTGTGTGAATTGAATATCTTCATTATTCCCCTGCAGAACAGCCGTCACTCCGCCGGTTACTGCAGAGGAGTCATTCGCCAGGAAGATGCGGCCAGAACTTGCTTTTGCATCGATATTTGCCGAAGCGATTTGAATCGTTGATGTCGTACCCACTCCTGAAACTGAATCCAGCACTAATGTCGGTGACGTGATCGTTCCGGTCGTCTGATTGATATGGCCAGTGGCAATGATCGAAACGAGAGATCCAGAATCGATATTGCCGCCCAAAGTGATGTCAACGCCGTCGATGTGGATTTCGCTGGTCGCGCCGGAGGCCGTTAACACGACTGTTGAAATATTGCCGGACATGCTTTTGATGCTGATATTGCTGGCTGTCGTCACGCTTCCCGTCAGCAGAATGTTATCGCGAGCCTGCAGTTCAATATTGCCATCAGCATCGATGGCCTGCTGAACCTCCAATCCGCCATTCCTTGATTCCAGACTGATTGTCGTCCCGGCGGTGACTGTTCCCTGAGTGCGCAAGAGACCATCCGACTGCACATCGATGAGGCCGCCCGCCTCGACATCCCCGCTTTGGGTATAAGTCCCCGCACTGGTGACATTCAAATCGCCAGTCGCATCGGCAGTCCCCAGTTGGAGGTTGCCGGAGGTGATGGTGCTTAGCGTGATGTCGCCATCCGCACCCAAAGCCTCGGCCGTGGTGACTGTGAGGTCTGCACCCGTATTGGAAATGACAATATCGCCGTCGTTGGTATCGGCATTAGTAATCGTGAGGATTTGCCCACCCGTTTGCACGAACTGGAGATTGCCGCTGGTGGTGGCTGTGAGGGTGGCCGTCACGGCTCCCGTGGTGACTGTCGAAAGGTTGGCGAGGTTGATGCCGCCGGTATTTGTTGTGGCGGTGATTGTCTTAGCACTGGTATTGACCACACCCGTCGTACCGATGCCTGTTGCCGCATCCAGAATCAGCGTCAGCGTGGTGAATGTCCCGCCAGTCTGGTTGATTGCACCTGTGTTGGCCTTGATGTCAATGCTGGTGGCGGCTTCCACATCGTCCGCGAAATCGACTGACGCTCCGATAACCTCGATGGTACCTGTGACACTATTCGCAACGAGGTGGCCTCCGAAGTCGACAGCCCCCTGAGAAGTGACTGTCACATTGGCGGCACTCGTCACATCGTCCTGGAAGTCGATCGCCCCGCTTGTGGTCGTGCCGACAATGACATTGCCGGTCGTGGTCGTGATGGTGCCGGTAAAGAGTGATGGTCCCGTCGCGACGGCCTGCAGGCTCCCCGCACTGATGTTACCTGTGATCGACAGACCGCCAGTGACATCCAGCTCCATCGCCGCTGTGATGGTGATGTCCCCCGTCGTCCCCCAGGGGCCGGCTGTCGTTGTCCCATTCAATGTCGCCGCCGACAGCGACAACGTCGTCACGGAAGATCCCTTGAGGATCAGATCGTCCACCGCGGTCACCGCGCCGCCCAACTCCAACGATCCTGCCGCTGAGTCAATGCTCAAGTCGAAACCGGCACCAGCAACAGGGCCATTGAAGAGGATATTCCCTCCCGTCGAGCCAACAATGATTTCCTCAGTGAGTGTCGTACTCCCTGTGATCGTGATATCGCCGCCGGTCGTGAAGAGATTGGCGCCAGTCGTCAATGCCCCCGAGATCGACAGGTCATCGCCGGTGCCATTGAGTTGCACGATGGTGGCGTTATCCAGGATCACGGTGGCACCCGTCAGCGACGCCCCCCCCGCAGTGACTGTCAACAGGTTGTCGAGCCGGAGTTCCTGGGCGGCGGTCAGTTGGACCTGCCCACCGGCCGTCACCGCCTGCACAAACTGAACGTCGCCCCCTGTCGATTCCACAGTGAGCGTACCGCCTGACTGCACCGTCCCCGCAGCATTAATGAGTCCGGTCGCTGTCAGGACAGTTGAGGCCGGGCCATTCGTCGCACCAATGTTACCGGTGACATTCAGTGTGCCCGCACTGGTAACATTCAAATCGCCAGTCGCATCGGCAGTCCCCAGCAGGAGGTTGCCGGAGGTGATGGTGCTCAGGGTGATGTCGCCATCCGCACCCAAAGCCTCGGCCGTGGTGACCGTGAGGTCTGCACCCGTATTGGAAATGACGATGTCGCCATCGTTGGTATCGGCGCTCGTGATCGTAAGGTTTTGCCCACCGGTCTGCACGAACTGGATATTGCCGCTGGTGGCCGTGAGCGTGGCAGTCACGGCTCCCGTGGTGACCGTCGAAAGGTTGGCGAGGTTGATGCCGCCAGTGTTTGTTGTAGCGGTGATTGTGCTGGCTGTGATTTCCATCGCCCGAGCCACCATCGCCGTCGTGCCGAAGATCCCCGTCTGGGCATCGAGAACCAAGGTTGGCGACGTGACCAGGCCACCTGTCTGTTCGATGTATCCGGTTGTGGCCGTAATATCAACCAGACTTCCCGACGTCACATCCCCTGCGAGTGTGACCGAGGTCCCCGTGATCGTTATTGAGCCACCCGTCGATGTCACATCCCCCGTCGCGTCCAGTGTGACACCACTGGTTCCCTCCAGTGTCACCGCTCCACCCGATGTCAACGCCTGACGCAGACGAACGGTGGAACCGGACGATGTGATCGAGCTTGTGCCCGTAATCCCCTGCGTTCCCTGAATATCGATCGCATTCACAGCCTCCACGTCGAGCAGCCCACCGACCGTCGTATTCTCCGTCTGTGTGAAGGTGCCCGCACTCGTCACCAGCAGATTCCCGTCCGTCGTCGCTGTTCCCAGCGAGAGATTGCCATCAGCGGTCGTCGTCAACGACAGTTGACCATTCGTCCCCAGAATCGAAGCCGTAGCAACTGAAAGATCTCCCGCATTCGAAATCGTCGCATTACCGCTGGTGGTCGAAACGTTCGTCACACTCAGGCTCTGACCACCCGTCTGTACGAACGAAATGTTGCCACTCGTCGTGGCCTGCAGATTCGTGGCCGTCACCGCTCCCGTCGTGACGTTGGAGGCGTTCGCCAAAAAGACGCCTACCGTAGCGGTGGTGGCGGTGATGTCGCTGGTACTGATTTCCATTGCGTCAGCGGAAAGACCAATGCCGTTCTGGGCATCGAGTACAAGGATCGGCGAGGTGAGGATCCCGGCGGTTTGGGTGATCGTATCTGTCGCAGTGATCGTCGCCTTTCCGGAGGCAGTGATATTGCCACCCAGTATGACTTGGGTCCCTTCGAGAGTGAGTTCCCCCGAACCACTGATCAGGGCCGAGTTAAGCGTCAAAGCAGCGTCGTTGGTCAGGTTCGCGTTGCCGCTGGTGGCGACGTTGGTCAGCGTCAGCGACTGGCCACCCGTCTGGTTGAAAAGGATATCGCCTGTAGTGGCAGTGAGAGTTGCTGTTGTGGCTGCTGTCGCGGCGTTCTCCAGTTGAATACCGCTGGTGCCCGTCGTGGCGGTGATTGTGCTGGCACTGGTGTTAACCACACCCGTGGTGCCGATGCCTGTCGCCGCATCCAGGTTCAGCGTCAGCGTGGTGAATGTCCCGCTGGTCTGGTTGATCGCTCCTGTGCTGGCTGTAATATCAACCCGATTTCCCGACGTCACATCCCCTGCGAGTGTGACCGATGTCCCTGTGATCGTGATTTCGCTGGCGGCATCAGTGGCCTCCAGCAGTTCCGTCGTCACTGCTCCGCCCGTGCTGGAGATCGTGATGTCGCTGGCTGTGGTTAAACTTCCCTGTTGCGTAACACCGTCGCTGGCTTCGAGCCGAATGCTGCCACCACCGGCGGTGTTGTCAATGTCAGCATTCACGGCGATGGTGCCGCTATCAACAATCAGTTCAAACGTCCCGGCAACACTACCGAAACCAATGGTCGTGTGGGCATTCCAGAAGAGCGAATCGCCACCCGCACTATCCGCATCCTCCATGGTGACAAAAATGTTCGCTTTAAAGAGAGCGTCCAGCGAACTGGCCGTGAACGTGTCCGTCCCATTCTGTACCGTGATGATCAGCGTATCGGTTGGATTGAGGAATTGAACTGATTCGCCAAGTGAGGAATCGATCAGGTTGTAGCCAGCCGCTGCGTCGTCAGTGAGACTGATCGCCTCGTTTCCTCCGGTGAAGATGAACTCGCGTGTAGTCGCCGAGAGGTTATCGACAATTGGTTCCAGCCCGGTGTAAGAGATGCTGGTTGTCCCATTTCCGATGATCTCGATTGAACCGTCACTCTCACTGACGAAAGTGTGTGTCACTTTCGTGAAAGTCTGGCTGCCGTGAAGTTCAATCGCGTCGTCCCCTGCTCCGCCATTGAAATGCAGGCCGCCCGCCAGATTGATCTCTCCATTGGAGAGGTCAATCACCAATGTGTCGTTATCCCCCGAGCCGTTGATGGTGAGGCTGTTGGTACTCGCATAATCCTGCTGGAAGGCGAGCACTCCATTGACATAGACTTCGAGAATCGACGGATCGCTGTCACTGCGTTTGACCAACCAGTTATCGGCAATGTTGTCATCCGGATTCTGCGGCACAATGACCGCATTGGGTTCCACCAATGTACTGTAGGTCTCAATGCTGGCGTAGGTGACATTTTCCCTGTCCGCAGCAGTCAATTCGCCGGCCCCGGCAATCATCCCGTCGGGCGTATTCGCAAACTCATAGAGCCCATAAAAGTCGGCTTCCAGCGTATCGACTCCATCTCCTCCATCAATCAGGATGGTCGTGCTGGGCTGGGGCCGTACAAAGATCTGGTCGTCGCCATCACCGGCATGAACTTCCAAAGTATCCACGGTGAAATCGAGTTGATCGAATATCAGCAAGCCACTGGATGAGATACCACTATCGTTAATGGTGAATACATCATTCGAGGCTCCATCGCTGATCAATATCAGTTGTGTGCCTGTGATGGTTGCCGGGCCCGTGGTGGTGATGTTCTGAAGTGTGGTTGTATCGACGGCACTCAAGTCCAGCGAATTCACACCTGAGAAGGTCAATTCTTCGAGAGTGATGGCCGCTGCGTTGCTCGCTGAAAACGCGGTTCCTGTAGAGGAGAAGATCGTGGTCGTGCCGGCACCTTCCCCACGCAGTGTGAGAGATTTTCCAGTAACAACCACCTCTTCGTTGTAGCTGGTGGCATGGGCGGCCACATTGACCAGGCCGGTGTCGGCGACCTGGGTGACACCGCCCTGCACGTTGGCGAAAGCATCGTAACCAAAGATGGCGGCCGGCCCGGCGGGATCATCGCCATTCGAGAGTGCGGCAAAATCGTCATCAACCCAGACAGTGGTGGGTGAAAGGATCGTCAGAGCGATGTCGTTGCCATCACCGCCAGCCTGGCTGTATTGGTAACGCACGCCATCGCTGTAGAATTCATCTCCGTTGGCACGGCTCGAGAACTGATTCTGGATGATGAGTGTTGATGAACCTTCCAACTCGATCAGGTTGAAATTGCTCCCTACGACCGCCAGATAGCCAGGATCGCGGCCAAAGGTCAGGACTGCATCGTTCAAATTGACCGTGCGATCGGGGGCCAGGGCACTTTGCAGGATTAAAAAGCCGCTGGAGACAGTGTCGTAGTTTCCACCCGGCGATGATCCCGTAAGCTGCACCTGGTTAAACGCGAAACCATTTTCGAAAGTCAGGTTACCAGCGACTTGAACTGGGCCCACTGCAGAACTGAGTGTCAGATCACTCCCAATATGTAATGTACCTAATGACGAGAAATCGAGTGGCTCCAACTGGAATTCGACATATCCTCCGGTGGCATTGGCAATTTCCAAGCCGCCGTTGAGATAAACATCCGCTCCACTGGCGTTAACCGAGAAAAAGACATCGTCGCTTCCCGTTAATTTCACCTTGCCATCGAACGTTACCGGTGAATCGCCATTGGTACCCAGAGAGATCTGATTGACCGCAGTTAATTGTCCGAGTGAAACTGAACCGCTGCCGGTAGAGATGGTAATTGAATCGCCAGCGTCGATCGAAGCTGTCGCATCCATGTCGATGGCAACAGGCATGGCTCCAAAGTTTGCTGTAAGAAAAACGGCACCGTTGCTTGTCAGTGAAGTTCCCGCTTCAAGGGTGATGGAATTCTCAGTCGTGATGTAAACCTGGTCTTCACCTGAAAGAGACGCACCTGCACCCAAAGAGAATGAACCATTTCCAAGAATGAAGATCTCTTGGGCCGAGATATCTCCATTGAATTCAAATGTTTCGATTCGTTGGGAGTTTGAAGTCAGCGTTCCAGTCAGATCGAGCGTGACAGAACTGTCAAAGATGACCGTTGTGTCGAAGGAACCACCATTAAAACTTTCTTCAACATTTATGGAATCAAACTCGTCGAGGCCGAATGTCTCTGCCAGTGGATTGCCGGTGCGATCATAGATCACCAGACGGTCAGCAGTTCCCGAGTTGAGATCGTGATCCTGAATTCGGATCGTGGCAGTTTCTTCAGTGATTGTGCCACCTTCGTCATCCAACACGATTTCAAGGACGTTTCCAACCGGGTTGATCGACGCTGTCACGCTGAAGACGCGACGTTCCTCCAGCGGCTCGACCTGCAGGAGGGTCGAGCGCAGACTGCCTGGTTTCAGACAGGTCGCCACATCGCGTTGTTTGAAGGCCACAAGATTCTGCAGCCATTGGGTCACTGACATGAAAAACCTCCGGGCCTCAAGCGACGGCAGGAACTCCGTATCCTGTCCTCAGTCATGGCCCCATCACATACAAACTAGGTCATCGAACCACATCGCAGCCCTCCCTCAGAGGCACGAACTCCACATGAGGGAAAAACCCGAAGGGGTTGGCCGGTAACTCGACATTACCGGTCGTAGGAATTGTTCTGGATATGCCGGAGCGATCACTTGCGCACAATGCACGAGTCTGAGGCAGAATTCCGCCCGACTTCTCGTGTTTGTTTCATTTTGCACTCATGGGCAGGCATGTACGAGAAAAAATCCTTCAAATGCACGGATTGTGCCGTCTTCTCGTAAAAACTGACGAGTTGGCCACTCCCAACCTTACGACGTATCGATTCCCAGAACATTCCTGTGTACAACCACCAAAGCCAAAATCTGGGTAATTTAGGAAAGACAGGTGCCAGCAGTGGACTTTCTTTGGGACAGCTCTCGGGAGAGAACATTTTGGCCTTGAGAGCCGTCTCACCTGACGACGAAGAGACGAGAGACGCCTGTCTGTGCTCACCGATTTTCCACTGACATTTTTTCTGCTGGCAAAATCGAGAGGACGACGCTCGGAGGGAGCCCTGGTCAATGCGTCGAATTGATCTTCCAGATTCACCATCGTCACCGGATGACCGACATGCTTGCTGCGTGTCGCTGTCTTGTCGTCCCGTGGGCCTGGGCTGGGTGTTCACCTGGATTTGCTGCTTCACTCTGGTTATGCCAGCCCCTCTTTTCGCCGAGCAAAAAGCCGCAAGTCCATCGAGTGCTGTTTCGGGTGCTGAGGCAGATAACAAGCCAGTGCCGCCCTTCGATCCCGTCGAAGAATCGTTCCTGGTCCCTCCCCAACCGGTGGGTGCAACTCCCGGAGAACTTCCACCAGCATTCGATCGTGACGATGCTTTCGAAGAATGGGCCAGCGAAGTGCTGCCAGTCAGCAATCAGTCGTCCCCCCAGTCGCCTCTTCCGCTGCCTCCTTCAGCTCAGGTCAACACACCTGCTGCCCAACAAATCCAGCCACCATTGCCTCCTGCTCCAGAGGCCGGAAAAACGACCGGAACAACAGCGACCGAAGATCCGAACTCTCCCGTTCCCTGGGCAGGCAATGATCGACCTGTTGTTTCTCTCAAGGCCTCCATCGCCCTTCCCGCAGGAGAGATCCCCCGCAATCGGGCTCGTGAAATGGCGTCCACACTCCCCACACAAGTCATGGTTACCGGGATCAGTCGGCCATGGTTATGGCAGGAAGTGGAATGGGAAGCGGCGGCCACGAGGCATTTGCCGCTCTACTTTGAAGAACCCATGCTCGAACGACTGGGCTACACTCATGGTTGGGGCCGCGAAACTTGTGACTACTGTGCCACCGATTGTGATCGGATGAAAGCGGAAGCCTTCCAGCCGTTTGTCTCTGCCGCAGCTTTCTTCGGTCGAGTTCCCATTCTCCCCTATCAGATGGGTGTCGATCTCCCCTGGGAACCGATTTACACTCTGGGTGAGCCACTTCCCGGCTCGCCAGCTCCTTACGAGAAGCGGATGATTCCGTGGAGTCTGCGCGGCGCACTCTTCCAGGCAGGTGCCACAACCGGTGCAGTCTTCATCGTCCCTTGATCGAACGAACCCGCCATTTCGGCTGGATCGAGCATACATCACCCTTCGGGTCGTCAGACGTTGAGCCGGATATGGAGTGATCAACAATCAATTGCTCAGCAGTCTCCGCGACTTTCCATGAGTGAGTCGATTCGACAGACGTTTTTCGCCGATAACTTCCATCAGCGGTCTTCTGTCTTTCTGCATTTTTGCCCAGGGAACCCAGCAATGAAAAGCTTTGTGCAATTCATTCTTATCGGCGTGGTACTACTCGCCATCGTGGGCTTTTCGAGGCAATGGTTCGCAGTTGTCACGACGAATCGACCCGAGGAAGGGAAGGTCGATCTGCACCTCGAAGTCAACAAACAGAAAATCCAGGAAGATACCCGGCAAGCTCGGACGGCTTTGCAAAGCGCAGCCGATCGCACCATCCGCCGCAATTCTGCCAATCAGCAACCACAGGATGATCAGCTCTCCCGTGGTTGGCCCGATGATCAGAGTGACGTGGAACTTCCTCGCGCTTCCGCGAAACCGGGCTCGACAGTGCGGGATGGTTTTCGGAATGGAAACGACCAATGGTCAGCCCCACAGAACAACGATTCCAATTCAGATGGTGATGCTCCACTCTTTGTACCACCGACACGCAGAACGGCCCAGCAGGAGAACGATCTGCTCGACGCCGCCAAGCCTCAATAAAGGGGCTACAAGTCGAGTCAGTTTGAGCTTACAAATTCACAATAGGTTCTCAGTCGTCAGGATTCGTTCGAGTGGAATCAATCTTCGGAGGAAGCAGCCGCTTTAGCTTTTCCCTTCTGTGATTTTTTCTGACTGGCTTTTCCCTTTCTCACGCCATTGTTGCTCTCGGAAGGTGACGCATTTTTCGCAGGCATGGGGGCTTGAATCTCCTCGCGCCACGCTTTGAGCCGGGACTGTAATTCGTGCACCTTGTCGGGATGTGTGGCTGCCAGATTCTTCTGTTCCCCCAGATCGCTGGCCAGGTTGTAAAGTTCCAGTTTTCCATCTTCCAGGAACTCCATCAGCTTCCAGTCACCACTTTGTATCAGACTCACAGGTGTGGTTCGCCACTGGTCTTGGCCAGAACCCAGATAACCAGGAAAGTGCTGGAAAATGGCCTCGCGATGGAGTTTTCCCGACGGGTCTTTGATCAACTTCACCAGACTCTCACCATCGAGGGGATGCCCGGGCTGTTCCGCCGAAGTGATCTCCAGGAACGTGGGATACAAATCGACATGAATTGTCGGCGTGCGGCATTCAGCCCCTGCGGGTGCTACGCCAGGCCAGCGCACAATCAGAGGAACACGAGTTCCACCTTCGTACAGACTCCCTTTACCACTTCGCAATGGTGCGTTATCCGTCACATCGTTGGCCTTGTGTAATCCTTCCCGTTCGTAGCCTCCCACCCCTCCATTATCACTTGCAAAGACCACCACGGTCTGATCGGCGAGCTTGAGTTCGTCCAGCTTATCGAGGATTCGCCCGACACTTTCATCGACGCTGGCAATCATCGCGGCATACACCGGGTTCTTATGGCCACCCACACCTGGTTTGTTCTCAAACTTCTCGATCCACGCCTTCTTCGCCTGAAATGGTGAATGCACACCAAAGTGCGGAACATACAGGAAAAATGGTGCTGATTGATGCCGCTCAATAAAGTCCACCGCACGATCTGTCAGGTAGTCGGCCAGATACTTTCCTTCGGTATCTTTCTGTGGTGGACTGGTTTTGAAATCGAAGTGCTGGCCAGAAGATTCGACCGCTTCCTGAAAGCCGCGTTGCGACGGATGGTAAGCGCCATTCAGCCCCAGGTGCCACTTCCCGAACATTCCGGTTTGGTAGCCGCTGCGCTGCACCTGGTGTGCAATGGTCGCCCGGTCGAGAGGCAACTTCTCCACATTCTCGACAGGCCGCAGAGGTCGGCTTTGCCAGTCGAACCGGTCAATACTTCCCACGGTGTAAACACCCGTTCGGGGCCCATATTGCCCGGTCATAATAGCGGCCCGAGTGGGTGCACAATTCTGACAGTGGTGGTGATTCAAAAAGCGGACGCCTTGCCTCGCCAGTTGGTCGATGCGGGGCGTTTCATAATATCGGCTGCCAAAGCAACCGAGGTCGGTATATCCCAGGTCATCCGCCATGATGAAAATCACATTGGGACGAGAGGGATTCTTCCCATCATTCGCTTGAACGGCATGCGCGTTAACAGCGATCAAGCCTAAACACAGGAACTGGATCCAACGCCATAAACAGTTCTCTTGCGACACAACATTTTCCACTGAAACAAACGATTCTTTTGTTAAAATAAATATCTAGAGAGCGTATCACACAAAGATCCAAAGCGCGAACAAAACCTGCAGCAACTTTTCTTTGATCGACTAATACTTTGGAAAGATCGCTGGTGTCGGGAAGCGATCTTCGTGATTGAGCGAACCATCTCCCAGATACTCTTCGCGCGGAATATCGACCAGTGGCCAGTTGCCGGGCCGAACACGCACAACGCGTCCCGGCCTGATGCCTTCAATAATCAGATCCGTTTCAAAACGAATCTGAATGCCACTACTGCCGACTGGCGGATGGGGCGATGTGTTAACTTCCAGAATGGTTCCACGCGAGGCCATGTGAGCCGGGCCATAAGAACCGCCCGCATGCTTGAGGGTATTCTCTGCGGCATTCATCATGGCGCTGGTTCCCTTCTGAAAATCGGCATACAACGCGGGGTCCATTCCTCCAAAGAGTGTGGCAGTCACTGTCGCCCGGCCGAATTTTCCATACTCCACGGCATCGACATAGGCCGGCATCCAGCGTGTGCGAATGAATGCTTTATGAACCTCCGCCTGATGACGGGCCGCGTGCTGAATTGAGGCTTCATCGAGCCAGATGTCCGAAATATGAAACCTGGTAAAGATCCCATCGGGCGTGGGTTTCCAGGTGATACCTAACTGCACGGCCATGCCTGCCAGCGATTTCTTGCCACTCGCAGGCCATACGCCTGCGGCAATCAGATCGGCCACTTCCAGACGTTCTTTGCCACGCCAGATCCGGGTCGCCCCGTCGAAGGTCAACTTCTCCTCTGGAATTTGAGTTTCGGAATTCTGCGCTGCTTCCTGGCTGGACTTCGGTTCGCAAGTCGCGACGATCATCCCTTCGTGATTCTGCATCTCAATTTCTTTGAGCTTCCAGATTTTGCCTTCGCGAAGGCAATGGCTCACTTCATCTTCGAGCAGCAGCACATGATTCTCAGCCGGAGCGATTCCCGCTCCACGATTATGATTTCCGTCAATCGCTTTATTATTCACAGGCAATACAGGAACTGCCGACGTTTTCGGGTCGGGAGGCAAAAACGCATAGACGTGCAGGACCGTTCCCAGCGGTATATTTCTCAAGTCCGCAGGGGCATTGTGATAGCGAATTTCTGCATAAGGCAGCATCGCCACCGGGTGAGGATCGTTGCGAAAAAACATGCCCGACGCCTGCACACGAATACTTCCCCGGCGGTTGGGATGATCGACAAACACCAGTTCTCCCCGGTATTTATAGGCCTTTTCCAACGGCGGGAACTTGCCGACTTCGGGTCGAAATGGTTCTTCTCCAATAAGGGACTCAGTAAAAACACAATTGAGACCCAGGCCAAAAATCATCAGCCAGAATGCCAGACTTTGACTGATAACTTTTGAGCTCAATCGATCGGATGGGGTATTTATCATCGAGAGATCTTTATTGGCAAATAGTCGTAATTAGCGTGAGTTCATTCTCGAAGTCACGACCTGGAGATCAGCAGCTAGAGAGCAATGACTTGATTGCTGTCGCCAAACTTATCTGTTTCGACCCCCATCCGCTGAGCCATCAGCAGCAACAGATTGCTCATATGAGCATTTGGATTCGCGGGACGGCTGCAGAGCGAATAGTGCTCGCCGGGTTTATCGAGTCGATACCCACTGAAATGTCCCTGATTAAAGTCGAGATGGCTGCCATGTTTGAGCCCCAGATCTGAACCACCCGCCAGCACCAGCGGTAAATTGGCATTTCCATGGCTATGTCCATACGACATTCCACTTCCAAAGAGGGCCATTGTCGTCCCCAGGAGTGGTTTGCCGTTGAGATCTTTCGTCTCTGCCAACCTTGTCAGGAAGTAACTGAATTGTTCGATCGCAAAGGTATCGTACTTGGTCAGTTTTTCCATGTAGCCCGCATCACCACCGTGATGACTGAGTTGATGCCGCGATTCGGTAATACCAATTTCAGGAATCGAAAAGGCATCCCCTTCACCTCCCAGGCTGAATGTTGCCACGCGGGTGACATCCGTCTGAAAAGCCAGCACCATCAGATCGTAGACAGTGCGGAAGTAATCACCGGCCATTGTGGCCGCGACATCGCGGTTGGTGCGTTTGCGATCTTCTTCAGAAAGTGCTGGTAAAGGTGTATCCAGCCAGGCATCTGCCCTCTTCGTGCGGATTTCGGCTTCGCGTACCGAGGTCAAATACTGGTCGAGACGGCCTTTATCAGCAGCTCCCATGGCCTGCTCCAACTGTCGCACCTCCATCAGATTGGCATCCAGGACACTCGCTTTGCGTCGTAAAGCTCTGCGCTGAGTGGCTGTTCCACCCTTGGGTTCGGCAAACAGAGAAGCGAAAATCTCGCTGCAGCGCCGCATGGAAGGCAAGCGGACTCCGTCAGCCGTCCATCCGAGTGACTCACCGGTTAAAGCCACTTCCATGGATGGATAACGCGTATGAGGTGCGGTGATCTCAGCGATCTTCTGATCCACTGAAATCGTATTGCGATCCGAAGGCCCCAGCTTGCCTCCCGTCAGCCAGACGGAAATACAATTGTGATGATGACTCAGAGCCCCGGGATGATGCAGACCACTGATCGGAGTGATCACCTCTCGATGTTTCTCAAGAGGTTTCAGCGAGCGTGAAAACTGATAATCCTTCCCAGGCGTCGTAATCTGATAGTTCAGTGAATGCACCCCATTGGCAAGATAAATAAATGCACTTCGCCTGGGTGTGGCTGTCGCTCCTTCGGCAGCTTTCAAGGGAACCATACACTCCAAAAACGGCAGCGAGATGCAGGTCCCGAGCGCACGAAGTGCATGCCGCCGGTCGATCAACCAGGATTGCGAAAGAAAGTTGCTCATCGAGAGATCACCTTTAGCGGATATTTTTCTATACTCAGAAACTGCAGCATTTATCTATAAATGCGATTCAACAAAGGGCGACCTACCGCTTTCGCATCATTCCAGAAAGAGCGACGGCTCGAATGATGTCTTTTACGCGGTAATCACTTTTCTTCGCTTCGATTTCAATCGCCTTTAAATCGTCCTGATCATCGACGGTCAAAACCCTGCGAAGGGCATATGTACAAAGATGCTCAATAAAGGCTTTGGCGACTTTATCTCGATCTTCCAGCAGCAACTTGCGGAACTCGACAGCATCGGCGAAAGATCGACCATCAGGGAGAACGCCAGAAGGATCAATCTGTGGATCTTCACCGACCCCCTTCTCAACTCTTTCACGGGTACGCCATTGTCCAATCGCGTCGTAGTTATCCCAGGCCAGACCCAGTGGATCGATCTTGGCGTGACAAGCTGCACAACTGGCATGGTTGCGATGCGCTTCGATCTTCTGACGCAATGTCGCTTTGGGACTCTCTGGAGGACTGGGCTCAATGGCACTCACATTGGCTGGTGGTGGAGGGGGTGTTCTGGCAAAAATCGCTTCACTTAACCACACACCTCGATGCACGGGACGATGGCGGGTTCCATCAGATGTCAAACTAAGAATTGCCCCCATCGTCAGCAGGCCGCCGCGATGATCTTCCGGTTGGAGTGTAACACGTTGAAAGCCTCCCTCTCTGGGCTCTGGCAATCCGTAAAAATCACAAAGCCTGGCATTCGCCATGGTCCAGTCTGATTGAATTAACTCGTCAATCGGGAGATTTTTGGAGAACATCTCACGGAAGTATTCCACTGGCTCGGCCCGCATACTTTCTTCCAGCCAGTCGTCATAGTTCTTATAGAGTTTTTTGTCGGGTGGAAACATTCCTAACTTATGTAATTGCAGCCATTGGCGAGTGAAGTCATCAACAAAACGGTTGGCTTTACTATCTGCCAGGAGACGATCGACCTCTTTGCCTAAAACCTCTCCCTGTAGCTGATCATTTCGAGCGGCTGTCAATAACTCCTCGTCGGGCATTGAGCTCCAGAGAAAATAGGAGAGTCGCGAAGCGAGCTCGGCATGAGTGAGCTGTTCTCTAGGCGTGGGAGATCCCTCGACAAGGTAAATAAAATGCCGTGATGTCAATATTCCTTGCAAAGCGACTCGATAGGCTTCAAATGTCTTTTCTCCAGCAGCCAGTTCTTCCAAGTATGATTGAAGATACTGTTCGAGTTCTTCCGGTTTGACTGGTCGCCGCCAGGCTTTTTCGGCAAAGCGCTGCAGATATTCGGCGACAACCTGCGGAGAGGCACCATCGGGTGGTATGAGATTGTTGCGACGCGATTTTTCGGCTTCGGTAACCAGCGGCCCTTCCCACTCGATCCAGTCGAGCAATACGGTCGAAAACAGACCATTTCCTTGACCATCGAACATCTGGGGAGCGTTGGGGTTTAACAGCCGGGTCTCGCTACTGTGGGTAAACATATAGGAGGGGCTGGCCAGTGCATTGCGGAATGCAGCACCGGCTCGGCGATCAATCACATCAGTCGCCACCACGCAAAAATCCAGACTGATGGGCATCTCCAGAAAGACTTCAAACTCGAAGACCTGCGGGCTGTCTTCAGAAGCCGTCAGATCGAATTCGATGAGGCCATCAACGGTTTCTTCCCCAGTGGCCTTGCCAATGCTCAAATGAGCGGGTTGCCCCCCTGGCGGCCTGATGCCACTGGCCTGCAGGCGTAAGCGATACAAACCACTGTGTTCTGGGCCTGTTTTTCCAAACCAGTTCGGCGAGAGTGCATTTTCGACACGTCCCGGGAAAAGCAGATATCGCAGCGGCCTTTGGATGCCCAGTCGATCCATCGCTGCCTGCTGCTCTTTCCCGCCGCGATATCGAAGATCGACAGCCGTTTTGCGAACTTTTCGTGCTTCGACTGTGGTCGCAGGAAATGCACGATCAAGAACCGTTCCTGCCGCCTTGTAATAGCGGTCGATATGCGAAGGTGAAAGAGTCAGTTCTGATCCGATCCTCTCGAAACCGTGCCATAACGTATCTTCGTTAAGTTCTTGCGGCTTCGCTGGATCATAGCGGACGCCCAAAAGATCGTAGACCGTGTTCTGGTACTCTTTGCGACTCAACCGGTAATGCGTGACAGCGGCCCGGGCAGCCATGCGTGAAGCTCGACCTTCTTTCAGTCGTCCATCAAGAGCGGTGATGAAGGCTGCAATCTCGGCCTGAGTCGGCTGAGGCTCCTCTTTGGGGGGCATTTCGCCGGTATTCACCTTATCCAGAGCTTCTGCCCAGTGGTGCGAATCCAGCCCTGCTTTAAAATCCCGAGAGAGCTGATCGATCCGTATATCTCCCTCTTCCTTCTGTGGGCCATGACATCGAATGCAGTGCTGTGCAATAAAACTTTCGATGGCATCGGCGGCTTGAATCGATCCCTGAGTTTCGAAACTCAACACAATCGTCATCACGAATGAAAGGAGAGCGGGATTGAAAGTGAATACCGACTTCATGAGCTGTCTCGAATTGGCAATGTCGTTTGCAATGGCAATCACCACTCCAGCGTATCGGAGATCATTTATGGATGCGAGATACATCCTGCCAATTCAGCACGATATTTCCGTCCAGATTCTCGGAAAAATCGAGCCCACGAGGAGAAACACCTACATCAACACGGTCTCTGGAAAGTCAAATCCCGTGTGATGTTTTGCCATGACTCTCGCAAGGCAAATAGAAGAACACACAATGGGCGGGGAGCATCGCCAGACAATCGAACAACAAGCTGAGTTCAGCCTGGCAGTACGGCTTGTAAGACTCGCTTTCCGACAGGGTACTACCAGCAAGCTCGAAATCAGAAACCCAATGATCAATGCATTTTGACTATGGTTTCTCAGCATGATTTCACATGATCATCAGAGAAATTACAGCGTCCCGGCAGGAGAGGTTCTTTTCTCATGAGTCAGTTATTCAGCCCTTATCAACTCAAGGATGTCAGTTTCCGCAATCGGATTGCGGTCTCGCCTATGTGTCAGTACTCATCTCATGATGGACATGCAGATGACTGGCATCTGGTGCATCTGGGTGCACGGGCGGTGGGTGGTGCCGGTCTGATTGTGGCTGAGGCGACGGCGGTTTCACCTGAGGGCCGAATTTCGCCGGGTGATGCCGGCTTATGGACAGATTCGCAAATTGAACCGCTGGCTCGTATCAATCGATTTATCAAAGCGCATGGTGCTGTTGCCGGCATACAGATTGCCCATGCAGGACGAAAAGCCAGTGCTGATCTTCCCTGGCAAGGTGGTGGACATCTTGCGAATGATCAAGGTGGGTGGGATGTGATCGCCCCATCCGCAGAAGCCTTCGGAGACAATCTGACAAAAGTTCCTCAGGCGCTGTCGATCGAGGAAATTCATCAGGTACAGAGACATTTCGTCGCTGCGGCCAAAAGAGCGATCGAGGCTGGTTATCAACTTCTCGAGCTTCATTTTGCCCATGGTTATCTGGCTCATGAATTCTGGTCACCACTCTCCAATCATCGGACGGATCAATATGGTGGTTCGTGGGAAAACCGGGCCCGCTTTCTCGTAGAAACACTTGATGCCGTTCGTGCCGTATGGCCTGAACATCTTCCTTTGATTGCGAGACTTTCTGTCACTGACTGGGTGGATGGTGGTGTGACTGTGGATGAATCGATCGAACTCGCCGCCGTATTGAAGAGGCGAGGACTCGACCTGCTTGATGTCAGTCATGGGTTTGTGACACCAGATATTTCTCATGTTCCGTGGGGGCCGGGCTTTCTGGTGCCGACTGCTGAAAAGATTCGTCGAGCTGCTGAGATTCCTGTGGCTGTGGGCTGGATGATTACCGAAGCTCATCAGGCGGAAGGGATCATTGCCAAGGGCCAGGCTGATTTCATCATGCTGGCAAGAGCTTCATTGGCAAATCCCCACTGGCCTTATGTGGCTGCCCGAGAACTGGGTGTCGAGCGCCCCATGAATGTGTTACCCATCCAGTATGCCAGCGCATTGAGAAGATAAATATAGAGAAAATAAATACTGAGAAGATAATTCTGACTGGAATGCCTTGAAACAGGTTTTGCTGCCCACTTTGATCAATTGAGCGATCGACCATGCATGACATCGATGTTTTTGAATATGCACCCACGGCAGACAAGTATCGCCTCGAGCGTAAGCGTCGACCGGTGGCAAGACTGGGTATACATCAGGTGCGAGTGGCTGTCAAAGCCGTCTCTTTGAACTATCGGGATCATATCGCATTGCACAACCTGGCTCGCCGGCAGGTGGGTGGCCGCATTCCCTGTTCGGATGGTGCAGGTGTTGTGGCAGAAGTGGGCGAAGGTGTCACACGCTGGAAAGTGGGCGACCGTGTGATGGGGAGTTTCTTTGCGACCTGGGAGGCAGGTCCTTTCCAGATGTCTTACCACCAGCATGATCTGGGTGGCACTGTGGATGGGATGCTCGGAAGCTTCGTGACGCTGGACGAAACGGCTCTCGTGGCCACTCCCGGGTACCTCTCGGATCTGGAAGCCTCAACGTTACCTTGTGCCGCATTAACGGCCTACCATGCGCTATTTGTGCGGGGTGGGCTCTCGGCTGGACAAACAGTCCTGTGCCTGGGGACGGGAGGGGTTTCTGTCTTTGCGTTGCAGTTCGCTGCGGCAGCGGGTGCACAAGTTCTGATCACTTCCAGCAGTGATGAGAAACTGGCACGTGCTGTGGAACTGGGAGCAACTCACACCATCAACTATCGCTCACATGCAGAATGGCAAAAAATGGTTCATGAGCTGACGGCTCACCGGGGCGTGAATCATGTTGTCGAAGTGGGTGGGCCGGGAACGTTTGATCGCTCGATGCAGTCTGTGACCGCTGGAGGACATATTGCGTTAATCGGAGTGCTCACGGGATTTGGGCCACCCACCGGCAGTCTCTTTCCACTCGTGGCCCGTAACATTCGATTGAATGGGATCTATGTCGGCAGCCAGGAAATGTTTAAAGAAATGAATCAATTCCTGGAGTCGCACCAACTGCATCCGGTGATTGACCGTGTGTTTTCTTACGATCAATCCCCCCAAGCCTTTGAGTGGCTGGCATCGGGCCATCATTTTGGCAAAGTCGTCATCGACCTTTCAGGAACTCACTGAAGCTGTGGCGGAGCGAAGCTGACGTTTTCGCAAGTTTTTTTGAAATTCTCTGGACAACATCGGCAGGAATGGCCGGTTTCACCTTTTCTCAACTTCTCATATTCCTTAAAACGGGAATGTCATTCCGCAGGATTCGGGCTGGATATGCAGTGGAAAATCTTCGTTTTCCATCCATGAATCCGGAATGTCAGATCGTCATGTCAAAAACATTCTTGAAGGTGTTGGACGATATCTCTTCCTCCAACCAGAGAATGGTGGCAACCAGGGAATGGTGGGAATCGTGTCATCGATTCGAGAGCAGGATGCACCTCGGAAAGGCCAGGATGCACGGCGACAGAGACTGAGTGCGCGTCAAGAAAGACTGTGCCGATCACTGGAGACGAACACAGCAATCGCTCCTTTCACCGATCGTTTGAACCATGCTTTCGGACCTCAGCCAGTCGCTAGCCGCCGCCAAAATCCGCTGATCCAGTGGCTGGTGACACTCACCAGACAACGACTGGCTTACTGGCTCCTGGCGACGGTCTTGATCGGGATCTCGCTGCGATTTCTTCGTTTTGCCATGGTTCGCCCTCTCTGGTGCGATGAAGCGTATCTGGCGACTTCAATCCTTTCCCGTGATTTCAAAACTCTCTTTTCGCCACTCGAATATGGCCAGATCGCTCCCAGTGGATTCCTGCTGGGGACATGGCTGAATGTGGCCACCTGGGGTGCGTCGGAAGTTTCATTGCGTGCTCCCGCAATCATCATGGGGGTGGCGGCACTGGCTTTTTTCCCGTGGGCGATCCGTCCATTAGCCAAACGGGAAGTCTGCTGGGTCGCGACCGTTCTTCTGGCTGTCAGCATTTTTCCCGTCCGCCTCGCCAGCGAGCTCAAGCCTTATTCCATCGATCTCTGTCTTTCAGTACTGCTTCTCGGTTGTGCCGCCCGGTCACTTGCTGATTCGTCGGCCAAGCGGACCTTGATTCATCGTCAGAACAAAGGCAACCATGCCTGGCTCTGGTTTGGTCTCTTTCTGCTCTTGTGTGTCGCTACACCATGGATCTCATTCCCGGGCGTTTTTGTCGCCGGTGGAATGATCGCAGGACGCTTCTTCTGGCAATTGTCGCCACCACTTCCAAGACTTCCGGCAGGCTTGCTCTTGCAGATTCCCGTCAATGATCGATCTACCATTACGCGTATTCTGCCTTATCAATTTGAATCCCGTGCTCTTCGCCTTCAAAGGGCTCTGATCGGCGGTTTTCTGGTTGGAATCCCCCTGGTACTCAGTACGCTTTTCATGTGGAACTGCTTCGGAAAGTCGGCTTATGAGCATGGCAACCAGGTCATGAACCTCAAGGTCTTCTGGCAGGATGCGATGCCCCGAAGTTTCTCTGCTCAAGAGATTCTGCGCTGGCTGGCTGAAGCTCACACAGGGAGCATGGTCGCGTATCCTGTGGGTGCAGAGCATGGTGGGAGTGCTGCAACCACGATCTTTCTGGTGCTCGGAATCGTGCTGCTGGCATTTCGCCAACGGCAGATTCTTCTTCTGCTTGTTTCGCCGTTTCTACTGACAGCACTGGCCGCTGCACTTCAGAAGTATCCGTATGGGGGATCAGCCCGGATTGCCCAGCACCTGGCCCCGATGATTTGCCTGCTGGTCGCCTGGGGTGTGATCGCTCTATTCCCGAGAAAGACAATTTCAGGGAGACGACTTTGCCGCCTGCTGGTGGCCGTGATCGGCCTGGGTTTTGTTGTCGGACAAGGGATTTATTTCATTCAGAAGCCGGCGAAAGATCCCAACGATACTTCGATGAGAGAAACTTTGGCCTCAATCTACATGCAGACTCCCCTCACGCAATCAATCCGTTGTGCCGCTGATGATCATCATGTGGCTTATGCAGAGCATCAACTCTGTTCTGAGCAAGGAGCCAAGTTCAGAGCCAACCGCCTGCTCGAAGAGGCCAAACGCAGGCAGCAGTTGCGTTCCGTCATTACCACCAGCGAAAAAGTGCTCTTCTTCAGCCATCAGCCGATCCATGAACTCTCTCCCGAGATTCAGCTTGAGTTAGCAAAAGCCTTTCCATCGACAGTCTATTCGCAATCCCGGACCTACCCTCTGGTGCATTCGAATCGAGATGGTCGGCATGCCGGTTATCTCTTCACTTTTGAAAGAGCACTTGCTGATCCGCATCCGCCTGCCGTCGATCCGCCATTGCCTGAAAGCCACCCGACGTCTGAGCGAGACAGCCTGGACTTTGTCAGCAACAGTCACTTCCCCCGTTTGCCCTAACGTACTCTGTGGAATCGAGTTGGGATTGACCTTCGCCTGCATGTTCTGCTATTGAGCCCGCTGCTGGAATCGATTTCTCGGGCACGGATTTTCTCCTGACTGGTCATGTCTTTGATGATGGCCCGCAGGTGCTTTTGCAGGTATCAACGGAATGAACCTCACCGGTCAATGCTCTCCTGCTGGTGGTCAAACCAGTCAGATGCGTCGCTTTCCTGATTGGCTAAGGGAATGGCCGCTGTATCTGCTGCTGGCGATCGTCGGGATCGTCTACTTCAGTCGCATTGAGTATCCCCCGCTTCGTGGTGAAGAAACCCGCCGCGCGCTGGTGGCGATCAATATGCAGACTTCGGGCGACTGGGTTGTTCCCCGCATGCAGGGCACGCCCTATTTTATGAGCAGCCGCCCGCCCGTTCATAACTGGATGATCGCCGGCAGTATGGCCCTAAGAGGTTCCGAAGACATCACATCAATTCGGCTGCCATGCCTGCTCGCGGTCGCATTGCTTTCGATCATTTTATACGGGTATGCCCGGCAATCGTTATCGCGCGTCGGTGCCTTCGCGACTGGGCTGGCTTATGTCACCATGATTCAAGTTATGGAACTGGGCCGTACGGGAGAGACAGATCTTCCTTTCACGTTGTTTCTCTCATCGGCTCTGCTCTTCTGGCATACTGGCTGGCAGAAACAATGGTCGGCATGGATCATCTGGCCTGTGGCTTACCTGCTGCTGACTGGTGCCATTATGACCAAAGGCCCGCAAGCTCCTGTCTACTTCGCAGCGACGATCGGGCTGTATCTGTTGATCAATGGCCGTGCCCGATTCGCACTCTCCTGGGCCCACGTATCTGGCATTGCTCTATGTGCCAGCCTGATTTCGATGTGGCTCGTACCCTTTTATCTGCAATTAGGTGTTCCTGGGCTTCGCCATGTCTTTACAGGTGATGTGGTTCTTTATGGTGGTGATCGAACAATTTTTACCTACCTAAAACATCTGACGGAATTCCCGATCTCTCTGGTGGTCGGTTGCTGGGCTCCCTGGTCGCTGTTGCTGATCAATCTGTGCTCGAAACCATGGCGTCAACGCATGGCGCCTTACCATCAGGCGATGCTGTTTGCCGGGTTAGCTCTGGTCACATCGTTTCCGACAGTCTGGCTGATTACCGGCACTCGCACACGCTTTTTAATGTCTGTCTACCCCTTGGCAGCAGTGCTGATTGGCGTGACGATCGAGACGCTCTATCAGTGGGTCAAAGCCTCAAAAGCCGTTGAGCCATCCTTAGCCTCTGCGTCATCGAATCGACAGGGAAATTTCAGCATCAATCCTGCACCAATTCTGCCGCTCTCCAGGTTTATCGGTACCTTTGCCATCCTCGCGTGGATTGCTGGTGGCGTGATGGCTGTATTGACGGTGGCGACGGCGCTCTCGTTCCCTTTAGGAAATCTGTCGGTCCCACCTGTGTATGGCATTTTCCTGATGATGGCTGCGGCACTACTGGGCAGAACCATGTGGGTGTGCCGCTCGACAACCACCGAAGCGCGGTGTATTCAAGGTCTTGCTGCGCTGGGATTGTTCGTGGGTGGAACATTTGTGACGGCTGTGGTCGACGATTACACACGCCGGAGTTCGCGTATCGATCTGGCAGTCGAGAAGTTGCTTAAAGAACTGCCCGAAGGGGCGGAACTCGTCAGCCTGGGCGAGGTTCACCACAATTTTGAATACCAGTACTATCGACGAACTGGTCGCTTTATCCGACGGATCGATCCTGTACCTGTTCAACCTCGATCCCTGTCGAGCAGCATTGAATCAGCGGCTGGTGGGGCTTCGATCGATGACAATCAGCGATCGATCACTTCCCGTTTCTCACTTGAACAACTCTCAGGGCTGACCTATCTCTGCACTTCGTACCCCAGGTATCTGGATCGTGAGTACCTGCCAGTCGCCTGTGAGCAAGTTTGCGTTGTGGCCTGCGGTCGTTTTCTCGGCAAAGACCCGGATATGGGAGTTGTGGTGGCCCGTTTGCCGGTCGAGCATCAACTTGCCCGGGAATCGCAAAACGGCACTGGCTTACCTGCGCAGAATCAGGATAGCTCGCCGCCATCAGGAGCGATCCGCGAACCTGGGGCGATTCTGCCAGTCTCTGCGACTGAAGAATCCATCCCCAAGTAGGCGCTGCCTTACTGAAGAGTTGGCAGAATGTCTGGACGCTCGTGAGAAGTTCGATTTAACGCAGTGACCGTTGAATCAACACATAGGGCTCACACCACGTTTCTTCCTCTGAGCCCGGTGTTGCGATCGCCTGAACGACTTCGAGTGGACTGACCATTAAGTCGACGGCGACCCGGCTTTCCAACGGGACAGGCGACCCGTCGGCAGTCTGTACGACTTCGATAATCGGCCGGTCATATTGATTCCCATTCCGGCGAATCACCTGCGCAACGCTCCCATCATTGAGTGCCACCAGACTCCCGATCGGAAAGAGCGACATGACCTTGAGCAGAGAGCGTGTCACATCGGGATCGACATCGCGAGTTCGAGCCATCCTCAGGATGGTTTCCATCGCTGCATACGGTGTTAATGCCGGTCGCCAGGCGCGGGGTGAGGTGAGTGCCGTGTAGGTGTCGGCGACATTTAAAATTCGAGAGCAGATGTTGATTCGTTCGCTGGTGCGCTGCTTAGGATAACCACGACCGTTCGGCCGCTCGTGAACCTGGTAAGCGATGACGGCTGTCTGGCTGGGCAATCCTGTCGTGCGGTCCAGAATTTCTGCTGTGTACTGAGAATGTTTCTGGATTTGCAGATGATCACCGACACTCAGGATGCGATCGGCGTTGAGCAGTTCGTCGGGGAGTTTGTACATGCCCCAATCGCAAACCAGACCCGTGACGCAAAGTCGGCGGCTGTTATCTTCATCCAGTCCCATCTCAATACCAATCGCCATGGCCAGTACAGCCATTTTCAGTGCATGGTCGGCAAGATCGGGCTTCTTGGCAGCTTCCAGCACTACTGAGAGCACGCAATCGGTATCTTCGGTCGATTGAGCCAGAAATTGAGCGGCCATCTGAGCGACAGCACCACCCGTATCATTGCGGCCCTGCAAGGCTTCTTTAACGAGATTCGAGAGTTCGGCCTGCGTTTCGCTGCGCAGCTCCGAAACATCTTTTTGAAGTTCTCGATCAAAGGATGTCGCCCCATGCTGACGCACTCGATCACGAACTGCAGGTCCGCTGTTCTGGATCTGAAAGAGACCCTGTTCAACGACATGATCCAGCTTGGCGGAAATTTCATCGTGGCTGGCCAGGCTCGAAGCAGAACGGAGTTCGACCTGATTCAGATTTTGAATCATGGAATCCGCAGCATGGGCACAGACACGATGTACACCCAGGCTTTTCAGACGACGCTTGGCAGATCCGGTCAGTTCCTGCCCGGCTGCGAGAAGTAACCGTCCGCGTGTATCGTTGACGGGGAATACCAGTGGCCGGCCGACAATCAGGTCATCAATCGAGACTTCCCGTGTCTGATCTTCATCGGGCGGGGCGGCTTCGGGGGCTGAGGCCGTAATCACGTGGGAACTCCAACTCCGGGTTTGTCAGCAGGCCGTACCTGCACAAAATGACCATAACTAGTCATTATCAAAACATACCTTGCAAAAGGCGGGCAATAACGAACAAGGCTCCCGCTTTCAGAGATTTGAGGTGTTCGACTCTTCCAGATCATTCCGCCTTTAACGATTATGACCAGAATTTTGCACAGCAGTTTTCTCTGTCGGAGAGTTCAGTCACAGTGAGGAATCCGCTACGCTTTCCCCGACGGGATTCCTCTGGGGAATCTGTAACAACCTATCGCTGACTCGACATTGCGAGTCGGCGGATGCAGGCAGGCTGAACGCATGAAATTTGATGTTTACGGTGTGGGCAATGCGATCACAGATATCCAGGCCCGAATCTCGGATGAACTGCTGGAAAAAATCGGCTTTACCAAAGGGGTGATGACTCTGGTTGACTCCGATAAGCAAGGCCATGTCCTCGCCAGTCTGGAAGGTCATCCGGTGAATCGCTGCGCGGGCGGTTCTGCCTCGAACACGATTGCCGGGATTGCCGATTTTGGTGGGACTGCGGCTTATGCGGGCAAGCTGGCTGATGATGAGATCGGACGCTTCTGGCTCAGTGACATGCAGGCCTTGGGAGTCACTGTCGACACACCGCTTGGCACGGGTGTTTCGGGGACGTCGGTCATTCTGATTACAGAAGATGCCCAGCGGACGATGCTCACTCACCTGGGAATTTCGGCCACACTCGGGCCCGAAGACCTGAGTGAAGAACAGATTGCGGCATCGCAATACGTCTATGTCGAGGGGTATCTGTTCACGGGGGAAAGTACACGAGCAGCCGCTTATCGAGCGATTGAACTGGCGAAAAAACATCAGGTGAAAGTGGCATTCACGGTTTCCGATCCGTTTTTGATTCATCTCTTTCGAGATGAGTTTCTCAAGTTGATCGCAGGCCCTGTGGACCTCCTGTTCTGCAATCTCGAAGAAGCGCGCAGTCTCACTGGGAAGACCGAGCCCGTCGATTGTGCCCAGCAACTGCATCATCTGGCGGCTGATGTGGCACTCACACTGGGTGGTGATGGCTCACTGATTTTGCGGGACAATCAGGTGATTCCTATTGAAGCGACTCCCGTTCGCCCGATTGATACGACTGGGGCCGGCGATATGTATGCGGCGGGCATCCTGTATGGATTGACCAACGGTCTTTCGTATCGGCAGGCCGGCCATCTGGCTTCGCAGGCGGCTGGTCGAGTGGTCTCGCAACTGGGGGCACGATTGTCGCGGAAATTCACACCTCAAGAAGTGGCTCGCTTTGCCAGCCTGTAGAACAAAAGATTTTCCCCTCAGTGGATCCTGAGGCAGTGAGTCACACTTCCTCAGGATCCACAAGAAGTTTGCAGATGGGTGCTTGCTTCTCAACTCGTGGCGGAGTTTACTGCGAGGAATGAGTGGTGAGTTCCAGCACGAAAGATTGTGCGAGAAAGGAATCTCGTCGTGAAGGGTGCTTCTTTCGATTTCTGCCAAGCCATCAGGCGACTTTGTGACGACCTCACAATCCGCCTGCCAGAGTTTCGGCATATCGATATGGACCAGGTGGCCATTGGTTTTGCCCAGGCCAGGCGAAGTGTGCCTTATGGTCTGCAGGCCAAGCTCACACCCATGCGGTTTGAAAATGGCAATCTCGTCACTCGACGTGGGCGACACAACTGGACGATTCGCCGTCTCTTCGCGGGTGAGCAGGAAATCCTGTACATTCTCACGTTCTATCTGCCCCGTTTTCAGGAGCAGACGTTCCGCGAGAAACTGATCACAATCTGCCACGAACTGTATCACATCAGTGCGGATTTTAATGGAGACATCCGCCGGTTAAGTGGTCGTTATCACGTGCACAGCCATAGTCAGAATGAATATGACCGTCAGATGGGTGAGTTTGTCGATCAGTATCTGAAGCTCAATCCCCCGAAAGAACTTTGCCACTTCCTGAATTTCAATTTCCGACAACTCGAACAGGAGTATGGCTCAGTCGTCGGACTCAAGATCCCCATTCCCAAAATGTTGAGAATTCCCGACCTGCGCACCGCCTGATCGCTGGCAGCAAGCATTGTTACTGAGAAAGAGTTTCTGCATGACCAACCCCCAGCCGACTGTTGCCATTATTGGAGCGAGTGCCGACCGCACGAAGTATGGCAACAAGTCACTCCGCGCACATCTGGCACAGGGTTTTCAGGTATTTCCCGTCAATCCTAAAGGTGGCGAGATTGAGGGTCTGAAGGTGTATTCGAAGCTGAGTGAGTTACCCGGGCCTGTCGATCGAGTTTCGATGTACGTCCCGCCAGTTGTCGGGCTTTCGATGATTGACGAAATCGCCCGGCTCAAGCCTCAGGAGTTATGGCTCAATCCCGGGAGTGAAAGTGACGAACTCTACGAGAAAGCCACCGCCCTGGGGCTGAATGTCATCATCGCCTGCAGCATTATCGACATCGGCACCACACCTACGGCGTTTGGCGATGCTTGATTCATAATGGTCACAATTCAGCACGGTTTCCTGGCTTCAGCAGGTCAGGCAGGCAATGAGGTGCCAAGTTTTTCCGCTGGATCACTGACGAGTTCGGGCGTTTTCGATCGCTGGCGGGATCCCAACGGCCGCCACCGCGCCGAAAGAATGGCCAGATCATCCCAGATCGAATAGGCGACAGGGGTTAGCAGCAACGTCAACAGGAGTGACAAAGCCTGACCTCCCAGAATGACTTTCGCCATCCCGGCTCGAGCGGCCGCTCCCGGACCTTCCCCCAGAGCCATCGGAATCATCGCGGCGACTAACATCACGGTGGTCATCATGATCGGACGCAGCCGCGTTCGATTCGCCTCAATGATCGCTTCATCGCGCGGCATACCCTGTGCTCTGAGCACATTGGTATAGTCCACCTGGAGAATCCCGTTTTTCTTGACAATCCCAAAGAGCATGAACAAACCAAACATCGCGTAGATATCCAGGTTTGTCCCTAACAGTATTAATGAAAGAATCGCAAACGGGATTGTGAGCGGCAGTGATAGCAAAATTGTAATCGGGTGGATAAAGCTTTCGAATTGAGCTGCCAGAATCATATACATAAAGATAATTGAGAGGATAAATGCAATAAAGAAGTATCCCATCGCGTCGCTCATATCACGCGCCTGACCAATAAACTCCCAGCGATAATCGGCGGGGAGATCCATTGATTTCACGAATGCCGTCAATTCATCCACAGCTTTTCCCAGGGCAAAACCTTCAAGGTTCGCCATAACGATGACTTGCCGCTGGCGGGAAAATCGTTCAATCGTGCTGGGGCCAAAGGCATCTTCAAACCGGGCGACGTTCGCCAGTTCGACAACACCGGTCGATGTCTTGGTGGAAGGGACTGTCAATCGCCCAATTTCCGCAGCACTGGAGCGATGATCCCGCTCGGCTCTCAGCCAGACATCGTATTGCTGATCAGCTTCTTTGTATTTGGAAACAGGCAGTCCACCGACGAGGACGTTCCCGGTGGTCGAGATTGCCGCCACAGAGACACCCAGTTCTGAAGCCCGTTCTCTGAGTGGAATCACGCGCAGTTCGGGCTTTCGAAATGAAAGACTGGTATCCACATCGACATAATGCTTACGCTCTTTCATCCAGGCGATGATACGATCGGAATATTCCTGCAGCTTCTCCATGTCCGGGCCGCGTAAATTCAAGTCAATGGCCACCTGCCGGATTCCGGTTGCCTGAATGACCGCCACATCCTGCACGGCGGCCCGTAGATCCGGGTATTGAACGAGCAGTTTTCGGGCATCACTCATCACATCGAACTGAGAAAAATCTCGCTCGGCAATGGGGAGTATTCGATAGTAAATCGTCGCCTTATTGACCTCTCCCTGGCCTTTGGTAATCCGCCCGGTCGTATCGCCAATTGTGATGAACGAATCAGTGATTCCCGGTAACTGGCGAATGCGCAGGTCGAGTTCAGTCAACACTTCATCAGCCCGCTGCAGCGTATAGTCTTCTGGAAGATTGACTGAGACTTCAAACTCGCTCTGGTCATCTTTGGGCACAAAGTCTTTCCCGACCGCCACAAAGAGGACTGGTGTGGAAAAGAGCACCAGAAGAGATGACCCCACAATCACCCAGCGATGTCTCATCGACCAGCGGAGAATGGCTATGTAAGCAGCCACAACCTTTTGCCAGAACCAGCCTCCCTCTCCATGATGACCGGTTTCCAGCTTCAAAAAGCGGGAGCAGAGCATGGGTGTCATGGTGAATGAAATGAGCATACTCATCAGAATAGAGAAACCCACGACATAACCGAAGCTGGAGAAAAATCGCCCCACGATCCCGCCCATAAAGATCACCGGGAGAAAGATCACCAGCAGCGACATGGTTGTCGCAACAACAGCCAGTGCAATCTCTGCGGTGGCTGATCGAGCCGCCTCCATGGCTGAGAGTTGATACTCCTGCATATGGCGAAAAATGTTCTCGTGAACGACCACCGCATCATCGACCACAATTCCGACTGCAAGAATTAACCCCAGCATCGTGATGTTGTTGACGGTAAAGCCCATAAAATTCATGAAGGCAAATGTCGCCACCATCGAGGCCGGAATCGAGAGTGCGGCAATCAAGGTCGTTCGCCAGTCCCGCATAAAGAGCAAAATCGTCAGGCTGACAAGAACCGCCGCCAGAACCAGGTGCACCTGCACTTCGTGCATCGAGTTTTCGATGAATCGGGACTGATCACGAATCACCTTGAGCTGAATATCCGCGGGCAAAATGGCCTGCAGTTCAGCGATTCTCTCTTTAATCTCATGCACCACTTTGACGGTGTTCGTGCCAGATTGTTTCTGAATGATCAGGCTGACGGCTGCATCGCCGGGTTGAGAAACATTTTTTCCATCGGCAGATCGCGTCCACAATCGACTGAGCCCCCGTGGTTCTTCAATAGAGTCTTCCACACGCCCGACATCGCTGATGCGGACAGGCTGACCACCGCGATTGGCGATAATCAGGCTCTCAAACTCCTGGGGAGTGGCCATACGGGCCATGGTTCTCAAGACGACTTCGCTTGTGCCGCGATCAACACGCCCGCCCGGCTGTTCCTGATTTTCGCGTAGCAAAGCCAGTCGCACATCTTCAATCGTCAGATTCGGGAACTTCTGCAATCGATCAGGGTCGATCCAGATATTGATTGCTCGTTGTCGGCTGCCCACCATCGCGACTGAGCCCACTCCCGGCACTGTCTCCAGGATTTCCTTCACCTGCCGGCGGGCAATTTCGGTGATTTCTCGCTCATCGCGTCTGCCAGAAATCGCGACCGTCAGCACGGGTGTCGCATCGACAGCGAATTTGTCGATGATCGGCGCGTCGGTTCCTTCGGGCAATTGCGACAGAATCGTGCGAACCTTGGCATCGACTTCTTGAGCAGCAATATCGCCATTTTTATCGAGATCAAAGGCGATCACGACCTGAGACGAGCCTTCTTTGGTTGTTGACTTCAACTCATCGATGCCGGCGACCGTGTTGACGATTTCTTCAATCGGCTTGGTAACCCCGGTCTCCATCTCTTCCACACTCGCTCCGCGAAGCGTGGTGGTGATCGTGACCATGGGGACATCCACATTCGGAAACAGCTCGACACCCAACCTGGGATAGGCGGCTAACCCCAGAATGACCGGTGCGGAAACCAGCATCGTGGTAAAGATCGGACGGCGAATACAAAGTTCCCAGATGGTCACTGGTGGGCTCCTTTCGCTGGAGCAGCAGTGGCCTCAGAATCCGCATTTGGTGCAGGCTCGCGCAGTCTGATGGCGATTCCATCGACCAGTTGTGACTGACCGGATGTCACAACGGTCTCACCTGGCTGGAGTTCACCCGTCACTTCCACGTAGGGGACGCTTTTGCCATTCATCGTCTGCTCGATACGTTCGCCAAGAGTGACGAGAACTTCCCGCACTGTGTTCTGAGGAGTCACTTTGAAAAGCTTGACGACCCCGGCAAACCTGACAATCGCTGATTCAGGAACCACAACAGCCGTCGGACGGTGATCGGTCAGTATCTGGGCCACTGCAAATGAACCCGATTTCAGGCGGCGATCCTCATTGGGGATCGCCACTTCAATTTCAAACGTCCGGCTACTTCTTTGAATGGTCGGGTTCACGCGTTTCACCTCGCCAGTGAAGACTTCACCAGGGTAGGCTTCAATGGTGACCCGTACTTTTTGCCCGGTCTTGACCTGCCCCATGACTCGTTCAGGAAGTGAGACCTTCAACTTTAAAGGATGTTCGATCACCAGAAGAAAGACAGGTGAAATCTGAGTCACGACGACGTTCTCACCTTCCGAAGCGTGACGCTCGGCGACCGTCAATTGTGGCGAACAGGGAACTTTGAGATTTCCTTCGAGGCAGGTTAATGTCGGGACCACCACCCGCGTATCTTGCAGTCGCTTTTCCGCTGTTTTTAAGAGTGCGATTTTCTGGCGAATGGCGGCTATCGTTTCTCCAGCCAGTAATCGTTGCTGGCGAGCCTCGACCTTGGCCACTTCGTAATTTGTTTCGGCTCGTTCCAGGTCGTCCTGAGTCGTGACTTTTTGCGAGGCGAGTTGCCGCACCCGCTCCAGAGTGCGAAGAGAGTTCAGTTCCAGCAACATGGCCTTCTGGACGGCCGGGACAGCCTCGACGTTAAAGTTTTGCTCCGGCGGTTCCTTCAAACCCAGTTTTGAAAGTTCCAGATCCAAAGCACTCTGGCATTCCTTGACCGTCAGCAGGGCATCCTGAGGATCAATCTCCATGAGGAGATCACCTGGTGCGACGAGATCACCCACTTCTTTGTGGATGGCCAGAATTCTCCCACCAACTTGCGGGCTGAGGCTGATTTCCTCAAATCCTTCGAGCGTGCCCACCGCTTTGAGAATGCGCTGCACATTGGCCACCTCGGCTGGGCTGGTCGTGACAATCACGGCTGGTTTGGCCTTCGCGGCGAGATCAGGTGAATCCTGCGAATTTGATTCTGAAGATGCAGCCAGCGTGTGATTGCCTTCCCCTTCACTGTGGCTGGGTTCTTGAGTCGCCAATGACGCTTGAGAATCCCGTGGCGTTGTCGTCTTACCCGAGACAAACTTTTCTTGCCAAAACCAGTATCCCACCAGCGAGACGACAGCCAGCGTTATGACAATCACGATGCCCCGGGTCAGAGACGATCCCGGCTTTGCGGGAGTTGCCGGGTGAATCGTAGCGGGCGGAGGATTCGGATCGGTGATCTGGGCAGTCGCGGTCACGTCGATTTCCAAACAGTGTGGCAATGTAATGATGAGACTTAGTTTCTATGTGAGGCTGGCGTTGAATTCGCAGATTGTTCGTGATCATTCAGGCGACGTACTGAGCCGAGAGAGTTCATGTGAGTCTTCCAGACCTCCCATCCTTCGCCAGTCAGTAAGCCTCCGTAGAGCAGATCCATAATTTCTAGAGCCTGCTCCTGGGGATTGGCGATTCTTCCTGCCATGTAATTGGAAAACATGGTGCCATAGATGAGATCTCCCACGACCCGCCGAACTTTTTCGAGAGGCATGGAGCGCATGATCCCTTGTTCCATAAGTGCTGAAACAAGTGCATCCCAGCGGGCACAGGAAGGATCGTCTTCGAGATCGAAGTAAGTGGGTCGTCGATGCTTGAAGTGTGATCTTTCAATCACCATCAGTTCGACGACATCCGGATTCTGCTGAAAGAACTGCAGGTAAGCTTCGATGACGAGGGACATCTGCTCAATGAGAGGAGCGTCGCGTGGTACCATGCTTTCGAGTGTCGTTGTGAATCTCGTAATCTCATGTTTCACCGTAGCGAGAAAGAGGTCCTGCTTCGTGGGGAAGTAGCGGTAGACCGTCCCCTTACCGACACCCAACCGCTGAGCAAGTTCCTGTAAATCGGTCGGTGCGTATCCTTTTTCCGCGAAGAGCCTGGCCGCAGCGCGAAGAATCTCCTCTTCGCGCTGTTTGCGCAAGTTGGGATTTGCGGGGCGGCCGGGCCTGGTGGGTGAGTTCATCGGCACACAGACGGGGAGGAAACTGACGGACAATTATTAAACGGACTCGTCCGTCACATAATATCGACCTTCCGATTCCCGTCAATAGGTTGTGAACGGGCCGGTCGCTTTCCGTGCGATTTCATCCGCAACTGAGCCCGACCATTAAGAAGAGCCAGGAATTCGCGAAAAGCCGGAGAGATCGTCGGAACTTCTACGTGCGACCTGTGTTTGACAAAGAGAGCCTTGGTCCACAGCAGATGTGGCTCGCAACAAGCATGGCGCTGGTTCCTCTGATGATTTGTGTGAATCGTCAGTCAAAAAGCAGGTTTCAAGTCAGGTTCTTCACAGGTTTTCGGGGAGTGAGTGATGTTGAAGATTGAACAAGTTTTGAAGTCAGCGGGCCGCGTTGCCGTAGCAGTGGCTGCAGTGAGCTGTCTGTGGATTTCCACAGCTTCAGCACAGCCTCCCGGCGGTGGTCAGCGTGGTGGTTTTCAGGGTGGCATGGGTGGGGGAATGGGTGGCGGCCCGATGGGTCTGCTCATGATGCCCGAAGTTCAGACCGAACTGAAGATTACCGATGACCAGAAGACCAAATTCCGTGAAACGATGCAGGGGATGCGGGAAGGTATGGGAAATCTTCGCGATATGAGCCGCGAAGAACGCGAAAAGGCGATGACTGAACAGACCAAAAAGATGACGGATTCCGTCAAGTCGATCCTTACACCCGAGCAGTTCACCCGCCTCGAACAACTTCAGGTTCAGCGTGCTGGAGTCGAAGCCCTCATGATTCCGTCGGTGGCTGAAAAGCTGGCACTGACTGCAGATCAGAAGACCAAGCTCGAAGAAATTCGCACCGCATCGCGCCCAAATATCGAAGGCATGCGCGATATGAGCCGCGAAGAACGCACCAAAATGATGGAAGAAATGCGTACGAAACGCACAGAAGCTCAGGCCAAAATGATGGAAGTTCTCACAGCCGAGCAGAAGACAAAACTCGAAGAGCTCAAGGGGGCTTCATTCACGTTCCCCGAAAACCCCGGTTTTGGTGGTCGTGGTGGTGCTCCCGGGCAGCCAGGTCAGCGTGGTCAGGGTCGCCCCGGTGGAAGTCGCCCAGCACCTACGACACCAGCAGCCGATGATCTCTAAGAATTCATGGATTTTCTCTTCGCTTACCGACTGAGCGACAACCTGAAGCCAGTGGTTTCTCTGACAGAGAGACCACTGGCTTTCTCTTTTCACTCATTATCAACACGATCATTCATAACCAGGCTATTAATAACACACCTATCGATAAGCTGGTGAATGCCAGCAGGCATTAATGATCAGCCAATACCGTCATCAAAAGTTCTTTCAATGCTCCTTGCGAACTCGAGGTTAAATCGCTCTAGTCTGGATGTCACAAACTCAAGTTGCTCAAGATTCGTAAATCGTCGCTTCTCGGATCTTAACCCCGTCATTTTCTACGGGACTATTCGATCAGTCTTCAGCGATGTTTACCCTTGGTCGTCCACGAGAGCTTCTGGCATTCTGATCACCGGGTAATGATTCTAAGGACACGTGATGCGACATCGAGCGACTCTGCTGATGATGTTATTGACTCTGGTATTCGCGATGACTTCAGCTTCCGCAGAGCAGCGAGGACGCGGTGGGGAAGGCGGCGGTGGAGATAGGTCGGGTGGGGGCCGCCCGGGTGGATCAGGCTCTTCTGCAGAGAAATCTGGCAGTAAGCCGCAGGGAGCTGCGGCAGCCGCGAACAAGAATAAATCGTCCAATCCGAGTGGTGCTGAGGATGCTGCGGCTGGTGCTGCAGTTTCGCGCCGAAATCAGCCGACCGTGTCGGGAGCGGAGGGCGCTGCCGCTGGTGCGGCTGCTGCCAATAAAAATCCGCCGACAATGTCTGGTGCCCAAGGGGCGGCTGTTGGTGCTACAGCGGCTAAGAACAATCAGCCTGCGGTCTCTGGAGCAGCAGGCTATGCAGCAGTCAGGGATTCCTTCGATCATCCCAGTCTTTACAGCCCCGAATGGCATGGAGACAACCAGGCGGCATGGACAGCGTCGAACTGGCCAGCCAATGCCGCCTATACCAATGCCAGCCACGCGGCAGTGGCAGCGCACTGTGGCTACCAAACGAACGCTGCCGTTTCCTATGGATACGGAGACAATGTTAATTATGAAAACCAGATGGTCGTTGTAAATGGACAGGTGGCGGGGAGTGCTGCGGCATATAGTCAGCAGGCAGCACAAATGGCCAACAATGGACGAAACGCTACGACGACACCTGCTGATGACTGGTTGCCGCTGGGCGTCTTTGCTCTGGTCCCTTCTGAAGACCAGCAGCCTCAGTTGACTGTGCAACTGGCGATCAACAAGCAGGGAGTGTTACGAGGAAACTACACAGAACTCGTTTCCGACCACACTCAACTGATTCATGGAATGGTTGATCCACAAACACAGCGGGCTGCATGGACTGTCGGTGATTCCGAGGGTTTCTATATGGAAGCGGGACTTAAGAATCTGACCGATGGTGATGCTCCCGTTCTCATTCATCGACGTGGCAAGACGGAACGCTGGGTGCTCGTCAGTTTGCCTCAACCGCAAAGTGCAGCAGCCAATTCCAACAATCCGGGAAATGGAAACTAAGCGGCCCATCATATTGCGCGTCAGACCAGACCTTGAGGAGGCTCACCCACTGACGGCTTATTGAACTTGCAATTTGAAAAATCCATCTCCCGGCACCAGACTTTACGTGGCTGCCGGGAGTTTTTCGTTTCTAGCATTCCCGGACAGCAAAGGGTCTTTTGCACAGCATTCGGCCGATCAGTGCGTGAAATGGCAGCCACCCCTTCCCATGGCCCAAAGAACTGTCCAGCTCTCATCACAGGCCTCACCCCAGCGTTGCTCAACGAGCGTCTCCTGGCCGAACCGGCCTTAAATGGCCGACAAAAAACTAAACATCAATCTCGATTCCGCATTCGCTATGACCGAGGTCAGCAGATCATCCACGCCGGAACCACCCGCCACTCGTCACTGCCTGCTATTGCGTGCTGATCAGTCAACCCGCCTAAACGGTTAATCAGCAATGCGGCATTTGCCAGGCTCTAAGTGACCCTGCGGGGGAATCTCATCGCGGGAAGAGGTGCATTACGTCGGAACTTCATGCACCCTACCTGGCTACGCAACCATCCACCTCAAACTGAAGTAAACGAAGTGTAGGCACATGCTATAGTTTGTGGTCAATAATCCAACTACGTATGTGTTGAAACCCCGAAGCCTTGATAAAACCATCGGAGAAAGGATCAAAGTATTCACGGTCATTAATTGAATCTCGCTCGTGAATCCACTTTCTTATGATAGCCATTACCTCCTCTGGAAGTAGCGTCAATTCATTAAGATCTATTTCTTCAGAGCGATCTACCACCACTAACGCTAATTCTGTGCTTGTTGTAGCCCCCTTTCGGTGAGCATCTAGAAGTCTCAACAATAAAGACATGAGTGTCCTCCGCAATTTCAAGAAGTTCTTATAGATTTTAGTAGGAAACAGATAAGCAAAGTGCTAATTGGCTACAAGAAGGTTGTGTGGTGATGCAAAGACTGCTGCGGTGGGTCAAAAGATCTCTGGGCAATCTGTTTTAGACCTCGACAAAAAACTAAGCACCAAAAGCACCCGACAAATGGCACGGCATTTGCTACAGGAAGTGAAAGCACCACCTTCTATTCCTTCTGGAGTCGATCATGAATGCTCTTTTGCAGGATATGATTTCTGAGTCTGTCATGAACATGCGGCCCAAGCAATCCCCGCCGGGACGCTCGTTATCAACCTTTCGGGAGGCGGCCGACATCCCAGCTCGCGTGAAAATGTCCTCTGAGTCATCTGGTTCGTGCTCACGACTGGCTGCAGTTGGCACAAACTCTCAGCAGGCAAGGGCTGCACTTGCGAGACCGCTCGGACACGATTGGCTCATTGGCAACAACTGGGAATCGGACGGCGATTGCATGCCAGTATTCTGGAAAAGCTCCATCGGAACCAAGGGTTGAATCTGGCACTGGTCATCCTCGATTCCGCATTCGCTACGACCGCGATCAGCAGATCATCCACGCCCGGAACCATATGGCGCACGCTGCCCTCTGCTATCACGTGCTGATCAGGCAACCCGCCTAAACGATTAATCAGCAATGCGGCTTTTTCGTCAGGCCTTGTGGAATCGCGTACTTCTGACTCTGTCGGTTTACTCCCAGCGCCATGGTTCGATCACACCGGCAGCCAGCAGACCACCGATCAGTGCGAAGCTCATTGCAATCAGGCGGACAGTCATCACGGCTCGATCTTCACCCAGACGACTCTTCAGCCATTGTCCCTTTCGGGTTTCCGCCACAATCCAGACCGCCCGCTGCAGGAAGAAGAGGCTCATCCCGATCAGTGCCAGACCCATCGCCAGTTCTTGAGAAATCACGCGGTCACCTTTCCGGGATTCTGCTGCTCCGATTACCATAATCGAGAGCAATCCGTTAATCTTCACGCATATCTTGCGCTATTTGATGTGGATCCGTCATCCATCGACAGTCGCCTTTATTCGGAATTGAAATATGAACATCGAGGATCTCCAAAAGCTCTTTTGCGAGTTCCCCTTGCGGCGTATTGCAGTTCTGGGAGATTTCTTTCTCGATAAGTACCTTGAGATTGATTCCGGCCTGCTGGAAACAAGTCAGGAAACAGGTCGCAAAGCCCATCAGGTGGTGGGAGTCCGTCGTAGCCCCAGTGCTGCGGGGACAGTGATTAACAACCTAGCCGCTTTAGGTGCCGGGGAACTTTATGCCCTGGGAGCCATTGGTGATGATGGCGAAGGGTACGATCTCCATCAAGGGTTGAGGAAGCTGGGTTGTTCGACAGATGGCCTGCTGCGTTGCCCTGAAATCCGCACTCCCACCAGCATCAAGCCAACCGAAATTCATATCCCGGGCCTGCAGGGAGAAATGCACCGTTACGATGTGCGAAATCGTCATCCGACACCGCAATCGGTCATCGCCCAACTTACGGCGGCACTCACACACATTTTGCCGCGAGTCGATGCGTTGATCATTATGGATCAGGTGGAGATTCAGAACACAGGCGTCATCACATCGTCGATGCGAGATGTCCTCGCTGAGTTGGCACTACGGTTTCCCAAAGTGACGTTCTGGGCCGATAGCCGACGGAATGTGCGCCACTTCCGCAATATCATCATCAAGCCCAATCAGTTCGAAGCGGTCGGACGATTCAAGCCACTTCCTGGCGACGAGCTTGATGAGAAGGATCTGATTCCGGTCGTCCCTCGCTTGCGGGCCGAAACCGGTGCGACTGTTTTTGTGACTTTGGGCGAAAAAGGGATCATCGTGAGTGATCCCAAACAGCAGCTGATCCCGGGTTTGAAGGTGACAGGTCCAGTTGATCCCACAGGTGCAGGCGATGGGGCCACAGCGGGTGCGGTGCTGACTCTGGCTTCTGGTGGTTCTGTCATTGATGCCGCCATTGTGGCCAATCTGGTGGCGGGGGTGACTGTCCAGCAATTGGGAGCCACAGGAACTGCGACTCCTGCACAGGTTCTCGCAGCATTTCGTCAATGGCAGGAGCAACACGGCTCACTTTCGTTTGAATGATTTGGATTCGCTAACCGCTGTCTGTCATACTCTCGACATGCGGATGCATTCTCGGAAATTCGTACGATTGGAATCTGCAGGTCCGCTCACACTGAAATATCATCAGGGAATACTCACATGCCAGAAAACCTCCCCATTTCTTCCCGCCGGCAGTTTTTTGGCGATTTCACACAGAGTTTGACGGTCGCTGCTGCAGCGACAACGGGCTTGTCCGTTGCAACAGGTTCAATCCTGGCCAGCGAACCTGCGGTCCCCACTAGTGGCTTGCTCAAAAAGAAGACCCGCTTGTCGCTGGCGGCATACTCCTGGAATGCCCGTCTCGCGAAAGCCTGGGATGAAAAGACTCCTCCCAAGGGAGCGACGATCCCGACGTTCATCGACTACTGCGCTTCGCTCGGCCTCGATGGCTGCGAATTGACAAGCTACTACTTCCCGAAGGATGTCTCGCCAGAGTATCTCTACGCCTGCAAAAACCAGGCATTCCGCAAAGGCCTTGATATCACAGGCACAGCGATTGGGAACGATTTCTGTCTTCCTGAAGGCCCGGCTCTCGACGCCCAGATGGCGATGACGAAACAGTGGATCGACAACTCCGTTCTGCTGGGGGCACCGGTGATTCGTATCTTCGCCGGAAAAGTTGCTAAAGGAGATACCGAGGAAATTGCCTTCGAACGCTGCGTGAAGGGGATCACCAAAGCGGTCGAATATGCTGCCAGCAAAGGGGTTTGCCTGGCACTGGAGAATCATGGCGGGATCACTGCCACGCCCGAACAACTCCTCAAGATCTACCACGCTGTCCCTGCTTCTCCTTTCTTTGGAATCAATTTTGACAGCGGGAACTTTCGGACGGCGGATCCTTATGCCGATCTCGAAAAAATTGCCCCCTTCGCCATCAATTCACAGCTCAAGGTCGAAATGTTCAAGACCGACGGCAAGAAGGAACTGGCCGATATCCCACGCATTCTTTCCATACTGAAGAATGCCGGCTATCAGGGCTATCTCATCCTCGAATACGAAGCCGCCGAAAGCCCCGACGAGGCCATCCCCCGCTACGTGGAGACACTCCGAAAACTGCTGGATGCCTAGATGATGCTTTCTCTTTTTCAATTGCGTATTGAACATCACTTGAGTCTGGTTGACTCAAATCGATTGGCATTCATCCAGGTCGTTACTAATAAAGATTCCGGATTAAGAAAAGATTTGAGTGCCATGCTTGCGGCTCGGAGCAAGCATGCTTGACTGACCCTCGACACGCTCTTGATTTCTGGGATGGGTCATTGCCTATCCAGGGAGTGACTGAGAGCAGACGGTGATATCCAATAACAGTCACCCTGCAATCACACAAATGGATGTTATAAACGCTAAGATCACGCCCTTTCGCAGAGCCTTCAGGGGCGTGCCACTCAACCAAGTGCTATACCTGTTATGCAAGGCCACACCTCATGAGTAAGCCCCGGTGATTTCAGGCGTCGTCGCCCAGCATCATTCGCAGATAGCTCTCGTACCGCACTCGTGGGATCAGATCCATCTGCACAGCCCGGATCACGGCACAATCTTCTTCCCGATAATGGCGGCAACTGGGGAAGCGGCACAGCGCCACAAAGGGGCGAAACTCGACAAAATAGCCTTCGATTTCTTCCGGTCGAACATCCCAGAGTTCCATCTGCCGGATGCCGGGCGTATCGACAACCCAGCCACCTTCAATCAGTGGCAAGAGTTGTGTGTACCGCGTTGTGTGTTTGCCTTTCTGCGTGACTTCACTCACCTGGCCAGTCTGGAGAGAAAGCCCCGGCTGAACAGCATTGAGCAAGCTCGATTTCCCGACACCGCTCTGCCCGGCAAACACCGTCTGTTCATTTTTGAGGAGTTGCCGCAGTCGATCGACACCATAGCCAGTGGTCACACTGGTCATCACGACATCGCAGCCAATCTGGGAATACCAACCCAAAAGTGAGACCAACTCGACGGGATCAACCAGGTCGATTTTATTGACGCAGACAATCGGGTGTACGCCTCCCTTACCGGCACTGACAAGAAAACGATCGATGAGCGCTGGCTTCAGATTCGGCTGCGCTGCCGAGCCCACAATGAGCATCTGGCTCACGTTTGCCACCAGAATGTGTTCGCGATTCTGGTGCCCGCGGGAGAGGACACCTTCGCGGGGTTCGACTCGCTCGATCACACCCGTTGTCTCATCAGAGGCTGTGATCCAGACCTTATCGCCCGCCACGACGGCATTCCGGGTTTCGCGGGCGACTGTTCGGACGATGCGCCGGACACTGCACATGAATCGGCGGCCATCTTCAACCTGGACAGTGCATTGAGTAGATCCCACAGAAGAGAGGACTCGACCATAAAGTGCCTTCTCGGGATCAATCTCGAGCACGATCCGGTTTCCATCCAGCGTGGCGCCGCTGATGGTCCGTTTGCGACTCATTTCATTGCGGCCGCGAACACGCTCGCTCGATTTCAATTCAAAAACGCGGTCAGCATCGACTTCCACATCTCTGGTGAAATCATTTTTGCGTTGCCGCGTGCTGCGATTCTTTAGCAGGTTGGCCCGCAGTTGAGGTTTCGGCTTTTTGGCCATAAGTGGCAGATCCCGCAAAAAACCGATCTCTGTAAATTCACCCCACTGAGGAACCCAGGGGAAGATTTACTCATTTCTTGCCCAGTTCAATCTCGACAGCGATTCTTCCCAGGCGGTTCGCAGTAAACTGATCTGATCATCCAGATCTCGATGAAACTGCAATTCCAATTCGGAGTTCACGTTGGATTGTTCCAACCGGCCAGCAATCAGCTTACCAGATCGAGCCGTCTCTGCGGTATGCAAGGTCAAGTTTCCCGATTTGCCAGTTGTTGCAAACAAGCCGGGAAGTTTTTCCAGAAGCTGAGTCGCATCCGGAACGGTGGCCATCGTGATGACGCCCAGCGATGAAAGCTCACTCCCCGCTGTGGCGGCTTGAACGTTGCCAGTCTCTTCAATCAGCAGTTGTGTGCAGCCTTCAGGAGCGACGATGGGCGGGTCCAGCGGATAAGATTTTGTGCCAATCTCGACCGCGAGCTGCCTGTTTTCATTCCAGACGAGATGGCCCACCCGTGTCAGCAGTTGTTGTTGATCATGTCGCACAACAAACCAGCCGTAGCCCTGAATCGCGACGTCCAGGGGTCTTTCGGTAATGATCCATTCGCCGGGTGTTGGGTCGATGGTCGAATTCAAAGACGGCACCTGTTCGGCCGGTGGAGTGCCATGGCTTTGGAGTTGAACCACCCGGCGGCGATAACCAATTGTCTTCGCCTGAGCCATGTTCTGGCGGTGAATTTGCTGTGCTGCACGAAGGACTCGAATTTCCGGAGCCACCGCTTCGATCACATCGGCGGTACGCAACACCTCACCGCCGGAAGGTGCTGGAATCTGGGTGCTACCAAATTCCCCTGAATAAGTTTCATCGGGCTGCGATGGGATGACTTGGGGGTCTTTGCCTGACTGCTGATCCGAGTCTCCTGGAATCCCGGGACTCTGAGAGCCGATTTCCATGGAAGATTTTGGCAATCCCACGGGGAACTGCTGCCTTAGCCGAATGAGATCTCTCAGCGACTCCAAGGGGACATCCTGGAACTGCTCCACCCAGATGTTGAGTTCGTCTTCACTGGCGTTGGGCAACTCTTTTTTAATGACGTCGAAACGTTGTTGGCGAGCCGCCATTTCACGTGGTGATCGAGGAGCGCTGCGATCCAATGGAGCTTTAGGCACTTGGGAAGGTGAATTCGGCTCTTGCACCGTGGTCTCCAGAGGGAGATCCGGCAAGGTCGCGGGTTCTTTCAGCGGTAATTCATTGGGAGGGCCACTGTCTGCCTGAGATAGAGGCAACGGGGATGCGTGAGGCTGGAACGGCGCAGGTTCGGAAATGCGTGGTTCGGTTCCGCCAGAGGAATGGTTCGTCAGCGACCCTGTACTGGCCAGCAGTCTGCTGCCAGAAAGTGCCGCCTCCTTCTCCGAGAGCTTTGCCGCTTGAAGGCTTTCAGCAAACGCTGCGGCACGCGTGTCCTCGGCTGGTCGATGCCTTGGGGGAAAGCTCTCGGCATGAGGCCATAGATTCAGCAACGCAATATGCACCCCAATTGTGGATGCACAAACCACAAGAACCTTCGTCAATATCGACGATTGGGAAGACTGGGTAACCGGAGCGGAAACTTGCGGACTCGGTGATTCGTTGCTCATGCAGGGATTCTCCGAGCGGATCTATCAGTTCAGGTCGTTGGCAGAGTCTAAGGATTTTGTTCAGCACGGGAATCAAATGCAGGACTGAGTCGATATGAAAACACGGAATTCTGTGGTGACAATTCGCCGTAAGTCATTTCCCGAAAAAATCTTTCGCCAATCAAGCTCACGCATTTTAGCAATTCATTCAACATTGATGAAGGTCGAAGTTCCTGCAATCTGCGGCCTCCCATCAGGGAAAACTCTCAAAACGCCAGCAAACACACCGACACATTTTGATGTTTTAGCCTGTTGAATTGTCGTGGTTTCCGATACAATAGCCTAGTGGTTTTACGGCTATTCTTGCCGACTTCTCTTTTAATCCCATCGACAAAGGCTGATTTCATGTCAAGACGTTCTGGATTTACGCTCATTGAACTCCTGGTGGTGATTGCCATTATTGCCATTTTGATTGCCCTGCTGCTCCCCGCTGTCCAGCAGGCCCGAGAAGCAGCTCGCCGTACACAGTGCCGTAACAATTTGAAGCAACTGGGCCTGGCCCTGCACAACTACCACGATGTCTTTGGCTCTTTCGTTTACCGCAAAGGTGGCACCCGCGGAAATGGTGACTCTTCGCGAAACGATGGAAACTATAACCGTCGTACGGGCATGATTTCTTTGATGCCATATCTCGATCAGGCGCCATTCTACAACAGCATTGAAGCGGGCAATCCGGCTGCCACACCTGTTCCGGTTGCACCCGGCGGATCAGGACCTTGGGCAGGCTGGAGTGGTTACAACATGAATATTGCAGCGCTCAAGTGCCCATCCGACCCATTCGAAGTTCGTCCCCGTGGCACAGTGAGCTATGCCTTCAACATGGGTGACTTTATCACCAACAACCGAGACGAAACCCGTACTAACGGATTGTTTGCCTGCAATGCGACCTACGGTGTTCGCGATGTGACAGATGGTACGAGCAACACTCTGGCATTTGCTGAGCGTTGTGTTGGAAACATCGATTGGCAGTCGCAGAACAACGTCGATGTTCGACGCGGTACCCTGGCTGGGGTAGCGACCATTACCACGAATCCCGGCTCGTGCGTGACTTCGGTGGCTGCAGTCAGTGCGAATCGTCGATTCACAACCTCAACCAACGTCAAAGGAAAGTTCAGCTCATTCTGGGCTGATGCTCAGGCTGAGAATGTCGGCTTCACCCCCATTCTCTCTCCGAACTCCCCTTCTTGTACAAATGATACCAACACCACTTCTGATGCTGTCAGCAGTGTTCTCTCTGCCAGCAGCTATCACACAGGTGGGGTTCATGCTTTGATGGCTGACGGTGCTGTCCGATTCATCTCCGACAACATCGATGCGGGTGGCCTCGGGGCAAACGCCAATACTCTGGGCGGTCCCAGCCCACACGGTGTTTGGGGTGCTTTAGGAACTCGTGCCGGTGGCGAAGTCACTGGTGATTTCTAATTAGCGACTTCTGATAGTCGACTTTTAATGTGACGACTCAAGCCAGTCTCAAAATTCGAGACTGGCGGCCTTCCTGGCCAGAAAAGCTTTCACTGCAGAATCTTCCGTCAGGCCCATGGCGATCATCAGATCACTGTGGGCCTGACTGTTTTGACCTTGCCGATGAGCGAGTTCCGCTGAAACCACCCACCACGGCTGATAAGTTCGGCAAGCCTCACGCGGAATCAGAGCAAATCGTTCCTTCGCCTGTTCGATCTGGTTCGCCTGCAGTAAGGCACCGACTTGAGCCACTCGTGCCCCCAGTGACGGTGCGAAGCTCAGCAATCCCTCGTAGAGTACGGCAATCGCCGGCCAGTCCACGAAGCTGTGTTCCTTAGTCAAGTGCCGGCGCGCACAATGGGCCGATTGAATTGCCGCTTCCCATTGAAATCGACCGGGGGCTTGTTGTTGAAAAGCGGCAATTAGAATGGCTTCGGCTTCGTCGAGCATTCCCCCATCCCAGAGTTCCGGCGATTGTTCGAGCAGCGGAACATACTGCCCGTCAATCCCACGCCGTGCGTTACGCCGCGCCTCACAGAAGAGCAGGAGTGCATAAAGCCCCGCTGCTTCGGCAGATTGAGGTAATGTCTTTTGAACTACATGCGCCAGCCAAATCGCCTCTCTGGCAAGAGCTCGGGTACCAGACTGGCCGGACATTGTTTCATCGAAAGCTGTTCCGTAGGCTGCATAAATGGCACTGAGAACATCATCCAGTCGATCCTGCCATTCATGCTCAGGCGGCAATTCAAAGGGAATTTTCGCCACCTTCAGTTTGTTTTTCACCCGGACAAGACGCTGGCTCATTGTTTGCGGATTGATCAGGAACGCCGAGGCAATGCGCCCCGCATCAATTCCCAGAACGGCCTGCAAAATGAGTGGCGTTCTCATTGAAGGTTCGATCGCGGGATGAGCGCAGGCAAACATCATGGCCAGCCGGTCATCCTGCAGAGGATCTTCGGACGAGTGCATTGCCGATTTCTCCTGCAGGAGAGCCAAGACCGGGCTGATGACTTCGCGGAGCACGCGGTCTCGCAGTTGCGAATGCCTGGTCTCATCGAGCCATTTCCGCTGCGCGACTCGAATCAACCAGGCTTCAGGATCGACGGGTAACCCGCTTTGTGACCAGGTTTCCAGTGCAGTCAGCAGAGCACTCGCCAGGGCATCTTCTGCAGCGGCCAGGTCATTCGTCTTTCGACAGATAATGGCCACTAAACGTCCATAGCTTTCGCGGGCCACGCGTTCGACCGCCAGATGCGATTCCCCGGAAGTCACGCGATGAACAGCAACATCTTGCGAAACACTCATCGCGTCTCCCGGCATCGAACTTTTACGATTCGACCTCAATTGCGAACACAAAAACTCGCTATCCATTCATCGGCAGGATTGGTCGCACTTCTGCTGAACCCGTGAGAGCCGCAGGACAACGTGCTGCCCATTCGAGTGCCGCTTCGAGATGGGGCACATCGATCACGAACATTCCGCCGAGCTGCTCCTTGGTATCTGCGAAAGGACCATCCTGCACATCACGCTTACCGTCACGAATTCGTACCGTTGTCGCAGTGCTGATGGTCTGTAAAGCATTACCGCCCGCCATCACACCCGCTTGTACCAGCGCGTCCGAATACGCTTTGTAGGCTCCCCAATAAGCACCGGCCCGCTCTGGATGATTGCGAGCTTCTGTTTCATGGGCTGTTTCATAAACCAGGACGGCATAAAGCATTTTCAGTTCCCTGATCTTCTGGCGAGGCGTTCGAACGCCGTCGCACTCATTCAAATCATTGGCGAGATCCACGACCTCACTCAGCAAGATGACGATTGGCCGATGGCCATTTCGACAGGAATCTGATTTTTTTCAAAATGTTTATGACAAATCTCGGCGGGCAATCGCTGACTCGATCTCCAATAACGCTTCATGACTGAGTTTTCCCACCATGGCAAACGCATTCTCCTGAATCTGTTCGGGCCGGTGGGCTCCGCACAGGGCTGAGGTAATCCCTTGCCGCTGGATTGTCCACTGGAGCACGAGCCGGGCGACTGAAAGATCACACCGCGTAGCAATCGCCTTCAATTCATCCAGCAAATCCTGGTTCCTTTGCCACTCTTGCCCCTGAAAAACGGCATACTTATGGCGACTGTCTGCCGGAGGGAAAACATGCTCTCGCGGATAATGCCCAGCCAGCAAACCTTTCATCAGCGGCCAGTAGACAATGCACGAAACCTCGTTTTCCCGGCACCACGGCAACTGAGACTGTTCGATTTCCCGTTGCACCATGTTGTAACGCGGCTGATATGCCGACAGCGGGCACACCCGATGAAACGCCGACAACTGCTCTAAAGTCGCATTCGAAAGACCGGCACTGCGAATCTTGCCCTGCTCGAACAGCCGTAAAAATGCCTCGGCAGAAATCTCGACGGGAACCTGTGGATCCGGGCTGTGGAGATAATACAAGTCGATCACATCGGTACCGAGTCGCTGGAGACTCTCTTCACATTGCCGGATGATCGTTTCGGGCCGCCCATCTTTGACTTGAACTCGATCTGCACTCCAGTGAATGCCCCCTTTCGATGCAATCACAATTTTGTCGCGCACATGGCCTAAGGCTTCTGCAATCAATCGCTCCGATTCTCCCTCGTAACCATAGCAATAAGCCGTATCAAAGAAGTTGATTCCGGCATCAAAAGCTGCCTGGAGTGTGGCGAGACTTCGAGGCCAGGTCACACCTTGCGTCGTAATGCCCGCAATCGGCCAGCACCCCATCGCAATCGCCGTGACCCGAATATCGGTGGTGCCCAGCGTTCTTAATTCTGGCAACACAGGGCCTGGCTGTGAGGATACGCTCGAATCTGTGGGTGCTGACATGTACTGCTCAACCTCTGAAATGCGAACTGTGACAGGCTTCACAAGAAATAACAGCGCTGTTAGTTGCGAAAACATGCTTGCCCAGAACTGCAAGCATGGCACACTGAGCGCTATTATTTCATGGAAAGCCTATGAGTGGCCATCCAACAAAAATGACAAAGACCTGACTTCACTGTCAGGAAGCGACGAGGCATTCAGTCTATCATTCCAGCAGCCTAAGAACTCCTGAGTCATCGCGTCGATGGCTCGGCCGGCTTTCTCTTGTCATCAAGTCAGCAATCCCTCCGAAAGATTGTCATGCGACCCGTGCCGCTAACCACCCTTGCCCATGAACTGCTCCGGCAGCATCTTCAGCCCGGAGATTTCGCAATCGACGCGACGGTGGGGAATGGCCATGACATGGAATTTCTTGCCAGAACTGTCGGCCCTTCGGGGTTCGTGTGGGCATTCGATATTCAAGAACAGGCGATCGCTGCCAGCGAATACCGGCGGTCTCAAGCGGGGCTGACCTGGGTGCAATTGCATCAGGTTTCGCACAGCCAGATGAACGCCGTCATCCCCGAAAAGTATCATGGAAAGTTGGCCGCTGTCATGTTGAATCTGGGCTATCTTCCCGGAGGTGATAAGTCCATCACCACCACGGCGACGGAGACGATCGCGGCACTCGAACAGGCCTTGATGCTGCTTTCTGCGACCGGCCTGCTGACTGTTATGCTCTATCCCGGTCATCCGGCAGGGGCAGCCGAAACTGAGGCTGTGAGGGAATGGGCTCAACGTTTACCTGCATTCTTCGAGGTGAAGACCCAGCAATATGCGGAACGCGGCCCCCTCTCCGCCATTCTCATGACCATTCACAAACGGCCAGAGTCAACTCTCGAGACTCCATGAACGCGTCGCGATGACCAATCGTTGAAGATCATCCTCTTCGGGCAGCACGTTTATTTCTGGTCATGCAGACATCGGCAATCCGGCCATTCTCTTCAAGTGCGATATGAAACCGTTCGTCTCCTTCGAGATGATGGGCCGTCATGTGGTATGACGAACTGACTTTGGCCAGGTAGGGCCGCAACTCGGGTTCTTTGAGGGGCCGCAACATCCCCCAGGAACCATCACCTAAGTAAGGCACGCCGTATTTATCTTTTCGGCCATCAGTTAACGGATGTGACCGTTTGAAAAGATGGTCATGATGTTCCAGTACGACATCGACGTTGTAACGTTCAAACAGAGGGCACCAGAGTTTTCGCTGGGCGGCTCCCGTTCCCGGCTTATCGCTGTCGATATTGGCAGCTCGATACGATGGATAAGCGGGGACATGATTGGCCACGAAGAGATGTTTTTTGTCTTGTCGTGCGGCCAGCGTTTTTTCGAGCCATGACGTCTGTTCCCCCTCGATGGGCGAAATATGATCGGTATCGAGCAATACAAGGCTGAAGTCATCGCCGATATCGTACACACCGTAGGTCGTATCGGGATAAAAACAGTCGAAGACCGAGAGGTAGGAACCCGCCTTTTCGCGGGGCTGTTTATAGGCACCATCGACCTCATGGTTTCCTGGACAGGCCAGCAGCGGAATGAGCCGGCCCTGTGGGTCAACCATGTGGGCTCGGTAGTTTTTCAGAAACTTGATAAATGTTTTCGGAGATTTGCCGTTGTCGTAAGCGAGATCGCCGGCAATGAGAGCAAAGTAAGGTTCCTGCCGGGCTGCAAGTTGATTGGTTCCGATCGCATGGCTGCCTGTACCGGCATCACCACCCGAGACAAAATGAAAGGCATCAGTCAGCTTTCTGGGCGTGGTTCGAAAACGGAACGTGGGAGCATCGGCTCCCATACGAAAGCGATACTCTGTCCCCGGTTGAAGTGACGAAATGCTGGCACGATAGACTTTGTCTTTCGTCAACGGGAACGGTTTGGAAGTCACTTGGACAACCCTCCAGTCGTCCCTGTCCCATGGGGAGTAAGCGATTTCAAGTTCGTTTCCATGATCTTCGTCGATCCACTGGATACAGATGGTCGTCGTGGGATCGCCTGGCCACGTCAGGAACATCGTTTCCGGCCCCTCGACTTGCGGTGAGACAGGCATCCCGTCTGCACCGAGAACTTTGCCGTGGGCATAGCGGTCGCCGAATGGAAGTAAATTTGAGGCGGCACTGAAGGCTGCCGCACTGAGTGTCAGGCCAAGAAACTGACGACGATCAACGACGTTCATCGAGAGGACCTCTGGCAGAGAATCTGGTGGGAAGTATCAAGGCCGTTACTGATGGTGGGAACCTGTGGGTTTCTAAAGCCGCAATTGAAACAGGCCACGATTCGAGCAAAAAGTGAAGACCTGCTTCAGGAATCTTGTCGAGTTCATAGATTCCGTGCCAGTCGAAAGACTTCAGACGCATGAAGATTCAGCAAGTCGAATTGATGATATACGACTGCTCTTTGCACAAGGCCCGCCACCACCTGGACATCTTGATCGAGCCCAACCCGAATGATTTACGACGGAGAACGACCTGATTCATTCCGCTCGATGAGTCGCTGAAGTACGACCGCCTCGTAGCCGCGTCCGGTGGGTGTGTAATAGCTTCGAGGCTCTGTCAGGTAATCCTGCCTGACCCAGCCGTCTGGGGCATCGTGAGGATACTGGTAACCTTCGCCATGGCCCAGACGTTTGGCACCGGGATAGTGGCCATCCCGTAAATGATTCGGAACTGGCAGAATGTATTGTTTCTGAATGTCACTCAGCGCGTGGTTGATCGCATTGTAAGAGGCGTTGGATTTTGGAGCCGTGGCGACATAGACCGCCGCTTGTGCTAAAGGAATTCGGCCTTCCGGCATGCCGATCATTTCGAGGGCCTGAGCGGCCGCCATCGCGACAACCAGTGCCTGAGGATCGGCCATGCCGACATCTTCACTGGCGGCAATCACAATCCGGCGGGCAATAAACCGAGGCTCTTCTCCTGCTTCCAACATGCGGGCCAGCCAGTAGATGGTGGCATCGGCATCACTGCCACGCATACTTTTGATAAAGGCACTGATGACGTCGTAGTGATCATCGCCACTTTTGTCGTAGCGAATGGCCTTCTTTTGCAGCGACTCCTGTGCGATTTCGAGGGTGAGTTCCAGAACGCGGGAATCTAACGATTCGACAGCAATCTCAAGAGCTAAAAGCGCCCTGCGCGCGTCGCCATCGCTACTCGCCGCGAGGAAATCAAGGACGTCTTCGGGAACCCTCAGGTTTTTCTGGCCGTAACCTCGTGTCTCATCGGATAAGGCCTGACGGAGAACGGCTTTGATTTCTTCCGTAGAGAGCGGCTTCAATTCAAAGATCTGGCTCCGGCTGAGAAGCGGTGCAATCAGCGCGAAGAAGGGATTGGCCGTCGTGGCTGCCACTAAGGAGATAACTCCCTGTTCGACATCGGGCAACAGCACATTCTGTTGCTGCTTGTTGAAATGATGCAGTTCATCGACAAAGAGCAGTGTTTTTGTGCCGCTCGATTTGAGTCGCTCGCGGGATTCATCAAGGGCTTCGCGCAGTTCCTTGACTCCGGTGGCAGCGGCATTGAGTGCGATGAATCGGCGTTTTGAGCTTTTGGCAATGAGCTCTGCAAGAGTTGTCTTTCCGACGCCGGGTGGGCCATAGAAGACGACAGATTGAATGCGATCGGCAATCAACATACGTCTGAGGAGCGTCCCTTCGCCCAGAACGTGTGACTGTCCGATGAACTCGTTGAGGTTCCTTGGACGCATCCGGGCAGCGAGTGGCTTGGCATCCTCAAGATGCGACGCCTCAATACTGGCAAAGAGAGACATGGATCACCTGGCATGGGAAAGACTTGTTCCCCCGCCATTATGGCATGGTGAGTGGAAGAGTCTATGGTGAGGCTTCACGTCGGAGCCGAAGTGAGTACCAAGTGTTGGAGAGAAACTGAATTGGTGAATTCGCATCCACCCTACAAAGAATTGGCCGAGGCCGACCCGCAAACTGAACCAGGGACTGCCGGTTGAGAGCCATTGGATGATTAACGCTCCAACCAATGCTGCCTCAGAGGCAGTCCCTCAAACGAAAAAGTGCAACCTCCGCGCGAGCCGTGTGAGCACTGATGGTTATCTGAACCCTTAATGTTCAGGTGGATGCCGAACGCCCGGGTTGTGTGAGCCGAGAGGCTGCATTCGCAGCATCGGATATACACGCGGCCAGACGGATCCGACATCCGAAACAATGATTGTAGGGTCAACGCATTCGGCTCATCACGCACACCGCAGGGGATGCACAAACCTTTGCAGGCTGCGAAAATGGTAGCGCGCTGAAGGAGTGCTGACAAGTTCTATCGACATGCGAAACACGATCTTCTTCAAAAGTTCGATTCTGGTTGAGTTCAAAAGAACCGGCTGCACATGCGGATGGGATCAATTGGCACAACTCATGCATTGTTTGTCAGAGAACTTGTCAGAAACCCAAGGGTTGAACCAATTTTTTGTAAGGTTTACGCTAAACTTAAGGAAATATTGAAAAGTCTGTTCCCGGATTTTCAAACAGAGATCTAACCGGGTGCAGACTGTCATTTTTCAACCTGCCCCAACTGACACATAATCGCTGCTGACTTCCCCCATTGCAGAGCGGACTCTGAATATGCCTTTTGCCGCAACATTCCAGCCTGCCCAGATTGATCACTGCAATTCAATGCACCCTGATAATTCCAAACACTCTGATAATGATCGCCTGGATGCCCATCGATCAGGTGTCGTCAAGGGCCGCCATGACATCCGCCATGGGCTCTGGCAGAGCCTTTGGCAATTGTCTGCCGTGGTGCTCGCGGTGCTGGTTTTCCCAATCGCAGCAGAGGCTCAGTTTGATGATCTGTTTGGCGATTCGGCAGGTGACTCGCTCTTGGGTGGGGCTGCCGCCAAGCCGGTCGTATCAGCTCAATTGACACTGCTTCCAGAGCAAGCGAGCGGACTCCAGGCTCAACAGTTCCAGGCACAACTCAGTGTGACCGTCGTGCTGCCGGAAGGTCATTATATTTATGATGTGCAGGGCAAGTTTGAGGGTCGCACCCAGATTCGTACCAAGCTTCCCGAAGGGGTCACTGCGGCAGGTGCATTTGTCTCTGCGAAACCACCACAAAAGGTCTTTGAACCGCTCTTTGGTGTCGATCTTTTCAAACTTCACGATTCAGCGACATGGACCCAGGTGCTGAATATTGCCCCGACTGTCGATCTCAAAAACCTGGTTATCAGCGGTGGGCTCGAAGGACAATACTGCAGCGCCGGAGAAGGTGGGCAATGCCTACCGATTATTCCAGCCATCAAATTCTCGGCTAAGCTCGAAGGAAACATCCCGGAGCGCATGCCAGCCAAGGCGACCACCACAGCTTCAATCGAGCAGCCCGCCGCAGGGAGCATGCTTCCCTTTCAAGTGACCGAGCGACTCAAGCGTGGCGTCAAGCCTCAGCCGATCGAGTTCACTGCTCAGTTGACTCCCGAAAATGCCAAGCCGGGCGAAAAGGTTGAACTTGTCCTCACCGCGAAGATCGATCCGAAATACCATACCTTCTCCATGACGCAACCCGACGGATTTGGCGGCTCGGCCACAGTTGTTGATTTCGAACAATTGAATGGCCTTTCAGAAGCAGGCCCATTTGTGGCAGATCATCCACACGAAGTCGAACCGGGAGCCGGTGGGCCACTGGAGGTCTACTACGACAAGGTGACCTGGACAAAGCCCTTTCTGGTAGCCGAAGGGCAAGCCCCCGGCATCTACGGCTTGAAGGGCGTCATCCGCTCGCAAGCCTGTACCAAAGGCTCCTGCGTCCCCATGCCCAAATTCTCTTTTGCCCTAGGGGCGCAAGAGAAGGCAGAAGCCATCGCACCACCGGTGACTGCGATGACGTCGCGAGATGGAAGCGTGGTCGGCGAAACTGGAAAGGCGCCAATCCCGCCAGATGAACCTGCCACTTCAACAGAACAACCAAACGCTCCCACCACTGAAATTGATAACTCGGATGCTGACAGCGTTGTTTTTTGGACGGATCAAGATGATGAGAACAGCAATGGACTGATTGATTCTGGAATCGTCAGTTTTCTGGTGGCATCATTTCTTGGGGGGTGGCTCGCACTACTCACTCCCTGCGCTTTCCCGATGGTGCCGATCACCGTCGGCTTCTTCCTCAAGCAGGGTCATGGCAAGTCCCTCGGTCTGGCGATCGTCTACTGCCTATCGATCATCGCGGCGTTCACTTTGCTGGGAGTGGGATTGGCTCTGGTTTTTGGTGGCCCGGTTCTTACGCAGCTGGCCAACAACCCTTGGATGAATGTCATCATCGGAACGATTTTCGTGGCCTTTGGTCTAAGTATGCTGGGGCTCTTCGAGCTTCAGCCCCCTTCCTGGCTACTCACCTACACCGCCAATCAGGAGTCAGCCGGTGGGTACCTGGGTGTGATCTTCATGGCCCTGACATTCACCCTCACGTCGTTCACCTGCACCTTTCCTGTCGCTGGCTCACTTCTTGCCACCGCTTCCCAAGGCGATGTTCTTTGGCCGATTTTGGGCATGCTCGCCTTCTCGACCGCCTTTGCCCTGCCGTTCTTTTTTCTCGCTCTCTTCCCCAGCATGCTGCGTCGGCTTCCAAAGAGCGGTGGATGGCTCTTTACCCTGAAAGTCGTGCTGGGTTTTGTCGAAATCGGCGCTGCCATCAAGTTCTTCAGCGTGGCCGATCAGTCGATGAATCCTCAACCTCTGCTGTTCGACTTTGCCTTGGTGATGGTCGCATGGAGCGTACTGGCGATTACGGCTGGCCTCTATTTGTTGGGTGTTTTCCATCTGTCGCACGATCAGCCGCAGGATCGCATTTCTTCGTTGCAAGCACTCTCGGGAACAGCTTTCCTGGGCCTGTCCCTCTTCCTGATGGTGGGTGTCCTGACCCCGGAAAAGTCTGGCGGGGCGTTGATGCCGCAGATTCTGGCTTTCGCTCCTCCCCAGCTGAAGCACGGGTTTAAGGAAACGGATGAATTGGGGCCGGTGCTTGTGCACGACGGCATCCCTTTCGCGCTCGATGTGAATCGCGCCCTCACGGTCGCCAAGTCCCGGCAGCAGCCACTTTTCCTGGACTTCACCGGGGTCAACTGCGTGAACTGCCGCCTCATGGAGCAGAAGATGAAGCAGCCGGACAACCGCTCTCGCCTCGAGCGATTCCTGGGAATTCAGCTTTTTGCCGATCGTGTGCCGAATATCACGGACAGCGAATATGCCGAAAAGCTCAAGGAGCGAAACATCTTTCTGCAGGAAAAATGGTTCGGCGAACTAACGCTTCCATTGTACGCGGTAATGTCGCCTGACGGAAAGACGGTCTTGGCTACGTACAAGGGACTCGAACTCAAAGAGGGTGAGTTTGCTGCGTTTCTTGATAAGGGGTGGAATCGCTTCGAGAAATGGAAAGCGAAGCAGGTGGCAAGTCAAGAACCTGCTTCGGTCGAACGACGATAAAATTTTCTCTAAGGATCTGCCTTTGACACACAACGTTGCCGGGCTGATTCCTTAACGTATGGCCTGAGTCAAACGTCTGTGTTGGCCCCCTGGCACAACGGCGACAGATTGTCTCACTGGTGACGAGTCAGCAATTTATGGCCCGGCAGGAAGCAGATCACGACGATCTTTTCTCTGAAGCGATTGCTCTGACATCACGCGCAATCTGGAAACGCATTCGACCAGATCACCCGGCCAATGGCCAGCACAGCGATGATCTGGAAGATCCGGCACCCGCTCGACTTCAGAGCGTTGACGAAATTCTCATCGGAACGCGGGCTAACGACTGGCTCTCGATTTATTGGGATCAATCGTGGATGGTGCAGTTTAATGAAATGAATCAGCTTCGCCGCGCGTATGTTGAACCCTGTCTGTATCGCTCTCAAGGCGGGACCTTGTCTCGCCTGACACGTCATAGAAATCCGCATGAGACATCACTGCTGCGTCATGACCTTAACGAGCCAGAACTTCACAGTTTTCTGGCAAGCATCTCGCGGCGGTTGACGGAGACTTTTGCACTGCTGGATCGCCCCGACTCTGCCGAGTTCAAGACGTTTCAACTGGCTTCTTTTGTGCATCCCCAAGCTTCAATCCAGCCCGCAGATTCAAGACCACCTGAGACGATTCCTTCAACTTTTATAGCCAGGACTCTGGTGGCCCGCCTGGGCCGGATCTGCGTTCAGAAACTGGTCATTGCCGAGCCTCCTCGCGGACGTCACTGACTCTCTCTGTGAAACGAATGCCATCGAAACAAGGATCCCGTTTCCTCCCGGCAGGCTTGCCCGATGGGCAGGATTTCGGGAGACTCGATGTCGTATCAGTTTCGTGACGAGATCTATGCACTTTACCTTTTGTCACTCAAGTGTCTGATGAACTCCCCAATTTCCAATTTTTCTACAGATGACGAACAGCGACTGGAGGCGGTCTACCCTTCCATCGCCTGCACAACCACTGGGAAATTCCTGGGAAAGTTGTACGAGAGCCTGCCTCACATGACACCCAGAGTCCGGCTGTCGTATCTGGTGTGGATACCGCCGACCTGGCCCATTGCCATTGTCGCGTATCTATGGCTCAAAGTGCAGGGAGTTCGCTATGTGGTCGCAACCTCGGGCGTGGTCATTGAAACCATACTCACACGGCACATCGTGACGCAGATCCCCTGGAGTGAAGTCACTGAAATCGAGGTCGATCCTGCGAGCTTTCAGTCGTTTTATCGATCCAGCGATATCGTCATCCGGTCACGAGCGGCTGCAGAGCCACTTCGATTGCACGCCGTCCCTTTTGCTGAACGTTTCAGTCAACTCATGCAGGAAGCGTATCGAGCCGCCCAGGCCACAGCACGTGCACAAGAGCAGATCTCAAACCGAGCGAGAGCTCGGCAACTGGCGTCCGCCGTACCACCACAAGAGTGAGAAAACGCTCAAAGCAACCGCTGCCATCATCCAGCGGTGTCTCACGGGGTGGCTTCTCATCCAATGAATGGCAGTCTCCACCAGTCGAGTCTGGCTCGATTCTGTTTGAGTAGTTGACTCCGCCACAAAACCTGGCTTTTCCCTGTTTGACTGCTCGTGGGTATGCACCACAACCTGCGATGCCCAGGTCCGATTTGCTGTCGATGAAGTGAATCCTGGCTCGATCAAAGGCTGTGTGTTGACAGCTGTGGGGTTCGTCAAATTTGCCGTGCTGGCCGCAACAGCGACAACGCTCAGTGGAGATCGAGCTGCACGATCTCCCTCTGGACGCAAGGCGGCATACTGATCACCCGCAGTAGAACTTCCCGAGACCTCATGGCTTGAAGGAATTGCCGTCGGCGTGACCTGACGCGAATTCGATGCGAGGGTAATCGTGCCTTCGGCAGCGCGATCAAGTTGCCTGGATTCACTGCTGATTAAGCAGGGAGCATCCAGAATTCTCTGTCGTAAATCTCGAGTGGCGGCTGCCGCCATTTCGACCTGCATACGCAATAAAGGATCCAGTCGAGCCGGCTGGTGAATGTCCATTGGTGTGATCTCACGCCAGCCGGGCAATTGTGCTTCGCCGACCACTTCTCGCAAGCTCACCACTTCGGCTTGAACCTGAGGCGTTACTGGACCAGAGCGAGTGATGTTTTTTGAGCTGGAACCAGCAGACGCTTCCTGATCAACCATGGATGTTCCAAAATCGACGGAAACACGAGCTTCCGGCTCTTCGACAGGCTCTGCAGCCAGGGCCCATGCGGGTAGTTCGTGGGCTGTCGATAAATCTTTTTGAGCTGGCTTCGTGCGGGCTTTCTCCAATACGGTCGCAACCTGCGGAGACTGTTCGTCCCGGGCGTCCGCAGAGTGAGATGGGGTGGACAATCGCGCTTCGATTGGGGAACTCTTTAGATTCACCGCAGAGTTCTGATTCTGAGACGTCACATTTTCTGCCAGTGGTACTGTTTTCACTTCCGCGGCCATGGAAGTCTCGGCAATTCGCTCGCCTTGGCCTTGGACAGGTTGAACATCCTGTGCCCAATCAGGGAGATCGGTGACTGGCTGTTCTGCCTTCGCCGGGAAATTCTCTGGCTGAGACCGAGTGACCATTGTCTTCGAACTTGCCGAAGAACTGGCGATGGACTCCATCACAGGAGCGGTCGATTGCAACAACAGATTTCCTGTTCTCAATCCCTGATCGGCATCAATCTGATGAGTTGGCTCAGCCGGCGCTTTGACTGCAGTGTTTTCACTTCCTTTTGCTGATACGACTTGAGTTTCGCGAGGCAACTCAGTGGTCCTGCCGGGAACTGCATCGGCAGCAGGTTCAGTCGTAGTTTTCCCTGTATTTGACTTTGCTGCTTCCTGAGAAGTTTTGGAAGTGGCTGCGACCTGAGGCGACTTCGAAGCTTCCTGCACTGCCAGCGACTTGTTTTTTTCTTCCAGTTGGCGAGTAATTTCCACGACGAAACGGGAGGCAGTTCCCTCCAGTTCATTGGGTTTCCCTGCGACTTGTTGTGAGGCTTTGGCGAGTTTTTCAGCTCTTTGAGCCAGTCTTAAGGCCGTCGAGAGATCGCCTTTCTGATGAGCCGCATGGGCATCCAGCAGGAGATTGCGAATGCCTGCATTCAAGCTCCCCGTGTCAGGAGGTGGAGCCTGGGGATGATCTTTGGGCGTCGAGACTTCTTCCTTTTTCCGCGACCAGGGCCAGATCCCGGCGTCTGCCGATGATGTTCCATCGAATCCGACCATCAACCCCGCGAGCAGCATCACGAAGCCGACGTGCCCATGCATGGATCGCGTTTTTTCAGAATGGGGGAACGATATTGAACTTCGCTTGATGTTCATTTCAGACATGACTGCGCCTCCTCAGCCGGAATACTCACTTCGTGAAATCGAGCCGGACTGGCAAACAGGTTGAGGTAAAAGAGCTTTCGGTAGAGCTGGAATGTTGGGAGTATTTGTTACCAGCCATGAATTCCACCTAGACTCCCCAGAGTGAAGAATCCTCAGGTGTGATCTTATGTACACAAACAGGGAACATTGTCTGTCACGATGGATTCAAACGGAGGAAATCATTACGATCTGTGATTCTTGGCTGCGCGATGACTCTTCGAGTGATTCGTGTGGCTTCATCGTTTTGAAAACTCGGGAGTGATACTCAATGGCCGGGCGTCGTTTGGATCAGCGTCGGATGGCGGAAGCCGCCGAAGCACGAGGGGTAGACGAAACCGCAGCACCTAAGAAGCGAGCGACCAAAAAGGCAGCCGCTACTCCTCGGGTGCGGAAGGTCAAGGAAAAAGTCCAGGCCCGCAAGCGATTATTGTGGGTGGTCTTTAATGGCAGCATGAAGGAAGAGGCCCGCTTCCCTTACGATCAGTACGCTGAGGCTGAAGAACGTCTGGAAGCACTTCGCCAGAAGTCCAAAAAGCTCTATTTCATCCAGCCAGTGAAGGAACTGATTGGGGATGGTGCTCCGGTGGCTTCAGGCGCACTGGCGATTTCCGATGATCCGGAACAGGCCGCTGCTCTGGAAGAACTGGAACTCGAAGACGAAGAAGAACTCGAACTTGAAGATGACGAAGAAGACGACGAAGAGGAGGAGGAGGAAGAGGACGACGATGAATAGTCGTTCGCCCTCAAGCACTCTCTGAATCGTCTAACGATACAAATACGGTGGGCTTTAAGAGACCCGTCGCCTGCCAGAGATGACAGCTCCCGGATTGGAAAACAATAGTCCGGGAGCTGTTTCGTTTTCGAATGACTTGCCCCCGAAGCTTCGCTGGCCCTCTGATGTCTTGAGCATCGAAAACTTCTTAATCGAGAGGAGTTCTCAGGAAAAGGCTGTTCGTCACGGAACCTGCGTTGAGGTCGCATTGGCTGCGATCAGGACCGACATTTCCAGCCATTGAAGCAACCGGCCATAGCGCTGTTCTGGCAAATCGTCCACGGCAAACTCTTCCCAGCGGTGCAGGAGAGTCGCCTGATTCCAGGAACCGGCCGGCGTGTGAGAACTCTTTCTTGGAAATGCTGAATTGGCCACGGAAAGTAACCGTTCAAGCTCCTGCAGGAGCGGGTGCTTCGAAATGCGGCGGAACCAGTAACTGGCATTGCCCGGGTCGGGTTCCCGGCGGTGATGAATCGCATGCCAGTAGTCGCCATGAGGAGGTTTCCCCAAGCCTTCGATACTCTGGCTTTCCTGGTGACTTTCTTCACTCAACCCCAAAACTTCCAGCCACCCGGCACACAGCGCCACTCGCTGAACTTGAGGGGACTCGGGCGGCACTGCAATCCTCAGGAAATCTCGAATTGATTGCCTCAAGGCAGATCGATCTTGAGCCCGGAGAGGATGTTCTTTCTGCTGCATTTCATGGGTTAACGCAGGCCAGTATTCCGCCGGACAGATTGCCGACAACGCCCAGTCATCACATTCGACTCCCTGGACTTCCACCATGGGCTGCGTCATCTCTGGCTGGCCTGGAGTTTGATGGCTATTCGCCTTGATCAAAGCTGCCATCCACGATTGCAACAGAACTGTTCCTTGTGACCAGTTCGCAGAACTTCCCGTGGGGATCTCTGCCGTAGAAATCGCTGAACAATCCAAGGCTGTCGCGGGATGGACCGCCAGCCAGGCAGCCGGTGGCAAGAGATAGCCGTGGCTGGACTTTTCCCAATTCCCAAGTCGAGCAAGGACTTCAATCCACCTCTGGGGAAATTTCAACACCATGCGGTGGGTTGGTGGCAGCATGCGGTAAATCCTCGGGCCGACTTCGCTCAATCAAGACAGATGGCGAGTCTACACTGCGCCCAATTCAGGATGTACTCAGCTCGCCTGTCAATTCGATGCCTATCAACCCCAAGATTTGTCAATTCTACACATTCTAAGCGATTTGGCATGAAAATAGCGTCGCAAATTCATCAGTCTGGTGTTGCGGTTCTTTCCGAGAACCGTATTCTACTAGGGGTTCGGTGTGAATGAGGTTGGCTGGGGAGCTTGACCCTCATTCATTTCGAGTGGGTTCGGAATACAGCCAATGATGGCTGTCGCCTTTGCTGATTTCAGTAATCCTGTCGCGATGACGCGAAGAAAACGAATCTGTCAGTGTCGCTGATCGAGTGGTGCTGCAGAGCGATTTCCAGCGTTGATCGATACAGGAAAGGACTGTGCTGAATTCTCCGTGGGCAACCCTTATCTCACACGCGGGCACAATTGCCCTCGAGGAGAGCTGGGATGGAAGCGATTCTCCGTGGCTACGATGTCAATGAGCCGACATGGTTTTACCTGTCGCTGCTGTTGATCATTGCTGTCTTCTTCAAATTCGACCGCATCTGGTCGTTGAGAAATTTTGATCTCGCACTGCTGCTTTTGTTGGCACCTGGCCTGCTTCTGGCCAGATATTCGGAAGCGACGGTCGCCTTTGGTTACGCCTGGCTCTTTCTGGTGACGGGAATTCTGTTAGTGAGGCTTCTAGCGGATGGGTTCTTCACACGCCGTCCGCGTCTTGAACAGAATCTGAACGTCTCCGGCATGGCATTCCTGTGTGTGTCGGCACTTGCCTTTCAAGCCACCAAGGTGATGACGTTAGAGCCTCACGCAGCGGTGATTGAAACTGCCCATCGCGCTGATGGCCTGTTAAAGCGGCAGGATGGCACGGGCACGGCAGGTTCCACGAGCCTCGCTTCATTAAATAACGATTTATCTCCTGGCCATTCTTCCCATCAGATTTCGACATCCAATATCAAGCCAGGCACTCGCACAACGCCAGAGAACTTGTCGGAGTCCGACAGTCAGGCCCAGGCAGCAAAAACAGAGCTTGCTGAACAGGATCGTGAGGATAAACCTGTCGAATCAGGACCTGCCAGCATGCTCCTTGCCACTCCGATTGTGCAGATGACCGGTGGCGTCACAATCTGGACCACTCGAGTCCTGGCCATTCTGGCACATCTGGCGACATGTCTGGGACTCATCGCTGTCGGTCGCTGGCACTTCTCCGATACCCGCCTCGGCCTGGCCATGGCCACGCTCTATCTGCTTCTGCCTGTGACTGCTTTCGACGTCAATAAAGTCACTCATCTGCTCCCGGCAGCTCTCATTGTCTGGGCCTTTGCCAGCTACAAAACTCCTAGTGTCGCAGGAGTTCTCCTGGGGCTGGCCTGTGGTTCACTCTTCTTTGCGATCTTTCTGCTGCCGGTCTGGATTGCCTTTTACTGGAAGCGCGGAGCCGGGAGATTCTCGATTGCCCTGGGTGCAGTAGCCTGCGTGATGTTACTTTGCCTGATGATGACTGCGGCCGATTCGCATTCTCTCACCCGGCAGATTGTCGGTTCAATTGACTGGTCTGTCCTGAAATTTGATTCAGGAACTGGCAAAGGATTCTGGAGTCAGTATGACCAGGCCTATCGTATCCCTGTCTTCGCAGCATTCATGATCATGCTGACAGTGATCACATTCTGGCCCTTGCGGAAAAATCTCGAACATCTGATGGCCCACTCGGCTGCGATTATTGTCGCCACGCAATTCTGGTATCCCCATGAGGGAGGGGTCTACATCCTGTGGTATCTCCCCGTGATGCTGATCGTCATGTTCCGCCCGCGACTGGCTCACTTGCCACCCCGTTCCCACGAGGAAGTTTCACTTCTGGCGAGTGACAGCACGCCACGCTCGCGATCGGAATCGGCTGCGTCTGTTTCCTGGCGCTCTCAACTCTATCGGTAGCAAGATTCGAGTTGATCCCGGCAGATATTGTGAACCTCACAATGCTTCACCTGTGTGCTTTCCCAAGAGCATGCACGGTGCTATTCCAGGCCAGTTGCTGCAGGTCAATGATTTTTCTGAATGCCCGGTTTGCCACAGAACTTCTTCGATTTCTGCGAACCAGCGATTTCTGACTGGCACTGCCGGCCATTACTGAGGACGATCAAAGTCAGTGAAATCAAGGATTTCATCAGACTTGCATCCCTCGATGGCCTGCCGAATGATTGACGATTCCACCTCATCAATCATTGAACAGAAAACGACCGCTTCGATACGCTGAGCTAACGACGCATGAGTTTCGATCTACGACTTTTCCCGCTGACTTTATGCATTCTGATCTGGAGTCATGCAGCCTCATTGTGGGCGGCAGAAGCCGAGTTTACGGCTCGCTGGAGCGATGGCAGTACCTCGCGACCTGCTCAACTCCGGGACTGGAATGATCCAGCGGCTGAACCAAGGCTGGGAGATCTACGACTCTTCGAGCCTTCCAACCCTGTCGTCAGTTTATGGCGATCGCCAGTCCCTCCCTCGGCTCGTCGAGGCATTCGCGTCGAACTGTCGGGAGGTGATCGACTGGCTGGCGAAGTCCTCGGCTGGTCGAACGGGCTGGAAGATCCCTTCGAAACGATGCCCGCCTATTTTCTGGTGCGTCCACTGGCACCAGCTTATCCCCCTGAGGCTCGGCACCAGCAGACCATCCGCGTTCAAGCCAGTCACGTACGGCGAATCGTGTGGGAGGCCATGGCGGGAGAAACTTACCAGCCCGGAACCGTCTGGTTGAGAAATGGCGGCCGCATCAGTTTTCGTACATGCCGCTGGAGCAACTCGACGGTCAATCTGCTGGCGGCAACCGGTCTCAAAGAAATTCCCTTGTCAGACCTGGCGGAGATTCATCTTCCTCTGGATGACGAATGGCAGAGGTTTTTTGAAACCGCAGCGGCATTAACGCCCAATGGTAAAGGACGCTGGATTCGTCTGGAGACGACGGATGGCAGTCTGTTAACCACATCGACACAGCGCTTACAGGGACGCCATTATGGCGACCGCAATCGACAAGCTGACTGGTATCAGTTGATCCAACCGGCATGGGCGCTGGATCCCTTATGGATGCGATTTCCGCAGATTCTCAGTTGGCAGACGTGGATTGTGACTGAACCACCCTTGAGCTGGTTTTACCCTTCAGAGATTGTCTACTCACCAGCCTTTGGCAAAAGCTGGCCACCAAGTTGGAACAGCAGTGTCAATGGAACGCGTCTAACGGCAGGTGACAATCACAGCCAGAATGGGTGGGGAGTCTTCGGCACCAGTCAGATCACTTTTCAGATTCCCGATTTCGTCGAAAGCATTCGCACCTCATGGGGATTCGACCCTGCAGCGCAGAAGCGAGGCTGTGCCAGCGCAACAATTCGTGTGCATGCGGGTGAAGTCGTCTCCACGTTGTTTGAAAGTGGGGAAAAGTCGGGTGCTGAGTCTGCCATCTCGACCGATTGGATTTCGATACCCACATCAGCCGGTGTTCCCCGCCAGTTAGTTCTGGGAACTGACATGCAGGCCAACTCTTCCTCACCCGGAGCCGATCCTCTCGATCTGCGAGACTTCACGAACTGGATGGAGCCCCAACTGAGGCTGAATGCCACGGCGGCTGGTGAAATGACTTCGGCAGCGTCCTACCAACTGATCTCCGGCTGGTCGGGATGGAATCTGACGGGATGGAATCAAACGGGCCGGGTAACAGCTACCGTGACTGTGCGAAATCAACTCGAGAATTGGAGTACAAAAGAACCTCGCTTTCGCAGTCTGGCCCGGCTCGGTGGTGAGGCCCTGCTCCTCACACGGCGGCTTCAGCTCAAATCGACCGATCGATGGATTGTCATTCATGCAGCCCGAGAAGCTGAGACACAGGCCCCCATCTATTGTGCAGTTCGCTTGAACGGAGAAGGGGTTGGCCTGGCGACCTTGCCCAAGCGTGAAGGGGCCATTGACCCACAGCCTGTCATGTTCCCGATACCCGCCCTGGCAGGCCAGACAGCTTCATGTGAAGTCGTGCTGTTCACTGACGACAAGGCGGCTGAATTTGACTTTCGTGGAGTCGCTCTGACTCCTCACCAACCGGGAATTCTTCCCGTCTTTGACGAACAAGCGGAGTTCGCATCGCTGTTGACATCAGGAGAAGGAACGGCCCGAATCAGTCCCGATCTTCCCTATTCAGGACAGGTCAGCCTGGAGATACGTCCCACTGATCGCAGTGGACCAACTCTTTACAACCAGGAAATTCCCATACGCGAGCATCCCAAACTGGGTGAATTCCGATTTATTACGTTTGCCTGGAGAAAAATCGACGACGACAAAAAATCCCGCGAAACCATCCGACTCATGCTTGCCCATGAAGGTCGCCTCGGGAATGAAATCGCCGAAGCGGCGTTAGATCGTCTACGCGGCCGACCGGCTGTCGCTCGAACTGGTGGAAAACCACTGGAAGATCGCGGCATGCGACATGGATACACCTACGATGCCGGTGATGCCAAGCAATCTGCCGGAGCACCACTGCGAGTCGACTGGTCTTTGCCTCGGAACTGGCAATGGGTCTCGCGAGATCTCTTCAGTGATTTTGGCAGTCTCTCCCTGACAGGATTCGGATTTGCCACGACGGGTGAAACTGCTGCGTATTTCGATTCCATCACTCTGGCCCGGACTCCCGATGATGTCACTCGCATCCGGCAAAAGCTTCAGGAATCCAAAGAGCCTCCCAGACTCCCGGAAGGGATTCAGGAAATTGTCACTCAAGGCGAGGACTACAGCCGCCTGCTCAAGCTGGTGGCTCCCCAGTTTGTGGCCTCGAGTTCTCAAGGCGGACTTCATTGGGCGAAGCAATACGCAGGCGAAAGTGACGTCATCCGGTCACATCCCCCGGAAGCCAATCGTCCGTTCCGTATGTTCGCCTATATCACTCGAACTGGAGACCGCCCCGTCACATTGACAGGCAAGGTTCGAGCCGAAAATGATCGCGATTTCAAACTCGTGATTCTGGTTCAAGGACGCTCGATTGAAGAGCGGATCATCTCTGGCAAAGATCAGTGGGTCGAGTTGAACATCGACCTCACACCTTATACTCAAGACAAACGACCGCTCTCTGTCGAAGTGCGACATGAAGGCCACAACTGGGATAACGAATCGGCATGGTGGAAATCACTTCAAATTCAAGGACTTTAACAACGGCTCGACTCGCCTGGCTCGCTTTAACTTTGCAGTTCCTGGTGATCCTCCAGCCCGGTTGCGGCAGTTCGACAACCACAGCCGATCATGAAACCATGCCCGATCCTCCCTCACAGGATGTGGCGATGGCCCCTTTGGCACCCGAGCAACCCGAAGATCCTTTGCAGAAGTTTCAGCGGGAGCTCAAGGCTCGAAATCCGTTTCTGCGCCTGGAGAACATGCGTGCCGAAGAAGAAAACGGGACAATTGTACGAGCCGAATTCGAGAATGCCGATCTGGTGGATCTGTCACCGCTGGCTTCCACAAAACTCGAGGCTTTAGGGATTCGGAACAGCCTGATTCAGGATTTATCACCACTGAAAGAGTTGCCTCTCAAGGCCCTTTATCTGGAGGAATGTCAGGTGAAGGATCTGTCTCCCCTGGCGAATTCTTCCATCAGCACTTTGTGGGTCACTTATGCTCCACTGGTCGATATCAAACCGCTGGAAGGTCTCCCTTTGAAAGAATTGAACCTGCTGGGAACGCAGGTCAAGGACATCACTCCGCTCGCCAAGTCCCCCTTGGAGATGCTCTGGCTCAATGAGACACAAGTCTCCGAGATCGCACCTCTGGCAGGGCTGCCTCTGGTGAGCCTGACACTGCATAAAACACCAGTCAAAGATCTTTCACCACTCGCAAAAAGCACCTCTCTGAAGCGTCTGCATATCGGAGAGACTGCCGTCGAAGATCTGACACCTTTAGCCAGTCTGAAACTCGATCGGTTGATCTTCACACCGGAAAAGATTCAATCAGGTCTGGAAGTGATTCGCCAGATGCCCTCTTTGAAAGAGCTGGATACGCAGTTTGGTCAAACTCCCCTGCGTACACCAGCGCAATTCTGGGCCGATACCAATCGGCCATGAAATACAGTCAACCGTGGAAAAACTCGGCTCTATTAAATCGATAATCTTCACTGGCCGAGTTCAAGTTCCTGATGCCTCAGGTTTGGTGAGTGAGAAAAGCAGGCTGCAGGATCGATCGTGGCGGGCCAGGGTTGATCAGGTGCGATCACAGCGAGAACGGGTACTCCGGAGCGGTCTGTGATTTCCTTGATGTTCTCCATGACCGATTGCTGTGCAAACGGCAATGCCGAAGTCATGACGACGCCAGCAATTGGTAACCCCCGTTGCCGAATGGCGGCAATTGTCAGCAGTGTATGATTAATGGTTCCGAGGCCCGGGCGTGCGACAATCAGCATAGGAAAGCCGATATCGACAGCCAGATCCAGGACAACATCCTGCTCAGAGATCGGGGCAAAGATTCCTCCCGCTCCTTCGACAAGCAGCAGATCGACTCGATCCAGCCACCAGTCGACACCAGAACGCAGTTGCTCAGCCGAAACTGTGCGACCTTCCCGGGCAGCAGCTAAAGGAGGTGCCAATGGCTCTAAAAAACATTGTGGACAAACTTGTGATTTCGGAAACCGCTGGCCAGTGGCATTCCACAACTTATGGACATCATGCCACTGGGGTAATGAGAAACTCCCCTGACTGGTGACCATCGCACCAGAGCAGGCGGGTTTGTAAGCCCCCACGTTATGTCCCGAACTCAGCAGGGCCTCAATGATCCTGCAGGAGACATAGGTCTTGCCCACATCAGTGTCAGTTCCGGTGACGAACAGACCGCGGACTTTGGAGAGTGATGTCATAAGTTGCATGCGAGGATGTGGCAGATAGGAGCCTAGTGATTCATGCGAAACTCAGACGAATTCAGCAGAGCCCAGGCAAAATCACGCCAGAGATCAAGGGTCAGCATTTCGGCATTCTCGCCATTTTTGACTTGACCCGCGACCTTCGACAAAGCCGCTCGAAGTAAGGTCAATTCTGTTTCAGTCGCTTTGCGGGATACAATGGCCATCGTCAGAGCATTCGCGCGATCGACATCTCTGGGATATCGCTTCAAAGTTTCCGCAAGAAGCGTCCCTGATGCGGCAGTAAGCAGATCTTGAGTTAGATCGCCATTCATCAGCGTGAGGACTTCCTGTAATGGCGAAGCATACAGACTCGTCTCGATATTCTCTTCAGTGGGAAGTTGTTGAATAAAAGGTGCGATCCATTCCTGACGTTTTTCAATAGCTTCCATCCAGAACTGCTGCTGCCCAGGAACAGGACTTTTCATGATCAGAAAAGAATCAAAGATCTGCTCGGGGGAAAGTGGCCTGGCACGCATGAATTCAAAAGACGTGTAATCCTCCCGGATCACTGACTCGCTTCCCGTGGCATTCGGCAGGGACTTCGGAGCAGAATCAAAATCCACGATCGAGGCCAGTTGGTAAGGCCTCGAGTTCACCAGGCAACGCACGAGTTCCCGAATGCTGTAGTTCTCCTGAACGAAACTGCGCGTCAGCAACTCAAGTAACTCAGGATGAACTGGCGGCTGGTGAACCCCCATATCATCGACTGGAGTCGTAAATCCTCGACCGAAGAACTGGCTCCACTGGCGATTCACGAAAGCACGTGCCAATTGATGATCGTGATCTTCAGCCAGAATACGCCCTAACTCCACCCGCCGGCGAGTTGTGGCAGAATCATCAACCTCTTGCCCTGCCCAGCGGGGAAAAGCAGCGACCGATGTCTGATTCGTTGTTTCAAAATAAACCGGGCCAGCGACAGGCAGATCATATAACTCGTGAGCAACCTGCACCCGTTTTCCCGTCTGCTGATCGAGCACGAGAACGGGACGACTGCTGGCCTGACGGAAAAAGCTGTTCAATTCCCAGAATTTCGCCTGACGAGCATCGTCAAAGGGATGCTGGTGGCACTGCACGCAGTCGAGGCTCTGCCCGAGAAACAGTCGAGCGGTTCTGGTCGTGGCTGCCGACGCGTCTTGATTCAAGTTGGCCAGCAGGAAATTCGTCGCCCCATTTTCGTGGGAACGTCCACTGGCAGACACAAGTTCCTCGACGATGCGGTTCCATGGGCGATGTCCGGCAAAGCTGACACGCAGGTATTCATGTAAAGCCTGACGATCGGCTGTCTCCAGTCCATGCCGACCGACGAGAAGATTTGTCCAGGTCGTCGCCAGATGTCGGGCAAATCCGGGATCGTCCAGCAATCGGTCCACCAGCCGCTCTCGACGTCCGGGAGAACGATCCGACAGATAGGCCTCGGTCTCTGCTGATGTGGGAATATGGCCGACAAGATCCAGATAGACTCGGCGATGCCATTCAGCTTCGCTCGCCAATGGAGCGGGCGTGAGGTTCTCCTCTTTCCAGGTCTTCGTCAGATAGTCGTTCACTTGAGAGACGACTTGGGCACTGGATAAACGACCTTGAGGATAGGTCAAAGCAATCGACGGTTTAGAGGGCGATTTTACAAACGCACTGACAGATTCCGACAGCGACTTAATTCGTGCAGCCTCTTCAGCCATTGCCTGCTGCTCTTTAAGAGCCTGAGCACGCTGAGCAATCCGTTCTTCTGTCGGACTGGTTTGCGAAATTCCCTGAGGGTTATCGAGTACTGAAAGTGGCAATGCCACTGGCGTTCGACCGTTCGTTCGAGCCGTCGTTTCGGATTCAGAACGATTGAGCGGCCCATTGATCTCGGCAGCAGGAGGCGCCGTAGTATCAACCTTTGTTAGCGAACCGGCTGGAACCGATGCTGACAGATCCGCATGATTAGCCAGAGGCGAATCAAGATTCGCAGCGGGCTTCCACAAACTTGCCAGAAATTGGCCACTATGTCCACGAATCTGCTGCCACGAAGCGATCGACAAACACACCAATAGCACAGCGGCAATACCCGCATATGCCGAGCCCGTTGATTTCAACCATTTATTCAGGCGTCGACTGCGTCGAGACTTGGACTTTCCTGACATCCCACTCAGCCAGGAGGTCGAACCGTGAGTCGATTTCCCGGCGGGAGACAACTGAGATGCCGTTGCCAACGCTTTAACAGCCGTTAACCTCGATGGGAGTTCCTGCCAGAGATAACCCTCAGGCCCGAGAGCCTCTTTCGTCTCCGGTAGAGCAACTTCCTGATCGGTCGATAATGACACCAGAGGTTCATTTTCTGGAATGCTCTCAACCATCAATGACGAGAACTGCTCCCATGTCAATTCAGCCGGGCTCTCCTTGAACTCCGAGTCTCGATCAACTTCAGTATCGGGAACTGCAGCTCGCGCGAAGTCTTTATCAGCAACTGGGTCTTTATCAGAAACCGAGTCTTCATCAGCAACTGGTGAAACTTCATCCTGCCGAGCACCAAAGGCCGCATTCCAATAGAGTGAGCCATGCAGGTCGATGTATCGAATATAAAAGAGTTTGGCCTCTTTCGAAGAGAGAACAATCTGCTCCAGGCGCAGTAGCTCATCTGCATTGATGCGATCTTCGCATAATGCTTCGAGCAGTTGCCAGAGTTCGTCATTCCAGGTCGACATACTTCTCAGTTTTCTGTCTCTTTGCCTCTTTGCCTCTTTGTCTCTCTACGAGATCGGTCTCAATCAGATCAATTCTCGATCATTCCACAGCCTCTACAGGTCATCTTTGATGCATATCCTGGGATTCGTAAAATGACAGATCGAAATTAATGAAACTCAACTGCCAGTTGACGCTGAATACATTCCATAAGTGTCCGTCGAATTCTTCCCAATGATTGATAGACAGAATTCGCTGGCCGTCCAATCTGGCTGGCCAGATCTTTACCACGCTCACCGGGTGCATAGCGGGACTGAATCAGTTCCCGGTCTTTATCTCTCAATTTTCCCAGACAATGTTTTAAAGCCAGCCGACGAGACTCCAGCTCATCGACCTGCTCAACAACTTCACTGGCCACCTGCTCAATAAACTCATCGCTGAATCTGAGTTTCGTTCGCTTCTGTCGACTGCGATGCTTAAGAATCTCGAAGTGAGCGATCTGGCAGACCCAGGCAAAAAAATTACTGCCACTGCGATACTGAGACGACTTTGTCCAAGCGATCACATTGGCTTCCTGCAGAATTTCTTCAGCCTCAACCGGATGCGGCACCTGAGACAATATATACAAATACAACCTTCTTTGAGATTTGGTAAACAGCTGCACAAACTCAGCCTGTGAAGCGGCTTCAGAACCGCTCTCCTTCTGAAAAGTCAAAGCCTCAATCCCCTCACCAGGATTGACTTGAGGCTCAAATTGCTCAGACGGTGAAGTACTCATGCCGCATTTTCACGGACTGGATGTGGATGAACTGATGACATCGACATATCAGAGATCGCAAGAGCAGCGAGGCAAACGAATTAAAGAGGCGCAACGAAGAAAGAAAAACCGTTTAGGCAACTGACTCCGTCGTGCTTCGCGCCTGCCAGATGATCTGTAGCATCCCCCAAAAAACAGTCGGGCGAGACACAGACGGGGAGCTCGGCCAAGCCTCACTCCCCGCCATTGAACTATGTATTGACTCACTCGAAAGAGCACAGAGCTGATGTCAACTCACATCAACCAAGGCCTTTCAACCTGAAGTACTACAACATCCAGAGTCTACTAGGAAATCAATTCCTTAATCGGTGTTCCACCGTTGGCAATTTTCATCGGGCGTCCACGCTTCGACGTATGCACGGTATCAAGAGGAATCCCCAGAGCATGTGCCGCTGTGGCCCAGATATCTCCGGGCAGATAGCTCTTGCCACTGGCGACTGCAATGCCGTCACTGTCGGTCTCGCCAACAGCCACGCCACCACGCAGACCACCGCCACCAATCATTGTCGACCAGCTGGCTGCCCAGTGATCGCGACCGGTATTCTGGTTGATTCGAGGGGTACGACCAAACTCACCCATCCACACAATGACCGTGTTATCGAGCATGCCACGCTCTTTGAGGTCGGTGACCAGAGCGGAAATCCCAGCATCCAATTGGGGCAGCATACGATTCTTCAGCGAATTGAAGACATCGTTGTGGAGATCCCAGCCACCGAAATCGACTTCCACAAATGGCACACCGGATTCGACCAGTCGACGGGCCATCAGGAGGCCACGACCAAAGCCACTAATCCCACCCATTCCACCACCCATGGCATTACCATTCGGTGTTGGACTGTAGCGAGCCAGAGTTTCAGGCGATTCCTGAGCCACCTTGAAAGCGTCCATCTGCTTCGAAGTCATCAGATTCACAGCCTTCTGGTAAATCTCCTTGTGAGACTGACCAGATTCACCGCGCTGCGAGTTGATGAAACCTTCTTCAACAGAGCCCAGCATATCCAGGCGGCGACCCAACTGACTGGCTGACACGCCATTTAAGTCAGCGTTGCGAATACCACCGTTTGAATCCACCACGAAGGGAGCGTTGGACATCCCCAGGAAGCCTGGGCCTGTTCCTTCACGACCGCCACCAATCGAGACAAACGCCGGAATTTCCAGCTCTTTCCGCTTGGTTCCCAGTTCGTAGCTTACCACTGAACCGAAGGATGGATGCACGACCGTCGGGTTGGGAACGTACCCTGTGTGCATGAAATAGGTGCCACGACCATGGTCAGCTTCGCGGGTGCTCATAGCACGCACGACTGACAGGTGATTCATCACCTGAGCGGTCTTGGGCATATGCTCACTGATCTGCAGATCGCCCTTGGTCGAAATGGGCTTGAACTCGCCACCATTCTTGGAACCAGGCTTAAGATCCCAGATGTCAATGGTGGGGGGGCCACCACTCATCCACATGAGGATGCAAGACTTCTGGTTCTTCTTCAGCTCTGCTGCGTTGGCCCGCACATGAGAGATGAATTCAAGAGCCGGAATTGTTGCAGCTGTCGCTGCCAGGTGCCGCACGAAGTGTCGGCGACTCATACCGTCAGGCTGGAAAATTGACATAAACTGATCTCCGACTCTCAATTTGACAAATTGAACTTGTTTGAAGAACTCGACTGACTGACTCAATAGACTTTGTAGACTTCTCTACTGAATAACGCACCGAAACCACGGAATGTTCTAGTGAATGAAGATAAATTCGTTCGAATTCAGCAAAGCCCAGAACATATCCTGATAAACCGGAATCAGGTTTCCACCCGAACTCGAAGCATATTTCTGGAATCGAGCCCATTCGGCCGCAGTCGGCATGCGACTGAGAACCGACAGATAGAGAATGTTGAGCTTCTGACGCTCATTCCCTTTACCGGCAAGGACTTCAGCCAAATGTGAACCAGGCTTCAAAGCCACGGCATCACGTGTCAACGGCCCGTTCATCATCATTAGAGCCTGAGGAATCGTCCCATCAAAACCACTTGATTCTTCGTTATCGTCCGTACCAAAAGCCTGCACGAACTGCTGAAGCCACTCTTGCCGCTGCTCTTCCGATTGCTCCCAGCCAGCGCGACCGGTCTTATGGGCATTCGTCGCGACAATCAACGAATCATAGAGTTGCTCGGCCCGCATTGGCTTGACGTAAATGTGGCTGAACAAAGGAGTTTCGCCAGCGGCTGGGTTGTCTCGTTCATTCTTCTTAATCCCCCGACTCGTCAGGCTGTAGGCCTCAGCATTCGCAATCCAGCGAATGAGCTGACGGGAGTCATAGCCACTTTTGACAAACTCATCCGACAACCGATCCAAGAGTGCAGGATTGGAGGATGGATTGTGTGGACCCATATCGTCAACGGGCCGGGTAAACCCATAACCAAAGAAGTGGCCCCACATCCTGTTGACGTAAGCTGTTGCCACAAGAGGTCTTTCGCCAGATGTCATCAGCTTGGCCAGCTCTGTTCGACGGTCAACCCCTTCGCTGGCATCAACTTCGGCTCCGAGATAAATCGGGTAGGCCACCTGCATCAATCCGCTGCGTTTCTCAAAGAACACCGGCCCGCTGAAGTCACGGAAAAGAACCTCAGAATAATCATCGACCTGCCGCCCGGTACGAGGGTCGAGCTTCTGATGGTCCATCTTGCGGACTTGCCGGAAAAAGCTGTTGAACTGCCAGAACTGATCCTGCTTCCATTCATTAAATGGATGGTTGTGGCATTGCGTACACTGAACCTGCATCCCCATGAAAAGACGGGTCGTCTTCGCGGTCAACTGCACGCCGTCATCGTTGTCCTGCATCTGGGCCAGAATGAAATTTGTTGCTCCATTCTTTTCGAAGTGACCTTCCGCCGAGACCAGATCGAAAACCATCTCGTTCCAGGGACGATTCTTGGCAAATCCTTCTCGGAAAAATTTCTGCATCCCAGTCCGGCTCACACGGCGAGGTGTTCGCTGGCCAATGCACAGATTCGTCCAGATCGTGGTAAAATTCCGCACATAACCCGGATCTTCCAGCAGAGCTTCAATCAGCTCCGATCGCTTGGTCTTGCTCTTATCAGCGATAAAGTCCTGCACCTCTTCAGCCGAAGGAATTCTCCCGACAATATCGAGGTACACCCGGCGGATCCATTCGGCATCATCGGCCATAGGAGAAGGCTCAACATCGTTGTCCTTCCACCCCTGGCGAAGACTTTCATTGATGAATTGCACAACGGGATCCGATGCTGCCGTTCGCACACCGGGCTTGTTCGTTGCAGGCTTAACGCGGGCTGGAAGATCATCACCACCGCCGGCAGCTTTCGCTCCCGGAACTTTAGCTTCAGGGGCTTTCATGGAAGGCCCATCCATTGCCTCCATCTCACCCTTCATCTCTGGCGATTTCACACCTGGTTTCAACGAATCAGGCTTCAACGAGCCCGGCTTATCGGACATCCCTGGCTTGGCCTCCATTTCCTGAGCCAACAGGGATCCATGAGCCAAAAGAGCGAAACCGGAAAACGCCGAAACTGCCAGCGACAGCCCACAGGCCAGCACACCAGCTTTTCGCCAGCTTGAACCGACTTTTGCCTGAGATTCATTGTTTGTCATAAGTTTTCCGCCCAAATCAAGTCTCTAAGGTGAACGGCCGACTTCACAGCTTCCTGCAAATGGCCCGCATATTTCCGAACAGCTCACTCAACTCGACAACTGACTCAGCTCAACAATCACCAACTCACACGCAGAATCTACAGCAGCCAAGAAACCGAGAGATTCTTGACCACAAAAGCACTTCTGGAAAACACTGCTTCCATCGTCGCCAACTTGCGCCTCAGTCACAACACCAAAAATCAACTGAACTGCAAATTTTTCAGGAGGTTACGCGAAGGACAACCTCCCTGAACCCTCCGCTGCAAACCGCAATTATGCCACAAGAAAGCCAATTTCCGAAATTACGCCAATCACATATGTCATTGGTATTACCTGAGAAAATGAGTCGAGGTTCGTGGAAATCTCACTCCACACACATCAATTGGCCAAAACACTGTTATTACGTTCACACCTCGGTAAAGCAAGTCCCCGAAGTTTTGCTCCCGAAAGAAATGCACGCCCGCAGCCTCAACCCGTCTACAATACAGTCAAGAGTTGCAGCATCGTTGAGGGGTTGGCCGGTCAATTGTTCGGTCGTGGGAAAAGCTCATGGATTTTCGATACTCACGCTATGACGAAAACAACGCGTTTTCCCCTCAATCGGCCGACGAACTCTTCGACCAGCTCTCCGAATACATGTTGCAATACGGAGACGAAGTCCTCGACAACCTGAGCGATTGGGAAGAGCAACAACCCGATGTCGTTGACATGCTCATCCGCCAGGGACTCGTCGAAAAAGATCGCGAAGGACGGTACTCCGTCACTCCCAAAGGTCTCAAACGCGTCGAGAATCGAGCCCTCGATGAACTCTTCCAGGTCCAGCGCAAAGATTCCTTCGGCAAACATCAGGTCGATTTTCGCGGCCCAGGCGAAGTCTTGCAGGATGAATCCAAGAACTATGAATTCGGAGACGCCATCTCCAATCTCAATCTGCACGAAACGATGCGGTCCGCCATGTCTCGCCACGCCCGGGAAGGCAAACTCGCCGACCAGCAGATCCACATCCAGGAAGATGACCTCGTTCTTTACGACCAGCAGTATCAGACCAACTGCGCGACAGTCCTCCTGGTCGATATGTCCGGCAGCATGACCCGCATGGGCAAGTACGGGTCGGCCAAGCGTGTCGCCATGGCTTTGCAGGCCCTGATCAATGGCCGCTATCAAGGAGATTTTCTCCAGATCGTTGGATTCTATACCTATGCCAGCCCATTGAGTTCCAAAGAACTCTTTGCCTCGGCCCCCAAACCAGTCAGCATGTACGACCCGCGCATCCGGCTGCGCATTCCTCTCGATAATGCTCCAGCATTCGTGCCACAACACTTCACGAATATTCATGCAGGGCTGCAGTTCGCCCGCAGGATCCTCAATAAGCAGCCGACCCAGAATCGACAGATCCTCATTGTCACCGATGGCGAGCCCACAGCTCATGTTGAGGGCAGAGATCTCATGCTGATCTACCCCCCCAGCGAACAGACTGCACTTGCTACTTTAGCCGAAGCCAAACGCTGTGCGGCAGAAGGAATCAGTATCTCGAGCTTCGCACTCATTGAAGATTATTTCTACCTCGAACTGGTCAACTTCGTTCAACGCATGGCCGAAGTCACGGGTGGCATTTCCGCCTACTGCAACGCCGGCGATCTGGGAAACCTCGTCATTGAAAGCTTCATTAAAGGCCGCAAAAAACGCATGGCAAGATGAGGCTTCTAGCGAATGAGTTTCTTCAAACGCACGACCATTCGCTTTATAGACTTATCAACTGCCTCTTAGAGGCAGAATGATACACTCGGAACCCAAACCACCCGTGCCATGCTTATAGCTTTGGATGAGTATGCCGAATACACGTAGATTATTATTCAATAATACTCTCACAGAACATGCTTTCCCGGCTCCACCACAATTATGGCTTTGATGCAGTTTCGCATAATGAAGTCAGCAACGAAATGGTTGACCAGAGATGCGATATCGAAAAATGCAATATGCCATCTTAACTGCTCAATAAGACGACTCCGGCTCTGATGCAGCCCGTTCGTGATCAGTCCAATACCGGTCGGCGTTCTCCATGGCGCGGCGAATGGCACTTGCTCCGACGGTATTGGCTGAGTGAACTCGCCATGCGAGGCGAGGGAGTTCATTGTGGAAAGCCCGCTGTTCGATCCAGCAGGCAAGATCGTAGCCTGTGGCCGTTGTTCCCAGATCGTGATCCAGCGAAATGAACCCCACATGGCCTTGCCGCAAACGGGCCATAGCCGCATCGACGGTCTTCACCCAGACCATGCTCGCATCGGCATTGAACAACTCCTGAATCCGCCGGTTCTTGGGATCGCGCTCGTCATCCAGCCAGAGTTCAATCATTCAGAGCTCTCCTTCAGAATGCGGCGTCAATCGCGTCAAGAGCCTCTCTGGCTCCTAGTGGAATGGCGACGCCGTTGGAGGGAGAGTCACAGTCCCGGGGATTAATGCGGATGACCGCTTGGCACTGGTCTTCGACTTCCAACCAGACAGTCAGGATGACGGCCCACCGGGCTGGATCACCGTCGGGCACGTCACCATCCAACTCCAACTCGTCCTCAAAATCCAGCAAGCCGTAAATGAAAATGTGGGCCAGAATCAGCTCAGAGCCACGGGCATGGCACACAGAGCGTTGTTGTTTCATGGAATGCCGATACACCGCTTCGGCAAATACAAAGGCCGATGGAACTTAATGAAGAAGTTCCATCGGCCCATGAAATGTGATGCCATCAAGAAATGCCGGGCAGACTGATTGGTACGGCTCGTTACCGAACAGAATAGATTTTGGGGTCATCGACGATAAATCGGGTCGACCACGTCTTGCCATCATCCATGTTGACGATGTTGAAGAAGAATGTATTTACCTGCTCACAGCGATAGCTGTAAGGGAAGCTGGAATACAAATGATCGCTTGCCTTGAGGTCTTCAACGCCAGGATGTGCATAGTAATGCACTTGTCCATCGGGAGTGAACGACATCCCCAATGTCCACCAGCCGGGCTGAGTGATTTTCGGCCCGGGAACATCTTCACCGCGTGAGCCCGAGCGAAGCAGCAGAATCGCATGGTCTTCCTGATAACCATCCGCCTTACGATTGAACTGCACAAAAAAGCCCGGCCAGTAATTCTCAAGCTTTTTGGCAGGTGTCGAGTTACGTCTCAATCGACCAAAGCCACTGCTGGCGGCTGGATTGTTAATGGTCGTCTGACAATCGGTACGGAAGCCAAACTGCGAACCAGTTCGCTTTTCCCACTGTTCAAAGGGGGGCATGTAAACGCGTACCACAAAGCTGGGCGATCGATTGACTGGCAGATAACCAATCGTCTGAGCGACACCAGCGATTAGATCGTCCTGCTGGAACTTGCCTGAGAGCTGACCGGGAATTCCTGAATTCAAAGTCTGAATCGCCAGTGCTCCTTTGCTGCCGGGGATACCGCCAGCGGGAGTTTCCACGCGTTTCACGAAATCGGGAGTTCCGCGATAGGTGCTCTCGTGCCATTTGTAATTGGCAGAAAATCCTGCCGGATGACGAACGGTCTTATCAATGTTGGAACTTGCCTTAGGCAAGTTGTAAGTAAAGTTCCAGTTTTCGTCTTCGAAGTCATCACAGGCATTGGAAAGGAGTGTCCCAGTACCGGGGACGAGTTGTGCATCAGCCAGGGCAGGAATCAACCCCAGAAGAATCGCCGCAGAACAGGCCAAAGTACGCAAAGACATTGCATTCCCCGAAATCACAAGAGGACTAGAGCCCGAGGCGAAAGCTGCAGTCGCGACATCTTGCCGCGACTTGCAGTTTCATCGACTCTCGCATCCGTGCGAGATGGCTGGGCTATCCACCATGCGAGAAGTATCGGCGATGTCGATTCTTCCAGTTGATTCACAAGTGGAGCCAGAACCGGCCTGATTGATCGATTTTATCCATCAGCACCTTACAGCCGATGGTAACGTTACAGCCGATAATCTCAACGCAGATTGACTGATTGATCGACTCGGCCTTCAAGATCGTCGGACAAGGGCCTCAAGCTGGTAAGACAGGGGTTTCAGGAGATTTGCTTTGTCGGGTGAGGCTTAAAATCATTCCCATACTGACAAGGCTGACAATGAGATTACTCCCTCCCGCACTGATCAGTGGATGAGAAATTCCCTTGGGGGGAACCATCGCTGTCACCACAGCAATGTTCAACAGGGCCTGCCCGACCAGTTGAGTGAGCAGCACAAAACTGGCCAAACGTCCGACATTGAGTTCAGGCCTCTCTACCCCTCCCGCCTGGCGAATGAGTTGCAGACCGAAATAGAAGAGACTGCCCCATAAAATGAGCAGAGAAAGCGTCCCTACCAGGCCGAGTTCCTCACCGATCACGGCGAAAACAAAATCGGTATTCGCTTCTGGCAGAAAGCTGAGCTTCTGATACCCCATCCCTAAACCAACGCCTGTCCAGCCGCCACTTCCTAAAGTGACCAGCGATTGTTTCAACTGGTAAGGTGCTTCGCGCCAATCACTCCATGTCTCCAGGAACCCTGTAATTCTGCGAAGCTGATAGTCCTTCAGCAGAAAAACTCCGAGGCTGGCAGGAATCAACGACACGAGTCCCCATCCGAAATACCGCAGTGGTAAACCGGCGGTGAATAAAGTGAGCAGGACTCCGCCAAAGAGAAACAAGGTCGTCCCCAGATCGGGCTGCAGTGCCACCAGTCCCATGACAATGAATGGCGGCAGGAGCAGCGGGACGCGAAAGCCAGTCAAGGTTTCACTCAGCGACCAGCGAGACAAAGCAGGATTCTGCAGGGAAATTCTCGCGGCAACCCAAAGTGGCAGAGCAATCTTGGCCAGTTCGGAAGGTTGCAGTGTCATCCCAGCCAGACGCAGCCAGCGCCGGGCTCCTTTCACCCGAACCCCAATTCCCGGGATCAGGACCAATACCAGAAGAATCATCACTCCCAGAAGCAGCCAGGGTGCGGCTCTCACCCAGATTTTTGCCGGGATCGCTGCCGCGATACCAGCGGCAACGAGTCCGAGGGCGATGAATGTCAGATGCTTGGAAAGATAAACCTGGTCAATTTCAGTCGGGCGACTGGTCACACTGGCACTGTGGACTACAAAGAGTCCGAAACCTAGCAGCAAGCCCGCGAGAGCGACAAAGACAGTTCTCGTAAACTCGATCTGAGAGGCCAGTTTTTCGTCGCAGGTGGGAACCGAGGGTTTAAGTTCCGGGATTTCCGGGGAAATGGCAGTGCTCATCTGTCCCCTCGGCTCCACATTTCACGCAACAACGACGTTCCCCGGGCGATTTCGCACGTGAGTATTTATCGGAGCTTGAGGCTGGCCACAGCCAGTAATGCCAACACAGCCGCTCCAATCCAAAATCTCACCACGATCCGAGTTTCCGGATCACCTCGAAAGACGAAGTGGTTGTGCAGTGGCGAGCAGAGGAGTACGCGTTTTCCCGTCAATTTGAATGACGCAACTTGAGCCATCACACTCAACGTTTCCACAACAAAGATTCCGCCAATCATCATCAGCAGGAGTTCCTGCCGAATGACGAGGGCTCCAAAAGCCAGCAAAGCCCCCAGTGGAAGTGAGCCAGTATCTCCCATAAAGACCATGGCCGGATGACAATTGAACCAGAGAAAACCCAGGATCGCACCTGTCATAGCTCCAAAGACAATGCATAACTCCCCTGCACCGACAACATGGGTCATTTCGAGATAAGCAGCCATCGTCTTGTGCCCCGATAGGTAACAGAGAGCCGCCATGGCCGACCCGGCGATCAAGAGGCATCCTCCCGCCAGTCCATCGAGTCCATCCGTCAGATTGACTCCATTGGAACTGCCGACCATGACGAAGCTGCCCCACAGCACGAAGGCAGGGCCCAGACTGATGGTTGCCAACCCCAGATTCAGTGGCAAATCCTCAAGTTGCGGTGCGGTTCGTAAACCCCAGTAGAGTGGAAACAGCACCAGCATACTGGCGATGCATTGGGCAGCGAATTTTTGACGAGCCGTCAGACCGCGCCGCGAGGTACGGTTCTTGACCCAGTCATCAATGGCACCAATCGCACCGAACAGCACGACAGTTACCAATGCCAACTGAAGGTACCGATTGCTGAGATCGCCGCACAAAAGGGCCGCCACGACGATCGCCACGACGATAAAAAGCCCCCCCATCGTTGGCGTCGACTTTTTTGACGAATGCAACTCGTTCAATCGCGCGGAGGCACTGTCGATACGCTCTTGAAAGTTCGACTTCAGCCAGCGGATGGCAAAGGGGCCGTAAAAGATTGCCACCAGGAACGAAGAAAACGTGGCGAGAGCCGTTCGAGCCGTTAAATAGACGCGAGTCTCGCCAGGCGAGGTGCTCTGCCAGCGTGAGATCTCGTCGGCGTACATGTTCAACAGCCAGAACAGCATCCTTGCTGCGCTCGTATTCTGAAATTATGCGTTTTCCAGTCATCAATTGCGCACTGTCAAGTTGCCATGGCATGCTGGCCCAAAGCTGCAAACATGGCACACAGAACGCTGCGATTTCAGGGAATGCGTATAAGACGGTGAATGATTGGGGCAAAACCAGATTCTGACGAAAGTTTTTTGCTTCCGCCAGATCTGATCCATGAACAACTTCTAGTGAATGCGATGCCCCACTTTGGCACCACTATCCGGGCTCAGGACGAAAACTTGAGTCCCACCTTCACCAGCAGCGAGAACCATCCCCTCACTCGTGCCAAAACGCATCTTGCGAGGGGCCAGGTTGGCACAGAAGACGACCATTCGGCCGACCAGTGTCGCTGGCTCGTAGGCCTGACGGATCCCGGCGAAAATCGTTTTCGTCACATCTCCCCCGAGGGAAAGTGTGAGCTTCAGCAGCTTGTCGGAACCATCCACAAAATCGGCGGTCAGCACTCGCCCCACCCGCAGATCGACTTTCACGAAGTCATCGATCGAGCAATAGGCTTCGGTGAGTGGCTCCTTTGTGAGGGCTTCCAGCGTGTCACCAAAGGCATTGGCGGTTGTCGGTGCGGGGGTCACGGCGGCAGAGGAGCTGTCGACTTGAGGAGTAGCAGCCGGGGCTGCAGCCGGTGCGGATTGGCTTTCTTCGGTCATCGCTTGAACCTGTGCGGGATCGACCCGCTTCATGAGGTGTTCGAATGGATTAACAGGCGAAGCGACCAGAGGAGTCTGAGCTTCATCCCACGATTTCATCGGTGTATTCAGCAGGCTTCCGGTCTGTGCGGCCAACTGAGGCAACACGGGAGCCAGATAAATTGCCAACTGACGGAACAGATTGAGTGCCACGGTACAGACATCCTGAAGCTTCCCTGCCTGCGCAGGATCTTTCTTGAGTGTCCAGGGAGCGTTATCTTCGACGTACTTATTGGCCTTCTCCGCGAGGACCATAATGGCCCTCATGGCCTGAGCATATTCACAGGCTTCATAGAGCTCTGCGATTTTGCCAGCTTCGGCAGCCGCTTCCGCGAACAACCCGCCATCGTCGGGATATTGAGCCGAAAGGCCTGTCGTCTGAGCAAAACGTGCCGTCCGGCTGGCGAGGTTAACCACCTTCCCTACCAGATCCGAGTTGATACGGGCCACGAATTCGTCGAGGTTCAGATCGAGGCCTTCGCATATCGACCGCTATTACAAGGCGGCAGGAACGGTTCTTGATCGTGCATTTCCTGCGACCACAGTCGAAGC
>NZ_LYDR01000128.1 GCF_001707835.1 Planctopirus hydrillae
AGGCCAAGTTCTCCCCCATCGTTAAACCGCGTACTGGCATTGACCATGACAGCCGCAGAATCGACTTCCTGCACAAATGCACGAACCAAGTACCTCAATGGCCATAGTGATGTGGTCGGTGGTGCCGTCATCTGCAAGCATCAGCAGCATGCCGAACGAATCAGTTATATCGTGAATGCCATGGGCCTGGCTTGTTCACCATTCGACGCCTGGCTGGTCTTACGCGGGGTGAAAACCCTGGGCCCTCGCATGGAAGCTCATCAGCGTGGAGCGGATGCAGTGGCTCGCTTTCTGAATGAGCATCCCGGTGTCGAGAAGGTTTACTATCCCGGTTTACCAACGCATCCCGGTCATGACCTGGCCAAAAAGCAGCAATTTGGTTTTGGGGCGATGGTCAGCTTTGAACTCAAAGGCGGGAGGCCGGCCGTCGAGAAATTTCTTTCCAGGCTGAAGATCTTCCAACTGGCAGAATCGTTAGGTGGTGTCGAATCACTGATTGATTACCCGGATACAATGACTCACTCATCAATGTCCCAAGAAGATCGACGGACTGCGGGCATCACTGAGAACACATTGCGGCTTTCCGTGGGTATCGAGCATCCCGATGATCTCATCAACGATCTGGCTGCTGGTCTGTCAGCAGCCAGTGAGTAATCAACCGTTAAAAGGATGACTGGTGCTGCGGTCCACTGGCTGCGTCATCAATATGAGTGCATTTGCTGTGGTTTATGTGAGTTGTCGATCAGCAGGAACAGGCCATGGAATTGCGTCGTAATCCGACACGTGCCGTCCGAGTGGGCAGTTGTACGATTGGTGGTGGCCATCCGATTGCCGTACAGAGCATGACAGCAACGCACACCCAGGATATCGACGCCACTGTAGCGCAGGTGCTGGATCTGGAAAAAGCCGGGGCGGATGTCATTCGTATTGCTGTCGATAGCCCGAAAGATGCGGCTGCTCTGAAGGAGATTCGCAGGCAGGTCAAAGCGAATCTTTCAGTCGATCTGCAGGAGAATTATCGATTGGCCGAACAGGTGGCTCCTTATGTCGATAAGATCCGCTACAACCCGGGGCATTTGTATCATCATGAGCGTTCCAAACCCTGGCAGGAAAAGGTCGCTTACATTGCCCAGGTGGCGAAAGATCACGATTGCGCCCTGCGAGTGGGTGTGAATTGTGGCTCAGTCGATCCTGCCAAAAAAGTCGATGATTACGGTGGCGACGAAAACGGGCCACTGCTGGCCAGCGCATTCGAACACTGCGAGTATCTCGATTCGATTGGCTTTACACGGTACGTGGTTTCGATCAAAGATTCCGACCCGAAAAATGTCATCGAAGTCAACAAACGATTTGCGTTACAGCGGCCCGACATTCCTCTCCATCTCGGTGTGACGGAAGCAGGTCTGCCGCCGGATGGCATTATCAAGACGCGTATTGCCTTCGAGCAGTTAATCAGCCAGGGGATCGGCGACACGATTCGCGTTTCGCTGACTGTGCCGAACAATCGCAAGCACGAAGAGATCGAAGCGGGACGCAAAATTCTGGCCGATATTGCGGCTGGGCGCGTGAGATCGTTCGTCGATTTTGGTCTCGATACGTTGAACATTATCAGTTGCCCCAGTTGTTCCCGTGTCGAGAATGAAGCATTCATTGATCTGGCTCAACAGGTCAAGGAGATGACGGCCTACGCGAAAGATCACAAAATCACGATTGCTGTGATGGGGTGCCGGGTCAACGGACCGGGTGAGACTGATGATGCAGATCTGGGTCTGTGGTGCGGCCCCAATCATGTGAACCTCAAGAAGGGCCCTGTTGAGTTGGGTCACTTCAAATACGATGAGATTCTTCCCAGGCTGAGACAGGAACTTGATCTGGTCATCGCCGAAAAAGGCGGGCAAGCCTTAGCGTCGTCCTGATACGTTTTCCATGAAATAAGAGCACTCGATGTGCCATGCTTGCAGCTCTGGGCAAGCATGTCTTCGCGACCAATATCGCATTTCCTGCCTGGAAAACGCATGAGATTGGATTCATTTCCAGCGTATGTGCGACCGTGTGATCACGACCAAAAGCTCTTTGCGTTGAATCGACGACCACAAGCGAAGAAACTTAACTTGATTTCTGATCCAGTTGAACAAACACGATCCCTATCGCAATACAAACACCGGCAATTCCCATCGCTGGAGTCAGTTGATCACCTCTCAGTATGGAGGCGAGTGCAATCCCCATGAGCGGGGTGAGAAAGCTGAAGATCGCAATCTGCGATGCCGAGTGCCATTTCAGCAGCCATGTCTGTAATCCAAAACAGAGCCCTCCCACAAGAAAACCCTGGTAGGCCAGAGCCAGCCAGCCTGATGTTGAGATTTTGTGCCATTCGACATGCTCTGTGCTGAAGCTGAGCAGGGCAAACAGAACAACGGCGACCACATCGTGCCAGAAGATCAGTTGCGTCGAACCAATCACTTTGAGTGCCTGCTTCGAGTAGAGCAGTTTTGCCGCAAACAGGAAGGCACTGAAGAGCGTCACCAGATCGCCAGCCAGTGTCGGCAGATCCTTTTGTTTTGGTTCGCTGGTTTCGATGGAAAGGATTAACCCCGTGACTCCTGCCATCGCGAGCCAGAAGCCACCCCAGGCATAGTAGCCCAGGCGATACTGGCGAGTGACAAAGTGATCGCAGACCACTACGAAGAAAACGTAGCTGTTGATGAGCAGCGATGAGTGACTCGAACTCGACCAGGCAACGCCAAGAGTAAACGTCCAGATCTGCAGGGCCAGCAATGTTCCCGCGATGAGAACCGGTCGAAACTGTCCGCTCTTGAGCGCCAATGGGGCTCTTTCGAGTACGCACCACCCCAGCATAAAAATTGTGGCCAAAAGAAATCGAATGCCCGAAACTGCGACAGGAGGGAGCACATCTGTCGAAAAACTGGTCGCCACGGGGTTTCCCGCCCACAGAAAAACTGTCAGCATTGTCAGCGAAAAAGTCGTTGCAGTCAGTGGCTGAGAGCGAGACAACGCGGAAAGCTCCTTGAAGAGTGATGTACGACTGGAAAGTTCAATTCAATCCGAATCGCTACCAATTCTGCCGATCATGCAGGAAATTCGCTGTGAATGCTCACATTCCGGGCTGGCCGCTTCACTGGCATCGCAAAATACGAGCTAGGTTTTAGCCTGAACTCAACCAACCGTCGACGTGCAGGTGTGCAGGAACAAACTGTTCATAGAAATTCATTCCTTTTTTGAAATCTGGACAAGTAGACTAAGGGAGACTTTGCCTTATTGCACGATCGACCACTCAATGATACGGCTGAATAACGCTATACTCGAAATGTTCAACAGGCTCGGTTCCCTGCACAGGCCTGAAAAACAGAACTCCATGCCACGTTCTAAGAATCACCCGGGATCTCATGTCGTTTAACACAAGGGTCGCTATGCCTCGTCAATTCTTCTTCGGTCTCAGTCTTCTCTGCGGGATGGGGGCCATCGTGGCCGATGCCCAGTCTCCCACGCCAGTTCGTGTCCCCGCAGCCACGCCAGCCAAGCCAGCCGCTGCCGCTCAGGCGGTATCCGAGAATCCTGAACTTGCTGCCATTCGCCAGACATCAGCAGCCTTTGTCGAGGCTTTCAACAAGGCTGATGCTAAAGCGATTGCACAACTCTGGGCCAAAGAAGGCGAATATGTCGATGAGAGCGGCCAGGTGACGGTGGGGCGATTAAAGATCGAAGAGCTGTATCAGACTTTCCTCGCTGCACATCCGAAGATGCAAATCAAGGTGCAGATCGATTCATTGCGACTGCTCAGCGACCAGACGGCCATTGAAGATGGCCGCAGTATGCTTTCCCCATCAATTCCAGGGGCTCCCGCCTTTTCCCGCTATACCGCGATCCACGTTAAAGAAGGGGGATCCTGGAAAATGGCCAGTGTGCGGGATCTTCCAACCGCCAATCCCGCAGCCAGGCGTCAACTGGCCGATCTGGATTGGCTGGTCGGCAAGTGGGTGGCTGAAGAACATGGTTCGGTCAGTGAATCCGTCTTCGAGTGGGCCGCCGGTCGCAGCTTCCTGAAGCGAACCTACACCGTGACCCATCCCGATCGTTCGGTCACTTCGGGTATTCAGATCATTGGTTACAGCCCACTCACCGAGCAGATTCAAAGCTGGAATTTCGGTTCCGATGGATCCGTCGCAATCGGCATCTGGACATCACAGCCCAATGGCTGGGCAGCAGCCATTCGAGGACTGACCGTGGAAGGAACACCCACATTCGCCGTCAATGTGCTCACCCGCATCGATGATCAGGCCCAGAGCTGGAAATCGATTGAACGCCGCGTTGGAGACGTTCCCCTGCCCGATACGCCGGAAATCATCCTCAAGCGTCAACCCGCTTCCGGCAAGTAAACATTCGAGTGGCATCTGCATCACGTTTGAACAAACAACAGCCTATTTCCGGGCAAAATGGCCTGACTCAAGGAACATCATATGATTCGATACAGTTGGATTTGTCTCGTCGCTGCCTTAGTTGGCGCGACGGTCGCTGATGAATGCCACGCTCGTGGATTTGGCGGCGGTGGTTTTGGTGGAGGTGGCGGTGGCTTCCGCGGCGGCGGAGGTTTTGGCGGTGGCGGCGGCTTTGACCGTGGAGGCTTCGGTGGTGGCGGTGGCAGCTTCGGCGGAGGCGGTTTTGATCGAGGCGGCGGCGGAAGTTTTGGTGGTGGCGGTGGCTTTGACCGTGGCAGCTTCGGCGGCGGCGGTGGAAGTTTCGGTGGTGCCGGTGGCTTTGACCGTGGAGGCATGGGCGGCCAAGGGCTTGGCGGTGGTAGCTTCGATCGTGGAAACATCGGCGGCCAAGGTCTGGGTGGCGGTAGTTTCGATCGCGGAAATCTCGGTAGTCAAGGACTTGGCGGTGGAAGCTTCGACCGTGGAAACTTTGGAGGTGATTCTTTCAATCGTGGCGATCTGGGAGGCTACGGCAGCGCTCCCTCCCGGAGTTCTTTGAACAGCTTTCTCGGGCTCCCTTCTGATGAAGGGATGCATGGACTCAGTTCCTCTGGTGGTTTCGGCAGCAATGTCGACGTCAATCATGCGTCGTATGAAGGGCCACGTGGTACTACTGCCAGTGGCACCACTGTCACTGGGCCCGGAGGAAACACTTACGGCCGTGGAGCTGTTGAAGGCCCCAATGGTGGAGTTGCCGCTGGTCGTGGTGTTGAAGGTGCGAATGGTGGTGCCGCAGCCCAGGGAATTGCGGTGGGCCCCAATGGTGGCGTGGCTGCCGGTGGCGCGGTCCGAGGGCCGGGTGGTACTGAGGCAGCTCGCGGAGTTGCCGTGGGGCCAAACGGCACCGTAGCGGCTGGTGATGCCGTTCGCGGGCCCAATGGAACTGTGGCTGGTCGCGGGGTTGTTGCAGGGCCCGATGGTGGTGTTGCCGCTGGCCGATTTGTTTCGGGCTACACACCCATGTCGCCCACTGGACGATACACGACCGCCTATGGATGCCGTAACAGTTTCAACAACTACAACTATTACGGAGCTGGCTGGTACGGGGCTCACCCAGGAGCGTGGGCGGCCGCAGGTTGGGCTGCTGGTGCCGCCTGGAGTACTGCGACCTGGGGCCTGGCAGCTCCATATTGCGGGTTCTACGATGTTCCACCCGTTTACTACGATTACGGCAACAACGTTGTCTATCAGGGTGGACAGGTCTATGTGAACAACCAGGATATGGGAACCTCGGCGGATTACTACAATCAGGCCTCGAACCTCGCCAATACAGGAAGTCAGCTTCCCGTGACGAATCAGGGCGATTGGCTTCCTCTGGGTGTCTTTTTACTCTCGATGAGTGGGCAGACCAATTCGACAACTTCAGTTCAATTGGCTGTGAACAAAGCCGGGATTATCCGGGGCAACTGGGTTGATTCCAGCACGAATAAAACGCTCCCCATTTCTGGTGCTGTCGATCTGCAAACTCAGAAAGTGGCCTTCACTGTGGGTTCGGATACCAGCACGGTCTACGAGACGGGACTCTACAACCTGACCAAAGACGAAGCACCGGCTCTGGTTCATCTTGGCAAAGACAAGACCGAACAGTGCCTTCTGGTTCGGTTAAAGAAACCCCAGGGGGATGCCGCTGGAAATCCCAATGCGACCGGTGACGCCAGCTCCAATGGTGTGCAGATCTCTCCCGGGAATTCGAATCCATAACCGTAAGAGTTCTATCCGCTGACAGGTTTTCTTCAGAAGTGTGTCGCGTGCCATGTTTGCAGCTCTGGGCAAGCATGCTTTGGCAACTAACGAAGAAATGTCGTTTCCCACGAAATTTGTCAGCTCTTCCTGACAAAAACCTGTCATAGAAAACATCAAGGCCGTCGTGAGCCCCCCTGGCTGACGACGGCCTTGCGATTTCCGATCATTGGCCCTGAGCCGCTGATCGTCCCTCTTTCCCATGGCACTCGAATTCGTCTCAAGACGTTGCTGAGCCGTTGGTCTCAGCGATTCGTGGCCTGTCTCTACCGTTCGTGTTGCAAGCCGTCCCCACAGCCCGCAGCGAGGGAATTACTTAAGCAGAACCCGTGCCAAAACTTGATTCGTTGCAAAGCTGACAACAAAAACCTCCCAGGTTACCCTCTTTGACATTTCTTGTTGAAAAACTTGCAACGATTGCCGGATTGTCGTGTATTTTTTTCAAATCACCAGCCGGCTTTAAGATCCGCAGTGAGAGATCAGAATCAGAAATCCCGACTGGCTGATGTTTTCAACCCTGAAAATCTGGGGAGAAATCCACCCGAACTTCCGTTTTGTTCCAGTCGTTCTCGTCGAACATCAATCTTCCAGCAACTGAGACAGCTTTTACTTATGAAAGATCGATGCCGTCCCGTGGAACTCACGCGGAATCTTGTCGTTTTGACAAACTCTCGCCCGGATTTTTTAGGAAAACTTTCGTTTCGGACCCTCGCCGCCGATTCCCAGCTCTCCCCAGGCCTCATCAAGAGCGTCGTAGACAGACGAGTACGCGACATTCGATGCCCGAGATTCGGACCAGCCCGAGCAAGAAAATCGCCCAGTTTGACTTTAGCTGTTGGTCATCGTTGGCTATACTCGTGCGAGTCGAGGCGGCAATTTGCACGTCAAAAAGATGTTTTTTGAAATCTCAGAAGACACCTCCGTCTGCAAACGTACTCCTCACCTGGCGAACTCCGCCACTGCCTGATGGTGTAATGGTAGCACGAGTGACTCTGGATCACTTAGTTGAGGTTCGAATCCTCATCGGGCAATTTTTCTGTGTGATCGATTGCTGGTTTCTCGGCCGGCGATTCGCTGATGGCGGTCAGGTATGCAGGCTGCACCAGTCGCCACACACTTTCTGCCATCTGTTGATGCCCTGCCTGTGAAAGGTGGATGCTATCCAGTGTGGCCCCCTGATCCGCGAGCAGCGACAGGAATATTCTCCGCGGAATCAACTGGACACCGTACTTGTGCGCCAGACTTCGCTGAATGCGTCCAAATTCATGATAGAACGGCGGCAAAGGCAATTCGTACATCACGATCTGCCGTCCAGGTGTGCTCAACCGGTTGAGGAGCGCATCCAGATCTGCAGCGAATTGCTGCGAACTGGTAGAACCCAGGATATCGTTGCCTCCGATCTCGACCATCACAACCGGAGCCTGAATCTCGATGTTCTGGATACGCTTCAGTGCGGACCCCGCTGTTTCACCAACATGCGAGAGATCCTGGACCTGCAGTTGATGTTGTCTGGCGATGATCGCCGGCCACGTCTCGGATCGATCTTCACCACCCATCCCCGCAGTGACGGAATCTCCAATCACTGCCAGGCCGCGATTTGCCACAGGCTGAAGTGTCGGAATCAACAGATACGGCAACTCTCCGATCGCAACAGCCAACCATAAGACGGCGGCTACCAGGGCGGCGAATCTCTGCCGGGATGTGTCAGCCCGCATGAGTAAATACAACCAGACCAGCGTAGCCATCCCCGCCATTGCCAGCAGCCAGAGGGGAATCGCAATCGACGATGCAGCGATCAGAATCAGCCCCAAAGCAAACGCCAGCCCCCACCATCGCTTCCAAGTTTTGCGAGCTGCCTGCGCGAGTCCGAAGCTGGCAAGCAGTAACACCAACCCGGTAAAGAAGGCCTGCCCGCTCACCACATGGTACACAAGCCCGTTCATGATGCACGCTCCCGCAGCCTCTATTCTGCCCGCCAATCGCACTTCCACTCATCGCTGAATATCGACGATCCGTTCATTTTGGCGTTGATCTGATCCTGATTCCATGGGCAGCACACTTCCGGCTGAAACTGCGAATTCCACCAGGGCGACCTCCGCTTTGCCGGACTCGCCATGTTTTACACAATGGCTTCTTAAGACATTCGCCACCCAGACATTCAAATCCACGCCAGGCCCACTCTACCAATCAAGTCAAACGCATGCACAACTCACGAGATTCCTCTGGCGACATCATCTGGGACGAAAAGATCATGACCCGACTGGCTGGGTCGAATATGATTGTGACTCATCAGTTTATTGGGAAGCTGGAAACAGTCATGGATGAGGCAGAATCAAATCAAATGAAACCTGCGAAGTCTAACGCGAAGGCTCCTTCAATATCCCTGTTGGATAACTGCAGAGATCTATCGCTATCGCTCTTTTGTGGAATGTGTGGTCTTCTTTCATTAAGCCCCCTGTTCGCAGCGCTAGACCAACAGGGTTCGTCGTGGATCATTCCCCCATTACTTGTTGCAAGCTTCTTCATGAGTGCATTGTCCGGATACTTTGCTTGTCGAAGATGTTTTGGGCCTCGGCATTATACCGGCATGTGCCATCTCATGCTTTTCATTTGTGTCGTGTTTTTGATAACAATGTGTTTCACCGCCGTATCTCAATCGTTTTCTGGTTTAATGCGAGTAACGCAATCTACCGAGTGATCCATCTTATGGCACGAAGTGACCTAAACCATCGACTGCTTCGCACACACGTACGATTTTAACATCTGGGTAGCGGTTGTCATACGAAATACTCAGTAATAGCCTTTGTATCCAGCGTTACAATTCTGTTTTTTTCAAGTTGGCGATACACATCGATGGTGTATATCGCCTCAAATAAATCGATATAGCTTTGACTCCCAAGGGATTGACAAGAGAACTTTCTGGCAAAAGGCTAAATTCAACCATCGCGTCCAAGCCGCTTACACACCCAAAGCGGTGCCAGTTCGATCACAACTTACACAAGCCACAGAGCCAGAAAGGCAGGCGGGAGCCTGTCCTACTTACTACTTACTAAAGAATCTTGCTTCGAGGCATCAGTGATAACCTTATTTCCTCAACGCTTTCAGGGCTTCCTCTATACCGATTTGCGATGAGGCCATCTCGACTGCTTGATCTAAATTTCTCCACTCGTCACTGTCTCTGGGTTGCCGATCTCGTGCCTTCTCCAGTTCCAACCGAGCTTCTGCATTGCCAGGACAAATGGTCAGAAGCTCGGTCATCAGCAGTCGGTTCTCAGGATTGTCTTCGACACGAAGTCGATCAATCGTCGCTCCACAGGCCGGCTCACCAATCTTCACTAAAGCATCAAATGCAGGCCTATGTAATCGATAAGGTGGAGAAATTGGTCTGGGTGGAGGTAAATGAAGTTTCGAAATCCGATTTAAGAGCAATTCAACGCAACCTTTCGCCCTGACCTCCCCAGCAACATATATCCAATCATCCTCTTCTGCGGTCAGTCGTTCCGACAATCGAAAGTCACGTCCCTCCGGAAATTCCCAGTCCCCTTTCGTGACGACAGACTTCCCAGTTACCCGGTATGGTTGATGGTGGCCCGATGGGCCAACATCCTGGATTCGGCAGAGATTGACCTCAACCTGTTTTACGAGTCGCCCATAATCATTGACTATCTTTCGAGAAATATCGCTTCTGTGCAAAGGGGCGATGTCAGTGGCCACTGAAGGTGCTGCTATGCCATCTTGCAAACAAGAACTAGACAGATCTTGGCAAACAAGAACAACAGTTGCGAGAGCCGCAAGGCAAGAAAATGCTATTACACTAGAGTTCTTCATTATTTTCACCTGGGAGTGAAGTGACTTACCATATCCTCAGGAGGAATATGTGACAAACTTAACTCATTACGAATCACCGTGCCCGCGTCACCATCGATCTGGGCAGTATAGCTCAAAGTCTTTCTGGAAGAACATCTCACCGGGCCATAGCCAAAATCAACAGAGGCCCATTAATAAAAATAACATACGTTTTGGCCGTTCTTTGTATGCTAAAGGCAAATTGTGATGGGCATGCTGGGATATCAAGGTCAAACAACTTACCAGTCTTTCCAACACGAGGATCCAATCCAAGCTGTGCTGCATCACTCGTGTCATCCGGCGTGCAAGCCGCTTACACACCCAAAGCGGTGCCAGTTCGATCACAACTTACTTAAGCCACAGTGCCAGAAAGGCAGGCGGGAGCCTGCCCTACTTTCTGCTTTCTATTCACATGCGTTCGCCCGGCAGTCGGCTGGCTTGCTGTACCCAGTCGGAGAATTGAGCTTCGTCGATTGTGTCGTTCTCGTAAATATCCAGGTAGCGAACGGTCTTCTGCTTCGACTCACCCGGCGGCGGAGGGTTCAGGAAAGCACCTTGGAAGAATGCCACCTTCACATACTTCGTCAAACAATGTACGCCGAGAAAGTAAGCGTGCTCCTCGACCCCATAGAGAGGCGAGTTCCACTTCACCGCCTTACGCACATCAGGTACGGCTTGCGAGATAATGGCGTCAATGCGGCGGCCGACCTCACTCTTCCAGCCCGGCATGGCTGCGATGTAGACCTGCACCGGTTCATCGCCATAGCCCTTTGCAATCTGCGGATTGCCACCTGAAAGTCGCTTTGGCTCTGCAACCTTTTCGATAGGCTTTCTAGCCATCTGAATCTCCGCCTTCCGAACTCGTTTTGCTCTTAACAAGCTATGTTGAGAATACTTAGCAGTTTCAGCATGTCAAACTCGATGTCACCCGTCGACTGCACCCCACTCGACTTTCTTCCCTATCAAAAACGGTCATTGATGACCTAACCGCCATTCAGAATTTCCAGCAGTTGATTCGCTGCGTCGTAGGGTTCTTTGGCTGAGCAGATGGCGCTGGAGACGGCCAGGCGGGTGGCTCCGGCGGCGACTACTTCGGCAGCATTTTCAGTGGTAATACCGCCAATGGCATACGCCGGGAGATCGATCTCCCTGGCCACTTCACGCACGTATTCCAGTCCCGCATACTCGACAAATTCTTTGGTCGTCGTTGGAAAGGTCGGGCCCACGCCGATGTAGCTGGCCCCTTCGATCACTGCCGCTTCTGCCTGCTGGAGAGAATGTGTCGAAACACCGACCAAGGGCCGGGGCCCCGCGATCTGACGCACCTGGGCGATGGTCAGTTCGTCTTGCCCGACGTGGATACCATCGGCTTGAGTCAGAGTTGCCAGATCAGGACGATCATTCATGATCACAAGGGCGTCGTATTCATGGGCCAGATCCAGTACGAGCCGAGTGTGATCGAGGAGGCGGCGATCCGACATCGACTTCTCGCGGATTTGCACAATTCCCACACCAGCCCGCAGCGCTTCCCGCAAAGTCTGTCCCACCGGGCGATGGCACAGCTTTTCGGTCAGCAATAGATAAAGCACCCGTCCCTCGAGTGTTGTTTGTGAGAACTGGCCGATTCGCACAGCCTTTTCGAGTGTGTAAGACTGATAACGAATCGCTTCGATCCGCGAAGCAAAATAGCCATTGATGATTTTGCCGTATTCTTCGAGCGACCGCAGCGATTCCTGCAGACGTTTGAAAGCAGCCGCAATCACATCGTTGGCAGAACCCCGCATGGTTTCGGACATGATCGTGATGTGCGTGCCGACATCGTTGGGGGTATCTCGACTGGCGAGCAGAGCCTCTTCAGGGAGCATGCGTAAAGCTGTGGTCAGCCGATGCCGGAGTTCTTTGAGTTCACGAGAGAACCAGCCATCGTTGCGCACCATGCGGACGGCATCTTCAATGACACGCAATCCCTCACGAGCTCGATTGCCGGAAGCATCGAGCAGTCGGTAAACCGCTGTCAGATTTTCAGGCGGTGCGGTTTCAGGCAATAAAATTTGCTCGTGCTCAAGAGGTGCCCCGCTAGCAGAAGTGGCGGGCCCCGAGATTTCCTCGACAGGTTTCGCCAGTGCGATCCGTTCTTGAGCCAGCCACGCCGTCAGCCAGCCGTTCGTTTCAAAAAGCGCTCTCAGCAGATGCTCAGTCCCCACCTCTGATCGTGAAACTTTGTGGGCTTCGTGGCGGGCCTGGCGGATCATGCGGTCAAAAGCGGTCGAGAGCGACGACGATCGATCTGTCTCATCGCTGACGGAAAATGGCAGGCTGGGGAGAAAACGCTTCATCCGTTGACGCAGGTCATCAATTTCGAGCCCCTGCTCGATCAATCTCTGATGGGCGACCGATTCTTCCTCCAGCAGCGCCCAGAACATAGCCGCTTCCACCACCTGGTCACTGTTTAACCGGGCAGCTGAGTCGTGTTGCGAAAAGACCTCAGGCGTCACAGGAGCCATAACCGTTGCATCAGTCAGACCGCGTGCCGCTTCGATAACACGCAGGGCAGCGGCTGTCAGAAAGTGTTCCATGGCAGGCAGAAGCCCTTCGGTTTGGACATTTGGAATTCTGGAATTGTCGAAACAATTTTTCAGAGGAGGAGAACCGTTTCTGCAATTCCGGGAAAAGACTCTCCCGGCGGCATCACTGCAAACCCGGCCGAAAACAGTCTTATATCAAAATCGGCATTACACTTCCGTCGTTCAACAACCGGCAAGGTCTAGCTTGTCTGACTCACTGGCCACCACTAGAATCAAAAACACGTCAGAACGACTCCCGATCATGAATGATGGCATGCAAACTGCTGAATTATGGGCGGAATCGTTATGAGTGGTCGCAGAAAAAGGTATAACTTGTCTGCCAGCCTGCATTCGCAGGCGACTTGCAGGTTGCCAGTTCTGGCCACGTGACACTGGAGACCTACCCTCCACTATCGGAGAATCGCTGTGTACGAACGTTTTACGGATCGCGCTCGAAAAGTCATGCAGCTTGCCAATCAGGAAGCTCAGCGGTTCAATCACGAATACATCGGGACTGAACACATCCTTCTCGGCTTGGTCAAGGAAGGGTCGGGTGTTGCGGCAAACGTTCTGAAAAATCTCGATGTCGATCTTCGCAAGATTCGGCTCGAAGTTGAAAAGATCGTCCAAAGCGGCCCCGAGCTCGTCACCATGGGGAAACTTCCTCAGACCCCTCGTGCTAAAAAGGTCATTGAGTACGCCATGGAAGAGGCTCGTAACCTCAACCATAACTATGTGGGAACCGAACACCTGCTGCTGGGTCTCATCCGCGAGCAGGAAGGTGTTGCCGCTCAGGTGCTCATGAATCTCGGGCTCAAGCTTGAAGATGTCCGCGAAGAAGTGCTGAATCTTCTGGGCCATGGCATTGAAGGGAGCGAAGGGACCAGCGAACGCGGCAACCCTGCGACCGCCGGTGCCGGCTCGTCAACGGGTGGCTCGACCTCTGGCAAAGGCTCGAAAAGCAAAACGCCAGCACTCGACAGCTTTGGCCGCGATCTGACCGAACTCGCCCGGCAATCAAAACTCGATCCGGTGATTGGCCGAGAGAACGAAATCGAACGCGTCATTCAGATTCTTTGCCGTCGGCAGAAAAATAACCCCGTACTGCTGGGTGAAGCCGGTGTTGGCAAGACCGCGATTGTCGAAGGCTTTGCCCAGATGGTGGTTGATGGTGCTGTCCCCGAACTTCTTCGCGATAAGAGAATTGTGGTTCTCGACCTCGCCATGATGGTCGCAGGGACAAAGTATCGCGGTCAGTTCGAAGAACGCATCAAAGCCGTGATGAACGAAGTTAAGCGTGCAAAGAACACGATTCTCTTCATCGACGAATTGCACACTCTGGTGGGTGCTGGCGGTGCTGAAGGAGCCATCGATGCTTCCAACGTGCTCAAGCCCGCTCTGAGCCGTGGCGAACTTCAGTGTATTGGCGCCACCACTCTCGACGAGTATCGCAAATACATTGAGAAGGATGGGGCTCTGGAACGACGCTTCCAGCGTGTGGATGTCGAGCCGCCCAGTGCCACACAGACCGTCGAAATCCTCAAGGGACTGAGAGACCGTTACGAACAGCACCATCGCGTGCAGATTACCGACGATGCGCTGGCCTCGGCCGTCGAACTATCCAACCGATACATCACATCGCGCTGCCTGCCCGATAAGGCCATCGACGTGATTGATGAAGCCGGTGCTCGCGTTCGGCTGAAATCCATGGTGCGTCCACCCGATCTGAAGGAACTCGAAGACGAAGTCGAACGGCTCAATCAAGCGAAAGAAGAAGCCGTTGCGAATCAGGATTTTGAGAAGGCAGCTGCTCTGCGTGATCAGGCCGACAAGCTCAAAAAGAAAAAAGAAAATCTGAATCGCGAATGGCGCGAGAAGTCCAAAGAGACAGATGGCGTCGTTGATGCGGAAGTCGTCGCCGAAGTTGTCTCAAAGATGACTGGGATTCCACTGACACGACTCTCGAGTGAAGACGCCGTTCGTCTGTTGCAGATGGAAGCGGAACTTCATAAGCGGGTTGTCAGCCAGGAAGAAGCCATTAAGCAGGTGGCCAAGGCAGTGCGCCGCAGTCGTTCGGGTCTCAAGGACCCCAAGCGGCCCATTGGTGTCTTCCTGTTTGCAGGGCCCACGGGTGTTGGTAAGACTTTGACCGCCAAGACGCTGGCCGAATTCATGTTCGGCGAGCAGGATGCCCTCGTGCAGATCGACATGTCTGAGTACATGGAGAAGCACAACGTGAGCCGCTTGATCGGGGCACCTCCCGGTTATGTCGGTTACGAAGAAGGTGGCCAGCTCACCGAGAAGATTCGCCGCCGGCCCTACGCCGTCGTCTTGCTCGATGAAATCGAAAAGGCACACCCCGATGTCTTCAACATGCTACTCCAGATTATGGAAGAAGGACATTTGACCGACAGCTTTGGTCGCAAGGTCGATTTCAAGAATACGATCTTCATCATGACGACCAATGCCGGTGCCAAGGTCATTAGCCAGGGGAACACCTTTGGCTTCGGCAAGCAGGATGAAGATTCGAGTTACGAGCGGATGAAGCAGCGGCTCATGCACGAGATTGAGCATGAATTCAAGCCCGAATTCCTGGGCCGTCTCGATGAACTCGTTGTCTTCCGGCCACTCACTCGAGACCATCTCAAGTCGATTGTCGATATCGAACTTTCGAAGGTTCGCGAACGTCTTGCCGAGAAGAACATTCAACTCGTCATGACGGATGCTGCCCGCGAGTTTATCGTCGAGAAGGGGAATGCCACCGAGTACGGTGCCCGCCCACTTCGCCGTGCTGTGGAGAACTACATCGAAGATCCACTCGCCGAAGAGTTACTCAAAGGTTCCTTCGAAGGGAGCAATCGAGTGGAAGTCATCGTCAAAGAAGTGGGAGAACTCAAGCATCTTGAGTTCGAACCATCCCGCGTCGAGACGGAAGAAGCTGCTGTGGCAGTCGCCGAAGTGGCCAGTGGTGAAGCCACCGTCTGATTTCAGCAAGACGGCAAGCCAACATTTTAAAAGCTGTCAAGTCCCTAGACTTGGCAGCTTTTTTGTTTCCACAACGTTTTTGATCGATGAGAGAAGAAACTTTCTACCACTGATTGAGGAACTGCAGTTAGCGAAATCGACAATAAAGGTCAACAACTTCGAGAACTTCAGGCAGCTCTTCGATTCCGAAATGTCTGGTTTTCCTGGGCAGGGGGAGCGTCTGGAACGTTATTCCACGCGGCCACTCGAAAGAGATGACAGCATCTGTGGCAGCGAGCCATGGTCGTCACGAGCGACAACACGCCCGCTTGTGCCGAGCGGCTGCGATAAACATCTGTGGTTTTACATCGAGGACATTTCATAAAACTTTCCGCACCATTTTTGTTGACGAACAAACTTCCACCGAGCATCAGCACGAACAATTTCAAAAACTCAAGTTCCATGCCATGAATCGGGCATTTTGAAGAGTGCGAGATACCAGAGAATCGAAACGTTAGGAAAGACAATCTTCTTTCGACCGGATTTTTGAACTTCTCGCCCTCGCTAAACACATATACATAAGAACACACCCTCTCCTGTCAGTTCAGCGTATCTCCTGAAAGAAGCTTGATTCCAGGCAATCCTGGCGAAGGAAAGTCTCAATCCATCAGTCGAATGTTATTGATCGGCAAGAGAGCTTTCTTTGGTCAGAGTTGCAGTCAGCTGTTCAGATTGTTTATCCTTTCGGGTCCGTGGTAATTTTGCCATTAGCCGTAATACATGCGAAAAAGTGCGAGGCGACCTTGAAGTCTTTGGAAGCGGTTGACGTTCGTGCAATTCTGAGTGGTAAGAACTCCTTAAGTGCTGACGATCTGGTTCAGCTTCGCCGGGCGATTGCCGGTGACCAGGTGGCTTCCACCCGAGTTGAGTTGGAAGCTCTGATCCGAGAAGTGGAAGCAGGCAAAGAAGACATCGGTCCCGCCTCTCGTGCCGGGATCGGTGCCTGGCTGCTGGGGCAGCATGCGATTGCTGACAAAATTCTTTCCCGTTTAACGACCGACCCTGTGGCCCTTTATGCCCATGGGCATGTTCTGCAGGCACTTGATCAATTCGAGGCTGCTGCTGAAAAGTTCGCTGCCGCAGCAAAAGCTGGTTTCGACCCCGTCGAATGTACACTGAAGCGTGCTGGTGCCATCCGGTTGGCAGGTCAGCTCGATGAAGCGGAAAAAGCTGTCCGTCAATCCGGAACAGAAGGTGCCCGCCGCGCTGAATACTCGTATCAGATGGGCTGCATTCTCTCAGATCGAGGCGACACCTACGGTGCGATTGAGTATTTCGAGCGTGCCGTCGATATGGATCCTCATCACAGCCAGGCGCTCTTCCGCCTTGCTGAACAGAATGCTCTCTACGGCAACGATACAGAAGCGATTCGTTTGTACGAGCAGGCTCTTTCCCGTCCGCCCTATCATCTTTCAGCGATGCTGAACCTGGGCCTCCTGTACGAAGACCGTGGCAACTACGCTGCGGCTGCTTTCTGTTTCCGCCGGATTCTGGCATTCGACCCCAATCATGTGCGTGCCCGCATGTACATGAAAGATATCGAAGCCACCCAGGAAATGTATTACGACGACGACATGGCTCGCAACGAAGCCCGTATGGCTCAGTTGCTCAGCCGTCCTGTCACCGATTTTGAGCTTTCCGTACGCAGCCGCAATTGCCTGGCAAGTATGGATATTCATACGCTGGGCGACCTGACTCGCGTCAGCGAAAGTGACCTTCTCCAGGGCAAAAACTTTGGTGAAACATCGCTGGTGGAAATCCGCGATCTTATGCAGCAGCATGGTCTCAAGGTGGGCCAGAATCTGCAGCCAAGCAAGGCTCGCGATGCCACATGGGCCGGGATGCCAGCTTCGGCATTTGCGCCAATTGGTAACGATCTTTCGCCACAGGAGCAGGCTCTCCACAGTCGTCCCGTCTCGGATCTGAATCTTTCGGTGCGTGCCCGCAAGTGTATGGCTCGGCTCCAGATTGGTACTCTTGGCGAACTCGTCCAGAAGAGTGCCGACGAACTTCTGGCCACCAAGAACTTCGGGGTGACTTCACTGAACGAAATTCGGGCTCAGTTGACAGAACACAACCTCAAGCTTCGAAACGACTAACTTGTTAGCCCTGCTCTTCATCGAAAGAACAGTGCCAGACCACTTTCCAGATCAGCCCGTGAAGACAATTCTTCGCGGGCTGATTTCGTATCCAGACAGCGATCATCCATCGTGGCCATCGACCAAACTTGTCTGGTTCAAAGTTGCAAAAACCCCTAATCTTGCCAATTGTCAGGCTTTGTTTGGCTCTCAGCAATCTTTGAGCTGAGCCAGTCTTGTCTGATGTTTTGCCCTGCCGGTCACTCGCAAGGATGCGTCATGCCAGCTCAGATCCGCCATCGTAAGGATTCGACAGCCGCTGTTCTGATGATCATTCCCGGCATCTTACTTCTCGTCATGCTGGCTGGCCTCCATCAATTGCGCAGTCGTTCGCCTGAACTGCGGCCTCTGGTCGATGTCGATGTTCGCCGCAGTAGCTTCACCTCTGGAGGGATCCCTGGTTCTGCGACAATATCCCGCTTTGAACCGCAGCAGATTCGTGTTGTTTTACACGAAGGACTGCTCTCCTCGGCCACCGTGGAATGTACGGCACCTTACATCATCCACGATTTCATCTCCGGTCGACCATTAGCACATGGTCAACTCTTGAGAGCAGCCACGATTGAGGCCATGCCAACGGGTTTACGAGTTGGGCCGCATCTGCTCGATACATCCGCGATCCGCATTCTTCCTCAGGGAAATGCCTTACTGGGCTTCGACAATCATTTCTATCGCGGCTCGATGACAGTTCACCGCACTGGCTCTGAACAAGGCTTGAAACTTAAACCCACGTTCTCTCTCGTGAATCATGTTCCCCTGGAAACTTATGTGGCGACCGTCGTCGATAGTGAAATGCCCGCCACTTTTCCTCAGGAGGCCCGCTGCGCACAAGCGATTGTTGCACGCACCTATGCCATTGCCCGGCACAAAACCGCTCTCCCCTCTGCTTTATTCGATGTCTACGCTTCCACCCGCAGCCAGAAGTATCTCGGGGCGGAATACATCAATCGCGAAGGTCGTCGCCTCAAAGGAGAAACTGCTGCCGGAGTCGCTGCCGCTCAAAGCACTGCCGGCATGGTCGTAACCTACGAAGGTCAGATCATCACCAGCTATTATTCAGCCGTTTGTGGTGGCAGAACTCTCGATGGACAGACAATGTCTCAACGCACTGCGCCGTGCCTGAAGAGTGTTGTTTGCGAAGGGTGCCGCAACGCACCTCTTTACCGCTGGCAAGCCAGTATCTCCGGGCAGGAACTGCTGCAGAAACTCTCAGATTCTCGAAAGTCTGCCGACATCTCCACGATGCCTCCGGCGAACCTCGCAACTCTCATGACCATTCGCATGCGCCAGGATAGCAAAGGGAGTTTACCGACCTTTACCCTGACTGATGGTCGTAACTTCCAGCAGTTATCTTCGATGGAACTGCGTCGTATGCTCGGAACTCGCGAGCTTCCCAGTCCTCAGTTTTCGCTGAAGCTCACCAATGATCAAATTGAAATCGAAGGCCAGGGGAGCGGCCATTGCGTGGGTTTCTGCCAATGGGGGGCTCGCGGATTGGCCCAAACAGGTCTCACCGCTCAAGGCATTGTGCAGCATTACTATCCCGGCGCCGATGTGGTGAAGTACCAGGCACAGCCATTGCACTTTGCGGAAGCTCCCCATGTGACCTCGGGCACACCGGGTAAGGCCACTCGCTAAAACCTCCCCGAGCCGTACAATCCCTGATCTGGATTGTCGTTTCGGGAGCAGTCAACATGCAGTCATGGCAGGTCAACGGCCCAAAACTCGTCAAGTTCGGGCCCAAAGTTCGAAATGAGGTCATCCCGCTCGCCAGAGCCATCGCCCGCCGAGCGATTGTTCTTGTGGGAAGTCGGACTCTCAGGCAATCTTCTCTCTGCCAGCCATGGCTCGAAGATCTCCAAAAGCAGTTGCCCGTCGAGTGCAGTCTGCAATTGCCGGCACGCGAGCCTCAGGTTGATGATGTCGACAACCTGGCCCATTCACTTCGAGAGTTGTCTGCGGGGCCGGACGATGTCGTGGTTGTCGTGGGTGGTGGCTCGTCCATCGATATGGTGAAAGCCGCCTGTGGTCTGGCCACACAAAAGGAGGTGAAATCCTGCCAGGATTATCTGGAGGGTGTCGGCACAGGCGCCAAACTGATTCAGGCGCCACTCCGCTGGATCGCCTTACCAACCACTGCTGGAACAGGTGCTGAGGCCACGCGCAATGCCGTCATTTCTTCAAATGACTCTTCCACCAGCAGGCCGTTCAAAAAGAGCTTTCGTTCCGACGAACTTTACGCACAAGCGGTCTTTCTCGATCCCGAATGGACACTTTCACTCCCCCGGCAAGTGACCATCTCATCAGGGCTCGATGCCTTGACTCAACTCCTCGAAAGTGCCATCAGCAGTCGGTCAACGCCCTATACCTTTATGCTTTCCCAGCAAGGGTTCGCCTGGGGGCTCCCCGCTTTCGAGCAATTGTTGCAAGAGCCCGATAATCTTGATGCTCGCGGCAAAATGCTCTCCGCAGCTTATCTTTCTGGTGTGGCACTGGCCAATTCCGGCCTGGGTGCTGCTCATGGTGTAGCGGCTGGCCTGGGAGCGATGCTCCCGGTTCCTCATGGTCTCGCCTGTGCAGTCATGTTGCCTCATACATTGGCTTACAATTTTTCGACCAGCCATCCAGCACTCGAAATCATGGCCAGATCCGCAGGTCACTCAGCAACGACGAACTCCTCGGCAGCATCGCAGTTGCTGGAGCGGATCACTCAACTGGTGCACCAGTGCCAGATTCCCCGGCGATTGCGGGATCTTGGTGTCACTCAGGAGATGATCCCACAACTTGTCGAGCTCTCTCAAGGAAACAGCCTGCAAGGCAATCCGCGTCCGATCTCGCCAACCGAACTCGAACAGTGGCTGGGTTCCATCTGGTAAGCTCGTCTTGTTGGGGAATGTCTCGCACGGTTAAGGAAATGTGCAGTATTTCAGTTTCATCAAAAAACCATCCTGAGGCCTCTTGATCTGACCGGTTCAACAGTAGACAACATCAACACCGGTTGATTTCAAGACCAAACGAGCCTCTCCTGAAAAAGGAAGCACATGATTCGTCGACAATTGCGGAACATCAAATGGGCAGCTCTCTGGGGTTCAGCTCTGAGCTTCTCAATGTTCATCATGGCGAACCCACTCGCTCTGGCTGCTGAACGAACCACCGACTGGCCCGGTTGGCGTGGTCCCAATCGTGATGCCATCAGTACCGATAAAGATCTCATTCCCAATTGGGAAACCAAACAACCCGAACTGCTCTACGAAGTCGAAGGCCTGGGGGCAGGCTATGCGAGTGTCTCGATTGTCGATGATGTGCTGTATACCTCTGGTAATAAAGGCTCCACACAGTCGGTCTTTGCTGTCGATCTCAAAACAAAAGAGATCAAATGGGCGACACCCATTACCAATGAAGTCCCCAAGCATGGGTACGAAGGCTCACGAACGACTCCCGCAGTCTCCGATGGCAAAGTCTATGCCGTCGCTTCCAGCGGGGCTCTGGTCTGCCTGAATGCTGCGGATGGCAAACCACTCTGGCGCAAAGATTTCGTCAAAGAGTTTGGCGGCAAAATGATGTCCAGTTGGGGTTTCTCCGAATCCCCACTCGTTGACGAAGAGCGCGTCCTTTGCACACCGGGCAGCAATAGTGCGATGATCATTGCCCTGCAGAAAAGCACTGGCAAACTGATGTGGAAATCAGCAGTTCCTGATTTCGGCCAATCGGGCGGTTCCGGCGCTGGCTACTCGTCGATCATTGTCAGCGAAGCGGGCGGCGTGAAGCAGTACGTCCAACTCGTGGGCCGTGGTGTCATCGGTGTGCGGGCCACCAATGGCCAGCCACTATGGGGCTACAATCGTGTTGCCAACCCGACGGCTAACATCCCGACACCCATTGCCAGTGGCGACTACATCTTCGCCTCCTCAGGTTACAGCGAAGGTGGCACTGCTCTGCTGAAAATCAACAAAAAAGGAACCAAGTTCTCTGCCGACGAAGTCTATTACAAACCTGCCAATGAACTGCAGAACCATCATGGCGGCATGGTCATGCTGGGTGATTACGTCTACATGGGCCATGGCCATAACAATGGTTTTCCGGTCTGTGTCGAATGGAAAACTGGCAAGATCGTCTGGGGTGGCCGTCAGCGTGGTGCCGGTTCGGGTTCGGCAGCAGTTGTTGCTGCGGATGGAAATATCATCTTCCGCTATCAATCCGGAGAAGTCGCTCTCGTGGCAGCCACTCCCGAAAGCTACAACCTCAAAGGTTCCTTCCGCCCCAAAGTGACCAACGATCCCTGCTGGTCGCATCCCGTGGTTGTTGGGGGCAAGCTCTACCTGCGTGATCAGGATGTTTTGATGGTCTACAATCTGGCCAACAACTGAACTTCCGCTTTGTGATGGAAAGAACAACCGACGTGCAGGCTGACGACTATCTCCCTTCGGCTTCGATGAGTCTTCTGAAGCTACGCTCCAGCTTGATGGCAGCAGCACGTCAGTTTTTTCTGCAGGCGGGGTATTGGGAAGTGACCACGCCCATTCTGTCATCAGAAATGGTGCTCGATAGCTGGAGTGATCCCTTTATCACGACAGATGCCGTGACGGAAAGACATCTGTTTCTGCAGACGTCTCCCGAAGCACACATGAAGCGATTGCTCGCCGCCGGCTCAGGGCCCATCTTTCAGTTCAGCAGAGGGTTCCGCAAAGGAGATTTCGGACCCAGGCATAATCCCGAATTCACCCTGCTGGAATGGTACTTTCCTGAAGGTGAACTCACTGATCAGATCCAGTTTGTCGAGAACTTCATCCGCCTCTTCTTCTCCGAGGCGACCCGACTGAGAATTCAAACAGCCCCTCGAAACCATGATTTTTCACGACCAGTCAGCAGTGGCCGATTGCTCCCTTCAACGGCATTTGAGCGATTAACCTATAGTGCCGCGTTCGAGAGATTTCTGGGTCTGGCTGCTCTGGATGTTCCCGTGGTGGAACTGATTGCGAAAGCCCGACAACTGCAGTTGAATCTCCCCAGCCTCGATGAAGATGACCGCGATGGCTGGCTGAATTATCTGCTTGTCAATGCCATTGAACCTCGTCTCGGATTTGAGCGACCAGTCTTTTTGATGGATTATCCCGCTTCACAGGCAGGGTTGGCCACGACCAGACCGCTCTATCCTGCCGGGCCGGAAGTAGCCAATCGATTCGAGCTCTACATCGATGGGGTTGAGCTTTGCAATGGCTATCACGAACTGACCGATCCGGTCGAATTGGCTCACCGAGCGCAAACACACGCCCGCCTGCGCGAGAAAGCCGGTCTTCCACCAATTAAGCCACCACAACGGCTCATGTCGGCCATGGCTGCCAATTTCCCCTCAGCCACGGGCGTCTCGTTAGGTTTTGATCGACTCGTGATGCTGGCACTGGGCACGAGTACGATTGCCGACATCATGAGCTTTGCCTGGGATCGCGCCTGAAGTCACTTCACCTCAGCAAGTGCTGTCTCAATGGCTTTCTCAATACCCTCAGGGTGATGTTCGCGCCAGACAATCTGTCCATCACGCCCCACCACGAGAATTGTCGGGATTCCTTCGACCGACAACTCATCAAAAAACGACTCAGCACCATAAGCGTTCGGCCAGGGGATGGCTGTTTCTTTGACAAACGCTTCACTTTCTTTCAGCCGCTCTTGTCCCTCATTGGTCACTCCCAGAAAGACCACACCCTGAGGTGCGAAGGTCTTTTGCAACGCAATGATTTCGGGCACGGCCCGCTTACAGGGCCCGCACCAGAATGCCCATAGATCAATAACGAGAACTTTTCCTTTCAACTCTTCGGCCGTCGGGCCGGGCCCATTGATCCAGCCTTGCTCCGCAAATGCAGGCAAAGCTCCATGCCTCTGGAACTCTCCACCGCTTTTCGTGGGGAAGTAAATGCGAGTGAAGATCACCACTACAATCATCACACCGGCCAGCGCATAGAAAAAAGCTCGCTGAGACATGATCCAACTCCTTAGTCAGCGGCTGATTGCCGCCAGGTTGATCCGGGCGTTCCCCTGCAAAAGGCTGGCCATGATCTGATTGTTTAAGCACATCCTTACAATGAATAAATCGCAGCGTATTTCGCTTCCAGATGCCGTAAGAGCGGCTCATGCGTCAGTTTTTGCCCAGTGGCTTTTTCGATGAGAGCCGGGGCTGTGTATCGGCGTCCCCACTGATGAACTTTTTCCTTGAGCCATTCCTTCAAAGGTAGAAACTCACCACGAGAGAACTGCGCCTGCAATTCGCCCAGATCTCGACTGGCCGCTTCAAACAGCATTCCTGCATAAAGATTGCCCATAGCATAAGTGGGAAAGTAACCAAACAGCCCGGCACTCCAGTGAATGTCCTGCATGCATCCCATCGCATCGTTTGGAGGCACAATCGAAAAGTCCCGCTGGAAAGCACTGTTCCAGGCCGATGGCAGATCGGCAGGCTTCAGCTCACCAGAAATCAGCTTCAGTTCAATTTCAAACCTCAGCATGATGTGCAGGTTATACGTCGCTTCGTCGGCCTCGACTCGAATGAACGATGGCTCCACAACGTTAATCGCCTGATAAAACTCGTCCTGACTGACTTCTTTCAGCGCTGTGGGAAAGGCCTGCATTGCCCCGGGATAAAAGTAATTCCAGAAGGCCATACTTCGGCCCACAAAGTTTTCCCACAGCCGCGACTGAGATTCATGAACTCCGAGCGAGCAGGCCGTGCCGCAACCCAGTCCAAACTGGTCATCGGGCAAGCCCTGTTCGTAAATGCCATGCCCTGCTTCGTGCAGGACACCAAAAAATGCTGAGTTGAAATGATGATCCAGATATCTGGTGGTCAATCGCACATCGCCAGGCCCCACCCCTGAGCAGAATGGATGGGCCGATTCATCGAGCCTGCCTCGCTCAAAGCTGAAGCCAATACAACGAGCCGCTGCCTCAGCAAACACCTTTTGGGCCGCTTTGGGATAATGACGCTCCACGATTTCTTTGCCAGGTTTGGTCGATGAAGCTTGAATACGCCCGATCAGATCAACAAGCCTGGGTCGCAAGGCTCCAAAGACTTCTTGAATCGAAGCGGCGGTGGCACCCGGTTCGTATTCATCGAGCAGAGCGTCATAAGGGTGCCCGTTTCCATAGCCCACCACTTGAGCTTCTTCCCGCTTCAAGTGGACCATTTTCTCGAGCCAGGGCAGAAATGCCGGAAAATCCTGATCTTTGCGGGCCTTGATCCAGGCTTGCTGAGCCAGGCTGGTGGTCTTTGATAACTCTTCGACAAGCCGCCGGGGGAGTTTCTTTGATCTCTCGTAATTGCGACGAGCTTCGCGAATATTGGCAGCAATCACCGAGTCTTCATCAGTCGTGGCCTGCGACAACTCCTGCAGCATTTCCCCAATTCGAGGATGGGTCGCTTTTTCATGGACGAGGCCAGCAATCATCCCCACCTGCTCGGCACGAAAGGCAGATCCTTCGGCAGGCATACCCGTCTGTTCATCCCACGACAGGACAGCATTGCATGAACTCAGTACCGCCACTTCGCGGAGTTGCTGGCAAAGTTCTTCATACGGGCCGGTAGATGCTGCAGAAGCGCTGGACATCAATCATCCTTGGAAAATTGCGGTTTCAATAAAACGGTCATTCAACCATATCGTTTGTTGGCACGGCCTGATCGTCAAGCGCACCGTCCCAGTTCTCCTTGCCGAACCGCCGGAGTGAATTCTGCTTCTGACTCAAATTCCTCGTTTGCCCTCTGGAAAGTCAATCCAAACTTCTCCATGCTTCCATAACGGAATGACCCGTTGGAGAGGTCGATCGATGAGATGTTCAATCTCTTGAATGAGCTTTCCAGCATGAACAGTCTTCTGACACCTTCGACGCCACATCCTGACTTCGAGTTCCATCGCGGAGAATCCCCATGAACCTGACGACCACCACGACTTCTCCACATTCACCGCTTCGTTCCCGTCTGCGGGGAATCGCTTCGACACTTTCCTACGGAGCCATTTTGTGCCTCCTGTTGAGCCACGTATCCGTATTGAAAGCGGAAGAGCCTCAAAAGTACGAACACGGACCTGATTCCGAGCGTAAAGAAGGCGTTCCTCGCGGCAAGATCGAAAAGTTCGAACTGAATGACAGCAAGGTCTATCCCGGCACATTTCGCGAGTGCGCGATCTACGTTCCCGCACAATACAAGGGCGAACCGACAGCCCTCATGGTTTTTCAGGATGGACATACTTACCTGGGTGAGAAAGGTGACTTTCGAGCTCCAGTCGTCCTCGACAATCTGATTCATGCCAAAGAATTGCCACCCATCATCGCCGTCTTCATCAATCCGGGCAATAAGGGCAAACTTCCGGAAACTCCGTGGAAGACAGATCACCGCAGTGTGGAGTACGATTCACTGGGTGATACCTATGCCCGCTTCCTGCACGAAGATGTCCTTCCCCGCGTCAAAGCCAAGTACAACATTACGGACGATCCCAACCAACGCGCGATCTGTGGAATTTCGTCGGGTGGGATTTGTGCCTTCACCGTCGCGTGGGAACGACCCGACAGCTTCCGCAAAGTCATGACACAGGTTGGAAGCTTTACCGATATCCGTGGCGGCTATGTCTACCCGACACTCATCCGCAAAACTGAGAAAAAGCCGATCAAAGTCTTTCTGCAAGCCAACGAGTTCGATGTCGATAATCAGTTCGGAAACTGGTACCTCGCCAATAAGCAGATGGCCAGTTCCTTTAAATACAAAGGCTACGATTACAAGATCGTCGAAGGCAAAGGTGCCCACAACGGCAATCACGGCGGCGTCATCTTCCCTGACGCCATGCGCTGGCTCTGGTCAGAAAGCACGAGCCCTGATGTCGATAAGAAGACCGACTCTTCTCCCAAAACCGGCAATCAGAACAGCAGAAAAAACACTACCAGTACCAACACTTCCAAAAAGTAGCCATTACGTGCCCGGTGCTTGTCAGGATCTGCCAAACCGACTTCCGGGCCAGCGGATCACTCTACGTTTTGGCTGCTTGAGACTTTATGCTTCCCAGTTCATTCACCAAACCGAAATTTGCTCACAATGCTCAGGATCAACCTGGGCATCGTGAGCCTTTCTCGTGGTGGAACCGGTCGGGTAAGTCGAAAGAAAAAAGTGTTTCACGCTTGAAGACCAGCCATCCCTGGATTCACCAACTGGTTGTCTGGGTGATTGTCGTCGCTATTTTTTTACGTTGCCTCTTTGCTGCCCCCGGGGAATTCCGCTGGATCTTTCCTGTCGCATTTGCGGCCATCGCTTATTACGCCACAGCCATCTGGCCATGGTTGTTTGCAGGCCTCGGGACTGCCTACATGACGTTTCAATCGATCTGGCGGCCGGGCGTCTCCACCAGCAGTACGATCTCGCTCCTTGCAGTCTGCCTGTTAAGCGCTGTGTGGGGACAACATCTTCGCAATCAACTGATTGCCGAACAGGTTCGCTCACGCCGGGATCCTGTCACAGGTTTGCTGAATGCCCGTGGATTTGAAGAGGTCCTTCAAGAGTGGATCCTGATCTCGCGGAAAGAGCAACATCCCTTTGCTGTGGTCTATATCGACTGCGATCGATTCAAGACAGTGAACGACGAACAAGGTCATCAGGTGGGCGACGCCCTCCTCAAAATTGTCGGCGAAGTCTTGAGCCAGAACGTCCGCCAGGAAGATGCCGCTGCCCGATTAGGTGGTGATGAGTTTGCCATTCTCATGGCTGATATGGATGAGATTCAGGTCTTGAGTCTCGTCGAGAAACTTCTGGCGAACCTGCGGGCTCAGATTACCAACGCGCGAACAGCTACGACTTTCAGCGTGGGAGTGGTCTTATTCTCGGAGATGGCCCCAGATCCGCTGACATGCCTGTCGCTGGCTGATCAAGCCATGTATCATGTGAAAAGGCATGGTCGCGACGGGATCCACGTCGAGCGATATCCCCAAAAAATTGACACTTTCAAATCCTGATTAATTTTCGCAATTCAATTGCAATATTGTTTCCAGCAGTTAGATTGACTCGTTCCCAACAGGCTTGAACAACACGTCTTACACCTCTTTCTCTTTTGCAGACTGGAAGCTTCGATGCAAACTTTCAATGGATTCAAACTGGCGGCTGCACTTTGCGTGCTGACAACTTTCACTCTCGGTTGTGGCGGCAGTGGCGATTACAAAACAGCAACTCAGTTAAAGCAGGAAACTGGTCACGACGATCACGGCCACGAACATGGCCCTGCCGGCCCGAATGGTGGCAGCCTGTTCTCGCTCGCCAAGGATTTCAAAGATGTTCAGGGTGAAATTGTGGTCGATGGCAAACGCCATGCGCTGATTATTTTCCTTCTGGGGAGCGACGGCAAGACTCCTTACACCACCACAGCCACCGAAGTGGAACTGGCTGGCGAAGGGGGCGATAAGCTCGTGCTCAAGGCCGCTCCACTCGAAGGCGAGGCTGATGGTAAAACGTCTCGATATGAGCTCGTTGACGAAGCAAAAATTCATGAACTGATCGAAGCTGGCTTCATTCACGGGACAGCCAAGATCACCATCGATGAAAAGGTCTACACTCCATTCCTCGATGTCCACATGGATCACGATCACGACCATGATCATGACAGCAAAGAAAAAGCCCCAGCCGAAAAAGCCCCAGAAGAGAAGAAGTAGTCTCGCTTCAAAACAGCCTTCTGCCAATGGATCTCGACAATCGACAATGATCTTCAGCGGTGCATGGCCTCTTTGGTCATGCACCGCTTTTTCGTTGATCATCTGTGTATGATCGATAAATTATTGACCAGCAAGAATCGATCCGCGAACCTCGGCAATCAGATAAAATGAACCAGTAATCACAATCAGCTCTTTGAATTGATGATCACTGGGCTGGCCACAAACGTTTCGAGCCATCGCCAGGGCTTCCATCGGTGTCGCAGCCGTCAGAAACGGCTGGTCGCTAATCGTGCGGGCAACGATCGACAGTTCCTGCACGCTGACTCCTCGCGGGTTCTCCTGATATTTCGTGAGGATCAGTCGATCCGCGTGATGCCGTACCAATCGCATCAGCCCCGAGACATCTTTATCGCGTGTGGTTCCAAAAATCACTGTGAGTCGGCAGTCTTTGAACTCGTCTTGCAGCGTATTAAAAAGTGCATTCATCGATGCCCAGTTATGTGCTGCATCGAGAATAATGGGCGGCTTCCCGGGAATCAGTTCAATCCGCCCTGGCCAGACTGAATTTTCCAGGCCGACCACCATTCGATCCCGTTTCCCTTCACTGGGATTCTCTCGCACAGCCAGCCATTTCTGCCCGCCATGAGTGCCTCGCCATCTTTCCCAGGCCAGTAGACCGGCAAATAAGGCGAGAGTCGTGTTCGATTCCTGATGTTTCCCCAGCAGCGGAACCCGGCACAAGACTTCACCGTTACCCCACGGAGCATTCGTCGCAGAGACGCCGATCTGTCGTTTGCCAGGATCATCGGGTGACCTTTCATCGAGGCTGCGGCAGAAAAGCTGCTCTCCCAATTGCCATAGAGGAGCATCACGTTCTTTCGCAATCGCCGCGATGACAGGCCGAGCCAACTCATCGAGGACACCACTCACCACAGGAACATTCGCCTTAATGATCCCCGCTTTTTCTCTGGCAATCAGATCCGTCGTTGCACCAAGAATCTGTGTGTGATCCCGGCTGATATTCGTAATCACGCAGACCAGCGGCTGGCAGATGTTTGTTGAATCGAGCCGCCCGCCAAGTCCCACTTCCAGCACTGCGATCTGGACCTGCTTACGCATGTAGTGCATCCAGGCCATGGCCGTCACAGCCTCAAAAAATGTGACATGCCATTCCGGTCCCTCGCGATCCATCTCCTCAATCACGGGAACAAGATCTTCGACCAGTTGTCGAACTTCTTCTTCGCTGGGCAGTTCGCCATTAACAGTAAAACGCTCTTCGAGCCGGTGAATATGAGGCGATGTAAACAGACCCACAGAGAGCCCTGCTCCCCTGAGCAGGTTGGCCACCATCGTCGAAGTTGAGCCCTTTCCTTTCGTGCCGGCAATATGCACGACGGGAATCTTCTTCTCGGGATGACCAATCCTTTCCAGCAGCCGCTGCATCCGGCCAAGTTTCAATGTTTCACCCCGCAAGGAGTCGGCATGAGCCCGCTCATAATTCACGCGATGGAGCAGAAACTGGATCGCTGCGTCGTAATCGTGCACGGTCTACCTGTCGCTGGAAACTTCCATCATTCCTGTCGATGCAACGAATCCCATCGTCGCAATCACATCGATCAAAGACTCATTCCTTCGGACGGCTTGAGTTTATCCCATGATCATCACAAGATAAGAGCAACACAGCAAAGGACATCTCACCATGCGAACGCCGACCAGTGCCATCCAGGTTTATCAGTCACAACTTGTCTTTGCCCGCACAAAAACGCTTGCCACGCTGGATGAGCTACTCAAGACCGATCCTACAGGCCGAATTCTCGGCTGGCGGCCTGGCCCAGGACGTGCTCACTTCGCCTGGCAAATTCTTCATGTGGGGATTACGGAAGAACTCTTCGCCACAGAGCGTCTCATGGCCCGCCCGGCTGCCTTTGCCGATCTCGTACCACGCTTCAAAGGAGGGAGCACTCCGGATGAGGAGATTCCGGAAGCCGAACTGATTCGCAATGTCCTCAGCGAAACTCGTCAGCACCTTTTCAGTGCGCTCTCGACGTTCAATGATGATGATCTGGGTGTGATTCCGGAACCCCTTCGCGATCGCGGCTGGAATCTCGAACGAGTCCTCCAGGTTCTCGCCTGGCACGAAGCCCACCACCAGGGACAGGCGCACGCCGCCCTTAATCTCTATAAAGCGACTCACGGCTAGGTGTTTGGTGACTTCTGAGGCTTTGATTAAAAGATTTTCTCACGCGAAGCCGCGAAGATCTCCAAGAGATTCTGCTGTCAATAACTAAGTTTCTCCTGAGCTTCCCTCAGTCAGGACTTATGAATCCGTAAGGCTGAATCGTGGGTTGCGACGTGATTGTTGACAACTCTCTTGACTCCGTCTTTGAACATGACAGAGCCGAAATTGATCAAAAGACCCAGTGGTTGTTTCATAAGCCGTAGATAGGTCAACACTTGCTTATGATGAATCGGTGCCAGGCACTCCACGGATTTAAGCTCCACGACGAGGCAATCGTTGATTAACAAGTCGACTCGAAACCCCTCTTCAAACTGGATGCCTTCAAATTCAAATTTGATGCCAACCTGCCTCTCAACCTTGTGTCCCAGTTTCAACAGTTTTCTTGCCAAAACAACTTCATAGACGGATTCTAGCAGTCCGGGCCCCAACTCTTTGTGGATGTGAAATGCCGCATCAACAGTAACTTTCGATAATTCTTCAATACTTGGCGACATCTGACTGATCCCAAATTATCAAGCGGAACAAATAAAATCTTAAATCAAACGTTCACGCTGAATGCCACGCAAAGTCAATAGTCCACCTGTCAACTCGAATCATTTCAAATCAAAATACAAACCGCAGTTCAATGAACAGTCATTTCCAATCAAATCTTGCAAAACCGGATGCTTATCAAAAAATCAAGATTTAATTGACCCGTTGTTCGGCACTTGCCGCATTCAGCATTATTGCCTTTCCCTTCGAGATCTTCGCAGTTTCGCGAGAGCCCCTTCCGCATCGCTTTCTCAATCACGACCTCTTCAGCATCAACCATGGCAAAATGATCTCTCATCCGCCCATTTCACTTTGCAGAGCAACGCCACTTTGTCATGATCTTCTGCTGTGGAAAACGTCATATCCCTGTACCAAATACTCGTCATGCATGATGGCTTTCGTTAGAAGACCACTTCTGAGGAAGCTGTGATAACCGATGATTTTCAGGCAGAATTTGACTCAAGCTGTTACTCTTTTTGTTCCTCACAACGATCCTGATGCTTAGAGTTCAGCGTTCATCAGACGCTCTGCATCGGTCTCCCGCAAACTCAGGAATCACGTTATGCCGTCAGCCTCTCGACGAGAAACAAAATGCCATACCCTAGCATTGCTTTCTCTGGCCATTCTCTGTCTTTCGGAAATGCAATTCATGTCGATTGCTGCTGCTGAAGAGATCATGTTGAAACCGCCCGTGGCAAAAACCGATAACATTCCCGAAGTCTTCCATGGCGAAACGATCGTCGATCCTTATCGCTGGCTCGAAGACCAGAAAGCTCCCGCCACTCGGGAATGGCTCAGCGAGCAAGCCAAGTACCTCACAAGTTCTGCCAGTAGCTGGCCGCAAATTCCCGAACTCAAGGCCCGGTTAGCAGAACTCCTCAAAGTGGACAGTGTCGGTATGCCGGTCGTTCGCGGCGGCCGCGCCTTTTTCTCGAAACGTACTGCCTCTGCCGATGTCCCCAGCATCTGGTACAGGCCATCGGTGAATGCTCCCGATGAACTCCTGATCGATCCGCAGAAGCTCTCGTCGGATGGAAAAACGACTGTTAATCTGATGGATGTCAGCCACGATGGCAACCTGCTCATCTGTGGTGTTCGCACTGGTGGCGAGGACGAAGTCACCCCTCGCCTGTTCAATGTCACCACCAAATCGTTCGCCGCGACTGAGTTCCCGAAAGGTCGCTATTCCAGCCTCTCGTTCTCACGCGATGGCCAGAAGGTCTATCTTTCGCGTCATGACCAGCAGATCGGCCCCCGCGCGTATGTTCGCGACCTCGCCACTGGCAAGGAAACACTCCTGTTTGGCGAAAAGTTCGGCCCGGAGAAGATTCTCGGTGTGCGTCTCTCAGAAGATGACCAATGGCTCATTTACCATGTTTATCTCGGGGCCTCCTCGCAGAACGATGTCTACATTCAGTCGCTCGCCAAGCCCAACGAACCAATCCTTCCCTTCGCAGTCGGTCTTGAGGCCGAGTTTGAAGTCGATGCGATTGATCATCGTGCGATTGTCCGGACCACCTGGAAAGCACCCCGAGGCCAGTTGCTTCTCGCAGATCTTCGTCAGCCGGTCCTTGATCAATGCCCCGTCATAGTGCCTCAGTCTGAGGCATCACTCGAAGGGATCTCACTCGTTGGGGGGAAGCTCTTTATCCGCTGGTTGCGAAACGTAGTCTCAGAACTCAAAGCCTACGATCTCACCGGGAAAGAACTCTTTTCGATTGATCCTCCCACAATAGGCACTATTTCCGCTGCCTCAGGGGCGTGGGATCAATCCGAACTCTACTATAGTTTCAGCAGCTATATCGTTCCGGGCACAATCTTTAAGTTTGATATTCCCACACAGAAAACAACGGTCTGGCATCAATCCGAGATCCCCTTCGACAGCGAAAAGTTCACCGTCCGGCAGGTGTGGTTCCCTTCCAGAGACGGTACCCGCATCCCTATGTTCATTGCTCATCGCAAAGGCCTCGAACTCAATGGGACGAACCCCACTTTGCTCTATGGCTATGGAGGTTTTGCTGTCAATCTCACACCTGGCTTCTCAACCAAAGCCGCTCTCTGGATGGAACTGGGTGGTATCTATGCCGTCGCGAATCTGAGGGGTGGCGGCGAGTTTGGTGAAGACTGGCACACGGCCGGCTATCTCAAAAAGAAACAGAACGTATTCGATGATTTCTATGCCGCTGCCGAATACCTGATTGCCAACAAGTACACATCGCCCGCCCATCTGGCCATCAATGGTGGCAGTAACGGTGGTCTCCTCGTGGGCACAGCCATGACCCAGCGACCCGAACTCTTCGCAGCGGTCGTCTGCTCCTATCCGCTGCTTGATATGCTCCGCTATCACCAGTTCCTCGTCGCTCGTTTCTGGGTCCCGGAGTACGGCAGCAGTGAAGATCCCGAAATGTATCCCATTCTTAAGTCGTATTCGCCCTATCACCACATCGACCCGAACGTAAACTACCCGGCGGCCATGTTCATTACCGGAGATGCGGATACGCGAGTTGATCCTAACCATGCCCGCAAAATGGTTGCCCGGCTGCAAGCCGTCCCTGCGCTCAAACGACCCATCTTTCTGATGTACGATGATGCGCTGGGACACACCGGTGCCCGGCCTGTCAGTAAGACCATCGACGACCTCGCGATCGAACTCGCATTTCTACTGAAATATACAAATGGCAGCGGGACATCTGGTGCATCAACGACTGATAACTCGCCGGTCTGCTCGAAATCCGTCGCCGACGCTGAGCTGGAAGCCTTTTTCGATCAGGAGTGGGAACAGACACTCAAGAACTCACCCACGTTTGCCTCATATCTGGGCGATACCCGCTACGATGCGCTCTGGCCAGATATCTCGCTTCCTGCCATCAAGCAGCGTCACGAGCAGATGAAGATCTCTGCCGAAAAGCTGGAACAGATTCGCGGCAAGCCACTCTCCGCCAAAGCTCAGTTCAATGCAAGGCTCTATGCCCGCCAACTTGCGATGAACATCGAAGAAACGAAAACCAAATGGTACCTCGTCCCTCTCACTCAGCGGGAAGGGATCCAGGATGAAAACTCACTCGCGGACTCCATTCAGTTTGACGATCTCGCCAGCTATCAGAACTGGATTGCCCGGCTCAACAGCTTTCCTGTCTATATGGATCAGACCATTGCCCTGATGGAAGAAGGGATTCGCGAAGGCCGCCTGCAGCCGAAGATCACCATGCAGCGGGTCGTCAAGCAGATCGAGCGACAGATTGTCAAAGATCCGAAAGAAAGCCTCTTCTACAAGCCGTTAACCAGTATCCCTCAAGATCTTGCTCCTCACCGCGAAGAACTTCAGCGGGCCACTCAGGAAGCGATTGGCACGAAGGTTGTCCCTGCCTATCAGAAGTTCCTCGATTTCTTTACCAACAAGTATCTACCAGCCTGCTATGCAGGAGCGGGTGTTTCCAATCTTCCTGGCGGCGACGAAATCTACAAGTTTCGAGTCCGTGAATTCACGACTCTCGATATGACCCCTGATGAAGTCCATCAGATTGGCTTGAATGAAGTCGCGCGTATTCGTGCCGAAATGGAAAAGATCCGCGAGCAGGTTCAATTTCAGGGCGATCTGAAGGCCTTCTTCGAATCCTTACGCACTGATCCCAGGTTCTACTTCCAGAATGAAAAAGAACTTCTCACTGAATATGAAGCCTTTTGTAAACGGGTAGACCCGCAACTGACGAAACTCTTTAAGACGTTGCCGCGAATTCCTTATGGCGTGAAGGCCATCCCCGCCAATATGGCGCCAGATACCACAGCGGCCTATTACTACCCACCCTCGGCTGATGGCTCACGTGCCGGCATGTTCTTCGTGAATCTCTATCAGCCACAAATGCGACCTAAGTACGAGATTCCTGCACTATCACTCCACGAGTCTGTTCCTGGGCATCACCTGCAGATTGCACTGTCGACTGAACTTGAAGGCGTCCCCAATTTCCGCCGCTTTGCTGGTTTTACGGCTTTCGTCGAAGGCTGGGCACTCTACAGTGAAAGCCTCGGCGAAGAACTAGGTGTCTACGAAGACCCTTATGCCAAATTCGGGCAACTCACGTATGAGATGTGGCGTGCCATCCGTCTCGTAGTCGATACGGGCATTCACTCGAAAGGCTGGACTCGGGAACAGGCGATCCAGTTTTTCCGAGATAACTCGGCCAAGACGGAACTCGATATTGTGAACGAGGTGGATCGTTACATTTCGTGGCCCGGTCAGGCTCTGGCTTACAAGATTGGCGAATTGAAGATCAAGGAACTTCGCAAGAAGGCCAAGGCTCAACTGGGTGAAAAGCTCGATCTGCGCGAATTCCACGATGTCATTTTAAAGAACGGAGCGATTCCACTGGCAGAACTGGAAGTCGTCGTTGACGACTGGCTCGCCAGCAAAAAGTAATGAGATCTCTCTGAAAAGTGTTCGAGGCAGCCCTTGCATTTCTCAAAGCGGCAAAGATCGTTCGCCTGCGAATGACTTACTTGCCGCAGGGAGAGCAGGCTTTCGTACCCAACACCGAGTCATTCCCTTTGACGGCTTAAAAGCAGCTCGTTCCACCATTGCAGCAGGCCATCAATCGTTCGCATTGTGGCTTCACCACCCCGGTAGAAATAGAATTCATACCGGGGACACCAGGCGGGACGGCGTGAGATGCGTCGACTTCAAAACCGACCGGACCGTCGGTTCCGTTACTTGCGATTGTTACCGCCCTCTGGATTCAGTCGTTCACGCAGAGCCTTCGATCCGTACTCGCCTCTCGTGCAGAACTTGCATGGACAGAACGGTGGCTTGCCCTTTGCATCGGGAAAATAACGCCATCCAACGACCTGTGGCAAAGCACGTACGTCATGAATCTCTTTGGCTTCGATCCGACGTGGAACAACCACCTCCCATCCCTGAGCATCTTCTGCAGCATCAAACTCCGCAACAGATTCGGCCGCAGTCATTTCGCGATGGTTTTGGTTGTAGTGTCCAACCCAAACTGTATCAGTGTCAGGTATGCGAAAGTAGATGCCAACAATCGGTCCAGCGTTCCGACGCTTCAGTTCGCGTAACCATTGATGCGATACGTAAAAGTCTCGTACCACGGGCACCGCGAAGACACCACCAGGACATCCGCCAAACTGCTCGCGAAGTCGCGAGATGCCAACTCGCTGAATTTGCTTGGACTGTGATTCCAGAGCGAGGTGAACGAACATCGCCATCAGTTTAGGTTCTATACATACGAAAAAATTTGTCGAAAATGATTTGTCACACCGCGAAACAAGTCGCGACGTAGCGCCGATCGGATTCCCTTGCTACACCACTCTTGACATCTATACTATACCGCAAATTTGACAATCGCAATTTGAAACTCAGAGAGCGGATTGTTCCTCGTATAAAGTCAGCCTGAATCACAATTGCCACCAAGAGGAAACCAAACCTCATTCTGCTTCACCACCCCGGTAGAAATCCGAATTTCAACCGGGACCACCCAATGATTTGTCACCGTCGTACTGCCCCTTTTATGTCTCATTCGTGCATCGGTTTAACGGTGGCTCGGGATTGAATCGAGACTGTCATTCTTGCTTCTTTAACGCCAACCGCGGGCAAAGCAGTTCATGACCGGATGTCAACGTTACCGCAAACATCCTGCCGAACTTCGGGCTTTCCCAGACTCTGCTGATGTATCCAACCTGGCCTGATTCGTATGGGTTATTTTCATTACACACTCGCCGTGTTATAACAAGATCCCCGATTTCCAGGTCCACGTAACATAGTGCACACGGTCCAGGGACTGCAGTACCCATCTCGAACTCGGGATATCTTTCTGCATACCACGACGCGACGTCACCGACGCTGAGATGCATCGTGTTTCCACAAGTTGGGCAAACTGTATATGGCACAACATCTCTCCTGAACGCTCATAATCACCCGGCGGTCGCAAATGATCGTCTAACATAATGTACCCGATCGACCGTTTGGGTGCATTATGTTGTTATGACTCCATTCTTGGTCACCGACCAGTTGTATCGCGACACGTTTGGCTGGTAACGCCAACTTGGCCATAGACAACGCGTGATTTGCCGACCAGGTAATCATACCGCGAATTAGCATTCTACACGGTCATCATCACGTTCTAGAAATAACAATCGTACTCATTGAAGTCATTGCTCCCACTATCGACCTCAGCCAAAACACACAACAATTCGTTTGACCCATAGTTGCCGATGTGGCGATGGCCAAACATGTAATCGCAACCTCAACCATTGTAAAAGCCAGTGCGCATGAAATAGGCATGGCCAGCAACGTCATATTTGACCTGTAAACTGTTTCCGAACGCGTCATCAAGCGTCGGGTGCTGTACGGCCGGGATCCCCTTCTTCACCGGGCGAAAGAGTTTCAATCCGCTTCCAAAGCTCATCCGAAAGTGCGTGTCGCTTGATCATAAGCTCTCTTTCTTGAGTGGAGTGATCTTCACATAATCAGCTCATCACCTGCAAGATCGAATGTCCATACGGCCTGGAATCTTGGTAGGGAAGCTAACGCTGCCTGGACCAGCGGGTGTGGTCAGGTTGGTTGAACCCAGCACGGTGGCGCCGTTAAGCAGCTGAGCGGTGACAGGTGAGTCGTCGCCTGGGTCGCGGTTGACGTTGGCGGTGAGGGTGAGGTTGCCGGAGGCGGGTTTCAGGAGGGGGACCAGAGGGAAGCTGGCGGAGGTTGTGGCGGGGTTGGGGGTTTCGACAATTCGTGTGGTCATGGGAGGGACTTTCGGGAATGGGGTGCTGAAAAAAATGGGAGAGAAGGGGTTGGGGATGGGTTTGGTTCGAGGTGGATAGGGGAAGGAATTGTGAAGAGCGGAAGGGAAATGGGAGAGGAAAAGAAACCGGCCGCCAACGATGACGGCCGGGTTTGAGGGAATGGGGACGGAGATGGGTCAGGACGGAGTTTGGGGTTACATCAGACTGGGTTCAGGTGGAGTCAATGGGTTTCAGCAGCGGATGAGAGAGGTACTTTCGATCAAGCGGAAAACTCTCGTGCCGCTGGCACACAGGTCGCTCGAAGACGAGCAACCTGTGCCACCCTGGATTATATGACAATTAATTCTTATTTGGCGCCTGCAAAACCGATTGTGGATGGTCGAGGACAATCGGCACAACGATCAGTGCAGGTATTTTACCAGGAGCCATTTCTAGAAATACTTGGACATTTTTGTCATTCGAAATATCAATATCCGTTCGACGACCGCCTGAGAATGCTGAAACCGATATACCATCCGTCTTAATTTTTACACGGTCGCCGATGACTCTGTATTGCCGCACATACGGGACATCAATGACAACAGCCCATGCTCCATGAGGGTCTGTCAAGCCTTCGATCGGTGTGTGGCTATCAGTGGCTATGGTGATGCTGACTCCTTCGGCTGGCCGGTGTGCACCCCCCTTCTTGGCCATGACATCGCAATAGATGATCGCGGGGCACGTGCCGAGGGCTTGCCAATCTGATGAAAACAGAAATATTGCTCCGCCAGCCAGTGTAATGCATGCCTCAGCTACAAATAGCGGGCGCCAATCGATTGGCATATGCCGCTTCCATGTCATAAGCGCAGCAATTGCCCCCCAGATCACGAGGAGTGCCCCAGTAGCACCTCTTGGTAACATCAGGAATATGCCAGTCGCAATCACTAAAATACTTAGCGCAATGCCGGCCAACAATATTGTTGGCCGGGAATACTCCATTTTCATGATGAATTTTACCTAGTGGGAACTGCAGGGTTAGAGTAATCGGGATCAGGCGCGCTGTGTGGAGGACAGTTCGGTACAAAATTACTTGGAAAAATTGGTTTCTTTACGGGGCGGCATTTATGAAATTCTGTAAGTCCCCTTACAGGCAGTGACGAAATGAGTCCTATTCCTGGCCCCACTCCAGACTTACGCGGATCATAGCCGTAGACTTGTTGCCAATTACTTCTATTCACTCTTGCGAACACTTCATATGACGGGAATAGATTGTGAGTTCCCATTACATTGATGTTCCATTGGTTACGTTCGGCATTTAGCGGGGTAAAGTATTACGTACATGTCATAGGTTGATTTGAGGTCCGGCCTTTATCTTGGTTCCTGGGATAAAACTTACCGGGTTTAAACCTCTTCCTATGACATGGCATCGGTATTGCCCGAGCCCGTCGATGGTTGGCCTTCCTTCGTAAACCGCCTGATGCTCCATACCCTCCCCCTCCTTTGCTTCATCAATCACATCCGGCACAAATGTGCCGTCGGGATTAATCTTATAGAGAATTGACGTACCTGCATCAGAACGGTAGGAAAACCTACCAGTGCCAGTGTCGAAAATGCCACGAATTCTGATTCGATAATCATTATCCTCAATTCCAGGGGTAAGATCCCAGTTGGGGTCCTTGTCACCTCGTTCTTGACCATCGCCAGCGAACGTGCCATGCGGGGCAGAAACAAGCTTGTCTGGTATGTAGGCTTGAATCACAACTTCGAGGGTTTCCCCTTGAGATGACTGCTGACACTGAAGCCCATATGGATCAGTAAGTATTGTTGGACGCGATCTTACATACTCGGATAGACTTGATCCGTCTGCGTAGCCTGGTGGGTCACGAGTAGCCCAGCGGCCAATCATAGTGTGGTAGTAACGATTTCGCACTATACAGAGACCAGAGATACGATCTCTTTGGTAGCCACTATGAAATGTCCGCCAACCCAAATTACTTTCTGGGCGTAATGAGTAATTCGGAGTCAGTGTGTAATACTCTGCGTAGGCGTTATACTCAATTTGTTCTTGTACATCACCAGTTTGATCCACAATTGTAGTGACATTCCAGTTGGCGTCCTGGAGGGCGTAGAGGCGTTCATCGAGAGTTGAGTCGGTGGTACGGTCTCTTAAGAGGCAGTCGTCGATGTACCGTAGGCCCCAGATGTGGTGTTGGCTGGGGGTGTAGTTGGAATCTGTGCGTTCTTCGATGTTCTGCCAACCGTCCGTGAAGTAGGCGTGGATCGTTTCATCGAGGGCGCCGGAGAGGTAGTTTTTCACCACGATGCGGAAATTTCTTGCGTCGTATTGGTATTCGGCGACGGTTTCTAAGGTGCTGGAGACTTCTTCCTCGAGTTTGACCAACCGGTTCCAGGCGTCGTAGGTGGCCGTGTAGGCTTCGTCCATCTGCTTGGGTTTGGGGATGGTGGTCATGTTGCCGACGGCGTTGTAGGCCGGGTCTGCCCAGGGATTGCCCACCGTGTTGGTGATGTCGGTGATTTCATTCACCGGGTTAGCAGTTCGTTCCTGTTCGATACTCCAGGTGGAACCGTTGTCGCTTTGCTTGAACCCTTCCCAGTTGCCAGTGGGGTCGAGGTTCCAATCCTGCTTGTACGCTGTGGATGTGAGAGCGGTTTGGGTGCCGTTCAAGGTGCCACGGTGGGCGGTCTTGAGGCGTTGGAGGCCGTCGTAGGTGTAGAGCCAGTCGTATTGGGCACTGTGGGCGGTGGCGATAGGGTTCTTCCGCCAGATGCGGTTTGAGGCGCGGTCGTAGCCGTACTGGATGCGGGAAAGGTCGTTGTTGGTGGAGGTGTTGTACCAGCGGGAGTCCTTCACGCGGCCAAAGCGATCCAGGCCGGTGTAGATGTCGCCGGTGTCGGGGTCGTTGGAAACGCCTGCCAGGGTGTAGCGTAGATTGGGTTGGGGGCTGGTCTGCTGGATGACGCCTGCCAGGCCGAGGAATTCGTAATCGACCAGGTGGGTGGTGTCATCATCCACAATCGAGCCAATGCGGCTGAGGGCATCGTTGATTTCGTGGGTGGTGCCGTAGTCGTAGGTGAGTTCCCGGCCGTTGGGGTAGGTGAGGATCAGTGGGCGCACTGTGTTGGTGCTGCCGTTGGCATAACCTCGCTGCACGCTGGGTGAAGTGCCGGTATTCACTGTTCCATCATCCAAGAGGCCGCCATGCGCCTGGTATGTTTGGATCGACCGCCCAAAATCATTGTACGTGAACTGCACCCGATTGACAGGATTTCCCGAGGTGGCCGCATCGAAAGCCCCTACCGGACAGTGATCCCCGGCAGGGGTATGGAAGAAACGCTTTGCAGGGTGGTTAATTGGCAGAGAAGTCATGGTCGAGGGAGGCAAATATGTCTTGTGCCACTGGCACACAGGTCGCTCTAAGACGAGCAATCTGTGCCACCTCGCCAGAAGTGCAGCTAGGGGGATACAGAAGTTGTCACATTTTGCACAAAGTTTTCTTGTGACTGTCGTCACCCAGGCGTGCAAAACTACGTCTGGGCCACCCTTGGAAATGGCCACTATTTCTGTAAGGCCAGTTGATCGACAAATCGGTTGATTCTGTCGTGATGCCGGGGGGCATTCCAGGGATTTACGACGAGTAATCATTCGTGCCATGCCTGCGGCGGGTCTGGGCAGGCGTGAATCACTCAGTCAATGCGCAAGGGAATCTCGCGAGCTTGACTACTTGCGGTGAAAGCATTGAGGCAGCGTCAGGATAGCGTCGAACAGGTCGCGTGTTACGTTGGTTTCAACAGCCATGCGCGGCACAGCTAAAGAATCGACCCGAGTGGCTGTGCCGTAACCTCCAAAGTAGGTAAATGACCAGTCGAAGCCGTGATAGGCTAACAGCTCGCGGGTATCATTGTTAAAACTCCCTCGACCGCCCACTGGGAAGCTGAACCATCGGCACGCTTTACCGAGTTCTTCGGTCAATCGCTGTTGGCAGTTGCCGATCTCGAAATTCTGTTCATCGCGAGATAGGTTTGCGAGGATCGGGTGTGTGGTGGTATGTCCGCCAAAAGACATCCCGCCACGTTGCATTTCTCGAATCTGGTCCCAGTTCATCCACAACTTTTCACCGATCAGGGCAGGAGCCCGGCCTGTGCCTAAAGCTTCACCCAAGTAATTCATGAAGAGCTTTGTGCGGCCCCCATTGAGCGTTTTGTAACGCTTCAGCAGGGTTTTCACAGCTTTCTGGCGATCCGGCTCATCAAAAGTGATGGTTTCCATAGACCATTCGCTGGCCGGTAAATGACTACGCGGTGATGTTCGAACCATCCAGGCAATCTCATCCCACCAGGGGACGAGATGGTGATCAATAAAGCCGGTTGTCACAAAAAATACGCACGGCGTGTTGTAGGCTTTCAGAATCGGATAGGCAAATTCGTAGTTATCAATGTACCCATCATCGAATGTCAACATGACATGCCGACCTCGACGACGGCTGAAGGCCTCTGTCAGTTCTTCGGGACGAATCACATCAAAGTCGAGACTCACTCTCCTCACCTGATATTCGAAATCTTCAATCGAAGCACTCCACAGCTCTCGATCCAGCAAAGAATTCGAACCGTCTCCGACCCGATGGTAATTCAGAATCAAGACACCATTCCACAGGGGACAATGGCGCAGAATCGGCCCGCACCCTGAATGACTCAGAGCTTTCGCGAACAGTTCTTGCTTGGATAATCCCCAGGGCATGCCTATGAATTCCTTCAATTCATCAGTCGAGGTAAATCACTTTTTTACCAGATGACATTTCAGCAGGGATCAAGAACCGGCTGAAATGTTGATCGGAGATCTATCCCAGATATCAAAAGTTCGTCGCGAGTCGATGAGGCATGCTTGCTCAGGGCCGCAAGCATGGCACACGCTGGTATCAGGAACCGGCTGAGAGTTTGACCTGAGACTCCGACCGTACGATTCCAATCTGGCATTCTCGTAAGCTTCCGTTGTTTTCTTTTGTCTCTTGATGCAAATGTACTGCATTCAGTCTAGTGCGATTTTCTCGACGAGAGCCTTAAGGAGTGCTCAAGTTTTCAATGATCTCAGGTGTTTTATCTACTTAGAATCGTTGATACTGACAGGCGAGGATTAATCGTTACAAATGGCCGATTTCGAACCCATTGATGATTAGCTCTTGAGCGTCACAAATCCGGGTTCCCTGGGACTACATGGCTTACAATCGATCTTGTGTCGGAATGAACTCACCCAAAGCGAGGGAAAACCCTTATTCTTTGCCGTCAAAGATGGAAGAATCGATACTCTCGTCGATTCGACTTCGTTCAAATTTCTTGAAGGTGGCATTCGTCATCGGGATGTTTCCAAAACGCAACCTAGGTTCACAATTGTCCCGATCGATCATCCGAAGTGAGCCCCGGGACGTGTGATCACTGTCGCACTCCAGCGGTCAACACCACCAATTCTTCGGACTGGCACCGTGCAGGTAAGTGTCATGCTCGATGCGTTTCAATCGGTTTCGCTGTTGTGGGTGATGTGCGCCGCCATTCTTGTGTTCATGATGCAGGGTGGTTTCTGCCTGCTGGAAGCGGGTGTGACCCGTACTAAGAACAGCATTAACGTCGCGCTGAAAAACCTCACTGACTTCTGCATTTCCGCGATGATTTTCTGGCTGTTTGGCTACGGCCTCATGTTCGGCCAATCGGCTTACGGGTGGATTGGCACTTCTCACTTCATGCCCGATGAACAATTTTTCTCCGTTGGTAGCACCTCCGCAGCGGCCTCAGCCATCGCGCTCGGGTTTTTCCTCTTCCAGATGATGTTTTGCGGAACCTCAACCACGATTGTTTCGGGCGCTGTCGCAGAGCGTATTCGCTTCGCCGGTTATCTTGTCCTCTCCGTCGTACTTTCCGGTTTGATCTATCCATTGTTTGGTCACTGGGCGTGGGGTGGGGCGGAAACAGGATCACCCACCGGCTGGCTGGCAAAACTGGGTTTCGTCGACTTCGCAGGCTCGACTGTCGTCCACGCCATCGGCGGCTGGTTTTCTTTAGCAGCTGTCATGATCATTGGACCCAGACTGGGACGCTTTGACACCAAAGCTCCTCGCATTCGTGGGCACAACCTCGTTCTGGCAACTTGCGGCGTCATGCTCCTGTGGGTCGGCTGGTTTGGCTTTAATGGCGGAAGTACGTTAGCGCTCAACTCGCAGGTTCCTCGAATACTGGTTGCTACTAATCTGGCTGCAATTGCGAGTTGTTTAACAGCTCTCTTTATGGCCTGGTGGATCGAGAAACGTGCCGTTGTCGAAATGACGCTCAATGGGGCACTGGGTGGGCTCGTGGCCGTGACGGCGTCATGCCATATTATCCCCTTCTGGGGTGCAGTCCTGCTGGGTATTGGTGCCGGTGTCATCTCTGTCGCAGTCACTTATTTACTCGATGATTTCAAGATTGACGACGTTGTCTCCGCAGTACCTGTCCATGCCGCTTGTGGACTCTTTGGAACCGTCTTCTGGCCACTCTTTACGCCCGAGCAGAATTTCCAGCATGGCATGAGCTGCCTGCAGCAGTTTGGTGTGCAGTTGCTGGGCTCTGGGGTCGCGTTTGTCTGGGCATTTGGTGTTGGTGGATTCTGTATCTATCTGATTAATAAAGTCATGCCTCTGCGAGTCAGAGCCCGCGACGAAATTGTGGGTTTAAACTTTGTCGAACATGGGGCTTCCAACGACCTGGCAGAACTGATGAGTACAATGAACGATCATCGCACCCGCGGTGATTTCAGCCAGCATGTGTTTGTTGAGCCCCATAGTGAAGTCGGTCAGATCGCTGCAGAATACAATCGCGTTCTCGATCGCGTGACGGATGAGATTCGTGCCCGCGAGGAAACCACCCACGCCTTGAAATCGGCCGAAGAAAAATATCGCAGTATTTTTGAAAACGCCGTCGAAGGGATCTTTCAAACCTCGCCGAGTGGGATCTACATGAATGTCAATCCGGCTCTGGCGAAGATCTATGGCTACGATTCCCCCAACGATCTGATTGGCTCCATTGGCGATATCTCGAAAGATCTCTATGTCGATCCCCAGAGACGGGCCGAGTTCTGCCGTCTGATTGAAACCGAAGGGGCTGTCAAAGGCTTTGTCTCGGAAGTTTACAGGCGTGATGGCAGTACCATCTGGATCTCCGAAAACGCTCATCCGGTGAAGAATGCCGCTGGGCGCATTTTATACTATGAAGGCTCAGTCGAGGACGTCACCGAGGTTCGCCGAGCTGAACAATGGCGAGCTGAAAAGGCCGAAGCTGAAGCCGCTAACGAAGCCAAAAGCCAGTTTCTTGCCAAGATGAGTCACGAGATCCGGACGCCGCTCAACGGTGTCATTGGTATGCTCGACTTGCTCAAAGCCACCTCGCTCGATGATCGCCAGAAACGGTACGTGACCATCTGTCGCTCATCCGCCGATACGTTGCTGGGTTTAATTAACGATATTCTCGATCTCTCCAAGATCGAGGCCGGCCGTATGGAACTGGCTCTTGTTGATTTTGATCTGCACCAACTGGTCGAAGATATCTCCGAGATGTTTGTCCATCGTGCGGAAGGTAAAGGAGTCGAGCTGGCCTGCCATATTGCTCCCGATGTCCCTCAACGAATTGAAGGGGATCCAGAACGGTTGCGGCAGATCCTCGTCAATCTTGTCGGTAACGCCCTCAAGTTTACTTCTGTCGGTTATGTCCTGATCAAGGTTTCGATGGCTCAATCCCCGACTGGCGAGCATCGCTTGCAGATCCATGTCAAAGATACAGGGATTGGAATTTCGCCAGCTCAGCAACAGAAGCTTTTCCAGCCCTTTACCCAGGCAGATGTTACTACGTCTCGTCGATTTGGCGGTACCGGGTTGGGACTTTCGATCTGTCGTCAGTTGGCCGACTTGATGCAGGGATCCATACAGATCGAGAGTGCCGTCGGTGTCGGTACGACATTTACTGTCGACCTGCCGTTAATCTCTGCTGAGGTTTCAACAGATGCTCCAGAGCATGAACCATTAGCCGGACTGCGTGTTCTGCTGGTGGATGACAACGAAATCAATCTGGAGATTCTCAGCGAACATCTGGTCGCCTGGGGTTGCCGGGTCAGTAAATGCCTCTCGGCAGAGACCGCGTTATCACTATTAAGTAAACCAGCCACCACAGGTCCAGCTTTCTCGATCGCAATTATCGACAAGCAAATGCCAGGCTTTGATGGTGAAATGCTCGCTGGTAGCATTCGCAAGCACCCGCACCTGGATTCCCTGCGCATTCTCATGCTGACCAGTGTCGACTTCAGCGATGCTGCGGTGGATGGCGTTCCCCCGTGGGATGCGTGGATCAATAAACCCGTCCGGGCTGGACGCCTGCTCGAGATGTTGCAGAAACTGCGCGACTATGTCCCATTAGAAATTGTTCGCGAATCGTCGGTACAACAACCAATTTCTGAAGCCAAAACACCTTCTGCGAGAATTCTGATTGCTGACGATAATGAGGTTAACCTCATCGTCACGACCGAACTGGTCAGGTCGTTAGGTTTCGATACAGAAACAGCCGCTGATGGGTCAATTGTCCTGGAGAAACTTAAATCTCAAACTTATGACCTGATACTTATGGATTGCCAGATGCCGACACTCGACGGCTTTGAAACGACACGGAAGATTCGAGAGATCGAAAAACAAGCTCAAAAAGGTGAGCATATTCCAATTGTCGCTTTAACGGCGAATGCCATTCAGGGAGATAACGATCGCTGCCGACAGGCGGGCATGGATGGCTATCTCACGAAACCGATTGACCATGCTCAATTGAGCAACACGTTGTTGCAAATACTGACAACTCAACAACCAGTTCCAGAGCAAGAGCACAAAGTTGATATTGAGTTATCCAGCAAAAGTAATCGACTCACTCTTTCTTCCCCGATTTCCGTAGAAAAGATTCCGCAAGTCGTGACGGCTATCGAAACTGTTCCTGCTGCGAAAGTCATTTCCAAGTCGATTCTTTCTTCAGTCTCCAGTGATTCCATTGCGATACCAGAAGCCATCATCGATGCCCATCATGAGACAATTGAAGCGGTTCAGTTTCAGGAGTTGGTCAATCGCTGCCGGAGAGATCACGAGTTCGCTCTGAGAGTTCTTCAAAAATTCGCTACGAGGGTAATTGCCGATAAGGCACAATTCGCACTCGCTCTAGCTGCCGAAGATTTGAAAACGCTCAAATCGTTATCGCATTCTTTGAAAGGTGCAGCAGCTAACGTTGGTGCGACTCGATTGGCCCAATTGGCCGGAAATCTGGAACAGCAGATCAGCGACGATTCTTTAACGGTTCATGAACAGAATTTGCATGATTTATTCAATGAAATTGATACAGTCAGAGAATGGATCGATCGAAAACTTCTGGCCGAGAATGCTCCAGCCAGTGCTGCTGGATTGGTAAATCCTTAGTGTCTTCTATTGGTGATCGTGTAGTTTTTTGATCATAAGGAGCGTGAGAGATGAAAATCCTGATCGTCGATGATGACGACATGATCCTCGAAATGCTCGAACATACGTTAGTACCTGCAGGGTACGAGGTCCTTCGTGCCCATAATGGAACGACGGCTCTGGAAATTCTTTCGCAAGAACCCTGTCGACTCGTGATTTCTGACTGGGATATGCCCGGCATGAGTGGCATCGATCTCTGCAGAGCTGTCCGCTCTCAGGATTTCGTCAGCTATGTCTATGTCCTGCTGCTCACCAGCCATAATAGCCGGGAGTCGCTGGTGGAAGGGATGATTGCCGGCGCCGATGATTTCGTGAATAAACCCTTCGATCCCGAAGAACTCCTGGTGAGATTAAGGGCTGGAGTCAGAGTTCTTTCGCTGGAAACTCGTGAAGTTCTCATTCACTCGCTGGCCAAGCTGACTGAATCCAGAGACCCGGATACGGGTCACCACCTCGAACGTGTCCAGCACTACTCGCGCGTTCTGGCCGATGAATTGAGCCGCTCAGAGCGCTATCGCGACATGATCGATGCCGAGTTCATCCGTCTGGTTTTCCTCACCAGCCCGCTGCACGATATTGGCAAAGTCGGTGTACCCGATAGCGTGCTTCTTAAACCCGGGAAGCTGACGAGTGAAGAGTTTGAAGTCATGAAAAGACACACGACCTTAGGCTCGGAAACGCTGTCCTCTGCACTTGAACGCATGCCTGAAGCCAGATTTCTCCAGGTCGCTCGAGATATTGCTGCCAGCCATCATGAAAAATTCGATGGCTCGGGCTATCCCGCTGGTCTTAAAGGTACCGAAATCCCATTGGCTGCCCGGATCGTGGCTCTGGCCGATGTTTACGATGCGCTAACCACCAAACGTGTTTACAAGGAAGCCTGTTCGCCCGAAGTCACTCGTGAGATTATCGTCAATTCTTCCGGGACTCATTTCGACCCCGATGTTGTGGACGCTTTTATCTCCTGCGAGCACATGTTCGAAGTGATTCGCGAACAATTTATGGATATCTCAAAACTCTCCTGAGAGAAAAGCCTCTCGCTGCCAGCGGTATTCTATACCCCATGAGCGGCTGTTACTGTTTCCAGGATCGAGGAAGGCTTCGCACCCCATACGTGCCGCTTCGATCTGCTTCTTAGGTACAACCTTGCGTGCGGATTGAGGTGGAGTGTGGCCCGAGGCAAAAAGACTGGAAGTGTGGCTTGGGTCAAACGTCTTCGTTTGCCCCGAGGTCATTTGACTCTCTTCGAGGGTTCCAGAGGAGCATGCGGGCGAGGGTTTGAGCAGGGCATGTTATTGGTTCACCACGAAGGGCACGAAGAACACGAAGGTTCGAGGAGCGTCAGGAAGGCCGGCGGAAGTCTGCCCTTGCTCTGGAAGAAGTGCATGATGCTGATCTTCTTGGAGAACTTCGCGACTTCGCGTGAGGATGATTTGAATTCAGAGGTTTCTCGCGAAGGTAGCGAAGGGAATTCAACACTGTCGCTCTTCCAGAAAGACGCGCGGGCGAGGGTTCAAGAGGGGCGAGCGCATGGCGCGGCTTCTTGTCGTCGTACAAAGTACTACGACCCGGCCACGAGTTGGCCGGGCCACCCGTCGTCACTTTTTTTTGGGGCGTTATGTGACTGACTCTTGACTTGCCATGGATTTCCAGGATGCGGAACAGCCAACCGTTTCGAATCGAATGGGCTCATGCCGAAAGCCTGTGGAATCGGTCTCGGACTGCGGGTTGAAATGATCGCAGGTTTTCGACAATTCGTTCCAGCCCCATCGAACGTGACCCTTTCACAAGAATCACATCGCCCTCTTCGATCCAGCATTCCAGCAGCATCCACGCCATTTCAACATCTCGAGCGACAGCCAACCGATGTGATGAAAGATTCGTCGCCTTGGCCGCTTTAGCAATCAGGTCTGCATGCTGGCCCACCGCAAGGATAAAATCGATCGAAAGCCCGCCGGCGAGTTGTCCCACACGACGGTGTTCCCGCTCGCTGATTTCACCTAACTCGGCCATATCGCCCAGCACGGCAATGGTACGGGTTTCTTCTCGCTCTCCCAGTTCTTCTAATGTGCGCAGGGCCGCTGCCATGGCCGAAGGGCTCGCATTATAGCAATCATCCAGAATCGTCAGGGATGAATGGGGAATCAGCGAACAGCGGCCACTCACTGGCTGCCACTTGGCCAATTGATCGGCGATCTCGGCATTCGAGATTCCCACTTCCCGCCCTACGGCAATCGCCAGGCCTGCATTCTGAACAAAATGGCGGGCGACCGTACGAATGAAGTAGTCCTGGCCATCCATCACAAATCGATAGCCATCCCTGACAGCGCGAACCTGCTGAATCGTCCAGTCGTTAACGGCATCTTCACCGACAGTCACTGTGCGGCAATGGGCCTTATCTTTCAGAACCAGAGCAAATGGATCATGCCCCGGAAAGAATGCCACTCCATTTTCTGGCAATGATTCAAACAATTCTGCTTTTGATTCGGCCACACTGAGTGGTGTCCCGAACGTTGCCAGGTGAGCCAGACCAATTGACGTAATGACACCCATTTCGGGTTGGGCAATTTCACACAGTCGTGCGATATCCCCTCGCTGGCCGGCACCCATTTCGAGAACTGCAAACTCATCCTGAGTACATTCGAGTTCAAGAATTGATAACGGTAACCCCAGTGTATTATTAAAATTGGCAGGGCTTTGCCGACCAGAGTATCTGGCCTGCAACACTTCGTAGAGCATCGAACGTGTACTCGTTTTTCCCACGCTTCCGGTAATGCCCACGACCAGGCCATCAAACTGATCGCGATGACTCGCAGCAAGAAGCTGCAAAGCCAGAACCGAATCTGCCACCACGACAGCAGGTATTGGGAGTTTGAGCGAGACGAACTCCGCCTCGAAATGACGTTCAATAATGGCAAAAGCGGCACCAGCTTTAGCGGCATCACTCAGGAATAAATGCCCATCCCGCTGACCTGTCGACAGAGCGAGAAACAGATCTCCTGCGGCGAGTTTTCTCGAATCAATCGATACCCGGCCCGAGAATTTTTTTTCAGCGGCAGCGACAGTTCGCTGATCACCCAGAATTGTCCCGCAAAGCATCGTTGCCAGAACTTCAAGCGGATGTCGTTTCATCGCGCCTCCACGATGAATACAACACCATTCAAACCAGGTATTGAGCAGCAGATCATGAGAACGTCAGGCTTTCGATGAAGATGCGGGTAACGACACAGCAATTCGCCATCCTGATCCCGCTTCGATCCAGAAAAGTCGTTGGGTATCGTCGGCATCAGGCACTCACACGCTGCAAGGAATCTGTTTCGACAACGGCAAGATCGGGCAGAATGGCATCTGTCTGTAAAGCCATTCCCAAGGGCGAGGTGGCGGGATTTGCGTCGCTATAACCAGATGCTGTGTAAGAGTTTGCACTGAAAGTCTCTGCAGGCGAAAGTCGATTCAACACATCTTTGGCTCGACTTTCCAGCAGCTCGCGCACCACTCGTCGATCATCGAAAGGGAGATGACTGGCTCCGATAATCTGCTCGTTCTCATGTCCCTTCCCGGCAATCAGGATCATGTCACCGGGCAACGCCTGCTCAATAGCGTATTGAATTGCCAGCTTTCGGTCGACTTCAATCACGACTTCGACCTGTTGAGCAGGCACCCCATCGCAAATCTGTTGAATGATCTTGTCGGGGTCTTCTGACCGCGGATTATCACTGGTCACAATGGCGACATCGGCCTGACTGGCAGCACGACCGAGCAGTGGTCGTTTGGTGGCATCGCGATCTCCCCCAGCCCCAAAGACACAGATCAACCGGCCTCTTGTCAGCCCGCGTAGCGAACATAACGCTCTGCTCAATGCATCAGGGGTGTGAGCGTAATCCACAAAAATATCAAACGGTTCACCCCATGTGCAGCGTTCCATTCTTCCAGGCACTGGGCGAAACTCTTCCAAGGCTTCTGCCATCGATAAAAAGGGAACTTTCCAGGCCAGCCCTGCCGCTAAAGCTGCCAGTGCGTTCTCGATATTATGCCGCCCGAGAATGCGGAGCTTCATCTGCATCACCTGGCCCTGGTACTGCACTCGGAATGTTGTCCCGCTCAAAGATTCACTCAGAATCTGAGCCGAAAGCTCGGCGTCGACATTCACTCCATAGCGAATCAGACGGCATTCTGCAGGGACCAGACTCACCAGCGAGGCGGCTCCCGGGTCGTTGATATGCAGCGCAATGGTTCCGCCGGGCTTGACGAGATCCAGAATCCGGGCTTTGGCTTCACGGTAACGGGCAAAATCACCATGATAATCGAGATGATCGTGTGTGATATTTGTGACAATTGCACAGTCCAGTGGTAACGCTGCGGCTCGCGATTGATCCAGAGCGTGACTCGAAAGTTCCATGGCCAGGTGAGTTGTCCCCCGGCTGACCATGCGATGCTGCCAGAAAGCCATCAATTTCGCATCAGGAGTCGTCAGGACCGAAGGCTCAGCACGATAACCATCAAAGTACTCTACGGTCCCCAATAAGCCCGTCCGATGCCCGGACTTGGCCATCAGCGCTCTCGTCATCCAACTGACTGTCGTTTTTCCATTGGTCCCGGTGACTCCCATCATTCTGAGGCGGCTGGCGGGATGACCGTACAGCGATTGCGAGAGATAAGCATAAGCGGCCCGAGGATTCGCCACGAGACATTGGGGAAGCGGGCAATTCGGTAAGATTTGAGAAGTCACCACTCCCACGGCACCGCGGGAAATGGCTTCTCCGAGAAACTGGCTGCCATGACCATGTCGACCCGGTGCTGCCACAAACAATGTCTTTGGGCGACACTCACGACTGTCGAGCGTGACATCGTTGAAGTAGATGTCACCAGCCCCCATTAACTCTGCGGTCGGTAGATGATCTTTCAGACTCAGTGATGCGGGGAGAGCATGCTGTGGTGGCATAATTCGGCGCCTCCTTGCGCTGCCGCTACCAGCTTCCTGCCAGTCTGCGGTTCATCTCAACTCGTTGTTCAGCCATCGTTGAATATCGCATTGCGGAGTGCTGACCAGCACTTCAAGATCACTCGATGCCACCTCTTAATAGTTTACCCGTTTCGTCAATCGGTGTGCCTGACTCTGTTGAATTGAAGCCGAGTGGTTCCAATCGCACTCGACACCATTCCATCGGCCAGTGTTGATCTGTTCTTCCGATACAGTCTCATCGTGACGGGTTGGACCCGATCAATCATCGAATTCTGGCGATTTGACAGTTTCGGTCAAGATGAAGCGGCAATTCCTGCCGCACTCGGACACGACTGGATAAAGTTGCCAGAAACCGACTCCTGCGACGAGAATGACAGGCATGAATCCCGCACCTATCCTGATCCGCAATCTTTACGTGCACAATCTGCAGGGAGTCGATCTCGAGATTCCCCTGCAGCAGCTCGTCGTTGTCAGCGGGGTCAGTGGTTCAGGGAAGTCGAGTCTGGCCTTCGATACACTTTTTGCAGAAGGCCAGCGGAGTTACATCGAGACTTTTTCACTGGCAACCAGGCAGTTTCTCGAAAAGTTCGAGCGCCCTGCCGTTGATCGACTGGAAAACATCCCGCCGACAATCGCCCTGCGACAACTCGCGCAGACAGGTGACAAATCTCGACGCCAGTATGCCGATGCTCAATACTTCGGTTCTGCAACCAGCCTTGCCGACCATTTGAAGCTGCTGTTTCTGCGCTGCGGCCGCCTGATCTGCCCCACCTGCCAGCGCAAAATCACCTCATCCTCTCCTGCAGAGGTGGTCCAGCAGCTTGCAAAACTCCCACAGGGAACACGAATTCTGGTGACCATGCAAGTACCGGAAAAACCTGCTCTTCAATCATCTCTGGGTTCACAGACTGCAGGTTCCAGCCGGAATTCTACGAAGCGTACTGCGCCAGCTCGCTTACCAACAAAAAAAGCTCATCAGGCTCTCATCGACGAACTCCGTCAGCAAGGTTTTCGCCGAGGTCTCTTTCGAACAGAAGCTCTCTCTGAAAACTGTGTGACTCACGAATTTTCTCAAGATCTACCGTCGCATTTCGAGCTTGTCGCTGTCATTGTTGATCGTTTAATCGCTGGTACACAAACGATCGAACGCATGCTCGAAAGCTGCGAAACAGCGATGCGTTATGGGGCCGGCACGATCGGTCTCTGGACGCAAGTTCCTTTACCGGAAAGCCCAGATCTTGCCTGCATGATGGATGGGCAGGCCTGGTACCGGCACGAGTTCAACACACGCTACCGATGCGAACCTTGCCAGCGAGATTTCCCGAAACCACAACTGACACTTCTCGATGATGAGTTGCCCCCACAAACTACAGAAAACACCGTTTCAGCCTCGATGATCCTCCAGCAATCGTTGAGCCTGGGAAATGTCAGTTGGCAAAGTGCAGGCGAACAATCGCTGGATCAACTCGAACACTTGCTTCAGCACGCCCGGAAAGAATACTTCGCTTCTGGGAGATTCGAAGAGACATCGAACCTGCGAGATCAATCCTTGTGGGAGCATGTTCTCCAGAGAATCGAATGGTGCCGCAGGCTGGGGTTGGATCACCTGCCGCTTTCCAGAAGCGTGAGTGATCTTTCGGGAACTGAATATCGCCGGGCCAGGCTCATCCCGCTCCTCTCAGCGGGTCTGGTCAACACGCTTTATATTCTGGATGAGCCACTTGCGGGGCTGGATGACAAGTCGGCGTGCGTTGTACTCGACGCCATTCAGAGCCTCTTAAAGAGTGGCAACAGCCTGCTCATGGTCGAGCACCATCCCCTTGCCAAAAAACGAGCCAACTTTGTGATTGAAATGGGCCCGGGAGCCGGCAGTGAAGGAGGCCGTATCATCTACGCTGGCCCTTCTCCTGCACCAACTCAGTCATTGCCGGAACATGATCAGGCCAAATTTTTTGCCCTACCCAGGAGTTTGCGGGAACCCACTGGCTGGATCGATCCCGGCCCGGTCAACCTCAAAAATCTCCGGCAATTTCAGTGGAAATTGCCACTGGGTCTCATGTGTGTCGTGACGGGGCCGCATGGATCCGGGAAATCAACGGCACTCATCGATGCTCTCCAGCCGACTTCCCAAGGAGACACACCTCCTGCACTGGCTGGCCATCCCCTCTGGGTGGTCGATTCGTCACCATTGAAAGGACAGCCCAGCCAGATGCTGATCAGCTTGCTCGATCTTTTCGGGGAAGTTCGAGCCCTCTTTGGCCAGACACCCGAAGCCAGAAACCGGCAATTGACAGCCAGGTTCTTCAGCCTGCATGTTGCCCAGAGTGGACGCTGCTCTCAATGCAAAGGGACTGGTCAGATCTCTGCCGATCTCACCTTTTTCAATGAAGCCTCGATGACTTGCCCGAACTGTCACGGGAAGCGTTACCGCCGCGATGCGCTGGAAATTCGCTACCGGGGGTTGAACATTGCCGAAGCTCTCGATCTGACGGTCGCGGAAGCCCTCGCGTATTTCAAAGGGCACCACAAACTTCAGAGTCTGCTCACGACGCTCTCTCGCACAGGGTTGAGATACCTGCGCCTGGGGCAAACTTTAAAGTCACTCTCTGGCGGAGAGCGACAACGCATCAAACTGGCTCTGGCACTTGGTCAGCCCGTCGAAAACGGCATTTTTATCTGCGATGAGCCCACCATGGGTCTGCACGATCAGGATACTCACCAGTTAATGCATGCCTTTCAGGAACTGGTCAGCATTGGCCACACTGTCTGGCTGGCCGACATCCATCCAGTGGCATTCTCCTGGGCAGACTGGGTGATTCAGCTCGGCTCGCAAACTCCGCTGAAGTCGCCAGAAGTCCTGTTTTCGGGCCCTGCCTCCACTTTCCGTCAGAACAAATAGTGCAATTTCATCCTCAGGATCTGCCAGAAAACCTGCATGACCACCGCGCAGAAATTGCGGCAAATGCACAAAAATAAGGCAATCAGGATTACGTTTTTCTAGCGAAATCACCCGCGATTGTGTGACAACAATGCAGCATTGCCTATTGGTATAGCGTTTGCTTAACTATGGGGAACTGATTTCTGTTACCTCCTTGCGCCAGGAGTTGCCTTTCGTGACTGATATGACACCCCGTGAAGTTCTCGCGCTCTGCCGGGAACGTGAGATCTACGCCGTCGATCTGCGATTCATGGATTTTCCGGGGCTGCAAAAGCACTTTACCATCCCTGTTTCCGAACTGACCGAGCAGAGCTTTGACGAAGGCTTTGGCTTTGATGGCTCCTCAATTCGCGGGTGGCAGGCCATTAACGAGAGCGACATGCTGGTCGTTCCGGAAGCGTCCACCGCGATTGTCGATCCGTTTATGACACGCACGCTTGCCATGACGTGCAACATTCAGGATCCCATCACGCGGGAAGACTACGCCAAAGACCCACGCAACGTGGCCCGCAAAGCCGAACGGTACATGCGTTCGACCGGCATTGCCGATACGGCCAATTTCGGCCCGGAGTGCGAATTCTTTGTGTTCGACGATGTCCGCTTCGACAGCAGCCAGCAACACGCTTTCTATTACATCGACAGTCAGGAAGGCCAGTGGAATCGCGGACGCGTGGAGGCTGGGGGTAATCGCGGACACAAAATTCGCTATGGCGAAGGTTACTTCCCTGTACCTCCCACCGACACACTGCAGGATCTCCGCACGGAGATCATGCTCCGGCTCCAGGAATGTAGCGTCGGTGTTGAAGCACAACATCACGAGGTGGCATCAGGCGGTCAATGCGAGGTCGATCTGAAGTTTGCACCTCTGGTTCAAAGTGCAGACCAGTTACTCCTTTATAAGTACATCGTCAAGAACGTTGCCGCCCGGCATGGCAAAACTGCGACCTTCATGCCCAAGCCTATCTGGAATGATGCCGGTTCCGGGATGCATCTTCACTTCTCACTCTGGAAAGATGCCGAGAATCTTTTCTCTGGTTCGGGCTACGCCGGTCTCAGCGATACGGCTCTCTATGCGATTGGCGGAATTCTCAAGCACGCCTATTCCGTCATGGCTTTTGCCTGCCCCACCACCAACAGCTATAAGCGTCTGGTGCCGGGATATGAAGCACCGGTCAACCTGACGTACAGCAGCCGCAATCGCTCAGCCGCCATTCGAATTCCTGTCCATTCCCCACGACCTGAAAATAAGCGATTCGAGTTCCGCTGCCCGGATCCTTCCAGCAACTCCTACCTCGCGATGTCGGCCATGCTGATGGCGGCACTGGATGGCATTGAAAACCGGATCGATCCGGGCCCCCCTCTCGATAAAGATATCTACGATCTCGCACCGGAAGAACTCGTGGATGTCGCCCGCACGCCACTTTCACTCGATGAGTCGCTCCTGGCATTACGTAAAGATCATGAGTTTCTACTGAGGGGAGATGTCTTCACTGAAGACGTGATTGATACCTGGATCTGGTACAAGTCTGAAAAAGAGATCGAAGCTCTCAGGCAACGCCCGCACCCCTTCGAATTTGCCATGTACTACGATATTTAGTCAGCGAACGTTCTCTCCGTCGAAGACAGCATCCAGCCATATCTCGCTAGGTCGCTGGGAAGCCCAGCAGGCGGGTTCTTATGTAGGGTGCATGAAGTTCTTACGCCATGCACCATCTTGCCGCTCTTTTATAAAGAAGGGCGGCCGTGTAGGGCAGGCTTCCACCTGCCGTTTTCCGCACTTCCACCAGTTCGAGGTAACCACAAGGATCAAAACAGCCCGTTGGCTTGAGTCAAGAATGTTTGGCACGCCCCAATCGGCAGGCGGGAGCTTGCCCTACGAGACTGGCCAGCCAGCAGTGGTACCCGGTGCTAATTACAGCATTCGGCAGGACTTGAGAAAAATGTCCCCGAGTGGGTTCGAACCACTAACCTTCGGCTTCGGAGGCCGACGCTCTATCCAGTTGAGCTACGGAGACAATCGACCTGACCAGATGTTGGTCAGGCTCTTGAAGTATCCCAAGAAATGGGAAAGAGTCAAACCAAAGCCCTCTTGAAGAACGCTTCAAACTCACGAAACCCGCTCGATCAGAGCCTGATAAGCACCATCGGCCGGGCTGCCGGGCATGAATTTCTGCTCTTCAACCAGTCGGAATCGTGGCCCACCCGCTTCGGTTGTCGCAGCCAGGAACTGCTGCACGATCTCTTCATTTTCGAGGGGTTCAATACTGCAGGTCGAATAGAGGATTCGGCCACCAATGCGGACTTTACCGGCAGCCGTTCGCAGGATTGTCGCTTGCATCTCGCGCAGTTCATCGAGATGGGCGGGTGAATACTTCCATCGCGCCTCAGGACGCTTTCCGAGCACGCCGGTATTCGAACAGGGGACATCCGCCAGAACTTTATCGAACTCCATCGAGGGCAGATTCTCGCCGCGCGGGCCGATTGTGATCGTCCGAATGATCGACAGCCCCAGTCGTTCGGCATTCTCATACACCTGACGAATGCGGCCACCATGCGTATCCGCAGCGATGATCTCGCCCTGATTCTGCATCAGTTCGGCCATGTGACAGGTTTTCGAACCAGGAGCCGCACAAAGATCGAGCACCACTTCACTCGGCTGAGGATTTAATCGCCTCGCGGCATGTTGAGCCGAGAGATCCTGCACCGAGAATTCCCCTTCCTGAAAACCAGGTAACGTGCTGATACGCACTGTCGAAAGGAGTCGAATCGTTTCCGGCAGGTCACCAGCTTCCGCCACGAAATCGGCTGCAAAGAGCTTCTGTCGGAACGTCTCACGATCGGTCTTCAGCAGGTTCACCCGCAAAGCTGTCTCAGTGACTTGATTGAACCAGAAGGCCATGCGAATTGTCGCTTCGACGCCATATTGCCCGACCCATCGTTCGACGAGATCGTTGGGAAAACTGAAGGCCGCGGCAATGTAAGAGCCGGGTGTCAATGTGGGCGAAGGGAAGAGATCGGTCGTCAGTTCTCGATACTGATGATGACCGATCGGCAACGCTCTCGAGGAAGGTTCCGTGAGAATGTTCTCCGTCATGAGCTGAATCGCACTGCGGAGAACACCATTGACGAAGCCACCCCAGCGCATGTTAGCACGCTTGGCCAGATCGACCGTCTCATGCACAGCCGCATGTTGAGGAATGCCCTGGCACAGAAAGATCTGATACAGGCCAATTTTCAGTACCGTCTGCAACGGTCTTTCGAGTGTTTCCATCTGTCGATGGACCAGCGACATCAGCAGCGCCTGCAATGTTGATTGGCGGCGCACGATCCCGCAAATCAGTTCGTAAGCCAGCCGGCGATCACTGGGAGAGAGTGTCGTCCGATCGACAGCCTGATCGAAGACTTCGCCGATATGCTTGTTGCCGGCATGGTGAGCTTCAAGCACGTTAAAGGCCAGTTCGCGGGCAGTCCGCGGGGCCAGCAATTGCATGGGAGGCAGGACTGAGATATCCGGTGCATGCAAGGCTCGCCCGGCTTCCGGGGCATGATGACTGTGTGGTGGACGACCGGGCGGCGCGGGGCGTTCGCGACGAGGGGAATTTCCTGTATGGTAACGCGTCGGCTCTTCGCCATTGGGTGCTGCTGGCCTTCGCGGTGGCTTTGAGCCAGCGGGCCGGGCTTCACTCCAACTGGTGACTCCACGCGGCGTGCGTGTTTCGCCAGCACCTGCACCAGCATTCGGAAACGAACGTGGCTGGGAATTCTGGTTCGATGGACGTTGAAAACGCGGCTTCTGCTCACGCGGTGGTCGTGTTGTCTCCGATGGATTCGCTCCAGCACTGGCAGAAACATCGGTGTTTGGTGCTGAACCTTCAGCTCCGGGCGCGACCCACAAAAAGGGGTTCGGCCCGACGCGACCAATTCGAGGCCCGGCAGGCGGCTGCTGACTGCGATCAGAGGCATACGGCCTGCGCTCTGGTCGATTGCCAGGTCGATTCTCTTCCTGACGGCTGAAACCGGGTCGGCTAAAACCAGGGCGGCTGAAACGTGGTCGGCCATCATCTCGTGGTGTGGGTGGGCCAGATCTTCGTGGCGGAAACGACCGCGGTTCATTCGTATTGTAAGGCTGGTTCGAGCCGGGGGCTTGTCCTGCTCCTCCAGGACCAGCCGGATCAACAGGCCTCGGTGGATTGGGCGAACTCTTTTGACGCGAGATCGATTTTTTACGGCCCGGACGACGAATCTCCCCGCGACGCTGGCGGAATGTATTCACCGGAGTTTCTGGTGTCCCTGAGTTCTCTGGTTGTGGCGAGGAACCTTCCGCGCGGGGCGGAAGTTCCGGTGAGTTTTCAGCGTTCATAGCGAGCTACTTTCTTCGCAGAGGCGGGCGAGATCCGCAAAGAAGTCGGGATACGTCTTTGAGGTACAACCAGGATTGTCGATCACTATCCCGGAGTGAACGAGCCCCAACAGGGCAAAACTCATGGCCATGCGATGATCATCGTAAGTATCGACCAGTGCCGGATTCGACTCAGAACATCGAGGAACCCCCGGATGAATGGTCATGCCATCTTCGAATTCGACAGCGTGGATCCCCAGCTTGTTAATCTCAGTGACAACGGCTTGGATGCGATCCGTTTCTTTGTGACGGACGTGAGCGATATTGCGAATCGTGGTGGGGCTTTGAGCAAATGTGGCGACGACAGCCAAAGTCTGAGCCGTATCGCTGATGGCATTCATGTCGATCTCAATCCCCTTGAGGGGCTGGCCTTTGACGGTGATCTGTCGCTCGCCCCAGCGAACTTCGCAACCCATCTGCTCGAGGGCTTTGACAAACATCACGTCGCCCTGTAATGCGCTGGCGTTGAGACCATCCACTGTCACCTCGCCACCTGTGATGGCCGCAACGGCAAAGAAATAGCTGGCGGCGGAAGCGTCCGGTTCAATGTCGTATTGAATCCCCTGGTATGTGGCGGGCTTGACGATGTATGTGCCGGGCTGCGGGCATTCCACAGAGACCCCAAAAGCCGCCATCACACCGGAGGTCATTTTGACGTACGGCTCAGAAACCATGGTTCCGATGGTTTCAATCTGCAATGGTTTTTGATTGTAGGGGCTGGCCAGAAGGAGCGCACTTAAAAACTGGCTCGATTTTTCGGCTCGAATCGAGACCTTCGAAGCGGATAACCCGGTCGATTCAATCACCACAGGGGGGCAGCCCGAATTGAGTTCGCACCGCGCCTGGCAGCCCATGGCCCCCAGGGCAGAAATCAGATCATCAATCGGTCGCTCACGCATGCGGCTGTTACCATCCAGCCGGTAATTCCCCGGCTGGCCATTGCCTGGCCCCAAAGCACACATCGCTGCCAGAAAACGAATGCTCGTGCCACTGTTTTCGAGCCACAGGTCAGCCCGCGCATTCGGAATTTTCCCACCACAACCCTGAACGACCACACGATGTTCGTCTGTGGACTCTTCGATGGAGATCCCCAGCCGGCGGAGGCTGTCAATCATCACTTCCGTATCGCGGCTGCGCAGAACACCGGTCAATTCACTCGTTCCTGCAGCGAGTGCTGCTGTCACCAAGGCCCGGTTGGTCAAGCTTTTTGATCCCGGGGGACGAATCACGCCAGAAATCGCACGTCCAACAGGTTGCATGGCGTAAGTAGAATTGGCAGACACTCCCGAACATCCTCAATGTTGCTTCGACGTGAAAACTCAGATTCAAAGGCAATTCTGGCGAAAAAGCGAAACAATAATCTTAATCGAGTGCCGCTGTCTTTACCATCACACGCGGTAATTCCCGCCCCTGTGCAGATCAACAACGTCCGAACTCGCCCAACAACAGTTCAGCCAGGGAGCGATCATCAGCCGAATCGTTGGGACTCCAGCCGGAAAGGCGAATTTGTCATCTGGTGCCACGGTTCGCGAAGTCATTCACGTGCTGAGAACCAGGTGTCTCGCTCATGACCAATAGTGAGCTTTCCACGAAAACTTACCGGCAATTGAGGTTATCGTGTGCCGTTTTATCCGGTTTATCACGCAATATGTTTCAAAGCGATCTCTGGCACGTCGCAGGCGCTTCACCGGCGAAATCTTGTTCAGCTCACGTGATGGGGCCAGTTCAAATGGAAGCAAATCCCAGGGTCGATGAACCATGGCAGAACTGAGTGGCAAGCGGATTGTGATTGCAGGAGGAAGCGGCTTTATTGGTTTGTCGCTGGCAGAGCACTTTGTAGAGGCCGGAGGGCAGGTCACAATACTTTCCCGTTCCCAGGTGAAGAAAAGTGGTGGCTGGGAAGCGGTGACCTGGAACGGGCGGACTCCTGGGAAATGGATGGAATCACTGGACGGTGCAGATGCCGTTGTGAATCTGGCGGGACGAACCGTGAACTGCATCAAGACTCCGGATCATCAGGATGAAATTCTTCGATCCAGAGTCGAATCGACGCGGGTCCTCGGAGAAGCCATGCGTGTCATCAGCTCTCCGCCACCTGTCTGGGTGCAGATGAGTACGGCACACATCTATGGCGATCCGCCCACTGCTGTTTGTAGCGAGGAAAGTATCGAAGGCATTGGCTTTGCACCCATGATCGGTCGCGCCTGGGAGTCTGAATTCGCGCGAAGTCAATTACCTGGTCAGCGGGGTGTGATCCTGCGAACAAGCTTCGTGATCGGTCGTGATCGCGGTGCCGGAAGTGGCGCACTGGGGACTCTGGGCTTGATCACAAAGCTGGGCCTGGGAGGCCGGGTCGGCAAAGGGACACAAGGCCTGTCATGGATCCACGAGTATGACCTGAACAGGCTTTTCACCAGAGCCATCACAGAGCAATCCATGTCAGGTATCTATATCGCATCGGCTCCGAATCCAGTTTCTCAAGTCGAATTCATGCGAACACTGCGAAAGACCATGGGAATGCCCATTGGTTTACCGGCATTCGAGTGGATGGTTCGCATCGGTGCTCCACTCTTCTTTCGCACCGATCCAGAACTCGTACTCTATGGCCGATATGTTGTGTCGAAAAGATTAGCAAACGAAGGCTTCACGTTTACGTTTCCACGACTTGAAGCCGCCTTGGAAGATCTCTGTCGAAAAAAGATGTTATAATACGCTATTTAATTTCTATTTAGCGATTCGGCATCTACAGTCGACCACTTCGGAAGATCCCATAGATCAGCCAGAGAGCCAGAACGCTGGATGTGAAGTAGATGGGCACGCTGAACCACAATGAGTCCATCCCCTGTCGGATAATCAGGGCCGAAGCGACGATCAACGCCGAAACGACAAATCCGACCACCAGTCGATTGCTCGCCCGCTCAAGTTCGAGAATCAGTTGTCCCAGCCCCTGATGTTCCAGATGCACCCGCAGGTCATCCTGACTCAGCTTGGCAACAGCCTTATTGATATGCGCTGGCAGTTCATGAGCGACATTCCAGAGCTTTTTCGCCTCTGCACGAAACTCCGCCCGCAATCGTTGGGGCGAAAAACGGGCTCTGACGACATTTTCAATATAAGGTTGCAACACAGGGGCCAGATTAAAGTCCGGATCGAGCCGTCGGCCAATTCCTTCTAAAGTGACAATCGCACGAATCAGCAGCATCAGACTCCCCGGGCAACGGATCTGATGTGTCGTCAGGAGCGACATAAAGTCGCCAAGCAACGTACCGACATTCAGCTTATCCAGCGGCACACCGTAGTAATTCCCGAGAAAATCCCGCATATCGACATGCAGTAAAGCTTCATCCACTGCCGTCGAACTTTCTCCAAATTTCAACACGGCCCGCACTGCCAGCGGAACATCCTGCCGACTGATGGCCACAAACAAATCGACCAGTTGCTCACGAATATCGGCATCCAGAATGCCAATCATCCCGAAGTCGAGCAGGACAATTGTGCCGCAAGGCTTGACGCGCACGTTCCCGGGGTGCGGGTCGCCGTGGAACACGCCTAGCTCAAAAGCCTGCTTCATGTAGAGCCGGGCACCGCTGGCTGCCACGGCACACGGATCACAGCCTGCATTCACCAGCGCATCGCGATCATCGACTTTGATGCCGTCGATGTACTCCATCGTCAGGACCGCTTCTGTCGTCAGATCCATCCAGACTTTCGGGACATAGAGCGAAGGATCATCGGCAAAGAGCCGTCGGAACTCATCCATCGTCCGGCCTTCGCGTGCGAAGTTCACCTCCCGGCGAATCGACCGCGCAAAATGCTTCACAAGTCCCGTCGGGTCAAATACGCGTGTTTCCGGGACATGGGCTTCGGCCAGTACAGCCATCTGTTCGAGCAGCGAAAGGTCGCGCTCGATATCTCGCACGACATTCGGCCGGCGAATCTTGACCACCAGTTGTGAGCCGTCAAATGCCACAGCCCGGTGCACCTGGGCCAGCGAACCGGCAGCCAAAGGCTCCATATCAAATTCGCGGTAAAGTTCGTGAACTGGCTTTCCTAACTCGCTTTCAACTTCGCGGATCGCCGCCTCGCTGCCAAAGGGAGGGACGTGCTCCTGCAGTTTCTTAAGTTCGGTGATCATTGCGGGCGGCACGATATCTGGCCGCGTACTCATCACCTGGCCAAACTTGATAAACGTCGGCCCCAGACTTTCGAGAGAGAGACGCACTCGTTCAACAGTCGTGCATTTCTGCAGCGGTTTGTGCCTCCGCCAGAAGAACACGCGGCGAATACTCTGGTACCAAACTTCGCGCAGCCCGATGCGATCTACGAGGTCGCCAAACCCATGATTCAGCAACACGGTCGCAATTTCTCGCGTGCGACTCAAATTCCGCAACAATCGAAACGGACTGCTTTCCAATGCCCACACCTCCTCGGCTGCATGAAGACCTTACGGCAGTTTATCTGGCCAGCCAACCCACAGCCAGACCATCACCGATTCGCCACACCAAACTTCACCGACAGGGTGGCACTGCTGGCTGGCCCAGCAGTGGCTTTAAGGAAGCATCATCAAACGAGCTGATCATTATCATTCGAGATGCATCCCGGGCCGGAGTGCATGTTCAGAAGTTTAAATTCTTCGCTCATCCATTCGGCTCACCACCACGCGCAGCATCTTCAAACGCACGGTGCATGCCAATGCACCAATTCGCACGAACTGTGGCAAAGAGCCCAAGCCCCTTTGATTTATTGCCACTTTGATTTCTCACATCGACACAAATCGCTCGACATGCTGATGTCTTGTTGACCTGTCAGTTGATTAACCCGCCTTTTCCAGGTCACCCAGTATCATGAAGCCTCCCCGGGGCAGACCCCGCGCGATTGGACCGTATTCGCTCAGCTCTTCGTGAAACAGGGTATTGACAGTGTTTCTCACAATCCTGATTCTTGAGGAAATTCAGATTCCAGAGTTGTCCGAGTCAAGCAGCGTTTCGATACAAACTCCCGTGACGTCCAGTTATTCAAAGGCTCATCGATGCTCTCACTCCATTCCACCCGTGCTCGTTGGATGATCGGTACTTTCCTCCTGCTGGCCTTGGCCCTTACCGAGGGGAGCTTTTACCGCGCTACGACAGCTGCTGATAAGGAAGACCAGTCTTTGAGCGCCTTCATGCGGAAGAAACTCGATGCGTCATCGAAGATTCTGGAGGGGATTACCACTGAAGATTCTCAACTTGTGGTGCAGGGGGCGGATGCATTGCTTGCCATGAGTAAAACCGAGATCTGGAATGTGCTCCTCGACCAGGATTATCGGGACTTCAATACGGAATTCCGTGGGTCAGTCAGCAAATTGCGGGATGCCGCCGAAAAGGGAAATTTTGACAATGCCACCTTGCAATGGATGGATGCGGTGAAGTCATGCGTCGAGTGTCACAAATACGTACGGAGCCAGCGCCCGGTTGTGAAATAGAGTTGGTGAGAAGTCATGTCGGCGAGTCCGGAACTGCGGTGAGACGCGACGTCATCGTCGCTTTGTGGCCCTGGCTGAAACTCCGATTTCTGCTGGCAGGGCGAAGCCAAAAGAGGGGACTGGCGGAGCCGTATTTTCAGTAGAGTCTCATCTGAGATCTTCGGAGACCCACATGGAAGTAATTTCGGCAGCCGAACATCTTTTGCCTCCGGCACACAGGTAATCCACGAGTGGATGACACGAGTGGATGATATGTGCAAGTTTGCCAGGCTTGAATCGCTTCGCAACATTAATAGACATCGATCCTAATGCGGGATTTCAGGATTTCACTTTCACCAATTGATCGTCGCAATTGCTCTTCGCCGACATTTCTCCTTTTCAACAGTCTTATAGATTCTTGGCAATCATTGTATCCTTGGATTATTCCTTTACTAAACTCTGGGGTTCTACATTTCACTATGCATCTAGCGGTGACTTCACTAGAGGTGAGCTGAGTGACAGAAAACCCCATGTTGACTGCATCTTCGGAGCACTGCCTCCATCCCAACATGTGTCCACGAATATAGGTGATAAATGGGGAGTAAGATATATTGGCTTCTCTTCCATCGTCCTCTTTGATCAAGATGGTTTTGTGCATTGAGACTTCTTTAGAACATCAATCCTTTCAGGGTATTTCAATTCTTCATTGGCCTCGGACACGGAACAAACAACCAAAAGAACGCAACTTGAAGCCATTGACATTAGCCATGGCCTGTTGCTGCAAGAAACTCGCCTCACACACTGCATAATAAAACGCATCTGAAAATGTCCTTGTTCTAGGGTACACGCGGGGTGACCCACGTCGGCAGTATTCCGTCTACCTAGGCGATAAATTCACGAGAGGTTGATGAGATTGAAATGAGCTGGCCGAAGGTTTTCAATGCCTTGACAGGGTATCCGAGGCTGAAACTCTTTTGGATAGTTGTGGGCAACCCAAAAAGAGTGCCAGCAAAGCCATAATCAACCTGAAATCCTCAGAAAATTGCAGGGTGCTTCCTCCGTCAACAAAACTTCCTCCGCTTCCGGCACAAAGGTAGCCTGCGACTTCCAGGCTGTGTCACCTTGCATTCGAAAGAAGTGGAAATGCCAGTGGTTTGTGAACGTGAAGGGATTCAACCACGTCCACTCGAATTTACCTTTCGCCTGTCAATTGACGCTGGGAGTTTGGTCAAGGCTGAGAAAGTGCGATTGCGGGTCGAGGCTGCCTCGGGCTTAGTCGGGTTCATGATGATCGAACAACGGCGCGATCCTGAAGATCAGGATTTCGTCTATCAATTGAGATCGACAACATCCATGGAAGAGGGCATCGGCCTGAACGACAAGCTGGTCGAAGTTCTTCGCAGGTTGGGCGACACTTGGACACTCCACTTGAGTGAGCACGGGAAGGGACTGGAAGCAGCCACATGGAGTACGCGAATTCCTGGCGTCAGGTGGCTGGCAATCAGTGCCGACCCCTTGGTATCCCTGGATTATTCGACGGGTGGTTCCAATTGACGAAGTTGTTCGAGGATGCGTAGCGGTTGCTCGCGACCGAATTCCTTTGGTGCATTGAATGCGGCAAACTTGCAGAACCGGACAAAAGCGGCCCGTTGAGCTGCGTTGTAAAGTTTCGCAAATGAAGTGTCTTCTCCTTTTGATCCGCGAATCAATCCCGAAAGATCGAAGAGGAAAGCGTCATACATCAATCCATCTCGAATTCCCTCTTTGAGAAGTGCGCGGAGGATCGCTGGCGAATAGAACTTTTTGGCAGCCGGGTTCATGAAGAAGATCGCATCGGTCCGGGCAAAGAGATGATCGACAGGCACACGCCTCCAGTCAGTGCGTTCCGCGGTATCAGCCAAAGAGAGTTCGTGACTATCAATACCATAGCTTGAATGGAAAGCCGCTTCGTACAGGGTTGTTCCATCATTCAACTTGACCCTCGCAAAAGCGCACTCGATGAAACGGATCAGCCATTCGCGCAATGTCATCGATCGCTTCTCCGTATTCAACTTTGTGCGATCAGCGCCAAAGTCAAGCATTCACGCCAGTATGCCACTGCTGGCTGGCCAACAGTGCTCTTTCGATTCGACCTCCCGTTCAAAAATCGCTACTAAGGATATCATGAGTTGAATGGATTCCCCAGTATTTCGCTGCAGGTTGTGACCAGCCTGTTTCAGTCTTCAAGTCCCAAGGAGTTGTTGCCTTCCGCATGCTGCAATCCTGGCAGGAGACAACCTCGCCCCACAGCGATGGTTTACGCGTTCTTCAACTCGGCCTGGAGCAGGGAAGTGAGTTCACCACGAAGATCGCGAAGAGCACGAAGGATGAGGAATATCAGGTGGGAGGTAATTCTGGCCAGTGGGCAACAATGAGGTGTGATGCCGAGTGCAATGTGGGAGGAGCACTTCTGATGAGCCAGCAGTGGCATCCGGCGAAGGGCCTGCTTTTTTGCAGCCTGCAGTCTTGCTCTCGCATGAGCACATTTGCGACCGTTTGAATGGTGCATTGAGTTGGAACTTCATGCACCCTGCAGATACTGACTGCCAATGACATTGAATGACGTTATTTATGTCTCATTAGCACTTACGGTGCAATCAAATTGGCTGGGCGGCGGAAGATTCGCTGGCGGCGGGTCGTTTCAGTGATCTGGATGGTTTTTACAGGCGCAATAGCTGGCGAGACTTTCGAAACCTTTTGATCCGGTGCCGTGAGTTCCTCGATTTTTTGATCGCCTTTCATGGAAAAGACCACCATCTCTTTTCCATCAAGCGGCCCCTTCATGAGGTCCACCATGCGGATTTCGCTGTTCTCAAATGTGCGGAAGTAGAATCGCTTGTTCGTCAGATCATTTCCGCTCGTCCACAACGTGTAATCAGCGACTTCTTCACCGTTTTCAAGTGACCTGGCCGATCCTTTGGGGATATCGAACTGATTCAGAAGATGAAAGAGTTGCAGCACTCCTTCGCGACTGGTTTCTACGGGAAGTGCTGTTTTCGAAAAGGCGACTGCCCGCACGAATCGTGAAGGAGGTGTGAAATCCCCAGGCAAGCCCAGCATGCCGCTTCCCATGCCGAGCGAATTCACCTGCTGCTGACCTAGAGTGATCGAGGTTTTTCCCAGGGGATCGAGGTTGAGATAATTACTCAAATTCGTGACATGCCAGTCGAATGTCGGAGCGTTGGTAAAGACTCCGAGTTTGTTTTCGTGAATCTTGAGTTCTCCACCGACATATTCGACGGCAATGGCCTGGCCTGTCGCATCCGTAAAGATGTAGTGGGCAGGAGGTACCATGTTCATCTGCGGCAAGACCGTATTCGCCACCTTGACGCTGCGAATCGCCTGGGTTGTCTCTTCGATCGTACTGCAGGTTCCTAATATATAGGCCCCCAGTTCCCAGGGAGCAATCGTCTGTGGGAGGTCTTCCTGACTGATCGATTGATACCTGGCATAGCCCGGAAAGTAGAAGAGGCCGCAAGCGAGGCCCTTTTCGTTATGTCCATCCAGTAGAACGGGAAGCCCGAAGGCATTGGCCCCTACCGAAGCGTACTTGCTCTTCCACTTGAGGCCTGGTGTTCCATCAGGTGTGGTCCCGGTGTAGGCAAAACCACGGGGGATAATCACCACGTTCGACAACAGATCGGCACCAAACTCAAGTGTTCGGCCGTAAATGATCGATCCGTCTTTGGGTTTCAAAGTGATTCCGGTGCAGGCTGCCGCAGGTCGGGTAAAGATGGCAAGGCCCAGCAGCAAGGCGAGTCCATACCTGGCACCAATACTCAAGTTCAACATCTTTAATGATTCCTCGTGCTGCCAGAAACAACTTTACTCGTCACTCTCGAACTCTTCCCTGCAAGTGGGCGTCCGTCCAATCAAAATGCTCGGCAGCAGATGAGATGCCGTCAGAGAAACGATCCTGATTCGCTACGGGCTACTCAGGCCGCAAAGTCTTCCATGCCGGCTTAGGCTGTCCGTTGGCACCATCCGTTGGCTCTCGGGAGACAGGCACGGCTAGAGAAACTCGGCCATGACTCGATTGGCGAGAAAAACCCCTTCACCGGTCAGTCGAATTCCTTTTTCATCAGTTGCCAACAGACCCTGTTTGACCAGTCGTTGAATGGTCTCACCCGCAAACTCTTGCAGATCGACACCAAACCGCTGTTGAAACTCTGTGTAATCCATACCGTTTAAGCGGCGTAAACCCACATAAAGAGCTTCGCGCATGGCATGCTCTTTTTCCAGAGTCTCCGCTTCGGCAATCACTGACGCTCCCTGCTCCATCCGCGATAAATAGCCCAGCACACTGCGAGTATTGGTTCGCCGTGTTCCCTCAAGATAACTCGCTGCTCCCGGGCCAAAGGCGGCATAAGGCGACCCATTCCAGTACGCCAGATTGTGCTGACATTGATAGCCGTGGCGAGCGAAGTTCGAGAGTTCGTAATGCTCAAAGCCTGCCTTGTTAAGCGTCTTGATGGCCAGAGCGTACATCTCCCGTTCGAGACCTTCGTCAATCTCGGTGAGTTGTCCACGTCGTTTTCTGGTTGTGAAAGCTGTTCCCTCTTCAAAGGTGAGTCCATAGGTGGAAAGATGTGTGGGGCTGCAAACGAGTGCCTGCTCAAGGTCATACTCCCAATCGACCAGAGTTTGCCCGGGCACACCAAAAATCAGATCCAGTGAAACATTGGGAATCCTGGCCCGAATTCGCTGCACAATCTCGGAGATCTCTCCCCCTTGATGGTCGCGTTCGAGTGTCTGCAGATGTTTATTGTCGAATGATTGCACTCCCAGGCTGACTCGATTGCAGCCCGCACTGTGCAGCACTTCGATCACTTCGTCCGTCATGTCCAGAGGATTGGCTTCGATCGAAAATTCACCACCAGCGGCCAGTGGAAAACGAGTTGTCACCGCCTTGAGCAGTTGTTTGAGTTCGGCACTTGGCAGATGGGTAGGAGTCCCCCCGCCGAAAAAGATAGTCTGGACGACCACTGGCTGATCATAGGTCTGCATTTCCCGCTCCAGCGCAGCCAGATACCTGGGAATGAGATCATCTCGCCCGGCCACCAGCGTAAAATCGCAATAGCCGCAGCGATGTCGGCAAAACGGCACATGAATGTAAACCGACTGAAAATTGTTCATGTGCGTCATCGAATTCACAGGCCAGTTCAAAGGTCAAATTCATCCGTCAGAAAACATTCCGACCGCACAGACAGCACCCGCCTGACTGACGATTCGAAAGTCAGCCGTGTCGCCGGGCCTGTTCCTTGCAATCCTGAACACGAGACGATAACAACTATGCAGGAGTTACGGGGGGTGAGAAGCTGCCTCCGACTGTGGTGAGGCCGTGTGAACCGGGTCAGGTCCGAAAGGAAGCAGCCCTAAGCAGCAGGTTTTCAGGTGCAGAAGGGGGCAGCTTTCCACCCCTTTTCTCGTTTGCACTGGTGGAAATCGATAATTCCTGCCCCGAGGTGATTTTTAAGGTGCCAAATTCGGGCAGCTTCTCGGATTTTCTCAGCCGGGATGTCCCTTCGTGGTGAGCGAATTTCTGCTCTGCCAAGTATCATTCACTGTTGTGAAACAGAGGGTTCAGGGTGATTTTCTGGCTTTTTGAGAGTCAGTTTCTATTCGCGATCCGCCTGTTTGCCGATTCATCCTGCTTCCCTGGGCCAGTTCTCAATCGAGAATCAGTGGCCAGTATTTCCACCTGCGAAGTTGGTTGGGCCGAAGCTCCTTTGTGATGTGGCGAGTGACCGATGAATGTTGAGAACTATACCGTCCTGGCACGTCGATTCCGCCCGCAGACTTTCAGCGAAGTTGTGGGGCAGGATCGAATTGCCCAGACGCTGCGAAACGCCATTCTTGAAGGCCGCGTCGCTCACGCCTATTTGTTTACCGGTGCCCGGGGTGTGGGCAAGACCTCGATGGCGCGAATCTTCGCCAAGGCCCTTAATTGTCCGAATGCTGTCGACGCTGTCCCTTGCAATACCTGTGAAATCTGTCGGGCGGTTTCCGCCGGGCAGGATGTTGATGTTTCCGAAATCGACGGTGCTTCGAACCGGGGGATCGACGATATCCGCACTTTGCGAGCGAATGTGAACGTCAAGTCGATGCGAACCCGCTACAAGGTTTACATCATCGACGAAGTTCACATGCTCACGAAGGAAGCCTTCAATGCGCTGCTCAAAACACTCGAAGAACCCCCTCAAGGGGTGAAGTTTATCTTTTGCACGACTGAGCCGAACAAGCTTCCCGATACGATTCTTTCGCGCTGCCAGCGATTTGATTTCGGTACTGTCAACATTGAAAGTATTGGCGAACGGCTCCGGCAGATTGCCACCACCGAAGGCTTTCAGGTTGATGATGAAGCCATAGAACTTGTTTCCCGCAGAGCCAATGGCTCGATGCGTGACAGTCAATCGTTGTTCGATCAGGTGCTGGCCTTTGGTCATCAGCATGTCACCGTTGCCGATGTGCATCGATTGCTGGGGACTGCCAGCGATGACCGGGTCATTGAACTGGTACAGGCTTTGATTGACCGTCATGCTGCCCGCGCACTTGAGGCTCTCGATCAGGCGATTCTGGATGGCGTCCAACTCGACGCCTTGACCGATCAACTGATTTCTTATCTGCGTGATCTGATGGTGACTGCTGCAGGAGTGAAAGGCGTGGCTCTCCTGGGGGCCACTGAATCATCTCGGTCGACAATCGAAACACAGGCCGAGGCCTGGGGGTTGAAAACGATCTCTGCAGCGCTGCAGATTCTGGCTGAAGCCAAGATCAAAATGGCCCGCGCAACCTGGGGGCGAGCACTCACCGAACTGGCACTTGTCCGTATCACGCTCCTGGAAGATCTCAGCCGCCTCGATGAGTTGATTGCCCGGTTTCAAGGGAAGTCACTTCCTGCCACGTCCAGTTCCGGGCGCCTGGCAACTGACCGGCCCATGAACTCTTCTCCCCGGGTTCTGCCACCACCTGTGGCCGTCGCCCATAGCTCTCCCGAATCTCACGATTTGCCAGATGTTCAAAAATCACAGCCTGAGTTTCAATCACAGGCTGAGCTTCAATCGCAGCCTGAACTTCAGCACGATCCACACGCTGTGGGGAACGGACTGAATGCAGGCATTGTTCCGGCAAGTTCTAACGCGACCGTTCCCGGAGAATCTTCCGCTGAAGCCTCCAGTATCAGTACTTCGCTCCCAGAGCCTGAGTTGGCTTTCCAACCGGGGAATGAAGCGGCTCTGCTCGAACATCTGCGTACCAGGAATACCGATCTGACTGGCATTCACCTGCAGCGTGCCACGCATTGCCAGATGACGGGCCCCACCCAACTGGAAATTGTCATTTCGGCGAATCATCGCTTCGAGCAACAGTGTCTCGAACAACCCAATATAGTGAGTAAGCTCGAACAGCAACTGCGAGCCGCAACAGGAATATCCATTCGTCTGCGTTTCACGACCGGCTCTGCCCATGAATCCAGCGAAGCCAATCCGCTCAAACATCCAGAGTCTTCATCATCAAAAGACCATCCTGCGAGTTCTCCCAATGGTCAACTGGCGGATGGCAATGGGCGTGTCGCTCAACCGGAAACTTCTCCAAATTCAAGAGCCGAACGGCCAACTCTTCCTCATCCTTCAGTGACGGAACCACCAGCGATTCGTCCAGCCAGCCGCACTGTCGAAGATCCAGAGGACAGATTCGTCCAGTCGATTGGAGCGGCTTTCGGAATTGATTCCTGGCGCGTGCATGAGCGTGAGCGGATTGTCTCCGTGGAGATCGAAGAGAATTCGGACACGACTGCAGATTCCAGCACCGACGACTAAAATTGAGCAGTCAGGGATCCACAGTTCTAATGACGACGATGCCTGTTTCATAATTTTCATCCAGGAGAGCAGCAATGTTTGGACAAATGGCTGGCCTCGCTGCCAATTTGTGGTCGATGCGAAGCCAGATGGGAGAGATGGCTGCCAAGTTTCAACGTCTGCAAACTGACCTCGCGAATCTCCGCTTTTCAGCGACCTCAGGCCCCGTGCAGGTCGAGGTGAATGGCTTGCTGCACATGACGAATTGTGAAATTCAGCCCGGCTATCGTGAAGCGGATATTGCCCGCTGTACCATTGAGGCCACCAACGAAGCGATGAAGCAGGCACAGGCCGCTGCCGCCAAAGAAACACAATCGGCTCTGGGTGATCTTTCCATGCTTCAAGGATTACTCGGTGGGAAACTTCCCTCCCCATAAGTAAACCACAGAAATCGAGTGCATCCAGGGTCAACGAGCCATCGACAGCAGCAGCACTTCAATTGAGGACTAAGGAGAGTCATGCCCCGTGCCATTGAACCGAATCATCATGCGTATGGCCGACATGTTGGCCTCCTTGTTCAGCAACTGGCGGCACTCCCCGGGATTGGGCAGAAGTCGGCGGAACGGCTGGCACAGCATCTTCTCGATTGCTCCGAGGAAGAAGCGGCTGCCCTCGCCCATGCCATTCTGGATGTTCGCCGCACAATTCGTCGATGTTCGGTCTGCCACAATCTGACTGAGCAGGAAACTTGCGACATCTGCCTCGATTCGAGGCGAGATCAGGGGTTGGTCTGCATTGTCGAGCAGCCGCGAGACCTTCTGGCACTGGAAGCGACCGGAACTTTTGGCGGCGTCTACCATGTGCTGGGTGGCCGCATCGCTCCGCTCAGTGGTGTGGGCCCGGATGATTTGAACCTCGCGACGCTCATCCGCCGGGTCAAATCCGGGAAGATTCGCGAACTGGTGATGGCCACAAATCCCACTCTCGAAGGGGATGGAACCGCACTTTATATCGTGAATCTTCTGGCCGACGAACCGGTCAAAATCACTCGTCTGGCACGCGGGATCGCGACGGGCAGTGTGCTGGAATTTGCTAATCGCGAAATGCTCTCGGATGCTCTCAAGGGCCGCCAGAGCTTTTGATGAATCCTGCACGCTGCAGGATTTTCAATGAATTTCGCAAATTCTCTCACTGCGTGCTTCCAGATCGCACGGAGTGGCAGGGCCCAAATCATGAAGATGGAGCGCAAAGAGAGCCAAAACTTGTACAAATTCCGCAAAATTCCGTTGGAATTGGCACAACGTCAAGAATTTCCATCTCTTCAATAAAACTTACAGCAAATCGTACGCCAAAGCTGAATAAACAGGGTACATTCTCTGTGAAGACAACCGCGTATTCGCTTATACTGAAGTAATGTAGTTTCTGGGCCACACACAGAGGGACCGGCACCAAGCGACATTTGGGCGAATTTTTGGGCCCGTGAACAAGCCGGATTTCGTTTACCTGATTTGCTGATTTTTCCACCGGGATCACTTATGCAGCTCAATCTCGGTCAACATATGAAGATGAGCCAGCAAATGCGGCTGGCTCCGCGCATGATCCAATCGATGGAAATCCTGCAACTGCCGGTGCTGGCTTTGCAGGAACGCATCGAACAGGAACTTGCCGAAAACGTCTGTCTCGAAATGCGCCTCGACGAACCCGACGCTCCCGGCAAACTCGCCGAGATGGAATCGGCCCGAGATGAAGCCTTTGAAACTCCCATCACTGCCAAAGAAATGGCAGGCAAAGATGAGGCGAATGGCGAAGCCGCTTTCGAGCGACTGCTGGAAATCTCCCAGGACTGGCCGGAAGACAACTATACGTCGGGTAGTAAGCCCTCTTCCAATCGGATCGATGAAGCGGGTGATCGCGCTCATGACATGATTGCGAATATCACCGAAAAACCGCAGTCGCTTCACGACCACCTCCTCGATCAGTTCAGTTACTTCACCGTTCCTCGGGAAATTCGTGATTTTGGCGAATTTCTGATTCAGAACCTCGATCATCACGGCAGGCTGCAGAGCCCGCTCAACGATCTGATTCAGCTCTATGGTCGGCACGTTCGCCTCGAAGATGCCCAGCAGGCTTTAAGCCTCATTCAAAAGCTTGAACCCGCAGGTGTCGGTGCTCGCGATGCCAAAGAGTGCCTGCTCTTGCAACTCAAGGAAGACACCCCTTTTCGAGATGTATTGGCTGTGCTCATTACCCAGCACCTCGAAGACCTTGCACAGAACCGCCTGCCACTCATTGAGCGGAAGACGGGGTACTCGCTGAATCTCATCAAAGAAGCTCTCAAAGAGCTTCAAAAGCTGAATCCTTATCCTGGGGCGGAGTTCGAGAGCCGGCCGAATCAGACAGTCTCACCTGATCTCTATCTCGAACAGGATGAGAACGGCAAGTATGTCGTACGCCTCGAAGATGAGTACACACCCAGGCTGCGGATTAGTAAGCGGTATATTGAGATGTTGCGGCAGGGAGCTTCTGATCCCACCACGCGGGAATACATCAAACGTAAGGTGGAATCGGCTAAGTGGCTGATTGAATCGATCGAACAGCGGCACAATACGCTCAAGCGCGTGGCTCAGGCCATTGTTGATCATCAAATCGAATTCCTCGAAAAAGGCCCGGAGTTTATTTCGCCTCTCAAAATGCAGCAGATTGCGGACATCGTCAAAGTCCACGTCACGACTGTCTCACGTGCTGTGGATGACAAATGGATCCAGACACCACGGGGACTGTTTCCACTTAAAAGGTTCTTTGGAGGTGGTACGACAACGGCCGAAGGGGAAGAGGTTGCGTGGCACATCATCCGCCTCAAACTCAAAGAGATTGTGGATGGCGAAAACAAGGATGACCCATTGAGCGATGATGCTCTGGTCGAAGAACTTGCCAAGCACGGCTTCAACCTCGCCCGTAGGACTGTGACCAAATACCGCAAAGCGCTGAACATACCTTCCAGCCGCCAGCGCCGCTCTTATTAGTCCATAGAACTCATTTTGATCTCATTTCGTAGACGGAATGAATTGCTGGGTATCTTCAGTGAACCAGGCTCGTCCTCAAAGCGGTGCCCTCATCGCACAATCAGCTTGTGCTCAGCAAACCCCTTATCAAAAACAAAACCCGGCAGGCACTTTGAAGAGTGGCCACCGGGTTCATGAAAACTTTGTGTGATTGCCTTTATGAAGGCAAGGTGAGAAACACTGCTCTGCTGAATGAGCAATCGACATCCAACTTTCGGAACTCAGCCAGACTTTAAGCGGCGGGTTTGGGTGCTTCCACAATTTTGAGCATCTCGCCAGCGATCTGCTTGCGGTTTTCCGCATTGCCAGCTTTTTCCAGACGACTGAATTGTTTCTTCAGTTCTTCAGCTCCTGCGAACTTTTCACTGGCCAGCTTCTCGATGGAGTATTTGATTCCTTCCAGCGCACTCCCACCGTCCCCGGTCTGGGCAATGGATCCCAGGTCTCTCTTGAGACCATCCAGTGAATAGACGGGTAAAGCCGGGCGGTCATTGCCACAACCGGCGACCCAAACAAGGACGGAAAGAACCAGGGCCATCTGCAGCAGTCGCGACATCATCTCTGACTCACCTTACGATTCATGGAGTTTCATTTGCGATACAGAAGGCGATCTATCAAAACCCACTGTGAGGCACAGTGAGTCTTGAGGTTCTCTTCTGGTCCCTCAATGCCAATTCATGAGAGCTTAAAACTCACCCAGGGTATTTCCATCAGCCCGTGCTCCGGCACGCTGCCATGTTGTATTGTCCACATTCTCGCTCACAAACTTGACGGCACCATCCGCCATCAAAGCATGGACACCTCCGGTATGTCGGCTGCGGGCTGCCCAGACACCCATATTGTCTGTGGCCGAGCATGTTGTGCAGGCGTTGACGCAGTTTGGCAGATTGGAATTTGGTGTCAGAATCGTGTTGAACAGCGTCTGGTTCGCAATCCCGTTCGTCCAGCGGATGCCCTCGCCTCCCGAGTCATCCACATATCCCACCGATGCCGCCAGGCAACTATCGGTGAACGTCTTCTGATCTGCGACCGACATAAATGTCTGCGGAATCGATCCCAACGAACCGCCACGCTTCGTGGCGGCTCTCGAATTGGTGCTCAGTGGAGTACTGTCTGGCCTGGCAATGATCTGCTCGCTCATGGCCACTGTATTCGAGGTACCGTCCGTCACATCGCGGATCGCCACGCTCACCCGTGTGTTGAACAGTCCGATCTGTATCGCATCGGTGTTCGCGGTCGTATGGCTGCCCCAATAGACACTGGGCCCTGCTGAACCAACATAATTGTTCCCGCCACCGATTGCCGAGTTGTCTGTCCCCAGATCGGAGGGGCACAAAAACGCGGCAATAATGCGCTGGCAGGCCTGGCCATTGACTCCACTGTCGGATGCCAAACCAAAATTCAGCGTGTTGTACAGTGGGCCCTGATCAATGTATGGCAAAATCATCATGTGGGCACTGCGGCCTCGATAAGGGTTTGGATCCTGAATCGTTCCGCCACCCGTCTGCGACTGATAATTCCCCCGCGGAAACATTAGGTAATTGTCGTGATAATTGTGCAGTGCCAGACCTAACTGCTTGAGATTGTTCCGGCACTGCGTCCTGCGTGCGGCCTCTCGAGCCTGTTGCACGGCTGGCAACAACAAAGCGATCAGAATTGCGATGATGGCAATCACCACCAGCAGCTCAATCAGCGTAAACCCTTTTGATGAAATACGTTTTGAAGAAATCCGCATGCTCCACCCCACCAGATGTGTAGTTGTTATGAATTCAAAAAATTGCATCATGTGATCGTAACATCATATTATGCACAAATCCTTGTGTAAACATATTATCGCGCTGTCAAGTCTCGTGGCCAGTTGATTGTTCACATTTCTGTTCAGATTTGGCCTGTCGGTCTGAATTCTGGTGAATTTCAATCAATTCAAAAGTTGCATCGATACCTTCTTGTTTTGGAAACGAAAAAAGGCTGTCTCCACCGCGAGGGCAGGACAGCCTTTTTTTCATGAGTCAACAAAGTTCGTCAGATCATTTGAGCATCTGAGTTGAACTAAACCAGCGATTAATGGGCGGGAGTCCAGACAGGACTGCCAGGAGCTGTTGGTCTGGCCTGAACTGGTTGCAGGAACTGCACTGGCTGAATCGTGGTTGGTTGAACGGTGGTTGCTGGAACAGGTGCTGCTTGAGGCATAGCTGCTTCAAAGCTGACTGTCTGCAAAGGTGTGGGCCCAGAAGCCTGCACAGTTGCCATGGGGCTGCCGACTGGTGTTGGTCCCTGAATGATCACACCTGGCAGACGCTGAAACTCTTCATAAGAGACTTGCTGCGGCTGCATCTGTGCAAACTGGCTTTGGGGAGTGCTCATTCGCTGGCTCGAATTGAATTCGGGAATGGGCATTGGTGTCATGGGAGACATCGGCGCGGGAGTTGTCACTGGGGGCACAGGTGGAACGGGCGCCATTTGGCTGGCTGCCGGCGCACTTGGCATGTAATTGGCGCCCACACTGGCGGCAGAGCCGCATGATGAACAGCCACCGGTCTCTCCGCCGAGGAGGAAGCCACCAGCGCCACCACATCCGCAATCATCAGTTGGAGCTGCCATGCCGCAGCAATCACTGCCACCTAAACCAAACCCACAGCATTTGCGGGCAGCACGTTTGGCACGCCAATGCTGAACTTTTCTTTGGAACCAGGTGCTGTGTCCGCAGCCGGCAATCACAGCTTCACAAGGATCCGGTGTACAGGGATTGACGCAGGCGTATTGCCGCGGGCAGCAACAGCCGGCGGCAAACATAATGGCCATTGCAGCCATTCCAAGGGAAAGTAGCGACTTCATGTCATGTCCTTGTGAGATGCAGTTGCGGAGGGGTTCGAGGCGGGATTTGTGAAAACAGGCAAAGCAGGAGATCTGCAGGTCAATCTCCCCGTGAGGCATTGCACCCCACAATCAGGTTATCGGCATGATGATTGGGCAAACTTTGACGCTTTAGTCTTTTTTCCAGATTTTTTTTGAGATTTTCTCAGGCTTGCGCTAAAGTCTGACGCCACCACAGGTTCAACAATCGCGTGCTCTTCGACAAACGGCCCGAGAGTGTTGAATCCGGACGTTTTTAGGAAATTTCCATTTTTTCGAGTTTTCAGTGCGAACCTCAGCAGCCATGATTGCGTCATAGTGAGCGTGGCGATAATGCATTCGTAATCACTGGGATTGTTGAAACATCTCTTGATGTTTTCTGTACAGATCACCAGTATTCATTGGGCTTTGTGAAAGCCTATGGTTAACGAGTGTGTTTCTTGATGGGCTTGCCGAGTGGCACCCACCACACATGATTGAGTGATCAGGAAAGAACCGAAACAGCTTTACAGTTCGATTCCAAAAAGGAAGCTGCGGCAAGTCCGCAGGGGGTTTAACGATGAACCAGTTCAACGGCATTGCAATTGCAAACACCACGACCATTGTCGCCGCAAACATTGCGACAGTCGCCGCCGCCGCTCTGGGTCATCGTGGATCGACACGTCTTGATGATTCATTACTCAAGATGTCGAAACGATCACCCCATCACAAAGAGTCGTTTTCCACGGTGAATGAACCGCCCTGTTATCTGCGTAGTTATCGACCCAGCGAGGTCGTAGTACGTCAGGTACAGGATGTACAACCGGGGCAAAGAAACGATTCGTGCTGCGTCAGTGATCCGCAAGTCTCCGTCGGGATGATGCCAGTCGGCTCTTGGCTGAATTGGCTTTCCGGCGGCAGATGGCAGGCTTTTGGTGCCATAAGCGCCGGTTTTCGCCTGCAGCCTGTTTGTGCTGGCTAATTGCCAGTTCAAGCACAGCGGTCGTCTGCAACAGAAGATTTCTCCAGCTTGACTGGCGAAGTCTTCGTCAAAGGTGAACTCAACCAGAGTTCCTCGGTAGCAGGCCGATTCGCAACGGATGACTGAATCGAGATTCCCATGCGGTTGATCTGAAGCCATGGCTTCGTCAGCCGCAAAAGTTCTCGATGCAGGGAGTGGCAAACGGAACATCTCCTTTTGACCACATTGGGCATTTCTCGCAGGGGCGTCTCCCTGGGGATGTGCAAATGACTTCCTGAATTTCCTGCTTGTTTTCTGGCGGCATCGTCAGGCAAAGCACCTCCTGCTCAACAGATGGCAATCTTCGAGTGAACTCGGCAGATCTCCCATCCTGGCGATCAGTCCCACCGCTTTGTCTCGACCGCATTGAAACAGCAGAACAGTGATATCTGCCTGAGCCACGGTGGCCTTTATGCCCGAGGGTGAATGCAGGTTGGGATCGAATAAATATGGTTGATGAATTGGAATTGTTGCAGTTAGTGGAATTGGCTCAATCAGGTGACCGGCAGGCCTTCGGTGTGCTCGCCCGGCAGTTCGAATCGACCATCTTCGCCATTGCTTTGCGGCGGTTGCGAAATCGGACTGAAGCTGCCGAGTTGACACAGGATGTCCTGGTTCAGGCCATGCGGAAGCTGCCTCAGTTGCGTGAACCAGAACGGTTTGCCGGCTGGTTGCGGCGAATCACCGTGCGGATGGCCATCAACCGGGTTGTCCGTCGCCCGAAGGAAACGATCAGCAGCCCCGAAATCTTCGGAAACATCCGGGGCGAAGGTCGCTCTCCGCTCGAGCATATTTTGAAGGGTGAAGCGGCTGGAGAGGTGAAGGCTGGGCTGCGAAAGCTGCGGGCATTGGATCGAGCCACGTTGTTGGCCTTCTACTTTGAAGGTCAATCACTGATAGAAATGAGCCAGCAGTTCCAGAGTCCGGTCGGCACTATCAAGCGCAGGCTCCACACAGCTCGTAACCGATTGAAGGATGTGCTCACACATCTTCAGCCGGCTTAAGTTCTGTGGAGGACGCCCCGCACATGTCCATCCGCAAAACTCTTGAACAGGCTCATTTTTTAAATGGGCCCATTGATGGTGCTCAGCACCCACAGCCCGCGACATGACCGCATGTCGCGGGCTGTGTTTTACCAATCAAAGGTTGGATCCAAGCATACGAACTTAGAACAATTTCTGGCGTAACGATCGTCAGAACTCACACATCCACGATATTAAAGCGATTCGGATGCCATGCCTGTGATTGAGACCAAGTCGTTTTAATGAGATTCAATGCGATATTGATTTTTCGGATACGTATTATAGATCGATTCCAAGTTCTTCGATCTTGCGGTAGAGGCTCGACAGGCCCAGCTTGAGTCGTTTTGCGGCTTCGCGTTTGTCGGGGCAAAGTTTTAGAACTCGAAGAATATGCATCTTCTCGTAGTGGCGAATCGCTGTTCGCAGATCATCGGTATCTGGCAGTGGTTGAGATATTCCCACAAGGTCTGGTGGCAGGTCTTTGGGGGTGATCTGCGTTGAATCACAGAGCATCACTGCCCGTTGAATGGCATTATCGAGCTGCCGGACATTCCCTTTCCAGTTAGCCGTCAGCAACAGCCGGATGGTTTCGCTGGTCGCGCTGGTCACGCGACGATTCATCACTTTGCTGTGGCGGGCGATAAAAAAATCGACCAGTTCCGGGATATCGTCGAGCCGGTCTCGAAGTGGAGGAATGAGCAACTTCACTCCGTCCAGCCTGTAGAACAGATCGTCCTGAAAGCGACCTTCAGCAATCTCCTGTGCGAGGTCGCGCGACGATGACGCGATGATACGGCACTGAATTTTGGCAGCATCAGCGCTTCCTAGCGGGAGTACCTCACTGTATTCCATAGCTCGCACGAGTTTGGCCTGCATGGCCAGTGGCAGCAGAGTGATCTCATCCAGGTAGACAGTGCCACTCTCAGCCGAGCGAAACGCTCCCGATTGTTCACCACTTCCTGGAATTGTTCCCGCCGCAGCTCCGAAGAGCTGGCTCTCAAGCATTTCAATCGGACGCATGCCGCAATGAATTGCCAGAAACCGCTCGTCTTTTTTGGGCCCCCACTTATGGATCATGCGGGCAAAAAGTTCTTTCCCGGTGCCGGATTCTCCCACCAGCAGCACATTGGCATTCGCCAGGGCGACTTTCCGGGCAGAGTCCTGAACTTCTCGCAGAATCGTGCTCGAACCGACGATTTCATCGCCATCATCCCGGCGGGCTAACTCACGCCGCAAGATCTGGTTTTCGAGATACAGATCGCGGTATTGAAACAGTCTGGCCAGCTTATTGGCGAGATCGTCGAAGATCACCGGCTTGACGAGATAATCAAACGCACCAGATTTAAACGCTTCGACCGCATTCTCGACTGTGGCATAGGCCGTGATGATCAAGCCGGAAACTCCGGGAGTAATCTGCTGCAGCTTGCGGAGCAGTGCCAGACCATCACCATCCGGGAGCTGAACATCACAGACCGCGACTTGAAACTCACGTTCGCGAGCCAGCTTCAAAGCCGTGGCCACATTGGGGGCCGCCATGGCCTGATAGCCTTCATCCGTCAGAAATTCCAGCAGCGATGTCCGGATGATCTCTTCGTCTTCAACGATCAGCACACTGCGGGTGTATTTCATGTGGCCGTCTTTGTCACAGCAACTGGTCATCTGGTAGGGAAAGCACCCTGAAACCCAGGGTTTCGCAACCTGTCAAAAATCCTTTAAGCAATCACCTTGGAGACACTGATATCAACCCAGGTATGAAATTCAGCATCTGGGGCCAGAACTCGTAAACCGGCTGATCACCCGATTTCACAGCCAGCAACACACCAGAAGAATAGAGTGGATCGAGAAATCCATAGGCATAAG
>NZ_LYDR01000129.1 GCF_001707835.1 Planctopirus hydrillae
CCGGAAGGGGGCAATCGCAGCCCAAGAGAGACACTATCTATAAAACTGCAAGCAGGCTTCATTGCTAACTAAGACTTCTTGGGATTCTGGATGGTCAACATCCACCTGAGAAGGTGCGCCGGTTGTACACCCAGAAAACCAAGTGGCAAGGACGGGGGAGGCAATAAGTCACAGCGACCACTCTTGCCAAACAGCTGGTCACCTGAACTGCTCGGACCTGGGAAGGGCACAAAACACAGGCCCACCCGAGTCTGTGCCTCTGAGGACTACCGGAGTACCTGAACCTGAGCGGCTTGGACCTGGGAGGTGCAAGCAGCCAAGGGCCAGCCTCTGATTGTTCC
>NZ_LYDR01000130.1 GCF_001707835.1 Planctopirus hydrillae
ACTGTCTCGCAAAGCTGATCTCTCCTCTTCCCCTCCTGTTGATAACGAAGGCCCTGCCTCGCTCACGCGAAGCAGGGTCTTTTCGTTTTTTGGCAGGCGGAATGTGGTATTCGGTAATTGGGGAGGTTGCGGGAGTGAGTTTTGGAATTCTCTGGGCGGCTGTTGAACCATCCAGGAGTTGTTTGGCGAGAAGGGAGTAGAGAGATGCTGGGGGATTTACTGGCCCGGGCGGGAATCGAACCCGCACGTCCCTTTCGAGACCCAGGATTTTAAGTCCTGTGCGTCTGCCTATTTCGCCACCGGGCCGGATGACATCATTCACAGTGTAGCAGCAGTTTCCTGTGATCGCACGTCATCGCGAGGTGTTATCTTTTCCGCTGAGATGCAGCGGATCTTCCAATCTCTTCTGCCAATCAATCAGTCGTTCCCGGAGCTGATTGCCGATTGCACGATGGGATTCATCTGCCGAAAGGTCAGTCTGTTCTAAAGGGTCTGTCTTGAGATTGTAAAGGCGTTCAGCATTCGCCTCCGGGTAGACGATCAGCTTCATTCCGTCGCTGGTGATGGAACGTTGCCGATTGAGATAGCTGCCAATCAGATCGTCGTCCCAGTCCTTTGTCGACGACGAATCAGTCTCTTTGGCGAGACGCAGGTTCTGAAAATTCTGAGAAGTGGCCCCATCAATGGTGGTCGCTTCCTGAATCAGCGGGAGCAGTGACGGGTATTCTTCCTCGGGCAAAAGAGGCACCCCAGCCAGGTCAAGAAACGTGGCTGCTACACTTTGCAGGTAGACCGGCCGGGTCACTTTCTTCCCCTCGGGAATCGTGGTCTGCCGATGCTGTGATCTGGCTGATGATCCCGCGGGAATGCTGACAAAAAACAGGGGGACCCGGGTGCTGTGATCATAGAGGTTTTGTTTCCCCATGAGTCCGTGCTGGCCGATAGCAAGGCCATGATCTGCTGTAAAGGCGATAATGGTCTCTCGCTGAGTGCCGCTGGATTCAATGGCGCGGAGGATTTTCCCGACCTGGGCATCGAGATGGGTAATGAGGGCATAGTACTCTTTGAGATGCTGCTTGATGGCTGCCTCAGTTCGAGGGAAGGGGGCTAGCCGCTCGTCGCGCAAACCTGGAGGGCAACCCATGGCTTCTGCGAAAGGGTATCTGGGCAGGAATGGTGCCGGAAGTTTGAGATGGCTGGCCGGGTATTGATCGAGAAATTCCTGTGGGGCCTGTCTCGGGTCGTGCGGTGCGTTAAAGGCCAGATACATGAGAAAAGGTGAGTTGGCTCTCGACTGGGAGGCGAGAAAAGCTCCTGCATCGTTCGCGAGAACTTCCGACCAATGGGTGCCACCGTCCCAGTAGCCGCCAAACGCTGTGTCTGAGGCCGACCAGACATCTTTTATATCTTCCAACGGGCGGTTGTATCCAGCGGGTTTGTCTGCGGGCATGCCGGGGCGAATGTGAACCGCTTGATCAAAGACTTTCTCGGGTGGGACTGGTAAATGCCATTTGCCAGAAATGAAAGTGCGATACCCGGCTTTTTTGAGTCGTTGCGGCCAGAGAAGTTCCTGGGAGGCCAATTGAGGCAATTGTTTGTGGGACTTTTCAGCCTTCCAGAGCGTGCGGCCGGTGAGCAGCATCGATCGACTCGCAATACAAACTGCCGGAGACCAGGAACCCATATTGGCGGCATGCGTGAACAAAGTTCCGCGACGAGCCAGTGCATCGAGATGGGGTGTTTGCACCTCGCGCCGCCGGAGGAGACTCATTGCGTCGTACGTCATATCATCCGCAAGGATGAGTACAAGATGCGGCCGACGGTCTTCAGCAGTTGGTTGGGGAGTAGAAGAGTTTTGATTCGCCAATAAGCCTTTGGCAAACAAAACCACGATCAAGCAAAGAGCAGCCAGCGGCATGTGCCGGCCACAACTCAACATCCGAGAGAGAGTCAACAGGAAGTTCATATCGTGGTCCGATGGAGATATCGACAAACCAAATTCCGTCTTGAATGAGCTCCCGCTTGAGTCGTTGCACAAACTATTGAGGAATCAGTTCCAGTGCGCGAAAATCTCCGACAGCGACGCCTGGTTTTGAAACTGCTTTGAGGCTGATTTCCTGCCGGCCGATGTCGTCGATTTTGAGTTCTCCGACATCTCGCCAGACGAAGTTCTGAAAGTGGCCCGTCTCTTCGACCACAAATGTCAGGGATGAATCCTTAATCTTCGCCTCGACGATGGCACCGCCACTCCCTTTGCCACAGCCCTGGAATACTCTCAAGCGGTAGTTGCCGGGCTTTGTGACAGTCAACGGAAAAACGACATAGTCGTCTTTCTCGACCCAGAAGCCGACCGTTTGCTTGTGAGGTAATGGTTCGTAACGAAGCTGTCTCCCGTAGACCTGAGCGGATTTGGCTGGGATCGAGATCACTCCGGTTTTCTCATGCGGAGGATTCGGTATGTAATCAGGGTTGGGGACTGTTTCCTGGGCGTTTACTGATTGCTTCCAGGTTGCCAGTTGGTTTGCAAATTGTGTGATTTTTTCTGGTTCGTCGGGGGCACGATTGCGTCCTTCTCCTGGATCTTTATCAACAAGAAACAGTTCTTTGCGACCAGTCTGGTAGTTCTCAATGTACTTCCAGGGGCCCTGACGAATGACTCCGCCGGGGAAGCCACCCTGATTGGCGTAATGCGGATAATGCCAATAAAGCGGCCTTTCAAATGCGGACTTCTTGAATTCGGGCGTAGCATTCCCTGTCCAGATGTCAGAGATATTCATCCCGTCAAGCGGGGAGTTCGCATCGACCTGATACTGAATTCCTGCCAGAGAGAGAAGGCTGGGGAGCAGATCGAGTGTGGTCATCGGAAAGTCTGTCGTCGAACCATCCGGGATGTGCTTGGGAAAACTGACAATGAGCGGTACACGAATCCCACCTTCGTAGAGCCAGCCTTTCCCTTCGCGAAGTGGAGCATTGATCGTGGCCGGTGTGTTCTTGCCTTCAATCGTCGCCAGCCCGCCATTATCAGAGGTGAAGACCACAATTGTATTCTTCGCGAAGCCCTTTTCCGTCAGAGAGTTCATCACTTTGCCGACCGCTGCGTCGAGGTGATAGAGCATGGCAGCATAGATCTCATTGCGAACCACGCCGGGTGGCTTATTGTCTCGAAATTTCTGGATGGTCTCCTCAGGAGCATTCATCGGTGTATGCACAGCAAAGTGTGGCAGATAAAGAAAGAATGGCTTTTCGTCGGTTTGTTTTTCAATGAAAGCAACGGCTTTGTCAGCCAGGGCGTCGGTGAGATACTCTCCATCGGGGATGTCTTCCAGACCAGGGATCGGCTTACCCTGTGGATTCTTTTCTCCATTGGCCACTGCTTTAGGACCAAAGGGCGCAAACCATCTGGCGGGTGAACCTCGTTCATCTCCGGCGATCTGCTCTTGAAAACCATATTGGAGAGGGCCGGTTGCTCCACCACCGAGGTGCCACTTGCCAATACTGCATGTCTGATACCCATTCGACTTTAAAACTCCCGGCAGAGTCATAATCCCTTGCGGCAAAGAGTTTCGAATCTCGGGGACACGCAATGCCTGGTCGCTACGGTTGCCTCTTCCGGGAAGCCAGTCTGTCAGATGCAGCCGGGCGGGGTTTTGCCCCGTGAGAAGCGCAGCTCGTGTGGGAGAGCAGACAGGGCAGGCGGCGTAGGCCTGTGTGCAGCGGATCCCATCGCGGGCCAGTTGATCAAGATTGGGAGTTTTATGAAAAGGATTTCCGTAACAGCCAAGATCAGCCCAGCCCAGATCATCGGCCAGAATCACCACGATATTGGGATGTTTTTGGTGTGGAGCTGAAGGCGATTTTCCTTCGCTGGCTTGAGCAAAGTTCGCGGCAATTCCACAGAGGAACACCAGTCCGGAGAGAAGCAAACGGTTTGTCATGATGTGACTTCAAATGAGAGCTTGTCGAGGGCGTGAACGGCTGTGCAAAAAGTGAGTTGATTAAGTTCAGGGTCAAATCGATCGAGAATCAAAATTCACCGGATTACTACCCCAGCCGAGTTTTCGATGCAGGGTGGAGTAATAACTCCATCCTTCCAGACGTACGAGTTGGCACGAGACGTCGGCTCTGCGGATTTCAACGACATCCCCTGGCTGAAGTGGTTCGCGAATCTGTCCGTCAATGACTAATGTTACCCCTTCATTCACTTCGGGGACACGCATTTCGAAGATGCAATCGGCACTATCGACCAATGGGCGATTGCTTAAAGTGTGAGGACTGATGGGTGTCACCACAAAGGCCTGTAAGTTCTGTTTAAGAATTGGCCCACCAGCCGCCAGACTATGAGCCGTTGAGCCAATCGGCGTACTGACAATCAAACCATCGCAGCGGTATGTGGTCACAGGAACCCGATCGACCAGCAGTTCGATATCGATCAGGCGGAGGGAGGCCCCTGCCTGGATCGAAACTTCATTCAGACCCAGCGATTGAAGTTGCTCATGGCCATCCCGAAAAAGTCGGCATTCAAACATCAGATGATCGACAATGCGGTACCGCCTCGATGCGATCTCGCCCAAGGATTGCATGAATTCGGCTGGTGTCAGATCGGCGAGAAACCCCAGGCGTCCCAGGTTGATACCCAGCATGGGCCTCTGTTGTTTGCCCATGGCACGGCAGGTACGGAGAATGGAGCCATCGCCACCGATCACAGCCACGATCTGTGGTTCTATCTCCCAGCAGTTGCAGTCATGAACCCCCAGAATTCCTGCAAGCTGCACCTGCTCCTGCTGTTCGATGAAATCCACTAATACTCGACGAATCTCTGCGACTTGAGGATGATGATCACGAAAGACAAGTCCAACTTGAATGGGCTCCGGAAGCATGACTCGTCCTGGAATGAAGGCTCTGTTTTACCGACGATGTTGATCAGCGATGGTTGTTCTGTTGGTGATTACTATTCTTCGCTGACTGGTTCGGGTTTGGGATAGCCAGTCCACACCAGAGGCTTCGCTGCCATCGCGAGTTCACCCTTTTCGAGCATTCCCAGAATTTGGGTGACGGTCATGTTGGTGTTGATCTCGCGTTTGAGCCGCTGAATGATCTGTGGTGTGACCAGGTGAGCACCGGGGCCAGCTTCGCCTTCAAGGAAAGCCCGTTTCTGGTCGTAAACAGCCCAGAAAATTGTGCGGGACATCCCCTTGGCGCCATCACGACATTTGACCGCAGCGCCTCCTTTGACCCGCTGACCGTTGACGCGGTACAAGTCACTTCGCTCGAAGACGATCGCAATGACATTCCAGTCTTTGGAACCAAACAAACCGAACATGCGCTTCTTTCTCTCAGAGGTGGTCGTCAGTGCGCCAGCCAACAGATCAAAACGGTGATGGTAGATTACCCTTCATCGTTCTACAGTTCCGTTCCCAGCGATGCCAGACTGGTATTCTCGAAGTGACAAACTTTCATGAAGGGAATCTCATAATGGCCATGGGATTGCAATTGGCCTTCGAAAACTCTGAGTCTATGATTAGTGCATGGCCGAATCTGAAAAAAGCTCACAGAGCAAGACATTCGAACAGGATGATTCCTGGGTTGATCCACTCCAGCCCATGGCTCCCAAGAAGTCATGGTTTGGACGGAAACAGCCTCTGGAAAAATCTGCAGATCAGACTTTGGAGCAGGTCGATCCACTACAGATCTATCCGGCAGAGACCCCTTCTACTTCAGTCCCTCAAACTGCACTGAATAAGGCCAACTCGAAGAACAGCTCACCGGTTGTCGAAACGAATGATTCTAAGGGCGGCAAACCAGCCAAGCCCCAGCGTGTGGTCCTCGAGCGTGAGATGCTCCCCGGCGAGTTGGCACGAATGGCTGCGCTTCAGGCAGCGACCTCTCCCGCAAACGGCGTTAATACAGTCGATCATGAACTGAAAGATGACGACTTCCTGGAGGAAGAAAACGAGCAGCTTCGTCGAGAACGCGAGTTGGAAGCGAAGCGTCTGGCGGAGCAGGAGAAACAGTTTCGCTCAAGACATTGGGCGATCTGGCTGTTTTTTATGACCTGTGTGACGACGTTCCTTGCGGGCTTGAACAGTGGTGGTGGCCCAGCCCCGGCCATGCCGGAAGATCTCCTGCGTCACGGGCTCATCTATGCGGGTTGCGTCATGGCAATTTTGTGTGCTCATGAACTGGGCCATTACCTGCAAAGCAAACGGCACGGGCTGCCATTCTATTACCCCTACTTCATTCCATTTCCCTTTGGGATCTTTGGAACTTTAGGAGCGACGGTATCTTCCAGTAAAATCAAGTTGTCACGATCAGCGCTATTGGATATTGCCACAACCGGGCCACTGTTTGGCCTGATTGTTACCTTGCCGATCGCACTTTATGGTGCAGCGACATCCATCCCGTTTCCGGCGAACGCACAACCGGGCTTTTCACTCAGTGATCCACCAATCCTGCGGTGGATGATCGTGCTGACGCATCCGCAACTGGGGCCCAATGACGATGTCCTCATCAACCCCGCCTTGCTGGCCGGGTGGTTTGGCATCTATTGGACGGCCCTCAATCTGGTGCCGATTGGTCAACTGGATGGCGGTCAGATTATGACCGCACTGATTGGCAGACGGGCCGAAATTGTGAGCAAACTGACCATTGTCGTGGCCGTCATCTGGATGCTGTACTCACTCGATCTGACATTCAGCACCATGCTGGGGCTGATGGCGTTTATGGGCATTCGCAGTGCTGAAATTGAGAATGAGACAATAGCGCCCAGCAACGTCAAAATGGCTCTCGGTTGGCTGCTGTTGGCCTTCTTATTGATTGGCTTTACACCCATCCCATTCCGCATGGCTCCCTGATGATGGTAGCCTGGGAATGATCCTTCCGTTAACCCAACAACTCGCCGCGGGTCGATTTTCCAAGCACTTCGAGGCAACCAAGCAGAAAAGCCGGGAGGTCGTCTGGCTTGCGACTGCTCACAAAATGCCGATCAACGACAACTTCCTGATCCAGAAACAAAGCGCCGGCATTCTCGATATCGTCTTTGATACCCAGCGAACCGGTGGTGCGGACATTCCGATAAATCCCGGCGGAAATCGGCATCCAGCCCCCATGACAGATCGCTGCCACAAGTTTGCTGTCTGCGTGAAACTCCTGCAGCAACTGTTTCACTTTCGCTTCACGGCGAATCTTGTCAGGCATCCATCCTCCCGGACAGATCACCCCGACATAATCGCTGGACTTCTGATCTCGAATGGCGGCGTCTGATCGACAGGGATAGCCGTGCTTCCCTTTGTAGACCACGTTCGCTTCCAGCCCCGCGCAAACGACCTGATAACCGGCTTCGATCAGCCTCAGTTTGGGATACCAGACTTCGAGATCTTCGTACTCTTCTCCAATGAACATCAGGATGGCTGGTGAGTTGGGCATGGATGAGTTCCGCCAATCGAGGAAGCAGGAATATTGAATCACAAGGATTTGAGGATGTCACACATGTTTAAGTATGTCATGAACCACATGGCCATGCACGTCTGTTAAACGAAACTGCCGTCCCTGAAACCGGTAAGTCAGGCGTTCATGATCAATTCCCATCAGATGCAGTATGGTGGCTTGCAGGTCATGAACATGGACGGGGTTTTCCAGGACGTTCATCCCCAGATCATCAGAGGCTCCATGAGTCACACCACTTTTCACGCCGCCACCAGCCATCCAGACGGTAAAGGCGTAGGGATGATGATCACGTCCCCAGCGCGGGCGATTGGCAAGATCTCCTTGAATGAATGGCGTTCGACCAAACTCACCACCCCAGATGACCAGAGTATCATCGAGCAGACCACGTTGTTTCAGATCCTTCACAAGGGCTGCTGAAGGTTGGTCGGTATCGCGGCACTGGTTGTAAAGTTCAGTCGTGAGACTATTGTGCTGATCCCACCCGGCATGCATGAGCTGCACACTTCGGACACCACGTTCAACGAGCCGCCTGGCCATGAGACAGTTGTAGGCGAAAGAGCCTGGCTGCTCGACCTGTGGACCGTACATCTCGAGGGTGGCTTTTGATTCACCGGAAAGATCAGTCAACTCGGGAACACTGGTTTGCATGCGAAATGCCATTTCGGACTGGGCAATTCGAGTGCTGATCTCGGGGTCTCCTGAGAGAGCTTGTTTCTGCAGATTCAGTGCTGTGACATCGTTGAGCATGGCTTCGCGAAACTCGCGAGAAATCCCCGGGCCATCTTTCAAATAGAGGACGGGATCTTTGCTTCCTCGAAATTTCACGCCTTGAAATCGCGAAGGCAGAAACCCACTTCCCCAGTAGAAATCGTAGAAAATCTGCCCACACGAGGTTCCCTTGGTGACTGACGTGAGCACGACGTAGCCGGGGAGATTATCGGCTGCGCTTCCCAGACCGTACGTCAGCCATGCACCCAGCGCAGGCCTGCCAGGAAGTTCACTCCCCGTCAGCATGAACGTAATCGCCGGTGCATGATTCACCGCTTCTGTATGCATCGATTTGATAAAACAGAGTTCATCAGCGATTTGTGCGGTATGTGGCATGAGGCTCGATACCCATGCCCCGGATTCTCCATGTTGAGCAAAGGGCTCGACATTTCCCAGAATCAGTTTTCCATTCGCATTGCCCGTCATGGTGCTGAAGCGTTTGCCACCTACGTAGGATTCGGGAAGAGGCTGACCGTGAAGTTCTCTGAGCTTTGGCTTGTAGTCGAACAGATCGACATGCGTCGGCGCGCCATTCTGAAAGAGATAAATGACATGCCTGGCCCTGGGGGGCAGACGGGGCCGCCCCACGATGTCGGTCGTCGCTGCAGTTGAAGTTGATGAAATGGGTGCAGGCGATTGTTCTGCAGCCAATAAGTGCGAAAGACTCGCCAGGCCAAGGCCCAGAGAACCTGCTGCTGTCCCCAGAAAACTGCGGCGATGATGAGTGGTCATCCACTCACAAGGAGGAACGGGTGGCAATGGAGGATTCCCAGTTGGATTTCTCTTTGTAGAGGTGGATGATTCTTTGAAAAGGTGCATTACTCTTTCGAGACAGTCTCATCGAGGTTGAATAGAATCATGGTGACGACAGTCCACAGGGCTGCTTCCGCCCGGCTTGCTGAATCTTCTCCCGCAAGGCTGGCAGGCGATGCTCCCACAGCAAGCAAGTCATTCACCTGTTCGGGGGATTGAACAAGTCGATCTCGCCAGCTCATGATTGAAGTTCTCAATAACTCCAATTCCTGAGGAGTCGGTTCGCGTACGAGAATGTGTTCAAATAGGCGCCTCAGGCGCTCGTCGTCGTGCAGCTTTCGATCATTCACAAAGAATCGTGTTGCCAGAACCCTGGCTGCTTCGAGATAGACAGGATCATTCCAGAGAGCCAGGGCCTGTAATGGGGTATTGGTTCTACTGGTACGAACAATACAGGTTTGCCGATTGGCAGTATCGAAAAACATGGGTGGCGCGATGATTCTTCGCCAGAAGGTGTAGAGGCTTCGCCTGTAAAGCGAATCGCCCTGGTCGGCCTGATACCTCTTGGCGCCGAAAGTGGCTTCTTCCCAGAGACCTTCTGGCTGATAGGGCTTGACCGGTGGACCGCCGGTTTTGGGAACCAGCAGCCCGGAAACTGCCAACGCCTGATCCCGCAGCATCCAGGCTGGCCAGCGATACCGTGGACCCCGGGCGAGCAGGCGATTTTCCGGATCGTCGACATAGGCTTCACGGGGGACAAGTGTGGTCTGGCAATAGGTGCGACTGGTCACCATCTGCTTGACAAGACGCTTGATATCCCAACCATGCTCGCGGAAATCGGCTGCCAGCCAATCCAGCAGTTCGGGATGACTGGGCTTTTCTCCCTGAATGCCAAAATCTTCAGACGTTTTCACCAGCCCGATGCCAAAAAACTGCTGCCAGATTCGATTCACAACCACACGCGCAACCAGAGGGTTTTCATCATGCAGCAACCACTCGGAAAGCTCCCGGCGAGTCAGTACGGGTGATACATTCTGATCTCGGAATCGCTCGCTGGCTTTCTTGGATTTCAGAAACAGGGGGACGTCGGTCGGAACTTCTGCCTGAGGTTGATTGTAAAGTCCCTTGCTCAGAATGAAGTTCTTGCGAGGTTCACCAGCACGTTCCTGCATGACCATGACCTGGGGAATCGACCTCTGCAAAGCATCCAGCTCATCAATACGGGATTTCAGCATCAGCAGGCTCTGCGGCGACTGTCCTTGCCATTGATTCCAGAAGTTGATGAGTTGAGTCAGTTCACTCGCCTTACGATCCTGCGGGGGCTTTTGACGAATGGCTCGAACCTCAGCCGGTAATCCGTCATCCTGATGCCAGGGACTCGTGGCCACTCCATTCGCATCGTCGAAAACTTCGATCGCTGAAACTGGCTGGGTAGAAAGTGCAGGGCCCTCTGCTGGTGCGAGATGCTTGAGCGGCACAAACTCGTCTTCCCAGGCGAGTACCTTTTCTGCGATCTCCTGACGTTCCTTGAGCAGTCGATTTCTGTGTTCTTTCTGCTCTTCGCTGGGCCATTCGAGTACAGGAGGTGTCTGAGGATTCCCACCACTCCCATCCACCGGCGTGTTGTTGAAAAAGCCAGAAAGCTGGTAGTAATCCTGCTGCCGGATCGGGTCAAACTTATGGTCGTGGCAGCGGCAGCAATTCATGGTCAGACCGAGCCAGACCGTCCCGGTCGTTTCCGTCATATCCATCACATAATCGATGCGGTTTTCAGCAGCAATCCGCCCGCCCTCGCCGTTGATCATATGATTCCGGAGAAAGGCTGTGGCCAGCTTCTGCCGGTCGGTTGCTTGAGAAAGCAGATCGCCAGCGAGTTGAGCCCGTGTGAAATCCGCAAAGGACAGATTCTGGTTGAAGGCCTCCACCACCCAATCCCGCCAGGGCCACATGGTGCGTTCAGCATCACCTTGATAACCATTGGTGTCAGCATACCGGGCAGCCTCCAGCCATTCCCAGGCCATACGCTCTCCGTAATGTGGTGATGCCAGCAACTCATCGACGACAGCACCTGCATCGAGGGGTTGATTCGAGGACTTCAGATACTTCTGACGCAATTCCAACGAAGGTGGTAATCCCGTCAGATCGAGTGCCAGTCGTCTGAGCAACCGGGCGGAATCGGCCTGGGGGGATAATTCCTTACCCACCTGATGCAACTGTGCGATCACAAACGCATCAATCGGATTCTCGGCTCGATCACTCTCTGGCACGGCAGGCTTGATTATCGGCTCAAACGCCCAGTGCTTTCCCCATGGGGCGCCGGCTTGCAACCATCTTTGCAACAAAAGCAATTGTGCGGCTGTGAGGCGATGTTTCGTCTCGGGAGGGGGCATGATCAGATCGGGATCAGTGGTCGACACACGTTCCCAGAAAACACTCTGGCCAGGTGCACTCTCTCTAAGGATTTGATCCAGAGCAGGGTTGGGTTGGTCGAGTCTCAACTCGGCTTGACGACTCTGAGAATCAGGGCCATGGCAATGAAAGCAATTGTCCGAAAGGATCGGCAGCACATCTTTTGAGAAATTGATGGATTTTGAACTGAATTCGCCTTCGGCTGCTAAAAGTTCGCAAGCCATGGCCAGACTCGCAGACACAATCAGCCAGCCTGACAGGAACACCCGGCACATCGACGGAGACAGCACAGGTTGCCGCTGCTCTCGGTTGCGCTGTGGCATGCTGTGCCCCTGATTCACCACTCTCGATTCTGACCCATTCATCACATCAACGATCGCTGACCTATTCAGCATAAGGGAGAGCAGCCACTTAAAACAACATGGGAGCTGTTGATCAAGTTTGAGTCATGAGAAATGTGTGGGTACTCAATCGATGGAACACTGTGTTGAACAGGTTGCGTGTCAGTCGAAGGATTCCAGATTCGCCAGAGTTTGGCCTTGCTGGTCTTTGGCCGAAAGAATGGGAAAGTCTTCCAGAGGCCAGGCAATGCCCACAGTCGGATCATTCCACAAGAGGCAGCGTTCGTGCTGTGGAAAGTAATAGTCAGTGCACTTGTAGAGCACATCGGCAGTCTCAGAGATGACGCAAAATCCGTGAGCGAAACCCGCAGGCACATAGAGTTGGTGATGGTTGACGTCACTCAGTCGACAGCCCATCCATTGGCCGAATGTGGGTGAGCTTTTGCGGACATCGACGGCGACGTCAAAAATCTCGCCACGAATCACCTGGATGAGTTTGGCCTGTGGACGTACGAGTTGGAAATGCAATCCGCGCAGTGTTCCTCGCGACGAACGGGACACATTATCCTGAACAAAAGCTTGCGACAGGCCGCTGGTTGTGTAGCGTTCCTGCTGGAAAACTTCGAAGAAGAATCCTCGGGAATCACCAAAAACTCGCGGCTCTATCTTCAGGACATCGGGAAGTTTGTCATCCGGTGTCACGATCATCGTGGCACCTGGTAGCGTCCGATCTGGTTGATGCGACCATGGAGATCGTTCAGGATCCAATGGAACAGAATCAGATGGACGCACTCGACAATCCCCATGTCGTCCAGCGGCACATGCAGGTTTTTCTGTCCCAGTGATTTCAGTTTGCCACCCGAATAGCCTGTAATGCCCCAGGTGACGAGACCTTTGCGATTGCCCCATTCGACAGCATTGAGAATGTTCGGGCTGTTTCCACTGCCGCTGATGGCAATCAGAACATCTCCGGGCGAGGCCAGGTTCTTCAACTGCTCGACGAAGACACGATCAAAGCCTTCATCATTGCCCCACGCCAGAATGTAAGGCGTGTTATCGGTCAGGGATAAGACTTTGAGCCGCTTGCGTTCATCGTTCGTGAAATCTTTGCGGTCGAGTGAGCTTTTCCCCAGATCTTCGCAGAAGTGCGAACTGTTCGAGCCGCTGCCACCATTCCCGCAAATGAAGACGAACTTGCCATTCTCGTAGGCCGAGTAGATGTCTTCTGCCAGTTGTTCCGTTTCCTTCAAATCAAGGGTCTGAAAGACCTGAGCAACCCTCGAAAGATAATCAGCCGGATTCAGGTGAGCGCCGAGCATGAGGTTCCGTCCCCAGGGAGTGTAGATCAATGACTGGTTGAGATCACCGCTGTTTGCCAACAATACCAACTGGCCAATTTTGATACCAGTTCGGTTCAAGTTCCGCCATTCAGGATGGCAATTGACAACGGGCTGAGAGCCAGTGACTCATCCAGGTGGCCTGACTTCAATGGCCTGATTTCAGTGAGTTGTTCCTTCAAGATCCCCTTTCACTCAGCCGCTTTGTGGGAAGAACCGCATCAATCCATCGAGATGGACACAGGGCGGATAGCAGGCAAAGACTGGTTAACCCCAGGAGGATCATCCCTCCCATGGCGGGTTCAAAGCGAGCCAGTCCGGAAAATGTCTGCCAGCAGGCATAGTTCAGAAACGTGAAGTGGGCACTGGCGAGCAGATTTGTCCGCAAGAGGACATGGCCACATTTGAGGAATTGCCAGACGAAGACCGCCAGTGGCAAGGTTTGAATCGCATGGAGGCAGGCTCCATGGGGAAATTTCAGTACTCCCGCGTGGGGAACAAGTTCCGGGTTACGGCCGGCTTGTATTTCTGCCCAGCCGATCGACGAAATGATGAATCCCAGCAGAAGCGAGATCCACAGCAACAGAAGTCCTGCACGGATAGCAGATTTCATTGAAGTTGAGGGAATTCTCGAAGGATCGTGTGTTTCCTCGATTGTCAAAAATGCCCCAGGCAGCAGACTGCGAAAGACGAGCCAACTGATTCCCAGGCTGGCAATGATGATGAGCACCAGCATGGCGACTTCAATAAAGGCATCGCGATAAGTAGCGTGGTTGAAGTGCGAAGGGACTCCTCGCCAGAACTGGATGGTGATCAATGTCACCTCTAAAGCGAGCGCTAACGACGTCAGCCAGACGACGACGGGATCGAGCGACCAGATCCGCAGTTTCCCCCAGACCCAACTCATCGAGATGCAGGTGAGGCCTGTCGAAATGCCAAAAAGGGCTGGTTTTCGAAACGAGGTGGGCCCAGACCAGTCATCTCCGGTGATGACCCCCATTGTCAGGTGACAGCCGCCACTGATCAGCAGCGCAATTCCCGTCATGAAAATGGGCCACAGCCATTCATGGCGGGGCCATAATTCAACGACTGATCGGTGCCACGTTCGATAGGCAATATTCTTTTGCATAACGAAGTCTAGTCATTCGCAGTGCAACTTTCTTGCTGAGCGTTCTCCTTTCGTTTCTGATCACTATTTTGATCATTGAGCACTCGATCGTTGAGGCCAGCCTTCAGTGGGCGAGACGGATCGCGACGAAAACAAAAACGGTCACCAATTCTCTTGGGAGAATTGATGACCGTTCGGCTTGCCTGATGATTTGAATCTCTGGAAGAGTCAAACTCAGAAGATTCTCAGTTTGACAGCTCGCAGTGAAGCTTCCGTGCCGTCCATCTTTTGGCAAATGCCTGGGGAGAGTCGCATCTTGCCACCGTCCCCAGGTTGTTCTGGAATACAGGCTGACAGTTAGTTCTGAATAACGAATCCGTGGTAAGCTTCGTTGCCGTGTTCACCCATGTCGAGACCTTCGATTTCTTCTTCAGGCTTCACACGCAGGCCGACAGTGTACTTGATGACCAGCCATACAATTGCTGAAACCACCACTGTGTAGATTCCGACCATACCGATGCCCACGAGCTGGGCAATCAATTGCTCGGTCCCGCCTCCGAAGAACAGACCAGCTTTTGGCCCGCCAGTAATTGGGGTGGTTGAAAGATCTGCCGTGGTGAAGAGCCCGACGCAGATGGTACCAAAAATCCCGTTCACGAGGTGAACCGATGTGGCACCCACTGGGTCGTCAACACCGACTCGGTCGAATGCCAGAACTGAGAGGACCACGAGCACACCTGCGATAGCACCGATAATCAAAGAGCAGTTGAGATCAGTGAAGGCAGCAGGAGCAGTGATCGCGACCAGGCCGGCCAAGCAACCGTTAAGAGTCATCCCGATATCTGGCTTACCGAGTACGATCCAAGCGGTTGCAGTCGATGTCAGTGCTGCAATTGCAGCAGCAGCGTTGGTGTTGACGGCGACTTGAGCAATCAAAGCACCATCACCCACCGCCATGCAACTGCCCGGGTTAAAGCCGAACCAGCCGAGCCAAAGGATCATACAACCCAGGAAAGCAGCCATCATGCTGTGACCTGGGATCGCATTCACTTTACCATTGGCATACTTGCCAATACGTGGGCCAAGGATGATCGCTCCGGTCAATGCTGCCCAACCACCCACCGAGTGTACGACAGTCGAACCAGCAAAATCCCAGAAGTTCCACTTGGCAGCCAGGTATCCATAACCCCAGATCCAGTGGCCTGTGATGGGGTACATCACGATCATCATGATAAAGCAGAAAATGATGAATGAGTGATACTTGATTCGTTCAGCAACTGCCCCGGAAACGATTGTGGCAGCAGTACCTGCGAAGACCAGTTGGAAGAAAAATTTGACCATCAAGGGGACGCCAGCCCAGGCAATTGAGCCATAGTCACCTTCGTAACCAAGAGTCGCGATCTTGGGGCTGTTGTCAGCGCCAGAGATCATCATGATCCCTTTAGCTCCGTACCAGCCACCATCTCCAGAGACAGAACCATCGCCACCACCGAACATCAGGCCCCATCCGAAAAGATAGAAACCTAACGTACAGACAGCGAACACAATGAAGTTCTTCGAAAGAATGTTCACTGTGTTTTTCGAACGCGCGAATCCGGACTCAACAGCACCGAAGCCAGCGTTCATGAAGAAGACGAGGAATCCGCAGAAGAGAACAAAGACTGAATCCAGACCGACAGTCAGCTTGTCTGCAGTGGCCTGCAAAGTTGCGATCGGATCAGCAGGAGGAGCAGCCTCGGCGGGCTTGGCTTCCTCTGCTGCAGCAGGAGCTGGTGTGGCAGCGGCTTCCGCTGCTGGAGTGGCTGGAGTTTCCTGGGCGAATCCTTGCCCAGAAACCGACCAGCAACATGCTGTCAGTAGAAGTGTGAGTCCCAGGAGCGCCACGGAACGCGTCATTTACTTTCCCCTCATTGAATCGAAGCAACTCGATTACGCACCCTTCACCATCAGTTGGATCCGAGCCACATAACCACAAGGTGTTTTGAATGTGAAAAATGCAGGCACTTTTCACCCCTGCGCAGCAAATAAGCAACGAGCGTGCCTTGATTCCTGAGGAAAATCACGAAAACGAAATTTAGCTGAACATTTTCTCGGGTGAGTTTTCACGAATGTGCCCGAATTCTCGCAAAATTCAGGTGAAAGTCAGCCCTGCCCACATAGCATTCTGATCGATGTGCCTGAAACTTGAGCATCAGGATTTTTTCTTCCGGCGGCTCTCGACTCCGACTGTGACCGCTGGAAATGGCAAGCAGTGCCTGCACATCGCGCTCCTGTGCATAAATGCAAGGCAATGTGTTCGGGCGAGCCAAATGAAGGTTGACAATTGACATTTCCACGCTGCTCTGACGCTGGGGAAACTGAGAATCGTCCACCGCCCGAAGTGAAGGGATCCCGCAGATCTTTTGGGGATCTTTCGACCGCCCGAGATCTGGTGACCATCGCGGGGGTTCGAATCGTTCTGAAAGAATCCTTCTATAACAGTGCAAGTTCGCTCCCAGTCGATTGCCCTGTCATTGATCTTCGCGGTAAACTTAAACGACTGTTGATGCATGTAACCCGATCATCAGTCATTCGGCCGCAGAGGTCGTCGCACAGAAGGTCGAGCTGTCGTCCTGCCAGCCTGTCGCCTATTGTTCATCTCGACCCGGGTTCAATACCTTTTTAGCAGACAGTTGATAACGACATCGTGATAAGGATTTTGTTATGCCTCAGAATCGTCGTGAATTTCTTGAGAACAGCCTCTCAGTGGGCGCTGCTCTGGCCTGCGCGGGTGGTTTGAAGGCTGTTCAGGCACAGGAAACTGCCCCGAAAAAAACTGGCGACAAGATCAATGTCTGCGTCGTGGGCGTGAATGGCCGGGGCGGAGAGCACATTCGAGGCTTCAGCAACAATCCTGATTCGATCGTTTACGCGATTGTCGATGTCGATCAGCGAGTCGGTGAATCCAAAGCGGCACTGATTGAAAAAGAGTACAAACACCGCCCTAAGGTCTATACCGATCTGCGTGAGGCTTATGCCGACAAGAATGTCGATGTCGTGAGTGTGGCCACTCCCAACCATTGGCATGCTCTGGCTGCGATCTGGGCGATTCAGGCCGGCAAAGACGTTTATGTCGAAAAACCTGTCAGTCACAATGTGGTCGAAGGTCGCCGACTTGTCGAAGCCGCCCGTAAGTACAACAAGATTGTCCAGTGCGGCACTCAAAGCCGATCGAACCCCGGGTTGAAGGAAGCGATCAAGTACATTCATGATGGCCAGTTGGGGGAAGTCAAACTCGCACGCGGTCTCTGTTACAAGCCCCGGAACTCGATTGGGCCACGCAGCAACTACGAACCGCCATCGACTGTGAATCTCGATTTGTGGACTGGTCCGGCACCACTGGCGCCACTTACTCGCAAGAATTTTCACTACGACTGGCATTGGCAATGGCCATACGGCAACGGCGACCTGGGAAATCAGGGGATTCACCAGATGGATATCGCCCGCTGGGCACTCAATGAAAACAGCATCGGCGACAGTGTCATGAGCTATGGCGGCCGATATGGCTATGAAGATGCTGGCGATACCGCCAACACGCAGGTCTGTTTCCATACCTTTGGTGATAAGCGACTCATCTTCGAAGTTCGTGGCCTGAAGACTGACGCCTACATGGGAGCCAAAGTGGGCGTGATTGTTTATGGCAGCGAGGGGTACATGGTCATTCCCAGTTACTCCAGTGCGACGGTCTTCTCCAAAGATGGCAAGGAGATCAAGCAGTTCAAGGGTGGTTCAGACCAGAATCACTACAACAACTTTATCGAAGCGTTCAAAGCCCGCGATATGTCCAAGCTGAATGCTGAGATTCTGGAAGGACATCTTTCCAGTGCACTTTGCCATGTCGGCAACATTTCCTACCGTTTGGGTTCCCTGGAAAGCCTGAGCGCTCTGGAAACTCAGCTCGCCAAAGATCCTGAAGGTCTCGAAACCACCAAGCGGTTTGCCGAGCATTTGAAAGCAAATGGAGTTGATCTGACGGGTAACAAGATCCAAGTTGGCCCGCTGCTCAAGATTCTCCCGAACGAAACCTTTACGGGCCCTCGATCCGAAGAAGCCAATGCCATGCTTTCGAGGGAATACCGGGCACCCTATCTGCTGCCAACAACAGAGCAGCTCTAACTCCGAAGAGCTTTAATTCTGCATGGCTCTCAAGCTCATGCTGACACACAAAAGCTCAGCGGCTGACGCCAATTGTCAGCCGCTGAGCTTTTTTCATTCGTGTCGATCTTTCATTCGGGTCGATGGGAGCGATGGACCTTAACGAATAGGATGCCCGTGCAAAGCTCTGCTCTTGAGATCCACGGAGATATTGTCGAGAGCCAGCGGAATCAGCTTTTTGGGCTCTTCAGCCGCCACGAGAAAGAAACCGTAAACCATTTCATCGGTGGTCTGCTCACCCCAGGTCACGCGACGAGGTGGATTCGACGGGTTTAACGGATTTTCCTCCGAGTTATCCCATGCGGCGATGATTTCGAGCCGGGTTCCTGCGGGGAGATGGATCGGCTGCGAAAGATGAAATTCGTCCTGCCAGGCATATTTCCAATTCGAGATCCGGATGATGGGCTGAATTGTGTTGTCCGGCAATACGGCCTGGGCGGTAAATGACTTTCCCAACAGATGCATGTGAGGGATCACCCCCATTAACGTCACTGGCTGGGGCAATTTGTACGAAGCTCGTCGTTCGTAGTTCCGTTCACCAGCGGGAATATCAATGTCATAACTGGCGGCCCAGACAGCCGCGACAATATTCTTCGGCTGATCGGCAAAATAGATGCCCACTCGCGAACGATCTTTGGTGGCTTTCCCGGAAGGGTGATAATGGATCTGCAGCACCAGATCGGAGCCTTTCTTCAGGTATCGGCCCATATGTCCGGGAAGTTTTCGAGGCGTATTTCCCGGAGACCAGCCACCAATTGAACCGGTGGGGAGAAAGCCGGGGCTGCCAAAGCTGCTGTATCCGGGCTCAGGAGTTTTCGCATCCAGTTTTCGACCCTGGTGATTGGCATCGAGAAAACAGAGCGTATGGTGGACCACACTTGCATCGCCGGGTTGAAACTCGATAGCCGCCACGACTTTGTCACTATCCAGAGGCAACGGGATCACAAAGTTCTGAAAAAGATCCGGGCCATCCGCTGGGATGGAGAAATCGGCAGCCATCTCGGCAATCAGATCTGGTGGGCCAAGTTCCCAGGTGGATTTCTTTGGCGGTGGCGCAGGGGCTTCGTTCAGTTCTCCACTGAGTGTCCCTTGCTCAACCCATTTGGAGAGTGCCTGTTTCTCGATCTCGGACAGGCTTCGCTGTCCGAGGAATTCGCCACAATTTGCATCTGGCATCCATGGAGGCATGCGGGATGTCTGAATTTCCTCGATCATCTGAGCCCGCTCGTTGACGACATCCTGCCATGTTTCCAGTGGAAAGGGCCCGACGGCCTTCGCCTGATGGCAGTGTGTGCAGTTTGCGTAAATGATCGAAGCGGTCACTTGAGACCATGTCAATTTTTGTTGCGGCGAATCATGATTCGCACCCAGAAGTTCTTGAGTTGGGATCAAGTCGTAAAGGCATCCAACAGCCGAGGTGGAAGCAATTTTGGCAGCAGGGTTCAGCTGGAGTGTCTCGACGGCCGTTTCCAGGTCGCGAGTTTTGACCACAGCGCGCTTCACTCCTGGAGCTGCCCAGCGTTCGTCGATCCGGCCGCGGTAAACAATTCTCCCTTGCGCATTGAGAAGAAAAGATTCGGGAACGTGTGTCGGTTTAAGTGCATGTGCCAGTTGGGCCAGGGGATCGAAGACGATCGGGAACTTGATCGAGTAATCCTCCACGAATTTCCGCAATTCGGCATGCGTGGAAAAGGGATTTCCCCAGACAGCATGCAATGAAACCGTTTCGGTTTTTTCGTTCCATTTTTCGTGAAGTCGATTGAGTTCTGGGACATAGCTGCGAGCAATCGGGCAATCACCGTTGATAAACACCACAACTCGTAATGGCTTTTCAGACTTCTCGCGAAACTCGTGAACGCGCGAGTGCTGGTCGAGCAATTGGGTATTCAATTGTGGTTTCGAAGCCTCTCCCGTTTCGAGAGCGTGCTGAGGCTTTGAGTCAGGCAACGAAATGATGGCTTTCGTATTTGTCTCCACAAGAGGTGCTGGTGATTCTTGTGCAGAACAGACACTCTTGACCTGCAATGCCAGGCCCAGGCAGCCAATGACAGACCAGATCCAACATGTTCGTTGCAGTTGCCACACATTCGAGGAGAATCGATGGTGGATTTCCAACTGTCTACGGGCATTGACCATCAAGTGAGATCCTTCGAAGCAGCGAATATTTGCCATCCTGTGCAATTCTCAGATACCGCCATGCAGCGTCATTTCGAGTAAGATCGATTCCCGCGACGTCATATCGAATGATGAGAACTCGGCATTCCAGACAACAAGTCAACGGGTTTTTGTCCTCAGTCATATGATCAGTTCAATGAGCATACCAGCTCGATTTCACCACGGATTCAGCTTCCATGTCAAAACTGACCTTCTGGCAGAATTTTCACACCCGAAGAGCGTGGCTATCCCGTTGTGCGGCGGCGATGGCAGGGTGTGGATTTTCATTTCGTCAAACGAAGGGGAATGCTCATGCGGAGGATGAAATTCGCCAGCGTGTACGGGCTCATCGGCCTGAGATGCGCTGGATTGAAAATGAATCGATCAGGCTGGGCGTTGATTTGAATCTGGGAGGTGCGATTACCTGGCTTTCGACCACGCAACATCCAGAGAATATGGTCAATAACTGGGATTGGGGTCGACAGATTCAGATGTCGTTCTATGCCGGGCCAGCGAAATTTCGTGTCGAGGGTAAGGAAGTCGCTCCGGCCTGGGCAGATTTTCCCTGGAATCCAGTGCAAGCCGGAGATCATTTCGGGAATGCGTCAAAAACAATTGCGTTTGAACAAGATAAGCACTCTCTCAAAGTGACTGCAATTCCGATGCAGTGGTCACTCAATAATGCCCCTTGTGAATGTCAAATCGTCAGTGTGATTCAATTGGATGGTCATCAGGTGCGGATGATCAACCAGTTGGAGAATCAACGCGAGGATGCGACGTTTTATCCTGCCAGAGATCAGGAACTTCCTGCGGTTTATCTGACGGGGAACTTCAACCGATTGATCAGTTATCGCGGTCAGGCACCCTGGACGCATGAGGCGTGGGAGGAAATCGAGCATCATCCTCAGCCGGGAGAATTTCCGTGGTTGAGACTGTATGGCAGTGAAGGGTGGATCGCGCTGGTGGATCAAGCCGGTTATGGTTGCGGCCTCTGGCAATCGAATAATCCAACATTTCTTGGCGGGATTGCGGATCATCGCAGTGTGAAGGCACGACGTGAATCGCCGCAATCAGGTGTCGGAACCTACGATTTCCCGACAGGCTATCTGGCGAGTGTGCGCCCCGAACATCTGGAGGCCGGGAAGAGTTATGTCTATGAGACCCGGCTGGTGCTGGGGTCTATCGATGAAATTCGAACCAGCATTGCGAAACTGGCCGACCAGTCCGGCCTGCCCCATTGGAGCTTTGAGAAAGATCGGCAGGGCTGGACATGGCAAGGCTCTGAAAGTGCAATCCATGCGTGTCAGCGACTGCCTGAAGGCAAAGAGGTTTTATCAGGTGTGGTGACCTGTGGAGCGGTGCATCTCGTCTCGCCACCCTGCGTCTGGCAGCTTGCAAAAAGTCGCCGACTTAAGGCCAGTCTTCAACTGGACTCAACCCAACCAGTGAGGCTGAATCTCTACTGGCAACATCCCGGTGATCGTGAGTTTGTGCCTGGTCAGATGGTTTCGACAATCTACGGGAAGGTGAACGAGAGTCAAAATCAGACGGAATCGTCTGGCTTCGAACAAATCGAGTGGGAGCTTCCAGATACGAATGGGATCGCCGAAAAATCGCTGGTTTCACGCTTGAGAATCAGCTTTGCTCCGACAGATCGCTCCATCCAGTTACCAGTGAAAATCCAGAGTATCAGAGCGATGACCATTCAATAAACATGCGATCGTTCGAGCCTTTCGCAAGGCTTTACGCATCGTTGGGCCCTGAATCAGCCGCGATGATGAGGTTTAATCCTCTTCTCGGCTGGGTTTCTGTCCCTTGTTGATTTCGCGATTTCCAAGTGTCTTGATGCGCATCTGTTCTCGCTCTTTCTTCAGTTCTTGAGCGTTGAACCACCAACCAATCAAGACACAGGCCATCAGCGTAACGATCAGCACACTTCCGCCCACGATCGCGATGGCTTTTTTGGAGAATCTCCATCCAAAAACTTCTTCCCCGAGTAGTGCGTCGATTTCCGAATCGCTGAGCTGTCTGCTTTTGGCTGTTTTCGACTGTGCATTGCGGGAGGTACTTGCCTGGCCTCCTTTTTGTCGCCTGACTTTAGGGGCGGAAGAGAGTGGAGCCTGAGGAAGATCTTCCTCCTCCGGTTCAGGCTTGGGTGGTGGGGCTATCCATTTGAGCGAAGCAATATCCGGCCCGATGAGGAGCAGACTCAGGCATTTGGCACAGCGAGCTTTTTTCCCGGCAAACTGAGGTTTGAGTGGCAGAACCTTGCCACACTCGGGGCAGGGGACACTGCCCGGGGTGCCGCGAGAAATTTTCGCCATACGCTGCGAAGCACTGTTCGCAGGTAAGGGAGTAACCGAGCCACTTCGTGCGGCAGCGGCGGCTTCCCGCTCGGCGACCATCGATGCTGTCGGTAGCGTCACTGTTCCACTGGCGGCGAGGCGTGAAGAACTTCTTTGAGAGGCGGCTTCCAGTACCGCCTCAGCGAACTCGACACAGTTGGCATAACGCCGGGCCTGATTTTTGGCCAGGCCTTTGATGACGGCCTCTGAAAGTCGGTCCGAAAGATTTGCCTGATACTTACTCAGCGGAGGAATCTTCATCCCTGTCTGATTCACCATGGTGGCGGAGGCTGTGGGGCCTTCTACAGGAACACAGCCCGCTAAACATTCGTAGACAGTCATGGCCAGAGAGTATTGGTCAACACGTCCGTCATGGGCGTGTCCCATAATCAGTTCAGGAGCCACATAGTTCGGTGTCCCAACGAGAAACCCGGCCGCCGTCAGCGATGCATCACGTTTGGCAGGCTCTTCCTGAGTTGCTGAGAGTGCTTTTGCGAGACCGAAATCACTCAGGTAGGCATTCCCAAACTGGTCGAAGAGAATGTTGGCCGGTTTGACATCGCGGTGAATGAAATGCTGCTGATGGATGAAATCGAGAGCGCGGGCGACATTCATCAACCAGTCTTGCAAAGCAGCAGGAGGCTGTGCGACCTGCTGTGTCCCCTCGTAGATGCGATCTCGTAAACTGCCGCCAGAAAGATATTGCATCACCACATAGGGCACACCTTCGTGATCACCCACATCGTGGATGGTCACGATATGGGGATGCTTGAGCTGCACCAGTGAGCGAATTTCCCGCTGGAATCGTTCAGCGAATTCCGGATCGCTCAACGTCGCAGCAGTCGGCACTTTGAGAACGACTTCTGTCTGCAAACGGGCATCAAAAGCCCGGTAGACCAGACCCATACTCCCTTCGCCCAGTTTGGAGCGAACTTCGTAGCGAGCCCCATCAATGACGACACCAGCAATGTCTGTCTTGACGGACATGGGAAGCAACTCGTAATGAGGTCTGGCGGGAAGAATCATTGGCAACAACACTTAGCCCGGGCAATCACTCAGGCCAACTGGCGTAAGTCCCACATGCTCAAATCCTTGAGCACTGATACAACTTAAAGATATCAGGCTTGGAATCGCAAGTTGCGAAAGCGTGAGTAATTCTTCACAAACCAGTTCCCTATCATTCGTGACACAAAATCAGCTTTGGAAACAACTTGAATCCGAGTGATTTCTACTGGCTCTGGCTGCCAGTTGTTCTGGCATAACCCGTTCTTCTTCAAAGCTTTCCGGGAATTTTCTCATTGGTTCCGCAGACGGCATGCAGAGATTTAAGAACGCTGATGACTTGACCAATCGGCAGACATCGCGACAGAGTTTCCTAACGAGAATTTTTTCTCGAACTGAGAATAGCGATTGATCAAGGAGAGCTTCGCCATGATTCGCCAGATCTTCCCGGCTCAGAGCACGACGAAGTTGCGTTCAAAACAGGCTCTGGCAGGGCGTTTTTTTACAGAACAATGGAAGTCCCTGGTTTTGTCGTGCCTGTGCATTTTCGGGATGACAGCAAGCTCTGCCACTGCTCAGGTTTCTCCCTCAGCTCAGGTTTCTCCCTCAGCTCAGGTTTCTCCCCCAGCTCAGGTTTCTCCCCCAGCTCAGGTTTCTCCCCCAGCTCCAGAGGCGCAATTAACGATTGCGAATCGAAGTTGGGCTGATCTCATGGCCATGTTGCCGACGTATCGCGGCAAAGTCGTCGTCATTGACCTGTGGTCCACATCGTGTGATCCCTGTTTGAAAGAGTATCCAGGGATTCTGGCTCTGCAGAAAAAGCATCCCCAGGAAATCGTCTGCATTTCGTGGAATTGCGATTATATCGGTGTCAAAACCAAGCCTGTCGAATATTACAGGCCGCGAGTTGTTGAGTTTCTGCAGTCTCAAAATTCGAATATTGTCCATCTGATGTGCAATGAGCCTGCGGACGAACTCTTCGAAAAACTCAAGCTCGATTCGATACCTGCTGTCTACGTTTTCGATCAGCAGGGGCGGCAGGCCAAAAGGTTCGACGGTCATTATACCCGCACTGCCAGTAATGCCTCCGCGACTCAATCAACTGGAAAAGCAGCAGCAGCAGCAGCTTCTGAAGAAGACGAAGAGGAGTCCAAGTTCTCCTATGCAGAAGATGTTGCCCCTTTCGTGGAAAAGTTGCTGAAAAAGTGATGTGACAGGCCAAGGCGACGAACATCGAGCCGATCGCTTAACCTGATGCAACCAGCGTCTGCACTTCAAAGCCGACCGACTTTTTGCGGCCAGTAAAAACCCTCCTTAGCGAACATCATGCCCAGTGAGAAAACGCTCAATCTTCCCAACAGCATTACTGTGCTGCGATTCTTCCTGGCGATCGTTGTCTTTGCGATGATTGATCGAGGAGGCTGGTGGATCGCCACGGCGGTGCTCTTCGTGATCGCTGTCGCGACCGATGTGCTCGACGGCTACATCGCCCGCAAATACAACATCGTGACGACCTTTGGACGGATTGTGGACCCCTTCGTCGATAAGTTCATCACGACCGGGGTGTTTCTGTTTCTACTCCCCATCAGCCAGCAATCCGGTGTCACAGCCTGGATGGTAATTGCTGTCCTGGCCAGAGAAATGCTCGTCACCAGCCTCCGGGGATTTCTCGAGCAGAAAGGGCACGATTTCTCTGCCAGCGGCTGGGGCAAACTCAAAATGTTTCTGCAATGTGCTGGAGCGACAGCGGCTTTACTACTGATGGATGAAAGGCTCCGTGCCGTTCCGGGCCTGTTGCTCACCAGGGATCTCCTCCTCTGGCTGATGACCATGGTCACCGTTTACACAGGCTGGATCTACATTGTCCGGGCAGCATCAATCCTGCGGAAAGAATCGCAATCCGAATAGATCATCTCACTCTTCAAAAATGAACGTGAGGAATTGATCGCTGCTGATTTTCAGACGTGGAGAGTTCAGTTAAACTGCGAGGGAATCCGACTGGTAAACTGCGGGCTCACCCGACTGGGGAAACCAGCCTGCCAAGTCTTGAAATCATCGTCTCTCAGGATCAATCGTCATGGTCGACATTTCGGCTGCCGGAACGCAGCCTGTTTCTCAAGAACGAACGGCTTGGCTGAAGGGGGTGCGCAGCGTCGTTGTCAAAGTTGGCACGAATGTTCTATCAGACGCCAATGACCAGCTTGACGACCAGCGGATTGCCCATCTGGCGAGCCAACTCCATGGGATTGTCGCATCCGGGCGAAAAGTTGTGCTGGTTTCAAGTGGTGCCATTGGAGCGGGGATGAGTCTATTGGGGCTCAAAACTCGACCCAAAGACTTGCCACACTTACAGGCGGCGGCGGCCACCGGCCAGGCGCATCTGATTGAGACGTACGATCGGCATTTTCGCCGATTTGGTTTTCATGCCGCTCAATTGCTGCTGACAGCCAATGACTTCAAGAACCGGTCGAGATATCTGAATGTCCGCAACACGCTGCTGACACTTGGTGAATATAACACCATTCCGATTGTGAATGAGAATGACACCGTCAGCACTCAGGAAATCAAACTGGGAGATAACGATCGTCTGGCGGCGATGGTCGCGAATCTGATCCCTGCTGATCTGCTCATTGTCCTCTCGGTTGTGGATGGCTTGCTCACGGGTGATCCCTCATCCCCGGAAAGTCGGCGCATACCGATTGTCGAGCGATTTGACGAAGATCTGCTTTCGCTCGTCGGCGCCAGCAAAAGCAGTCGTGGGACAGGAGGGATGCGCAGCAAGTTGGAATCTGTGAGAACAGCCACTGCTGTGGGGACACATGTGGTCATTGCTCATGGCAAGTGCGACGGAGTCATCGAATCGATCCTCGCAGGAAAAGACGTAGGGACTTTTTTTGCAGCCGAGCAACAGGCCATTCCCGCCTGGAAGCGCTGGATTGGTTTTACGTTACCACCGAAAGGACGCCTGCAGCTCGATGCCGGAGCTCGGAACGCCGTCGAGCATCTGGGTCGATCACTTCTGGCAATTGGAGTGGTGGGTGTCGAAGGAGACTTTGAAAAAGGGGAAGTCGTTTCGCTGGTCGATTCGGAGGGCGAAGAGTTTGCCCGTGGGCTCGTCAATTACGATGCCACCTCGGCCAGGGCTGTGGCTGGCAAAAAACGCGAAGAGATGACGAGAATTCTGGGAGAGATTCCTTACGACGAAGTGATTCACCGCGACAATCTGGTGGTCACTTCCATTCCGACAGGACAGGCATAATCGATAAGAATTCTGTACGAATTGCCAGAGATGCTTAAATTGATGCAGGACATGACAGAAAGATTTGCCTTTCCTCTCCTGTGAACTAGGGTTCCAGCAATCGGCATTTCCGCGAATGTCTGTACGAACTCTTAGGCTGGCAAGACGATCATGGAAACCTTCTGGGAGCACATCTACTTTTATCAGGCATACTCCGAGGACAGGTGGCGACACCTGCAGCCTTGGGAGTATGGCGTGATCCTTTCAACCGTCGGTCTGATTGGCTGGTGGCTGATGAGATTCAAAAAGCGCTGATGCTCTTTTGGTGGCGACTATTTGCCTTGCCTGGCAGCGTGGACTGCGCGAAGCTCCTGCCTTTGTCCCCAGACATAGAAGAAGTATCCGAGGACGACCCCCACTGCTGTGGCAGAGAGGACCGACGCAGCACTCTGTGGAAAGGTGGAGTTTTCAGTCGCCGCCTGGGTGGTGAAGACCAGTCCCACCAGGCTGATGGCCAGTCCCAGCGCGTCACTCAGGATCTCCGTCAAGCTGATGTGCAGTTTCATCAGAACGACCAGTTTGCCGATCACCAGTTGCAGGGCAAAGCTCACCACACCGGTTGTCATGAGGGCAAAGGCTACCCAGTAAAGCCATGGATGACTGATCAATTCGGCCAGCTTGTAGATGGGATCAAGAATCCCTGCAGAGAGCTTTTGAGCTTCTGGGCTGGCATCAAGAGTCCGACCAATCTCTTCAATCTTGGCTTCGCCTTGCTTGATGAGAGAATCTGTCGGCTCGCTCTGTGGTTTGGATGTGGACTCTGAAGGCGTAGTGTCAGCGGGCTTCTCCTGCGAGGCTTCGCCGGGAGTTTCCGAAGCTGCTTCTTGGGCAAATGCAGCCCCGCATAAAGGAAGAGTTACGAATTCGTCGATTGGGGCAAAACCTGCACAAATCATGCAACTCAACGAAACGAAAAGCATGCGAGCAAATTTGGGCATGGTCTAAGCCTTGTCGGGAAGTGTGGTTCCAGGAGTTTCAATGATCACTACGCAGAATAGCACGTGTTGAAGCTCAGTGGACATGTACGAAACCTGCAACGCATTGGATTCATCGAACTTTCAGATTTTCCGGACTTAAGGGGGATCGTATCCTCCCGGATTCCACGGATGACACCTGGTAATGCGATAGAGTCCCTTGAGAGTGCCCCAGATCGGCCCGTACTTTTTCACTGCAAGAATGAAGTATTGGCTACAGGAGGGATGAAACCGGCAGACGGGGCCCAGAAGGGGACTGATGGTCCACTGGTAAATTCTTACAGCCGCAATCAGCACGAAAGACAGCATCCAGCCCACAGCCGACAAGAGAAGAAGACCGATCCACCAGATCTTTGTGATGATCGAGTTCTGCCCGACAGACTGCTGATTGGCAAGTTCGAGCGAAGCAACGGACGGAACGTTCTCTTCGTGCATTTCGTTATCGTCGCTCATTCCGAAGATCCCTGGGGCGTCTGGTTTTTTTCTGACGCACCATCAGTCGCATCCACTCTCGTGATCTCTGGGGCTGAGGCAAGTTCATCCGACGCCTGTGGGATTCTCCGCTCCAGTTTTCGACTGAGTTTCACAAGAGATTGCTTCACCTGATCGAGCGTCAAAGGTGTCGTGGCGATGGGCACGACAATCAGATCTAGCCCTTGCGGACGCTCCAGTTGAGTCAGCCGGAATGCTTCGCGTATCAATCGTTTCTCTCGATTGCGCATCACGGCATTCCCTCGCCGCTTTGAAACGGAAAGCCCCAGTCGAGTGCTCGACAGATCTTTGGCTCGAGTTTCTTCGGGCCCGTGGCTGGGCACATGGGTTGATCGTCGTCTGGCGAAGACCAGCAACACCCCATCGGCCACTTTCTGTTTGTGGCGATAGACCAACTCGAACTCGGCTGGTCGCCTTAGATGCTGCGCTTTGACAAATCGATACATGAGCTAACCATGATCAGGAAAACGTCATAAAGTCCATCAAGTGGACTCTACGTGAAGAATGGAATTGGTGTTTCTTCTGACAATCGACCACGCGAGAACTCACAGTTTTGAGATCGTGGTCGGCAGGCTCTCGACGTCTCTGGAACTGTGGAGTATTGTCTTAGGCCATCAGCACATCATATCTCATTCTTTGCGCAGGTTCGCTGTCGAGTTCACAATCGATAACGAACCAGGAAAGTCGTGGATTCACATGATTTGTATTTCTGTTACTCCGGAATCGCGGCAACTGGCGAAAGTCGACATTCTGAATGCCGCCCGGCAATCTGATCTTGTGGAATTATGCCTCGATCGATTGCTCAAGGAGCCTGATGTCAAAGACCTGATTGAGTCGTCCAAGAAGCCCATTCTGGTCTCTTGTCGCAGTGCAGAAAATGGAGGGAGCTGGAAAGGAACCGAAGACGAGCGAATTCAGCTCTTGCGACAGGCGATTCTGGCTGGCCCGGCTTACGTCGAATTGGATGAAGCGGCAGCGAAAAAGATTCCTCGTTTCGGAAAAGTCCAGCGAGTCATCAGTTATACGAGCATGAATCGACCGCTCCACGATCTCGAAGAAGCTTTTGAGAATGCCGGGATCCTGCAGGCGGATGTCATTAAATTTACCTGGCCGACCGACTTGCTGGAAGCGGCCTGGCCATTGCTCTCGGTTGTCAGTCAGAAACGAGCCATTCCCGTGGTGGGATTAGGGCTGGGAAAATCCGGGCTTACCTTCTCATTGCTCGGTCGGAAGTATGGCTCACCGTGGATTTATGCCGCTCTCGAAAAGGGGATGGAAGCCTTCGTGGGCCAACCCACAGTCAGTGAGTTGGATGATGTTTATCGCTGGCGACAGATTGGCCCGAAGACACGATTTATTGCTGTTGTCGGATTCGGGCTGGGTGAGACGATGCTCTGCAAAATTCTCAATGCGGGCTTTGACACACTCGATCTGAATACCCGCTGCCTTCCCATCGAATTCCGATCTGTCGATTCCATTCCCAAAATGCTCGACATCCTCAAAATCCCTGGTGTCATTGCCACAAATTATGCCAGTCGCCGCGTCTTTCCGATCGCGTCCGCACAGGACGAGGTCTCAGCGATTTCCAAAGCGGGGGATCTGTACATCAAGCGCCCTGACGGATGGGCCAGTCACAACCTGATCTGGAAGACAGCACTCAGGCTGCTGGAAGAAACATTGGGGCGAAGCGGGCCGGAAGATCGACCGCTGGATCGTAAAAATGTCATGGTGGTCGGGAAGGGAGGACTGGCAGCTTCGCTGGCTGTCGGAATCAAGAAGCGTAACGGGCTGGTGAGCATCTGCTCGGCAGATGATGATGAAGGTCAACAGATTGCCACGATGGCTGATGCGCGTTTTGTCCCTCTGGGGAAATTGTACGACACGCTGGTCGATGTCCTCGTCGTGGCGTCAGAGAATCTGGATCATGGCTCGCGAAAGACGAGTATCAGTCCCACGATCATTCGTCCCGGCATGACGATTCTCGACTTGAGTAGCATGCCCGCAGATTCACCATTGATTGATGAAGCGCGAGTGCGAGGGGCGAAAATCGTCGAGCCTGCCGAAGTCTTTGCCGATTACGCAACGAACCTCTTTCGTTCCATCACTGGTCAGGAACTTCCTCCCGAAGCTTTCGCTCAAGGATTGGCTGAATAGTCAGGCGAGGGCATCACAAAAGTCGCGCTCAATTTGTAAAAATCCAGTTTCTGTTGGCAGGATTCTTTTGAATCACTCGCCTTTGACTGGGTTCGACCGAATAGCCAGCTTTCTGGACTCCCGATGGTGCCAGAGTAGCCGTTGGCCCTAAGGGATCGGAGGGTTGTTCACCCCGTGGCCTCTCGCCAGGTAAAGTGTTCATCGTCGGTGGAGCGGAGTGATCGAGAAGATCCGGGTGAGCCGGGTTTGTGGAGCCTTGCGGAGAAGAGCTTTGTGGTCGCATACCATTCTCGGGAACTCCCCCCCAACCGGGCGGGGCAGGAAGTTCCTGCGGTGTGCGCAGCTGCTGTGGAGCAGGCCCGGAGGATCCCGAGGGCATGGGTGGCATGCCGTGGTTCTCGGGGATTCCACCTGGCTGCGGAGCGGGCGTTGTCCCGAGGTTTTGTGAAAACGGCTCTCCAGTTGGCCCGACGAGCATGCTTTCCGGCGGGCAATTCGCTGTCCCATTCCAGCTTTGTGGCAGGCGTCCTCCGGGGTTATAGGCCCATTGAGTCATGGCCACGCGATTGGGCCTTAAGGGAAGATGATCCCGCTCCTCACACCAGAAAGCGACCTGCCGGTAAGTGTTCCAATCGAGATTGACCGAATGGATCGACGTGCTGTGTTTCACCATCTGACAACCCGACATCGATGCCCCGCAAATGACGCCAAGAACGCCTGCTTGCAGGATTTTTCGAAGATCGGAACTGTCATGGCAGCCTGACACGTAAGGTCGTTCCCACTTAAAGGGCCCACAAATCAATCACTGTCCTCCAGTTGTCTGTCGGAACATGAAAGACAATTTCTTCCCTAGAATTCGATTGATCAGAAGAATCGCTAGAATCGGAAATGTCGAAGGCATCCAGTGCGTTGAAACATTATGGACAGAGGGTTGAATTGGTCGGGGACAAGCTGGATGAAAATCGACCATGGTGTGTGTCACGCTGACATCTCACAGATAACCAGCGCCATCACAATGAGTTTCGACAGAGAGGGTTGCCACTTGAAATCTGACATTTCCTGAATATTTCTCGTTTTGTAAGGCCTTTTTCTGTCATTGGTTACGTCATTGTCTTCCAGCCTTGGCCAGGGGAGGACATTTTGTGGCACCATTTTCTCTGGGTATGTACGAAGTGGCGGGCTTTGCCGGTTGGTGAGCCGCTCAAGTTTGTCTTCAATGAATCGTCTGGCCAGTATGGCCTTGCAGCGTCTTCAGGAGGGAATGATGTTCAACAAGAAGTTTCCATGGGGTTTGATCTCCTGGGCTGCCATCAGTTGTGCTGCCGGTGAATTCACGATGGGCCAGGTGGCCATGGCTGATAAGCCTGAAAAAGGCGAGGCACGAAAGAGTGAGCCTCAATCAGGGGGACCAGCGGGCAGGCCGGATCGTACACCCGCTCCGAGGCCAAAGGCCGAAGCTCCATCGGCGCGAAGTCCACAGCCGGCCCCACGCAGTCAACCCGCTCCTCGAATCGAGCGAAGAACGGAAGCACCAAGACAAGCACCACCCGCTCCTGCAGCATCGGCACAGAAGCCTCCCGCTGCTACGCAGCCAACACCCCGCGCTGAATCCAGACCTCCGGCACGCATTGCCAATCCTCTGCCGAATGGTCCCTCGGCTGTGCCGGGCGGTAATCGCGAAATCAATCGCAATGTACCAGGCGCTGATCGTCCCAGAAGCGGCGATCGCCCCCGAGTCGATTTGCCGACGAATCGTGCTCCACAAATCGCTCCCACACTTCCAGGCGCGGGTACAACTTCGCCGGGCACGGGGGCAACTCCTCGAAATGAACGTGGGGCCAATCTTCCTGGTCGGGGAGTTCCAGGAACAATCCCGCCGTCGAACCCACAACCGCCGACTGCCCCTCAGATACCCAGGCAAACGGCTCCACAAATTCCCCCTCGCATTGCCAATCCTCTCGGTGGTAATCCTGCCGGAATAGAAGGGGGAGGCGATCGTCGTGTTCGTGAGCGTGGACAGAATCCAGAAACCAACAGTCAACCTGCCACACAAGGGGCAGGGCGGAATGCTCCAGGAAACCGCCTCCCTAACGGCGACAGTCCCCGCAATAATCGTCCCGAGATGGCTCCTGATCGTAATTCCAATCCTGCTAATCAGGTGACACCAAACCCGAATGCACCGAATCCTGTCACACCCAATCTGGGTGGTGGCCGAGGCTCGCGCGCTGGCAACCTCCCTTCCAATGGGGGCACGAATCAGCCTTTGTCACCAGTTCGACCACAACCTGGGCTGGATCGCAGGCCCAATGCACCGAAAACTTCGGACGCTCCTGGTCGTGCCGAAACGCCCAAAATCCCCGGGAATGTCGATAAACCCGAAGCTGGTAATCCGTCGGGCCGAGACGTTCAACCGATGCCTGGCCGCGAAGATCGACCGGAGCGGCAGGCGGGAAAAGAGAATGGCTCTGATCGAAAAGCGGATAGCGAGAACCGGGACCGTACTCGTGGGGAACGGCCTGCGGGCGCACTTCCCGGGCTGCCGATTCCCGGTGGAACTTCTCCCAGCCGCGAAAATAATCCAGATCGTCCCGGACGTATGGATCGAAATGAACCCCGGCAAGACCGGGAGAATGGCAACGACGAGCGAGGAGATCGCCAGCCCGGCCTGAGAGTAAATCCAGACCGTGGCAGCTCTCGTAACGACGAGGGGCGTACCAATCGAGAAAATCGACCCGTATTCGGTGTCGCCCCGGTCAAACCTGTGAAGGCACGAACAGAAGACATCGAGCGACAGCTTCAGGATCTCAATCGAAATGTGCAACGACTCGCTTCTGATCAACGAGAAGTTTCCCGTGCTCTTGATCGCGGGAATGTCATCCCTGTGCGAATTGGTGCTGACGGGCGACTCGGACCTGACAACGACAATTGGGATTTGAGCCGTATTCAAAGCCGTGAGCAGCTTCGAGAATTGAACAATTCACGCGATCTCGCCCGGTTTTTTGGTCGGAACGATGATCGTGAGTTGCAGACACTCAGGATTGATCGCGTTAGTGGTCGATTCCAGGATCGCCTTGTGGATAACCGCTGGGACAATTCATTTCGCAATTACAGCTTCTATAACCGCTTTAATGTCGGACGGCAGTTTGAACTGTACCGCCGAGGGGATGTCGCCAGACAACTCCAGTTCAACAACCTTCTGGTAGAACGTGGTGGCTGGAGAAATCGTTACTACGGCCCGATCGCGCCTGTCTATTCGCGCGTCAGCTTCAGTTCCTGGTATGCAGGGCCAAGGTTCTACCCGCGATACACCTGGTTCCCGTTCTGGAGTCCATGGGTTCGCTGGTCGTGGTGGAACACTGTCCCTGTCGTCTACGACCCCAGGCCAGTGTATGTCAGGCCGATCTACTGTGAACCAGCACCTGTCTGGACGACAGTCTGGCAATACCCCCAATATCAAACGCTTCCCATGGTCGCATCAGGGACGTGGGTGGACGTAGAACCTGTCACGATTGTCGATAACAGTGTGGATATCCAACTGTTGGCTGTCCGGTTTGTGGATTCTGGTCATACAGAACAGCAGTTGGGGCCCAGGTATCGTGTCTGGTTGCGGAACAATGCGACCACCTCAATCTCGCAACCCTTCCATGTGGTGCTGATGGCAGCGAATGATCTTTCACCCGATGCCGCATTACCACAATCGGGTGTGACGATCGGAACTATGGAACCTGGTCAGATCACCTCAGTCGATATCCGTCTGCCGATAGAGGCTAATCAGTTGTTTGTGAATGCCGAAGGACGCAAGGAACCTTTCCAGAAACTGCATCTGATTGCCGACACAGAACGCGTACTCAATGACAGCAATCCCGAGAACAACGTAGCGGTGGTTGACCGAGGAGAGATTCTCTCAGTCGATCCGGCAGCCTTCTCACTCGATACCACAGCGACCAGCCCGGGAACTATGGTTTCTCTGGCCGGTGAAGGACTGGGCCCAGAACCCGGACGAGTCGTGATCACAATCAATAATCAGGAAATCGATCCCGAAATCTACGGCTGGTACGATCTTGGGGTTCAGTTCAAGATCCCCGAGAACATCCCAGTCAATGGCGTTATTGATGCTCAGGTATTGATTATCCGTGGTGATGGTGCCGTCACGAATCCGCTCGATCTGCAGATTGTGCCCACACAAAACCTGGGGCCAGCCATCGGCTGGAATGATCAGGCGGGAATTTAGTCCTGACGTAGAATTGAGCTCAGTTCCAGCACATCGAACCTCCCCAGAGACTAGTCGTCTCTGGGGAGGTTCGGGCTTTATGTGTCGTTCAATCAGTCGTTTATTGTATCTCGATCGCAGTTTGCCGAGAGATAAGCACTCGATGCTATCGAAAGTCACGCTTGAAATTAGGGAAGGGAAATGTCCTTAAATTCAAAATCGATGGTTTTGGGATCAATCATTTTTCTTAGAATGATTCCCAAAAACGTGCCTTTGGTTTGATCACCGGTATAAGTCACGACTGAGCTTGTCATTCCATCTTCACCAGTTATGTGTCCACCGGATGGACGGATTGATTGATCATTGCGGAAGAGGCCGAAAAACTCCAATTGATCGTGTTTCTCAGGAAGCAGAAGCTTTACAACCGTTTGTTCATCTTCGTAGGAAACCTTGGCACGAATGGGGAAGTCTTTCAGACGCTCATCCTCAATCAAGCCACCCTTCAGTTTGCTCAAATCTGTCAGTTCAATGTGCTCCATTCCAATCCCAGAGATAGTGACCTTTCCTTTGAGAGAGCGAATGACGGCTGCATTCCGATCTGGGGCAGACAGTTGTAATGAAATGACCGGGCCGGATTTTCCGCGAGCCGTTTTGATCATTCCCGTTGGCCTGGGTTCCTTGATGTAATGGGCATTTTTGAGTTGCTCATCGGAAAGCAATCGCTTTCCCCGATCATCTTCGATAACGGCCAGGTCATGAAGATGAACAAGAACATGCTCTGGTAATTCAACATCCTTTTGGGCAAACCAAATCGTCAACGTCAGTGAATTCAAATCAACAGTCTTGAGAGCATCAGTCGCTAATCTTCTATAAAGTTCAACTTCGTCAACCTCAAACGTTCCACTTGTCGCAATGGGCGGAGTCATTTTCTCGGCGTTATCACCAGTCGGATCCTGGATAATGACATTTCTACGAATAACTTCGGAAGGAGGCTGGGCAATAGCTGGTGATGCCAACCCTAAGAGTACTCCCAACGACGCAACAAAAATTCGCATGGCGATCACCCTGCTAAACTCAAAGAGCTGGACAACAAGAACCGGAATTATGAAAGCATTTGCTCCTCGACTCGCCAATCAAAAGTTAGAGGCGTTCAATGAATATTCTTCAGTCGGCGAGCTGCTTCCACCGCAAAATAGGTAAGAATTCCATCGGCACCAGCCCGGCGAAATGCCAGTAGACTTTCCAGCATCACTTGCTCCCGGTTCACCCAGCCCTTTTCAGCGGCACCAGCGATCATCGAGTATTCGCCACTGACCTGATAAGCAAAAGTGGGCACTCCAAACGCAGTTTTCACTCGATAAACAATATCCAGATAAGGCATTCCGGGCTTGACCATGATCATGTCAGCCCCTTCCGCGAGATCCATGGCCACTTCGCGAATTGCCTCATCCGTGTTAGCCGGATTCATCTGGTAAGTCTTTTTGTCACCTTGTCCCAATTGTGAAGCCGATCCGACAGCATCACGAAATGGCCCGTAAAACGCTGAGGCGTATTTGGCAGCATAAGAAAGCAACTGCACATGCTGGAATTGAGCCTCATCCAGTGCGTTGCGGATCGCACCGATGCGGCCGTCCATCATGTCCGACGGAGCAATGACGTCACAGCCCGCCTGAGCCTGAACAACCGCTTGCTGGCAAAGTCGTGCCACCGTCTCATCGTTAACGATCACGCCGTTACGCAGAATTCCGTCATGACCATGCGATGTATAAGGATCAAGGGCCACATCGCAGATCACTCCCAATGAAAGACCTGCCTGCTTAATCGCGCGGACAGTCCGGCAGACCAGATTTTCAGGATTGATAGCTTCCGTTCCTTCAGCATCTTTTAATCGTGGTTCCGTCACAGGAAAGATGGCCACTGCCGGTATCCCCAGTGACTCGGCTTCTTGCAAGGCTGGCAGCAGCCGATCAATCGTCCTGCGCAAGACTCCGGGCATACTGGCAACTTCTTCTTCGTGATTGACTCCATCAATCACGAAGACCGGCCAGATCAAATTGCTGACGTGCAGATGGTTTTCCTGTGTTAATGCCCGAGACCACGTCGATTGGCGATTGCGGCGCAGGCGAGTTTGAGGAAACTGCCCATTGAACGGGCTGCTCCCGAGAAATCCACCATCTGGTCGTGTGGAAGCGGACATGCTTTGCGACTTTCACTTTGCCTGGGGTTGATTCGCAGGAAGAGCTGAGCAGGTGGGCTCAAATTGCAAGGGTTGCCCGCTGCACTCATCCGGCGGTATTCTGACATAGAAGGTTGTTTCTGCGTTCGATTGAGAAATGATTGTGACGCACTCAACCGATGATTTCATGTGAGAAAGAGTGCCCCGACATGATCAATTACGATTATTTCTGTCCTGCAAACAATGAAACGGTCAGTGTTTCTCACGGGATCCGTGAGCAGATTCTCACCTGGGGCGAGCTCTGTGAGAAGGCAGGGCGTCTGCCTGGAACCACACCAGCAGAGACACCCGTCGAAAGATTGATCTCTGGCGGTATGCTCGCCATGGTGGCTGGTGGCCGCAGTTCGGCATCTCCTTTACCTGTAATGAACAGTTGCTGTGGTCATCCTTCGGGCTGCAGCCGGCATGGCTGATGGTCATTGATCCACCCTGGTTGCTGATCTCAACTTGTTGAATGACCGCGTAAGAATTGAGTCAGATGTTCACCCGCCGCTTGCCATGATGCCTCCTCCGAGATTCCTGCCATGAATTCGATTGCTGATTCCACACCGGCCGTCATCCCAACTCAATTGCCGAAGACATCCTCGAAGACAGAACGAACAGAGCAGATTGCTCATGTGCTGGCCACCTGGCTGCAAACAAGGCTGGAGCCTTCAGCTCTGGAGTGGTTGGCCAGGCAATCGGAGAAGATCTCTCAAGGTGACCGTAAGGGATTATTTCTTTCATTTGGGCTCGTTCCGCGAAAAACTGGCAAATCCGATCTGAACCTCTCATCCGAGGAGCTTCAAGCGGCCCATAAAGTGCGGCCAGGTTGGCATCCAGAGGCCTGGAGCGTCGATCAGGCGGCCCGAACCTGGCTGATTCTCCAATGGCGACATCGAACCGCCGGAGAATTACTGAGTGTCCTTGATCCGCTCTTTAACGCCGGAGAAGTGCGAGAACTGGTGGCTCTCTACAGCGCTTTGCCACTATTCCCTTATCCGGAGGCCCACCAGCAGCGGTGTGAAGAAGGGATTCGTTCCAACATCCGGAGCGTGCTTCTGGCGATTGTTTACGACAACCCGTACCCCGCTGAGAATCTCTGCAATAACTCATGGAACCAACTGATTCTCAAGACATTGTTCAACGACATCTCACTCAGTGGCATCTGGGCGGTTGATCAACGCAACAATCCGGAACTCGTCGACATGCTGCTCGATTTTGCCGAAGAACGTCAGGCAGCAGGTCGGCAAGTGCCTCTCGATCTCTGGCGACCCATGGTTCGTTTCCTGAATTCCCGGGCGACCCACAAGCTGCAGCAGCTATTGGAGTCAGGTAATCCCACGGAACAGCGGGCAGCATTCCTGACGTTAGTGGAATCAAATTCCGGCGCAAATTTCGACGGGCCTGCCTCAGCCAGCCAACTTCGTGATGAATGGGAAACGGGTCAATTGACCTGGGAACTTCTCGTGCCGCGAACGGTCAGTTAGAAGTGAATATCGTCCGAGATTCGACCAGTCAGAGCGAAAAATTGTCTTGTTCCTGATGGTATCATCAGCATCGTCAATACATCACAGCCGGGTGACTCCACAGGAGAGCTTTGATCATGGCCTTTATCGACCCGCACATTCACATGGTTTCGCGAACTACGGCCGATTATGAAGCGATGGCCGCTGCGGGGGTGGTGGCTGTGATTGAGCCGGCTTTCTGGCAGGGACAGCCTCGAACGACTGCCGGTTCCTTTCAGGATTATTTTGCTACGCTCGTTGGCTTCGAACGATTTCGCGCTTCGCAGTTTGGCATTCGGCATTACTGCACGATTGGCCTGAATTCCAAAGAAGCCAATAACGAGCGACTGGCTGACGAAGTGATGGAAATGCTGCCCCTGTATCTCACCAAAGAAGGGGTCGTGGCGATTGGTGAGATTGGCTTTGATGACCAGACCGCTCTCGAAGAGAAGTATCTGAGGTTGCAACTCGAACTGGCAGTGGAGGTCGATCTTCCCATTCTGATTCATACGCCGCATCGAAATAAAAAGCGGGGCACTTACCGCACGATGGATATCATTGAAGATCTCGGGATCGCCCCTCATCGTGTCGTGATTGACCACAACAACGAAGAGACCTGCAAAGAAGTTCTGGATCGTGGTTACTGGTGTGCCTTCACGATTTATCCGCGCACCAAAATGGGTAATGAGCGGGTCGTCGAGATTATCCGACAGTACGGGACAGAGCGGGTCATTATCGATTCCTCGGCTGACTGGGGCGTTTCTGATGCTTTGGCTGTTCCCAAAACAGCTCGACTCATGGAACAGGCCGGAATCACGAAAGACCAGATTGAGATTGTCACCTACCAGAACGCACTGGCTGCCTACTCGCCGAGTGGTCAATTTCGCGAAGAAGACTGGTTGAATCCCACCCCAATCGACCAGCGGACTCTCTTCCAGGGAAACAGTGTCCTGCGTGGTGGACAATCCCCTCGTGTCGATGAAGCGGGTGAGGAGTTGATCATTCGCTGAGCATCATCTCGAAATTCTGCAAAATCGTCGATCGTCAACGATTCGACTGGAATTTCTGGAGAAGAATGGGCAGACTTCCTCTCGGCAGGATGAGTTTACATCTATTCGTTCGATGTGTTTGTATCAAGGCTGTCTTTATTCCAACCATCCTGCCCTTTCACTCACTTTTCGCTGCGTGGTCGAATTGAGGCGGCACTCCTGTTGAGTCGTCTCAATCAAGTTAATCTGCATGATAGGCGAGTTGACCTGCATGACAGGAATTGACACACTCCTGAAACTCAGGAGTAAATCATGACCAGTCAGCCCTATAGTTCATTTGCAGTCTACCAATCCGGCCCATTAACGGTGATTGGTTTCGGGAGGAACCGCCCGGATCGACTCGATCTCGGAATCTGCCGCGATGAACTCACATTGCTGCTTCGCACCACGAAATGTCAGTCGCTGGCTGTCGATCTCACGAATGTTCGCTTTGTCCCCAGTGGCATGCTGGGGCTACTTGCCACCATTCCCAAACTCGGTGTGGAACTGATGGTGTTCAATCCGAATCCAGAGATTCGCGAAGTTCTCGAGATCACGAGGCTCGACAGCATCATGCGGATTGAGACTGTACCTGTCGGCGGCATGCTCGCGGGCGAATCCTGAAGGGTGATCGAGTCATCCTGTCTCGTAGATCATTCATTTTACTGGCAGATGAGCAGGGAGGTTCACAATGGTTGTCTCTTCGCAGGAAGCATGGAATCGGGCTCAGGCTCTGGCTGAAAGCTGGTCCAAAGCCGAAGGCGTGACGCTTTCCTTCGCTTGTGGATCGCCGCGCAGGCATTACGCCCCCAGGCATTTCGGACCTGAAATCCAAAAACTGGGAGCGGCTTTACTCGAAGGCGAACCCGCTTATCTTGTGGCTTCCATCACTAAACCGGTCGTGGCGATGGCCATACTCGCGTTGGTTGAAGCTGGTGAGATTCTCCTGAATGATCGCGTGACTCGATTTCTCCCGGAATTCGCCAACGAACAGAAGCACGGCATCGAAATCCGCCATCTGCTGACTCATACATCCGGTTTGCCCGATCTCCCGCCGAATAACGTCGAGCTTCGCAAAGCCCACGCGACCCTGGATGATTTTGTGACAGAAGCTTGTCGGGCATCGCTGTCTTTTGCTCCTGGCCGGGGTGTGCAGTACCAGTCACTGGGCTATTCCGTGCTGGGGAAAATCATGGAGAAGATCACCAGCCTGCCTCAGGGAGAATTCATTCGAAAAACCATCTTTGAGCCTCTGGGAATGCATGATTCGGCTCTGGGAGCAGGGACTGAAAAATCGTTCGAGCGAATTGAACGCCGACAGATCTCCGTTCAAGTGCCCCCCGAACAGGCTGGCGGCGACGACTGGAACTGGAATAGTCCGTGGTGGCGGACATTGGGGGCACCCTGGGGTGGAATGGTCTGTACTCCCACAGATATCGTTTCGCTCCTTAGAGCTTGCCTCACCACGATTGATATTGAACATGGCCAGGCAGGTCCTGGACACGGGTTTCTTTCGCGTCAGTCACTTGTGAGATCGATGGAAAACCAGGTTCAGATGCTCCCAGAGTTGGGAGAGATCGAACGCCGCACGCGGGGTTGGGGTTATGGCTGGCGACTCAATTGGCGCCAGCACACATCCCCATTGTGCGAACTTCTTCCTGAAACAACTTGCGGTCACTGGGGAGCCACGGGAACACTCTGCTGGATGGATCCGGAACTCGGAGCCTATGCCGTGATTCTGACATCACAACCAGCAGACAAATCCCGCCGAAACATCTGTCGACTCTCCAACCTGCTGGCGACAGCGACTCTGGGTTGAACCTTAATTGGCTTAGACCTCAGTGAAGAGGTTTTCTGAGTCGATGGGTCTTAACTCATCGACTCACCGGGGCGATTTGCTGAGCAGGCTCTGGACGGCCTGTTCGACTCGTTCGTGAGTCGCTGGCAGGTCTTCGGTGCTGGCAATCCGAGCGGCGATTTTTCCATCGCGGCCATAGATTATGTAATGAGGTAGAGCCGCGTCTGAGATTCCAAAAATCTCTGCGCCGTCATCACTCAAAGAATGAGCACTGACCAGATGGTCCCCTTTTCCTGCCTTCTCGGCGAGGAACTTGTTGACCTTCGCTGGCACTTTGGTTCCAGAGACATCGTCAAAGTTCAATGTCACCAGCACCACGCCATCCCTGGCATGACGATCTGCAAGTTCGACCGATTTGGGGAATTGCTTGATGCAAGGCACACACCAGGTGGCCCAGCAATCCACAATGACAATCTTGCCTCGATGTGCTGCGATCGCCTTGTCAAACCCGGCTTTGTCTACCACGCGAGCTTCCTGGGCATGGGCAGTCGTCAGCAAGAGCGAGCTCAATCCCAGGGCCAGGCAGAATCCTAAAAGTCGAAACATTGTTGAATCATCCTCCATGAAAAATTGTCAATCAGTGACTGTTCTAGCGACGAGGTGGATTCAGAAAATCGACATTGAACTTCTTCATCATGTCGTCGCGAACAATGGCTCGATCATTGTTAATCGATTTCCAGATGGTCTCGCGCTCAGTCGTGCCTCTGGCAATCGCATCAGCCTGTCTGCCGCGAATTTCAGGGAAGTTGGTTTCGACATTCACAGTTCCCGGTGTCACCCAGGCTCCGCCCCAACCCCAGCCATTCCAGTTTCCACCCCAGCCACCATTCCATTGAACCTGGGGGGGAGTGACATCCACCCGGTACTCAGCGTAGCTGGCGACGCGTCCCATTTCTAATTGAATCCCGCGCAGCGACATTCCGATTTGTCTCAAGCGGGCACTGATCGAACGGCCATATCGGAGCAGATCCGGATCAACATTTCGAATGGGCAACTCGTCAATACGACGGGCAAAGTTGTCGTACCACGAGGCGACTCGCTGATAGTCGTGACCGCGCGATGCCTGGCGAAACAGATCATCGACAAGCTGATTCACTGTCTGGAAATAAGCAATTGATGCCGCCAGAGTTGCTTCCTCTGGAGTTTGTGCCGAGTGAGATTCGGGGAGCAAAGTTCCTGCACCCACACCACGAATCAATGAGAGCACCATACGCAGGCTGGCATCAGAAATCGTGTTCGATAAGGTCAGCACGCGACCGCTCAGTGTGGCTTTTGCAGTTTCAATTTCATCGAGATGAAAGCCATAGTCATCAAGGTAATTGACGAACACCTGCTGCAGTTCGCTGGCTGGTCTTGTGGGAGAGCGGGAGAAGCTCATTTTGATCGTCATATCAAGCTGACTGCTGGCATCGACATCGAATTCGATGAATTCGAGATCCGACAGAATCTGACCCATAATCCTGGCTTCGTTCTGTTTACCAGCAAAAGCCAGAGTTGACTGCAGATAGTTGGCTGCCACGACCGGGTCAAACGTGTCTCTCATATCGAGAGATAGCATAATGTGACTTTTGGACGAATCGATTTGGGTCTCGGCCCAGGATTTTTGCGGTGAGGCACCATTCAGAGTTTCAGTGGTATGACGCAGAAATCGACCGAGGTCATGCCTCGAGGCGGGCGAGAGGATTGCGAGGCGATTTCCAGGGAGTTGAGTCGCAATAGCATCGGAACTGAGAACCAGTACCGGGTGATTATTGACCTGTTGAATGACCCCGCCGGTTGGCTGGCTGAGTGTGCGAAGCGTCCACGTGCCCTGCATCTGGGCTAAGGCTAATGACCAGACGACCCGGTTATGATCGGGTTGAACATGTGCCGCACGCACCAGCATGGTGGCGTTGGTCGGGACAGTGGCAGCACCATTCAGGAAAGCCGCCTGATGTGCCTGTCTCCAGTTGGCAGCGCGTCCCATCGGGCTGTCGAGAAGTTCCTGAACGCGAATGACAGCGACGAGATTGGCTGTATCAGGAACCAGACTTCCCAGGACATTCAAAGGAGTTTGGGCAGGTTCCTGAGCCTGTGCTAATCGGCTTTGAACTCCTGCCAGCACCAGACCGAACATGAGGCAACTCGACAGCAGCGAAAATCCTGCGGTATGAGATCTAACGAGAAAATTCATTTGGCAGCCCTGAAGTTAGTCGATCGGTCTTCGCTCAGAACAGATTTGCAACTAGATATTTACGCTTTTCGAGGTGCTTTATCCACCTTTTCAGATTTTTTCGCGACGATCTTGGCTTTCGCCTTCGTCCCGGGCGTTAAAGTCGATTTTTTGGTCGGTTTGCCCTGTGCCGCTTTTCGCTTGGCCATCGAAGTCTCTGTCATTGAGCGATCCTTTACTGCAGGATTTCTCATCGCTTCCTGAATCCTCTGATACAACACCTCAAATTCCTGGTTACCCGGAGTGAGTTGACGGGCGGTATCGGCAAGAAACAGAGCCACTTCATAGTAGCGTCTTTCAAGATTGGCCTCGGCTGCCAGTGCATGAAGTTGATCATGCCAAGGATTGAGCGCCAGGCCTTCTTCGGCCAGTCGATCAATCCGGTGCCACTCCCGTTTCTTCTTCGCATCGGAAATGAGCACCACCAGACGGATAATCACACTGCTCGCATTGGGCGACCCGACCAGGTTTTGCCGATGCTTACGGCAAGCCGTCGCTCTTAGCGTTTTTCGATAAGGCAAACTCGATGGCGAACGATGGACGGCTTCTCGAAAGTGACTGAGAGCCAGTTCAAGGTCTCCTTTGGCAGAGGCCTTGGATCCTTCACGGAAATTTTGCGGTCCAGTCAGTTTCGCCATGGCGGCATTAACGGAATCGATCGCCTCGAGTGCTTCACGTCTTCCCGGGCGTGTCGTTCCTGTCCGCGCGGATGCCGATCGTCCATGCAGCGCCCTGGAAGGTGGTGGGTTACTTCCTCCACTGCGTCCGGCCCCCGAAGTCGATTTTCTGTCGGCCTTTTTCGGGCTGGTACTTCGCAGGGGATGCTTCGAACCTGAGAGTTTGCGCGAGGCTCTCACCCAGGGATCTGTCGCTTCTTCCTCCCTTGCATGAGGATCAGAATCCGTCTGTTGGGTTGCAGACCGATAAGGTCTCGGACGGTTCTCTGGAGAAGATGACCGGCCAGAACCAGTCTCACGTTTGGGCATATAGGAAAACTTTCGATTCCAGAGAACGGTTTTGATGGACCGTAAAAAGTCGGTAAGGATCTAACAGACGATGACTCTCGGAGTCATTTCGATTCAGAGAGTGTTGTTCATCGACAAAGGATGGAATTACCATAAAGATACACCACAAAGCCTCAAGATACGAAGGATCCCGTTTTCAGTCTTTATCCCAACCGTCGTAACGCTCTGGTTCAGGGACAAAAATGAAAAACTGGCCGCGTTGATCACCGGAAGACTCATGACGAATCGGATTGGAAAAGTTTATCTGGTCGGTGCCGGGCCGGGTGATGCGGGATTGTTGACCATTCGTGGCTGGCAATGTCTACAGGAGGCCCATCTGGTGTTGTATGACGGCCTCGTCAATCCACGGATTCTGAATTGGTCGCGTGGTGAGGCTGTTCGAAGCTGTCGCGCAGGTCGTTCGGCAGGTGGAGATCGCGCCATCAGCACACATCCGGGCTGGATTTCTCAATCGGAGATCAACTCCCGGATGATTGAAGCGGCACGCAATGGCCAGATCGTGGTGCGATTAAAGGGAGGCGATCCTTTTATCTTTGGGCGCGGCGGTGAAGAAGCGGCCGCTCTTGCTGAAGCGGGGATTCCGTTTGAAGTGGTTCCGGGAATTACAGCCGCCACTGCTGCAGCCGTCTATTCGGGTTTATCGCTGACGCATCGTGAGTGTGCCTCTGCGGTGGCATTCATTACAGGGCACGAGGATCCAGACAAAACTGAACAGACATTGAATTATCAGTCTCTGGCCAATTTTCCTGGCACGCTCGTCTTCTACATGGGTTTGCATCGCCTGGAGACGATCGCCAGAGCACTCATCGACGCCGGCAAGCCGGCAGAGACACCTGCCATGGTTGTGAGTCAGGCGACTACATCTCGTCAGCAAATGGTGGAAGCGACTCTGGCGGATATCGCTGCCAGGGCCAAACAGGCCAATCTCCTGGCACCATCACTTGCCATGATCGGTAATGCGATTGAATGGCGAACGCCTGCTGCCTGGTTTGAAGAGCGGCCACTTCGCAACCTGAGAATTGCGATTCCCAGACCACTCGAACAGGGGGAACTCACGGCCCTCGAATGTGAGCAATTGGGAGGTTCTCCGCTGCTGATGCCCACCATCTCGATCTCGTCCATCGATGATTGGGCCCTCGTCGATGGAATCATTGACCGTATCGCAGAATTCGATTGGATCATTTTCACCAGTGTGAATGGTGTGCGTTGTTTCATGCAGCATTTGTGGAAACGCGGGCTGGATGGTCGCAAACTGGCAAGCTGCCGACTTGCCGTCATTGGTGCGAGCACTGCTGCCGAACTGGAGAAATGGCATCTTCGTGCCGACTTTGTGCCCTCTCAGTTTCGCGGAGAAGTCCTTGCGGAAGAACTCACCCAGCAATTCCCATCTGGAAAAGCGATCTGGTTCCGGGCGAATCGTGGACGGGAAGTCATTCCCGAACGACTTCAAAAAGCAGGCTGGTCAATAGAAACGGCGGTGGTCTATCGCAATGAGGATGTGACCAGTTGGCCGACAGATTTCTGGGAAAAACTCTCCCGTAAAGAACTCGATTGGATTGCCTTGAGCAGCCCATCGATTGCCAGGAATTGGAAAAAACTACTTGATGCTTATTTGAGAGAATCTGGCCACAATGCGTCAGAGTTCATCAATGTGGCTCGATTTGTAAGCATCAGTCCGGTGACGACACAAGCCGCCATCGAAGCTGGGTTATCGATTTCTGCGGAAGCCAGTCCATTCACCTGGGAAGGTATCTTTCGGGCCATTGCACATGCCGAAGGAAGACCATGGATTAACGCTTCCACCAGCCTGGCCATGCCGACGATTGGCAGTTTTTCCCCAGGTGAGGAAAGTTAGCGTGTCTTAATTCTCTGTGCGCTCACATTCCGCTCTTCCCAAAAACCGCGGGATGACTGAAAACTCTGGAGAACCCACCATTCTGCCAGGTGTTCCTGTATTGAAACCCGGAGCACTTTTCCTGGGTAAGTCCTTTTGAGTCACAGGGAACTGTGCTGACAGGTGTTGGTAGGGCAGCCAAAAGATAGTGAACAGATTTCAGGGCCATCAGTTATGAGCGGATCGACACCATCTTTCCTGAAGCCACTGGTTTGCCTCGCGGGATTCATGTCAGGATCCTGGGCGGCACTTCCGACTTTTGCGGTGGAAAACACGCCGCAGGCGGCTGCCACTGCCGAGAGCCCGCAGGGAAAGTTGACTGCTCTTTCCGAGCTGACTGATAAAACCTGGAAAGATGTCGAAGGAAACGTCTGGACGTTTCCGAAATCGGAAGCATCACCCGTCGTGGTGGTGGCCTTTCTGGGAACAGAGTGTCCTTTGGCTTTGCAATATGCCAAGACGTTGAATCTCCTTGCGGAACGATTTGCGGATCGGGGCGTACAATTCGTGGGGGTTAACGCCAATCCTCAAGATTCGCTGGCCGAAATTCAGGCCCAAGCCCGTCGCCAAAAACTGAGCTACCCGATTCTGAAGGATACCCATCAAGACTGGCTCAAGGCGTTAGGGGCCGAACGAACACCTCAAGTGGTCGTGCTCGATCAAAACCGCGTCATTCGCTATAGCGGTCGAATCGACGATCAGCACGGGATTGGGAAATCAAGGCCAGCTCCGACTCGCGAAGATCTGGCTTTGGCTGTCGAACAGATTCTGGCAAAGAAAAACGTCGAAATCAGCAAGACCGAAGTTATTGGCTGCCTGATTGGCCGCTTGAGTTCGCCGAAGGCAGAGCCTCAAGTGACATGGGCCAAAGACATCGCACCGATCCTCGATGCCCATTGTGTCGAGTGCCATCGTCCCGGTGAGATTGGGCCTTTCAGCCTGGTTCACTACGAAGAGGCTGCGGGTTGGGCCGAAATGATTGCCGAAGTGACCAGTGAGCGAAGAATGCCGCCCTGGCATGCGGAGGAGTCGCACGCCAAATTCCTCAATGAACGGAGGCTCTCTCAAAAGGAAATTGACACATTGAAGCAATGGGTCGCCGAAGGGACCCCGGCAGGAGACATTTCGCAAAGACCTCCTTTGCCAGTTTTCACCAATGGTTGGCAATTACCACGTCAGCCGGATCAGGTGGTGTGGATGAGCGAGCGGCCGTACTCTGTCAAGTCGACCGGCGAAGTCAAATATCAATATTTCTCGGCAGATCCTGGCATCACCGAAGATCGCTGGATCTCGGGTGTTGAGGTTCAACCCGGGAACCGGGCTGTTGTCCATCACGTCATTGTGTTCCTGAGTGAGGATGGCAAAAAGTTTGATCACGATAAGCAGTTTCTGGTGGCGTATGTGCCTGGATTGAGATTGAAGCCACTCCCGGAAGGCTATGCCAAACGTATCCCGAAGGGTTCCAAGTTTATTTTTCAGGTACATTACACTCCCAATGGCGAGGCCCAGGAAGATCGCACAAAAGTCGGGCTGATCTTTGCTGATCCCGCCAAAGTCACGCATGAAGTCAAGACGGAAAGTGTGGCTCAGCTCCGTTTTCGATTAGAGCCGTACAAAGACAATCAGCGCGTCGACGCCAGGCCCACAAAAGCTCCCGTCGAGCTGGAATTGCTGTCGATGTCACCTCACATGCATCTCCGGGGGAAGTCATTCCGTTACGAATTGCAGTCACCCGGTGGGGAACGGCAAGTTGTGCTGAATGTTCCCCATTACGACTTCAACTGGCAGACACAGTATCGCCTGGCAGAACCGATCAAAGTGGCTCGCGGCTCAACTCTCTTCGCCTCGGCGACATTTGATAATTCACCAGATAATCTCGCCAACCCTGACCCTTCCAAAGTCGTCACCTGGGGGGATCAATCCTGGGAAGAGATGATGATTGGCTACTTTGACATCGCGATCCCCCGCTCAACAGCAGAGACTGCCAACCTCATGACCGACTGGCTCGATTCCAAAGAGGGGCCCCGCAAACTTCTCAAAGCTCTCGATCGCAATGGAAATGGGGAGGTCGATGAGAGCGAGGTTCAGTCTGGCCATCGACAGTTTCTCAAGCAGATCGATGCCGACAACTCTGGTGGGTTGAGTGAGGAAGAACTGCGCAGTAACTGGACGAAAGTGCTCAAAGCGATTTCTGCGAAAAAATCATGATCGCCGGCCTGTGAAGATCACCGAATTGAAGTGATGGCTCACCGCAGATCAAAGCGCTGCGTGAGTTCTCGCTCAACCGTGCTCAAGTCATGTCCGTAGGCCTTGAGCAGCAGCATCCAGTGGAACAACACGTTGGCGGCTGCTGCAGGAACGTCGCCCGGGTTCCCTGCATCCTCTTCCGCACAGGCTTCGACCATCTGGTAGGCCTTTTCGACCAGCGTTGTGGCCATCATATGATGACCCGCCTGCGAAAGTTCCGTCACGTAAGACCCGGCGGGGAGTTCCATGAGCCGGTGTTCCAACTGTGCTTCGAGCCGCTTGAGCAAATCACTCATCAAGTCTACCTCAGGTTCCCGTGCGAATGGTTGACTTTCGAGTGTTTACGAGAACGCCTTGACCAGCATCTGACGGCGGTAAGCAAAGGCATCTTCCAGTTGATCGAGAATCTTGTCGGCAGTGACCATCAGACCAATCAGGCCTCCCGGTGGCTCAAACTCAATTCGATTTTTCAGCACGCACAACTCATCATCCTGCTGCTCGATGATGTAATCGTGAATGTAACTTTTAATGGGGCCTTTGATCAGTTCTTCGCGAAAGCCCACGGGAGCATTAAAGACCGTGATCTTCTGCTCAAGTTGCTGGACGACGCCGTAAGCCTGAACTCGACAGACCATGATGCTGCCGAGAGATAACACTTCGGGAGCTTCCACAAAGACCAGACCAGCTTCTGGAGGACTCAGCGAGGCGAGATTCTTTGGACGTGAGATAAAGTCGAAGATTTTTTCCGGTGCTGCAGGAAGCTGAACCTGACTCTCAAACTGTGGCATGTCAAAACCTTCGTAGTAAACCTGCAGTTCTTTGGTTCAACAACAGCCGTCGATTGCGGTCCCTTTCAAGGTTCAGCAAACCACAGCCACTGTTATGATGGGCAGAATGCTGCCCTGCGAACTGAGTGCAGTGTATGCCACCACCCTGCTGTTGAAAACCACTCGCTATGCAGTTTCCCGCAGAACTTCTCAACCAGTGCTGGTTTCTGACCGGGGCGACCGCCAGTGGAAAGACCGCAGTCTCTCTCGAACTGGCAGAAATGCTCGATGCAGAAATCATCGCTCTCGATTCGATGACACTGTATCGAAAAATGGACATCGGTACAGCGAAGCCCTCCGTCACGGAGCGTCTGGCGAGGCCGCACTATTTGTTCGACGTCATTGATCCGTGGGAAGAATTCAGTGTGGCGGAGTATCTGAAAAATGCTCATCAGGTGGCGGAAGAGATTGTCCAGCGCAACAAGACCCCGCTGTTTGTCGGTGGAGCGGGGTTGTATTTGAGGAGTCTGCTGCGGGGAGTTTTTAATGGCCCGGCGGCTGATTGGGAACTTCGCAAGAAGTGGGAGGTTTTGGCGATCACACAGGGAAATCAGGCCGTTCATGACCTTCTGGCCCAATGTGATCCTCCGGCAGCGGCTCGATTGCATGTGAATGATTTGAGGCGAGTGATCCGTGCCCTAGAGGTTTTTGAGCTCACTGGCATTCCGTTGTCTGCGCAACAGAATCAACCGCCAGTCGAAGGGATCCACAAAGTCTTTGCTTTGATGCCCCCTCGAGGCTGGTTAGCCGAACGCATCGAACGGAGATTAACGCAGATGGTCGAGCAAGGGCTGGTTGCGGAAAATCTCAGACTCATGGAACTCGAACGCCCTCTCAGCCATACCGCCCGACAGGCACTGGGCTACAAAGAAATTCTCGATTGGCTGGAAACCCTGAGTCCTGAAGCTCGACACCCGGAACTCTCTCTCCCTGAATCTGTGTTTATCACCATGCGCGATCGCACACGACAGTTTGCCAAGCGACAGGAAACGTGGTTTCGTAATCTGGAAGAATGTCGGCAATTCCCTATCGATCCCGAGGACAATCCAGTCATGATTGCTCGCCGGATCATCAATGCTGCCGAGAATTCCCAGTGACTTTGCCAAGACGGGATCAATCCTCGGGAATGTGCGTCCTGCGGATCAATGGCTGTAAGAGTTTGACGAGATAGATCGCGGCAGGGATCGCCAGGAGAGGCTCAATGGGGGCCCGCATCCGCGCATTGCTGAAGTAGAAAACATGGGGCAGCATCACCAGGCAGACAGTACCAACCAACCAGACGCCAAAAACTCGATGACTGCGAAGGAGTTCAATAGTTCCTAAACAGGCCATCATGGCGAACAGGCCATAGCTGAAGAACAACAGTTCCATGAGTCCCCACGGCACTCGATTCTGGAACATGCTTTGAGGGACTGGGCTCCAGAAAAATGCCATCCGGAGCAGAGCGCTGCGAGTAAAGGCTTCAGGATTGCGGCGGATGGTTTGCCAGGCCCAGCCCTGCTGAAGTTTGTCTTGCTCGACTTCGCTGAGCCCATCGAGTTTTTCGCGGTTTCTGGCTTCCCATTCACGAAATTTTTCATCAGGCCAGATGGAAGTTCCTTTGATCTCTTCGAGCTCTTGTATGACAGGATTATTGGCCAGCCAGAGTGTGTAACCTCCATGTGTTGTGGTGACGATGGGTTCACCCATCACCAGTTGATTTCGAGTCATCCAGATTCCGGGAGCGATCAAAGCAAATCCTGCAAGGATCATCACGATGCGCAGAAATAATCGCGGTGAACGGTGTGGTGCGTGTTGGCTGCCGATCCATCCCATGCCAATGAGGAACCATGGTAGCAGCAGAAGGAGTGCGGGCCTGGCCAATGGGGCGCACCCAGCCATGAGACCAGCCAGCATCAATCGGGAGAGTGTCAGAGATGCGGGATGGATCAATGCCTGAGCCAACTGCAGCGACAACAGCATGATCAGCGTGGCGGCTAAAATTTCCGTCATCGGCTGCGTCGAGTAGAGCAGCAGTAAAGGATCTATTGCGACAATCATGCCCGCCCAGCCACCCGCCGCATGCCATCCATCTCTTGTGTCTTCACCGCTGGCACGATCGATCGTCAACAGTTGAGTTGTTCGAATCGTCGCCCAGGTGAGCACGAGAGAGAGTGACAACTGCAGTATGGCCACAGCCCACGTGACATTTGCCAGCCACAACAACGGTGCCAGAAGCAGTGGGAAAAGTGGTGGCCGAAACGCTGTGGGAACTCCACCCGGCCCGCAAAACCCTTCGCCATGCACCAGATTTTGAGCCAGCAGGAGATAAGCATCCCGATCAATCGCTAGAGACTCGGGCTTCAAAACCATCCAGCCCACGCGGAGGATCAAGGTCAACGCCAAAGCTGTCCAGCACAGCCAGTCAAGACGGAATGTCGATGATGGCTGGGCAGCGGATGGCGGTTGATGCTGGGTCAAAAAAGAATTCATTGACAGAGTCACTGTCCAGTAAAGTTTGCCCGTTGGCACGAGATCAATCGCTGAGAACCAAAGTGAAACCAGATCGATACGATCTGCTGGGCAGTTGATCATGAGCGATTTTCACGGTCAACTCATGGGGAACGCATATCGAGTGTGATTTGAAACTGAGTGGACGCAACAGAGCATTTATCAGGAGAACAATGATGGCAAGTTTCTGGAATCAAGGATTGATTATACTCTCCCTCTGGATGGGCCTTCAGCATGCAGTTACGGCAGCCGATTCTACCGTAAAGATTACGCCCGATGTGGTCTATGGTCATAAAGATGGTCTGGCGATGACGCTGGATGTCTTTACTCCCTCTGAAAATGCCAATGGAGCGGGGGTGATCTTTATCGTCAGCGGTGGCTGGTATTCGCAGTGGTCACCACCCGAAAAGCTGCATGGTATGCTCAAGCCACTGACCGACGCAGGCTACACGGTATTTGCCGTACGCCACGGCAGCAGCCCGAAATATGGCATTCCCGATGCCGTCGCCGACGTCCGCCGCAGTGTGCGATTTATTCGTCTGAATGCCAAACAGTTTGGAATTTCCCCCAACCGCCTGGGAGTCTTTGGCATCAGCGCTGGCGGCCATCTTTCACTCACGCTGGGCACCACAGGAGACGATGGTCGTGCGAACGATCCCGATCCCATCAATCGGGTGAGTGATCGTGTTCAGGCCGTCGCAGCGTTTGTGGCCCCCACGGATCTGACGATTATGGTACGCGAGGCCAAAGACCGGCTCCCCGCTTACGATCGATTTCCTGCTCTGGATCTCGACCTGGCGGCAGCGAAGAAACTTTCACCCCTGTTACAAGTTTCTGCCGATGACGCGCCGACTTTGCTCCTCGCTGGGGCCAAAGATGATCTGGTTCCCGTCTCACACAGCCAGAACATCAAAGCGGCTTTCGAGCAGACGCAAGTTCCCAATCGATTGGTGGAGTTTCCTGAGGCAGGCCATGGCTTACCTCCTGCAGACATGAAACAGGCGATTCAAGAAATGCTGAGCTGGTTCAACAAGCATCTTGCCCAACCATCAACATGATCAGCCAATGCCAGGCTTTCCCTCGTTTCTATTTAAGACTCAACACAGCACGACATTCCTGGAGCGACTCCTGATGACAAATATCAGTCGGCGGACATTTCTGGCCACAAGTTCCTGTGTCGTCACTTTACCCGCCCTGGTGACCCAGGCGCAGGAGCAGACAGCACCACTTCGTTTTGGGGTGATTACAGATCTCCATCAGGACATTATCCCCGATGCTCCTGATCGTTTGAGAGCGTTTGTCGAAGCGATGACATTGGCAAACGTCGATTTTATCTGCCAACTGGGCGATTTTTGTATCCCCAAACCTGCAAACCAGCCCCTCATGAAGATCTGGAACGCATTCCCGGGGCCTAAATACCATGTGCTGGGTAATCATGACATGGACGCCGGTTACAAACCTCAGGTCACTGCCGAGTTCTATGGTATGCCTGCCAGGTACTATGCGTTTTCTGCAAAAGGGGTGCGATTCATTGTTCTGGATGGAAATGAACCGGGGGGCCAGAAATCGGGATATGCCCGGTACATTGGACCGGATCAAATCGCGTGGTTGAAAACGGAGCTTGAGAAATCCAGCGAACCCGTCATCGTGCTCATCCACCAACCTCTGGAAACAGATTCAGGCATCGAAAACCATGCGGCAATCCAGAAGATTCTCGAAGGGACGTTATCAAACAAATCGCCCGTAGTGGCTGTATTCGCAGGTCATTTGCATCAGGATTACGTTCGCCCCGTCAACGGGATTCCTTACATCCAGATCAACAGTGCGGCCTACCACTGGATGGGAGATCAATTCGCACATGAAAGTTACTCCCCAGAGATTCACAAACAGCATCCTCACCTGAAAAGTACCTGCCCGTATCAGGATCCTTTATGGGCGATGGTGACGGTCGATCTTGCCGGGCGAACACTCAAAATCGAAGGGCTAAAAACGACGTGGGTCGGGCAATCTCCCTGGGAACTGGGTGCGACTGAGAAAAGTCATCCGCCGGAAATTGTCCGGCCAGCCATCAGTGACCAGCAGGTCAGCCTGATTCGCTGAAGTAGAGAATTCAGAGGCTTGAGGACTGTGGCGGTGCAAAGTCCCTCGATGTAACATGCATGTGTTGCTGCTTATGCGTTTCTCACTGAGGCACCTCCCATGGATTGTCGCTTTCCGATTGGATTACTTTTGAGCCGCAAAATTCCAGGTGGCTTACTGCTCGGTTTATTGTTTCTCGGAACGTGGACATCGCTCAATGCGCAGGTGATTCCTCATCGTCAGGAGAAGCCGCCCAACGATCCTCGCGACGCAACGACTGCTGCGAAGCTGATGACGGTGCCGGAAGGCTTCACGGTGGAAGTCGTCGCCAGCGAACCGGAGATCGTCAATCCGGTGGCGATGGCGATCGACGAGAAGGGCCGTTTCTGGATCACGGAGTCACTGGAGTATCCCAGGCACAGTGCCGGGCCAGGGCGGGACCGCGTCAAGATTCTCGAAGACACCGATGGCGACGGAAGGGCTGACAAGTTCACAGTTTTCCTCGATGGGCTGAACATTCCCTCGGCCGTCCAAGTCGGGCATGGCGGTGTCTGGATTGCGAATGCACCTGACATTCTTTTTGTACCGGATGCCAATCGGGATGGTGTACCCGACGGCCCGGCTCAAGTCGTGGTGACCGGTTTTGGCCGCGACGATACCCACGAGTTACCAAACTCTTTGACCTGGGGGCCGGATGGCTGGCTCTATGGGCTCAATGGCGTCTTCAATCCCAGCCACGTCAAGTATGGTAAAGACAATCCGAATTTTGCTGAGGCCGAGCGGGAGAAACATCCCGGTTGGAAATTCACGGTGGCGATGTTCCGCATTCATCCGCAAACTCGCGAATTCCAGGTCTTCTGCGAAGGGACAAGCAACCCGTGGGGGATCGCCTTCAATGACGAAGGCGAAGCGTTCATCAGCGCCTGCGTCATCGACCACCTGTGGCATCTCGTCGAAACCGGTTACTACCACCGGCAGGGCGGGCCTTATCCGCCGCACACATGGAAGATTGAATCGATCGTCAAGCACAAGCACCAGAAGGCGGCGTATTGCGGCATCACCTGGTTCGACAGCGACGCTTACCCCGAGCAGTACCGCAAGAAGCTCTACATGGGGAACATCCATGGCGGATGTATCAATGTCGACCGTATTGAGCGCAATGGCTCGACCTACGCGGGCTTCGGCGAACCTGATTTCCTGACAGCGAACGATGCCTGGTTCATGCCGGTGGTGCAGAAGACCGGCCCAGACGGCTCGCTTTACATCCTCGACTGGTACGACCGCTATCATTGCTATCAGGATGCCAACCGCGATCCAGAAGGGATCGACCGGCTCAAAGGGCGGCTCTATCGCGTGCGATACAAGGAGACTCCTCGGAAGGCGAACTTCGACTTGGCATCACTCGGCGACGACGAGTTGTTTCAACTACTGGAAAGCCCGAACGTCTGGACACGCGGGACTGCTCAGCGGATTCTGGAAGAGAGAATGTGGGCAGGCGGGGAAAGTGCGAAACGCATTCAGTCTCTCGGAATGTCTCGATCCAATGGGAAGCTCACAACCGATTTTGGGCGTCATGCGGCCTTTCGAGTTGCCACCAACGGGCCAACCTATAACGAAGTTCATTGCAAGCAGTCTTTACATCATCCGGACCCAGTTATTCGTGCCTGGAGCTATCGGACACTTCTATCGATCATCCCTCGTTTAAATGCTTCCAGCACGATGGATTCCAACGAACTGATTGGCATCGTGATCCCGTACGGAATGCTTGATAAAGATCAGATTGTTCGGGTGCAGGCATGGATCACCGCCACTCGTGCCGCAGAGCAGGGCATTCTCAGTGACGATGTCCATGAGGCGATTAAAAAAGGATCAAAAGCTCTGGGAAACGACCCTCATGCTCATCGGCTGGCGTGGCAGACGGTCAAGGCTTTTTATGGCCGTCGACCAGAGCTCCTGGGTGATCTCCTCGCTGCGCCGGAATACCGGTCGAGTGCCTTGGCGCAATCATTGGATGGCCGGTTGATGGACTGGGTCTTGTCGCAACCGCAGCCGGATGCAGTCGTGCTGCAAACGATTCTTGCCACCGATGCGGCGAGTGAATCAGCCCGGCAGGTGCTGAGCGTGCTGGCAACGCAGATCCAGACGCGGCAGTTGGCGGGTGAGCGTTTGGCGGCGGTACGCAAGTCGGTTGGGCCGGTCATCCAGAAAATCGTGGCCGATCCCTCCAGCCGCAACTTTGTACCAGCCGCGCTTCTGGCGACAACCTGGGGCGACTCAGACGGGTATGCAGCCGCCCGTAGAGTGCTGGAAACGTCCACCTTCAAAGACGAGGAGCGACTGGCGGCCGCTGGTGCTCTCGTGGCGGCTGGTCAGGATGAAGTGCTGCGGAGCGTGGCTGCCATATTCGATGGCAAGCCGCCCGCTGCGAGCGATTTCAAGGGGAAGCTGCTGGCAACTTTGTCGCGGCTGGATGATCCCGAAGTTGGCGCATTCGCCCTAGCCTACTATCCGAAGCTTACCACCGATCTGCAGCCCAAGGCCATCGAACTGCTCACCCAGCGACCGACATGGGCTGCGGCTCTATTGGCAGCGATGGAGAAGAAGCAGATTCCCGCGTCAGCTCTCAGTTCACTTCAAGCACGACGGATCGCGGATCTCGGGGATGAACTGCTTTCCAAGCGGCTGGGTGAAGTGTGGGGACAGGTGCGTTCAGGTCGCGACCCGCAACGGGAACGAGTGGTTGCCGAGATGCGACATCTTGTTCGCACCACACCGGGGGACGCGGTGAAAGGCCAGCTCATCTTCAGCAAGGTGTGCGGGCAATGCCACAAGATGTACGGCGAAGGGGCAGAGGTCGGGCCGGAGATCACACTCAATGGGCGAAACGATTACACGCAATTGCTCTCGAACATCTTCGACCCGAACCTCGTCATTGGTGCGGGTTATCGCTCGTGTACGGTGATCACCGACGATGGCCGGGCGCTAAGCGGTTTATTGGCTGAGGATTCTCCGGAGCGGGTCGTCCTGAAGGTGCAGGGGGGGAAGGTAGAGATCATTCCCCGGACCACGATCGAAGAATACAAGCTGAGTGAACTCTCGCTGATGCCCGAGGGGATTGAGAAGCAGTTGTCGCGTCAGGAGATCGCGGATTTAATGGCGTATGTTATCCTTGATAAGCCACCGGGTGACCCGAGTGCACGGCAACTGCCAGGAGCGTTCGAAGTCTCGCCTCGCGAATCGACAAACGCCGCGGAATTCGGGGCGATCTTCCAGACTGTCGCGCCGGGTTTTGCGGAGGTTTCCTCCGGACTCAACGGAGTGGGATTGCTGAAGGAATACGGCGGTCAAAAAGTCGTCGTGCGGACTCATCCCGTCGATCAGAAGCGACCGATGGTGGCCAGGGGAGTCTTCGACCTCCCTGCCGACAAGCCCAGCCGGCTACTCGTTCATGTGGCAAACGACACCCGAGGCGACTTCCGGCTGGTGGTCAAAGTCAACGGAAAGGTGATCCATGAAGAGATCATCGGCAAGTCAACGACCGAGAATGGCTGGGCCCGCCGGGAGATCGATCTGGCTTCGTTCGCGGGGACACAGCCTGTGATCGAAGTTCTCAATGAAGCGAACAACTGGGCCTACGAATTCGCTTATTGGGGCGAACTCCGGGTCACCAGCGAGGCGAAGTAGGGAGAGTCATTTGGCTTGATCTCGAAGTTTCGCGAAGCGTTCACGAAGATCACGCAAAGTGTCGAGTGACTTTTCATCCGAGGCCAAGTTCTGTTCCTCGCGAGGGTCGATTGTGAGATGAAAGAGTTCTTCCTGCTGAAAGTCTGGCCAATACAGGTACTTCCACTCGGGCGTTACGAGAGCCTGTGATGAAGGGATAAACGAAATGTCGCGGATCGTCGAATGCTCGTAGAAGAAGTCGGTTCGCCAACTTTTGGCGGCTGCCTGTCTTGAAGTGGGCGTTCCCAGATAGAGTGGAGACATGTCCTGGCCCTGCATCCGCTGGGTGGGCTCGGCACCCGCGGCGCGAAGAATCGTCGGCGCGAGATCGACATTCAGCGTCTGGGCATTATTCGTGGTTCCCGCCAGCGATTTGTCCATCCGGGGATCGACGATCACCAGCGGCACGCGGATACTTTCTTCGTAAGGATACCACTTATCGGCGAGGCCTTTTTCAGCGTGGAAGTAGCCGTTGTCCGTGGTGAAGAGGATGAGCGTGTTGTCCGCCAACCCCTCCGCTTTCAATCGATCGAGAATCCGGCCGCAGGCAGCGTCGACTTCCGTGATCAGGCGGTAGTAGTTTTTCATTGATGTCTGGAAGGCTGCTTCATTAGAGAACCTTAATGACCAGCGGCGGCGGCCCTCCTGCTTGTCGTTCGCCAGGAAGGGTGGCAGATTTCGAAAAGCCTGCTCGTTGGCTGTTGCAGGTACTGGAATGATGTCATTGACATACAGCGACATGCTGTTCGGTTGCGGCAAATATTGCGCGGGTGAAGGGTCGTCGGCGTGAGGGGCGAAGAAGGCAACTGTCAGGCAGAAGGGTTTTTCCTGCGGGCGGCTTTCGAAGAAATCGAGGGCATCCTGCTCCTGGAGGGCAGTGATATGGATCTTTTCGCCTTGCTTACCGGCTTCTCCACGAGCTGGGACCCAATGCCTCGTTGCTGAAATGCGGCTGTAATCATAGTTGGCAGTGGGGAACTTACCGTTGTGCCACTTGCCGACATGGGCCACGTGATAGCCCCTATCACGAAGGATCGCGGGATAGGTTTCGGCCCAGGGAGTTTTGAACATCTCGAAGGCCGGATTGCCATGACGAGACATCCATTGGCCTGTGAGAAGCGTGGCGCGGGAGACGCCGCAGATGGAGGTGGTCACAGCATTACGCGGAAAGCGGATTCCCCTGGCTGCAAGGGCGTCGATGTGGGGTGTCTGGATGATGGAGTTGCCGGCACAGCCGAGCGAGTCAAAACGCCAGTCATCGGCGTAAAGGACCACGATGTTCAGCGGCTGAGCAGCAGTCTCGGCCGCGAGGAGAGGGCCGCTGATCGTAAGTCCCAACAAGAACAAGATCGCAATCTGAAGGATTCGCCCACTTGTATACAAGGTTTATAGTCCTTAGTAGGGTCCGCTGTGCGGACCATGTTTGGCCTTTGTTTGTCGCCACGAAGCTTTCTGACTATCTGGCGACACAATTGAGCAATGACTGTATTGGTTCATCGATTATGGTCCGCACAGCGGACCCTACTACGGCCATCATGAAGACATGGTGTGATGACTTTCGTAGGGTCCGCTGTGCGAACCATGTTGCGTTGTCAGGTCTCGTTAAAAATAGTGGTTAGTATGTCGGCATATTCGAGTCGTGATTTGCATGGAGCAGGAAAAATGGTCCGCACAGCCGATCCTACTTCCTCGATGTTCGACGTTCTTTCAGTTCCTTGAGATTCAGGAGCAATCGAGGAATGTACGGACTGAAACGCTGGTCAGGCAGCTTGAGGTTGGCAGTGTTCATCAGCAGAAGATCGTCCCAGAGTGACTGGCCTCGATCTCCCAGAGCTTCAATCGCAGTCAGTGCGCTGATCGAGGTCAGTACATCACTCTTTTCGGGAGTGGCTAAGGTTTTGAGCAAAGCGAGCCCCTGGGCCTGCTCGGCTGAAGAACCTGCGAGCACAGCCAGTTGTGCAGCGACAATCTGCACCGAGGGTGATTCATCGTTCATCAATGGCAAAACAGCCGGCCAAGGGATTGGCTCGCCCCGCTGCTGACGAATGAGCAGGCCGATGAGGCCCCAGTAGCGAACACCCGATTCGGTATCACTGAGAAATTTTGTCAGTTCCTCAATTTTTGACACTTTGGAGGCCGCAACATCAGCCGCCTCGATTGTCTTTTCGAGGGCAAATGTCTCCGGGCGATGGCCCAGTCCCCAGGGAGTGGTTAGTTTTGACCGGCGGTGCATCTCTTCTTCTGGAAGGTAGCAGACATCGCGGACTCGCACATTCTGATCGAACAGAACCTTTCGAAAGCGGGCGATGGTCTCGGCGTGTGCAGGATCAAGTGCCAGGTTGACAACCTCATCCGGATCGCTGGTGAGATCGTAAAGTTCTTCGGGTTCACGAGGCGTGACCCACATGGCGGACTGTGCAGGATTGAGCTTCCCTTGATCGAATAATGTCTTCCAGGCCACAGTCGTCGGTGTCTGAAACTGGTACTCCAGATACTGGCCATGGGGAAGATGCAGCAGGTAATTCCGCAGATAGACATAACGACCATCTGTTACACTGCGAACGTGATCGGGCCGCTCATCCATGCGTCCGCGAACGCCAAACAGGTACTGGGGGGCTGGAGCGGTGTAAGGACCGGCAAAAGCATGACCTTGCATGTAGGCGGGTGGCTGGATATTCGCCAGACTCAGAATTGTGGGAGCCAGGTCGACAAAACTGATCAATCGGTCAGAAACACCGCCGGCACGATAATCTGCGGGAGCCAGATGGCGATACTTTTCGGGGAAGTAAACGACAAAGGGGACCTGCAACCCGGTATTCCCGGCCCAGCGTTTGTTTCTGGGCATGCCACTGCCGTGATCTGCGTAGTAAAAGACAATGGTCTCCTCCGCGAGGCCGGCCTCTGCCAGTTCGAGAAGGTGAATACCGGCGTCGGCATCGGCAGCACTCACCTGGTCGTAATACTGTGCCCAGTCCTGGCGAACCTCGGGAGTCTCCGGATGGTACTTGGGAATGCGGACATCAGCAGGGTTGGTTATGGCCTGATGAGGTCGTTTGCGAATCTGGCTTTCATGACTTTTCGTCGAATTGAAGACTGCAAAGAAAGGCTGTCCACGTTTACGATTCTTCCAATGAGCATTCGCCCCCGATTTATCCCATGGGGGAACCGCCTTGGGGACGTTGTAGTCTTCTTTCGAGTTGTTTGTTGTGTAATAGCCAGCTTTGCGCAAATAAGCCGGGAAGAGCAGTTGCTCTTCCGGCCAAGGAACCATCGATCGCATGTGAAGCGCACCACTGGCGGATGGGTAAACTCCAGTGATGATGGCTGTTCGAGCGGGTGCACAGACAGGCACCACCGACCACGCCATGCGAAACCGCATCCCTTTTTTGGCTAACTGATCGACATGAGGAGTGCGTGCGAGTGAATCACCATAACAACCCATATGCGGCCCGTGGTCTTCACTTGTCAGCCACAAGATGTTTGGAAGCCTGGTCGATTCCTGCTGAGCCATGGCCGACCTGCCAGCCAGGCAATCAACAACGAGTAATGCAAGAACGATAAAAAAGTATCTCATGGGGAATATCTCAGGTGAAGCGGCTTCGCGAATGTTGAACAAACAGGATCAGAAGGCAAACTACTCGGGGATGGGTGACGAACGCTCAATGATCTCGCCTTCCCAGATCGCGCGGTTCGTCGCCCGGTCAAAGGTGAGAACGCGGTCTTTACTTCCCGTCACAGGTGGTTGATCGATCGATGGGAGCCATGCATTGAGCTGTTTCTTGAGGCCTGAATGTGCAGGATCATCGGCAAGATTCTTGAGTTCATGAGGATCGACGAGGTGATCGTACAATTCTTCCGAGCCATCGGCATAACGAATGTAGCGATGATCTCGCGTGCGGATCGCATGGTTGCCTTGATTGTGGGAAGTGATTGCCGGTCGCTGTCGAACAGCGAGTGGGTTTGTCAATTGCGGAACCAGTGAGACTCCTTCCAGATCAGTCGGGGCCTCAAGCTGGCAAAGCTGTGCCAGAGTGGGGTAGATATCAAGCAGTTCGACAGGTTCGACACATTTTCCACCTGCGAGAACTCCCGGGCCAGCAAAGAGGAGAGGCACACGGGTGGAGCGTTCCCAGAGCGTGTTCTTACCCGTGATCCCTTTCTCACCCAGATGCCAGCCATGGTCCGACCAGAGAACAATCAACGTGTTGTTCGCCTCGCCAGTGGCTTCCAGCGCGGCCAACAGTCGCCCGATCTGGGCATCGACATAAGATGTCGACGCCAGGTAGGAACGTACCAAAGATCTCCAGTGCCCATGCTGCTGCAGCCAATTGAGTCGTGGTTCGGGAAGCCGCCAATGCAGATACCACGAAAAGCGGGGGGTATCCTTTCGATCATCTTCCTTGATCATTGGTAAAATCGAATCGTCATCAGGATACATCGCCAGCCATTCGGGTGTGACGTAGCAGGGAACATGCGGCAGGAAGTACCCCACACACATCAGAAAAGGTTTTGTTTCCCCTGTTGATGACGACTGTTGAGCTTGCCGCTGTTTGAGTTTCTCAATGGCCCAATCGGTGATCTGAGTATCGCCTTTCTCACTGTCGAGATGAGGAAAGGCACCCCAATCGACCAGTGGATTAGAATGAGGCGGTGGCTGGATGAGCCGCTTTTCAGGACGTTTTCCCACACCTCCTGCAGGGCCCCATTCGTCGAACTCTTTCAGGCGATCTTTGGGCTTACCGCCACCTCCATGAAAGATTTTTCCGGTGGTGAGAGTGGTGTAGCCGGCCTTGTGAAAAGCCTGCGGCAACGTCAGTCGTCCCGAGAGCGCCGGGACATCTCGAAACCAGGGAGATAGCCCATAGATCCCCGTGGTCGTACTCCGCAAGCCCAAGAGAAGACTCGTTCGCGATGGATTGCACAGCGGGGCCTGGCAATGAGCATTCAAAAACACCGTGCCTCGTTCAGCAAGTGATTTAAGTTGCGGTGTCTTGACCAGGGGATGTCCTCCCAGTGGTTCGATCCAGTCATTCTGGTCGTCAATCGCGATCATCAGGACATTGGGGCGTCTGGGTAGGGATTGCCGTGGCTCCTCCTCAGCAATGACGATTGTCGAGTGGATTAACCAGACAATCAGCAGTGGGGTCCATCGCGATCGATCAAGAAACCATCGTGTGAAACTTGAGAGAGAAACATGGTTGTTCACGGTCGCTGCTCCTCCAGAATCAGGTTGATGGATTTCAGGTCGATGATCGAGGAGCCCTTGAGCTGAGTCGCACGAATCGTGAGTAGACCCGGGCCAGACGGAAGTTGAATCGACCCGGCCTGCCAGCGTCGAAATGGCTTCGAGAGTGTCTCGGCTTTGGGGCGAGGAATAGTGTCCTGCCGGGTGTCCGTCGGTGGATCATGAGCCTCTGAAATCGGCACAGAGAGTTTGCTGTCCTGAAAACTGATTTCCAATTCAGAGCCTATTGCGGTTGCTGGTGATGTCGATTCCAGTTCAATGCGATAAGTCCCACTCGTGAGGACTTCCACCGGCCAGATGACGGCACTCTGGTCATCATTCCAGTTCGTAAAATACGAGCTGTTGGGAGCATTCGAACTTCTCTGAATCTTTCCCAGAGGCTGGCCATCGCGGGCAGGGAGCCAGGTGTATGGCAGTGAAACGTATCCCACAGGATAGAGTCGGGAATCTTGCGGTGGATGGGCGAGAAACTCTTTGTGAACAGGCAATAACCAGGGGGACTTGAGTATGTCCGCCGTATCGAGTTGCGCGGACTGTTGGCTGGTTGCGGGAGGCTGCGATAACTCAGTCTGCAGGCGTGCGAGTTGCTGCCTCATGACGCTGGCAATTTCAGGATGAGTGGTGCTGAGGTCGAAATTCTGACTGCGATCATGCTGCATGTCATACAAGCGCCCCTGGAAATCGAGCCGATGAGTGGGGGACCGCAGGCTGAACTTGCCAGCCCAGTGGGAGAGCAGAGGCTGTTGACGCTCAACGGGAATGTTTTTCAGCAGTGCGGTCGAGATATCGATCCCATCGATTGGCTTGGCGGAATCGAGCGGGATGTTTGCCAGACCCGCTAATGTGGGGAGCAGATCAATCGCTCCCATGAGTCCCGATTGTGTCGAACCCGGAGGGATATGCCCCGGCCACCGCAGATATCCGACGGATCGAACTCCACCTTCATCAACAGTCCCTTTGCGGCCTCGCATTTCACCATTCCAGCGCACGGTGTTGGGCCCGTTATCAGAGAAATAGAGGACAATCGTGTTCGAGGAAAGGCGGAGCGAGTCGAGGTGTGCGAGTAACCGGCCGACAGCATCATCCTGCTGTTCGATCATGGCGTAGACGCATCGGACAGCGTCGGCCTCTTTGCCATGGACACCGACATCGCGATCTTTCCAGCGATTCCAGTAAGTTTGGGGGACGCACCAGGGTGAATGAGGTGTCGTGAGGGGTACATAGCAGAAGAAGGGTGGCTGGCTGCTGGAGATAAAATCGATGGCCGCCTGCATGCAGGTATCGACAATGTAGCCATTGGAAGTGACAGGTTGGCCCTGCGACTCGAGCGGAGCATCGATGTATTCGCTCCAATGGCCTGCGGTGTATCCCAACTGGACGTCGAATCCTCGAGCCAAAGGGTGGTAGGGGCCTTGTGAACCGTTGTGCCATTTGCCAAAGATCCCGGTTCGATAACCCGCTTTCCGGAAGTGTTCGGCAATTGTCTGCTCATCGAGGTTGAGGCGTTCCTCACCCAAAGAGACGCCACGAACCCCCGTGCGCAGTGCATATCGACCTGTGAGAAACTCGGCACGAGTTGGTGAACAGACCGGACAGACGTAAAAATTCGACAAAGAGACTCCCTGTTGAGCAATGGAGTCAATATGAGGAGTTTTCACATAAGGATTGCCGCTGGAAGAGTAATCACCCCACCCGGCATCATCTGCGAGCAGCACCATGATATTCGGACGCTGTGGCCTCGCTGGTTGTTGAGCCTCTGAAGAAGTGGGACTGATCAACACCCCACAGGAAACCAGCCAGATGAGAAGTGAGCATAGTCCCAATCCCCTCTGCCCGCGCGATCGTCTCCACCACTCGAATGTCGCCCATCGCATGCACAAAACCTCTTGAAAAACCGCGATCCTCTTTTGCATTTCAGTTTACCGAAAAGACATCAACAATAGTGCATGCGTTTTCTCTTTGTGCCCGGGATTCGCCAAAGATTGGTCGGCTCATCTGTAAGATCGCTGGCGTTATGTGGGTACTCAGCGGCAGGTCATGTCTGTTTCCCCCAATTAAGAATCAGGTGCGATGAATATGTCTTTTCAAGTTGCAGATCGAGTTGTGCTGGTGACTGGTGCCAATCGCGGAATTGGAAAATCGATTGTGGAGACGTTTCTGGCCCATGGGGCGAAAAAGGTCTATGCCGGTGTGAGAGAGTTATCCAAGGCCAAGGAACTGGTCGAGTTGGGACATGGGAAAGTGGTGCCGATCGTGATTGATCTGGCAGATCGAACGACGATTGACCAGGCAGCGGCTGAGGCCCAGGATGTCGAGTTGGTCGTGAACAACGCAGGAATTGCCCGAACAACATCGATTTTCAGTGAGCAGGTGTATGAATCGCTGGATGAAGAATTGAAAGTCAACCTGTATGGCGTCATTGCCATGGCCAGGGCTTTTGCACCAGTTCTCAAGGCAAATGGTGGGGGAGCGTTCGTGCAACTCAATTCGGTCGTGTCGATCAAGTCGTTTGGAGACTTCGCCACCTATAGTGCTTCTAAAGCCGCTGCCTATTCGGTGACTCAGGCGATTCGCGATGGCTTGAGCGCGCAGGGGACATTCGTAGTCAGCGTCCATCCGGGGCCCATTGCGACCGATATGGCGGCAGCCGTCGGGTTACTCGAAATCGCCGATCCACCCGCAGTCGTTTCCGAAGGGATCGTCGAAGCACTGTCTCAGGGCCAGTTCCATGTCTTCCCTGACAAGATGGCAAAACAGTTCTGGGGTGTGTATGAAAACTACGCCAGGAACATTGTGGAAGGGACAGGGACTGGTGAGTGACGAGTTAATTGGTTGGCGATACCCATCGATCACTCGTCTTGATCAAATATGGGAAGTTGTATGGGACTGAAGACGGAGCTTTATGCTGAGCAGGCAGAACGGTGGCCTCGCGAGGGGCGTCATATTCTGGCACAGTTTGATCAGGATACGATCATTGTTTACCAGGCTTACCAGCCAGTGATTGGTCATTATACAGCCATGCATCGAACTTTTGGTGGTGGCTTCAGTTATTCCCGAATGAGTTGGATCAAGCCAAACTTCCTGTGGATGATGTATCGCTCGGGGTGGGGAACAAAAGCGAATCAGGAGATCACACTGGCTTTGAGAATCCGCAGGCAGTTTTTTGACGCCCTGCTGGCCGAAGCTGTCCCGTCATCCTGGGATCCAACAGAATTTTCCACTGAGGACGAATGGTCACATGCGGTGAGCAAGTCTTCCGTGCGGATTCAGTGGGATCCGGATCATCATCCCACAGGTGAAAAACTCGAAAGAAGGGCCATTCAGCTCGGGTTGAGAGGAGATGTCCTCAAAGCTTTTGGACAGCAAGAACTGATCGACGTCATAGACATGTCAGACTTCGTGAGTGTGCAAAGGCAGAGCCTGCTCACTCGGGGTACATCGGCACTTGTAACGCCTCTTGAACGAGTGTATTCGCCCGCTGATCCTTCGATAGCGCTGAGACTCAAACTCGCGAAGTGTTGAAACTGTCGTGGTTTCTTTCGACACTTCCGGCATGTCACAAAATCTGCCTCAATTTCAGAAGCGAGCATTTTCCAGACGATCTGCCATTTCCCTCGCAGGTCGTCATGTGACTGTCCTGGGTTTAGGGACTCTTGGCGGTGCTGTCGAGGCTGTCAAGTTTCTGGCGGCACAAGGGGCCATCGTTACTGTCACTGATGAGAAGCCCGCAGGCAAGCTGGCAACCAGCCTTGCCGAACTCGCCCAGATACCGATTCATCGGTTTGTGCTGGGTGGGCATGATGACGATGACTTCAGCCATGCGGATCTGATTGTCGCTAACCCAGCCGTTCGACCAGATCATCGATTGCTGAAACTGGCACGAAGTCGTGGTATTCCCATTACTACGGAGGTGCAACTCTTTCTCGAGCGGTGCCCGGCACCCGTCGCGGCTGTGACTGGAAGTAATGGAAAGTCGACCACCACGGCCATGCTGCATCGTATCTGCGAATTGGCCAGTGGATCGCCCGGACTTCGGCGAGCGTGGCTGGGTGGGAATATTGGTGTCAGTCTGCTCGATCAACTCCCCGCCATAACCAGCGATGATTTCGTGGTGATGGAACTGAGCAGCTTTCAGTTGTACTGGCTGAATCAGATCGAGTGGAGTCCGAATATCGCTCTCGTGACTAACTTTTCAGCCAATCATCTCGACTGGCATGACACTCTCGATGATTACCGATCTGCCAAGCAGACGATGTTACGCTGGCAGAATGAAAGCGATGTCGCAGTGATTAATCTTGATGATCCAGATGTCTGTCAATGGCCCGGGCCAGCCCTGCGGCTGGGATTTCAGACAGGTTCGTCATCCTCTGATATCACGACGAAGTCTGGTGTTTTCTCAGAATCAAAACAGGAAGGTCATTCGACTTCACAGATTCTGCGTTTGCCTCATACAGAAATCCGCTTACCGGTTTCGAGTTGGCTACAGGTCAAGGGCGAACATAACCTGCAGAATGCCATGGCCGCAATGGCAGCAGCATCGGTGCTGGATCTCCCCATCGATGTTATTGAAACAGCACTTCGAAGTTATCAGGCACTTCCCCATCGACTGGAGTTTGTGGGAGCATGTGCCGGGCGTGAATTCTATAATGACTCGCTGGCGACGACTCCGGAATCGGCGATTCTCGGTCTGCAGGCTTTTACCCAGCCAGTGATCTTGCTCGCAGGAGGTTATGACAAAGGTGTCGATCTCTCTTCGATGTCAAAAGTGATTTCACAAGCATGTCGGGTGGTGGTTCTAATGGGGCAAACTGCTCCTGCTATCCATGAACAGATTGAACAACACAGGCAGCCAGAAGGCGGGCCGGAAGTGATCTTTGCGAGTAGCCCCCATGATGCGTTCAACAAAGCCTGGGAAAACTCGCAGCCAGGAGAGGTCATACTGCTTTCGCCAGGTTGTGCCAGTTACGACTGGTTTGTCAATTTCCGTGATCGAGGCGAGCAGTTTCGTCAGTTCGTTAGAGAGCTGGCAAAGACTCATGAAGAGCAATAACATTCGCCGTGGCCATGGTGCGGCAATGAGCGGCTGAAACCATAATCTTGCCGATCTTCATGCGGTCGGCCACCAGAGCCAATTCACCGCGAAGAACGATTTCAAATCGATAATTCCCATCTTCCTGAACCAGTACCTCCCGCCAACTCAAACCGGGTCCCGCATAAGGCCCAATGGCCCGGACAGTCGCATCTTTGATTGCCCAGTACATGGTGAATTGCTGCAGATACTCGGTTCGCTCACGGCAGGCAATGATTTCGGCCGGGGTGTAAATACGATTGAGAAAACGCTCTCCATGCCGCTCAATCAGGCGACCAATCCGAATCGTCTCACACAGGCTTGTTCCCATTCCGACAATCACGTGTGGTCTCGATCTACTATTTGAACGATGGAATTGCTGGAACTGACCAGACGGGACATGACAAAGCTTCAGACAATCCTACGGCATGTCTTCACAGCCTTAAGTGTGCGTGGTCTCATGCCTGCAAAGTTCACCAGGCAATCAGTTGACTCAAGAGAGAAGATTGCAATGTGATCACCTTCAATCTTGCGGCTGAGTTTCTTCTTGACGGAGCCTGGCTTCGAAGGCCAGTTGCTGTTCATGGAATCTCGCGACAAAACCTCCCAGTATACCGGCTGCAATGATCTCCCAGAGAAACAACAGACTGGCTGACAGCTGACTCTTCGACCCTGATCTTATCATCAGATATTCAGGAAAAGAGTGCAAAAAAAATCTTTGAGTACGTCGTTGCCAGCCGGGATCTTCAAAGAGGTCCAACATATCGTCGGGCAGTGCTGCTCGCTGCTCTTGAGTCAGTCGAGCGCCGCGAAACGGGTTCAGGCTCTGTCGATCATCGGGTTGCTTATACGCATCCACCAGTAGCCCGAAGATCACTGTCAATATGCTGAGCAGAGCAGGCCTCAACAACTGACGGATGAGAAGTGGTTTTGAGAGAGGTTTCCTTGTGGGATCAGGGGCGGTCTCGGTTGCCGACGACGTGGAACTCCAGGCACGATCGAGAGCAATTTCAAACCATCGACAGAGGAGAACACTGGTACCACCGACAATTGGCCAATAGAGACCCAGCAGTCTCCACGGCTTTGGCAGACTGGTCGCAATCGCAATCATCAGCACGAGTGTGGCCACAGAGGCTAGAGCAATGATTAGAAATGTTCGCGAGGTTTCATTCTTGGTGAAAGGTAAAAACATCTGTTGTGAACTTCACTCAAGAGGAGGAGTCAGCGGCTCTGAAGGCGTACTGATCGATGCGTCGACAGGTGGAGGTTCATTAGTGACAGATTGCTGAATTCGGGAGGGGACAGGGATTCTGGCAATCATGCCGCTGATGAGAAGTACGGACAATATCACCCACCAGAGGTGCCCCGCCACGAGCATGGAAATCCAGTGGTCAATCACTCTCCAATTGATCGCCAACAGGGTTGAGAAGACAGGTAATGTCAGCCAGATCCAGTGAATTTTATTGGCATGTACCAGTTGGCTCCAGAGAGCCAGCAGTAACCAACAGGGAATCAGTACGATTGAGAGAGCGATCGCCGCCTTCCAGCCAAAGATTGCTCCAGCCAGCCCCATGGCAAAAATCCAGCCGGCATGCAGGCAAGGGATCGTCTGGGAGATTCTCCCCGAGACCTGAATCGCACCGAGAGCACCTCCCACGAACCAACCGCCCAGAGCGGTGCCTAACGCCCAGAAACGGTCATCCCAACTGAAACCCGAGAATGTCAAAATGAGATTGGCCTGGGGATAAACAGCCGGGAAAATGAAGGCGTACAGTCCCATCGTCGCCAGACAGAAGGAGACAAATTTTTGTGGTATCCGTCGTCCATCCCAGCCCATGAGACAAATGGCCAGAAGGAAGTACAACCCCAGACAATGAAAGCCGAAAATCTGGAGCAGATCTGGATACTTTGCATACCAGACCGTCCAGACGACACCTGCGTAATGATCTGGAGGTCGGTTGGGAAGAGATTTTCCACCTGAGATGACAGTGGCGAAGAGCACCACGAGAAACTGGAGCCCCACGACCAATTCCACCAGTGGATATCGAATGGGGATCGGCCATTGGCAAGATCGGCATTTGCCGAATAATTTGATCCATCCCAGAACGGGGATGTTATCACCTGAGCGAATCCGAGTTCCACAGTGAGGACATGCCGAAGGGGAACGCCAGAGTGATTTTCCCAGTGGGAGGCGATAGACGACAACGTTTAGAAAACTTCCCAGTGAGGCACCCAACGCCACAAACCATGCGGCAGTCAAGCCCGTCATGATGCGGATGTTCGCGAGTTCAACACCAGAGAGATCGTTTACCAGAACTGAGTCAGCCATACAGGCAACCATACCATCGAGCAAAACCATATCCAGGGTCTCTGGCAGCACAAAACCGCTGCAGAACCAGGAGTTTTCTCATGGAAGGATGGCACTGTCTCTGCCAGAAATCAAATGGGTCAGTCAGTGGCCATGAGGATTGCGAGCACACACTGGCTGGCTTCCTGAGTTGGCCCTGTTAAAGAAACCGGCGTGCCATCGTCTCGATGGGCAACTCGGCCAGTAGATCTGCACCTGTGGGCGAATAGGCTCGACAAATCTCCGAAATGTCTTCGCGGGCGGCAAAATACGCATCGATCACATTGGGATCCCACTGGAGACCAGAGCCTCTGCGGAAGATTTCTTCCAAACGTTCCAAGGGCATCCCTTTACGATAAGGGCGGTCACTGCACATTGCATCGTAGCTATCGGCAACGGCAATAATGCGGGCCATCAATGGAATTTCTTCTCCCTTAAGACAATCCGGATAGCCTTTGCCATTGAAGGCTTCGTGGTGGCTGCGCACCCCTGGAAGAATGTGCTGCAGGTTTTTGAGTTGTTTGAGAATGCGATAGCCAATCATCGGGTGCTGTTGAATGGCCCGGAACTCTTCCGGGGTCAATTGATCAGGTTTACGGAGTATCCGGTCATCGACACCAATCTTGCCGATGTCATGCAGCATGCTCGACATGTAAATGTCTTCGAGATCATCAGCGGGCAGCCTGAGTTCCTGGCCAAGTCGCCTGGCGATGAGTGCGACACGCTCACTGTGGCCACGAGTGTAAGGATCTTTGGCGTCGAGAGTCTGCACCAGGGAACGAACGAAGCTGATCACCAGAGACTGATGCTCGCGATAAAGTTCGATATTGCGGAGATGCGTCCCGAGAATGGTACCAATTGAACCCAGCAGACTGGCTTCAACCGAGCCATATTCTTTGTCGTCACTGAGGTTGCAACTGACAATCCATCCTCGACGGAAAGGAGCTTCTCCAATCGGGACCAGAATGAAGTTTTGCAGACCAGGAAAGTCGGCACCCAGCAAGGTTTTGGCGAGATTATTCTTGACCAGTGGCCGCGACCAGTCATGCTCTTCAAAACGGGATGTCAGTCTGGCCAGTTGGAACTCATCCAGTGGAAGATGCCCCTCGACCGAGAAATGATGCCGGTCGTGATCAACCTGCATCCAGATGGCATTCCCCGCTGCAGGAATCAAAGAATGCAGGCGTGCCAGGCAATGATTTGCCAGTTCTAAAGGTGATCGAGAGAGTTGTAATCGTTGCGTCAGACTATGCAGCAGGCTGATTTCTTCGAACGTGTATTCAATCTGTGAAGTGAGTTGCTGAAGTTCATCATCGAGTCGATCAACGGTACGCATCGAAGAGAAATGGCGACCTGCCAATGCACAGAGACGCTCCAGTGTGGGGCGTGGAATACACAGCAATGAATCGACAAATTGTGTCAGTTCGGCCTGTGACCAACCCGCATCAGTCGCTGCCAGGATCCATTCCGCTGGAGCACTGGCTGCACCTTCCCGCGCGACGGAGCCGAGTATGGCCACTTCTCCTGTCGGTAGAGTCACTGGAAATCCAAGAAACCGGATGGATGGTCCCAGATCAACCAGCGTGGAACCGTTTGCATAAAGAAATCGGTCGACCAATGCTGGAGAGAGTGTCAACCAGGTGGGGAGTGATGTCTCACTTTTCCAGTAGCGACGGCACGGGATCCAGACGAATGAAGGCAGACCGGTAGCGGCTGCCATTTCCTCAAGCAGAGAAGAAGCGACTTGATCGCTTTCTGGCGAAGTTCGGTTGATCGACTCGACACCCCAGGCAAGATCTTTCTGTGTTGCCAGTGGATTTGAGTATTCGATTGAGATCGTAGCCATAGAATCCAAGCTTTCCGATGAGGCAATGCCCGCAGGTCATCATCGAAAAGTTAGTTCATGTCTTTCGTCGTGCCGCCTTTACCTGAAGATTACCCGAACTCAGGCTCATTGACTCTTGGTCAAAATGTTGTTCGTAAAGACTGAGTGAATGTCCTAAAAGCACATGTCGAAATGTTGCGGCACAACGCCATTGGTGATTGAGTTGCTGAGAAAATGGCGTAAATGAATGCCCCACAGAGATTTATTCATCAAGCGAGAAAGGTGGGACGGTGTCTCAGAGAGGAGTTGGCAAGACCCATTTGTGCGTAAGCTGATAAAGATACCGATTGTGACGAAGAATCCAGCCAAGCTCTCATTTTATGTGAGGATTTGCACCTACAACAGCAAAATGAGCGTCATCAAGCGGGCAATCATCGCTGGAGATGGCTCTGTCTTTTTTTCGACAGAATCGGGGATGATCAAGTCATGAGTCGACGTTGGTCTTGAGAGACTCCCCTTGGGGTGGTTTTTCACCTGGCTTAGTTAGCGTTTCGAAGTGGAGATTGGCGCCAGGTGTTCCTGCTGAAACTGGCGGAATGGAACATTGCGAAGCGAGCCATTTTTAATCTTTGATTCCCAGTGATGGATGTACTCCCGATCCAGGCGAGCGAATCGAGAGGAAATCTCATGTTCAGCACGCCAATGAATCGGCTGACCATCGGTGATTTCCAGCTCGACCACCATGGGCATTAACGATCGACTTCTTAACTGCTCGTTCACGAATAACCTGGGAGCAGGAAGCAATGCTCTCGGATAGAGGACCGAATTCAACTGGGCGGTGGAGTCGGCGAACTTCAAATAGGTCTCCATCAGTTCCGGGGCGGCATGAGAACTGGTCTTCACACGGTACTGCACACCCTTAGAACTGAGCTTGAGAGTCTGCGATCCTTCGTCAAATTCTGTGGCGAAATCAGGGTTCAATTGAAAGGTCAGGCATTCAGCCGCTGCTCGGGATGTGGGCGACTCCTGCTTTTCCAGCGATTGAATGACTTTCTGTGCTTCTGTCTCAGCGAGTGAAAGAAAATGGCGGATCTCGTCCTGAGAGACTTCCGTCATCAGATTTCGCGACAAAGCGAGAATGACAAAATGTTTCTTCGCGGGCTCGTAGATGGTGACTTCCTGAGCCCCTTCGATGAAATCGTAGGATTTGCCAGCATGAAAGAGCGTCAGACTGCGGGCCACAACGGGCGCTTTGTCCGAAGAATCAAGTCGAATATCGCGAACAGTTGTATAGACTCGCAACTCCTGGGCGGGAAGCTGTGTGACGAGAGTGAAAATCAGAACACCCAGTGTTTGATGTACAAATCGCAGTCCGAACAGCACTTTTGCCATTGAAGAGAGGACAGACATGAGGAATGCACCTGTTGATGGGCTAAGGCCAGATCAGTAACCGCGAATTGGCGGGAATTGCTGGCAGATGAGACAGGAGGTAGCCGACGGGATAAGAATACTGGGGTATGGACTTATCTCGAAAAGTAGGTTTTTGGGCAATTGCAATTGCAGGACTCGCTTCGGCGGATCCTGCCGCTTGTGGCGATTGGAAAGTGAAGTATGAATCTCCAAAATCGAGTTGTGTTAATTACGGGTGGCCGCCGACTGGGAGCACACCTGGCAAAACTGCTTGCCGAACGCGGTTCACAGATCGTCATGACCTGGTATCAGAATGAACAGGCGGTCCGTGAAGCTCTCGCGACCTGTGAAAAGGCCGGTGTCAGGACCTGTTCGATTCAGGCTGATCTCCGCCAATTGCAGGATAACCGGCGGGTTGTGGCTCAGGTTGTTGAGCAATTCGGGCGGATCGACATCCTGGTGAATCTGACGAGTATTTATACTCGAACACCGTTTGCCAGTCTGGAACCATCCGCTTTTGACGACATGCTCGATTCGAACTTGAGGGCACCATACTACACGGCGACGGAAGTGGCGAAGCAGATGTTGTCCCAACCTTGGATCGAGTCTCCTTCGGGCTATCCGCTGCGCGGGAAAATCATTCATTTTACAGATTGGGCACTGGATCGACCTTATCGGGATTACCTGCCTTATCTGGCAGCCAAGGGTGGCCTGGCCGCGTTCACCAAGGCTTTAGCCGTCGAACTGGCTCCCTCGATTACAGTCAATGCGATTGCACCGGGGACAGTCTTGCCACCGCCGGGACTCTCGGAAGAAAGTCTCGATGCCATCCGGAAAAGTGGTGCTCTTGAACAGATCGGGGCTCCGGCAGATGTCAACAATGCGGTACTCTACCTGCTGGAGGGGACCGATTTTGTAACCGGTGAAACTCTGCGAGTCGATGGAGGCCGCTTTCTGGGGCCACCTGAGCAGAACTCTCCCGATTTCTAACGATCATTAACTCGATAGTCACATTCATCAGATGGCCGGGGTGAGATGATGCTGGTTCCCACAATTTCGCTTCCGGCGTTACTGCGAATCAAGCCAGGTGCCATGAGCCGGTTGGGAATCTATTTGACCAGAGAAAGATTCTGGGAGATCGCTCTCTTCAGCAGCACAGGCATGCAAGCCTCGATTCTCGATGAGGTCAAAAGATCGTTAGAGGCTGAAGGTGTTAGAATTCGTGATCGCGAAGAGGTCGCGGATTCGACCATCGAGAATGCATTGCGACTTCTGGGGAGACTTCCTGCTGATGTCAAAGCAGTGGTGGGTGTCGGCGGCGGCAAAGCCCTGGATGTCGCGAAATTTGTGGCTCATCTGGCGAATCGACCTTACATCGCTGTCCCGACATCGTTGTCGAACGATGGTTTCTGCAGCCCTCAGGCCAGCCTGACGCTTGACGGGCATCGAAAATCCATAGGAGCCCGCCTGCCATTTGGAGTCGTTGTCGATACGCAGGTCTGTCTGGAAGCTCCACGCTCTTTGTGGCTTTCCGGGATTGGAGACCTGATTGCCAAGTTCACTGCCATCGACGAGTGGAAGGCTGCGTTTCATGCCCAGGGTGAACCTGTGAACGATCTGGCTGCGCTCCTCTCGGATGCGACTGTACGGCAATTTCTTTCCAGACCCACTCACGATCTTGAAGGTATCCGTCTGCTGGCGACGGCTTTAATGCTCAGTGGGATTTCCATGGAAATCAGCGGCACATCCAGGCCTGCCAGTGGCAGCGAACATCTCATTTCGCATGCACTCGACGAGATTTCTCCAAGGCCCAGGTTGCATGGCGTACAGGTGGGCCTGGCGACCTATCTGATGTCGACCATCATTGGCCAACATACAGAGGAAATTCGAAAGTTGTTGACTGAAACAGGATTTCTTGATCTGGTGCGAGAAGACCCGTTCGACGGGGAAGAATGGCGTGCTGCCATTCGGAAAGCGCCGTCGATCAAGCCCCACTACTTTTCACTGCTCAGTACTCCCGGAGTTCAAGAGAAACTGCTCAGCACCATGCGCGATGATCCGACACTTGTCGGCTGCTTTCGATAACTGTTGGTGATCATGTGGTCTCGCCACCCGGTTCGACTGTCATTTCCGGCGCACTGAGGGATTGGCGAAACGCAGCTTCCTGTGGCAACAGACAGAATTGAAGCCCTGCCTCCAGCCAATCATCGATCAGTGGAGCAAGGACTGCATCGCAGCGCCCCGCCTCTGCGGTCGCTGCATTGTCGTGCAGGCAGATCAAAGGATATTGAGGAAGCGCACTTCGTCCCAGACGGATAATCTCGGCATGAGGCAGGCGGCTGTCGTAATCCGGAGGGAGATGGTTCCACATCACGATCCGTTGCCGGGATCTTCTGGCCCAGCGAATTGTGGCCATTGTAAAATGGCCGTATGGTGGCCGATACCACAAGAGTGACTGGCCGCTGATTTGCTCAATGACGGCTGCCGATCGATCTAGGTCTGCGATGATTTGCGTGGAAGGAAGCTTCCACGCATCGGGATGACTGTAGGAATGGTTGCCAAGCTGGTGGCCATGATCGATGATCGCATGGACCAGTTCGGGGTGAGCCTCAGCACGTTCACCGCAAACAAAGAACGTCGCTAAGAGATTTTTCCGCGCAAGCAGCTTCAGTATCTGAGGCGTGCTCTCCGGATGTGGCCCGTCATCAAAGGTGAGAGCAGCCGGTCGTTCGCCTCTTGACAGGCCGTCCTCGTTCAACCTGGCGGGAAACTCCCACAGGATAGAATCGAAGAAACAAGATCCAATCGCCGGCAGTTTTCTACCCAGCCAGTTCCGCCAGCGATGCAACATAGAGAGCGATCTGTTCAGCAAAATCAGGGAGAATCATCTTTATCGGCCACGCTGTCAGTCGTAGTGACCTACTTACCAGCTTCAGCCGACTGTCCTGGTACACGATTCAATGTGTAGTAAGCTTCTTTATGAAGCAGATTTTCTCCAGACTCGGATTTCACACCTTCTGCATGCAGTTCATGAACTGATCCCGGCTGTAAATTCTCAATGGTGAGTTTGACCTTCGTACGATCAGCATTCAATTCCGCCCGCACGATTTTCTGCTGGGCATGGTCAACTTCGGGGCTGCCATACGATGCCTGATAAATGTAGGTATAGCTGGTCATCTGATAGCTTTCGGGATTGCTGGCAGAACTGGCATCGACCGGCTTGGTGAATGTCAGGAGGAAACCATCAGACTGTGCTTCCATTTTGAGAATTTCAAAAGGTGTCTTGCCTGTCCAGTGGATTCGATCCAAAGCAAAAGGCTTCGGTCCGCGTGAGCCCCAGCCACGGTTGGTTCCACCGACGAACAGATCACCCAGCGGGCCAAACTGTAAAGCCAATGAGCCAGATCCCGTCCCCGCGCGGAATGGGAAGCAGGCACCCTGATAGTGGCCGTCGATCTTTTCCAGGAAGCAGCGCATGACCGTGGAATGTGTTTGATCGCCCACAAACAATTGTTCTTGAAATGGGCCAAACTTCCCTTGAGTGGTATCGCAGGCAATGCCAGAGGCGGACTGCCCCATCTTCTGGTAAGGAAACAGGATTGCAGCGGGCTCGTATTCAGGGATTTTGGCGGCTTCCGTCATGAAGCGACTTCCCGATTGTGGTTCTTGTGGCTTGGCACCCATGTTAGGTGCCTGTTCGTACCACTTGTTTCCACCGGGATGCCCCACAAACTTGCCGGGAGGAAGATGCTTGAGTGCACAGGTTCCATTCCACGGGCCCTGGTTATCGGTATAGAAGACATCTCCCTGAGCGTTAAAACCAATTCCGCCAGGCGAACGAATTCCTGAGCATGTGGGAATGGCGACACCATCGGGGCCAATCCGCAGGCACCAGCCGCGAAACTTGACTTCGCTGCTGAAAGAACCCGTTAAACAGAGCACGACCCAGATGTTTCCTTCTTTGTCGAACTTGGAACCGAAGGCATACTCGTGATAGTCGCCGTTGATATGCCATGAATCGTTGACGGTTTCGAATTGATCGGCGACTCCATCGTTGTTGGTATCGCGCAGGCGACTGAGTTCACCGCGCTGCGTGGCATAAAGTGCATTGTCTTTCCAGGCCAGTCCCAGCACTTCGTGAAGCCCTTCGGCAAATCGCTTCCAGGTGGTTTTGGAGACATCGGCACCTTCAACGCCATCGGCAAACCAGATTTCTCCCCGGCGTGTCGAAACAGCAATTTTGCCATGGGGAAGAAATTCCAGCGCGCCAATTTCCAGCGTGACGTCTTTGGGAAGAGGAATCGCTTCCAACTGGTAGTATTCGGACTCTTCGGCTGCATGAATGCTCGAAGGTACGAAGAAGCTGCATAAGAGGAGAAGCAGAGCCATTTTGCCTGCCAACCATGTTCGTGCAGGCAAGTTGAAGATCGTGCGAGGCATATGCGAAACTCTCTGAATGGAGATCAAAACAAGGAAAATCGTGCGATCAGACTACCAGTTGTACTTCAGCATCCAGCCGGTGGTTTTGTCGGGATGAAGCGGCAAGAGAAGTTCTTTGGAATTGCCCATCGTTCGCAATTGTGGGCGCAGTCCCTGTGTACCTGCCTGTGGTTCAATGGTGAGCCACCAGACCCCGTCAATCAGCCACGTTGTACTGGAGGATGAACTTCCTGCGAGCGGTTCCTCCTGCTCGATGCGTGAGGCTTTCAGGACACGGAATTGCGGCGTGCCGTCCGTCGAACTGATGGTGGATCCTTTGGAAGGTCGAGTCAGGATTGTCCGCTGCAAATCTGTCGTGGCGTCGTTGGGAGTGGACTTCCAAGCGGAGAACTGATCGATCACATCCAGACGACCATCCGTGAACTGGAAAGCCGTCAGGGCCGGTTGACCATTGGCAACGGCGGGAAGCGAATAACCCTGGAAGCGAAAACCATTCTCGCGAGCCAGACCTTCCGGCCATGCCTGATCGGGCGTTGTCAGATATGCGACCGGGCGACTATCGGGCATGGACAATATCTCATCACCGGATGGCCCTGTGAAACCTTGGCCACGACCTGTCCAATGCCTCGAAGCATCGATAAAAGCTCCGTGCCAGACCATTGCCAGACGCATGTTGTTGGCATCCCACGCGAGATTCACCTTCTCAGGGAAAGCGATGCCAATTCCGCGAGAGCCGGCCCCTTCAATGAAGTTACGGTAGACCAGTGGAGTGTCTGTGGCGACTCGCCCCGCCTACCTGTGTCAGTTTTAGTACGGTCACCATACCTGGCTTTTCTTGGCTATGTTTCAGACAG
>NZ_LYDR01000131.1 GCF_001707835.1 Planctopirus hydrillae
GGTCCGTCGTCGTTTCGCCGGGACTCACCCGTCACGTTGGAACGCAAGTTCAAAAAGGGAGAGACCCGCAAGTACCAAGTGAGGTCGCACCTGTTGTTGGAAACGACCGAGCCAGGTCAGCCTGTGCCATTGCCCGAGGAGGTCTCGTTCGAATACGACTTCACGACCAAGGTAACCGATGTCCAGGAGTCGGGTTTCGCCACGATGGAATACAGCCGGCCTGCGCTGGTGCAGATCGACGGCGAAACCTTTGATAAGCCACCCCGCTCTCGCAATCTGCTTACCAACGAGCGCATTGGCCTGACCATCTCGCCGATCAATGAGGTCAGCGACGTCAAGGAACTCAA
>NZ_LYDR01000132.1 GCF_001707835.1 Planctopirus hydrillae
AATCCTCCTGTGCGGCCGTTTTTATATAATCTGAAAGATTTCCAGTCGTCGGCTTCAGCCCCCTCGTAGGAAATACGGGGGTGTTCGGAAAAGCAATTGATCACTCTTAACCCAACGTCTTGGTCCAAAAAGGAGGTGTCAATGCGGTGAACTAGGCAATCAGATTATAGGGCATTAACACTTTCACTTAGCCATAGGAGTTTTATGGTGGATCCACGATATAGATCCTGTTATGTACGCAGTTATCCCAATGCGGTGCGTTACATGTATGACCCAAAAGAAGGTCCTTCGTATAATACGGGGGAATCTCAAAAGATCACGTT
>NZ_LYDR01000133.1 GCF_001707835.1 Planctopirus hydrillae
TTTAATATCTGTCACTGTTTGTGGTAGGAAACTGGGCCTTTTCATGGCTCTTGCTTTACAGGAAATCTCTATAGGCCTTTTCTAAGAGTCTGTGCACTCCCTCTAAGAGGAAATGCAACTTTCTGTTTTATTTATGCTCACAAGTCTGAGAGGAATACTGTATTTTGAGAGCACTACATGGGACATTCCTAACTTTAATTATTTGCTTGATGTATCAACAACTAGGGAAACTGAGAAGTCACAATTTCTGAGATAACAGGGGCTTTTCAGGTAATACTAAGTGGTTCAAAAAGGCACCTTACCA
>NZ_LYDR01000134.1 GCF_001707835.1 Planctopirus hydrillae
AGGAGTTGATCGAGCTGCGACTGAACCGCTCCCATCTGCCGGGAGAGCTGTTGCCGCAGGCTGGGCTGATCCCGCAGCGCCTGGGGCGACACCCCTTTCAGCAGTCCTTGCGCCTGCTCGACAAGCGTTTCGAGCTGGTCGTGAGAACCAATCTGCAGTTCTTTGAACCGCTGGAAGAACTCATGCAGCCGGGAAACCGCCGAATCCCGGAACACTTTGGGGGCTTGATCCCCACTGCCAGAGATCCGTTCGCAGAGATGCGACACCAGACTATTGAATTCATCCAGAAAGGCTGTCTCTGCCAATTGGATCGCTTCCTCAAACCGGGCCGAGACCCGAGCGCATTCCCGCTCATAAAGCTCGGGGGCAATCGACTGGAGGTGTTCGGGCGGGGCAAC
>NZ_LYDR01000135.1 GCF_001707835.1 Planctopirus hydrillae
TCTTCCGGGTGACCGCACCGCTCGACCCCGAGTCGACCGGCGATACGCTCGAGATGCGCGCGACCCACGACGTGATCACGATCCGGGGCTTACGCGTCGAGCACGGGACGCCGCTCCTGGTCCCGGCGCTGGCCGACGACGGCCGCCGCCTGCTGCCGCGCGTGCCGATGCCCGAGACCGCGGCGCGCACCCGCGCGCAGATTGCGCTGTTCGCCCCCGGGGTGATCGACGCCCGCGCCAAGAAGGGCGTTTACCCGGTCAAGATCTCGGACGAACTCAAGGCCAAGACCGACAAGGTCCTGGCCGCGAAGAGCACGC
>NZ_LYDR01000136.1 GCF_001707835.1 Planctopirus hydrillae
GATTCCAAACACAGATCGACAAGTGTCCTGTCATCCCTTGAAGAACTAGAGAGGCATGTGGAGTTCCGTTCCTCCACACAAGAGAAGGCCTGACTCTCCTTTCCCAACTCTGCAGGGACCGTGCGATCGGAGTCAGAAATGTAGATGAAACCTGACGTTCCTGCATCAACTCGAAATGAGGCCCTCTTCCATTGCGCCATACCCAGTGGAGTCCCGAGAGGCCCCTCCCAACTCCACAGTATCTGTGTCTTCTCAGAGGCACCCTGAGCAACTCCCTGAGGTCACCGGCACAAGTCGAGGGAACACAGGGTATCCTGCCACAACCCGAGAAAGACCTCAAGAGTCCGTCTTCAACGCGTCTTGAGGACGGATTCCCCT
>NZ_LYDR01000137.1 GCF_001707835.1 Planctopirus hydrillae
AACACGTTCGCGAGCTTCCGCTTGCTCGATCGAGCGATCGGGAATGATCTCCGCTTCGACCGACGCCGGAGGGAACTCAGGAATGCCGGCAGGGAATAGTTCTACCTGCAATTCTTCGATCTCTTCGTTGAGTTTGCTGAAGAGCATTTCACGCTGAGGAAAGTCGTAGCCTGCTCTGGCGGCTTTCTCGGAAAGCCGCGCTGCACGGGCAAGTGCTGGCATTTCTTTCGGAAGGCCATCGAGAATCGATTCCCGTTGCTTTTCCTGCTGCTTCGCGTTTTCCCAATGAACTTTCACGTCTTTGGCAGTGCTCGCCGATTCGTTACCGAAGACGTGCGGATGACGATGAATCATCTTGGCGGTCACGCCGCGAATCACATCGATGAGATCGAAACGTTGTTCATCGCGACCAATTTGAGCATCAAGCACCACTTGAAGCAGGACATCGCCCAACTCTTCGACAATAGCGATGTTGTCGTCATGCTCAATGGCTTCGATGAGTTCGTAAGTTTCTTCCAGCGTATGTTTGCAGACAGACTTTAACGTCTGTTCGCGATCCCACGGGCAGCCATCAGGAGCACGCAGGCGGGCAATAGTTTCCACAAACTTCTGGAACTCGGGCAGCAGGACGTCGATGGGAGGTGTTTCTCCCGTCATCTGACTTAAAGGAAGTGCTCGACCAGTGACCGTTTTCCCATTCGATGATGGTGAAGCGTGCGAATGAGCAGTCATGAAGTTCAGCATCCTTCGAGAATTCAATCGGGCTTTTCAGATGATAGCGACCACCTGTCGAGTGGCCGGGGATTGCATCATTTGTGCGAGCGGCACATCATAACGAGAGTCGTCTGCTTGAGCTTGCGATCTCGTCCATTGAATTTGGTGAAGGATAGCCCAGATGAGTGCCCGATTTCATGTCACCAGGATCATGCTGCTCTTTGTGGCTGGTCTAGCAGCGAATTTGTTTTTTGTTGCCATGCCCACTGCAGGCATTCTGCCAGATCTTTGTGCTGAGGATGAAAAATCGCCGGCAGTGAAAACTGCAGGAGAGTTGACTCCTGCCGAGGAGGAATTTCGGAAGCAGATGACAGGGTCAGTTCTGGTGGGTGTTTTTTCGATTGATGGCCGGACTGGATCACCGAAAGAAGAGCGTTATGAGATTTCCGAAGTGAGGAAAGTCGCCCCGGGAAAGGCAGACAACTTTGTGTGGCTGATCACTTCCCGCATCAAGTACGGTGACAAGGATGTCAAGATTCCTGTTCCTGTGGAGGTTCGCTGGGCCGGGGATACTCCCATGATTCAACTGACCAATACGACGATCCCGCTCATGGGAACATTCACTGCTCGAGTGATGATCTACAAGGATCGTTATGCAGGAACGTGGCAGCATGATGCAGTGGGTGGTCACATGTGGGGGAAAATTGAGAAAGCCCCGGAGTCTGCAGAACCGGTCAAGTAACGCCCGAACCAACACAACTGTTGATTGCATGCAAGGCAGATGTTGTCGATTCAGCTCCAGTTGTCGCTCGAGGTGCAGGTGAGCTGTTTCAGACTCGCCATGACAACCGATTGCGGGCACGACCAGACTGTGAAAAACATTGCTTCACAGATGGCACGCGAGGCTGGATGGCCTTGCATAAACCCGGCTCCTTTACAGGCTGAGAGATAAACCTGAGCCGCACGGACAACCAGTGAATTCGCCTGCTGTCGCAAGATTTCTGGCGATGTGGTCAGAGTTCCATGAGCGCAGGCAAACAGTTGAGATCTGAAATCCGTGGCTTCCGCGAGGAGTGCCTCGTAAATGGGTTGCAGTTCAGGCCGCTGGACGACTTCGAGTGACAATCGCTTGATGGTTCCCAGAGTGGCACCTAAAGCGAGTGAAGTTGTAGAAAGTGAGCCTGTGGCTGGCGTGTTCTTGTTTTGCGATGAAGGGAGGCTGCTCCCTTTGAGCACCTGGGGTTGTGGCCCTGCGACGATGTCATCCACACGGATTTTGACATTTCTCAGCTCGACAGAACCTGTCGATGTCTCATTTAGTCCCAGAAGTGGAAGGGGCGGCAAAACATCAACCCCCGGCTGCTCAGGATCGATCATCACCAGCATCTGGTCGGCATCAGCCAAGGAAGGGATGATTGTAGCTCCCGTGAGGATCGATGAGGCACGTTGAGCCGAACTGACCCACGGGATCACTCCGTTCAGAAGGTATCCCCCATCATCACAGATCGTCGCGGAAACCACCGGCTGAGTGGCAAACTGACGTGACGTTGTCAGGTGAGAGATGCCCACAGTGGAAAAGGTGGCTCCCTGTGTACTGCGTTTGAGCCATTTGGTCTTTGTTTGGCCGTAGGGCGATGCTGCCAGACGCAGGACGGAAGCGTTGCGTTGCGAGAGCAAGAATGCGGTGGTTAAGCAGCCTGAGGCAAGAATTATGCCGAGTTCGAGACGGTCAGCTTCCGTGTGAATCTCAAGACTTCCTCCAATATCTTGAGGGACGAACCACTGGAGAAAACCAGCTCGATCGAGTTGCTGCCAGCGTTTAACAACCCATGGTTTCACTGGCAAGCCAGACGTTGGGGGGGACGACTCTGCCTGTGGTTGTGACTCGACAGCAGACCCATTGGGCACGCCGTCGCTACGTTGCCACAAGGCAGCGAGTTCATCAGCGACGGGACGCCAGTCATGGGCTTCGCGTGGATTGATCATACGTTTTAGTGCTCTGGTCGAGTCCGCATGGCCATGGGCAAACAACTGCTACTTCAAAGATTGTAGCGGATTTGCAGCAACCTTCATGGATCTGCTGTGTCATCTCGTTGTTGTTTGGCCTGAAAAGAGGTCGCCGAATCGATCCATCATTCAGAAACGGACCATGAAACAAGCCCGCTTCACTGCCCAAGCACGAAGGAGTTGATTAAACTTATTTTCGGCAGGCTCTGTAGCTCAACGGTTAGAGCAGAGGACTCATAATCCTTTGGTTCTGGGTTCGAATCCCAGTGGAGCCAATCCTCAGGTGGTATTGGACCGACTGAGAACGAAGCAACAGCGAGGAGATGAGGCCGCGTCCGTCAGGGCCGCGGGATGTGGTTGGTGTGCTCTTAGAGCCTTGAAAGGCTCCGCTCTTTCGGCCACTACATTTCTGAACCTCTTTCCTCAATGCCTGTCGCCCCGCCGCGAAGCACCGGCGGGGCGTTCGCAAAACCAAGGGATATTCGAGGATTTTGAAGGAAGCAACAGCGAAGAGATGAGGCTGCGTCTGTCAGGGCCGCAGGATGTGGTTGGTGTGCTATTTGAGCCTCTTCAGGCTCCGTGTTTGGGGCCACTGCGTTTTCGAACCTCTCTCTTCATTGGCTGTCCCCCCGCCGCTCAGCACCGGCGGGGGGCCGCTCATCCAGGCAACAGGAGTAAAGGACAAAAGATCCTTTGCTCCTGTTGCTTTTTTGATGTTTGGAATGTGGTCGAGAACCAAGCTTCGACTTGAGAAATTTCACTTTGAAGAACCCATTAAACTGCTTTCAGCTAAGTGGAAATCGCGATTTTTTTCGTTTGACAAATCGCTGAACTGACGTTGTGATGCCCCGCGTCAGGATCTGCCTGACCACCCCGTCGAAAGGGTGTCGCATAAACACGTTCGACCAAGCTCTTCTCCGGCGTGCTCTCAGCTCGCCGGGAGTCCGCGGCCTGAACGTAGCCTCGTTGGTTTGATTCAGGCCGGTCCCGTTTTCCGTGTTTGCGGGATTTCGACCGGCTCCCGATGTCCGCCGCTGAGTTAATGCAGGCTCACATGCTCCTCGCGAATGCGTGGGTTCATTGTGTGAGATATCCCGCGCATGCGTTGTCGCACCTTCAACGCATGCGCGGGAGACCTGCCTTTTCTTGGGGCATCACCACGCCTTACGAAGGCGTGATCAAGGAAGTGCTGCGCTCATGGGAAACTTGAGCTATAGATCATCATACGCACGGATTTACAGAACTTCCGTGTTCGTGATCGATCCCGATTTGTTGCCCGTCACGGAGGAATCAACGGATTGCAGCCAGTTCGCCACTGGCGCGGGCGTTCCTACGTACCGACACGATCTTGGCAGAACCTATAACCATGACACAAACCATTTCAGTTTCCCCTGTTTCTCTGAAATCCCTCAAAGAACCGCCAGCTCTGCAACTGTTTGTGATCGACCAGCCGCCGCCATCGATTCAGGCAACAACACTCAGGCTCTGTTACGCCGAGAAGATTTATCCCGACCTGCAGGAACGCCTCGAAGACCGAAAGATCAAGCATTCGACGATCAAGATTTACGAGGAAGTCATCGAGCATTGGGAACGGCTCATGCCGGCCGAGACCGAAGTGTCGACGATCGACAGAAACATGATTCGCACTTTTCGGTCAAAGCTCTTGAAGGAGACTTTGAAAAGAGCCAGGACTGGAAAGAAGGCCCATCGTTCACCTGCGACCGTCAACAAGTTGATGCGGCACTTAAAGCCATTGATCATCAAGTTGTGGCCACCAGATCGGCACAATCCTGGCGGGTTGGGCTTGGTCGAATACTTCGAGTTCCCCCAGGCCTTGAGCGAGGACAAATACTTGCCCTTCACCTACAGCCTCAAGGATCTTTCGAGGCTGTATCGGAATGCAGCTGCCTGCAGGCCGACGACATTGCGAAGGTACTCACCCCTGCACGAACCCGATTTGTGGAGGTTGGCATTCACGCTGGGCTTTGCTGCGGGCCCAAGAACGTGGGATCTGTTTGGCCTGACCTGGGACGATATTGGCTGGACAGATTTTCGATATGGTTCGATTCGATTCAGGGCCACCAAAACTCAGAAAATGCAGCGGATTCCATTGAGCAAAGAAGCCCGTTATCACCTCGATCTGGTGAAGGAGAAGAACTTCGATCCAGTGCATGTCTTTCCACGATTCAAGCCCAACAAGACCTTTTATCAGACTTGGAATTGAATCTGTCAGGCAGCACAGTTCACAACCTCCAAATCGGATCGTGCCCCTCGGTTCGAGGATTTTCGGAAGACTTGCTCAACGGCATACGACGACCTCGCACCAGGAGTCGGCCCCTGGATCACGGGTCACGAGCTGCAGGGAGTGAATGCTCGCAATTACCAGAATCCCACGAAGAGAGTTCTGAAAGCTGTCTATCGACTCAAGCAGCCTCTGGCCTTCCGCGAAGGGGCGGGGCTGCATACACCGGCACCAGCTGCAACAACTCCATCGAACTGATTTCGCTCGAAATCACCTTTGTGGCCACCTCTTGGCCCATCTCCGACACGCCCGGCCTTTGCTGCGATGGCCCTCGCAGTGAGGGTCGGGCGTGTTCGTTTTCTTCCCTTCTTTCAATTCAGGAGCCGGATCATGCCTGCTGTTGATGTTGATCGTGATGTGCAGCTCGTCACCCTGCGTTCCGCCCTGGTGCGGACAATTGCCCGCAATCATCAGATGCAGATTCAATCTGCCTGCGAAGTGCGAAGCAGCGATCTCTCTCACCTGATGGCTGCTCAACTGCTTGATGGTGTGCAGTTGACTCTCGATGTCGAGTCCCTCCCCCACAGCGGCGCGATGTCGATCGTGCTCACTGCAGACGAGGCCGACAACCTGGCCCGCATCCTCGATCACCTCGTGAGCACCATTCGTGGCCAGGAAGTCGCACCGCTCGTGGCCAGGCCAATTGGCTTTCAAGGATAACCACTCATGAAGGCTTCAGATCTCACCATCGAGCAACGGGCCGAGGCACTGTATCGAATCGGGGCCAGCAGACCCCCGCTGCTGATTCCTTTTCAAGTGATCACCCACTTGGTCATGACCGGCGAAGGGTGCGCGAAACCTGACTGCATTTGTCACGCCCTGGAAAGGGAGATCATTCGCGAACACCTCACCCAGCAACAAGCCACTCCCTCCAAGAACTGAAAGGACCACATGTACCCGCAACAACACGATGAAGTTTTCGAGGCAGCGGCCGACCGAGTCGAACGAGATCCTGCCGCCAGGCAATTCTTCGACCGGCAGGTTGCATTCGAAGTCAAAGGACGATTTCTCCTGGCGTTGATCAGCCAACTCCAACTGTCGCTGCGTCATCCACAGAACCTCGGTGCATCAGCGGGCTTGATGAGACACTTCATTTATTCAGCCCGCGAGAACATGCCACCGATCCTGCAGCAGGTCGTCGATGCCGGCTTCGACGATGTCCCGAACTTCAGCACCATCGGCATGCCACCGATTCAAACCCCTGCTTCCGATCTATATCGGAAAACTGAAGGGAGCCAGGCTCATGGCGACTGACCTCGCAACCGAGTTCCAGGGGATGCTTGCTGCTTCTTATGACGAAGTCGGCAGCATGACAGCCGAGCAGTACGAAGGTCTGCAAGCGGCTTTCTATGGCGGGGCCATGGTGGCTGTACTGGCCTTCCCGGAATCGCCCACCAAGCTGCACCTGATGCTGCAGCTGCAGGCCTATATCAAGGCCCATCAATCCAGGCATGGCCTGAAGAAAGGAGGCCATTGACCACAGCACACACGGGCGAGCAGGTAGCTCGCGAGCTAGTCCGGCAGTGTCCTAGGCGCTACCGGAAGGCTGATGGTTCTCCACAGTTTGCGGAAGTTCTCCGTAGCGGCCATCACTCGGTTCGAATCCGGGCGTGTGTGATCTCGCTTTTGCCTGTTTCACCCTGTTCGAAGGATCGATCACATGCTGGTTCTGTCTCGAAAGTACTTGGAGTCTGTGCGATTTGAACTCACTGAGCCACTCCCGGCTGGCACTGTCATTCAGGTGCGTGTGGTACGGATTGGCAACCAGACGGTGCGACTGGGAATGGAGGCTCCCGCTTCCATCAACATCGCTCGTGACGAACTGACTCACACGCCCGAACTCAAAGCTGATTCAGCCGCTTAACTTGCTCCCTACGCGGCTGCAGGAAGTGGCCGCTTCTGAGGCGGCTGCCAGGTCAAGGAATGACCCCGGCAGCCCCAGTGGATTGTCAGGCCCATGGACGGCCCCCATACACAACAACCTGCGCATGAGGTGCAGCGACAACTGCCCCTCGACCTCGACCCGCGAGACCGGCTGCAGCTCCTGCCGATCCCCCAGGGCGAACGCGATCTGCTCCTGGCCATCTGCGATCAGGATCCCACGACGTTCACCTGGCAGGCACCCGCAAAGCAACTCGCTGAGCTGCTCCACTGCCACCCGGGCACGATCACCAGGCGATCCGCCAAGTGTGCGGCCGCCGGATTACTCGAGGTGGAATCCCACCCGGGAAGGCCCAGCCGGTTGACGATCACTCCAGCGGCCTTCGCGGGCCAGGTGATGCCACAACCGAGTCGTCGCCAACGCCGGGCGAAATCACCAGCAGCAGTTCCCACGCTGCCCACTCCCTCGATCGAGACTTCCCGCACTGCCAACCATCGGCGCCGAAAACGGGATGTCGCGGGTGAGCTGATGACGGTGACCCTGTATTGGGTGGGCTTGGTGGTGGAACTGGTGACCGGCTGCGTGCAACCCCCCAACCCCCAGCGCTCGAAGTCATGGCGCAAACCCCTGCCAGACCAGTTGGAGTTCACCTTTGCGCTGGAACCTCTAGCGCAAACCCCAGCAGTGGCCAGTGGTGATAGCGCAAACCCCCACCCCCAGCGCGTTAACCTGCCGAGCAGACCCCGGAAAGTGGCCGAAAGCGCTAGCGCCGAAGCCCCAAGTCCCAGCGCGCAAACCCCCTCTATAGAGTCTATAGATAGAAAGAAGAATCCTTCTATCTCTCTGTTAGAGAAAAAGCCCCGGATTGAATGGGGTCTGACATCGATCACCGCTTCAGCGCTGAAGACGAATCCACCCCTGATCCGCAAGCTGCAGCAGGCGGCCGCGAAGAATGGCTTTGAAGTTCCCCTGGAACAGTTCGCCGCCCTGTGCTGTTACGTGGGCCGGATCTGCGTGAAGTCCACCGACAACCCGGCCGGGATGCTGCATTACCTGTTGACCAACAAACAGGATCACCTGGGCAACATCTGCCTCGATCGGCCAGAACCCATCGACCGGCAACAGGCGAAAGCGATTTTTGCCCATGAAGCCGCCATGCAACCCAGGACGGCCCCCAAACCGCCGATCGTTCAAGCGGCTCCGATTGTCCAGGGAACGCCTCCCCGCCCACCAGCGGCGAAGCCAGGGCCGGACAAATTCGATGTGTTGCGGCAAGCCGTTGCCGCCCGGCGAACTCCCACGGATGACCCTTCCCGCATGGACGCGGTTCTCTCACAGATTCCGGAGGTATGACATGATGAACAACCGACGCAGCCCCGCACCCGATCAATGCAAATGCTGGCAATGTGGCAATATCGCCATGCAAACAGAGGCCTTAATCCTTCATTGCCTTTGCACCAAGTGCGGCTCCAAGAATACACGCTGCACCAAAGAACCAGAGAAGCTCGAGCAATTCCTTGAGTTGCGAGGATTTCCGAGATATAGCCTTGGCTATTGGAAGACGACGATTGCTAAAGACGAGCAAAGTCGCCTGGCAGTGCTGCTTCTGGATCCTCGCGTGGGCTTAGTGGAGAAAATCGAATTCACTGGGGAACGGTGCGACAGGTATAATGCCTGGACTCAGCCGACCCCAAAAAGGATTGCGAGTTTTCGGGTCGGCTGAGCCCTTTGTTGGGCGATTCCTCTTGCGGTACATCAGATTCTAGGGTTTATTCATGCACCCCACATGTTTGTCAGGCCCCCAGAACTTGTTATTAAGCCCAAAGTGCTTCTTATGAAGTTCACAGGTGACTTCTCGGTATGTGGGCATAATTGCTTCAGCTTCCGCCCGAAAAACGAAAGGTTGATGATGTATAAAGCCACACCCCAATTTATTGCATAAAGATAGATAATCTCCTGTGTGCAAAACATGAGTGTGCCAAACAGGGTCAACATCATCTGAAATAGGTATCTCGTAGCCGAGGGGAGTATAGACAGCAAGAATTGCTATATGTTTCCGATACTCCTCAATTGCTTCATAGACTTCTTTTTCATCACTTTTCTCTCGAAACACCATGAAGTCTACCACACGTGAAAGATCATGATCTTTGGCAATGGCGTACTTTTCAAGAACAGATCTGTGCAGGTCTTCTGCGGTCATTTCCTTAAGAGCTTGTACCGATGCATTCATTTCGATTTCCTCAAGATATGCGCAATTGAAAAAATTGGGCAGCTAATGCGCACTTAATAGGCGCCCAATAGGTATACGACCGCCGAAGTGCAGTAAAACATTACCGCAATTCGGCGGTGGGGCATGGACTTGTGAGTTGTGTTGCGTCAAGTTAGCGCACGTGTTGCGACTAATCGCTGAACAGAATTTGACGTTACACTGAAATTACTGTGCATGCCAGGACTAAATTTTCTTAATCGAAATTTGATTTTCAGAGGGCGTCCGGCCTGTCCGCGTGACACAGCCTGGCCTGAGCATCGAGGAACTGGCCAAGAAACATCAGGTGGCCAGTGAAACCATCCGGCGGCTGCTCCTGCGGGAGCAAGTGCCGATCACCCCTCGCGGCCGGCGACGATGGCCAACGTGATTTCGCCCGAAATCACCAGTCGAACGTTCGTTCGGCTTCGCTGTCTTTCCAGGGTTCGATGCACTGGGGGGAATCATCTTTCACGCGGTTCACCCGGGAGCTGACCACGTAGGCTTCCATTTGCTCTTCAGGGTATGGCTTCAGCAGTGGCAGGAGTTCTTCCGGCTCTTCGATGCCTGGATCCAGCCACACGTTGGCCAGATCAGGGTCGAGGATGACTGGCATGCGATGGTGGAACTTCGCCATCAGCTCGTTGGGCCCCGTGGTGATAATCGTCGCACTCTCCAGCGGCTGCGGTCCTTTGTCCCAGTTTTCCCATAATCCGGCCATTGCAAAAGGGCGCTCATCCCGCATGCGAATGTAGTACGGCTCTTTGATTTCTCCGTCCTGGTGCCATTCGTAGAAACCATCGGCCAGGATCAAACAGCGGCGGCGTTTGAAGGCGGCTCGGAATGTCGGTTTCTCGGCCACAGTATCGGCCCGGGCGTTGATCATGGGCCGCCCTTTGGGGATCTCTTTGGCCCAACTCGGTACCAGGCCCCAACGAAGCATTTCCAACTCTCGGGAACTGGCATCCGCCGATAGCCTCACTGCCGCCACCAGCTGAGTGGGAGCGATGTTGTAACGGGGCGTCCAGGGGAGACTGATCGGCTGGAAACCATACAGCTCTGCCAGGAGTTTGAGTTCTGTTCGCAGGGTGAATCGGCCGCACATTTTTAAGCCTCAGGTGATTTCACTCAGCTTACAGCATCCGGGGCTGATTCCGCATCGTCCTGGATCCGTTGCCGCAGGCCTTGGAGCAGGTCGCCCACGTAGCCGCTCATGCCGCCGGGGTGGCGGGTTCTGAGGGCGGCTTGCCGGATCAGTACCCAAAAGCCCAGCTGCGTTCTCACATAGATGGGCTTTTGCTTGGGGGCCTCTTGCCCACTTTTCGTTTGTGACATGACTTCGTTCTCTGGGTTGCTGTTGACACTTGCCAGCGCAAGCGCCGGAATGATCCGCGTCGTTACGACAACCCACCCGAGAGCCAGTGGCAAGGATGCTGCTGGCTCTCCCCCTGTGTGGGCATTGTCGCAGGGCTGGCGATTTCGTCCAGAGTTTTTGGGTCCTTCCCGCAACTTTGATCGTTTTCGACTCCTGCACGATCAGGCGAGTCATACGACACACTTTCTTTCGCGCGAGGATCCCGATTTCGGAAGGGAGTGGGCATGGACGCCGAAAACCGGGGAGCGGCTTACGAGCGGCACAAGGATCGATCCCGCGCCCGCCAGGCCGAACAGAGCGAACAATCCCGCGACATCGGCCCGATTCCGGAAGTGGTGAATCCCGATCGCCGGTCTCGCTGCGAGCGAAATCTGAAACTCTTTCTCGAAACTTACTTCCCGAATGCGTTTCTCCTAGGTTGGTCTGCCGATCACCTGCAGGTCATCAGTGGCGTGGAGCGGGCCGTCCTCGATGGCGGGTTACAGGCGATTGCCATGCCCCGCGGTACCGGAAAGACCACGATCTGCGAGCGTGGGGTGCTGTGGGCGATTCTGTACGGCCACGCCCGCTTTGCTCTGCTGGTGGCGGCCGACAAAACCAAAGCCGAAGAATCCCTGGCGAAGATCCTGCAGGAACTCGAAACCAATCTCGCCCTGGGTGAAGACTTCCCGGAAGTGGCGTTTCCCATTCAAGCCCTGGAGGGATTGGCCAATCGCTGCAAAGGTCAGTTGTGCCAGGGCGAACGGACTTACATTCGTTACGGGAAATCGATTCTCGTCTGCCCGGCCATCAAGGACGCAAAGACGTCAGGAGCCATCATTAAGGTGGGGGGAATCAAGGGAGCGGTGCGTGGTGCCAATCATCTCCTGCGATCGGGGGAAGTCGCCCGGCCGGATGTCGTCCTGATCGACGATCCCCAGACTCGGGATTCGGCCAAGAGTGAAACGCAATGCGATACCCGGGAGAAAGTCGTCTCGGCCGATATTCTCGGCTGTGCCGCTCCGGGGAAGTCCCTGGCCGCCCTGATGACTGTCACCGTGGTCTATCGGGGCGATATGGCCGATAGGATGCTTAACCGGATGAAGCATCCCAACTGGCGGGGAATCCGGTGCAAGCTGCTCTATGCCTTTCCGCAACGCATGGATCTGTGGGAGCAGTACTGGCAGCTGCGATCGGAAGACCTGATCAATGATGGCGATGGAGCGGTGGCCACCGAGTTCTATCGCCAGCGACGGGCCGAGATGGATGCCGGGGCCCAGGTGGCCTGGGAAGAGCGATTCAAGCCCGATGAACTCTCCGCCGTCCAGAACGCCATCAATCTCTTTTTCGCCGATCGGGATGCTTTCTTCAGTGAGTTCCAGAACGAACCCGAGAACGAAGCCCAGGACTCCCGCATCATTGAAGCCGACGAACTGGCGAAGAAGATCAACGGCCTGGTGCGGGGTGTGATCCCGGCTCGGTCCCACCTGCTGACCGGCTTCGTCGATGTCCATGAAGATCTGCTCTACTGGGGCGTCGTCGCCTGGGGCGATGGCTACACCGGCGATCTGGTCGATTACGGTTTCTGGCCACCCCAGCCGAAGAAGTACTTCCTGAAAAGGCAGTGCCGGCCGGATCTGATCACCTGGTGGGCCAAAGAGCAAGGTCGGCCACCGGCCACCGTCAGCCTCGAGGAAGCTCTCTATGCGGGGCTCGATGCCTGCACCCGGCAAATGTTCGAACGTGGCTGGAAGCGTGAGGATGACGCCAACCTGGCCTTGCGGCGTGTGCTGATTGATGCCAGCCATGGGCCCACATCGGCTCTAGTGAAATCATTCTGCAAGCAGTCTCCCTTCCATGATCTGATCTGGCCGAGCCATGGTGTGGGGAAAACCAAGCTCGCGATGTTCCGGCCGACGAAATCGGCCAAAGAAAAGGGAGACCGCTTCGGGTTTAAGTGGCGGCTGACTTACAGTTCCCGCCGGGAGAATGTGGCTCACCTCAGCTTCGATGCGAACTTCTGGAAAACGTTCCTCTGGTCAAGGTTGCGGGTCAGTCTCGGCGGATCCGGCTGCCTGGCGTTCTTTGGGGAATGGGCCAGTGCCCGGGCGGGCAGTGAAACCCGGCCCAAGATCCGCGATGAACACAAGCTGCTGATTGAGCACATTCGCGGGGAAACCCCGACTGTGGAAACGGCTGGGGAAGAATCGATCGAAGTGTGGAAAGCCAACCCGAACGAAGAAAACCACTTGCTCGACGTCCTGGTCGGGAATTGTGTGGCCGCTTCGTATGAGGGAATCACGATGGCCGGTCATGCTCCAGCCGCCCCTGTTCGCATGCGGAAGAAATTCTCGATGAACAAACGGGGGGCCGCATGAGCCAGCAACCAGAAGCAGACGACGGCGAGCAGCTCGGCCTCGAATGCCCGAAGTGCTGCTGCTGGGACTTTCGGGCTTACTACACCCGCCGCCAGGCGAAACGGATTCGTCGGGTGAAAATCTGCCGTCACTGCGGGCAACGGATCACTACCACGGAAAGAATCGTGGGTTGATCGATCATCGACCAGCCTAGCGTCCAAACACTATTTGAAGAAATCTACTTCACATTCTTTACAAAAGGCAGTTTTTCACTGCCCTTTCCGATTATCGGAATCAAGAATACCTTTGACGAATTGTTCCAATTTGAATTGGCTATCAAGATTGAAACAGGGAAGAACCTTTCCAAGCTTCAAGCGTTCTGATCCATCCGACATTCTAATATGTTTATTGAATTTTGAATTTATCTGGTAAGCAAAGCGATTCCACCTCGACTTTATCCAGTAGAAGCGATGCCAAAGCTGAAACTCAGCCACAAGATAGTCCTGAGAATACACCTGAATCTTAGCGTTACAGCTTCTAGGGTTATCCAGATTTTTGAGCATGGCTGTCCCGTTACTGTCGTGTAACTGAAGGGACTTTGAGTTCAATCGAAATGCACCAATCATTCCTTGGGCGAATTCGTTGTCACTGGTTACGACTTTGTGGCGCTGACGATATTCAACTCTCTGCATTTCAATAGTGTATGTCAGTCCCAAATGTTGAACTTTGAAGTAAAGTGATACACTAACCTGATGCATTGGTATACCAAGATTTTGTATAATGACGTCCAAGTAATGGTACTCTCCATCATGTATTGAGTTAGTAAATGCACCGTCAACTTTGAGCATTTTCAACCATATGCGACAAGATGCCCTATATGCCAAATAGGATATTACAAGAGCCCAGAAGGCGAGAATTATGGAAACAAATCGAATGAGAACATACTGATTTCCATGCCAATGGGAACTGCTTGTCAGAAATGAGTAACTCGATTTCACTCAAGATACCATCATATGGTCAATCTTCAATTTCAGCACCAGTTCCACCTGTGGAACTTGCTCTCCCTGCTCCTTGATTTCTCTGGAAATCACTCTTGATCCGTGTTGCGCAAGCGCCACCCTGCAAGCCTGAATCACGCCCGACCGGACGGATAGGCTCGCAGGGAAGCGAACATGCCCGACGATACACCGGATCTTTCTGACCGCATTGCTGAGGTCGCGCAGGGACCCGCGCAGGCCTCCGATGCGGCGGGCTCGATGCAGACGCACAACCCGAAAGATCTGATCGAGGTCGACAAATATCTCGCTCAGAAGAAGGCCGCCCGGCGAAAACTGGGCGGGCTGCGGATCTTCAAGTTTCGGCCACCAGGAGCAGCTTGATGGCCACCATTCTCGATGCTTTCGGGCGTCCCTTCTCCACGGATAGCGAAGCCACGCATGGATCTGCCAAAGATCTGCAGCGGGCGTACGCCACGCGCAAGTCCTCGACGGTGCAGGCCCGCTACGATGCTGCCGAGATGACTCCCGACAACATGCGGCACTGGCGGATGGCGGACGGCCTTTCGGCTGATGCCGCCAACTCGGCCGGCGTGCGGCGTATTCTCCGGAACCGGGCCCGGCATGAAATCTTCAACAACTCCTACCTGCGGGGGATGACCCGCACTCTGGCGAACGACGTCATCGGTTCCGGCCCGCGGCTGCAGATCCACCACGAGGACAAGAACATCGCCGCCCAGGTGGAGGCTCTCTTTGCCCAGTGGTCGATGATGATCCGCCTGGGCCCCAAGATGCGGACGATGCGGCTGGCGCAGTGCCAGGACGGCGAAGGAATCTCGGTCATCAAGAACAACGGGGGCCTCCCTGGGATCCAGCTCGATCTGCAGCCGATCGAAGCCGAGATGCTGACGACGCCCTTCCTGCAGCCGTTGACGATCAATCAGGTCGATGGTCTCGAATTCGATGAGTGGGGGAATGTCGTCGCTTACAACATCCTCAAGCGGCATCCCGGCGATACCTTCAGTTATTCGGCGAAGATGGAGCATGACACGCTGGCTGCCGGTTATGTCTCGCATATCTTCCATGTGGAACGCCCGGGCCAGCATCGAGGCCTCCCCGAAATCATGTCGTCGCTCCCCTTGGGAGCGATGATGCGGCGGTACACGCTGGCCGTCGTCCAGGCCGCTGAAACAGCCGCGAACCTTTCGGCCATCATGGAAACCGCCGGGGCAGTCGAGGAACCGGCGGAATCCGACGATGACCCGTTCACCACCATCGAGATGGAACGCGGCATGCTGATGCGGCTGCCGGAAGGCTGGAAGATCAACCAGCTCAAGGCCGAACAGCCGACCAGCCTCTATGGCGATTTCAAAACCCATCTGCTCTGTGAGCAGGCCCGACCCCTCTCGATGCCGAAGAACATCGCGCTGGGGGATTCGTCGGGCTACAACTATTCCAGCGGGCGGCTTGATCACCAGGTGTACTACAAAACCTGTGACATGGATCGCTCCGATTACGAGCTGATGCTGCTCGAACCCCTCTTGCGGATGTGGACGCGGGAAGCCCGGCTGCTGCGGCTGATTCCGTACGGCCTCACCTACGAGCGGCTGCCGCACACCTGGCAGTGGGATCCGTATGAAGACATCGATCCCGCCAAGACCGCCGATGCCATCGAACGGGAACTGCGGCTGGGCTTGACGACGTTGCCGCGTGAGTACGCGAAGCGAGGTCTCGATTTCGAGCGGGAACTGGAGAAGCAGGCCAAGGCCCTGGCAATGACCACCGAAGCTCTCCGGACCCGGATTGCGGATGTGATCTATTCCACGGCCACCCGGCCGGTGGCCCCACAACCGGAAGGAGCACCCAATGCCCGCCAAGCTGCGTAAACGCCAGCCTGCCAAGACTTCCCAGGTCAAAGCCAGAAAGGGCCAGATCTCCTTTCGAGCTCGATCGACGGGAAAGCCAGTCAAGTTCACGGCCGAAGGTGGGGAGAACTCGCTCCCACGCTTCGAGATGGAAGCTTACACCGGCAGCCGACTTCTCCTGGCCGAATTCGATCTGCCAGTCGTGATCGATCTGCAGGGGCTGTCGATCAAGTCCCAACAGCGACCGATGCTGCGAAGTCATGACCACGACCGAGTTGTGGGTCATTCCACGAAGATCGTGGCGTCTGAAACGAATCTGGTCGTGTCGGGAATCATCTCGGGAGCAGGCCAGGACGCGGTGGAAGTCCGCGACTCGGGACGCAATGGCTTTCCCTGGGAGGCCTCGATTGGAGCCTGTGCATTCTGGGCCCATATCGAAGAGATCGCCGAAGGGGAACAGGTGGTGGTGAATGGCCAGACCTTCGAGGGGCCGCTCTATGTGGCCCGGAAGTCGAGTCTGGATGAAGTGAGTTTTGTGGCACTGGGGGCGGACGAAGGCGGCGCCTCCGCCAAAGTGATTGGATCCGCCGCAGGGAAAGGAATCCCCATGACTTTTGAAGAATGGCTCGCCTCGCTTGGGATCGATCCCAATGCACTGACAGAAGATGGTCGCGCGAAGCTGCAGCAGACCTACAATGCCGAAATGCAGGCGGAAGATTCCGAGGACGACATCGAAGCCGAGGGTGACACCGAGGAAGAGGTGGTCGCCGAAGGCGAAGAAGAGGAAAAACCTGTCGCGGCTCGCCGCAAGGGAGCGAACGTCAAGGCCAAGGGCCGTCAGGCAAAGGTGAAAGCCAAGGCCGCTGGTTCCAGTACGTTCGAACAGCGACGTGCCAAGACCACGCTGACGGCTGGCCTCAACCGCGTGAATCGGGTCTATGCTGCCAACGAGAAGCGGATCAACGCGATCCGCCAGATCTGTGGCAGTAAGCATGCCGCGATTGCTGCGAAGGCGATTGAAGAGAACTGGTCGGCCGACCGGACGGAACTGGCCGTCATGCGGGCGGAACGACCCAAAGGCGTTTCTCCCCATGCCAGCGGCCGGGGTGGCTACGACTCCAACGCGGTCATCAAGGCGGCACTGTGCAAGACTCTCCGCCTCGATTCCGTCGAGAAGGAGTTCAAGCCGGAGATTCTCGAAGCCGCCGACAAGAAGTATCGACGGGGAATTGGTCTCCAGGAACTTTGCCTCGAAGCCGCTCGCGCCAATGGCTACGAAGGAACGCGCTTCCGGGGTTATGAGCAGGCCGTCATGAAAGCCGCCTTCTCGACCAGCGAGCTGAGCGACATCTTCATGGATGTGGCCAACAAGTTCGTGCGGGAAGCGTTCCTGCACGTCGATCAGTCGTGGCGAGAGATTGCCGCGATCAAGTCGGTGACTGACTTCAAGACGATTCATGGGGTTCGCCTGGTCGATGACCTGAAGTTCGAGAAGCTGGGACGTGGCCAGAAGATCAAGCATGGTTCACTCTCGGATGAGTCCTACACCAACCGGGCGGAGACCTTTGCCAGGATCCTCACTGTCGATCGGCAGGATCTGATCAACGACAGCATGTCGGCCCTGCAGGATGTCACCAAGCTGCTCGGCCGGGGCGGAGCCATGGCTCTCAATGAGGTCTTCTGGACTTGCTGGAACAACAACGCCAACTTCTTCAAGACGGCCAACGGGAACATCCTCACCGGGGCCGGTTCGGCTTTCTCCGTCGATGCGTTGACGGCGGCCGAAACCCTGATGAACACCCGCAAACACCTGAAGACCAAGGCGCTCGTAGGAGTGACTCCCAAGCTCCTGCTGGTACCACCTTCCGTGGAAACACCCGCCCGCCAATTGCTCAACTCGTCCGAGCTGCGGGACACGGGGGCCGATAAGAAATTCGGCACAGCCAACCCTCACGCCGGGAAGTACAACAAAACCCCCGTCATGAGTCCTTACCTGGCGGATACCACGCTGGGTGGCAGTACAACCGCCTGGTACCTGCTCGCCGATCCGAAGGACATTCCGGCCGTCGAGGTGGTGTTCCTCAATGGCCAGGAACAGCCGGTCATCGAGCAGGTGGAACTGGCTCCCGACTCTCTCGGCTTCGGGATGCGGGGTTACTACGACCTTGGCGTCGCTCTGGCCGATCACTACGCCGGCATGAAGAACGCCGGAGCCTGACCCGCACAGCGGGCTGGCTTGGATTTTCCATGGGGCGGGTTGACTGAAGCGTTCATTCCGCCCGCCCCATGATGCGGTGGGTTGTCACTGTTCGAGTTCTTTACTTCTCATCAGGAGGCCACGATGGCCATTGCAATGTTCAAATATGGTGATCCCATTGTGCTCGATCACACCCCCTCGGCTGATGTTGCGGCCGGAGCGGTGGTGGTGGTGGGGAATGATGTGCGGATCGCTCATCACGAGATCCCCGCCAATATGCCGGGTGCCTTGGCGGCTGGCGGCGGTGTGTACCAGGTGCCCAAGGACACGTCCACCTTTGCCGATGGAGCGGTGGTCTATTGGGATGCGGCCGACGTGGCCTGCACATCGGCTGCCGACAGTGGCACCAACAAGCGGATCGGCACAGCGGTTGGGGGATGGGCCACCGGGGCCACCTCGATGCTCGTGTTGCATCTGCCCAACACGTAATCCAACCAACTCGCGACGGGCTCGCTACAGAAGGGCCGCCGCGATGATGTGCCCGGCGGACGGACTTGGTTCCGACCGCCGTCTCTCCGCCGGGCTTTTATTACAGCATGCCGCCGAAATATCGGCACATCGACCACAAATATCAGCGAATTGTTCGTTTTTATAACCACTTGCTCAACATGGATGGCTGCAATTCATGGGAACCAATCTGCTCAAAAACGCCCGAGCCTGGCTCGCCTCGCAGCGTGAAGAACACGCCAGCGAGTTGGTCACGTACCGGCGGGAGGAGCAGGCCCTGGAGCTGCGGGCCATGCTGAGCAGTTCAGCTCAATCAGCCCTCGCCGCCCTGGGCCTGTCGATCGAGTTCGACACCGTGCTGTTTGTGTTCAAGTTCGCACCCATCGAGAACGGTGGGCTCCCGTTCCTGCCGAGGGCGGGCGACCGGATTGAGTACATCGCGAACGGCATTCGCCGTGTGTTTCATGTGACGCCCCCTGCCGGCAGCCAGCAGGCTTATCAATTCGCCGACGGTACCGGCCAGTCGCTCAAAGTCTCCACTGTCCTCCACTCATCGGAGCCTGTCCTATGAATTTCCTGAAAATCCCCTCACCATCCCCGATGCTGAAATCGTTTCTCCTGGGCCTGTCGGGGGCCTTGATTGCTTATCTCGGCCAATGGCTCACCTCGACCGACTTCGGTGTCTATTCGCCGCTGGTGGCCGCCTTCGCGCCAGTGCTGGTGAACTATCTCACCAGGTTGAAGAATGGAGATGGCAAAAAAGACGATGGCGGAGATGACGACACCCCCAGTGGTGACGCGATTTCTCAGCCGTTCCCCAATCAACCCTCCGATAGCCTGCTGCGGGATCTCTTTCCTGGTCTGCCGATTCATCCGGCCGCCGCCTATCACTTGCCCCCTGGCGATGAGGTCGCTCAGGTCAACCCGTTCACGTACGGTCGATCTCAGCCGCATGCGTTGCCGATCTCTCCACCAGGTGTGAAGTGGGTGCCGTTGGGCTTGATCGCTCTGCTGTTGTGCCTGTCGCTGGTCGGTTGTGGCCAGGCGGCGGCCGGCAGTCGTCCGCCTCGAGCAGTCATCTCTGGGCCATCTCGGGGAGAGCCGGGGGAGTTTCTGGAGTTCAGCGCCAGAAGCTCCGAAGGTTCACCCACACACGTTCGCTGGACGATCGCTCCTGAACTCAAAGGGCGGAAGCAGCTCAGCAGTACGGAGGCTACCGATATCACGGCCGCCGGTTTCCCGGGGACATACATTCTCACGCTCTCGGTGAGCAATCAGCACGGGGTCGATACGACGTCACGGCAATATGTGGTCGATGGCCGGCAGCCGACACCGCCCCCCGAACCAAAGCCCGTCAATCCGGATCCGGTACCACCTGCTCCCGTTCCGGAACCGGTGAAACCGGATCCCGTGAAACCCGAACCTGTCAAACCTGTGCCACCTCCGGAACCCGCACCCAATCCCTCCAAAACCTTTGGGGTGGCCCCCAAATTGACCGCTGCCCTGAAGTCGATCAATCGGCCCAATCGGGCGAGCGATCTTTCTGGCGTGATTGGTGAAGCCCGGGCGGCCGCTAAAGCGATGGAAGCGGGGAGCCTCGATCCGACGTCCGCCATTCAGCGACTCGCAGCGGCTCTCGAGAAGCTCCCCGCGGATTACAAACCCCTGCTCCTGGTGATCGTCTCCGAAATCAAACGGGTCTATGGCGAGGGGCTGCTGAAAACGCCCCTCGATTATGCGGCCCTGTTCCTGGAAGCCGCGATCGCCCTCGAATCGGTGACCTGATTTCGGGCGAAATCACTCGCTTTGTTGAACCACATTTGTGTCTCCAATCGTCAGCCCAAGGATGGGACAGACCAACATGAAAAACTCAAAATTCTGGCTCCACATCCTGCTGGCGATTCTTTCCCTGGCCGGGGCTCTGTGCGTTGCTCCCGTGATGCTGATTGCTCCCGAGCTGCAGAAAGTGGTCAACGAAAACTTCGGCCTGCCGGCTGACCACATGGAAGTGGCGGAGGCTCTCCATCCGGCAGCCGGGCCATTCGTCGCCGCCGATGATGATCCCCAGCGCAACCATGCCCGGGAACTGGCTCGCCTCGATCGAGCAGCTCTCTTTGTCGAAGGTGACCAGAAGCCATTCCTGGCTCAGTGGCCCGTCTCAATTCAACAGACGGGAGACTGCACCAGCTTCGCCCTGGCTCACGCGATCCGCGATCGGATTTGTGTGCAAGTGGCAGCTGGCCGACGGCAGAAAGTGGTCGAACCCTTTCCCCCCTATCTGTATGGAGCCGCTCGGCGAAGTGTCGGGGCCCCGCACATCCCCTGCGGGAAGAATGGCTCGCATCCTTCCTATGCGGTCATTGCCTTAAAGAAGTACGGCTTCATCACGAAGGAAGAAGCGGGTCAGCCCTACAGTGGCAGCCTGGCCGACCGCTGGGGTTGTTCGGGGCCTCCCTCAGAGCTGATGCAGCTCGGCAAGACCCGGACGGGTGATTATCACCGCTGTCTTACCGCCGATGATGTCTGCCGGGCGATCTGCAACGGGTACCCCTGCCTGTGGGGAACGTCCTTTCGTCCGGCGGCCTATGTCGAGCGGGATGGCCGCGAAGTCACCAGTCGTGTGGGAAGCTGGGCCCATGCAATGGAGATTGTCGGGTATGACGGCACCTGTTCGACCGATCCCGATCGCCAGTACTTCCTCGTGAGAAACAGTCACCCGCCGACCGATCACCCGGAACCACTCGGCGACGAACCCGATTCGAGCTTCTGGATCACCCGTAAACAGCTCGAAGCCGACTTGAAGGCACCCAACTCACGCACGCCCCCCAGTGGGGAAGTCTATGCGATCAGCGATGTCTCCGGCTTCCCGGCCGACAACATCGACTGGTCATCCCTCGACCGCCTGATCAAGGATTGATCCGCCATGAATGCTTACAAATTGCTGGCCTGGCAAGCTGTGATTCTCACATCACTTTGCCTGGCTCACGCCTCAACACCCGCCTTGGCCACTGACGTTGATCTCTCGGCTCTTGATCGACTGATTGAGAGTCCCCCAGTGATGACGTCTGCCAACCCTAGCTTTGCTGCTCTGGATCGTCTCATTGATGAACCGAGTCGTCTCGCCACGGCGACCCTGGCAGCCGATCCCTGTTTCGATTGTCTCGATGCCCTTTGTGAATCTTCGGTACCGGACTTTTCCGCCCTCGACAAATTACTCGAGGTGAAATCGGTTCCGGATCCCGTGCCGATACCGCCGAAGCCAGCCGCCACTCAAAAGCCGCTCCCAGTGCCTCCGGTGTTGCCTCTTGTTCCGGCTGCCAGAACTCAACAACCGGCGTTACATCCGATGCCGGTACCGACGTGCAATAACGGCCAATGCCTCAATCTTGCACCACTGATGAACCTTTCACCCAAAGAACTGAAACGACTTGGCCGCAAGTGAGGATGACTCATGCGAAAACGCCCTGGAACATCCCGCTTTATCGCCTTTGACCGGCTGTTCGATTCCTGGTGGAACCGCCGCTGGCGTCGAACAACCAAGTGATTTCGCCCGAAATCACCTTCAACGAAAGTTCTGAATCATGCCCACCCCCGCACGCATTAACGCCGCTCTCGACGCCCTGCTGGTGCAGATGGTGGCTGCAGAACATGCACCGGCTGGTGGCTGGGAAATGGCCTTCACTTGCGATCGCCAGCACTTAGACACCTATTCCTTCACGGGGATTAGTACACCCGTGATCGTGTTCGATGCCGAGGACTGGGAGGAGATCGGGCGGACCTCCCACCGCAGCCTCGAGCAGTACACCGTCCGAGTGGGCCTGGGCTGTCGCGTGGCCAGCATGAAGGATCCATTGATCGAGCGGCTCGATCATCTCGGCCAGCAGCTGCGGGACTGGCTGACCGATCGCGTCGTCTCTGGCGGCCGCATTCTCGACATCGAGCAGACCGAGCTGGTCAGTCGTGAGCAGCTCCGCACGCCCGGCGTCTATGTGGCTCAATTCGCTCTGACGATCGAGCTGCTCGCCGGCACACCGGCCGAATCCGTCGAGATCACTCCGGCTGCACTTCTCACCCAAGCTCGGCTGGCAGTCTGGGCGGCGATCGAGAACTGGAACTGGCCCGCTGGCTTCGAGTGGCAACGCTTGTTTAAGTCTGATGCCGACACCGAGGAACTGCTCCTCCGCGAGAAGCCCGCCCTCGACGAGCTCCCGGCTCTCGCTGTCGATTGGCAACCCTTCACGACCGAAGACGTCCTCAACATCCTGCAGAAGATCCCGGCCGTGATCCGGCTGCAGGCCTGGCTGCCGGCAGGCTCCTTGCAGCTCGCCGAAACCATCAGCCAGGAGCTGCTGATGGCCGTCTGCCGCAGTACGCCCGAGGGCGGCACTGTGAGCTATGTGCGGGCGGCGATCGGTCACTTACCACGACCACTCGGCCCCTGCCTCATTCAGAGCATTTCGCTTCCCGGTCGTGAAGACCGCAAAGCGATCCAAATCACGTTATCGATCGGGCTGCCGATCTACCTTGACCTCTATCATGCAGGGAGTCCCTGATGCCTACGCCAGTTCAGTTAATCACCGGTCAGGAATCGTTCGTCACCCTCGTGAAAGAAACAACCTGGGGAGAATACCCGGGCTCGCCGACACTGATTCACGTCCCGTTCGATTCCTACGATGTTGAGATGGAAGTCGAGTCCCGTTCGGCCAACCCATTGACGGGCTTTCGCCAGTCGATGCACACCCGTTTTGTGCGCGGCATGCCGCAAGGCTCTGCCAGTTTGCCACTCTACGCCTGGCGACAATCGGCCGGGATGAGCCTGGCCGAACGACTGCTCACCTGGGCCTTCGGGAATCCCGAAGCCAAGTTCCGCGAATCGTATTCCGCCAACCATTACGAAGGGCTGAACATCGATAACCAGCGGCACCTGGGGCTGGTGGTTAATCAGGCGACTTTGAGCGGCCAGGAGAATGGAGCGATCATGCTCCAGCTCGATCTGATGGGTTATGACCAGCTGGGGAATGCGACCGTGGGGAATGCTCCCGCGCCAGCCTTTGACCGTCACCAGCTCGTCGAGTTCGATTTCACCGACTCCATTCTCGATCTGAATGGTGCGACCAGTATCCCATTCGGCGGATTCTCGCTGGTACAGAACCACAACATCGCCCCGAATTACCTCAACAGCAAGAAGCCGCTTTCGCTCCCGACAGGTGATACGGGGATTACGCTCCAGTTGCAGCCCCCCAAGACGTCCAATACCTGGTCAGAGAAGATTCGCTCGATGTCTCTGGCGGGCCAGGAAGTCGAGGCTCGTCTCGTCCTGAAGGGACTGCATCAAGGCACAGGGACGGTCGACACTTCCTGGACAATGATCGAAATCGACTTCGGCTGTCTGAAGTTGCAACAGGCGAAGACGGCTCGCGGCCGCCAAATCGTGAACCAGCCCTTGCAGTTCAAAGTGGATAAACCCCAGGAAGATGGCGTGAACGCCATCGCCTGGACATTCAGCGACGTGGCCTGATGAAGGGTGGCCATGACCACAGATCTGCGACCGGATGAATTGCAGCGGGAGCTGGCGACCTTGAGTCGCCAGCTCGATCGCTCACTCTCGGCGTCGATCACGGACATTGCCAGCCTCTTGATTGACTTCGCCCGCGAAGAATTCCAGCAGCTCAGTACCACTCGCCGCGGTCGATCCGGGTTGACCTGGAAGCCTTTGAAGCGACCCCGTGCGGGGCCGATCGGTGTACTGACGGGTGAGCTGAAAAGGTCGATCAAGCTGGCCGCCAAAAACAAGCGAGTCCGAAAGTCGGCCTCGGTCTATTACACGGCACTGGCTGCCCGGTTCTTTGAGCGGTACCGCAAACTGCTCCCCTCGAAGGTGCCTCGCGATGTGCAGGCCCGCATGGAGGCGATTTTGAGTGAGGCCCTGGCCAAACTCGATTCCCCTTGAAAGGCAAGAATATGCCCACCCGTTTAAGCAAACAGAATCAGTGCCAGACGACCCATGTTTTCACACTGGCCGATGGTTCGGAAATGGCTCTGGTCGTCAGGCCACCGACCTACGAAGAAGTTCTCCACGAACGCTCCCTCGTCTTTATGGGGTTGTCGGCTCAGGTGCGGTACCGGATCGAAACCGTTCTGACTGGCTGGAAAGATGTCCTGGACGAAGAGGACAAACCGATTGAATTCAGTCTTGATCGCTTTGCCGAACTCTGCCGGCAGCATGCCGATCTCTACATGAAGGCGGCGGACATTGTGTCGCGGTTCTTCTTCATGGATCGGGCTGAGCAAAAAAACTGACACGTGCCGTCCGTCACTTCAAACGGACGGGCACGATTCTTCCCGAAACCGAGCTGCTCTGCGAGCTGCTCATGATCAAGTCACTGTGCCGCCGGCTGGGTGTCTCGCGTCGCGAGCTATTGAGCTGGCCGGCGGCCACAGTCGAGGGATTGCAGGCGCAGATTCTGGAGCTGGATCGTCATGACGACTTACCTTCGCGTCGACCTCGCCGGAAACGCTCAGAAGGGTCTGCGTGAACTCTCAGAGCAGGCCGCTGACACTGCGCAGGAAATGCGTCCGCTCAAGACCGCGACCGAAGAAGCCGACGGCGAGTTTGCCAAGCAATCCGAGATCATCGAGGCGTTGCGGCTGCAGCATGAGAGCCTCGTGGGAGCCATGCGGGAAACAGTCGATCAGTCGCAGAAAGTGGCGGCCGAACAATCGGCTCAGCGGGCGGCCTACGAACAGACGGGGAGTGTGGTCAACAACCTGATCACCACCGGCGGTGGCCTGGTCCTGACCTACTGGAAGATGCAATCAGCCTCCAAGGCCCTCAATGCAGTGATGGGCTTCTTCGGCAAGAACAGTGGTACCGCTCGTGTCGCTCTTGCAGGCCTGGGAACTGCTGCCAAAGCGGCCGCTCCTCGACTGCTCCTCCTGGCGGGCGGGGCCGCAGCGACTGGCGGGGCACTCTTTGCCCTGTATGGAGCCTATCAGGCGGGCGTCAGTGTGATGAAGCTCTTTGACGCCGGGCTGAAGCAGGGGGCGAAAGCCACAGAAGAGCAGAGGAAAAAATTTGCGGATTTGCAGAGTGAAGCCCGCCGGACAGGTGAGACTGTCGAGGAAGCGGCCGCTCGCATGGGGGTGAGCCTGAAGGAACTCGATGTTCATTCGGCCAACCTGATCACAACCCTGGGGAAGGGGAGCTTCGACGTTGCCAACAAGTTCGTGCAGCCCTTCACGGGAGCTTTCCGGCGGCTGACGGAACAGTTCCAGGAAGTCGATGGGAACTGGGGCAAAGCTGTCAAAACCCTGACGGATGGATTCGAGTCTGCCTTCAAGGATCTCGCCGAAGGGACCGGGAGCCTGGCACGCGATCTCGTCTCGCCCTTCGAGGAAGGGTTGTCGATGGCCATCTCGCTGCGAGATGAGTGGCTGCAGAATGACAGCGTTTTGATGCAGGTGGCCAACACGGTTCGGGATCATGTTACCAGCCAGTTTAAGCTGCTCGGAACTGGGACCCAGGAAGCCGGGAAGTGGTTCACCGAAAGCCGGGATGCCGCCAGTGCCAACATCGCCGTCTATTTTGGCTGGGCCGAATCGGCTGAGAAGGTCCGCAATGAGTTGAAGCAACTGCGGGAAGCTCGCCAGGCCTCGAACAAGGTTGATGACTTCCAGAACGCCTCGAAGGATGATTTCGCACGCCTGCGGGGAGTCTTTGAAGCCGCTGACAATGAACGCGCGAAGCAGGCCGAAAAGGAGAAGGTACGGGCCTATGAGACCACAGAACAGATTGATGCCGAACTGGCGAAGCTCCGCCAGGCAGCGGGCGAGAAGGCCCGCATCGACAAGCTGACGGCCGAAGAAACGGCTAAGCTGGCCCAACAGGTGCAGATCCTCGAAACCCGCCGGGCGGAGATTGTCACAGAAGCCCGCAAAGCGGAAGTGGAGGCAACCCGGCGAGCGGCTGAAGAGGCCCAGAAGGCCGAGGCTGCGCGGATGAAGGCCATTGAAGAGCAGATCCGCAAACAGGAAGAGCAGCAGCAGAAGCTGTTCGATCTGTACCGCGAAGAAAACCAGTCCACCAGTCTGCAGGCCCTGCAGGATCGACATCGTCTCGAAATGCGGCAGATGGATGCCAAGGGACTCAACGAAGAGCAGAAGCATCGGGCTCGCGTACGGCAGATCGAAGAAGAAATGCGGCTGCGCGATGAGCAGGCCGACAGCGAAGAAGATCGCGTGAAAGTCTCGGCCGAACGGGATCGGGCACTGGCCAAGGAAGCGACCGACTACCAGATTCAGCAACTCGATCGAGAAGTGGCCGCCACGCGTAAGGCCGAAGAAGACAAGCTCAAGGCGGCCGATGAAGCCAAGCGGCAACGAGAAGAGTTCCTGAAGCAGCAGGGGATTGATGGGAATCAGATCCTCAACCAGGTCGATCCCCGCCAGGTACGGAAGCAGCTGCAGGATAAGGCAGCGGCTGAAGCAGCTCGCAAGTTCTACGATGAGAACGCAGGCCGGGTCGATATGACCGATGCGAAACAGTTTCGCGACTTCGAGCGAAAGTCCCGCCAGGCTCAGGATAAGGCCCGGGCACAAGCCGCTCGTCAATTCGCACGTGGCCAGACTGATCCTGAGCAGCTCGCAGCGGCTCAACAGGAGGCGGCGGCCAACACGCTGCAGGCGATGGCGGACAATGGCCAGGTGACTCAGGAAGCCGTCAAGGCTCTGGCCGAACTGACACAGCAGGCCTCGATCGAGCGGCAAAACAACGAACGCCTCAGTGCCGAAGTGGCTCAGATCCGCAAAGCCATGCCCGCCCTGAATCAGTCGGCACGCAATGACCTCAAGAGGGCCAAAGCCGGGAGTCTTCTATGACAGTCCATCTGGCCGCCCAAAGTGTTCCCTTCGGGCCATTCGAAGAACTCGACCTGCAGGAGCTGGCCATCGGCAATGGCAAGCTGAATATCAGCTATGAGCATGCCGCCCGGCTGACATTCACGCTGGTGGCTCCGCAGCAGGAGCGACCGATTGAGTACCACACCTATCTGAAACTGTGGATCGAGGGAGCCACAGTCCGGGGAGCGGCTCAGTCGATCGACAATCCGCTCTTCGAGGGATTCGTGGAATCGATCTCGCCCGATGCCTCGAATCAGCTCTCATATGAATGCTACGACCCCAGCTATCGAGCCAACAAAGAGGTCAAACTCTTCAATGCCTCGTACACGCCGGGGAATCCGGAGGAGCTGCTCTGGCCGCAGCCGGCGATCGGGGCTGTCCCTCGATTGGTCTACAACTGCAAGAATGATGCAGACGATGACTACGCTCATTCCGTGGGCCAGGATGGGACGGTTGGCGAGATCCTCGCCGGGATCCTGGAATACAGTTACCACCCGCTCGTCTGGCGGAATGCGGCTCCGGGCGACGGGACGCTCGAAGGGGCCGTGCCGCCGTATGTGGGGAGTGAGCTGGCCCAGTACGATTTCAAGCCGCAGGAGAAACTGGTCTTTCCCTCGGAGCCTGTACGGAGTTGCCTCGATCGAGTCCGGCGATATGAACCCCGCATGCGGTTGTTGTGGGAGCCTGGCAGCCGTCTCTGGCGATTCCCAAAGATCGATACGGCTCCCGTGGTGACGATCCGGGTCAATGATCCGAGTGTGACGCATCCGGTGTTGTCGATGCAGATGCAGACGACAATCGAGAACTGTCACACGGCGGTCCGGATTTATGGGCCGGAGACCAATACGACCGAGATCTTCACCTGGCGGCTGCCGGCGGAAGATGAGATCGACCCGCCAGCCAATACGCTGGTTCCCCTGGGCGATCCGACGTTCCTGGAGACTTGGGGGAACTCCTCGGGATTCTTCACGGAACAGACGTGGCCTCGCTGGCAGATTGTGGATCCATCCAAGCGTCGAGGAGCGAAGCTGCTCAATGACTGGTTCACGGCCAGTGTCGAGAGTTATCAGCAAGTTGCGGTGAGAAGTCCTGTGTTGCAGTGTTCCTGGGATCGCGGCACGACCTGGCAGACCGCTTATGGTGTGTGGTTCGATTTCCGCGAGGGGATTGCCACGTTCAATGGAACGGTTCCGTACTTTCGCCGGGTGAATGCGAGTGGTGGTTCGATTGTTCCGGGATCCACACAAACGATCTTCGCCCCCAATGCCATGCGGCTCGTATGGGCTCCGTATTCTCCCTGCCTGCAGGTGCGAGTTCCGGAAGAAGGCTTCGAAGGGACGGCCTACACAGTGGCAGGGTTGGCGCGTGAGCTGGAGCAGTACGACGAATCGCTGGCCACAGGGCGCGAATATGGCGTTCCTGTGACGACTTCAGCCCGGATCGCTCAGTTTGTGAAATATGCCCGGGCTCAGCTCGATGAGCAGAAGGACATTGTCTGGACGGGGGGTGTGGTGCTCGACGGCCTCGATTTCTCGTGGGCCAGTTTAAGCAAGCGAGTCTCGTTCACGTCGGGGAATGGTGGCGGCGGGACGCAGACCATTGGCTGGGAAGATATCAACGCCATCCTCACCGATGTGGAATACGACCTGACCAATGATCAGACCTCGCTGACGTTCTCCGGGGACTGGATGGAGCAGCTCGGCGAGGACTCGGGCCAGTTACGGGAGCGGCTGAAGATCCGGGCACTGGAGCAAGTGGCGCTCTTTGCGGGTCAGACGCTGATCTTTGAGATCTTCCGCACTTACAAGGGTTACAAGGCCCAGCAGCTGGTCGGCGTCACGAACAACTATCGGGTGGCTTATGTCGATCCGGAAACCGGAATGGAGCAGTAAACCATGCAGCCGATCCGGCCTCGCACAGAAGCCCAACAGATCAACGAATTGTTCCGCCGCATTGAGGAGCATCACATCGACATCGATCGATTGTGGCGTCACGTGCGGCAGACCGGCGAGGGCTGGCCAGTCGGCGGCCCCTGGCCCCCCACACCCTTGACCGGCCCATGGGATGAGGTGCCCCCCTGCACAGATTGCGAAACGGAGTGTTTCCGCATCGAGGCCAGCGGCTTTGCGGGCGAATTGGAGCAGTTCAACGGGATGCGGTGTTTTTCTCGATCGAGTGATTGCGCTTGGACAACCAGTTCTGCCGACATCCCTCTCTTGCGTTACATGTCGATCAGCATGAATGAATCGGTGGAGCCGCCGGTGGTTGTCTTGAGCCTGCAGGGTCAGACCGTCACCTTCCGCACGAACGACATGGATTGCTCGATCACTCGCACACTGACCGCGACTCCGGCCCCCGATGAGATGACCCCACTCTGGCCCGCGACATTAGAGCTTGTCCCGGTCACATGCGGCGATTGCACCCCCAGCACTAGCACAGGAACAGGCACGGATACCGGGACGGGAACAACGACCGGCACAGGGACAACAGCCACCTGTCCGCCCCTGGCCTCCACGGCCTGGGAGTGGACTGGAACAATCTGGGTGGTCGGCAGTGGTGGCATGTGTTCCGGTCAGGATGGCTGCGAGGCCTGCCCGCCGGATTACCCGGGCGAATATCCCGGGCAAATTGTGACCACGCCCTGCGGCCCGGCCCCCGCCGATTGTTCGAGTGGCACTGGCACCGGCACAACCACAGGCACCACGACTGGCACCGGAACCACGCCACCTACAGGAACGGGAACGGGAACCAATACTGGCGATCCATCCAGCACAGGCACCGGCACAAGTGCGAGCTGCACCGGCACCGAATCCTGGTACTGGAATGGGGATGCTTGGGAATGGGCTTCCAGTTCGTCGAATTGCCCATCCGGTTGCGAAGCCTGCCCACCCACCACGCCGGGAACAACGATTGGTCAACTCGCTTCGACCCCTTGCACTGCCTCACCGGCTGATTGCTCTGGCAGCAGCGGGACAGGGACAAGCGGCCCGACATCGCCACCCACAGGCACCGGGACAGGCACAAGCGGCGGAACTGGCACCACGGCACCGACTGGCACAGGGACAACGAGCGGAACCGGGTCGGCTGCAACGGGGACCTGCAGTTATACGCTGGCCGCGGCTGCCTGGTGTGTGGTCGGTGGCGTGACTCACAGCCTTTACAACCTGGCGACCTCCTGCAGTGTCTCCGGGGGTGGATCATGCCCCGCACAGCTTGTCGTGCCTGGAACTGCTGCCACGTTGACCGTTCCTTGTGGAACCGTGGCCAGTTACCCATGTGAAGGGGGCGGAACATCAGCGGGAACTGAAGAAGGCCCGGCAGAGGAACCATAACCATGAAACCAATACTCACCATCGGCATTCCCACTTGTGACGATCAGCGGGCCTTGTGGTTCACGTTGATTGATCTGCAACGCACGCGCCGCGACCTGGGCCTGACGGATCAGGTCGAAATTCTGGTTGTCTCTCAGTCGGCCAAGGAAACCCACATCAAGGCCGAGCGGGAACACGTCGCCGACATCCAGAACGCTCGTTATCTGCACCTTCCCGAACCTCAGGGAGCAGGCCCGGCCAAGCAAGCGGTCTTCGATCATGCGACCGGCAATGCCGTCTGCTGTATCGATTCCCATGTGATCCTCGATACGGGTGTTCTGGCTCGCCTGGTGGCGTTCGCTGCGACGATTGACGACGGGCTGTACTTCGGCCCGAACTTGCGGCGGCGGCTGATGAATGCCGATGGGAAACCCGCGATCGTCGGCACGCATTACCTGCCACGATATGGAGCGAATGGGAACTGGGGAGACTGGGCCACCCATCCATCAGCCGACAACCCGCACGCGGCCCCCTTCGAAATCAACAGTTGTGGAACCGGCTGTTTCGTCGCCAAGCGGGAATCGTTTCTGGGCTTTCATCCTGACGTTCGCGGCCATGGGGGAATTGAACCGTACATTCCCGAGAAATACCGGCAAGCCGGGCGGAAGGTAATGTGCCTGCCGTGGCTTCGCTGGATTCATCTGTACGGCTATGCGGACGGCAGCCCTTACAAGGGGTTTGCTTGGTCAACAAAAGCCCGGAATGATCTGCTGGGATTCGCCGAACTGGGTTACCCATCGTTCCAGCAGATTCAGGCCAACTACACAGCCCCCGGGCGGCTCTCGATCGAGCGATTCATCGAGATTGCCCGCGAAGTGGGAGCACTCGACCGGCTGCAGCAGATGCCAGCCCCCGCCGCTTTACAAACCGCGCCCGCAGTAATTCCAGACACGGAACATCGGCGGCTGATCATTGGGGTACTGTCAGCCGACAATGAGCAGGCCCGCTATCGCGAGAAGCGGGAAGCGATCCGGCAGACCTGGGGAAAAGATCTGCCTGAGGACGTGGAACTGGTATTTCTCGTTGGCCGTCCTGATCTGGTCGAAGCTCCACAAAAACGGGGCGATATGCTGCTTCTCCCCTGCCCGGACGATTACCAGCATCTCACCGAAAAAACGATCTGGTTTTGCCGGTGGCTGCAATCAAGCCGAAAGTACGCCAGAGTTTTGAAGTGCGACGATGACACCTATGTGCATGTGGCCCGAATCTTGGCCCGCGACCGGATGACCGCGGATTACGTCGGTACTCCCACCCCGCAGCGAGTGGCAACGGGCCGACCGTTCGAAACAGCCAGCGGCGGGGCCGGCTACTTACTCAGTCCCAAGGCCGTTTCAATCGTCGCAGCCAGCGAACCCACCCACTGGGCAGAAGATGTGCATGTTGCCCAAGTGCTGCACGCTGCCGGAATCAGCCTGACCAAGAGCAGGCAGTTTCAAGCGGGAAAACAGACCACACCCGGCACGGAAAACCAACAGGTGACCGCCCACTACATCACGCCGGAGAAGATGCGTGAGATTCATATCACATCAAGATAAGTCTATTTATCTGGATATGAAGCCTATTCGAGATACTGGAATCAACTCTTATACCCGAGAGATTCTCGTGGTGTGCTTGAGTTAATATTTGATTAATCTTTCCAAGAATCTTCCAAATCGCATTCTCATTTTTTCCACTTGAGAGACACTCCAATAGTTGGTGGTCCAAAATGGAGAATGATCATGCAAATTAAAGTTTTCGAAGCTCAGGATACGTCCGGTGAGTTGTATCCGTTGCTCATAGAAGAGTTGGAATTTCTCCGAAAGATTTGCTGTGAGCAATTTGGCTATTGTTATGCTATTGTCAATATTCTAAAGGATAATGGAAAGTTTGATCCCCAGGTAATTCAAGGGGCACTTAAGCCCGAACATGACGGAACAACAACTTGTGAAAAATTCATGGCCAAGTTCCCGCAGATTCGGTTAAGTGTGAAACATAAAGAGTTTGCCAACGCGATCAATGTGCGTTTTCCGGAATGTCATTAACGGTTTCCAGGCCTCGGGCAATGGGAAAACTCGCTGCCCGAGGCGTTCTTTTTCTGGGTGACTTCCTGATCCTTCCCGGGATCGTTTGCGGTTGCTGCTCCATCCGCGGCAATCTGACTCCCTGCGGTTCGCGAATCGATGTGCCTTCGCATCTTGCCAATCAGGATTGGTTTGCGAGACGTGCGAACTTTGCGCACAATCGTTTCGTAAGACGACGGCCGAAGATTGTGCCGTCGTCAACCTGATGTTTACACACCGCCGCCGCAGGCTCGTCCATCGGTATTGCTGTTAATGCGCTCTCATGAGTGTAATTCGCAGCAACGCGCCGATGATCGTGCGTCTGATGATTCACCAAGGAATGACAACCGAATGACCGGAGCTCAACAGCGTGCTGCTCTGCAACGCCAAATCTGGCAGATCGCCAATGATGTTCGTGGTGCCGTGGATGGTTGGGATTTCAAGCAATATGTCCTGGGCACACTGTTCTACCGGTTTATCAGTGAGAACTTTGCCCTGTACATCGAAGCGGGAGACGAAAGCATCGACTATGCCTCCCTCGACGATGATGTCATCACCCCTGAGATCAAAGACGATGCCATCAAGACGAAGGGCTACTTTGTCTATCCCAGCCAGCTGTTCGTGAACATCGCCAAAGCGGCCCACAGCAACGATAGCCTGAATACCGATCTGGCAGCTGTCTTTGCGGCAATTGAATCCTCTGCCATTGGTTATCCCTCGGAAGAGGACATCAAGGGGCTGTTTGCTGACTTCGACACCACCAGCAACCGCCTGGGCAACACGGTAAAAGACAAGAATACCCGCTTGGCAGCCGTGCTCAAGGGAGTGGCGGGGCTCGACTTTGGCGAGTTCGAAGGGAGCAAGATCGATCTCTTCGGCGATGCGTATGAGTTTCTGATTTCGAATTACGCTGCCAACGCCGGAAAATCGGGGGGCGAGTTCTTCACGCCTCAACATGTCTCCAAGTTGATTGCTCAACTGGCAATGCATCAGCAGACCCGGGTCAACAAGATCTACGATCCCGCCTGCGGATCGGGGTCGTTACTCCTCCAGGCCAAAAAGCATTTTGATGCCCACGTGATCGAGGAGGGGTTCTTCGGCCAGGAAATCAACCATACGACCTACAACCTGGCGCGTATGAACATGTTCCTGCACAACATTAACTACGACAAGTTCAACATCCAGCTGGGAAACACCCTCATCGCCCCGGAATTTGGCGATGAGAAACCGTTCGATGCGATTGTTTCCAATCCTCCCTATTCGGTGAAGTGGGTGGGCAGCGACGACCCGACCTTGATCAACGATGACCGCTTTGCACCTGCGGGCGTCCTGGCTCCCAAATCGAAGGCTGATTTTGCCTTTGTGTTGCACGCACTCAGCTATCTTTCCAGCAAGGGCCGGGCGGCGATAGTCTGCTTCCCTGGCATCTTCTACCGCGGGGGTGCTGAACGGCAGATCCGCAAGTATCTGGTGGATAATAACTATGTGGAAACCGTAATCTCGCTGGCCCCGAATCTGTTCTATGGCACGACGATTGCCGTCAATATTCTGGTGCTCTCCAAGCACAAAACGGACACGACGATTCAATTCATTGATGCCAGTGGTCTGTTTAAGAAAGAGACTAACAACAACACGCTGACAGACAACGATGACCCGGAGAATCCCGGGCATATTCAGCAGATCATGGAGGTCTTTGGCAGCAAGGCACACATTGATCATCTCGCATGCAATGTCGATTGTGAGACCATTGCAGCCAACGACTACAACCTGTCCGTGAGCAGCTACGTCGAAGCCGAAGACACTCGCGAACGGGTGGACATTGCCCAGCTCAACGCGGAACTGAAAACGACCGTCGCCCGGATTGATCGACTGCGGTCGGAGATTGATGCCATTGTGGCGGAAATCGAAGGCGAGGAGGTGGAAGCGTGAGCGACATGACTTTCATGGAGAAACTGTTGGATGGCGTAGAAGTCGAGTGGAAACACTTAGGAGACTACGCAGAAATCCGAAGAGGGACGGCGATTACAAAAAGGGAGACACAACCAGGCGGTTTCCCAGTTGTTGGCAATGGCCCTGGCTACAACTATTTCCACGCCGAAGGTAATCGAATCGGGGAGACCATTGTCATAGCCAGATCTGGCGCTTACGCAGGACTCATAAGCTATTGGACGATCCCTATATTTCTCACCGATGCGTTCAGCATTCATCCAGACAATGATTTTCTCAGAACGAAGTACGTCTACTATCTCCTCAAGAAGGATCAAGAAAAGATCCACCAAATGGGTCAAGGTGCGGGTGTGCCACACGTTCGAGCAAACGATTTTGAGGCATACCCCATTCCCATTCCCTGTCCATCGAACCCGACGCGATCGCTGGAGATCCAGGGGGAGATCGTGCGAATACTGGACACCTTTGCCGAGCTGACCGCCGAGCTGACCGCCGAGCTGACCGCCCGCCAAAGGCAATACAACTATTACCGCGATCAGTTGTTGAGTTTTAAGGATGGCGATGTCGAATGGAAGACGCTCGGGGAGGTCGGGGAGTTTATTCGAGGCAAGCGATTCACCAAAGCAGATTACGTGGATGCTGGTGGAATACCAGCTATCCACTATGGCGAGATATATACCAGATATGGAGTTTTTACAACTGATACTTTCTCGCAGGTAAAAGGCGAGATGGCCGAAGCTTTACGATACGCAGAGCCGGGGGATGTAATTCTAACGGACGTGGGCGAGACCGTAGAGGATGTTGGCAAGGCCGTTGCATGGCTGGGAGACGAAAAAGTGGCAATTCATGATCATTGCTACGCATTTCGTCATTCCATGAACCCAAAATTTATCTCGTATTGTATGCAAACAGCATCGTTTATCACCGAGAAGGCAAAATACATCGCTAGAACAAAGGTTAACACATTACTGATCAATGGCTTTTGCAATGTGTCGATCCCAATTCCTTATCCAAACAACATTGAGAAATCGCTATCCGAGCAGTCTCGTATTGTCGCAATCCTTGACAAGTTCGATTTGTTGACCAACTCAATCAGCTATGGTCTCCCACGGGAGATTGAGCTGCGGCAAAAGCAATACGAGTACTATCGCGACCTGCTGCTGAGCTTCCCGAAGCCGGAAGCGGTGGAGGCATAAATTGAGTAAGACTCTGACGGAGATCGCACAGCAGCTGAAAGACGCAAACAAAAAGGTGCAGTTGATCTACGCCTTCAACGGAACCGGCAAGACCCGCTTATCTCGGGCTTTCAAAAAACTGGTCGCGCCAAAAAATGAACCTGAGGAAGGTGCGGACCAAGAAGAGCCGGCTGAGCTCGCTCGCGAGAAAATTCTCTATTACAACGCGTTCACTGAGGATTTATTCTATTGGGATAATGACCTCACCCTCGACGCTGACCCAAAACTGAAGATCCAGCCGAACTCCTTTACTGATTGGATTCTACGTGACCGTGGACAAGACCAAAACATAGTCGCCACTTTCCAGCGGTATACGCACGAAAAACTGACACCAACATTTATTGAGAAAGATAAAGTCATCGACAGGGATGGCAAAAGAGTTCTCACGAAGACTTTTCCGGAAGTTCAGTTTTCGTTTGACCGTGGAACTGAGAGGACTGGTGCGATTAAGATTTCCAGAGGTGAAGAGAGCAATCTGATATGGAGCGTATTTTACACGTTATTAGAAGAAGTCATCTCTATACTCAATGAAGCGGAACCATCAAAACGAGACGATAATCAGTTCGACAATCTTCAATATGTCTTTATTGACGACCCGGTTAGCTCACTGGATGACGGTCACTTGATTGAAGTGGCTGTAGACTTAGCGAGCCTTGTCAAATCTAGTGAGTCGACACTCAAGTTTATCATTACGACCCATAGTCCTCTTTTTTTCAATGTCTTACATAATGAGCTCAATAATAAACTCGATAAGAAGCAGCCAGATGGATCATATAAATCAGTTTACAGACCAAAACAATCTAACCAGTTTCGAATGACAAGACAGAGTGACGGGTTGTTTGAACTGCATGAACAGCCTAGCGACTCTCCATTCTCGTACCATTTATTTTTACTGTCCGAGATCAGAACTGCTATAAAGAATGGTCAAGTCCGAAAATATCACTTTAGCTTTGTGCGGAACATTCTTGAGAAGATGGCCACATTCTTGGGCTACAACAAATGGCCAGATCTTCTGGCGAGGTCAGCAGATGGACAGCCAGATGCTCTTGTTAATCGAATCCTGAATCTGTCGAGTCATTCTGCGCACGCGGGGGAAGAGGTCGCCGAGATTGAGGAAGAAGACAAGGAAAAATTGCGAAGTGTCATCACTTATCTAATCTCAACTTACGGTTTCAAGAATACGGTGGTTTGACGTATGATCGACTACAACCCGATCGCCGAATCCAGCAACTTCATCATCCTGGAAAAGTACCACCGGGAGTGGCAGGTTGCCGAAGGCTACCAGAGCGAAAGCGATCTGGAACGAGAACTCATTGCCGATTTGCAGAACCAGGGTTACGAATATCGACCGGATCTGAATTCTCAGGCCACTCTGCTGGCCAATGTCCGCAGCCAGTTGCAGACTCTGAACAAGGTGCTATTCACCGAAAGCGAATGGAAACGCTTCGTCGAGACATTTCTCGATAAACCCAGCGAAGGGATTGTTGATAAGACCCGGAAGCTCCACGACGACTATATTCACGATTTTGTTTTCGATGATGGCCACATTCAGAACATCTACCTGCTCGACAAGAAGAACCCGACTCGTAACAAACTGCAGGTGATCAAGCAGTTCGAACAAGCCGGCAGCCATGCCAACCGCTACGATGTGACGATTCTGGTCAATGGCCTGCCACTGGTACAGGTCGAACTGAAAAGACGTGGTGTGGCAATCCGCGAAGCCTTTAATCAGGTCCATCGCTACAGCAAGGAGAGCTTCAACAGCGAGCATTCCCTTTTCAAGTTCCTGCAGCTCTTTGTGATTTCCAACGGAACGGATACACGCTACTTCGCCAACACGACACGACGCGACAAGAACAGCTTCGATTTCACGATGAACTGGGCCAAGGCTGACAACAGCCTGATCAGAGACCTGAAGGATTTCACCGCGACATTCTTCCAGAAGAACACGCTGCTCGAAGTCCTGCTGAAGTACTCGGTCTTCGACGTCAGCGACACATTGCTGGTCATGCGGCCCTATCAGATTGCTGCCACGGAACGCATTCTGTGGAAGATCAACAGCTCCTACGCGGCTAAAGCATGGAGCCAAACGGAAAGTGGCGGTTTCGTTTGGCACACCACCGGCTCAGGAAAGACACTCACTAGTTTCAAAGCCGCCCGCCTGGCAACCGAACTAGACTTCATTGATAAGGTGTTTTTCGTCGTGGACCGGAAGGACCTCGATTATCAGACAATGAAGGAGTACCAGCGATTTTCGCCCGATAGCGTCAATGGTTCAGAAAGTACGGCTGGCCTGAAGCGCAATCTGGAGATGGATGACAACAAGATCATTGTCACCACCATTCAGAAGCTCAACAACCTGATAAAGAGTGAAGGCGATCTGCCGATCTACAATAAGCAGGTTGTCTTCATTTTTGATGAGTGCCACCGCAGCCAGTTTGGAGAAGCGCAGAAGAATCTCAAGAGGAAATTCAATCGGTACTATCAGTTTGGCTTTACTGGCACACCCATCTTTCCGCAGAACGCCCTGGGAGCCGATACAACGGCCAGTGTCTTTGGTCGTGAGTTGCACTCCTATGTCATCACCGACGCAATTCGCGATGAAAAGGTGCTGAAGTTCAAAGTGGACTACAACGATGTCCGCCCACAGTTCAAAGCGATTGAAACAGAACAGGACGAGAAGAAACTGACGGCAGCCGAGAACCGTCAGGCACTGCTGCACCCGGCGCGAATTCAAGAAATCTCGCAGTACATACTGACACATTATCGGCAGAAGACTCACCGCCTGCGGGCGAGTAGTACTGGCTTTAACGCGATGTTTGCGGTGACGAGTGTCGATGCTGCGAAACTCTATTATGAAAGCCTGAAAAAGCTACAGGCCGGGAGTGAGAAGCCGCTCAAGATCGCCACGATCTTTTCATTTGCCGCCAATGAAGAGCAGGATGCCGTAGGAGATATTCAAGATGAGAGTTTTGATGTCTCGGCCATGAGCATCAGTGCGAAAGAGTTTTTGACGGCGGCGATTGCGGACTATAACGCCGAATTCAGAACCAGCTTCAGCGTGGATAGTAACGGCTTCCAGAATTACTACCGTGACCTGGCGAAGCGGGTGAAGTCGCGCGAGATCGATCTGCTGATCGTTGTGGGGATGTTTCTGACTGGCTTTGACGCACCGACATTGAACACCCTCTTTGTCGATAAGAACCTGAGATATCACGGGTTGATTCAGGCTTATTCGCGTACGAACCGGATCTATGACGCTACCAAGACTTTCGGGAACATCGTCACTTTTCGCGATCTCCAAGAGGCGACGATACAAGCAATCACCCTCTTCGGAGATAGCAACACAAAGAACGTGGTGCTGGAGAAGAGTTACACCGAGTACATGGAGGGCTTCACGGATAATGCTACGGGCGAAGCACGACGCGGCTTCAAGGAAGTGGTCACCGAGTTGGAAAAGCGATTTCCCAATCCCGAAGAGATCGTGAAGGAAAAGGATAAAAAGGAGTTTGTGAAACTGTTTGGCGAATATCTGCGGGTGGAGAACATCCTGCAGAACTTCGACGAGTTCGCCAGCCTGAAGGCACTGCAGACTCTGGATGTGAATGATCCTCAACAGGTTGAGGATTTCAAAGCCGAACACCACTTGAGCGATGAGACTCTGGCTACGCTGCAGAGTATCACACTTCCACCGGAACGCCAGATCCAGGACTACCGCTCGACCTACAACGATATCCGCGATTGGCTGCGTCGCGAAAAGGCTGGCAAGGAGAAAGAAGAATCCAAGATTGACTGGAACGACGTCGTATTTGAGGTCGATTTGCTGAAATCTCAGGAAATCAATCTCGACTACATTCTGGAGTTGATCTTTGAGCACAACAAGAAGACCAAGGATAAGGCGAAGTTGGTCGAGGAGGTGCGCCGCCTGATTCGAGCCAGTGTTGGCAATCGTGCCAAGGAAAGTCTGGTGGTCGATTTCATCAACCAGGCGAATCTGGACTCCCTTCCCGATAAGGCGAGTGTGATTGAATCATTTTTCAGTTATGCACGCGACCAGCAGCAACGCGAAGCTGGTGAGTTGATTGCGGATGAGAATCTGAATATTGAAGCGGCCAAACGCTACATCACGACCTCGTTAAAGCGTGAGTATGCGAGTGAGAACGGGACAGAACTGAATGCTGTTCTCCCCAAAATGAGCCCACTCAATCCCCAATACCTGACGAAAAAGCAGACCGTCTTTCAGAAGATTGCGGCATTCGTGGACAAGTTCAAGGGGGTTGGTGGCGAGCTCTAATCGATCAAATGCTTCCATTCCACGAAAAGCCTTCTCACGCCGCTCAGGATTCGCAGAGACTCGGACAAGCCCAAGAGATCAGGTGCTCCGTGGTGGGAGTATTTCTCACGACATCGTGATAATAATTTAGCTACTGGACATTTCCACCTTTGCCATCTTTGCCACCCCGCGCAGTTAAAGACGGCTTAATGACAGACGTATACCGAATGAATTCACAGGTGTGATGCAAGAGGCATCGCCACACAATGAAATTCGGCAATTTCTGCTCAAGGATGAGTGGCAATGCTTACCAACAGCATCCCCGTACGACTCTTTCTCTGCCTCGCCTTGTTGTTGCCCACCTGGCAGGGCTGCACGTATAAGTTTTTACGCCATAACTACACCCATCTTGTGCAGTCGCTCAACGACATCCTGTACCAGCAGGTGCTCGACAATCTCGCGATGTTCGAGTGCAACTCGGGTGCGCTTCCCTCATTCGCAGTTGTGGGAAGTGGATCGGCGCAAGTTTCGGATGCTCGAGGGGGCAGCACCGGCTTAACATGGAATCCAACGACCCTTGTCAGCGAAGCAGCAGGACTTACTGCGTCCAGGACGTTGGTCGAAACGTGGGGCGCGACACCGGTGATGGATCCGGGAAAACTCCGCAGGCTCAGATGTGGATTTCAACTGATTATCGATGGAGCTACTTCATACATCGAAGTCCAGGAATGCCCAAGTCAAAAAGATCTTGATGGCAAACCCATTCCCGCTTATCGAGTGATCCCTTCGACCTCAGACGGATGTCTCGATTGCATTAGGGAACTGATTGAGTGTGGGTTTCTTACTCCACCGTCGAAAGATCTCCTCGCCAAAAGTGGAACCCTCGATTTTAAGCAGCTACCTCAGGCAGAGAAATACCAGCAGGATTTGCTTACACAAATTGAATGCAAACTCCCGCGTGGCTGGTACTGCGTTGGTAAACCCTGCGATGTCCCTCGAAACGCCGCATTTGTCGGCCGCTATGGCAAGGTGGTGGTTTGGGTGGAGGCCACTCACGTTGATTATCTCAGTCGAGCTACTTTATCGATGCTGGACCTGGCTACCCGAGAAACTCCAAAAAAAGCGATGGTGACCGTCAAACATACAGTTGAAGGCGAAGGGGTGAGCACGGAATTCACCGGGGAGATACAGGGTGACATCACTCAGTACGCACGTATTGCCGAAGTGATTGCTGCTGCACAGCGACTTGTAGATGAAACCGATGAAAATAAAGCCAACCTATTGCCAAAAGCCATGGCACCCTTGATGGATAACCTTCGAGAGGCGGTGAAGCAGGCACCAGATATTGACCCGTCCTCCAACGACATCGCGTCTCCCGTGTTCCGGATTGAAAGGCCAGGCTCGGGCCCGGAATTCTTTCCAGCCCCACCACGCTAATTTTGCCAGCCAACTTTTGAGACGGAAGAGAATCCTTCCATGAACTTGCCCAATTCACTCAACAGCGAGTTTCTTCGGCCGATCGCCACACACATTGGCCCTGGAGCCTTGGCTCTGTTTGGCATCACAGCCATCTGGATTCCACCAGCCGAGATCGTTCACTATCTCGCGACAGCCAGTGCCTTGGCAGGAATTCTTCTCTTTGTGGGCTCTGTAATTCTCGGCTTTCTGCTAGAAGACATCGCCTCCCATTTCGAGAACGGAATTTATGAAAGCACAAAAGGCGAGGGGGATGACAATAATTGGCAGGGTTATTTGTGCTTCGATAATAGCGATTCGGTCGGCCGGAATTATGTTCGCATCACATTAACACGCTTGAAGTTCGAGTTATCGATGTTGATTGCCATGCTGGCGAATATCCCTTGGCTCATAAAGGCTTCGTTAGCAGCGAGAACCTTTGAAGAGGCATCGTTTGAGAAATCACTTCTTTTTTTCAGCACGCCGATTCTCTTATGGTTGCACTGGGAGGCGAAGCAGTCGATTCGAGTTTTGGCAGATGCAAGAGGTATCTTGGTAAGAGATTGGCGGGAGAGACAAGCAGAGGAGGCGGCCAAAAGTGATCAGCCCAAGAGCTGATCGATGAAGGTCCACTTGAGGCAGAGCTCGCTTCAGGTCTCTCAATGCCCATCCCGCCAGCAATTCCCCGCCAGCCCCATCCCACATCATTACCACCAGTTCCAGCCAGTCCCTGCCAATCAGCCCGGGTAAGTCCAGGTGCGTCTGGCCTCTGAGGTATTTCCAGATCTCTTCTCTGGATCTGACTTCTGGATCTGTCTCTGGGGCGACGTTTCCGTGATTGTCACGCAGACACAAAAAGTGGCGTACTTGAGATTAAATCCGTCACCCCTGGACTGCCCACCTGATTATGGAGCGGGCTTTTTCGCCTCGGGACAGTAAATTTCAAAAGATCGCCCGCCAGGCCCAGCTTTGGTTTCTCGAACTGCATAGGTCTGTAAGCATCTTGAACACTGAATCGAAATCACCATGGGCTCGGGGAAAGAAGTCTCCTTGAAAAAATTTTTGCGGGAGATAGACCGCAAGACTGGCTTTAGATTAGGCGTCGAATGCCAGCGTGATCGAAAAGTGCAACTGCTCAGAGACATTGACGCAGCTCGCGCAAGCGCCACGATTCCCGCTCTGATTTCGCCTGAAATCACTCCCACAAATGAAGGTGGCCGGGAAGCTGTTAGAGCAACTTCCCGGCCTGCAAATCGACCTGCGTGAACAGGCCGACTGCATTCGCAAGGAAGCGAAAATGCAGCGGTGTGCCTGTGCGCAAAACTTAGGTCGATTGGCAGGCTTCCCCCGCCTGGCTCGAGGTCCTCCGGAAAAGATCGTTCGACTGTGCGTCGTCTGGATCGATCATTCCGTATGTAAGGCCTCCCATCATGCGCAATCAGATTCTGCCCTGGTTCGGAAGTAAGGCTGCTCTTGCTCCGGAAATTCTCCCCGAGTTCGGCCCACACAAGGCTTACTTCGAGCCTTTCGGTGGTGGCCTGGGCATGCTGCTGCAGAAGCCAGCATGCGGAAGGGAAACTGTCAACGATCTCCATCAGGATCTCACCCACCTGGCCCGGGTCATTGCCGATCCGATTCAGGGGGCGGCTCTGTACCGCAGGCTCAGGCGGATTCTCTGCTGTGAGCAGCTTCATCGCGAAGCTCGCGAACGGATCAAGCTGCCGTTCGCCGCCACTCTCGATCGAGCGATCGATTTCTTTTTCGTCTCCTGGATGAGTCGGATGGGAATCTGCGGGGCCCAGAGCTCCAACTCGATGGCTCACAGTTACGGAGCAGCCTCCAGCTCGTGTGCCAACAAGCTGGCCAGTGCCATTGAGTCGATCCGATCCTGGCAGGCCAGGCTTAGGAGAGTGACGATCACCAACCGGGACGCTTTTCAGCTCCTGGAGCGGATCCACGACGAAGCGGGGATGCTGATTTACTGTGATCCGCCCTACTTGCAGAAGGGGGCTGAATATGTGTTCGACCTCGACGATGCAGGCCATCAACGTCTGGCTGATGCTGTGAAGCGATTTCGCAAGGCCCGGGTGGTGGTGAGTTACACCGATCATCCCCGACTTGCGGAGCTCTACCCGGCCAGGCAGTGGCAGAAGAAGGTTCTAAGCTACAAAGCACGCGAAGGCCGCGGGGCGAAAGTCCCGAAGATCAAGCCTCCGGAAGTGCTGCTCATCAATGGGCCGTTTATCGCGGCGTGAGATAGAGGTCGCACATATGGTCGTCGGAAGTGGCACCACCTCCTGGCCGCAAAGAGGGAAGGGCGTCGTGCGATCGGCATTGAGCGAGAAAAATCTTACTGCGACATCACAATTCATCGGCTCAGATCTTTAGATCTTCAGAAGGCGGGGTGATGAGTTTTTTCACCATCACTGACTGATCATCACAGTTTGCAAGAACCGATGTGTCAAAAAGCGGACTCATAATCCTTTGGTTCTGGGTTCGAATCCCAGTGGAGCCAATCAGGCCTTCGAAGTGCTGCTGGCTTTTCAGCGGTAGATCACTTGGGCCGATTCAGTGAGAATGCCGTCGTCCGTGGGGCTGCTGCGAATCCTCTGGGGCTTGGGAACGCCAGCGGTTCTGTTGGCCTTCGGCGAGGTGATAACAGGCTTTGGAGGCTTCTTCCCAGTCTCCGGACTGCGCTTGTTGGATAATCCGCTCGAACTCAGCAAGGGCGGCCGGGGACATCTCCCCATGAGTGGCTCGCTGCCGTATGGCCTCTTCGACTTTATTGAGTTGCCCGGGATTTCGAGAGGAAGTGGCCGTCCACAGAAGTTGTACGTATTTGAGGTTGTTCTGCTCAATGACTGCGGGCGTAGCCCACCATCGCCAGAGAATCATCAATACAACAATCGTCAATAGAATCGACAACCCCGAACTGACTCGACGATCGCGGAACATTTCGCTGAACGACAATTCGGACATTTTTTCGATCGCCCTTACTTGATGACTATTCGACTCGCCTGGCATCACTAAACGCGTAACCCCGGAATGGAGTGGCAGTCACCAGTTCCTGGACGTCAGGGGAGCAGGAAAAATCGAGCCCTCTCTCCAAGAAATAGTGATGATCACAGAGCGGGGCCGACTGAGAGTAGAAGCCAATCAATATTCGGCAACGACTTCATTTCCTCGGCAGCTCGAAAGCGCAGCCCAGGTGGGCTGATGAATGAATTGGGAAACGAAGCGGACACTACCATCACCCAGTAAGACATGCGCCCCTCCCGCGTGAGGAGAGTACATCTGGCAGACATGGCACAGGGGGCTGTTGGGTGGATGGATGGGAGCAAAACCTGTTACCGGGTCGATCTCATCTTGAGCGGGGCCTGAGTGGACATTCACCAGCGTCGCTGCGGCATCGCATTCCGTCATGGGGAACCTGGCTGGATCGATGGCACATACCGTGGCTCCAGGGACCACGCCTACCCACGTTTTGTCACTGACAATGCTGTGCTCTCCAATGAAGATTGTGTTGGACAGACCATCGGTGACATCGGCCGTACGGACTTTCGAGTTGCGATACATGGGGCCATTCGCGATCTGCGAATAATCTTCGATCTGATAACCCCAGGGCTCATCCTGACCGGCATTGGCCACGTAATGGGCGCGACCGAATCTGGCGAGTTCATTGCCAGATCCATCACGAATGATGACCGGGCCATTGGAATTGGTGGCGGAAGGGGACATGAAGACCGGCAGATTGATGGCAACGGCTGCGGCATTTTGTGGAGCCCAGCAGGGGAGATCGGTCCGTATGGAATTGTAGAGGGGAGCCTGATCGACGTAAGGGAGCAGCATGGTGCCCCATGCAAATCCATTAGGGCCATCGTAGGTGTTGGGATCCCGTGAAGGATGTCTGGTATTGGCGAGATAAGCTGCGGGAAACACCTTTTGGGCATCGTGATAATTGTGAAGCGCAATCCCGATCTGTTTGAGATTATTGCGGCTTTGGGTACGCCGAGCTGCCTCGCGTGCTTGTTGAACTGCGGGAAGCAGTAACGCAATCAGTACGGCGATAATCGCGATGACGACCAACAGTTCAATGAGCGTAAATCCAAATCTGCGGAGGGTTACGGACATTGGAAACTCCGATTTTGCATTTTGGTATCCATGGTTTTGATTATTCAAAACTTGGGATAGAATTGCATGTGAATCGGGGTTTGTCAAGAAATGAGGACGCACCGGCAGGAGTTCTCCGTCGCAAAGAGAACTCGCACTGCCAGTGCGTCCTGAGTGTTAAACTGTTATGAGGCGTTACTTGTGGAGTGGAGTGGGTGTGATCTGAGTTGTCCGGATGGAACTGGATGATTCACTCACCATTCGCCCGCTGACTGTTGTGGAAGAGTTCCCATCGACGGGCATAACTCTCGGTTGTGCAGGACTGGGGCTTGAATCCTGGATTTTTAGAGGTTCGATGATTTTGTCGATTGAGATGGGGCTGGTGGGCAAGTTGGCGATGCGCCAGCGGGCCTGAGCATTCTGATAGGCTGTTTGGGTGAGTCGTACAAACTCCTGGCGATGGCCCTCGCTGATCCCATCCATCTTTTTGCTCAGGGATTCGACCCAGGAGGGTTGCCTTTCCATCATCTGAGACATCATGTGAACGAACAGCGTGATCTGCCGAAAATTTCGATCTGCAATCGAATGGCTCACGGGAGAAATGACTCTGGCGACGGCATCAACCATATGCTGTGGAAACTCGACGAAGACATCTCCGCGATGTGTGCAGATCACCCGGCCATCTGGTTGAGTGGCGAAAGAGGCCTGAAATCTCATGACTGAGCGGGCAGTGATGGGTCGGACGACTGCCGGGCTCTTGAACTGACCATCGCAGATGATCAGTGTGTCTTCGGGATCGCGATAGAGAACTTCGACATTTCCGATCGAACCGTCACCGGCATCGGCATGGTAGATCCCCGTGGCTGTTTCCTTGAGTTGGAATTTGGAGATATCCATGGCTCTCCAGGTGCTGACGGCAATATCCGGATGCTGCATAAAGAAGCGATAAGCGTCGGCGTCCACTTCAAACTGGAGAGTTGGAAGTCGGCGATATAACGTCACCGATTGCAAAAGGCTATTCAGCTTCTTCTGCTGTTCGGCTGTCAGTCGATGCATCGGCAAATCGGCCATCGCCTCTTTGCGCAATTGAGAAGTCGAAGAACCTGGCTTGAGCTGATGGATTCCGATCTCTTCGAAATATTCCAGCTCGCTGTTCTTTTGAAATTGAGTCTGCACAACGCCCGCATCATCTGCAGGAATCTCATCGGCAGTCAAAGGTTTTGCATCATGCAACAGCAGCATAGTGCTCAGCATGGCCAAGCAGCATCCCACGCCGAGATCTCTCATCCGGCGGCCCCCCTTCAGAATTTCTGGTGGGGGAAAAGTGATCGCGTCGATCGCACCTGAAGTGGGCCAAGGCCCATTGCTCTGCCGGTGCGCGAGAGCACTCACTGGCCATAAATGCCAGTGAAGTCAGCTCCGATGCCTGAATCACTTCCCCCCGTAGCTCATGGACAGGCTCCGATTCCCGTCACATTCGCTACAGCAGGAGAAATCGGCAAAGTCGAAGAGAGTCATTCACAGAAAAGGAGACACACTTCACATTTGGTTGAGTGCGTAAGATGGGTTGTCTTTGCCTGTGACGCTGAGATTTCCCGATGCGGATTTTTTGCGGGCAAGATTGTGCGACCAGCGCGAACAAAGTCTGTGATTTGCGATCTTCGGTCAGGCGTCGGGAATAGCAGTCAAAAATGGTTTGTCTTGCCTGAAGGACGTCGGGCTAGAGATCGATTATGGTAGGTGTGATCTCTCGACAATAGATGCTGGACGTGAGGTACAAAATGAATGCGGACGAATGGGATTTCCGGAAATGAATCCCGTAGTGTTTCTGGAAAGATCAGCGCAGTCGTTTTCAAGTCGCGATTAAGTTTCTGTCGTTCGCATCGATGTCGAATTCCCAGGGAGTATGGCCGTGCAGGAAGTGTTGCAGCAGATCTGGGTTCACGTTCAGGACAATCTCGTCAAGATTCTCATCGGGTTGATTTTTGTCGGAGTCGGGTGGTGGTTTGGCCAGCGTCGAGCACGGCATGACTGGAAGCGTCAGGAGTTTTTCGACCGTTTGAATTTTTCACTCAACTGGATCGAAGACGGCAAGCTGGTTTATCGAACGCTGGCTGAGAAGCGTTGCGAAGAAGTCTTTCTGAATGCAACGGCGGCTGAGGAAATTCGGGCAGCCGCCAAGGCGACCACTCCGGAAAACTCGGTCTTGCCTCTTCCTAAAGAGCATTACTGGAACTACCTCAATGCCGTTCTGAATGAACTTTCGGAGCGGTTTGCTGAAGGAAATCTTCGCCGGGAAATGGGGTTACCCACGCGTACCATTCCCTATGTCGTGTGCCTGACTTGTGAATGTGCCGGCGAACTGCGAACTCGCAAGATCCGGGTCATGATCATTCGAGAGCAGGTGCTGGGAACGCTCAATGGAACAGAGGCGATCGTTCCTGAGAATTCTCGCGGTGGCACTCGACTGGCGACTCTCAGGCAATTGGCGAATCGGTACAAAACTCATCCTCATGAGTTTCTGCCTGTCGAGATTTCGCTGCCACAATGACGCCCAAAGTGAAGAGATGAATCACGGCACACGTCAGATTTCAGTTCATGGAAGTGAGCTGCTAAATTCGCATCTTTCTCGAACTCTGCCAGTCCTCAGAATGCGGCAAATCCTGTAAAGAAGGAAACCCAGCTTAGTTTGCGGGGGTTGGCTCAGTGTGATCAGGAATGATCGCCTGAGGCTCTTCGCTTGTTGCCGGTGATTTGCGGGGTGCTGGCGCCATAATGGCTGCCACCAGCAGGATGAGCGCACCGGCGGTGATCGCCATATCGGCAATGTTGAAGATTCCGCTGCGCAGGGAACCCCAGCCGATATTCAAGAAATCGATCACGTGGCCATTCTCGAGACGAATCCGGTCAATCTGATTCCCAATACCGCCGGCAAAGATCAGCCAGCAGGCAAAGAAGTTCAAGAGCGATAATCGCTTGATGCAAGGCAGGATCGCCAGTGCTAACAGACCCACGCCATTCAGGCCGATGAATAAGGCCGTCCTCATTTCACTGGAGAGATTTCCACCCAGGCCAAGAAATCCGCCCGGGTTGTAGGCGAATTGCATGCGGAAGATGCCACCGAGAAAGACCCAGGCCTCTTCTCCTTTGAGGACTTCGACTGCCCAGAGTTTTGTCCATTGATCAGCAATGAGAATGGTCAGGCAGAGAATGAAAGCCGCAGTCCAGCGTGAAGTCAGAATTTTCGGCATGACGTTCATTCCGTAGGAAGCTGGAGCGGCGATGGACTCTTTAAGGTTCGTCGTGGCAATTGATCTTGTCAGGCAGCATGCGGGCGAGTTGCCTGACTGGCAGTGGTTAACACTTCGTTGGCCAATCCGAGGTAATCTTCAGCTCCTGTGCATTTGGGAGCGTAGTCAAAAATGGATTGTCCAAAGCTCGGTGCTTCCGCCAGTTTAATGTTTCGACGAATACGAGACGAGAAGATTCTGGCCTGTGCCCAGGGAGACTGTGGATCGCTCTCTTCGAGAAAGCGAGTCAGGTCGTCGGTGATATCCGCCGCGAGTCGAGTCCCTGTCTCATACAGGCAAAGCACAATTCCGGCGACTTTGAGCTGCCGATTCAAACGGCGCTTCACCAGAGCCGTTGTTTCAAACAACTTCGAAAGCCCCTGCAAGGCAAAGAAGTGAGGCTGAAGAGGTATAAAAACCTCGGTCGCTGCAGTGAGCGCATTGATCGTGAGAACTGTCAGTGAAGGGGGGCAATCCATGACGATATAGTCAAACGCCCCTTGATCCTCACAGGCCAGTATGGCATCTCGCAAGATGATTTCGCGATTCTGTGCGTCGACAAGCTCCAGTTCAGCCGCTGCAAGATCGAGATTCGCCGGGGCCAGCCAGAGATTTTCACAAGCGAGTTGCTGAACTTCAGTCAGCTTTTTACGGCCGGTAAAGACCTGATAAATCGTGGGTACCTGGCCATAGGCTTCGACACCCAGATGAATCGAAGCATGGCCTTGAGGGTCGAGATCAATCAGGAGAACCTTTTGCCCGGCACGAGCCAGGCCCGCAGCCAGGTTGACACTTGTGGTCGTCTTGCCGACGCCACCTTTCTGATTCATCACTGCAATCCGGCGCATTTTTGTTTCCGTCCCTGGAAGCTGTTTAAGCGCAAACACACTGTAAGCCAGATGTTAGCCAATCGATCCCAAATCGCAAAGATGAACTGCGGAGACTCTTTTGAATTTCCTGTGGGTCGCTCCCTGCCGATTTTTCAAGTGTTTTTCGGCCTCACAAGGCCTTGATTGTCACAGGAATGGCCTTAAAGGCTGGCGTTTTGCTGCGCGGATCGAGACTGCGTGGGACAAGGATATTGGCCTCCGGGTAGTACATCATGACATTCCCGGGGCGAATATTTTTGAAGGCCCTCGTGCGAAAACCCACCATCTCGCCCGCGGCACTTTTCACGACCACTCGCTGGTCGTCGAACAGGCCAGCCAACTGAAGATCTTCAGGGTGCATGAGAATCACATCACGCCGGTCGATGTTGCGATAGAGGTCGTAATCTTCGTAAACCACGGTATTGAATTGGCCTTCACTGCGGATTGTCATCAGCCGGAATTCACCGGGTGCCCCAATCAGAGAAGGAAGCTCGTGACATTTGATCTGTGCGCGGCCGCTGGGTGTCGGAAAAGTGGGCGTGTGAAAAGTGCGGCCAGGAATCTGAAATTCCTGTTTTGTTTCGCCAATCGTGGCGAGGGACTCGAGACCAGGCACAACTTTCGCCAGAGATTCACGGATCTTCTGGGCGCTTTTCATTTCGTTCCAGTCGATCGGGCCCGACCTCTGCAGAACTCTTTGGGCGATCTCGGCAATCACATGAATTTCAGAAAGTGGGCCGGTGTGTCGAGGTAATCCACCATCGCTCAGTCGCATGTAATTGAACATCGATTCCTGAGTCGTGGGTTCAGGTTCTTCATCGCGTGCCAGGACAGGCAGAATGATCGTTTCCTGAGCAAGACCATGGGCATGTCCGGTGTTGAGTGTGGTGCTCAGATAAACGATCTGATCGAGTTTCGAGAGTGCTTTCGCAGCGTAAGCGGCATCGGGATTTGACCCAAAGAGATTACCCCCCAGGCAGAACCCAAACTTGAGTTCTCTATTGAGCGAGCCATCCATGCAGGCCATCGTGTCCCGCCCGGGAGTTTTGGGGAGAGCAACATGAAAGGTCGATTGGAGTCGTTCAAAAATGACCTCTTTGAGTTTGGGTGTGACACCGACTGTCCCCATGCCTTGAATATTGGAATGTCCGCGGATGGGCATCAGGCCGGCGTGGGGTCTGCCCACCATGCCGCGCATGAGGGCCAGATTGGCAATGGCCTCCACGTTTTCCACCCCATGGGCATGGTGAGTGATGCCCATGGTCCATGCGAAAACAGTGTTCTTGGATCTGGCATATCGTCTGGCGATGGCGTTGATTTCATCAATACCAACCCCCGATTTTTCGCAGATTTCGCTCCAGTGAATCGATTCGAGATGTTGCTTCCATTCGCTCCAGCCATCGCAGGCAGTGGTGAGAAATGCAGGATCGTGCTGGCCCAGTTCCAGGATTTTTTTGGCAATCCCCGTGAGTAGAGCGAGGTCTCCGCCAATTTGTGGCTGAACATACAGCGAAGCGATTCTGGTACCGAACAGCAGGCTCCAGGGATCACTGGGGACACTGAAGTTGACCAGCCCGGTTTCAACGACCGGATTAATGACGATCACTTCGCCGCCACGGCGGCGAATGTGCTTGAGTGTCGACATCAACCGCGGATGATTGCTGGCCGGGTTGCCACCGATGAGAAAAATACAGTCGGCATGTTCGACATCTTCCAGCGTCAGGGTGGCTGTTCCCGTGCCGAGTACGCTGGTCAGACCCACTCCACTGGCCTGGTGGCAATAAAAGCTGCAGTTGTTGATGTTATTTGTGCCGTAAATGCGAGCAAAGAGTTGGAGCAGGAAACCCGCTTCGTTCGAACTGCGACCACTGAAGTACCAGAAGGTTTCATCGGGTTGAACCGATTTCAGCCGTGCAGCAATTCTGGCAAATGCATCGTCCCAACTGATGGGGCGATAATGGCTGTTGCCTGCTTCATGGATCACAGGTTCGACGAGTCGGCCGCAGTATTCCAACTCTCGCGGCGAGAGGGATTTCAGTTGACCAATACTGTATTTCTGCCAGAACTCGGAACGAATGCCGGCTTGAAGGTCTGATGCCATGGCCTGAAGAGATTTTTTGCAGACCTCCGGGAACGAGCCGGCTTCGTTGACCATGCCCCCCTTCTGGCCGCCCATGCCCAATGCACAGGTTTTGCAGGCATTTTTGGATCTCATCGCCTGCCACATCTTCCAGAATCCACCCATTTCCCGGGCTTTGCGAAGAGTGTAGAGCACTGCCGGCCAGCCGCCTCCCGTGGTGATTTTTCGCATGATGTTGTTTCTTCAATGGGGCTCAATCGGATTCGTTATTAAGAGTAAACGACCCGTTTTCTCAGGGAAAGAGCGTACTCGTCCCGGGGAAAATCATCATACTGAAAAATCAACAGCATGCTGCGTCACTGATTCTTCAGCGCCGTGCTGATCTTGAGAGCCGTCCAGTGGAGTAAAATCGAGGCTTTGAAGAGCATTACGAGAATAAGGTGAAGTCCAGAATCATTCCCAATTGAAGCGAACCTGTGTTCGTCGAGATTGTCCAAGGCGGCACTGTGATTGTGCATCGTGATCGGCAATGTGCAGAAAATGGGCGAATACCTCAGGTAAAAAGTCGATGACCATAAAGATTGTCTACGTGTTTTCAAAGTTTGCTGAAGAAAAGAGTTTGTGATGGATCATCCACTATCCAGGGAGCAGGACGAGCAGGAAGCGGGCGCTGTGTTGCGCGTGACGAATCGCCTGCTCATTCCCCGTTCTGAGTTTCGCTGGACATATAGCCGCAGCTCAGGCCCGGGCGGTCAGAATGTCAATAAAGTGAATTCCAAAGCCACGATGCACTGGCCGGCGATGATATCGAAGTCACTCCCTGTGGAGCTTCGAATGAGGCTGCGTCACGAGTTTGGGAATCGCTTAAACAATGAAGGCGAACTTGTCATTGCCAGCGATGAACACCGGGATCAGAAGCAGAACATCCTGGCATGTGAGCAGCGATTAGTGCAGATTCTCAGAACAATCTCGATTCCACAGAAGGTTCGTCGCCCAACAAAACCTTCGAAGGCCTCTAATGCCCGCCGCTTACAGGAAAAAAAGCACCGCGCCAACATTCGCAACAGCCGGCGGATCGATCCTCAATAACGAACCGACCGCCGGCAATGAGCAATCTTTGAGGCTGGAGACCGGAAGATTTAGAATTCGCTGAGCACTTCGCTCCCGGCTCGCGTAGCGAGGCCTCGCCAGATTTGCAGATCGATATTTTCACTGACGAATCGTGCCGAACCATCGCACAAGAGAATGTGGACTCCACCCGTGTGCATGCTCCGGGCTGTGCTCCAACCAGTGGCGCCTTGCGAATTGATGCAGTCAGGCGAGTTGCTGTTGGGAGAATAGAAGTGATTATACAGAGCTCGTCCCAGGCGACCGTCAAGCCACCGCAAGCCACGTTGACCAACAGCCGTGGCTGTGGAAGTCGAACAAACCGTCGCATCTGGTTCAGAACCCCCGCCCGTCCAGGTCAAAAACTGGCGGTCTGGGTCAGTGAATGTTGCGGTTCCATCCCCGAGCAGTGATTCGCTCCAGGCCACGGTGTTCGTGCTACCGTCGAGAATGTCGCTGATCTTTATGCCCCGGTTCTGAGTGTACATACCATTGCCACAACCAATCCAGGTCGGCAAAAGTGTTGTCCCGGGACAGCCACTGGTACCTATCGCTGACCCCACACAGGCGACGTAATTTGTGACCCCGAGGGTCTCATTCGGAATGTTTCCTCGATCCGACGGGCAAATGAATACCGGAAGAGTGACACGTGCTGCCGTATCGTTTTGTGTCGCGGTGGGGGTAAATCCGTAGTTGATCGATGGAAAGACATTGGATTGATCGAGGTATGGCAATAGCTGCGAATGGGGAGAGAAAGCTCGTGAGGGAGTCAGTAAACCCGGCGGGAAGCAGTTGAGTGACGAGTGGTAATTGTGCAGGCCCAACCCAATCTGTTTCAGATTGTTTTTGCATTGCGTTCTTCGCGCTGCTTCGCGGGCTTGCTGCACGGCGGGCAGGAGTAACGCAATCAGAATGGCAATAATCGCAATCACGACGAGCAGTTCGATCAGCGTAAACCCAGAGCGAATGCCTGACTCAGAATTTTTTGCAGATGACCTATCCATTGTGGCACCCTCAGTACTCGACAATAATGACAAATTGAAGTGGTGTAGTTATTGTGGTGCTGTTGCACTTTAATTGCAAGTGGTTCGCTTGTGGTTAAGTGTGTTCATTGCGGAAGCTTGTGTAAGAATTCGTTACAACCTTTACGGAATTGGGATCTACCAAGATGGTGACCGAGGTTTCTGCAGCACGTTTACAGCGCAGTATTTTGATGCTGGCATGTTGCTGTCTGCTGCAAAATCATCTCCATGTTTTCGCCCAGGAGAGCGGCATCACCACCACTGACGCTGTGATCCATCTTCGCGATCTGACCTCCCGCAGAGAGGTGGAAATCAAAAGTCGGCAGGAGGCCTTCCGAACAGTTGTTCAAGGTGGTGTGATCAATTTGCTGCCGCTTTTGCAGCAAATTGACAAGCTGCTAGTGTCTGAGACACCTGTTCGAGACAGAATGGGAGACGACACTGCCAGCGTTCAAATTCAGTGGCTGAAAAGTGCTGGTGATGAAATTCTTACCAACGCTCTTCGGCAGGGCATCAAGTTTTCTGTTGATGATCCCGCATCGGTTGCCGGCACAGTGGTTGGCTTCATGCTGGATTCCAACCGATCTGCCGATGCTCGAAAGATTGCTCAGGAATGGTGTGAGCTGATTCAGCCGGACAGTACACGACAGTTGCTTAAGGGGAGGTTCTCCGATCCCTGCTTCTCTGAGTTAGCAACAGAACTGGCACTGGAGGAGGCTTCACATCTGGAGAAGGAAGGGAAGGTTACTCAAGCGACAGAATTGCTACTGGATGCGTGGAACTCGAACACCAATCCTGAGGCTATTCAGACGCTCGCCAAGCGGCTTGGTGAATATGGTCATCCTCAGAAAACCCATCAGAAACTGGGTATGATCACTCAATGGAGTGTTCTGGGGCCGTTCCCACAGGATGGTTCCATGGGGTTATCCAGTCGTCAACAACCAATTGAATCTCCCAGTCTCGGCCAGAAGTATCCGGTGGGTGACCGCGGTGAAATCTCCTGGCAGAATGCTTTTCAGAAAGACGGTGAGAATTTTCTCGACATCAAAAAGACCTGTGGCGATGTCGATGATTCAGTGGCCTGGCTTCACGCCGTAATAGAAGTCCCTCGTGAGGCCATTCCAGCCGATCAAAAGACGTTGCCCGCCACAATTCTGGCAGGTGCTGACGACACAATTGAAGTCTGGCTGAATGAGAAAAAAGTCATCGATGCCAGCTGGTTTTTTCAGCGACCGAGGTTGGATAAACATCGCGCTTTCGTTGAGCTTTCGCCAGGAACCAATGAGTTGATTCTGAGGGTTTGTGAAGCAAAAAAACCACCCGGCCCACCAGCCGGTGGTCCACAGCGGTGGCAGGTTGGCTTGCGGGTAGTTGGCCGGGATGGAAAGCCATTGAGTTTCCCGCTTCCACAAGCCAGGTAGCTCGCGACGGATTCCATCGATAGCAGATGTGTCGATTCCGTTATTTCTTGATTCCTTGATTGAATGGAATGTGACGTGTTGCGTCGATTGATTCTCGTAATTCTGATCGCCTGTCATTTTTTGATTTCTGTCGAGCGGGGGCTGACGTCTGAGACGACAGGCTGGCGGCAGATTGATGGCAATCCCGTCACAAATACTGTTCTGGAGATTGAGGGACTCGAGGAAGCGCAGGCTGTTCGCTGGAAAGTCGAGTTGCCTGGCGAGGGAGCCAGTACGCCGGTGATTGTCGGAGATGTGGCCTACCTGACGTATTCATTTGGTGAGCAGCATCGGACATTGTGTACCACTGCATTTGATCTGAAATCGGGGCAGAGATTATGGGAAAGGCGAATGCTGGGAGCACCGACACCAGTCTTCGAACAGTTCCCTCCCTTGCGTGGCCACGCACAACCCAGTGTCGTGATTGCTCAAGGGGTTGTCGTTTCCTTTTTTTCAACAGGAAATGTCGCGGCTTACACGGTTGATGGTGAGCCATTATGGTTTCGTGACCTTCAGAAAAGTTACGGTCTGATCGACAATGATTATGGCCTGGCGGGATCCCCGATCGTGGTTCAGGATCGAGTCATCCTGCAAGTCGATCAGGCTCAGGGAAGTTATTTGATTGCTCTCAATCTGAATTCAGGAGAGACCGTTTGGAGAACTCTGAGGGCCGATGTCAGTGATAACTGGTCGACTCCAGTCGCCACTCCTGAGGATTCTGGTAGTGAGCCTGTGATTATCTGTAGTGGGACACATCGACTGGCTGGTTTCTCACTTCGAACGGGGGACAGGCTCTGGGTGGTGGATGGCTTGGAGCGACTGTGCTGCCCGATCCCCATGCTCCATCAAGGCAAGCTCGTGGTAACCTCTGGCCCGGGCGGGAACACACGCTGTTATCGCTTTCCAGAAGGATATTCGAAGGCCCCCGTGGTTGATTGGTCGACCACCAAAGGAGCTGGTTTTGTACCGTCAGGGATCTGTTCGAATGGCCTTTTCTTCTATGCCAATGATCAGGGGATATTAACAGCCCTGGATCTGGAGAACGGCAAAGAGGTATGGACTCGCAGGCTCGAAGGACGTTTTCGCGGATCGCCAGTGGCAGATCAGCATCATGTCGTTTTTGCCAATATCGATGGCAAATCCTGGATTGTTCGCAATGATCGTCAGGGAGAGGTCGTCAAAGAGATCAACTGGGATACGGCGATTGCATCGAGCCTGCAGATCTACCGCAGCGGTTTATTGATTCGAACTGCAGATTCTCTGATGTTGATCAACGCCAGGACGGGTTCCAACTGAGTTCGATAGGAACTCTATTTCTCGATGGGCTTCAAACATCTTATCAGTGGAAGTTAATCAGTGGAGACCATTGTTCATCGGCAGTGGCTTTATGGGGTTGCCGAGCTGAAAGTTCGCTGGAGTTCTTCGAGGGAGGTTTTGCCTTCAACCACCAGTCGCAGACCATCTTTCTGGAGCGTCTGCATTCCCTCTTTTCGCATCTGGGCCTTGATGGCATCGGCAGTAGGAGACTGCTTGATGACTTCTTTCATCTCGTCAGTCCCTTCGAGCATTTCGAGCATGGCAACCCGGCCGTAGTAGCCGATACCGCCACATTTGCCGCAAGGCTCCCCTTCCTGCCCGGTCTTTTCATCCACGGGAGCTTCCCCCTTTTTGTAAAGCACTTTAGTTTCAGGAGGGAGGCCGACTTTTGCCAGGAGCTTAGGGTTAGGGCGGAAAGCTTCTTTGCATTCTTCGCACAATTGCCGGATGAGTTTAGAGCTGATGACCAGTTGGATGGCATCGGCCACCTTGGCTGCATCACCCACCCATGCACAAAGCTGTGCCACGGCTGAAGCAGCATCTTTGGCAGGCATTTCGGCAATGAGCGTCAAGGCATCACAGTTATCAACTAATGTCTTGGCGTAGTCGGCATCTTTGATGGGATCGACAAACAGGACATCCGCCTCGGCCCGTTGGACGCGAGCGATTGTCTGTACGATCGAATCCCCTTCCTGGACTTCGAATTTCGTGCAATTAATGATTTCACGAGAACCAAGATTCGCAACGGACATGCAAGAGTACATGTACATGTCGATGCCGCGAATGGCAGCAAACGTCGTGGTTGTCACACCGCTGCCGGGAGGGCCGGCAATAATCACGAGACCCTTGCGATGTGGCGTTTTTTCGCGAATCTTCTGGCGAACAATACCAGGGAACCCGAGTTCGTCGAGCGTATTGAGTTTGGCTTTCAAGTCGCGAAATCGAAGTGTCAGCCTTTCAACACCTTCAGCCTGTGGGGTGGTTTCCACAGAGATTTCCCAAGGATGACCCTCGTAGTCGCTTTTCAGGCCGCCTTGCTGTGCTGTGGCTTTATTTTTGGGGTCGAGCCCAGCCAGCAGTTTCATAATCTGAGTAATGGCAACAGCCTGTGGCCTGGGCATGCGTGAGCCGGCGTAAACGACTCCGTCCACCGAAAGTGTCGATTGCGCCCGCTCCCCTTTGATATCGATCCGCACCATCTCGGCTCGGCGCGACAGCGCATCGGTCACGAATTCTTTGGCGGGAATCAAACCAATCTGGGCCAGCTTGGCATTAGCTTGCAGATCGGCTGATTTTCCATTGAGGGCCCCCTGAAATGAGACCAGTTCAATTTCTTCGTCTTCGTCATGATCTTCACCCCCACCCTGGTCTGCGGGCTTTTTACCGAACATGCCGAAAATCATGGACGATCCTTTGCCAAACACGCAATCAAAAGCACGTATGTCAGAAGCTGGCAGCCAGAACGGGAGGGGCTGTTACCAAATCATTCTAAACGACAGGGGTAACCAATCACACGCTCATTTATCATCGAGAATTTTCATCATGCAAACTTCTCGAAGTCTTCGAGAGCTCTATGACAGCAAGCCGTAGGTCTTGAGAGTCTGGACAAGCTTGGCTTCTTCGGCTGGGCCGAGGGGTGTCATCGGCAGCCGGAGTTCGCCCGTATCACGTCCCAGCAACTTCATGGCAGCCTTGATGGGGATGGGATTGGTTGCCAGCCCCAGCAGGTCGCGACACAACGTAAAGAGCTTGAAGTGCATCGCCTGGGCTTCAGCAATTTTGCCAGCCTTCCAGGCAGCCACCAGTTTGAGCATGTCCTGCGGGACGATGTTCCCGACGACCGATACAATGCCGCTGCCCCCCATCGAGAGAAGGGGTAAAGTCAGGCTGTCGTCTCCAGAGAGAACTGTGAGATTTGTTTCGGCAAGGAGTCGCGAAGCCTGATCCATCGACCCTGTCGCTTCCTTGATAGCCACAATCGACGGGATTTCCGCCATGCGGGCAATCGTTTCCGGCTCCATATTCTTTGCGGTTCGGCCGGGAATATTATACAGAATAATGGGAATATCGACGGCTGTGGCGACGGCTTCAAAATGACGGAAAAAGCCTTCACCAGTAGGCTTGTTGTAATAAGGGGCGACCATCATCGCACCGTCAGCACCGACAGACTTGGCGAACTTTGTGAGCTGGATCGCTTCCTGTGTGCTGTTCGAACCAGTACCCGCCATAACGCGAATGCGTCCAGCCGCATGTTCGCAGGTGAGAGCAATCACACGCTCGTGCTCTTCATGCGTCAAAGTGGGGCTTTCGCCAGTCGTACCCACCGGGCAAATGCAGTTGGTGCCCGCTTCAATCTGAAAATCAATGATCTTCTTCAGAGCCGCCTCATCCAGACGATCATTTCGAAACGGAGTCACGATCGCGACGGTCAAACCTGCAAACTGTTCGCCTTTGCGAGGCATTTTCAACAATCCTCAAGGAAGCCTGATACTCGTGGGCAATTGCCCCTTGATGGCGGGTATCAGTAGTTCAAAAACCAGAAAATCTCGATTCAGGGAATCGTATCGGAATACTGTTCAGGTCTGTCACAAAACTTGCCTGGGTCAGTCAGGCAATGACCGGTTCATTCCCGGGTCTCGTCCATTCGAAATTACGAATTGACGGTACGGTTACGCCAATCGATCTCCGACATTTCTGCAAGTGCCAGCATCAACGCATGAGTCCCATTGCGGCCAAAGCCTTTGGCTTTCACTGAAAGATAGAATTGTTCGGCAAGTGCCAGGCCAGGTAAGGAAAGACCCATCCGGCGGGATTCTGCCAGGGCAATTCCCATGTCCTTAATGAAATGTTCTACGAAAAATCCCGGGTCGAAGTTATTCGCAATCATGCGTGGGCCCAGATTCGAAAGCGACCAGCTTCCGGCTGCACCTGGCCCGACCGATTGCATCACAGTGTTCAGATCCAGACCGGCTTTATAACCATATAACAAGGCCTCGCAGACACCGATCATCCCTGTGCTGATCAGAATCTGATTGACCATTTTTGTATGTTGCCCAGACCCCGGTCCTCCCTGATGCACAATCGTTTTCCCCATGACGGAAAACAATGGCTGCAAGGCGTTGACCACTTCCGCTTCCCCCCCCACCATGATGGAAAGGGCTGCATTCTTTGCACCGATATCTCCACCCGAAACAGGAGCGTCGACCGCATGGACATGCTTTGCTTTGGCTGCCTGATAGATCTCGACGGCGAGAGAAGGTTCGCTGGTCGTCATATCGACAAGGACGGTGTTAGCCGCTGCCCCGGCGAGAGCACCTTTGGTCCCCAGTGTGACTTCCCGGACATCCGACGGAAAACCGACAATTGAAAAGACGACGTCGGAATTGGTGGCGACTTCCGCAGGTGTGGCGGCCCACTGAGCACCTCGCGAAATGAGATCGGTCGCCTTCTCTGGACTGCGGGTGTAAATTGTGGCGCTATAGCCGGCATTCATGAGGTGGCCGACCATGCTGCGACCCATGACCCCAGTGCCGATCCAGCCAATACGTGTCTTTCCGGGAGCAAACTCAAGCACTGTAAACCTCATTCCTCAGTCGTGAATTTCTGGACGAGCATCAACTGGCGATTTTTAGTTCATGATAATCTTTTACAGTGTGGCAGTGTACCGTTCGTTCTTCTCACCGTCATCAGTCCGCCCGGGGATATCCAGGTCAAATGCATCATTCCAGCGGTTCTTTACGGACTTCAGTCAAGAAAATTGCTGAAGGACCGTCATTCAGATCAGCCGAATTGGAGGTGAAAGTGGCGAAGGGACAACTTTTCGCCAAGTTTCTTCAGCCAATTCCCGATGTCAAAAGCAGGGGGAGATTTTGCCGTCATGATGACCGGCGAAATCTGCCGCTCGAATGTGGTCTGGAATCGGGCTGTTAGCCCTTGCGGAGATGGATTTCCGATGGGAATGCTCAGTCCCGAACTTATGCTCGCCATTGAACAGGCGGCCCACGAAATGTTGATGTGGGTGGGCTTTGGCACGCTGGTTGGGCTATGCGGCAAAGCCATCATGCCCGGGAAAGATCCCGGCGGTGCCGTGGGGACAGTTTGTATCGGGATTTCCGGGAGTGTGATTGGCTGCGGATCGTTACTGTTGTGGGATTCGTCCTTGCGAATCTCGCCTATCAGTATTAGTGGATTTATAGCCGCTACTGCTGGAGCTTTCGCCCTCCTCTTGTTCTACCGGATTCTGTCGAACTCGTACTTCATTGTGGAAGCGGTCGATGGAGGAGATCTCAACAGTGGTGAGCGGGTGACTTACCGTCGCCGACGCCGAACAGCCGCTTAGTTTGAACTTCCCCCAACATTTTCGCTCATGAGCGATTTGGTGACTGGGGTGCATCTTGGCAGACTTTCAAGTAGATTTTCACGAAGTACTGTGAAGAGTTTATTTGAAAAGTATCTTGCGTGACTGAGTCCATGACCTCTTTTTCGTCGCATTTCCTAGCCAATGGTCAACCCGGGCCCCAGTGGCTGTCTGGCCAGGCCGACGATACATCGCCAAGCTGCAGGCAGGACGTGTTTCGAGTTCAATATCAACTGAACTGTCCGACAGAATCGGCAGAAGCTGTTGCCAGAGATATTGCCCTCGAACAGACGGTTGAGGTTCCAGAATCATTGATCACGGACGAAGTGATCTGGCAGAACTTCGCTGGCCAGGTGGTCTCTGTTCGCTCGGTCTCAGAGCATGTCCAGGTCGCAACGATTGAGTACCACGCTCATCTGGCGAGTGGACACCTGGCTCAGTTGATGAACCTGTTGTTTGGAAATGTCAGTCTGAAACCCGGAGTTCGATTGTTAGATGTCGAGTTTCCGGAATCTTTTCTCAGTGGATTGGCCGGGCCTAAACTTGGGATTGAAGGTCTTCGATCAGCCTGCGGAGTGTGGGAACGTCCTCTGCTGGCGACCGCCATCAAGCCAAAGGGATCGTCTGTCTCGCAATTGGCAAAGATCGCGGGAGAGTTTGCGGCTGGGGGCGGTGATCTCGTCAAGGATGATCACAATCTCGTAGAGAGCACGTTCGACGCCTTCAGAGCCCGTGTCGAAGCCTGCCAGCAAGCGGTGCTTTCGAAGACTCCACGAGGACAAAAGTGCCTTTACTTCCCCAATCTTTCCGGGCCTCTGCGCGATCTGGAACGGCAGGCAGCGTTTTGCGTAGAATCCGGCATTCGGGGTGTCCTTGTGGCGCCTATGATTGCCGGTCTCGAAACCATCCGCCATCTGTCGGAATCTTTTCCTTTGGCAATTCTGGCCCATCCGACAATGTCGGGTTCGTTCCTGCAGGAAGGGCAGGGTCTTTCGCATGCGTTCTGGCTATCGACCATGATGCGTTTGTGCGGTTGTGATGGAACAGTTTTCCCCAATGCGGGAGGAAGATTTTCCTTCTCACAAGCGGATTGTCTGTCGATCGCAGACGCGGCACGAAAACCTCTCGGACGATTGAAAAGTTGCTTCCCGGCACCGGCAGGAGGCATGTCGTATGCATCGCTTCCAGGAATGGCTCGCGACTACGGCCCGGACACGATCTTTCTGGTCGGAGGCGGATTGCTCGGTTACTCAGAAAATCTTGCCGACAGCACGGCGGCATTTCGCTCCAGAATCGAAGAGCTGTTTCTCACTAATCGAGCTTCTCAGAATTCTGATCCGGATCCTCGTGGCGAATATGTTTCTTCGTGTGAACTGCCAGCAGCGCATCCATCAGGATCTCAGAATTCCGGCATCGACAAGTATGCTCAAGGAAATGAAAAGTCAGGAATTTCGTCTTCCGATTCTGCCAATTCGATCGTGACTCAACTGCTCAAGTTTCTTCCCGGTTATCGATGGGAAAAACGCGAAGTTTCGGTTTACAAACCCAATGCAGGTCTGCCATTTGCGCATGTGGATCGACAGGAACTGATTGGGAAGTTTGGAGAGTCAACAGCATTTGATGTGCGATACTTCGAACTGGCACCCGGTGGCTATTCGAGTCGTGAAAAGCATTTCCATACGCATGTCGTGATTCCCGTTCGCGGCCAGGGTCAACTCGAGTGCCAGGGACAGATCTTTCCTTTGCATCACCTGGATATTGCTTACGTTCCGCCACTGGCTGTGCATCAATTGTCGAATCCAACCAGTGAACCATTTGGTTTTCTGTGCATTGTTGATCATGATCGTGATGCACCGATGGCCCCTTGACCGGGCTCGGTTCCGCTTGCGGATTGAACGTCTTATTGCCTGTTGGAAAAATACATCGCACCAGCATGCAGTCCAGTGCCCAGCAACCATCGTTGTTTACGCCAGAAGACCTTCCTGAGGTCTCAACCCCGTGGGAGATCGTGGACAGTGAAGATCAACTCTACGCTGAGGTGGTTTTCAACCTGCCCATGCTCAAATCCTACCATTATCTTGTCCCTTCGGGGCTCAGAGACAACTTACGCCCAGGTGCCAGAGTGCGGGTTCCTTTTGGGACTGGCCAGAAGTTGACGCAAGGGTACTGTGTCTCTTTAACAAGGACGCGACCTGCACATCGCAACTTCAAAGCCATCGAATCTTTACTTGATGCCGCCCCACTGGTCGATGCACCCATGTTGCGACTGACGAGATGGATCAGTGAAGAGTACCTGTGCAGTTGGGGTCAGGTGCTCGATTCGGTGATCCCTGCGGGAGTGAAGTCGAAAGCCGGAACTCGGGAACTTTTGCACTTCGAACTGGCCGAAGGCTATGAAACTCGACTGACGACTCTCAAATTGTCGGCCACTCAGCAGCGAATTGTCGATGTGCTGAGATCAACAACTGAGCCGATGGCCGGAGATGAATTGACCGGTCTTGCGGAATGTGGGCTCTCACCTCTGCAGACGCTGCGGAATAAAGGGATTGTTGTTGCCACAAAAATCCGCACCTGGTCGAAGTCGGTTTCCAGCGTAGGGGAGAACGATACTTCGGCTATTCTGCTGAATCGAAATCAACACTCGGCTGTCACCAGGGTCATCGAATCGCTGGCATCCGGGAAGTCGGAAACTTTTTTACTCTACGGCGTCACTGGCAGTGGCAAGACAGAAGTCTATATCCGCGTGATTGAAGAAGTCGTGAGGTACGGTCGGCAGGCTATTGTACTGGTACCGGAAATCAGTCTCACTCCGCAGACAATCCGGCGTTTTCGTAAGCGATTTGCCTCGGTCGCAGTCCTGCATTCTCATTTAAGTGATGCTGAGCGACATAGCTATTGGCAGCAGATTGCGCGAGGTCAGGTGCAGGTGATCGTCGGGGCCAGAAGTGCGATTTTTGCACCGGCTCCAAATCTGGGCCTGGTGGTCATTGATGAAGAACATGAGACGAGTTTCAAGCAGGATTCGACCCCTCGGTATCATGCCCGGGAGGTTGCCAGGCAACGAGTTCGCGATGCCGGGATACCACTGATTCTTGGTTCCGCCACACCGACTCTCGAAACGTGGCTTCGCGGAATTCGAAAAGAAGAGATCGTGCTTTCGCTACCTCATCGAGTGGCTCAAAGGCCTCTGCCACCCGTGATGATTGTCGACACCCGCAACGATCAGTCACTTCAGAAAGGAGCTTCTCTGGGGCGGGCAATGCTCGTGGCCATGCGGGAATCGTTAGCAAAGAAGGGGCAGATTATTCTGTTTCTGAATGTTCGAGGGTATTCGCCGGCACTCTTTTGCCGGGCCTGCGGGCAGAGCGTGAGGTGTCCGGATTGTGATGTCACACTCACTTATCATAAACAGCGGCAAATTGCCCTGTGCCATAGCTGTGAGTATTCCATCGATCCACCGACCAGTTGCCCGAATTGTGGTAAGCCCGGCCTGTTGTTTCTTGGGCAGGGGACTGAGCGGCTGGAACATGAAGTGAAGGCTCGATTTCCTGGTGTCAGTGTATTGCGCATGGATAGCGATACCATGCAGAAAAAGGGAAGCCACGATCGGGCCTTGGAGTCCTTCCGGCAAGGTGAGGTGCGGATTCTGCTGGGAACACAGATGATTGCGAAAGGTCTGGACTTCCCCAACGTGACACTCGTAGGCGTAATTGATGCCGATACATCACTGCATCAACCGGATTTTCGAGCATCTGAACGAACTTTTCAGTTGATTGCTCAAGTGGCCGGGAGAACAGGACGCGGTGAACTGGGCGGTAAAGTCCTCGTACAGACCGCGTGCCCGGATCAGCCAGCGATCCTCTATGCCGCCCGTCATGACTACACGGCCTTCGCACGGCAAGAACTCGAGCACCGGCATACTTTGGGATACCCGCCGTTTGTCCGCATCTTGCGGATCATTCTTCGCGGTGAGATCGAAGCTGATGTGGAAAAAGCCGCCGAGAGAATTCGCCTGGGATTAGAATCGAAGGGGTTGGAAAGGGATGGCATCCTGGCAAAAATCCTCGGCCCGGCACCTTGCCCTGTGGCCAGGCTCAAGAAGTATTTTCGCTACCAGTTACAGCTTTCTCATCCTTCGGGAGAAGTTCTAGGTCAATTGTGGAGAGAAATTGAACCTATCGTGCCTGAACTCACGCCGGTAGAAATCTCTGTGGATCTTGACCCGATCAGCTTCCGCTGAATCAATTCTTAGACCTGTTTGCAGCCATAGGAATACTCATTGCCGAGGGTTTTCAGCTATTGGCAACGCAGTCGAGAAAGATTGATACATACGCCACATGGTCGACCATCGGGGTGTCTCAATGACGAACGGCATCTAGCGCTCGACACAAATCTGGTTGCAGATATGCCGGTCGGTCACCAACTGTTGTGTCATCGACGAGACAAGCTGTTTGGCGTGATAGGATGGGCAAACACCAGTCAATATGACACGATCATCCGACCAGCAGAGTTCGAGTTGGTGCACCAAACCTCTTAAACGATTGCGGAGAATCTCTGCCGTATCGTCTTCTTCCAGGTTGGTGGCAGGGTCGATCATTTCGAAGACCGGTAGACCCGAAGAGGTTGGAGTGATCACGGCAGTGACCGCAACGGTAACGTCATTTTCAGCCGCACGTGGCTCGTGTGGCCAAGCCGTTTTGATCGCTGGAAACTTCGCTGTTTGAGAAATCATGGTGCCATCCCTGCTTGTGAATTCTTAAGCCGCCCATGTCAGAACGACGAGCATTGAGAATGATTGCTGTACAAGACAATGACAATCATGCAGCCTTCCTTGACTGAATTCATTTGCTTTACAAGCTACCCCTCGCGAATCAATCCGTCAAAGAAATTTTGTATGAATCCTGGATTCGTTTTCAGCCTCGTTCTCACTGAGTGTGTCTTGCTGTGTCGATTCGCATTCTGTAACGGGAAATGGCTATTTCCATGCTGTTTTTGTATCAAACAGTAACTTTTTCTGAAGCAGCCTCCCTGCGTGGAGAGACAACTTTCATCGCTTGATATAAGCTGTCGAAGAATGTCAGCCATGTAAATTCTCATGAATTGGAAACTCCGGGGGGATCTCTGGGGTGACAGCCTCTTCTTGAGTGCTGGCCAATGTCTGTTACTGAATGCAACAGGTTGTCGGAACACCTCGCCTCGGCTTTATCCTGAGAGTCTTAAAAACACTAAAGGTTTATGCTCATGCCTCTCTCTGAATTGGACCGCAAATTTCTGGATGATCTCCTGGCTGCCCCCAGTCCTTCGGGATATGAGCAACCGATTCAGGATGTCGTCCGGGCTTATGCAGCCGGGTTTGCAGAGACTGTGACCACAGATCGACATGGGAATGTGATGGCCTGTGTGAATCCTCAAGGACAGGTGCGCATCATGCTGGCTGGCCATTGCGACCAGATTGGCCTGATTGTCAAAAACATCGACGAGAAAGGGTTTATCTGGGTACAGACGATTGGTGGTTGGGATCCCATGGTACTGCTGGGACAGCGCGTGCAGGTCTGGACACGCAGCGGACCGATCCCAGGGATTATGGCTCGCAAGCCGATTCATCTGCAGTCGCCTGAAGATCGCAAAGCTGTTCCCGAAATCAAGAATTTGTGGGTCGATATTGGTGCTCTGAATGGAGAAGAAGCCAGGGCGGCCGTGCGAGTTGGCGATGTCATTACCTGTGAACTTCATCAGCAGACCATGCGAAACGGCTTTGTCAGCGGTGTGGCCATGGATGATAAGGTGGGAGTCTGGACTGTATTTACGGCGGCCCGCCGGGCGGCACTTCAATCGCCAAAGGCGGCGATTTATGCCGTCTCCACCGTACAGGAAGAAATTGGTCTGCGCGGTGTGCAGACGAGTGCAGCCGCTATTCGGCCACAGATTGGTCTGGTGACCGATGTGACCCATGCCACCGATTGTCCGACGATTGATGAGAATCAGCATGGTCGCATCAAGCTGGGACAAGGCCCAGTCGTTTATCGCGGGCCGAATACCAATCCTCGGGTCTTCGACCTGATTGAAGAAGAAGCTGCGAAACATGGGATCCCTTATCAACTGGCTTCATTAGGCACACCAGCCAGTAACGATGCAGCTCAACTCCAGTTGGCGGGCGATGGAGTGGCCATGGGATTGATCTGCATTCCCAATCGATACATGCACAGCCCCGTTGAAATGGTTTCGCTGGAGGATCTGGATCATGCGGCCAATCTGATGGCGGCGTTTTGCGTGCGGATTCAGGACGATACGAATCTCATTCCGTAAGCTTGCCACAAAAAATGCTGCCACCAAAGGAATGCTGCTGACAATGATGTTGCAGCGAAATTTCACGACAGCCAGCAACAGATGGCGTGTTCCGCAGGGAACGAATCGTTATGTCAACTCCCCGCTACACACCTCAGCAAACGCGGGCTTTGACTGAGAAATCGGTCTCGATCGCTCTCTCGGCAGGTGCCGGCTGTGGAAAAACCTTTGTACTGACGAGGAGATTTCTCGGGTATTTGAAGCCCGGGCCTGAGCAGTATCCGCTGACATCGCTGGTGGCGATCACTTTTACCGATAAAGCCGCTCGCGAGATGCGGGATCGGGTACGGGCTACTTGTCTGCAGCGTGTGCGAGAATGTCCACCCGAAGAAGCTGACCACTGGTTAAGTCTGCTGCGGGATCTGGATCGTGCGCGGATCAGTACGATCCATTCCTTTTGCGGCAACATCCTGCGTTCGCATGCGATCGCGAGCGGTCTCGATCCCGAATTCACCACCCTCGAAGCGAGTGTGGCTGATTCGCTCCTCAGGCAATCGATTGAAGCCACAGCCACGCGATTGCTGGTCAACGATCAACCCGCATTTCGACTGCTGGCTGTTGATTATGGTATTGAGAAACTCCTCGAATCGTCAGGAGTCCTTGTCCGACAACGGCAACTGATCACTTTCGCAGACTTTGACGAAATGACAGCGGAAGAGTTGGCAGGGATCTGGCAACGTTGGCTGCAAGAGACGGGCTGGCCCGCGTTGGTGCGGCAGATCGAGCACCAGCCGACGTTTGTAAGGCTCAGTGAATTCATCTCACGAACATCAGCCAATACCCCCAAGCTTGACGAGAAGCTGAAGATTCTTCGGCTGATCATGGAGCAATTGAAGAGTCAGCAAGACTCGCCAGTACCGGGGCGTCTGGAAGAGTTATTTGCGGAGCTAACGCTTCAGGCGCGAGTGGTAGGGGTGAAGCCTGACCATTGGGGAACCCCTGATGATCACGAACTGGCTAAGGAGTTGTTCACACAGGTTCGAGACGAATGCAAAAAGTTGATTGAAACCATTCAACTGGCTCAAACTGAGTTTGTCCCTTACGCCGAGAAGAGCCTCGCCTGGCTGTCGATCGCTGGCGAGTCAATCAGAGATTACGAACTGCTCAAGAAATCGCGCGCCTGTGTTGACTTTGACGATCTGCTGGTTTTGAGCCGGGATTTGTTGCGGAACGATCTGACGGTGCGCCAGGCGTTGTCGCGCTCCATTCGTGTGCTGATGGTGGATGAATTTCAGGATACAGATCCCGTTCAGGCTGATCTGGTCGAGATGATCTGCGGCAAGGAATTGACGACAGGGAAGTTGTTCCTCGTCGGTGACCAGAAGCAGAGTATCTATCGCTTTCGAGGTGCTGATCCTCTGGTTTTCCGATCGCTGAAGAGCAAAATCCCAGCCGCTGGTCAACTGCCACTCACCATGAACTTTCGCAGTCAGCCCCCGATTCTGCATTTCGTAAACATTCTGTTTCGGCGGGTGATGGGAGCAGATTACGAAGCACTGGAACCATCTTTCGCAGATGAAAAACCTGAACTTGAGCGGATTGAGTTTCTGTGGGCAACAACGGATGTCGTTGAGAACAGGGCCGTTCAGGGAAGTATCTCGCGCAAGGATTCCACAGCACAAGGATTGGCCGATGAACAGGCCCAGGATGCCGCTGATACAGAAAGTCGGGATGTTGCAGATGGTGATGATGATTCCCGCTCTGATTCCGGTGAGAAGCAAACAGCACCTTTCTTGAGACGGCGCGAGGCTGATTGGATTGCCCGTCGTATTCTTGAGTTGCTGGCCGATCCGACACCGCGAATTCGGGAGAAAAGTGGCCACTGGCGTACAATCGTACCTGGGGATATTACGATTTTGTTCCGGGCGTTGACAAACCTGGAGGTTTACGAACAGGCACTAGAAGCCGCCGGAATTGACTATTATGTGGCGGGTGGCAGAGCGTTCTTTGCCCAGCAGGAAATCTACGATCTGGCCCACTTGTGTCAGTTTCTGGATGACCCGGAGGATGGGTTCAGTCTCGTGGGCCTGTTACGCTCGCCGTTTTTCTGTTTCAGCGATCCATTGATTCATCGCCTCGCTTCTCGCGCGGGTGGAATCACGCAATCGTTATTTGCCGAGGCTTCGGTCGTCAGCGGTCTGTCGCCAGAAGAGTCTGCACAGGTTGAGTTTGCTGCCCAGACTCTTGGTTCACTCGTCGAGCAGCGGGATCACTGGCCGTTGGCGAGAATTATTCGCCGGGCCCTGGAGTTGACGGGCTATGAGGCGATTGTCGCTCAGGAATTTCTCGGTTCACGGAAGCTGGCGAATGTGCATAAAGCGATTGAACTGTCCCGACAGTTTGATCTGGCGGGCGGAAGTCGTGCGGAGTTTGTGACGCAACTGCGGGAATCCATCGATCAGGAATCTCGCGAGGAGTTAGCTGCCACACATCCCGAATCGAGCAGTGTGGTCCGTTTGATGTCGATCCACCAATCCAAGGGACTTGAGTTTCCAGTGGTCTTTGTGGCCGACATGAATCGACCACGAAAGACCGAAACGCTTCAACCGACGCTCCATCCTCGGTTAGGGGCTCTGGTGACACCTTCGAACCCTCTGGGGGAACGACAAAAACATCCTGTCGGCCAATTCATTGAGATCATGGAAGAGGCTGCCAGCCTCGAAGAGTATCAGCGTCTTTTGTATGTGGCCGCCACTCGGGCCCGGGATCTGTTGATTCTGTCTGCAGGGATCAAAGGTTTTGATGAAGGAAAGTTTTCGCCCTGGATGCTGGCTTTGAAGCAAGTCTTTCATCTCGAGACAGGCCTCTTGCGGAATGATCCCTGGTTTGCGAGCGGACATGAGGATGTGAGAACCCCGCAGGAAATTCCGCTGATTCGTACTCATCATCAGCCACCGCAATTTATCGACCACGGTGTTCATCGACAGGGTCTTCACAAGCTGTCATTTCCACAGGTCTGGAATGAACTGGAACTGGCAGAATCTTTGCCCTGGCCTCAACTCGTGGCGGATGTCCAACGGGATGCGGAAGGTCGCCGAAGATTGAGTGTTTCGCGACTGGAGGAGTTTCAGGAACAAAGCTCATCGGAATTAAAGAGTTTCGTTCCAGCAGGTGAATTGGAAACGCAGTCGGCGAGTCTCAGTCGCAGCGATGCAGAACTGTTGGGAGAAATGATTCATGGCGTGCTGGAGCGATTTGAACCTCGCGCAGAAGAAGATTCAGAGAAATCGCTGCTTCAACGACTCTGGCTGTGGTGCCAGAGGCAGCCTGCACCACCTGGAGGCCAGATTCTGGAGCAGGCACAGCAATGGCTCAAGACGTTTGCATCGACCGAACTGATTGATGAACTGGCCATGGCCAGTGAACTGCATCGAGAACTGGAGTTCAGTCTTGATTGGAAATTGACTGGAGCAGAGCCGATACGAGAGACAGAGATCTATGGCCTGATCGATGTCCTGATGAAAGACTCTCAGGATGACTGGATCATTCTCGATTACAAGACGAGTCGCGTAGCGGCTGGAGCCACTGATGAGCTGCTACTCCAGCCCTATCGATTGCAATTGGGAACATATGCCCTGGCCGTGCAGCGGCTCTTTGGTCGCCTTCCCCAAAAGGCCGAACTGATTTTTATGCGCCCCACACCCCGCCGGGTAGTCTGGAACATGGAGCAGGTGCTTGTTTCCGATCTGGAACGACTTGTGACCGAGGCCATCAATCAGTGGGATGCGGCACAGGCTTCGAGTTCGATCTGAGGATTGCCGGACGAAAAAGTCTTCGTTTTTGGAATCTGCCAGCGAGACTTCCGGACTGTGACAATCGTTAAAGTCAAAGCCATAAATTGTCAGTTTGACGTCCATATTGAACGCACACTGCCGACGATGTGGCAGCGTTGTTCTGTGATAGATGTTGTTCCTGAGCCGAATTTTTGGTGCGTAACTTTACCAATCAGGTAAGATTTGACGGATTGGAAAACTCTCCGGCACATCGAAGATCGCAACTAGAATCTCCGCAGGTGATGCAACCCGCAAAGTATGGCTTTGTCTGAGATCTGTGGGATGTTCCGCCGAAGAGACATACGAGCGACTTCTGCCTGGTCTCCTCCCAGCGTCGCCCCATGTCAGGGCCGTTTCTTCAGAAAGCCTGAAATGTCGAAACTGACAAAATGGACAGTTCCCGCCAGCATGTTTTTTCTGGGTTGCCTGGCCGGTGGTGGGCTGTTGTCAATTCCCGTCATGAACGCCGTTCGCGCATCTGCTGTTGATAAAGCCGCTCTGGAAGAAGCATACGAGGATCTCAATAAGAAAGTGACCGCCCTTCAGGAAGGGAGTTCCCTGCTGGCACGAGTCGCTCATTTAGCGACTCCCAGTGTGGTACACATCGAGAGCCGGCGGAATGTCCCCAACAAGGGTGTTGTGGAAGAAACTGGATCGGGAGTTCTCGTCAGTGGCAGTGATGGAAAAGGAATTTATGTCGTTACCAACCGGCATGTGATTGATGGAGCGATTCCTGGAAATATCTCGATTTCGCTCTTTGACGGCCGCGTGATCAATCCCGATGACATTCGCGCAGACCGCGATACCGATTTGGCCGTTCTGCGTGTCAATGCTCCCAATCTTTCACCGGCCCGATGGGCTGATTCTGATAAAGTCGATATTGGTCACATGGTGCTGGCCGTCGGCAGCCCGTTTGGGCTCAGTCAGTCAGTCACCTTTGGAATCATCAGTGCCAAAGGTCGTCGCAAACTTAAGCTGGGTACGACGGCTGTTCTGAATCAGGATTTTCTCCAGACCGATGCCGCCATCAATCCCGGCAACAGTGGCGGCCCATTGATTGACCTGCAGGGACGCATCATCGGCATCAACACTGCGATTGCCAGCAGCAGTGGCGGTAACGAAGGAATTGGCTTCAGCATTCCGAGTAATCTCGTCCGCCGGGTGATGGATCAGCTCCTCGAATTTGGTGTGGTACAACGGGCATATCTGGGTGTGCGACTCGATCCAGCCTTTGATCTGCGATCTGCCAACCGGCTGAAGCTCGATCGAGTGGGGGGAGCGCGCGTTACTGAGGTCTATCCCAACACTGCAGCAGCCAAAGCCAACCTGCTCTACGACGATGTGATTCTCAGTTTTGATGGAGTCGATGTTGAAGATGAGAATCATCTGATCAATCTGGTCAGCTTGACACCGTTCGGCAAGAAAGTGCGGATGGTCGTCTGGCGCGGTGGGAGTAAGATCCCTGTCCTGGTTCAACTCGGTGATCGTGCCGAGATGCGGGAGCAGAGTGCTGTACCAACTCCCGACATGGGTCTTCCGCCCGTTCGGACGACGAGTCTCACACCGGGATTGAAATTGAAGCCACTCGATTTTCAAGTGCGGGAGACGCACCGGCTACCAGCTCGTGCTGGTGGTATTCTTGTCAACGAGGTCGCGATCGACAGTGTCTGGCAAGGGATTGTCGAAGTGGGCGACCTGATTGTCGAAGTCGATCAGTGGCCAGTCGCTTCCGAAAGCGAGTTAGCCAGTGTGTTGAAGGCAGGCGAGGCATTACCGACGATACCCATTCGATTGATGCGACTTGAAGGTGGAAAATCGGTCGAGCATGTCGTGCAACTGCCACAATCGAAACTGCAATAAACGCATGTCTTCGAGGGATCGAGGTACACGGGTTGGGTAGGGAGAGATCATTGGCGTCAAACGATCATTGGCGTATCGAAGTGGCCGCCTCTCAATCGCCGTGGACTCATCCTCATTGGGTTGAATGGATCAAGTGGGTGGTCGCCTCATATGCTCGATGGACTGGTAAAGCCCTTTCCGACGCAGGCGAGGAAGAACTGCCCAAAGTGCTGTACCATGCCCCATTCGTGCTGGTCTCGCATGGGCAGGAAGCCGACCCAATCCTGTGCTATGGAAACCAGACCGCTCTGAAATTGTGGGAAATGAACCTCTCGCAATTCCTCGAAACACCTTCGCGATACACTGCCGAACCCATGCATCGTGATGAACGGGCACAACTGCTCGAACGCACGACCCGATATGGATTTGTCGACGACTACCAGGGAATCCGCATCTCTGCCTCCGGAGCCCGATTTCGAATACATCAGGCAACGGTCTGGAATGTGGTTGATGAAATGGGCGTCTACCAGGGACAGGCCGCGATGTTCCACGAATGGACACCACTCGGTCAGCAGGTTTCAGTCAATCTTTGACAGTCCTCGTTAAGCCGCGACTCAGGCTCCCAGCACTTTACGGACGTTGGCTTCTGTCACCGGCTGAATAATGCCCTTTTCAGTGATGATTGCCGTAATGAGTTCTGCCGGTGCGAAATCGAATGCCGGGTTGTAGACATTGGCACCTGTGGGGGCGAGCTGGACACCCCCGGGATGTGTAATTTCAGTGGAGACTCGCTCTTCGATGGGAATTGATTTCCCTTCGAGCAGCGTCAGGTCGAATGTGGAAGAGGGGGCTGAGACATAAAACGGAATTTTGTGGTAGTGGCATAGAACTGCAACGCTGTATGTCCCAATTTTATTGGCGGCATCGCCACGTGCGGTAATCCGATCAGCCCCGATAATGGCAGCGCCAATTCGTCCTTCCTTCATGACCTGCCCGGCCATGGAATCGGTAATGAGTGTGCAGGGGATTCCTCTTTGCATGAGTTCCCACATGGTCAATCGGGCTCCCTGAAGCAAGGGGCGGGTTTCATCAGCATAAACATGAATCTGCTTGCCAGCGGCATGCGCGTGAGCCAGAGCGGCAAACGCTGTTCCATCGCCAGCGGTGGCCAATCCGCCGGTATTGCAGTGTGTCAGAATCCCAGTATTTGCAGGGAGGAGCGAGGCTCCGAATTCTCCCAATCTGGCACACATGGCACGGTCTTCCGTTTCAATGGCCTGTGCCTCAAGAAGTAATCTCTGCTGAAGATCAGCAGCACTGCATTGTGGGTGATCTTTGGCAACCTGTTCCATGCGCTGAATGGCCCAGAAGAGATTGACAGCCGTGGGCCGACTTTCTGCCAGGTATTTGGCCACCCTGGCGAGTTGTCGATCAAACTCTTCTCGCGAGACTTCTGCCCCTGGCTGAAAGAGAGGTTGAAGACCGACAACGATTCCATAGGCTGCCGCCACGCCAATGGCAGGGGCGCCGCGAACTTTGAGCTGCTTGATCGCCTCCCAGATGAGTTCCACGGTGTTACCATCGATATGCTTCAGTTGGGTGGGCAATACCGTCTGGTCAATCAGCTTCAGTGATCCGGTCAGTTCGTCGCCTTGCCACTCCAGAGCACGATAACTGGGCAACGACACAGAGTTGGACACCATGGGGAATTCTCTTTGGCTGGGTCGAACATTCAGGAAGATTTTCAAGAATCGGTACGCTAACCGAAATGGCTGGTGCGTACCAACGAAGGGCTGATTCTCAACGGATTGAAGTTCAAAGTGACTGAATTCAATGGAAGCCCTTCGGGACGAGACAAACTTTTTTGGAAAGAGGTGAACCCAGACCCGACAGTTGATAACATGCAAATCTGTTCATGGAACATGTATTGGGATGTTTTGACCTCTGGAGTCTGGCCATGCGAGTGATCTGCAAAAGTTTTCTGGTGCTGGCGTTGGGTTGGTTGAGCCTGTTCGCAGGACAGGGGGGAGCTTTACAGGCTGCTGATGCACCTGCCAAGAAATACAAAGCTCTGATGCTGACTCAAAGTGCAGGATTTACACATGGCTCGGTTCGTCGTCCGAAAGCTGAAGGCGATGCACCACAGAAGTTGAGTGCTTCAGAAATCGCGATGACCCAGCTCGGTCAGCAGACCGGACTGTTTGATGTGACCTGTACGCAGGATGCCGCCAGCGATTTCACGAAAGAGAACCTGTCGAAGTACGACATGGTGATCTTCTACACGACTGGCAATCTCCCAATTGCTGAGGCCGACAAAGAATACTTTCTCAATGACTGGCTGAAGCAGGAAGGTCATGCCTTTATCGGATTCCATTCCGCGACAGATACGTTCAACAACTACAAACCCTATTTTGATTTTGTGGGTGGTACGTTTGATGGACATCCCTGGGGAGCGGGCGAGACTGTTACCATCAAGATTCACGATCCTGAGTTTCCTGCCATGAAGCCACTAGGAAGTGAACTGGTCATCAAGGACGAAATCTATCAGTACAAGAATTATCGACCTGAAAACGTGCGGGTCTTGATGAGCCTCGATATGTCCAAGTGCAAAACCAAGCGTCCTTACATGGTGCCGGTCTCTTGGGTCAAAGAACATGGCAAGGGCCGATTGTTCTACACGAATCTCGGCCATAATGAAGGAACCTGGACCAACCCCACTTTCCTGGAGCATGCACATCAGGGAATTCGTTGGGCTTTGCGGCTCGAAGAAGGAAATGCCACACCCAATCCAGAGCTCCAGGCCAAACTTCAGGAAGAGGCCAAAGCAGCCGCAGAGCCTGCCAAGTAATGAATGAAGAAGTCATCGATGAATCGGATCGAGACAAGGATTTGATTAGCAACAAAGCTCCCGCAATGCTCATCTGTTGCCGGGAGCTTTGGCTTTTTGTGTGAATATGGATGCCAGATGTCAGAGGATTTCAGCGCCCGAACTCACGATTTGCGGCGAAGTTCAAAAAGCTGAAAGCGGCCGAATCGAGGTTTGGCCAGAGGCTGATAGTTTTCGTCGTAGAGCTGATACTCAAAGGGTGTAAATTTGAGTTTCTCGGCAAACCATTCAGCCCGCGTACGACCGGCGTCACCAATCCAGCAGAGTCCGTCACGCGCAAGCGTTTTGTCGATCAGTTGAAGAATCGGCGCGTGATTGCGTTCTTCATAAAGCACTTCACTGGCAATAATCACTGGAAATGATTCGGCGGGCGGGTCTCTCCAATCGAGCTGCCGGGCCTGTGCCTCGACCAGATTGAGTCGGGCGTTTTCCCGGGCCACGAGAATCGCTTCGTGATCATAATCGGTGATCGTCACCTCATCACCACGCACAGCGGCAGATACACCCACCAGCCCCACACCGGCACCCAGTTCAAGAAGACGTGTTCCTTTCGGCCAGGGGGCGTACTGCAGGACGCGAGCCATGAGAACTGCCGCTGGCCATAGATAAGCCCAATAGGGCATGTAACCATCCGCCTCATGCCGAGCGAGAACACTGTCAGATTCCAGAAATGCATCCGGATCGGCAGGTTGGTAGAGCTGAACAGGCCTGCCCCCCCCGACATCGTAAGTGGCCAGTGCCCAGCCGGAGGGAATCTCGAACAATCCCGGTGGTGTCTGAGGCAAACGCTCGGCTGGGTGTCGGATTTCCTGAAGTAAAGGCGGTGCACCAGCGGGGGCTTCTGCCGGTGCGGGAAAAGATGATTCCTCGTTCAATCTGGATACTCAATTAACAACTTCTGGATAATCGAAAAGAACTTTCTCACGAACATCCTGCCAATGAACGCTGTCAGCTACAATTCAAGCACGGCAGATTTGCCGGGAATTGCTGCAAGATGGCATTTGGCCGCTCCTGAGTTTTCGTCATTGACTGGATTTCGTTTTTTAACATGGATGCGCTCTCACCGGCCCCTGCGGCCCCAGACTTTGCTGCGTTGAGAAAGCGACTGCCCGAAGCCATGGCCGCTGATCGTTCAGGGCTTTCAAAGCTGCTCGAAACAACAGCCCGCATGGCCCAGCGCGGCCAGCCGTTTGATCGAAACCTCCATCGATTCACGGATTGGCTGGAAAAATCGATCACAGCCCGCAATGACCGCATGGCACGGCGGCCCGCCATTCATTACGACAACGAGCTGCCTATCATGCAGCGGCGGGAAGAGTTTCTGAAACTCTTATCCCAGCATTCAGTGATCATCGTTTGTGGAGAAACTGGCTCTGGAAAATCGACGCAACTGCCCAAATTCTGCCTCGAAGCCCAACGCGGGATCGATGGACTGATCGGACATACTCAGCCACGACGAATTGCCGCTCGATCCGTCGCCATGCGGCTTTCCGAAGAACTTCGTTCACCTTTAGGGCAGGCCGTTGGCTACAAAGTTCGCTTTCAGGAGGCTGTAGGAGCCGAGTCTTACATCAAGCTGATGACTGACGGAATTCTCCTTGCAGAGATTCAATCTGACCCGTACTTGCGTCGTTATGACACAATCATCATCGATGAGGCGCACGAGAGGTCGCTGAACATCGATTTTTTGCTCGGGTATCTCAAGCGATTGCTGACACAGCGCAAAGATCTCAAGGTGATTATCACTTCGGCAACGATCGATGCCGAGCGGTTCAGCCAGCATTTTGAGGTGGATGGTCAACCCGCTCCGATCATAGAAGCCTCCGGAAGAAGTTATCCCGTCGAGATTCTTTACCGGCCCATTTTGAGTAAGGGGGATGCGGCGGAAGACAACGACATCGACATGCAACAGGCGATTGTCGAAGCCGTTCAGGAAGCCACTTCGCAGGGTTTTGGAGACATTCTGGTTTTCTTGCCCACCGAACGGGAAATCCACGAGACAGCGAAGATTTTGCGTGGTGGCGAGCGAGCGGCTTCTCATCGCGAGATTCTGCCGCTGTATGCGAGACTTTCTGCAGCCGAGCAACAGCGAGTGTTCCAGGTTTCTCAGAGCCAGCGCAGAATCATTCTTGCAACCAACGTGGCCGAGTCGTCACTGACTGTACCCGGCATTCGCTATGTGATCGACACGGGGACCGTGAGGCTCAGCAGGTATTCTCCACGTTCGAAGATCCAGCGACTGCCAATTGAACCGGTCTCACAGGCCTCCGCGAATCAGCGGGCAGGACGCTGCGGGCGTGTCGGCCCCGGAATCTGCTATCGACTGTATGATGAGGCCGATTTTGCAGCACGAGATCCGTTCACAGTTCCAGAGATCTTGCGAACAAACCTGGCTCAGGTGATTCTTAAAACGGAATCTCTCGGTCTGGGAAGCTTATCGAGCTTTCCATTTCTTGATCCTCCCCGAACAGAGTCTGTTCGAGATGGTTATCGCACCTTGTTCGAGCTGGGTGCCGTCGATCTGGACAATCGTCTGACGGAACTGGGTAAGAAACTGTCGCGAATACCGACCGATCCTCGCATTGCGCGCGTGTTGTTCGCTGCCGACGAACAGCTTTGCCTCGCCGAAATGCTGATCATTGCCTCTGCCCTCGAAACACAGGATGTGCGCGAGCGCCCTGTTGGAAAACAGGATGCGGCTGATGAAGCCCATGCGAAGTTTCTGGACGAAACCTCGGATTTTGTGACATATCTCAAAATCTGGGATTTTTACCACGAATTGAAAGCCAAGCTGTCACATAGCCAGCTTAAAAAGGCGTGCTCCCAGAATTATCTTTCATTAACCAGATTGAGAGAGTGGAGCGATCTGCATCGAGAGCTGTCTGAACTGGTTCGTGCCGCAGGGTTAAAGATTCGCCCCCGTTTGCAGGATACCTCCGCCATCCATCGGGCGATTCTGGCTGGATTCCCAACCAACATCGCTATGAAAACTGATAGCGGTGAATATCAGATGGGTGGTGGAGCACTGGGTGTCATCTGGCCGGGTTCCGGGATGGCGAAACAGAAGCCTCGCTGGATTGTGGCTGCCGAGTTTGTGGAAACGACTCGCCGCTTTTTGCGAATTGCAGGAAAGATTGAGTCCGAGTGGGTCGAGCCCTATGTGGAACATCTGGTCAATCGAACCTATCACGATCCTCACTGGGATGCCCGTAGCAGGAGTGTGGTCGCTTATGAAAAGGTGAGTCTGCAAGGATTGCCAATCGTCAATCGGCGGAAGACTCAATTCGGACGAGTGAATGCGGCCCAGGCACAGGAGATTTTTATCCGTCAAGCACTGGTAGAAGGTGATTATCCAAATCCTCCAGCGTTCCTGGCTCATAATCTGGCATTAAGGCAGGAACTGGAAGATCTGCAGGCGCGGCTGAGAAAAACCTCGCTCATTGCTGATCCTGAAACCCAGGCAAAGTTCTATGCTCAAAGACTCCCTCCTGATATTTATGATGGCCCGCGTCTTGATAAGTGGCTGAGAATTGCCGCGAAAGATTCGCCCGATCTCCTCAAAATGACTCGGGAAGATCTGCTGGCCCAGGAGGCCGATGAAGACTGGCGAGAACGATTTCCCGACCAGATTCGTGTGGGAAGTCTGCAGGCAGAGGTCGAATATCATCTGGAACCCGGGACAGCTCAGGATGGGATTACCATCAAAGTTCCACAGGCGGCGTTTCGCCAATTGGAGTGGCAGCGACTGGGTTGGCTCGTTCCAGGCCTTCTTGAGGAGAAGATTGTCGCATTGCTCCGAGGATTGCCCAAAGAGTATCGAGTGACGCTTTCCCCGATCCCGGAATCTGTCAAGCAGATTCTCCCTTTGCTGAAGATGGGACAAGGTTCACTCGTCGATCAACTGGCAGAGATTGTGCGGAGGCGCTTCGGAGCCAGAGTCCTTCCAGGGATGTTCGATGAATCGAAGCTCCCGAATCATTTGCGCATGAACATCCGCCTGATTGATAATTCAGGTCAGGAAGTCCTCTCCAGTCGAGAGCAAACTCAACTGGAAGCTCATGCCGGGCAACTCATTCCCAGTGAACTGATTTCCAAATCGATGGAGCGAACGGGCCTGAAGACCTGGGACTTTGCGACTGTCCACGAAAAGGTGATCGTACGGCAGAACGGGCTCGAAATTGATGGTTTTCCTGCCATTGTCGATGAGGGGAAAACGGTGGGGCTGAAGCTCTTCGATACCGCCATTCGCGCACTTCACGAGCATAAGCGGGGCGTGCGGCGACTGGCTGTGCTGAAGCTGCAGAAAGAACTCTCAATGCAGGTGACCCACCTTCCAGAGATCAAACGCTGGGAACTGGCCGCGAAAGCGCTCCCACAACCCTTCCCACTCAAAGAGCATTTGAACGATCTCCTGGCGATGAGGGCCGTCTGTGAAGGGAAAGTCTTGCCGCGCTCTCCCGAACAATTCCAGTTAGCGATTGATGCCGGGTTTGATGAACTGGGGAATGCTGTCACGGACGTGATGCGATTGATGAGCAGCATTTTTCAGCAGACGGCAGAAATTCGAGTACGATTGGATCGCATTCCACCGGTGCATGATCTGACCAAACGCGACTTGCAAAGGCAGTATCAATGGCTGTTAACGCCCGGATTTCTGACGCAGACACCGTGGTTCTGGCTGGCCCAGTTTCCGAGATATCTGAAAGCGATGCTGCTGCGCATGGATCGACTGACGGGCAACGCTGCCAAAGATCGTGATCGAATCATGAATCTGGAGCCGTGGATTGTGCGTTATGCCCAAAGATGGAATGAACACAAGCGGCGAAAATTTATTGATGTCGAGATGGAAACCTTCCGCTGGATGATCGAAGAGTATCGTATTCATCTGTTTGTCCAGGACATGGCGACCGCTGTACCCGTTTCGGATAAACGGCTGGAGAAACAGTGGCTGGCGACCACCCCTTAGTTCAATTCTGAGCTTGGAAAAGAGATCGATCCGTGAGAGAGATTGGTGTTCTCGATCATGTTCAACAGGCCGATCTGCTGGCAGATTATCTGCTGTCAGAAGGCATCAAATGTCACATCGATAACCAGGATTCTCAGTTCGTGCTGTGGGCACTGGATGACGATCTGGTGGCGAAAGCCAAAGAACATCTGCTGGCCTTCAAAGCCAACCCTCTCGATCCGGTTTATGCCGAAGGGGCCAAAGCGGCCCGGCAGATCCGCAAAGAGGAACTCGCCAGGCGAAAGCAATATCGCAAGAACATCAAAGACATCCGCTCATCATGGAGTTTTGCTCCCACGACTGGCCCGACATTTGTCTCTGCACTCTTGCTCTCGATCTGCCTGATTGTGGGATATCTGACATGGTTAGGTCAGGCCGGAAACACGATCACGCCCAGGTTGCTCTTCTCGACTGACATGAACTGGAGCGAATTGAAGGAGGGTGAACTCTGGCGGCTGATTACTCCCATTTTCCTGCATTTTGGATTGATGCATATTCTCTTTAACGCCATGTGGCTGATCAATTTGGGCCCCATGATCGAACGACGCAATGGATCATTGTGGCTGTTGGGATTTGTGTTGATCACGGGCATTGCTTCGAACTTTGCACAGGCTTATTTCGTCAGCCCGGCATTTGGCGGCTTCAGCGGAGTGAATTATGGACTGATTGGCTACGCCTGGATCATGGGACGAAGAGCACCTGGTTCTGGCATCAGGCTCTCTCCGCAATCCGCAGGGTTAGCTATCGCCTGGGGTCTGCTGGGAATTGCGGGTGAGTTTGTGCATCATCAATCATGGATGGCCAATTGGGCACATGGTGTCGGCTTTGCAGTCGGTTGTTTCTGGGCATGGGCTGAAACTGAAAAGAGCAGATAATGGATCCCCGATGATCGAGCCCCTGGAACATTTGAATCAACGCATTGTGGCCTGCGAACGTTGCCCGAGATTACGTGCATGGTGCGAGGACATTGCCCGCGAAAAGAAACGCGAGTTTATGGCCGACAACTATTGGGGGCGGCCAGTTCCCAATCTGTTACCCGTACCACCACAAACCCACGATCGTAAGCTGCTGATTATCGGGCTGGCACCCGCTGCCCATGGTGCCAATCGCACCGGCAGAATGTTCACGGGAGACCGCAGTGGCGAGTGGTTGTATCGCGCTCTAAATAAGGCGGGCTTTGCCAGTCAGCCCACCAGCCACCATCTTGATGATGGCTTAACTCTTTCCTGTTGTGCGATTACTGCGGTCTGTCATTGTGCTCCACCTGATAACAAGCCTGACAGATTCGAGATTGCAAACTGCCAGGAATATCTCACTCAGACCATCGAGTTCTTCAAGCCACATGTTTTTCTGGCACTGGGGCAAATTGCCTGGAAAAGCCTATTGGACTATGCCAATGCTCATGAGCTACTTTCCAGTCAGCCAGTCAAGTTCGCTCATGGTGCCACAATCACCTTCAATGACGGGCGAAGTGGCCTGGCCAGTTATCATCCCAGTCAGCAGAACACCTTCACAGGCAGGCTCACCGAATCGATGTTCGACAGCATTTTTGCGGAGGCCCATCGTCTGCTGGAGATCACTGACCGCCCGAGTTGATGGAGCCGCTATTGTAAACCTAAAGTTTTGAGCAGTTCGGTTTGCGAAAGGTAGTTGGGTGTCAGGAGTTGAACTCCGGCAGGTTTCAGTTGTGCAGATTTTTCGTGGTCAATCACCCACGGATTGAGTTCTTCACCCACGATGCCAATGGGATAACCACCCAACTGACTGCACGCACGAATTTCTGTCACTCCGTCTCCAAAGGCCGCCATTTCCTGCGGTGAGCAGTTGGTCTTTGCCAACCATTCGGCCATGACGGCCTGCTTACTGAAGACGACAGGCCCGTCATCTGGTGCGTAAACTCGACCTTCGAAAAAATGGCTCAGCCCCAGTTGTCCCAGTTCATGAACAACATCCGGTCGATAAGTGCCACTTGCCAGCACGAGAGTCACATTTCGATGGGCCAGGGCTTCCAGAAACTGATGAGCCCCCGGCAAGGCGAGATCAGCCATGGTCTTCTCACCACGACTCAGCTTTTCGAGCCGATGATCAATCGTTTGTCTCAAATCTTGTGCGAACTCGTCGAAGTAGAATTTCGGATGCTCTGGCGTTCCTCCTCGGGAGAGAATCGAATGAGCCAGGCGTTCCATCTGCAGTATGGTGGGCTGCCCGTTGAGCGAGAGAATCTCTGTGCGCAATTGAGGAATGAGATGTTCCCGCTGCTCCAGGGGAGTGAATGTGGGTTCGAGATGCTTGAGCATCATTTCGAGCATGATCGGCAGCCAGCCAGCTCGGACGAGGCTTAATGTCCCATCAAAATCAAACACAGCCAGACGCACCGGGACATCCACCGATCGTGACAAAACGACTTCCAGCACAGATTCGACTCCTCAAGATTCCAGAAAAGATTTTCTTGATGAATTGAATCCGAGTAATGTTCAATACGCCAGCCACAATCTCTTGCGACCGCTGAGTGATGTCACTTGAAGGATTCGAAAATGTACCAGATGGGAATTGAAATCGGAGGAACCAAACTTCAATTGGCCGTCGGTCAAGCTGGCGAAACCAGTTTTGTAGAAATCGTACGGCATGATATCGACCGTTCTCTGGGAGCCCCGAGCATTTTGAGCGTCCTGGAAGTTGAAGTTCCCAGGCTTTGCCAGCAGTATCAGATCAGTGGTGTAGGTGTGGGGTTTGGCGGCCCCGTCTGGTCGGATCAAGGGATTGTGCAGACCTCACATCAGGTTCGCGGCTGGGATCACTTTCCATTGGGAAACTGGCTTCATGAACGGTCACGTTGCCCCGTCATCCTGGCCAATGACTGTGACACGGCTGGTCTGGCTGAAGCTCGATTTGGAGCCGGCGTGGGCAAATCGTCGATGTTCTACATCACTGTCGGGACAGGAATTGGTGGCGGGCTGATTCTCAATGGCCGCATTCATGGCACATCACGACCGGCTGCGGCAGAAATCGGGCATTTGCGACCCGGCCTCGATGCCTGCAGCCCGAGTCAGACAATTGAGGCTTTGGCAGCAGGGCCGGCGATCAGTGAGTTCACTGCCCGCCAGCTTCGTGTGCTGACGGAAACCGAAACACTCTCTTCGGATGCGCGAGAAATCCTCGACAGTTGCGAAGGAGATCTTGATCGCCTCACGACCAGGCTGTTGGGTATACATGCTGGTAATGGCAACAGCATTGCTCTACGTGCATTTGCAGAGGCGGCTCATGCTCTGGGCTGGGGCATTGCTCAGATGATCACCTTAATCGCCCCGGAAAGAGTGGTCATTGGCGGGGGTGTCTCTCTCACGAAACCGCATGTTTTTCTCGAACCCCTTGCCAAGTTCACGGAAACCTATGTCTTTGGTCAACTGAAAGACTCGTATGACATTGTTCCCGCAGCACTGGGGGAGACTGTTGTCCTGCACGGAGCCTTGGCACTTGCCCAGAATGCCTGAAGAGGACATCTGGCTCATGAGATAAAACAACTGGTGATTTGACTCGACTGGTGAAATGACGAACGTGGCAACGCGAGTAATGACAATCACGGTTTCGCTCAAAAGTTGACGAAATGTGGTCGTCAACTTTTGAGCGAAACCGTGATGGAATAAACTGAAAAGTTCGGATGCGACTCAATCAGCCGTTACTCAACCTGCGAGTCGATCGATTCTGCTTGAATAAAAATTACTTGGCGGCTTCAAGCTGGCGAAGTGTTTCACTCATGACGGCCACTTGGTTGTTGAAGCGGTTGGAGTGAAACATGAATGTTGCCCGCTTGACAGAGCTACCAGCGATATTGGCAAGGTTGGAGTACTTGGCTGCGAGAGCTTTCTTGACTTCGATCTTGTTCTTCAAAACTTTCAGAGACATGTTCAATCATCCATTCAGCAAAGCAATGATCATCAATAAAGAGACACTCTTCCGGGGTGACTCTGTAAGTTGAGGAAGAATAACACGTTGCTTCCGCTTTGTCACGTCTGACAGGGTGATCCTTCCGCGGGCTCACGAGAGCTGGCCAACGGCGGACTTTGTTATGCCCGAATTTTGTTAAGAAGCATTTCTGATTGAGACTTAGCAGGTGGTCAGGAAGCGACGGTGATTGACTTAACCTCAAACATGGGAAGGAGATTCGTCAATCGAAGTACCTGCTGAATATCTTCGCTCGGATTATAAAGCTCGATCCTGTCAACCTGCTTTCGGAGGGTTGTGAGTAAGCCGAGCATGCCACTGGGCATTAATTTGACGCCACTGCAGTCAAACGCGAGGACTGAACACGTGTTGTCTTCGAGAAGTTTTCGCAACTGCTCACGATAAGAAGCAATGCAGACTTCGTCGGGAACATCCTGCCCGCCAAAACCGACCACAGTCAAAGCCCCGGTCTGATAAACCTGGAGGACGTCATTTCGGACGGCCGGTTTTTGACGAGCTTTGGATGGAGGACAGGCCGTTTCTCCATCATCAAAGATGCTGCCGGAGTTGGCACTGCTATCGGATGATTTTTCGTGGACTGAATCACCAGAAAGATCTGCTGTATCTGCCATTTCGGAGTCTCCAGACATCTCAGGGACTCAAACTTGCCTGCACAAAGGCACTTTGCCGGATGATCAGTCAACACTCTCGATTCATCCAGACAACATCGTGCCAATCCAACCCGACGACCGCAAGCAGTTGTTCGCGGTTCTGCTGATGAAATCCGCAAACATTCAGGTTTGAGCAACTTCCATCAAGAATATTCATTTCCCGCTTACCAACGACCCGGGGCCTTACCTGAGGTTTCGAGGAGGCTTTCGACCGGTGATTTTGTAAACGTATGCCAGAATTTCTGCGAAGACAGCATAGAGGTCTGAAGGGATTGGGTCACCCACACGCGTCAGTTTGTAAAGTGCTCGGGCGACAGGTTTTCGTTCGATAATCGGGACGCCATTCTCTGCTGCCAGCCTGCGAATCTGAGCAGCCAATTCTCCCGCTCCTTTGGCGACAACAATAGGTGCGGGCATCGTGGCGACGTCGTATTTGATCGCAATAGCGATTTCTGTTGGGTTCGTGATGACGACATCGGCCGTCTTGACTGACTGAAGTTCACGCCCTTGAGTCAATTTGCGATGGGCTTCGCGCCGGCGCATGCGAATCAATGGATCCCCATCCATCTCCTTGTATTCGTCCCGGATTTCCTGCTTACTCATCTTCAGATCCTGCTCATACTTCCACCATTGAAAGGCAAAATCAGCGAGAGCAGCGACGAAGATCGCCAAAGCCATCCAGAAAATGAGCGAGATCAGTTCTGAGCCTGCCACCACAGCGACAACTGTCAGAGGTTGATGTGCCAAGGCGGCAAAACGGTGTAGCCCATCGTACACGAACCAGGTCGCCACAGAGCCCAGTAAAGCCAGTTTTGCCAGATTGGCACCCAACCTCGCGACAGAAGTAATCGAGAACAACCGCTGAATTCCCGAAAGCGGATTGATCCTCTCCCATTTGGGTTGCAGGACTTCCGGTGAAAACAAAAATCCGACTTGCAGGAGATTAATCGCAATGGCAGCCAGAGCCAGCAGTATCAGCAGTGGTGCTACCTGCCAGCCCGATTCGCTCAGGTGTGCCCATGCCAGAGAGACAAGATCATTCTGGTCGAACGTCGTCCAGGGAGCAGCGGAAAGGCTGTTTCTCATCAACCGGGCCATGTACTCGGCCACATTCCGACCATGCCACCAGAGGACACCAGCCGAGCCGAGCATCAGTGCAGCGGCGGTGAGATCCTGGCTTTTGACGACGTTACCCTGCTCACGCGCTTCGCTACGCCTGCGCTCGGTCGGGTCTTCGGTTTTGTCGCCGGATTCATCTTCGGCCATGGCCTGAGGCACCTCCTTTCGAGGTGATCATGCCAAAGAAAGGGTGTTTCCAGAAAGATCAGTTTGTTGATGGATCTCCTCGTGGCTAAGCCAGCCAATCCATCCGGGAAAACTTCTCGTCAATTTGGAAAAGATCACTCGTGCGGAAGTTTACCCAGATTCTCATTCGCTCCAATCAGCATGAGGATATCCTGCTCCTCGATGATTTCATCGGGTTGAGGCACGCCGATCATTTTACGAGTCTCTTCGAGTTCACTTCCTGCCGGGGCTGGGATGGACCGACGGATGGCGACCAGATTGACGCCGTATTTGGCTCGCAGATTCAGCTCGCGAAGTGTCTTGCCACGAAAAGCACTGGGGGCTCTCAATTCAATCAACGTGTAACCTTCACCCAGATCGACGAAATCTTCGAGTGAGGGGTTGGCCAGCCTTCTCGCCAGTGCAATGCCAGCTTCCGATTCGGGCTGAATCACTTCATCAGCACCGATCTTGAGAAAAATCTGTGCATGCATCGACGTGGTGGCTCTTACAATCACCTTGGGAATGCCAAGTTTCTTGGCCAGCACTGCTGTCAGAAGTGCTGCCTCGAAATTCTCGCCAATCGCCACGACCAGATAATCGCATTTGTGAACGTCCTGGCCCCTCAAGGCCCGTTCATCGGTGGCATCGAGCACGACAGCCACATCGACCAGATCCTTGACATCAGCCACCGCATCTGCCGAAGTATCGATGGCGATCACCTGTGCCCGCGTCGAGGCCAGTTGCTCGATGACAGCGATTCCAAATCGACCAAGACCAACAATTGCGACTCTTTGCACTTGGCCTGTTCCCCAGTGAAATACTCTTCATGGCACGTTCGAAAATATCAGCATCGCAAGATTGACGGTCAGAATAGAGAGTCAACTTTTGACACGATGATTTTCCTGACCCTCGAAACAATAATGGATTTCGTGGCTTGTGAGAAACGGAAGCACTGCGAAAGATGTGTTGGCATGAGTTAGCGAAACGCGTCCTACCGGTTTTCGAGATTCATCAACTGGCAAGATTCTGATGATGGCACTCCCGTTAAATCGTTTGGAGCATACGGCGATGTTGGAAAGAATCTGGCAGCCGGTTCGACTTTGTCATGTGGCGACGGAAGTCGAGGCTCAATTAATCGTTTCTGTTTTGGATCAGGCCGGAATCCATGCTCGAGCACTCGGAGGTTATATTTCGGGCTTTCGAGCCGAAGTTCCCGGTATGGTCTCAATACTGGTCGATCAGCTCGATTATCAGGCAGCCCAGCAGATTTACTCACAACAGCAGAAACTTGCTCAACAAATCGACTGGAACCGAATTGATGTGGGCACTCCGGAGGAAGAATAGTTCACTTCGAAATCTCTCCTTCAAACTCCTCATCTCATTTACGACCATCTCCAGATTCTTCATCCGGCTTGGAAAGAAAGACAACTCATGGAAGAACTGATGTCAAAAGCCGCAGATTTCCTCCTCGCTGCAACAAATCTGCTGCTGGCTTTCGCGGATGTTGGCCGAACCTGGTTACCCTGGATTGGCTGGTGCGGGTTCAGTTTGTTCTGTATCGACTGGCACAGCGTCTACCGTCTGCTGAGCCGGCAAACGGCACTTCCATTACTCCTGTTGTTCGGTTTGATCTGTGCAGTGACGACTTTTCTTCAGAGCACCCCGGGCGTCGTGCCGGCAACGCCCATCACTGGCGGATGGCAACTTTCTCCCTGGACGATTTCAATCATACAGGTTTCACTCGCAGCCGGTCTGGCCATGTTCATGGGCACGATTCAGCTGCTGGTTTCTCCCCAAGAAACCACTGTCCGGCCATCGAGTGATCAGCGAAACCTTTAACCCAGAATGTTTTCGATATCTGGCACTCCTGTCGTAACGGGCCATCTTTTGCCCTGCCATGATTGAAAACCACGTCTTGATTCACTCAAACTCTTAATTAAACAACTTTGTCGAGTGCTGAGAGTTCTTCAGAGAGAGACCGATGACTGCCAATGCCCGACGACATGAACACGATCCGCAAGTCCGAATCGAGCACGATTTAATCGGCCCCAAAGAAGTTCCTGCAGATGCCTATTTTGGCGTGCAGACTGTCCGAGCGATCGAAAACTTTTCGATCTCAGGTGTGCCGATCAATCATTACCCGCATCTGATTCGAGCGCTGGCCATGGTGAAAATGGCTTGTGCGAGAGCCAATTTTGATGTGGGTAAACTCTCTCCCGAAATTCTGGCTGGCATCGAGAAAGCCTGCGAAGATCTCATTGAGGGCAAACTTCACGAACACTTCGTACTCGATGTCCTTCAGGGTGGGGCTGGCACATCGACCAATATGAATGCCAACGAAGTCATTGCCAACCGGGCACTGGAGCATATGGGTTACACTAAAGGTGAGTATCGCTTCTGCGATCCCCACGACCATGTCAACAAATCTCAATCAACAAACGACGTCTACCCCTCTGCACTTCATCTGGCTCTGCTTCTGGGGAATGCCGACCTGATGGGGGAGTTCCGACTGCTGATCAATTCCTTCCGCGCGAAGGCCGACGAGTTCTCTGATATCGTCAAGATGGGGCGCACCCAGCTTCAAGATGCAGTCCCCATGACTTTAGGTCAGGAGTTTCTGGGCTGGGCCAACAGTCTCGAAGACGAACTTGATGCGCTCCAGTTCGTCGAACAGGTGCTCTACGAGGTGAATCTGGGGGGGACTGCGATTGGAACGGGCCTCAATGCCCCTCGAGGCTATGCCGCCAAATGTGTCGAACATCTCGCTGTCATTTCAAAAAAGCCGATTCATCTGGCTCGAAATCTCGTCGAAGCGACGCAGGATACTCAAGCCTTTGTGCTCTACTCCGCCACACTCAAAAGTCTGGCCATTAAGCTTTCCAAAATCTGTAATGATCTGAGATTACTCTCTTCAGGTCCGCGAACTGGTATTAACGAAATCAATCTGCCAGCGTTACAGCCAGGCTCAACAATCATGCCCGGTAAGGTCAATCCGGTGATGCCGGAAGTTGTCAACATGGTCTGTTTTCGGGTCATTGGCAACGACCTGACAGTCACGATGGGTGCCGAGGCGGGCCAGTTACAGCTCAATGTGATGGAACCCGTGATGGCTGCCTGTCTGCTCGAATCACAAACGCTCTTTATGAATGCTGCCAGATCGTTACGAACCTTCTGCATCGACGGAATCACGGCCAATCGCGATGTTTGCCAGCGGTACATCGAACAGAGTGTTGGCGTGGTCACGGCATTGAATCCTCTGCTCGGATACGAGAAGGCGACTGTTCTTGCCGCTGAAGCCATGCGCACGGGCAAAGGGATTGTGCAACTTGTTCGTGAACAGCAACTGCTGACTGAAGAGCAGATTCAGCATGTGCTCGATCCCTCCGCAATGACCGGGCGATCCTCACATCGAGAGTAAGAGACTTCAGACCCTTTCGACTTTCTATTGAATTCACTTACCAGATGCGGGCGACTTTCATACTCCTGCATCGGCATCATTGAAAAGCATCCATGAGCATCATCGAGGCACAGCAGCTTTCCAAAAGCTATAAGGTCTTCCGCAAGAAAGAAGGTCTGCTCGGTTCGATCCAGGGGGTCTTTCATCGAGAGTACAAGGTCATTGAAGCAGTTCGAGATGTCAGTTTCTCTATTGAAAAAGGGGAAATGGTCGCGTTCCTGGGGGCGAATGGTGCCGGCAAGACCACCACACTCAAACTCCTCTCGGGATTGATTCATCCCACGACGGGTGAAGCTCACGTTTTAGGTCACATTCCGTGGAAGCGGGAAAATGCTTACCGCAGACGATTCTCCCTCGTCATGGGTCAAAAGAATCAGCTCTGGTGGGATTTGCCTGCTGTCGAATCTTTCCGTCTTCACCAGGAAATCTATCGGATCGACAAAGTGGTCTATGACCGGCGTCTCGATGAACTGACTTCGCTGCTCGAAGTGAAGCCTCTCATTCGACAAGCAGTGCGGGAGCTCTCCTTAGGCGAACGCATGCGTATGGAATTGATTGCGGCCTTGCTGCACGCGCCTGAGGTTCTTCTTCTCGATGAACCCACAATTGGCCTGGATGTGGTCTCGCAGCGTCGAGTGCAGGATTTTCTCAAGTTCTACCAGCAGTCACAGCAGATTACGGTCATTCTCACCAGTCACTATATGAAGGACGTGCAGGCTCTCTGCAAACGGGCCATTATCATCAGTGGTGGCACACTTCGATACGATGGGCCGCTGGCCGAACTGGTCGAGAAATTCAGCCAGTACAAGCTGCTTTCCTTGCAGTTTGCCGGCGAGTTCAATGCGGACGAACTGCAGACTTACGGCCGCATTATCGAGCACTTGCCCCCACGGGTGAAACTTGAAGTTCCCCGGCACAATCTTCCCGAACTCCTTTCAAATCTGCTGGCCCGCTACTCCATCGAGGATCTTGAAGTCCAGGAGCGACCTCTGGAAGATGTCATTGCCGAAGTCTTCACGGCGGCCAAAACACAATCAACTGAGAAGTAGGTTTTCAGTTTCCAGCGAAAGTGATCACTGAAATGAAATGCTATCGCAGTTGTCTCAACACGTTTCTCTTGTTCCCTTTCGCTCTGGCATTCCTGCTGGGTGTGAATCAATCGGCGATTGGGAATGAAGAGACTCCAACTGAAGCTGCTTTCCAAAAACTGCACGAGAGCGAACAGAAAAAGTACGCTCAGTTGGCCGAATCGTATTTGATGGCTCTGAAAGATCAGCCCGATAACCCGGTGCTCTGGTTGCAGGCTGGTGATGCCCGCTTTTTTGCCGGCGATAGCGCTGGGGCACTGGCGGCATACGATGAATGCCTGAGAATCTCTCCCGCTCGCTATGCTTCATTCTGGCAGCGAGGGCTGGTGCTGCATTCATTGGGCAAGTGGAAGGATGGGGCCCTTCAGTTTGAAGCTTACCATGAGCAGATCAGTCAGTCAGACCGCGAAAATGGCCTCTGGCAGTTTCTCTGTAACCGGGAACAATTCGACGAGAAAACAGCAATACAAAAGCGAATCCGCTACGAGAAAACGGATCGACAACCTTTTCCACTCGTCTATCGCTACTACGAAGGAGAAGTGACTCTCGAACAAGTCAAAGAACAGTTTGCGAAAGCCTCACTCTCAAAAAATGAGCAGCAATCGACCGATTTTTATCTGCCACTCTACGTGGCCCTGTTGATGGATGCTCGCGGACAGAAAGACAAAGCCAGAGCTTTGTACGACGACGCTCTCCAATCGACCTGGGCACGAGAAGCAGGCTATGGCCCGCATTACATGTGGCAAATCGCCCGGTTACAACGAGCACGCCTGCCCAAAAACACGAAATGAATAGCCATTTCGAAACAAACGTTGCTGGTTGAAGAGTTCTCATTTAGGGCTGGAATGGCAACTTTCCCTGTCCACGGGACGGGAGGCTGGAAGCCGCTTTTGTCGAACTGTAGACACGCACATAGTCCACAATCATCTCTGCCGGAAACTGGGATTTCTCATCGGGTGGGCCCAGAAAATTTCCTCCCACGGCCACATTCATGATCAGATAAAACGGCTGGTCAAACGGAGCCGGCCACGGATTCAGATCATGTTCTCCCGCTGGTTTCTTCCCTTGTCCGGTAGAGCCTTGCACACCACTGGTGCTCCACCAGAAGTTTTGAGTCTGATAGACCTTTCCATCGACCAGCCAACTGATTTTTCCAGGTTCCCATTCGACCGCATAGGTGTGAAAGTCGGCAATCGATGTCGCTGCCGGAAAGACAAACTCACTGCCGCTATGGGCGTTTTGAGGCCATCTGCCTCCATAGTGGAGTGTCCCTAAAACTTTTCCAGGCTCCTGTCCGCGAGCTTCCATGACGTCGATCTCGCCAGAGGCTGCCCAGGGCCCATATTGATCCCCTTGTGGCAGCATCCAGAGAGCTGGCCAGACACCTTTCTCGGTGGGCAGTTTGGCCCGAAATTCAAATTTGCCATACTTCTGGTTGAAGAGCGGAGATCCATCCCGCTGACGAGTCTTCAACTTCGCGGATGTGTAGCCACATCCCTGATACGATTCTTTGACCGCTCGAATATGGAGCATTCCATCACGAACGAACGCATTCTCAGGTTCTTTGGTGTAATACTGCAGTTCGTTGTTACCCCAACCACTGATCCATTGGTTGGAATGGTAGTTGTAGAAGCCGTTCCCAAGATCGAAATCCCACTTGGTGCGATCAATTTCGCTGCCGGCAAACTCGTCGCTCCACGTGAGCTCCCACTCGCTGGTTGGCTCTGCCGCTTGATTTCGTCCGGGAGATAATCCACCGATGGTTGAAAGGGTGATTCCAACCGCCAGGATCTGAAAGAAAGGACGTGCAATGGAGTTCATGAAATGTCTTATGAAGATGGGATGACTGTTATGCAAGATACAATCAACCACAGTTGATGGATCAATCTCCGAAGTTACCCCGCTTCTCAATTCATGAGTCAAGATTTTTACAAATGACAGCATGAAATGTCAGCTTCTTGGAATTTCCAGCCATTGAATATGACTGTTGGTCGTTTCAAAAACGGCAACAGTGAATTTTGTAGCACGATGCAGTGCCCCCGGATTGATCCGTCTGAGACCATCAATCGTAAATTCCCCTGCGAGATGTGAATGCCCGCAGAAAAGAACTTCTGGGCTGTCTCGACTAATTCTTTTGATGTCCAACGTTAGATGGCCATGTACCACTCCAAGCTTGCGGCCACCCAGCAAAATGACATCACCCCAGCCCAGACATGTTGCATGGAGTTCAGCAGCGGCGACCCTCAATTCTGAGGCGGAGTCCGCATCATGATTCCCGAATACAAACCATAGGGGCAGGCAAGAGCAGATCTCCAAGATGGGAGTACTGGCCAGATCCCCGCAATGAATCAGAGCCTCCACACCGGCTTGGCGTAAAACTTCAACAGCCACACGCGTGCGGGCCAATTCGTTGTGAGTATCCGAGAGGATCCCAAGCAGCACTTAGGGTGTTCCTTCCAATGAGCGTAAAATACGCTTCTTGCCATCATCCAAACAGCCCAATACTTGCCGTAAATCCATGCAGGAAGTTCTTTGTACCGACTTGACCGAGTTCTCCCTGGGCAAAAAATCCGGCAACAGGAACGGGGCCGAAGAATTCTTCCAGTTTCTGGGCATCGTGGTGAGGTGCGGAAAACAACCGCGTCCCTCGGCCGTTGCAGGTAAAGAGCAGGGCGGCTTGCGGTGCCGGATGGCTGGAACGGGCCGATTGCAGCATTTCGACCAGATCCTCGCTGGCCGTCACATGATCACGCAGATGAAACTGCACAGTTTGGCCCACGCGTGCTTTTCCACCAATCGCCAGCACTCCGGTATTACGATCAGCACCAATCACATTGGCAATCAGAAAATCGCCCCTGCGGAACTGATCGCGATACTCGGTCATGGCCAATCCGAGGTGTAAGCCGTTTTCGATCAGCCTCTGGTCAGTGGCGGATAAGTAAGCGTAAAGCTGTTCCAAACGAGCCAGCGGAGGCTCACCACCCAGTTCAACGATAAAATTTCGATCGGCCTTCGTCACCACATAGGTTGTTCCCACCGGTTTACACCCTTGTGAGACCACTGGTGTAAACGTCAGATTTCCCGAGAGAATGACTCCAATCGCCCCTTCTTCGAAAACCTGCGGTTCAATTCCCTTGTGAGCATAAAACAGGCGGTTTTCGCCCGGCCCACCGCCACTGGCCATACCACCAATGACCGGCAGGTTCGGCAAATCCTCTGCCAGATGATCTGTGATCAGATCTGTCAATGAGGAATACGGATCGGCCAGTACGATTGCACAGCGAGCATTCCCCTGAAGAAGTCCATTGACTCCCTGTGGTAAGCCCGTAGTGACGATGCCATCCGGCGTGCGTTCAAAAGTCGCCTGAAACGGGATCATTCCCACGCCGTCCCACGAGGCCGCCCAGACAGAAAGTGCCGGGCCATTTTCGATTTCCCGGCCTGTGGCCACAATCGATTCGCCCGAACAGCCGAGCAGGACTTTGGTACCTGTTTTGGAGACGAGCCCCGCCGACAGATTCTGCCAGGCATCCGCGTAATGGTGGGAGCAAAACACCAGCAGCAAATCGGGGTGTCGCCCCTCAAGCTGGCTTTGAATCTCAATAGCAACCTGTTCCATCGCACGAGCTAATGAAACTTCTGTCGTCCAGGCGGCTGCATATCGGTTCATAAAGGCAATCATCCTCAGGTGACTCAAAGGTTATCACCTAAGGATGAGCAATTCTTTAACCATCGGCAAGTGCTACGGACTCACCATATCAGGATCAAAATGAGTTTGATCTCAGTTGGAATCGGGGAGGTCACTCGTTGCATCAGTTCCAGTTCCAGAGAGGCGAACTGATGACTTGACAGTGCTCACGGTCTTGAAGTCATCTCGCGGGGCTCGTTCATCCTTGACCTGGCGAACCACGTTCGCAGTCCAGCCCGCGACACCAAACGGAATCTCGGCAGATCGCCAGATGGTGGAATCTTCCTGAGTTCGGCTGCCAGCTCGCTCGACTTCGAGTTTGCCTTCGTACTTCGTTGCTGATTGAGGGCCAGCCGGGGTGGAGAGATCTTCCGGAGCGTTACCCACAGTCATGGTGCGGTAATATCCTGCCAGCACGCCCAGCGGATAGAGCTGCAAAGCTGGGGAGACGATAGGAGTGATCTCGCCGCTGCCCACTTTGCGGTAACCTTTGACTACGGGCAGGAAGGAGAGCGGAATCCCTTCCTGATTCGTAATTCCTTGAGGAATCGCTGTCTCCGGGACGAGCACTTTGTAGATCTCCAGCCCAGCCAGACCAGTATCCAGCTTGCCATCGACTTCCTTGCCACGCTCGATACGGATCTCAATCCATCGGCAAGGCTTCTGTTCGCCTGCCACTTCGGCCATTTCTGATCCCAGAGCCTTGATCGTCACCTGCTCAGACCAGGGTGGTAATTCCAGATCACCTCCAGCGGCTCCCGGCCTGGCTTCGGTCTGCTCGAAGGTTCCCTGAAAGCGAACCCAGCTCCCCTCGGCTGGCAAATTCCAGATCAACGTTTGTGCTGAGACGTGCGCCTGAATCCCGAAGACCAGAGCCAGTGCGACCATCCAAGCAAGCTTTTGCGGCTGCCAACGTCTCATAACGAACCCTTTTGCCATCGACTTTCGGAGTGAAAGCATCTGAAGTGAATTTCTGAAAGAGTGTGCTTTTGAACACATTTCAATAATCGGGGAGATGTCGTTGTTTCTTTGTCATGATCGATGAAGCGGCCCACCACTCGCGACTCACAACTTCATCGATCTGGCGAATTCTTGAGTTTTGCCCGAACAGAGGGCACAAAACAAGCCGATTTCTTTGAGTTTGTTGGCTTCATGAGAGAAGTGTCAGCCCGTCAGCCCGAACATTCTGTGAAATCGACATGCGAAACGGGTACGGCAATGAGAGGGTATCCACTGGCGGTGATCGGTCACCCGGCACTTCTCCAAAGACAGGAAAATGGCCAGTGTTTCTCGGGGCATCAATATCTTTGATTAAATGCCCGGGCTCTGAGGGGTTTGCAGCGAATCATTTTGAGGAAAAACTTTGCGAAAAGAGGTCCGAATAGATTGTTCATTTCGCAAGTTGGCATGATATTGTCGTACAACTGCAGGAAGTCTTCATCAGGAAAGAAGATCGGGCGAATTTTCTCATTGCTGACTTCTCTAACGAGCCAAGGAATCGTCTCTATGCTGAGTCATTCGTTTTTCTGTCGGGTTCTGGGCGTCGCCATGTGTCTGGCCGTGACTGGTCTGTACCAGTCGTCTCAAAGCGTTGCGAGTGAGTCTCTCCCGGTAAAAACAGCCCTGGTAATGCCAACACAGGTAAAGCCAACACAGGAGAAGCCAGCGGAAGATTCACCAGCCACTCCAGCCACGACCACAATCACTCCTGGCTCAGAAAAAACAGGTCCGGGAGCAGCAGGCAAAAAAGTTCCGGAAGCCGAAGTCAAGCCTCTCAAGATTGCTCATTTGAAGATTTCCGGTGCTTTAACCGAGGGAGCGCCACTCGAAGGGCTCTTTGGTGAAACTTCCGAAACCTTATTCACTCTCATTGCTCGACTCGATAAAGCGGCAGCCGACAAGGAAATCCAGACGGTGGTCCTGGAGTTTGGTGACCTTGCTCTCGGTCGTGGCAAAATCTACGAACTTCGTTCGGCCATTGCCCGCATTCGTGCTGCCGGAAAAGATGTCTGGGCTTATCTCGATTCCGCCGATACCACCGCGTATCTCCTCGCTTCGGCCTGTGACAAAATCGTGATGCCGGAACCTGCCATGCTCATGATCCCCGGCGTGCGCGCTGAGGTCTGGTTCTATAAAGAGATGCTTTCCAAGCTCGATGTTGAGCCCGAAGTCGTGCGGATTGGCGAATTCAAATCGGCTGGTGAACCTTACACCCGTAAAGACATGAGCCCCGAGTTCAAAAAAGAGATGGATGAACTCCTTGACGACGTCTACTCCCAGATTGTGTCAACCATTGCGGAAAGTCGAAAAATTCCCGCAGACAAAGTTCGCGAGTTGATCGATACCGCCGTCTTCACCAGCGAAAAAGCCAAATCCGCCGGCCTTCTGGATGAGGTGCAGTATGAGTCTGGTCTCTATGAGGTGATCAAAAAATCTCACAACGTCACTTCCGCGAAACTGACTCGCAACTATGGTCGCAAGAAGACAGACGCTGACCTCTCTGGCCTGAATGGCATTATCACTTTGATGAATGCACTCTCCGGGCAGACACCCGCTTCTCGGAAGTCATCAGCACCTAAGGTTGGCATTCTGTATGCCAGTGGCATGATCTCCACAGGGAGCAGCCAGAACAGTCCCCTTTCGGGCGAAGTCCTTGGCTCAGAGACGTTCATTAAGGCAGTTCGCCAACTGCGAGATGACGATACCGTCAAGGCGGTTGTGTTGCGGATTGACAGTCCTGGTGGAAGTGCTCTGGCGAGTGATCTCATGTGGCATGAACTGGAACTTCTCAAGGCCAAAAAGCCACTCGTCGCCAGCATGAGCGATGTGGCCGGCAGTGGCGGCTATTACATAGCGATGGGGACTCAAAAGATTTATGCAGCCCCCGGAACGGTGACAGGCTCGATTGGTGTTGTCGGTGGAAAAGTGGCGCTCGAAAAACTCTACAATAAACTGGGCATCAACGTCGTCGTTCTCGAACGCGGCAAAAACAGCGGCGTACTCTCGACCACCACAGGCTTCACGGAATCTCAGCGGGAAGCGACTCGACTGCTGATGAATGAAATCTACGAGCAGTTCACCAGCAAGGCAGCGGCAGGACGAAAAATGGAAGTCGCACAACTGGAAAAGCTGGCCCGCGGCCGGATCTACTCAGGCAATCGTGCTCTCGAAATCGGACTTGTCGATCAGATCGGCACCATGGAAGATGCAATCCGCGGGGCACTGGAACTGGCCAAAGTCGAAAATCCCGCGAAAATCGAACGCCTGGAACTCCCCAAGCCAGGCAGTCCACTGGAATCGTTGCTGGGCCCCATGGGTGCTGAATCACGCATGGAAGCCCGTCTGGAACAACGTCTTAAAGATCTGATTCCCACAGCACTTCAACCCGCTCTGCAGGATGAACTGCTGATGCGTATGCTGGCGAATCAGCCCGTGCTGACCGTCATGCCCTACCGTCTCGAACTGAAGTAGTCGGCCAGAAATTCAACCGAGGGCAGGCCGGTTTCCCTGTCGATGACTCATTATCGACAGGCGAGTCTGGCTCGGCACAGATCATTCTTGTTCAGAAGACTCTTGCGAAAGATTGGTGACATGCGGAGATCCGCACGAAGGATTTCTTTTAGTGGGTTGGCGATCGTCAGCCTGCTTATCGGAACTCAGGGATGTTTCATCACATCGTCTCCACCTGTTGCAAATCAGGGCGGGGGGGATGCAGCAGCCGAAAAACTCACTGCGGCAGCCCTCAAGATGGAACAGGCGGCTGATCGACTGGCTGCCGCAGCCGATCGATTGTCGAAGCTGGAACTGAGGGTGGCTTCCGGGACAGGCCCCGCGGCTTCCGAAGCAACGGCTTCACCAACGACAGTAGAGGCCAAGCCCGCAGAGACAGCCGCCTCGTCGACCGAAGCCAAACTGATCCGCGAAGTTGATGAGCTCTACGCCAAATATCCGGATGTTCCCCGGGTCGACATTCTGAAGGAGCTCGACGGCATCGAAATTCCTCGTGTCAAAGCCGGTAGCGGCAAAACACTGGAACTGGGTGCAGGCATTCCGGTGGATGTCGGGAATCCGCACGCGGCTAATAAACCCAGCCAGCCGGTCAAAGGTGATCAGGTCATTGTGCGGTTCAATTCTGAGCCCAAATCTTTGAATCCTGTCATCGAACAGTCAGCAGTCCAAACTTACATGGGACAATACATCCAGGAAGCTCTGGCTCGGCAGGACAACGAGACCTTCGAGTTCGTGCCTCACCTTGCGACCAAATGGATTATCGAAGATTCCGTCAAGCTCTCGCCTGATTATCCCGGTAAGAAATATCGCCTCGTAATGGGTGACGGCACTCCACGACCGTCGGCAGAGATTGAGTATCTGGCGCCAGCTAAAAAGGAATCTCAAGGCGAACCCGAAGTCATGAAGATCGTTGTCAAAACGGTCAATGAGGAAGGGCAGCCCATTGCCAAAGGCTGGGTTGGCCTCTTTCCCATCGGCAAGATTCTGGGAGCGCCCACCACTGGCTACCACAACTGGAGCAACGAACAAGGCGAACTCGTCATCAGCGGAATCATTCCCGGCAAGTACCGCGTCCTGACCGGGAGCGAGATTTATGGAAAAGTGAAGCCACTGGCCGATGGAGCCATCGAGGTCACTCCGCTTTCCGAAGAGAATCCGCTTAAACAGGCACTTCCGCCCGGCCAGACATCGCTCGTTCTCAAAGCCGATGAATACCAGGATATTCAGCGCGAGACATGGATGACGTTTTATCTCGATCCTCGAGCCAAATGGTCTGATGGCACTCCCTTTACGAGTACCGATCTCAAGTTTGCCTTCGCGGTCTTGAACAACATCACGGTTGATTGTGATGCTGTTCGCACCTATTACTCAGATCTCACCGATCTGGATGCTCTTTCGCCGCTGGTCGTGCGCATGCGGTATCGGCAGCAATACTTTAAAGCGTTCGAATTTGGTGCCGGTATCGGCCTCTATACGCCTCCATTTGAGTTCTTCAAGAATCGATTGAAAACGCAGACCACAGAACCTGCGATCACAGGCTACGAGCTGACTCTCGATCGACTCACCGAAGCGGAAGAAGATGCTCAGAAGAAAGTGAGTGCGCACGGCAAACGGTTCGGAAAATTCTTTAATCTCGACACGGCCTACAACCAGACGCCTCTGGGAACTGGCCCTTATATGGTCGAAAGCTGGAAGAAGACCGATCGTGTCATTCTGAGCAGAAATGACAGTTACTGGCTGCCCGAACGGAGTGGTTACCTTGATAAGCTGATCTTCCGTTTTCTCCCCGATAATACGACCGCGCTGCAATCGTTGCGTGCCGGCGAAATCGACTTCAATTACCGGATGGACCCCGAGCAATTCACCAAGGATCTGGCTGGCCCGCCCGACTGGTTCAAAGACAAGTTCATCAAAGCCGATTGGTACACCCCGAACTATGGCTACTACTGCTGGAATCTCAACCGGCCCTACTTCAAAGACCAGCGAGTCCGCATGGCTCTAGCTATGCTGTTCGAAAAAGAAGCGTTCCTGAAAAACAAGATGTACAACCTGGGAACGATGGTCAGTGGCAGCCAGTATTACTTTGGTCCTGGCTATGACCACTCGGTCAAATCGGTCGATTACAGTCCCGAAACGGCTCGCGATCTTCTCGCGACTGCCGGGTGGATCGATACAAATCGGGATGGCATTCTTGACCGAGACGGTGTGAAGCTCAGCTTCGAAGCTCTGATTCCTCCCGGCAATCCTGTCATTGATGACCGTACGGCTCTGCTGCAGAAAACACTCAAGCAGGTCGGGATCGATATGCAGATTTCCCGCATGGAATGGGCGGCTTTTGTCGAGCGTCTCAAAGCCAAGGATTTCGATGTCGTGACCCTCTCGTGGGCCATGCCTGTTGAGAGTGACCCCTTCCAGCTCTGGCACAGTTCGGGAGCTACGCCTGAATCGCGAGGCAGTAATGCCGGCTCTTTTGCGAACAATCTGGCCGATGAGCTGATTGAGAAGATTCGAGTCACGCTTGAACCCGATAAGCGGGCGCTTCTGAACTATTCACTCCATCGACTGCTCGATGCCCAGCAGCCCTATCTGTTCCTCTATTGCTCAAAAGATCTGGGGGCATATCACAAACGCTTCCGGGGGGTGAAGTGGTATCGTCTGCGGCCCGGTTTTGATCTGGCTGAGTGGTATGTCCCCAAGGATGAGCAGGTTCATAAGTCGGAATAATACGGGAATCGTGAAGTCTTCAGGGCGACTTGCCGAGGCATTGAATTCATAGTCCGACCATCTGATGTGTGGAATGCATGGCGACGTATATCTTTCGACGACTGCTGCTGATGATTCCGACGTTGTTCGGAATTCTCGTGCTGTCATTCATCGTCATTAAATCCACACCTGGCGATCCTGCCTCCGGTCGTTTTGGTGGTGCTGCTGCGGCGCAAGGCGGAATGAATGCCGAGCGTGGGACCGAGGACGCGGAAAAAGCCTTCCGTAAGAACTTCAAACTGGATGAACCGCTGTATGTCCAGTTTTTCTGGTTTGTGGGCCGCATCTTCCGTGGCGAAATGATTTACTACACCAAGCAGGGTTCCATCTGGCCCGATCTCATCCCGGCAATGAAGATCACACTGATGATCAACTCGATCGTGTTCTTGCTGGTCTATCTCCTGGCGATTCCCATGGGGATCTTCAGTGCCACCGCCCCTCACAGCACGGGCGATCGAATCATGACACTCACTCTGTTTGTGCTCTACAGCCTCCCGTCCTTCTGGGTGGCGGAAATGCTGCGGTTGGGAGTGCTCGAATCGAATTTAGGCCTCCCAGTCAGCGGATTGCAGAGCCCCAATGCCGATCGATTGAGTCTGCTCCCCTGGCTTTGGGACTACACGCTGCATCTGGTGCTCCCCATACTTTGTATGACGTACGCCTCCCTGGCATACATCAGTCGGCAGATGCGGGCGGGCATGCTTGAAGTCGTCCGGCAGGATTACATTCGCACGGCCAAAGCCAAAGGCTGCAGTCCCGCGCGAGTCATCTGGGTGCATGCTCTGCGCAACAGCCTGTTTCCCATCATCACGTTATTCGCTTCACTTCTTCCCGCTCTGATTGGCGGCAGTGTCATCATCGAATACATTTTCAACATTCCCGGCATGGGCAAACTCACCATCGACAGTGTGTTTTCGCGTGAGTACGACATGATTCTCGTCACGATGATGCTTTCAGCAGTCTTGACGCTCCTTGGAATTCTGATTTCCGACATCATGTATGTTCTGGTTGATCCCCGCGTCTCGTTCGAAAGCAAGAACTGATGGCTGCGGATCGTCCACTTCAGACAATGACACCTTCCTCGCCTCAGCCGACCGGGCCAGCGGCAGCAAGTGGAGCCTCTCCAGTTGCTGCTGGTGAGAAGGTCGAGGCTTCTCTCAGTACCAGTTCAACTCCGCCGCCGGTTGTTCAAACCTCTCGCAGTGAACAGTCGCAGGCCGCTCAGATCTGGCGCGAGTTCAAGAAACGAAAACTCGCTGTCTGTGCGGCCATTCTCATGATTGTCGAAATCATGATTGCGGTCTTTGCACCGTTCATTGCGAATGACAGGCCAATGGCCTTTCGCGGCGTGAATCGCTTCGAGTTCCAGCAGTTGATTCAGACCGTCGAATCGTTAGTGGCTCTGGCAAATGGTGAAAGTCGCCAGGAAGGTGGGGCGGCAAAAAAGGTCTATCCAGTTCTGGAAAAGGCGCAGTCACTGCTGGAAACAGCCGCTGCAGAGATCGATGTCTCCACATCCAACGGCAGCGAATCTCACCAGCAATTTGAGGGTTTGATTCAACAGATTCAGGATTTGCAGAAACCCCTCGGCTCGTTTCCTGACCAGTCCTCTGCGTTGCCGCCAGAACTGATTCAGGGAATTCAGGCACTTCTTAAGGATGTCAAAACGCTGAAGAAAAGCGAATTGCCTCCACTGCTCTCCCGCTGGTATTTCCCGGCACTCGCTCAACTCAATGGAATCGACTTCTGGTTTATTGCCGCAGCGATTTTCTGGCCGTTCTGGTGGCTAGCCACACGCACCTTGTCATTCGCTTATCGACAACCTCGCTGGGTGCAACTGCTTGTTCTGGCTGGCGTTCCCACACTGGCTGCAGGGATTTGGGTCGAAATCAACCCCTCTCGACTCGATCAAACCAATTACAAGCAAGGTGTGCTGACGGCCTACGACTTCTCCCGAACTGCGCCGGTGATCTACGATGTTGTTGTCTGGCCGCTCGTTCCTTTTGGCATCGATGAGTACGACACGTCCAATCAGACCCAGCCACCCGCCTTTTCGCTCAAGGAACCACAAAAGCTCGCCACACCATGGGATCGTCCGCACTGGCTGGGGACGAATCATAATGGCGTCGATCTCCTGACACTTCTGATCTGGGGAGCACGCATCAGCCTTTCTGTCGGGCTGGTGGCGGTTTTGATCTACATGTCGATTGGGATAGTGCTCGGTGCGCTGGCGGGCTATTTCCGCGGTTGGGTCGATATTCTGATATCACGCCTTATTGAAGTGGTCATCTGCTTCCCGACACTATTCCTCGTGTTAACGATTGTCGCTCTTCTGAAACCCAGCCTGATCAACATCATGATTGTCATCGGCCTTACCGGCTGGACAGGTGTTGCCCGGTTGGTTCGCAGCGAGTTTTTGCGGCTGGTCAATCAGGAATTTGTGCTGGCTGGTAAGTCGATTGGATTTTCTTCCACTCGCCTGATCTTCCGTCATATCCTCCCCAATGCCTTAGCCCCAGTGGTGGTGGCGGCCACATTCGGCATTGCCGGAGCCATCCTTCTCGAAAGCTCACTGTCGTTTTTGGGGCTGGGTGTCCGTGTTCCTACACCTTCCTGGGGCACAATTCTCAGTGAAGGCCGCACTCGCCTGTTGCAGGCTCCCTGGCAGATGACGTACCCTGGCTTCGCCATTTTCATCACCGTCACTTGCTACAATCTGATTGGCGAGGCGCTGCGGGATGCGGCTGATCCAAGGCTCCGTGGCACGCGATAAACTCATATTTCTCATGATGTTGTGTTGTGTGTCTATTGCGTGTGAGTGGGCGATTAGTACAGTGGCTGACCTTCTGGCAACGGTCCTTCGGATTGTCCCACGAACCCTCCCGGCGTCCCAGGTGTCCGCTTCGCCAGTGGACGGTGAACTCGTATCGAAAGTCCGAGAGTTCTCAAGGTGCTGGTTTTCGCGTTGAGAATTGCGTAAAATCCTGCGGCAACACATTTTTCTCTTTCACATCGAGTCGTGACGAAAGAGAGAATAAAGTGCCTTGGGATCAGAAGCAGTTCATTCAGCGAACTAATAGCGAACGTCCCAAGCATGAATTGAGGGGTTTGCACCGCCCCAATTTTTGAACTGGTGCCTGACTGAATTCTCAAGAAGGAACGACATCGTGGCGATCGTCGAGCGACCGCAGACCAAAACGCAAACCATCAACGGCGCGGAAATTCTGGTGCGGGGGCTAATTCGTCAGGGTGTAGACGTCATTTTCGCCTACCCTGGTGGATGTAGTATGCCGCTGCACCAGGCACTGACCTTCCACCGCGACGAGATCCGCACGATCCTCCCGCGTCATGAGCAAGGTGGCGGATTCGCGGCTCAAGGTGTCGCCCGCACAACCGGTGAAGTGGGCGTGTGTATGGCGACCAGTGGCCCTGGTGCCACCAATCTCGTCACCGCCATCGCCGATGCCAAGATGGATAGCATTCCGCTGGTAGCCATTACCGGCCAGGTGCCAACGACAGTCATCGGCACTGACGCGTTTCAAGAAACACCCATCGTTGAGATCTGCCGCGCGATCACCAAGGCCCATTACCTGATTACCGATGTCCGCGATACCGCACGCATCGTCAAAGAAGCTTTCTACATTGCACGCACGGGCCGACCCGGGCCTGTGCTGATTGACTTCCCGAAGAACGTGCAGCTCGCAACGATCGACGAGGAGCCTGATCTCGATCCGCCAATGAATCTGCCCGGTTACCATCCCGAGATTCGCAAACCGACCTCGACTCAGATTCGCGAAATTCTGGCGGCGATCCGCGAATCCAAGAAGCCAATTTTTTACATCGGTGGTGGTGTCGTTCAATCGGATGCATCCGAAGAGTTCACCAAGTTTGCCCTTAAAACGGGCATCCCGGTCGCCACAACGGTGATGGGCATTGGAGCTTTCCCGGGTGATCATCCGCAGTCGCTGCATATGCTTGGCATGCACGGTACGGCCTACTCGAATATGGCCATCGCTGAAGCGGATCTGCTGATTGCGCTGGGCGTGCGTTTCGATGATCGCGTCACAGGGAAACTCGATGAGTTTGCCAAACATGGCCGCATCATCCACGTCGATATCGATCCCTCAGAGCTTCACAAGAACAAAAAAGCTCACATCCCGATTGTTGGGAATGTGAAAGACGTTCTCCATGGGCTGAATGCACTGGTGAGCGATGATGACATTCCTGAGATGGATGCCTGGTGGCGACAGCTCAATGAATGGCGCGACAAATATCCTTTGAAGTACCGCGATTCGGGTGACTTCATTATCCCGCAGTATGCGATTGACGAACTCTGGCGACAGACGAAAGATCGCGATGCTTACGTCAGTGTGGGGGTGGGTCAGCACCAGATGTTCGCTGCCCAGTTCTACAAGTTCAGCAAGCCTCGCCGCTGGCTGAGCAGTTCGGGACTGGGAACGATGGGTTTCGGTTTGCCTGCCGCCATGGGTGTTCAAGCTGCCTTCCCTGATGCTTTGAGTATTGATATCGATGGCGATGGTTGCATGCTCATGAATGTTCAGGAGCTGGCCACGCTCTCCTGTGAAAAACTCCCCGTGAAAATTCTCCTGTTGAACAATCAGCACCTGGGGATGGTGGTTCAGTGGGAAGATCGCTTCCATGAAGGGAATCGGGCACACACCTATCTGGGGCCCATCGATCACCCGGAAGCTGTGGGTGCCGGGGATGGAACTCACTACGAAGAGACCTATCCGAACTTTGTGCAGATCGCCAAAGGCTTTGGTGTCGAAGCGAGTCAGGTGCGGAGTAAGAAGGAGTTTCCGGCAGCACTCGCCAAAATGCTGGCTTACCCGGGCCCCTATCTCCTCGATGTGCTGACACCATATCAGGAACATGTTCTGCCCATGATCCCAAGTGGTAAAACGGTGAAAGACATCATCCTCGAGTAGTTCACCTCTCCCCGGATGTGTTTTGAATGAGAGAACCCCATGCCGACGCCAGGTATGGGGTTCTTGTTTTACTCAACCCATGCGGTCTCGTTTCTCTGGCAATCAAGCTCGTTGAAACTCTCGTTGCCAAAGTTCAACTGGATCATAAGTCGCTGGCTCACTACTATTCTGGAAATGATTCTTGCCCGAGATGGAGCAGGAATCGCAGGTGGCAATGTGGCAAGGATGACCACAAATGGCTTTGCAAAGGCTCGCTGTTCAACGATCGTTGTGGTGCTTGTTCGGACTTTTATGGGCCTTCAGCAGTGGTATTTCTGCCCATCGCTTGATCGCTGACGACGCGAAACAGCCCCTTCAGGAAATGCATGGCTTCCGGGTGCATCCCGACTTTCTGATCGAACCTTTTGCCGATGATAAACTGGCCCATGACATTTACTGCATGACCATCGACCCGCAAGGACGGGTCGTTGTCGCTGGTCCTGGCTATATTCGCATCCTGATCGATGAAGATCAAAACGGCGTCGCCGACAAAGCCATCACCTTCGCCAGCGAGCCTCGCAATGGCGCCCAGAGTCTGGTCTATCATGGGCGAGACCTCCTGGCAGTAGGAGATCGTGGCGTACTTCACTTCGAAGATCGCGATGGTGACGATATCGCAGATGGCCCTGCCAAGGTCTACCTGCAGATCAAGACTGGTGGTGAACATGATGCTCATTCGCTTCAGAAAGGGGCCGATGGCTGGTGGTATCTTCTGGCCGGAAACATGGCCCGGGCCGACAGTCGGTATGTCACGCTCAAATCTTCTCCCATCACCAAACCCGTTCATGGCGTGTGGATGCGGATTCGCCCTGATATGAAGGCCGCTGAGGTCTTGACGGATGGTTTACGTAATGCCTACGACTTTGCCTTCGATCAGCATGGCCGGGCTGTCACTTTCGACAGCGATGATGAACGTGACATTTCGCTGCCATGGTATCGGCCGACTCGCGTGCTTGAGCTGACGCCTACTTTTCATATGGGCTGGGAAAGCAACAGTTGGAAGCGTCCTGACGATTGGTTGGATTCGCCACGAGTGCTCGCCACTGCAGGCCGTGGTTCCCCGACTGGTGTTCTTTCTTATCAACACGACGCCTTGGGTGAATCATGGCGTAACACGCTTTTTCTGCTCGATTGGACCTATGGCCGACTCATGTCGATATCTCCCCATCAGGTGGCAGCGACTGACAAAGAGACTCGCCAGGCACCACAGCCCCCCGCACTGATTCTCACTGCCGCACCAGGATTTGGTTTCGCCCCCACCGATATGGAAGTCGGGCCGGATGGGAGCATTTACATCTGTGTGGGTGGTCGCGGCACACAAGGCGGAATCTACCGCTTACGGCCCAAGCAGGCCGTCTCGACAGCCCAGCCAGACTCTGCATTATCGCCAGTCGATAGGTCCATGCACGCGATCTTGAATGCTCCCCAACCTTTAAGCAGTTGGTCGCGGGCGCGGTGGATTCCACTGGCGCGAATGGCTGGCCGGGAAGCACTTCTGGCTGCAGCGCTGGAGACTTCCAGATCGGATGCCGAGAGAATCCGTGCCATTGAAGCCATCACCGAACTCTATGGCGGGCTGAAGGCCGTCGAACTGCTGAATCTGGTTCCGGATGCTCAAGCCAGTCGACCTGTCGTAGCCCGGGCAGTCTGGTCAGTCTTCCGAAACGGTGACCTTCCACCGGTCGAGGCAATCGAGAGAGTGATCCCCGCAATAGAGCAGGAACCCAAGTCTTCGGCAGGCCGTCATGAGAGCAGCCTTTTGGAACAGTCTCTGCTTGAAGGCTTATTGACAATCGAAGCTTCGCAGATATCGAATCCTGACTGGAAAGAGTTCTCTCCCGTCATCATCTCCTGTCTGTCTCATTCTGATCGCCTCGTGCGTACTCTGGCTGCGCGAGTTGTCGCCAGGGTTCCTGAGGATCTTCTCCCACAGATTGCCAGCGAAGCCGGGAAACGCGGCCCCAAAGCAGCGATAGCTTATGCGTTTGGTTGGATCGATCGCACAGATGCTCTTCCAACGAGGCTCGAAAGTTCCGCTGCTTCAGTCGCCTTGAAAGTTCTGGAACGATCCAGCGACATCGAAGCTCAACAAGAGGCGATTCGACTTCTGCAAAAAATTCTCGGTGGTGTCGGTGGGCCAACTGATGTTCCACCAGCATTTCTCGGATATGTTGCTGGCGCCAATCTCTCGACAGTCGAACGTCAGATCGATCAGTTAAGAGTTGACCTCGCCAGAATCTATCTGGGCCGCACATCGGGCAATCAGGTCGAACTGGAACGAGTTCTCGCCATGATCGAACTCGCCCACGAGCCTGTCCTCACAAAGCTCCTTGGCCAACTGAGCGAAACATCGAACCCGATCGACGATATTCACGTGCTCGCGGTTTCTGCCTGTATGCGGGTGGCTCGCACTGGCAGCCATCGCGAGGCAATCATCAGCGCGTTTCTCGATCTTGATCGCAAGATCATGGCACACCAACTTCCACGTGATACCTATTGGAACGACCGCATCCGAGATATTTATCTGGCCCATTGTGCCATTGATGAAATGCTGCCAGTCGTGATGGCACAGCATCCCAAACTGGGCCGGTCTCATCATGTGCTCTATCTCAGTAAATTCCCCGGCGAGTTGTTTGGAATTGCCCTGGGTGGTTTCGTGAAGCAGATTGAAACGGATCCTGATTATCTTTGGACAGGCGATGTGCTCTTCCTGCTTGCCTCAGCGAACGATCCCAAACTTCGAGAACTCATCCGCAAACAGGCCCAGGAGTTTCGATTGAAATCGCCGGCCACGATTGCACTTTCCGAACATCCTGAAGAAGCCGAGCGATCACTTTTTGTGGAGGGATTGGCCTCCCCGCAACGGGAAGTCTACACAGCTTCGATTCAAGCCCTGGGGCAACTCACGCCGGCGACCGATGCTGCGACACAACTGGCGCTTTTAGCCACTGCGCGCCGGTTGAATACAGATGCTCAGGAATACCGTTTGCGCGAACAGGTGATCGCACTTCTGGAGAGAAATCTCCAGTACGTCGAAAACTCCTTTGTTAAAGGGGAAGCTGGCTTTGTTCCGCAGACAGAAGCACTGGCGGCCTGGGAACGATACCTGTCCCGTCTCTATCCAGAGGAAATGACACGTCTGGCGAACATTGGTCAAGCCGAGCAAAAGGCTCTGGTCGATAACTGGCAGGTTGCCCGCACTCTTACGGGCGATTCACAGCGTGGTTCGATGGTCTTTCGCAATCGTACATGCCAGCAGTGCCATTCCGGTGCAGGGCTGTCGACATCCAGTGCTCTGGGGCCGAATCTGGCGGGTGCCGCGAAACGATTCAGTCGAGACGATCTGCTGATTGCGATGATCGATCCCAGTCGCGATGTTTCTTCAAGGTACCAGGCCACTCTGATTGAGCATATCGACGGAAGGACACTCACAGGGATGATTGTGTATGAATCAACGGATGGCCTGCTCATGCGAAATGCCACAGGGCAGGTTTTTCGTGTGGAATCGAAAGAGATTGAGAATCGCCGCCCACTCACGACGTCTCTGATGCCGGTCGGCTTACTCAATGGTGTCTCAGCCCAGGATCTCGCCGACCTCGAAGCTTATCTGCAACTGACTGAATAGCTTTGGCTGCCAGAATTTTATGCCTACTTGCGGCCTGATTTTGTCAACTTGAGCGAGACAACGATTCGCTCCTACCGGGTGGGGTGGCACGCAACGCCGTCCACGATTTTCTCAGCAGGAGTTGAGCAGTCTTTCTCCTTGGCGGCGTTGGGTTTGAGTCAGGCGTTG
>NZ_LYDR01000138.1 GCF_001707835.1 Planctopirus hydrillae
GCGCATGCGGTAATGAGGCTGAACAAACAGGACGGTGGCCGTCGACGCTCGATCATGGTGACCAACAACGAGGTCAGTGCTGATGAGCAAAAGACTTTGCGCGAAAAGGGTTTGCGGCCGGGAGATCCTGAATGGGAAGCGCTCGGTATTGCTGACTATGTGACGAAACCGCGAGTGACTGCCGCCATCACTGGAAAGACCCCGGCGGGCGATCCGATTAAGGGCGACTACAAATTCACAGACGAGTTCCCGATGGCCGACGGGTTCGAGGCGAACGCGCGGTACTTCTCGCTGGAGTATTTGAACCCGA
>NZ_LYDR01000139.1 GCF_001707835.1 Planctopirus hydrillae
AAAAACCAACCGGCCCTCACCCAAGCGGCGGTGGACTCGGCGGCGAGCAACGTCGCTGCGCAGGAAAAAGCCCTTGACGCGCTCGTCCACGTGACGCAGCCGAACACGGTCACGGCGGTAAAAAATGGCGTCACCGACGCCGAAAACAATCTCCGCAACGCCCAGTACGAGCTCGACCGCCGAAAGGGCCTGCTCGAAAAGGGCTACTCCTCTTCACGGGACGTGGAGACGGCGCAGTTACAGGTCGAACTCGCCCAAAGCCGCTTGGCCGAGGCAAAAGACCGACAGAAGCGACTGGCCGAGGAACAGAGA
>NZ_LYDR01000140.1 GCF_001707835.1 Planctopirus hydrillae
CCGCATGCTGGCACCGACTATTGATGAATTGGCCACGGAGTATGCTGGCAAAGTCAAAATCGGCAACATCGATGCCACGGTCATCTGCGAACGCCCGAAAATCACGCCGCACGCCGCGCAGATGGTGGCCAACATCGCCGCCGACTGCGGCATTCCGCCGCACGCGGTCAATGTGAAGGGCAAGACCTCGGAAAAGCTGGGCTACACCGGCCGCGGCGAGGGCATCGCCGCGCAGGCGGTGGCGATGCTGCTGGCGCCGCCCGAGCCCTCCATGGGCTGAACACCGATGTCGGGCGTCTTGACAGGGCCGGCGATGC
>NZ_LYDR01000141.1 GCF_001707835.1 Planctopirus hydrillae
GTGCTGGACATCTACTTCCGGCAGAGCCCCAATAAGGAACTTTTGGCGAAGCATTTTGTGCTGGTACATGTCTGGATCGGCCGTATGGACCAGCATGTCGATATCGCCGAGAAGTACCAGATTCCTCTGAAGAAGGGCGTACCTGCACTGGCGGTGGTGGATGCCAATGGAAAACTGCTCTACGCGCAGAAGACGGGCGAGTTTGAATCCATGCGCTCCATGAACGTTTCTTCCGTGACGGAATTTCTAAATAAGTGGAAGATGATCTAAAGAAAGCGATGCAGAACGGCGACTGCGCTGGTAAAAACATAACCGTTCTGTTCGTAGAGAGACTGTTTTGGAACC
>NZ_LYDR01000142.1 GCF_001707835.1 Planctopirus hydrillae
ATGGGCTTCCAACTCGAAAGAACACAGAACCAAGAATAGTTGAATTACAAGCATTAATAGGGGGTGTTTTTTTAATATTGTGCGAATAATGCGTTAATATTACAACAAAATTTTAAAACCTATAGTAAATAAATCACCTTATTCTTATGAACCAATTTCAATTGTATTTTAATCTGGGTATCCAGCATATTTTGGATTTAAAAGGTTTTGATCATATTCTTTTTGTTTTGGCATTGGCAGTTGTTTACATGATGAAAGACTGGGGGAGAATCCTTGTGTTGGTTACGGCCTTTACTATAGGGCACTCCTTGACATTGGCACTTGCGACACTGAATGTGATTCGTATAAATACAGATTTAGTGGAGTTTTTGATACCGGT
>NZ_LYDR01000143.1 GCF_001707835.1 Planctopirus hydrillae
GTTGCCCCGCCCGAACACCTCCAGTCGATTGCCCCCGAGCTTTATGAGCGGGAATGCGCTCGGGTCTCGGCCCGGTTCGAGGAAGCGATCCAATTGGCGGAAACGGCCTTTCTGGATGAATTCAATAGTCTGGTTTCGCATCTCTGCGAACGGATCAGTGGCAGTGGGGATCAAACCCCCAAAGTGTTCCGGGATTCGGCGGTTTCCAGGCTGCATGAGTTCTTCCAACGGTTCAAGGAGTTGCAAATCGGTTCTCATGACCAGCTCGAAACGCTCGTCGAGCAGGCCCAAGGACTGCTGAAAGGGGTGTCGCCTCAAGCCCTGCGGGATCAGCCCAGCCTGCGGCAACAGCTCTCCCGGCAGATGGGAGCGGTTCAGTCGCAGCTCGATCAACTCCTTGTTGATCGACCACGCCGGTCGATCGTTCGTCCTCGATCTTCTGAGGAGGCCTGATATGGATCGGCTGACCACGGACCTGCTGGTTCAACCCGATGGCTCGGTGACGACCCTCTACACGGAAGTGATCGATCTGGCAGCTCTGGGCCTCTTACAGATCGAACGGGCCAGTGATGTCGAACCTGACAGCACGGGCCACTGGTGGGCTCAGTTGCGGGAAGGGCCGAAGCTGGGGCCGTTTGATCGGCGGAGCCAGGCCCTGCAGGCCGAAGTCGACTGGCTGCTGGAGCATCGCCTCCTGAAGCGCTGAATTCTTCCTTCTCAAAGACTGTTCTTCACTCCCCGGTTCTCACCACTGTTTCGGCAGCGTGAGGGACGGGGAGTTTTTTTGTTGGCTGAAACAACACTGCTTCTCGAAAGGAGCCTCTCCCTCATGACTCGACGTGAACTCGAACGGGCTGTTTCTGAAACGACGGGCGACGACCTCGCGGTGATCCACCAGCGGGGGTTCGAACTGATTGATCTTTCGCCACCTCTGGCCGACGACGAACTGCTGGATCTCTACCTCGACTGGGATGCCCTTTAACTGTCAATCGCTGCTCACTGCAACCGCTGAACCCTGACGACTTAATCACTTACCAAACGACCCGCTCCCACCCGGACGCGATGGGGGCGGGTTGTTGTGTTTCTCAACCTGCATAAATTCCTCCTCGAAAGGTGTTCCATGCTGCTCTTCACACGCGGCGAAGCTCGCCGGGTATTGGCTGTGCTTCGTAAAGCGGGACTGGTCAACTTCTCCCGCCGCATTCAACCTCCTATCACACTGGTACAAGTGGGATCCCAGTTGCGAATTCTCTGTACCACGAAAGACTGCTGGGTTGTCTGGGAACGCGAACCTGGCTCTCACGAATCCCGCTCCAGCACACCCTCAGAACCTGTCACCCGCGTCACTGTTTCGGCGGAACTCCTGCGGGAATGTCAGGGGCCCGATGCCGAGGTCGTCACACTGGAAATCGATCAGGACGTCGTGAAGGCGAGTTGGTCTGTTTCGGGATTCGCGGTCGAGCGGGAGTTTCCGGTGTTCGATGCCCCCGACGAGCATCTCTTCCCGCATCCCCGGGAATACTTCTCGTGTCCGCCAGAGTTCCTGAGTGCCTTGCGGCAGGTGATGGCAGTTCGAGACAGCGCCAGCACGCGGTATGCCCTCAACTGCGTTCAGCTAAGTGGCACCCGTCAGCAGCTGGCGGGGACCAATAGCCGAAAACTCTTGCTTCACCGAGGCATTCAGCTCCCGTGGCCTGAGGATCTCCTCGTGCAGGGAACGGATCTACTCGAAGCTCCAGAGTTCCAGCGAGTCAAAACCGTGCGGATGGGCCGGACAGAACACGATCTCGTGCTGCAACTGGGACACTGGACAGCCGGGCTCAAGCTTAACACGGAGTCCCACTACCCGGCGGTGGATCGTGTGGTGCCGTCGCTCTCTGAAGAGACCACCCGGCTGGAACTGCATCCGCTCGATGCCACCCGGCTGGAGGAACTGCTGCACCGGATGCTCGAAACCTGTTCCAGCCGCTTGCCCACCATGCATCAGCCGCTGACAGTCGATCTGACGGGCGATGTCCCGATCGTCCGTTGCCGCACGAATCACTCTCCCCGGGCCACGGAAATCCGCCTGACCCGTTCCTCACGCCATGGCCAGCCGGGCCGGGTCTGCCTGGAAACCCGGTTCCTGGTATCGGCCCTGGAAATGGGATTCCAACAACTGGCATTCCACAAAAGTGACTCGCCGGTCCGGCTGGACCAGCACCAGCGGATCTACATCCTCATGCCACTCGACCCCGACAGCTTGATCGAACCGGGAGACGATCACGTGATCACCACCGGTCCGGAACCGGCTGACGTGGATCGAGCCCCTGTGTTCGATCAAGCACAGGGATTACCCGTCCGCCGTGCAGAACTGGCAATCGCTTAAAACGCTGCAGCAGATCGTCCACCACACAGACAAACCTGGCCGGGCCGCAGAGGGATCTCTCTGCGGCCTGAGCGGGTTTCTTTTTAGCTGTCAGTGGGGTGGGTCGCTTACGTACTCACTCTGACGACAGTCGGAATCAGTCTGAGGTGACATCATAGGGCCATCTCGCACGCTCTTCGAATGGTTAAGTGCCTCACAAGAAATGGGTTGTGGAATAATTACGAGTCAGGCCGAGGAATGGCACGCGGGGTGCCTTATGAGTCAATGCGTTGCCAACCAAGGGAGCCGATCATGATTCGAAACCTGCTCAACACGATGCCTCTGACAGCTCAGGATCTGGTGTTGGCACGGCGAGTCGTGTGTGGGTTGGTGGTGTTGGCAGTCTGTGGATTGATTTAATGAGCGGGGTCGCACAGGTTGCCCGTCCGCGGGCGACCTGTGTGCCAAAGGCAAAATAGGTTCGGGATTCCTGGATCTTGCGCCACTTTGAAAAACCTCGTGTGGCGTTGCCACCACGGTAGAAATCAGAATTTCAACCGGAGCCAGCCGGGAATGTGGCCACGCGTGCATGAGTGGTTCTTCGCAGATATCTTCAGCTTTTTGAACTGGGCAAAAATTCACCAAATCTGTCGTGGACAGTGTCTGGCGCAGACGATAGTTTGTTCAGCTATTGATGAATCTGTGGTTTCATTCCTAATCGCCGTTGAATCACTTCTGTTCTCCATGGTGAGCGGATCAACGTCGAAGGCAAAAATTTCTGAGGGAGAGTGTCATGCGGAAGTCGACTTGGCTGCGGATGGTGGCTGTGCCGGTGCTCGTGGTGGCCGCCGCCGGTGTCGTGAGCGTGACAAAATCAGCCTTCAGCCGCACGGCCGTTGCCGAAGCCGGTGTTAACGAAGAGATCAAGGGTGAAGGCCGTGGTGGTACGCGCGGTGATCTCCAAGGTGATTTCGGTGATATCAAGGGTGAAGGCCGTGGTGGTAAGCGCGGTGATCTCCAAGGTGATTTCAGCGAGATCAAGGGTGAAAACGGCGGCGGACGGAGGGGCGACGCCCTTGTCGATCCAGAACTGATTAAAGGCGAACGTGGTGGTGGGCGCGGCGATTGATCTTAGTCGCCGCTGGGCGTGAATTCGCCCCAGTTTGAAAACATGCCGCCCCGGTGGAAGCCCAGATCTTCGCCGGGGCGATTTCGTTCTTACTCTCAGATGTGTAGCACAGGTTGCCCGTCTGCGGGCTACCTGTGTGCCGCTAGGCACAAGAGGTACTGGTTCTTGGATCGTGTGGGATCATGAAGAACCTCCTGTGGCTGCGCCACCCCGGTAGAAATCGGAATTTCAACCGGGGCGACCCTGATGTCAACCAGGGCGGCCCTTAAGTCAACTGGGGCGACTCTCAAGTCGATGTGTAGCACAGGTTGCCCGTCTGCGGGCTACCTGTGTGCCGCTAGGCACAAGAGGTTCTGGTTCCTGGATCGTGTAGGATCATGAAAAACCTCCTGTGGCTGCGCCACCCCGGTAGAAATCGGAATTTCAACCGGGGCTACCCTGATTTCAACCGGGGCGACCCATAAGTCCACCGGGGCGACCCTGATATCAAACGGGGCGGCCCGTTCCTGCCGTCTTCCGCCGCGAGTTCAACATCACTCGACCCATTCGATCGGCACGCCCACCGTGCGGCCCATGACGTACCAGCGGGCTGAACTCCACTTCCAATCGATCGCGCGGGTCACCAATCCTGCCCGAACCGGATTCTCGTGGATGTAGGTCAATTTCTCTTTGAGTTTGGCCTGCTGATGAATTTCGAAGGCAAAGTACTTTGGCTGCCAGAATCGCTCGCCCTCGCCGAATTTCGATGCGTAGTGGTCGGCCTCGGATCGATACCACTCGCGGAGCCCCAGGCTGGATCGTCGTTTGAGGCTATGGACAAACCGACTGAGTTGGCCGGTCGTGGGAAGCCAGATCAATAGATGCACATGATCCGGCATCAATACGAATCCGACACACTTGGCCGCGTACTGTTCGAGACACTCGCCTAACCAGCCGAGAAAGATGCGCCGGGCATGGTCATGATCCAGCTGCCTGCGGCGTCGATCAATTGAGAACGTGATGAAATGCACGTAGAGTTGACTATCAATGATTCGCCGCTCATGTTTCATAGACGAAATCATTCAATGGGCATGGGTGAGGTGCAAGTGTTTTGTGCCTCCCCAAAAGTGATAGAAGTCGTCGCCCGTGCATGAACCTCTTGTGCTGGGGCACACAGGTAGCCCGCTGACGGGCAACCTGTGCCACCCTTTGGAACGTAGAAATCGGAATTTGAACCGGGGCGACCCTGAAGTCGGGATATTCCATGCACCGCTGGCTGTCACTGGTGATTCCCGGCCTCTTGCTGCTGGTTGCCTTTACGCAGCTCGCGCTGGTGAAACAGACTCGCCTTTCCCCCTGGAAGGGAGGCGGCTTCGGCATGTTCTCCACTCTCGACGCCCCGGATGCTCGTGTCATCCGCCTGGCTCTGGAACTTCGTGCCGCCGACCCCATGCCCGGCAGTTCCACCCCAGCTTCCACCCTTCCCGCATCCATCTTGTGGCCGGTGGATGTCGATCGACTGCCAAGTTCCCTCCGGCCCGCACTGGAACGTCTCACGCGGCAACCGACCAAGGCTCACGCCGAAGCGTTGGCCGAAGCCCTGCGGGACGCTCGCTGGAAGGTGAGCACGACCCATCGTGAAGCAGAGCTCGCGATGACGGGTCTTACGGCGAACGCTGTTCGTCTCGAAGTCCTGCGGCTGCGGCTGGATCCCGAGACGCGGGAACTGGGCCTCGTGCCACTCCTGCAATACGATGGGAGGCTCCCTTGAGACCGCTTCCCGAAGTTGGAGACATGGCCGAGGATGCCGCTCACCGCACCATCTGGCTCGACCGGCTGCTGGTGGGGACACTGCTGTCGCTGGCACTGCTGATGCCGGGACCGTGGTATGTGATCTTCTATCTGCGGGGGGCGGCTATTGCCGGTTGCCTGTTTGCGAACGTGCGGCGGGAACCCCTCTTCTGGGTGGCACTGGCCGCCTTCCAGGGGGCGGGCATCGCCATCGACTGGACCTACGCCGACAACCATCGCTATCTGGCTGTTTATTGGTCGCTGGCCCTGGCGTTGGGACTGAGCCTGTCCGGCACAGCGCAGTGGGATTGCCTTCGCGTGCAGAGCCGACTATTGCTAGGGTTGGTCTCGCTGTTTGCTACTGGCTGGAAGCTGTCGAGCGGCGAGTATCTCTCCGGCGACTTCTTCGAATACACACTCCTCACCGACGACCGCTTCAGTGCGAAGGTGCATCACCTGCTGGGTGTCCCAGCGACCGACCTGCGGGCGAACCGGCAACTAGTCGACACAATCCTCGCTTCAGTGCCAGATCTCGCTCAACCCATCACCAGCGGCCGCTTGCTCTCCAGCCCCTGGGTGCGTTCCTTCGCCCTGTTCCTGACCTGGAGTGGGGTGATCCTCGAAGGAGCCCTGGCATTCGTATTTCTGTGCCCCACCCCCGATAGTCACTGGGGCCACCGGCTGAATTGGGCACGCGACGGGCTCCTGTGGCTGTTCCTCCTGGGAACCTACGCCATCGCCCCCGTCCTGGGCTTTGGTGGTATTCTGGCCATGATGGGAGCGACCCAGACCACCTCCCTCCGCCGAGCCAACATCTACTTCGCCCTGCTGGTGGTCCTGCAACTGCTCGAAGTGACGTTTCAGTATCGGGTGTGACGGCAGGGGAGGGCGTGTTGCATTACTGAGCTTGGAGGCGGTTTCCGAGTTCCAAGTGAAATGCGGCGGTGATTGCAGATGAGCCCGCCTGTGGACCAATGGGCTACTTTCCAATTGCAGAATCCCATGACGCGACTCCCATCAACCGATCATGAGACGCTGCTGAAGAACCAGTGTGCGCGCCGTGCGCGCATCGACAAGAAGTGCGGCGTTCTTGAAAACCTGGTGCGAATTCGCAGGTTCGATCATCGAGCTGAAAGCATTTCATTTTCCGCGCGCACGGCGCGCACACCTTTTGGAGCCACTCCTCCTGCATCTCGGACCGTCAGCAACTGACATCGCGACTTCTGCAGCGAGAAGGGGTACTTCCTAAGAAAATCCCCTGCTTGATGATGGTGGTCACCATCAAGCAGGGGACGATCAGAGGCTGTTTTTCTCAGGTCAAGCTGTGCCTCGTCATGTGGGCGTACAGCCGTCATTCAGCCTTTTGATGTTGTCAGTTGCGGTCTTCCCGCAGTCCGGGCAGGGGTCAGTCAGCAATCTTCTGGGTGGCCGCTGCGTGATCTTTGCTGCCAATCGAGATGACGTGCCAACAAGTGATCACATCACCCGATCTCTTTCGAACGACGAGTCGTCCACCAGGCTTCTGGGTTTCCTTGGGTTCTTGATGCAAGTATCCTCGCTGCTTGAAAGCTTGGAGAACCGAGCTGGCGTCGAGTCGAAACTTCTTGTCTGTGAATTCCTGAAACTCGTTCGGATTGACCCAGAGCTGTTTCTTTTTCCGGTCGTAGTGCCACGTGGATTCTGCACCGCTCTGAGCTGCAGAACTCGCCAAGTTAACGGCCTTCATTTTGAGCGACTCGAAGACTGCCTCGAACTTGTCAACTCGATTCAAAGAAGAGTAAATCTCTGCTCGCATCGAGGGAACCACATCCTTCAACGCGGATCTCAACTCTGGAAAGCACCGTGGAAGCAGTTGGTTAGCCACACTTATCGTGGCCAAGTGCTTGGCAAGTTGGTCTTCCAAGGAATGGCGGCCCGGCAGTTGATGAAGTTCTTTGGCGTAAAGTTCGTCCCACAGTATTTTCCATTGAGACCAGGAGTCCTGGTTTTCGATCAGAAATCGAATGAACTTTCTTCCTGCATGTCCATAGTTCGACTTGGCCATACGTTGCAACTGGAGAACACGTACCCCTGTTTCCTGTGAGCGATCACCGAACGGTTGACAAGTGCATTCCAGAACTCGCCGCAGCGCCCCTTGATGCTCAACTAAGTCTAACAGTGGCGTCTCTCCTGTCGTAAAAGCGATCGTCTCGATCGTTTGGACGGCCTGCAATCTTCCATTTCGTAACCGATCTCTCGCTGTGCCATTGGCCAGAGAATAGACGAGCCGCTCCAGCAGATCTTTGCCAGCCTTTCTGACGAATGTGGTTTCGTCAATGAACATCGGAAGATCTCGTTGAGCCACCGCACGGCTGAGGAGTGCATTCTCAGTCGTCTGAAAGCTTCGAATCAAGCTGCTCTTGCCCGCGGGGTTTCCCCAGGCCGAGGCAGCAATCTGCAGTGCGGCTGTTTTGCCAGTCCCCGATTCGCAAGCCAGACTGAATAGGAAAGCTGGTTGATCAAGAATTCTCAGGAGTGGCGTAGCGAAGCTGGCCACTGTCATGAAACGAACCACCGGATCACCTGAAATGTCGCGAATCAGGCTTAGCCAGCCTTCGAGTGTTCCTTCCGTCTGGAAGGATTTTTGGAGGTCAGTGGCATTTGTATCAGAGAACGACAACTCCGCAGAGTCCATTTGGCAAGAGGGGCGTTCCTTTGCGGTGGAGATGAACTCCCGACCGTAGAGGAATCCCATCTGTTCCGTCCCTTGCGTTACTGAATCCTCATGCTCGACGAAGCCGGTTTGGTTGCTTCGTCGGATGCGCGGTAACTGGTTGCCAAAGTCCTGCAGGATTTGAGTGAAGTAGTTCGTCAAGAGTTGAACATTCTCTGGGAATACCTGCACCCCTTTGCCTAATAGGCCTTTGACTTTTCGATGGTCGACGGCATCGACCTTGTCCAAATCGAGACACAGAGATTTCTCCCGCGTTTGAATGAGCAGCCGAAGGCATCTGAAAGAACTGCTGTCCGGAGGTTGAATTTCTGCCAGGACCATAATCGGAGTGGCAGTGACCAATTCGTCACCAAAGTGGACTCCTTCGCTTGTCACCGTATAACCGGTGGGAATGAACTGCGGAATCTTGCCGGGAAAGGTAGTGAAGACCGTCGACAGTCCCGACCTACCTAACGATGTCTGGCTTTGACCACGAAATCGTTTCCGCAGTTGTTTCAACTCTGCCTCCAGCTCAGATTGCGGCTGCATGTCGAGGCCTAACTTGGAAAGCATCACTTGCAGTGATCCAACTCGAGTGTTGGGACAAGAAAGCTCTGATGTCAGCGCCATGATGAGCTTCGCGGCGTATACGAGTCGTTTCTCAGCGAGTTCAGAGAGTTCTAGTACAGGTGAGCTCTCCAAGGCGATGAGCAACTTGGGGTAGTTGTATTCTGCTCGAAAACTCCACCATAGAACCTGTGAATACTTCATCAAACACGGAATCAAAGTCTCCAATTCAACTTTTCTGAACTTCGTTAGGTTCATCATATTGACAATTGGCCTGACGTTGGCTGGACAATGTCCAATCAAATGGTCCAGATAGTTGGGATCTGATAGCTCAGCGAGACCGAATGAAACTGAGCGGCCATTAAAAGAAATCGAAATTTTTGCAGGTTTTCGTCTCCTCGCTAGTGTTGTTGAAGGGGATTGGGCACAAATGAGATTTCTGTTATCAGACATACATTATTCCGCGGCGGGAATTGACACCGATCCCCTCAGACCATGGTGGTTCATCATCTTCGAGAACTCCTTGGGAGGTAAAGGTACTTTCCATCGCCCATAGGCCATCGACAAACCTGATCTCGAACAGACCGCCGTCCCAGACGGTTCATATGGGAGATCACAAAATTTAAGAAGCATCAAGAGTTTGATTGAAAAGATCCTTTCCACTATCAGGACGAATGCGGGCAGATTTGCCCATTAATGTTGACCTTCCGATGGTCAGAGCCGGGAAACGACGGCAGTGGTTAGATTAGATGCCTTCTCATCTGGGGGCACCGTCCGGAGTACTACCCCGGCTATCAACGGACTAAATCAGGACGCTCGAAGCATTAACGTTTCAGAATATGCAACTCTTTCCATGTTTATCTAAGGAACTTTACGAAGCTTCCCCCGTTCGGAGACCTCCAAGAGGGGTGAGACAACGCATCTCACTTTCAAGTCACTCCGTCGGGATTCGGAAACTTTCTAGCCGTCTCAGGAATAGACTCAAACATGAGGGACGACAATCTCATGTCCTAGCTCTCACGATGATGTGCACTGATCCACAAGCGACCAATGATTCACCATGTGAGCTTTGTGGCACACAGGCGGGAGACGCTCACCGAGCACTTCTAGCGCCAGACGAGTTGTCTCGTTCGCCAGGGGAGTTACGTTCCGCAAGCGGGGAATGTTCGCGGAAAACCCAAACTTTTTTGGCCGAAGCTCTTCCAGAATCATGTAACCCCATGAGATGGAATTACTTAAAGAGGGTTCAATGCCCAGGCGACTCTTTTGATGAAGAGTCACACTTCTGGATCAGCGAGAAATTGGGTGTAAGACATCCTTGTGTGTGGATGGGATGATGGGACGCTGGTTGCTGCAAGTTCTGGCAAAGAAAGTTTGAATATTCGGCAAATCCAACTGACTCAGAGACTTGCTGGGTGTGTTGTCGAATAGAATTGCAGACATCCTGTTGTCGCCACGAAACGACGACAGTCTATTTTGGTTCTTTCCAGAGATCGCGGACCGCTTGGACATCACGGCCTGTGAAGTGTTGACGCCGGCGAGAGATTATCCATTGTCGATTCTTCGAGCGTTTGCATCAGCATGGCGGCCAACAAACTCAGCACGATGGAAACGGTGAAGACGTATGTTCCCCAGAGAGGTGTGATTCGAGTGCCGCCAGGAAATGTCTTGAAGGAGACGACGAGGACGGCGATGACGACAACATCCAGTAAGGACCACTTTCCGATTAACGACAAGATCTTCATGAAATGAGTTCGATGGGGTAAGACTTCGAGGCACAGTCCCAGCAGCAATAACAATTTCCCCAGCGGAAAGAGGAGTGAGAAGACGAGCAGGATCAATCCCATCAAGATGTCGCCATGAACAAATAGCGATTGGATCCCTCCCAGGAGTGAGTGGGATCGAGGTGTGAAAGATTCTCCGGAAACGATTCCCACGAATTGTTCCAGGGTTGGGTCTCCCAAACGAGGAGTCAGGCTGACCATGGGAGCCAGCACGCCGATCACGAAAGTAACTGCCGACAAGTATGTCAGCAGTAGCACATGATCCGCATTGAACGTCGGACGAGTGGGCCAAGTGGAGTTGGGCACTAAGAAAACCTTCAAAGGAGCTACAGGGGCGTTAACTGGCTGGATGGTGAACCTGATGTTTCGGCTGGCGGTAAACCACTTGAATTAGATGGCCAGGCTCTTCCCAATCGTTCCACGACTTCTTGGCGTGGTATGAGTTGGCCAGTCTGTTGACTCTGGTAATTCGCCGCCCAATTCAACAACGCCTGTGAAGCGTCTCGATGAGAAGTCCCGGTGATCCATGAAGACCAGAAAATCACCCCCACGATGAATCCGCCCACGAAACCGAAAGCCAGCAGAATGAGGTTTATCCGGTTCAGTGCGCCAGGGAAGAAAGACGTTCGCATCGAGGAAGTCCAGGGATTGTGAGGAGGCCAGTCTCGAACACTGACAGGCAACTCGTCGGCAACATGGGTTGTCGGCGGCGAGTCATTGCTCAGAGTGGGTGAAGTGCTAGGCAGTTCAGGCAGGGGGAAAACAATGAACTCTGGCGGACTCCCTGCTTTTTTTCGGCACCGTACAAGCCATCGGCGACGTCCTACCCACTCATTCGTCTGGCGCCAGACGTCTAACCAACTCGTCGGGCTTTGGCCTGTCGCTGATAAAGTTGCCGTGATGGGTGCTGTATGTCCTGGAATTCGCTTCGAAGCGAGGATGCTGGTTTCCAGGGACTGTGGTGCGGGAACACTTGCCAAAAGAGGTTGCCTTACAGCGAGTTCACCAAACAACCCCATCGCCAGTGGATCGACGATCTCGACCTCGGCTAAGGATGATCGTTTGACGATTCCCACCAGGAGCAGATATCTCCCAGGCCTACCCGCAGCGTCGCGTCCGCCATCGAGATAGAGATAGAACCCGCCATATTCATCATCCAAAGTCAGAAATCCGCCCTGGCAATCCTCTGGCGAACTCTCTCTTGCTTGGAGGGAAGGATCCAGTTCTTGCGTGTGTTTCAAAATCCGTGTCAACATTCCATGAGGGATGTTGGATGACTGCCAGACCCAATAATCGCGTTCCGCGTCGGAATCACGGAGTGCCCAGAAAACCACCAGCGACGAGATTGGAGCTGCACTATTGAGCTTGAGCATAATATCGCACTCCTAGCTGGCGGACATCGATGCTCGTTTCAACAGGGATCTCGAACGTGTAACTCCTGCCACTCTCAACAAAATACGAGCGCCGCCCACTCCACTGGGTGCCGTCCTTGTTGACATAGGCTGTCACGGTGACAGAGCCAGCACTCCCTTGGTTCGACAGCGTTCCGGTGACAATTCCAATATTCGGATAAAGCAAGAATGAGTTGTCATACTCGAGTTTCGAATTCGTGATGACAGGTTGTGGAACGGAAGGAGGATGTGATGCAGGTGGTGCCGTCATCCAAGAGTAGCCCATCCACAATAATAAAAGCAGCCCCATGGCCTTCCCGCACCACTTGAGCCATTTCAAAAAGTTTGCTTGAAGAACGCGTTCCTTGATTGTTTGGGCCAACCAGCCAACAAAAGGATGAAACCCTTCAGACGCAAAGGAGGGATCTGCAACAAGGCGAGCATCACCTCCGTCGCCGGAGAGTTCGACCTTCCACTTGTTAACCGCCGACACGGGAAAGACGGGGATGACACCGTCATGCAAGTGAATCTTGTTGATCAACGGGAGGTGCTCTCCGACAAACTCGCGGGGTGACTGATCTCCGGCAATGGTTTTGGCCTGATCCCACTTGGTTAATACGAGACAGCATGGCACGTTACGTTTGCGATAAAAGTCGAGTGCGAATTTCAGAGCCAACTCACGTTCATCGCGAACCTCGGATTTTCGTTCTCCTACGAATTGCCCGGCCACATCCACCAGTAAGACAGCCAGTGTTGCTGATCGACAACTCTCAAACGGCCCTTGAAGGTGGAGTGGCACCTCTTTGCCTTCGGGAGGGTTATCTTCAAAGATCTCTCGATAGTCCTGACCGGCCGTGTCGAGAATCTGGATGGAAACGGCTGGCAGTTCTGGAAGTTGCAGAATCCAGATCAATTCGGTTCGCTGCCCCTGGATCGTTCCGGCAGGAAGTTCGCCCTCGCGAAGTGTTTTCCAGATCTGCTCTACATACTGGTGGGCAGCTCTGTTTTGGGGATTGAGGATCGCGCCGGGGAGCATCCCTTCCTGCAAGACCTTAACCAAGGCGGCAACAAAGAGCGTCTTCCCCGCCCCGACGGAACCAAGCACAACAATCGATTCACGAGCCATACGAAACATCCAGAAGAGTGACAAGCTGCTGTTTCCACAAGTACGGATCTGGTCCTTGGCGAAATCTCAGCCAGCTATCGCGGCGCCAGACATCCCGATGTTTCAGAGGTAATTCCTTGATCCAGCCGGAGAGTTCCCGCGCCAATTGCATCAAAGATTCGACGGTGGCGTTGGATCTCAGTTCCTGATCTGCCAACTCCTGCAATCGGTGCCTCAGATCCACAATTCCGAGGCCATCCCGGCAGGACACAAAATGGAATCGGGGACAGTGCCGACCGAAGAGACGTTCAAACCGCTTGCGGAATCGCACTAATTCGGAATCCGACCAACCTTCGCAACCTGTCACGGCGAGATCATCGCACCAATCGGACAGATGACGCTTCCAGAAATCAGCCTCCCGCTGACCGATTCCTTGCTCGGCCAGCACCACCCACACCACTTGGGCGGCTCTTTGAAGTCCGGCCAACAGCGACTCGTCGTGAGTCCCACCTGCGGCTTCGGAATCCATGGAATCAATTGTGGCGGAACCAAATCCCGGGGTATCAACAAGGACCAGACCCGGAGGTAGATGGGCATTCTCCGATCGGACAACGATCCGCTCGATTTGTCTGTGGCTTTCTCCAGGTGCATCCTGTGCCAGCCAATCGAGGTGGCGACGGAGTTCGTTGTGTTCTGCACAGGGCAAAGTCCAAGGAAGATCACCTTTGCGAAAGACGACAATTTCCAGATTTTCACTCCGTTGAAACTCAACGGGAACCGCTGTGCAGGGGCCGTTTCGGCAAGGCGCTATGTCCATCTCAAGGAGCGTATTCAGCAGGGTGGATTTGCCGACATTTCCTAATCCGGCAAGTGCCACCACAGCTCCCAGGCGATTGACGCGGTCAAGACGGCGATAATGTCGTTTCACCACATCGAGAGCCCGCCGCAGGCCTGAGCTGACGGAATCATCGAGTGCGGTGTCCGCGCTCTCCTGGAGGAGTATCAAGGCACTTCCCAGAAGTTCGTGGCAAGCCTCTTGAGGCGTGCTCATGCCGCGTCTCCTGGAACGTTCTCCAGCAACCGCTGTAGTTCCTCTACAAGTTGAGAGGTCTGTTCCAGGTGAGCTGGAGTGACCGTCGAGGTCTCTGCGGCCCCAATTGCCTGACGAAGTTCTAGAACCTCGTTCAGTGAACGCTGCTGGAACTCGGCCACAATAGTGTCGGCACTTCGGCGCAGGAGCGGAGCTCGCTCTTCGACAATGGCAGAACAGAGGGCTTGGACCTGGGTGATGGCTTCCTTGCGGAGATGTTCCTTGTGGCGTGACCGGCTGATCGTCCAAGCGAAGGGCACAGCCAGAGCTCCGACCCCGGCCAGTGTCCAGCCGATGGGTCCTGCTGCTGCCACCCAAAAAGGAATGGCCGCAGGCACGGCTGTCGTTGTCAGAAAACCGGCATGGGTTCCGATCAAATGGGTCAGGGCGACCCCGGCCAGGCTCGGCGTGGCCACGTAGGTGACGGCGGCGGCCGTGGCGGCCTGCGCTGCAGTGATGATCCCTGTGGCCGTTGCTCCCATGGCCGCAGCTCCTCCCCAACCCAGGGCCTGAATCGCCATCTGATTGGAACGCGTTAGAACCACTCCACCAGGTTTAAGGCGAACACGGGGATAGTCCGACTGGAGAGCTTCTGCTGACTGTTTGAGTGTGCGTTCCAGCTCCGCTACAGGGGCTTTCAGCAACTCGTCCAGAATGTTCTGGATCTGACCGGGAAGTTTTCGAGAGAGTCCTGTGATACTGGCGAGGGTATGGCCATCAATGAATTCGAGGACCCGCATCTGCGCCTGCCCGCGGATTTCATTCACATCGGCGGCAAACTGATCGACGGCATTGACCCAGCGACTGCGGAATTGCTGCTCAGTCACCGGACGTTCCAGCTCCAATCTCTGGAGTGAGCTTTCAAGCGAGGCTCGCTGGCGAGCCCGTTCTTCGGGGTCAGACGAGAGCATGACAGTTTCGGCCACCAGCCCGGCGAGCAGTGGATCGACCGCTTGCCTCACGCGACCGATCAGCCGTTCTCGCAGGACGTGCGATTTCTCTTGTGTGATCAACGTCCGGATCCGCTCCGCCAGAACGGTCATGCCGCTCGTCTGGAGATTGCCCAGAAACGCCTGCTTTGCGCTGATGGGAATGAGTGAGCCTACTGGCTGTTTCAGATCGAGACGTGCCAGATGGGCCGCATTGTGGGCCTCAGCCTGTGCCAGTTCTTCGGGAGTCGTTTCGTCGATCTTGTTGATGACAAACAAGATTTTACGAATATCGGCATCGCGGACACGCCGCAGCAGATCAAGCTCATCCTGATCGAGCGGCATTCGCGACGTCACTAGAAAAATGACAGCGTCCGACTGAGGGATAAAGGCTTGTAACAGGGCATCATGATACTCATGGATTGATCCGCTCCCGGGTGTATCGACCAGAACGAGATCCTGGTTGAATCCATCAAATGGTCCGGCCACATCCAGGAGTTCGACCTGTTTGCGATTTCCCGGATTTCCTTCCTCGGTGACGTAGTCGCGAACTTGCGCGGGTCGCACGGGAGTTCCTTCGGCGGAGTTCAGATCGGCTGACCGAAAATGAATACGACAGCTCAGTTCGTCGCCGTAGCGGAACCGGGAAATCACATTGGACGCCGGTAGACGATCGACGGGGGCGAGATCGTCATCTCGGCGTCCTAGGAGGGCATTAATCAGTGTGGATTTGCCACGTTTGGCTTTTCCCAACACGGTGATCACAAAACGATTCTCCGCGGCACCCAGTCTGGCAGCGACGACTTCGTCGGCGGCTACTGAGCTTCGGGCTCTGACCGTTTTTTCAACATCCTGTGCCCAATTCAAAAGTGCAGAGCTTTGTTGTTCTCCCGTCATATCCATGACACACCTCCCTGCGAATGGCATGGTACGCGGAAAAACATTGAATCATGAGATTGGGTGGTGGCCAGAAACGGATCCGCAAACTGTGGTTGGGATTCAGAATTGGTCTCAGAGATTCCTAAGAATCGCAGCATCGGAGCAGACACACCGATGCGATTAGAAAATTGCTCGTCGATGGACGGCATACAAAAGCCCCCGCTGGCGGAAAAAAAAAGAGAGCGCCGAACCACGACCGCTCCCGCAACCCCCGCCAAGGGGCAACAAAACAGCACATGGCCGACGCCCCCTTGCGGGGGCGCGGTTCCAAGTACTGCTTTTGCTGCAAAGAGCCTTGCGGCTCAGTTTGGCGGTATTTGCGGAAAGCAGATATTGACGCTCGCGCGCGTCTCAACGATGTCAACGAGGCCGCATTCACGTGTCCTCGGGATCAGACGAATTCACTCCGAATGAAAAATAAAAATCGCATCGACACCTTTGTGCCCCGGTAACAAATCTATCCCGGTGTCCAGCACTTCGCCAATGATTTTCTTCGCCCTGCGCGAGTCGCAGAAACTGAGATTGCACGACGGAATGCCGAAAACAACGAATCAACAAATCGAGATGAAATACACTATCCACTTTTTTGGTAAACCAATCCTGTGTGTCTGCGGATCTACGAATTCCAAGTTTGTAGATACGAACATTTTTGAATCAGAGAGTGTGGAATCGTAACGATTTGCAATTCGAGACGAACTCGACGTTTTTTTAACGAATCGCAGCTACTCGGCACAAATTGAAGCACGGATGGAAGTACCGGCGCCGAGAAGGGGGGATGCATTTCTCTGAAAAGTCGCCTGCTGATCTTCCGAGGAACACGAAAAATGGTGAAATCAGTGAGGAGTCGCGATGCCGATGATTTCTGGTACATCTTCTCATCTGGGCTTCGATTTCCCGCCGCCTGCATTGCTATATTTTTGGCTCATCATCAAAAAATGCATATTTTTGATGGTCACTGGGAGAAGGCGCAGCGGTAACAACGACCCCAGCCTGGCCAGATAAAATGCCCTGCGCAGCCGAAACTCACTTTTTCGAAGATGTCGAGAGAGATGATTTTTCGAAAAGTACTTTTCGGATGATCCGATTCGGTGATCACCTTGGCCAAACGTGAGAGCCGGTAGTGAATCAGTGTGAGATGTCAATCGCCGAGGAATACTTTCAAGGCAGTACGCTGCAAATTCTTTTTCGGTGAATCAGGGGCTTTTCGCTGATCATGAGGCATCTCGATGTACCGAAAGATGAGTTCGCTGCATCTGAGTCGTTTGGTTCCATCAACTCGTGTTTCCGACTTTTCTTTTTCGAGAAAGTAATTCGAAAGTTGGATCACTCGAATTCCAATCCTCGAATTTGCGTGGAGAGTGCTTCTCCGGAGAACTGCAGCGGAAAACATCGGTTGAAGCGAAACACATGCGGCAGTGCCAATTCTCTGCGAAACGCAGAAAGGAAAAATCACCTCTTCTTATCCGAAATTCCGTAGATGCATGTACGCAGTCTCATACCAAGCATCTCCTCCATTTTCCCCTGGACCGCCTCACTATTTTCAACAGGGCTTAACGGAATCGTTGCCTCAGGGATCGCGAAAAAGTGCTGCAATATGATTGAGAAGTCTTTCAACGTATTGCCATCCGATATTAGAAAGAGGAAACAAACCTTTGGGGGACGACTCGGGTTTGCCACCCGAATCACTATGCCAGTTCAAGCGAATGATTGCTGGCGAAGAATTCGCTTGCTCCCTTGAACTCAGCCGCATCAATCCTTTCATGCTCCGAGCCAAGTGTCGATGATCCACTCCGACAAGTGGAGTCATGTCGAACTTCTCCATTATCGAACTGATAACAGATCGCTGGAGTTTCCCTGATTGAAAGGCAATCGGGTAAATCACGTTCTCGCTTGTTGGTTCACCTTGGGTTTGATTTAGGCTTCGCCCAAAAATCTCTTCCACCCGCTTTTGATCCTATCGCTGTCGTTAGTTACCTCCGCCAGCACACGATTTGCTCAATGACACTCCAGCGAGTTTCTCTCGCTCAAAATTATCCTGGTCTGTCACTGAATGAAGTTCATCGCCATCAAACTTTCTCAGTCATCCACGATCACAGTTACTGTGACAGTCAATTCATCACGATTGCGTTCCAGTTGAATGTGATCGTCTGTGGCAAGAATCTCAGAAAGTTTGGACTCACGCAGAATCAGGTTTTCTTTCACCGTCGCTTGGCAGGAATCAGAAAAGATAGGATTTCTCAACAAAACTATCTGACGTTCCTTCGAAGATCAGAGCTAAGTGAGTCCTCTCTCATCAGTCTCAAGAAAAGCGGATGAATTTTACTGTCGGTCGGAAAAATTCTGGGGAAAAGAAATTCATCGGTTGTTAAGCGAAGAAGGTCACCCTCAGTGGAAGTTGAGAGTGATTTTGTCACAGCAGTCCATTGGGACAGATTTACAACCTCTTGCGGGTCATTCCGCTTTCTTGAGGTAGCCAGCTCTTTTCAATCTTCACGTCAAACACTTTTTCACATGGCCATCGCTTTCAAAAGTGATCTGGACAAAAGCATCTTAACTCAATTATTTTCCCGTGCTCCTGCCAACCTCATTCGACACCCCTCGCATTCTTCCCTTCCGCATCCACCTTCGTCCAGATCATATTCACTATGCGATCCCATTGGAGACTCATCGAGCTGTACTCGATGCAGGCATTTGTGTGCCTGTTGTGCTGCATTGTCGGTTGCAATGTTTTCCGTGAGGATCCTCGCCACATCAATCTTGTCGCCGAGCATTATCTGGCCTTGGCTGAAGCTGCCGTCGAAGCAGCGCCGGTTATTGAAGCGCAGGCACCGACAGGAAGCTTAGGAAAAGCTCGTAAACTTGAGGATTTGAGTCCGGATGATCTCCAGCCGATTGCACTGGTGGATGTTCTGGCCATCGCTCTCCAATACAGCGATGTTATTCGTAACAATGCTCAGTTTCTCTCTCCCTCCAATCCAATCCTCACGGCGCCTCAGACCGTTCCCTCTGTTTTCGATCCGGCCATTGCTGACGACAGTGTGAACAATGGAGTTCGAGGAACTGATGCCGCGAAATCGGATTTCGATCCCCGATTCTCAACGAGTTTAATCTGGTCCAAAGATGAACTCGTTCAGAACAATTTATTCCTTTCCGGCGGCCTGGCCCCTGGAAACGTACTCGTCGAAGATGGGGCGCAGTATCGCTCTCGGCTGGATCAATCGTTGTTGACCGGTGGGAACATCGCCCTGGTTCAGGACTGGAATTACTCTTCGAATAACCAGCCGAACCGTCTCTTTACTTCCGCCTATACTGGCAGTCTGGGAGCTGAGTTTCGGCAACCATTACTCGCAGGAGCTGGCCGGGAGTTTATCTCCGTCGCTGGCCCGCCAGACAGAGGAAATCGCGGGCCCTATGCCGTCGATCAAGGACTGATTATTGCTCGAATCAATCGAAAGATCAGTGAACTGGACTTTGAGAGAGAGGTTCAGCAGTTTGTACTCGATGTGATCCAGGCCTATTGGGATCTCGATTTGGCTCATCGCGAATACATCGCAGTACGGAATGTTGAGAGAAGTCTGCGAGATACAACAATTGAGGTGCAATCCAAATTCAATGCCGGACTGGCAGGAAGTGCGGATGAAGCCCAGGCCGAAGATGCCCAGTTTGCTGCGGAAGCGAGAACCCAGGAGACACTCTCAGGGTTACTGGTGGCGGAAATGCGATTGCGTCGCTTGATGGGACTTCCCGCGCAATATGAGAAAGTACTTCATCCCGTGGATCTCGGGCCGCCGCCAGAAGGGGGATGGAATGCATTGGATTCGTATACAATCGCACTCAGTGAGCGGGTTGAACTCCGCCAGCAAAAACGACAGATCGAAAGTCTTTGCTATCAGCTGGAGGCTGCAAAAAGTCTGACGAAACCCCGACTGGATGCTGTCGCCGGTTATCGACTGAATGGATTTGGCGACAAGCTCATTTCGGACGATCAGGACGATGGCATCACGACTGATGGTTTTGGAAGTGCCTATGGTACGATGCTTCGAAGCGATCAAACCAGTTGGAATCTTGGTTTTGAGTATACCGTCCCACTGTGGCTGCGAGCTGAGCGAGCGCAGGTGCGGCAGTATGAATTACGGCTTGCCAAGGCCAGGGCTGTCCTCGTCAATCAAGAACTGGAAATCAATCACGAGATCGCCGCAGCAGTTCAAGATCTGGAACGCTTTAGTACAGTCTTTCAGACAAACCTCAAACGGGAAGCCGCCGCACGACGGCGTTTAGCTGCCACGAGTGCTGAGTTCGAAGCCGGTCGCTTAACGGTTGATCTCTTACTCCGATCAGAAATCAGTCTTGCCGATGCGGAGATTGCTACTCAGCGAAGTCGAGCCGAATATGCGAAACTTCTGGCGGCATTGCGCTATCGAGAAGGGCTGCTACTCACTGAGATGGGAATCACTCTGCGAGACCCTTACCAGAATTTGACACAAACCAGTCTGGGATCAATTCGTCGTCCTCTCAGTGGCCAACCTGCCTCAAATACAGACCCTCAAGTCGACCAGACCGATTCTTTGCCACCACTGGAAATCCCACCTGCCCCGGGTTTCAGTGAAACAATGCCTTAACATAACAGTCCGTTCATCCTCTGATTCATGGGTAATCCCAGGTAATCAGAGAAAAAGTGGATTGATTCTCGTTGCTCTCAATAGTTCACTAACAGCAGGTGGGTCAGTTGTCACCAGCGCAATACTGATCGCTAAACTCCATGAATCGCGGTGGAGTTCACTGTGAACTGGTGGAACTCCTCGCGGAAAATCGAACTTCGGCAGCAGTTTTTTCGGATGAAAGAATGATGGAATCCCGCAGAGCCATCTGGCCACGAATTTTTTGCTTGATGTCTTTATGGATGGGAGTGACGGCGCCAGTTTCTGCCCTGGAAGTTCTTGCCTTGGCCGATGAACATCAGGCACACGAAACTCGCCAGCTCATCATTGAGGACTGCCGGATCCGACTGGTCGAACACGTCATTATCGCAAGTGATCGTTCGGGACTGCTGTTGACGCTTCCATTCTCCGAAGGGCAAAGAGTGTCTGCGGATGCAGTCGTCGGCCGAATTGTGGATACATTGCCAGCCGCACAACTTCGTCTGGCAGAAGCCAAAGCCTCCAGTGACGTCAACATTCGTCAGCATCGTGTTGAACTGGAAATGGCACAGACTGAACTCCTCAAAAGCGAAGAGGCCAATGCGAAAGCGAAAGCCAGTTCTCGCACAGTGATCGCCGTCCCCGAGTTAGAACTTGTCAAACTTCGTTTATCGATTCGTAAGGCGGAACTGGAGATCGAGAAAGCCACCCATGAACTGGAGGTTGCTAAAAAGGAGTGCGATCTTGCACGGGCTGAGGTCGAAGCCTTACTGCTCAAAGCTCCTTTCAGTGGAGTGATTAACCGGTGCTATCGATCCGTCGGTGAAGTGATTAAGCCAGGGGATCCCGTCGTCGAAATTGTGAATCCCGAGAGAATTCGGATTGAAGGGCGAATTCCTTGGGAGATGTTATCTCTTGTGCGGGTGGGACAGACCGTAAAAATTTCTCCACAACCACAAACCCAACTCAAAACATCTGCCGCGACGACAGTTCCGCCGACTCCATCGATTGTCAAACATGAAGGAGAGGAGATTGCCACTCGGGCTGTTATCGGGTTTATCGATGCGACTTCAGATCCTGTCACTCAGGAGACTCGGTTTTGGGTAGAAACTCGTGCTGAAAATGCCTGGCTACGCCCCGGTCTGCGTGTCCGACTCGAACTTCTGGAGGCCAACGAACCGGTGGCTCATCCATGAGTGCACTCCGAGCCTCCTCACGCCCCGTTCCAGTGCGAAGGCGAAGCGATCTCCTGACTCACCTCGTGCCATATGGGGGATTGAACTATCACGTCGTCGAAGATCCTGTGAGCATGCAGTACACCCGACTGAGAGAAGATCAATTCGAACTTCTAATGCGACTCGATGGTGTGCAAAGCCTCCAGGGACTGCTGAGCCAGATGAAAAGTCGCTTTCCGCAACTCACCTGGACTTTGTCAGGACTTCAGCAAGCGATCGCCGATTTCCATCGCAAGGGCTTAGTTGTCGCTGATCGCTGCGGTCAGAGTTCCATCCTGAAGCAGCGGCGATCGGAAGAACGGCGGAAAAAACTGGGAGCCGCCCTCCTGCAGCCCCTTTCGATCCAGTTCCCCGGAATCGGAACAACGCCCTGGCTGGATTATTGCTGCTGGCTCACGGGTTGGATGTTGCATCCATGGTCCCTTTTTGTACTGACGGTGATCTGTCTCTGGGCCTGGACGCTGTTACTGCTGAATCTCAGAGACTTTGAAGCTGGATTACCAGCATTTCAGCAGTTTTTTGGCTGGCGAAATCTCTCGGCGATGTGGTTGACACTGGCAGTGGCCAAAATGTGTCACGAGTTCGGACATGCCATTGTCTGTCGACACTTCGGTGCCAAATGCCATGAGGTCGGTCTCATGCTCCTGATGCTTAGCCCTTGCTTGTATTGTGATGTCTCTGACTCCTGGACATTGCGCAGTAAGTGGCAACGGATTGCCATTGCCGCAGCAGGGATGGGAGTCGAGTTCCTGCTCTCCTCTTTGGCAATTCTTGTCTGGTACTTCACGACGGAAGGCTGGTGGCATCATCTGGCACTCAATCTCTTTTTTGTGACAGCTGTCACAACAGTGATCTTTAATGCCAATCCTTTGATGAAACTGGATGGTTACTACATCCTCTCGGATCTGCTGGAGATTCCTAATCTCAGGGGGCGTGCTGACAAACGATTCAACGAGTGGTGTGAAGCAATTTTTCTGGGGCGCGAATTACCTCGAACCAGCACGGATCCAGAACCTCCCCGATGGTGGTTTCCACTCTTTTCACTGGCTTGTTTGATCTATTTGATCTTTGTGATGGTGGGAAGCCTGTGGTTCATCAGTCTGATCCTTCACCCTCAACAACTCGATAGCCTCGGCCTGGCTCTGGCCACTCTGATGGCCAGTCTCATTGTCGGCCGTAGTAGCTATCGCATCGGAAAATCGATCCTCGCGAAGGATAAAAAACCAGTCCAACGAGTTCACCTCGTCTCAACGTTGGCTGTCGGCCTGATTCTGGTTCTGATTATCCTTTCTATCCCTGTTCCCGGCTGGGGGCAGGCTCCCTGTATTGTGGAGTCGAGAGAAATTCGCGAAATCCGCACGGTGGTCCCCGGTCGATTGTCACAAGTGCGAGTACAACCCGGAAGTCGTGTTACTGCTGGAGATGTACTCATGGTTCTGGAAAACCCAGAGATCGAACAGAAGGGTGTTTTGCTTCGTTCGCAAATCGAAACAGAACGCGCCCGGTATCAGGCAGCCATTGCCAGAGAAGAGGGGTCATTCAAAGCCCTCTCAGAAGCCACTTTGACAGGGCTCTATCAACAGCTGGCCGAACAGGAGTTTGCGGAGTCCCGACTGACAATTCGTGCACCACAAAGTGGCATCATCATCGACGCTCCTCCTGTCACAGGTGAACCAGAATCGCAGCGCCGAAGGCAATTGACTGCGTGGTCAGGTTCACCTCTGGACAGAGAGAATGAAGGTGCGTTTCTGGAGCCAGGTTCTTTTGTCTGTGCGATTGCCCCCACTCCCGATAAAGTCGCTATTGCCTATCTGGACCAGACTCAGCGTGAAGATTGTCGAGTGGGAGAATGCTTGTCGATTCGTTTTGGGGCACATCCGTGGCAAAGACTGGAGGCGACCGTAGAGTCTTTGTCAGCGGAAGAAGTCAACATGATTCCACCCTCACTATCTGTCAAAGCGGGGGGATCACTGCCAACTGTTTCAACTTCCAGTGGAGTCGAGCAGGTGGATCAAGTCCTTTATCAGGCGAGACTCAAACTGGCTGACCAGACTCTGCCGATCAGTGACGGTATGCAGGGAGAGGTTTCGATTCCGCTCAAGTCTCGTCCACTCGGGAGTTGGGCAATTCGCTGGCTGGCTCGGACATTTCGCTTCGAATGGTTCTGATGCACTCTTGAACTAAGAACACTGGAAAGACCTGAAATGACCGTCTGGTCACAGCAAGTACCGACCGAATCATCGTCTTCGCCACCAGTGACATCACTGGAACCAGAATGGCGTGATTTCGTGCTCGCTCTGCAACGAAGTTTGAGATTGCCGGTCCTGGGGGCTGTGATTGTCCATGAAGGTCGTCGACTACTGAATGTCGAACGCGTCGTACTCCTGTGGGGGGCTGCGGGGCGTTTGCGAGTTAAGGCCGTCAGTGGTTCAGCGAGCTTCCATGCTCACAGTCCTGGAATGGTTCGACTACAAACTCTGGTACGGCGTTCGATTCAGAATGGTCAACCATTCATTTATCAGGCTGGGATTACAGAACCGCCCTCGTCACTGGAAGACGATCTTGCGGGATACATTGAGCTTTCGCAGACTCAATACCTGGCAATCATTCCCCTTTCGACGGGCCTCTTCAAAGCCAACGACTGGGAAACCAATTCTGAAACATCAGCCGATGAGAAAAGACCACCGCATCATGACCTTTTGGGTGCGATTGTGATGGAGCAATGGTCGAGCCCGATGCCGTCCGAAGTGTTGTTGTTGAGAGGTGATGATTTTCTCGTTTTGGTCGCAACTCAGTTGCAGCAGGCTTTGAGACTCTCATGGATCCCGTTTCGAGAAACGTTTGCACGATGTGGGGAGTTTTTAGGCTGGCTGAGAGGTGCCAGACTCGCGATGGCGGCAGTTGTCGCTTCCATAATCGTGCTGGCTGGACTACTCCTCACATTCCTCCCCTTTCCTTATCGAATTGACGCCCGTGGACAGATTTTGCCATCTCATCGACAGCAGGTTTTTGCTCCATGGGATGGGCAAGTCGAGGATCTCCAGGCGGAGAGTGGTCAACTGGTCTCAAAAGGTGACGTGCTATTAGTTCTCAGAAACGATGAGTTAATGGCCGAATGGGCAACAGTGCAAAGTCAATGGCTGGAGCAGCAGAAACAGATCGTGTCACTCTTGGCACAAGCTGAATACGCCGAAAAAGAAGCTCGAAGTGATGAGTACTTGAGGCTGCAAGGTGATCTGGCTGTGGCCCGTCGGGAGCTGGCTGGACTCGAAAAACAACGAGAAATCCTTTCCATCCGGCGAGACAGACTGATTGTTCGAGCACCAATTACCGGGAGAATCACCACGTTTCAGCTGACTGAGTTGTTAACCGGAAGACCGGTGCGGCGGGGTGACGCACTCATGGAAATTGCGGATGAACAAAGTCCGTGGCAACTGGAACTGGATATTCAGGAGTATCGAGCGGGGCGATTATTGACGGCTTATGAGAAGTGGGGCCCACGCCCTGTCACATACCGCGTTCTTACTCAACCGGAAGCCACCTGGTCAGCCAACTTGCAGCAGATTGGCTCTCGAACAGAACTACGACCAGAGCAGGGTCAAGTGATTGAAGCGATCGCTCCAATTGAGACAAATTCGCACCCAGCACTTGCGATTGGTGCCGATGTTCGTGCCCGCATTGATTGCGGCCCGACGGTTCTGGGTGATGCAATCTTTGGTGACGTTCTGGAATTCATCCAGCGCTGGCTCTGGTGGTAATCATGACGAGGCAGAAATCTGTCTTCACCTTTTCCGCTCCGTGGGCCTGTTGGCATGTCGGCCAGATATTGAAACGAAGCCAAATACTTGCCAAGTGGCCCAATGAACGCTTAGAGGCTCATGCGGAACACCTGAAGTATCGAATCCAGCAATCACAGATGAAATCTCGCTGGTTTCCATGGAACGCCTGGCGGCAGCCCCTCTTTTCCCCGGCCATACTCGATGAACTTTTTGCACTCATTCGCGTCATTGGCGAGCGAGAACTGGGGATGCCACATCATCCCGTCCAATTGCTGGGGGGATTCGTCATGGCCGGAGGGGGCCTGGCAGAAATGCAAACCGGAGAAGGAAAGACACTCACAGCCACGCTGGCTGCCAGTGCTCATGGTCTGAGTGGACAGGGTTGTCATGTCATCACAGTGAATGATTATCTCACTCAGCGGGATGCCGAGAAAATGCGTCCCATCTATCGTCGTCTCGGATTATCCGTGGGAATCATCGTTGCCGAGAGTTCACCCGATGAGCGGAGACAGGCTTATCGATGCGATGTGACCTATGTCACAGGTAGAGAGGTCGGCTTTGATTTCTTGAGAGATCGTCTCATGTGGGGGGACACGACTCAACAGTCACAAAAGATTTTCCAGCACCATGACCATGCCGGTCCCGTTCAGCGGCCACCAAACTTTGCACTCGTTGATGAGGCGGACAGTGTCTTGATTGATGACGCCGGTACACCACTCATTATTGCTCTTCCCGAAGAGGCCAACGAGCATCAGAGCGAGCGACTCCAATGGATTCGAGACACAGCGATCTCGCTTCGCCCGGAGATCGACTACCAGTGGAAACCGGAACATCGAGATGCTCACCTGACAAATACGGGATGCCATCGCATCCTGCTGAGAGCGTGGCCAGCAAATGTCCGCAGCATGACTCAGGAAGAGGTGTTTCACGCTGTTGAACAAGCGTTGCGAGCGGAACGTTTCTTCATCAAGGATCGTGATTACCTGCTCAATGAGAAAAGTGAAGTCGCCATTATTGATGAGGGCACCGGGCGGTTATTGGAAGGACGACGATGGCAGGGTGGACTTCATCAGGCCATTGAATGGAAAGAAGGTGTCGAACTCTCTGCAGAAATGGGAGAGGGGGCCCGTGTCACCGTCCAGGGATTCTTTCGTGGTTATCGTGTGCTGGCAGGGATGACGGGTACAGCGCGGACAGCTCGTCGTGAGTTTGCAAAATTTTATCGACTTCGTGTCGTCAGCATCCCGACTCATCAAGCCTGTCGTCGGGAGGTGTGGCCTCCCCGGATTTTCTTGAATCGGTCAGAGCGACTCAAGGCGCTGGTCATTGAGATTCAGAAGTTGCTGGCCAAGGGACGTTCGGTCTTGATTGGAACACCTTCGGTCGAAGCCTCTCAGAAGTTAGCCGAAGGGCTCAGCCAGAGCGGGATTACTGCCACACTTCTCAATGCCACGCGACACGCCGAAGAGGCCCAAGTAATTGCGGAAGCAGGACAGCCTTTGCGTGTCACAATTGCCACGAATATGGCTGGTCGAGGGACCGATATCCATTTGGCGGAAAGCGTTCGCCTCGCTGGAGGACTGCATGTCATTGCCACGGAAATGCATACATCCCAGAGAATTGATCGTCAGCTGTTTGGCCGAGCCGCACGCCAGGGCGATCCCGGTTCCTGTCAATTCCTGCTTTCCTTGGAGGACGAACTCCTCCAGCAGTTACCCCCCGCTCGTCGAAAACACCTGCTTCGTGCGGCTGAAAAACTTCAATCTGCTGAGTTACCTCGCCGTTGGTTCCGCGTGTTCCAGAAAATTCAGCGATCGGTGGAACAGAAATCTGCCAAATCCAGAGCTCAGTTAGCCCGTGGTGAATCCCAAAGACAAAAAACGGCCAAGATGCTGGGACTGGATAATTGTCTGGAATTCATCGACTAAACTGACCTATTCGGCGAAATGACGGCAGGGCCTTTCAGATTGAGAACTCAGCATGCCAATCGAGGAAGTCACGCTTACTCCTGGAATACCTCTGTTGAAACATCAACTGGGAGTTTGAGGCTTGTTGCCTCCCAGATTCAATGTGAATGTCCCGAATCTTTCGCGGTCGATTCCCGCATCTTCCCAGCTGTACCGATAGTTGCCAATGTGCCATAAGCGGATCGACGTATCAGCAAAGATCTTGTATCCCACAGTCCGGGCTCTCTGGCAGAAGGCGAAATCCTCCGCCAGATACCATTGTCCGTCGTCAATTTCACGAACCAGTGGTTCAAACCAGGGAATCGTCGGTCGCTGAAATCTCTCATTACAAACCTGAAGTGGAAATTCTTCCAGAATCCGCAGATAAGCTTCCCGCCGCACATGCAGGAAACCTGTCGCCGCATAGAGAATTTCTGTCAATCCACCGGCATTTCCGAAAGTGATGGACTGGGAACCTGGCATGACATGGATGGCCAGAGCCCGTCGTCCTTTCTGGGGATAGACACCACAGACAATAGGGAGGCGATGACTGCGAAGTTTTTCGACGTCATCGGCTTTGAATCCGACATCGGAATCAATCCAGAGCGTCTCATCAAATCCATCTGCCAATGCATCGGTGGCCATCTGGTTTCGTCCTTGATCGATGGCGGCATATCCTCCCACGCGGCGCACGGTATACCCTCGACGTTCGAGTTCCTTAAGCCCTTCTTCGCATTCCGTGTGGATCAGACCCGAGTGTGGCACCAGAACCACACATCGACGAGGGTCCGTTTCGGGAAGACGTTCCGACTGACGGACAGGAGGTGTGGATGGCGATACAGAAACTCTTTCCAGCGCGGGATCAATCCCCACAAAATCTCTGACGAGTCCGATTGTCGATTCGGCTTTCAAGTCCTCACGATCAATGGTCAATACCCGATCGGGATATCGTCCGGCAGCTTCTGTCATCAATCGCTGAGATTCCAGGACGGCACAAAGAGCGGCTCGAAAATGTTGGGTTTCTTCGACTTTGGGATAGCTTCTCGTCAACACAGCATCGCGTGTCTCTTCCGGAGAAATTGTTCTTGAGAAATGGTTGATCCGATGTCCCCCGCGGGTTGTGCCGCTCAATGAAACGAGCTCTGCAGCGACGTCTTCCGCCCGCCCTGTGATCGAGATCATCTTCAGGTTGGGTGTACTGGCAATCATCTCTTCGGCATAGGGAGCATAGAACCAGGCGATATCGCCAAATTGAGTGGCTGAACGTTCACGATTCCAGCGTGCCAGCCGATTTTGCCAAAGCTCAAGCCGATGTCGCTGGGGATTCCAGGGGAGTACTGGCTTTTGCGCTGTGGTCATGTTCACTCCCGGAAAGCCTCCCAGAATTGCTTCCAAACTCGCTGTTTCAAAGCCTGGCCAGGCGACTCCAATCACGACAACTCGTTCCATCAACATCTCTCCGTCTCAAGACTGTTTATTCACTCTGGGGAAATGAGTTCACCATAGATGCGCAAAGTGTTTCCAGGGGAGCTTTTAGGCTTCATGAAAATCTAGTGAACGAATCGATTCTAAAAAACGCTTGCATTGTCTTTAACACACATTAGTCTCTTGGCAACCTTATTCAGAGAATAAGTGTTCACACATCCGATCATTCCCTCAAGATCGTTTCAACCTCACCTCACCGTTCGAAAGAGTCGACGATGACACTCGGGGACTGGCTGCAAAATCTGCGTCTTGGAAAAATGCGAGTCAAGCTTCGGCAGCGAAGCCATGAACGATCGACATCGGTCGCAGACGTTCTGGAACCTCGCAGACTTCTGAGTGCCGATCCGCTGACGATTCAATCAGCGCAGTTCGACGTCATCGAAGAAGACACAGCCAACGGCTATGTGGCTGGGTTTGTGCAAGCCTCGATGACGGACACCACCCCATCGACGAGTTATGAGCTTCAGGTGGACTATACCGGAGACGGAATTGCCGATGTCTCCGAGACATTGGATCTTGAAAGTTCCAGTTCCTCCTTCAGTTTTGGCTTTGCCGTCTCTGTCCCCAACTCGGCATCGGGTTTGGCTGTACGTATCGTTGAGTCGAGTGGTGATGTTTCTGAGTGGTACACGATTTCGGGTGAAGGTTCCGCCAGCGGTTCAGGATCCGCCAGTGGTTCAGGATCAGGGAGCGGTTCGAGTTCAGGCAGTGGTTCCGGTGAGGGGAGTGGCTCGGGAGGTGGGAGTGAAAGTGGTTCTGGTGAACCCGAAGAGTCGCCTCCGGAGGAGCCTCAACAAGAAGAGCCAGAACCTGAAGGCTCTGGTTCGGGAAGTGGCTCGGGAAGTTCCAGTGAAAGTGGTACCAGTTCCGGATCGTCATCAGGAAGTGGCTCGACACTGGAAATTCAGGACGCCAGCTTCGCTGTCACGGGCAATTACGGGTCAACTCTGGAGGGCCTGCTGACTGCGTTCGTGACCGACTCCACACCTGGCTCATCTTACAACTACGAAATTGATTGGAATGGCGATCGTGTGGCCGACACCTGGGAATCGTTTCCGGGGAGTGGCTCATCCTTTGAGATGAGTTTGGGCATCATGATTGACAGCTCCACTTCAGAAATTGCAGTTCGAGCCGTTGAACTGGGTGGTGAAACGAGCGAGTGGTATGTCCTTCCATTAACCACGGCGGGTTCTGGTTCCGGAAGTGGCTCAGGATCAACATCAGAAAGTGGATCGGGTGAATCCGGTAGTTCCAGTGGATCCGGGTCCGCCAGCGGGAGTGGAGAATCAGGGAGTGGCGAGGCGAGCGGCTCAGGGAGTGGCTCTGGCTCAACAAGTGAAAGTGGTTCCGGATCCGGCAGTACCAGTGGCTCTGGGAGCGGTGAACCAGAAAGTCCCGAAAGTGGCAGCGGTGGTTCGGGAAGTTCCTCTGGTTCTGGCTCCAGTAGCGAGAGTGGTTCAGGAAGCGGCTCGGGTTCAACGAGCGAGAGTGGCTCAACGAGTGGAAGCGGCTCAGGCTCCATGGGCTTCAGTGGTTCGATCACCTGGGGACTGACATCTCGGAGCACATCGGGCTCCGGTGATCTCGAAACTCCGGCAATTCCTGAATCAGGTTCGGGAAGTTCCGAAATCGTCATCGACTTTTTGAAGGATCGCGTAAGTCCCGAGCTGAATGTCCCGCTTCTGGGCGAACTCCCGGAATCCCCGATCGACGACACCTGGCTCGATGAGTTCGTTTGGGATTATTCCACCACGCCAATCAATGAAACAATCACGACTCCTCCCGTAAACACGACGAGAACGTGGACTGACGAACTTGGAACGTACACAGAAACAATTGTCAGCAGTTCTGTTCGCACGAAAACGGGGACCAATGTCTATGATGGCAGCCAGTACGATCTCTATGTAACAGACACCCTGGTTTCCAACTGGAGTGTGATTACCACTTTCGATGACGGGGCCGGTGAAACCTGGACGCTCGAGCAATATGGCACTCAGAACACGACCTTTCAGGGAGTCATCGACTGGTCCAGCACGAGTGTTACGATCCAATGGGATCTGATCGATACATTCTCTGATGCCTACGATTTTACACGCGTTGTCGACACTCTGGTGACAGACTCGATCAGCGGTGACGAGACGACAGTCGATATCTCCGATTCACGAAATGGTGTGCAGTTCTGGTCTCTCGACGCCGGGATGAGTCGTACGATCGATTTCGCCACTGGCGATCTCACAGCACTCACCTCCAGTGCTCTCTATCAGTCCGGACTTTCCGAAACGTACACTCTGGCTGCACTTAAAAACGTGGCGGCTCCCTCGGGGCTATCCACTGCCACGACAGTCAGTTCGGCATCCGGAGGAAACTCCTGGACACTCGACCTACTTCGCGAAGACGACACACCGGCATCAGGCGGTGTGATCACGACCTTTGAGTACGATTCCAGTTCCTCAGATTTTTCTCTCGTCACAGAAGCCATTAGCTGGAATGAAACCGTTGTCACATCCGTCACACTGGGTGGCAGTGCCAGCGGTAGTTCCAGTGGGGGTGGTGAAGGTTCGGGCGAGCCGGAAGCGAGTGGCAGTGGCTCCGGAGAGGGCGAAGGTTCAGGAACCGCTTCGGCAGGCATTCCTGCCAGTGTCTCGACCCAGACAATTCGTACGCGGACGATGCTCTCGGAATCGAGTGACACTTCCAACTTCCATTACGAAGGGACACATGACAATTCCAGTGTCGGCCTGGGCTTCGTCGATGTCATGTACTCCGCCTCAGGTTCAGGATACGAAACCTATGCGGATGACGATAATGCCCGGGTCATCACGCAGACCACCACAGCTCAATCCTCAACCAGTGTGAATTCCTGGCAGATTGTGGATGAGACGTCGCAATCCAATCGCTCTATGTCGGCAGCCTATGCTCTGGGCTCCAGTGCCACTTACCAGACTCTCGCCTCGGGCAGTGCCACCTCGGACGTCTGGAGTTCCGTCTCGCTTCTTTCGGTCGATACCTCAACTCCGAATGTCGAACGCCGGATCACTTCGAATGAAATCGTTGATCAGTTCCGCACAGAACAATGGTCAGAAGGGACCAGCGACAGCGAAAGCTATGTGAATGGTGAACGCAGTGGGGCGACCTTGTCCTGGTCAAGCAGCAGTGGGGAAGAAGAGAACAACTCCTCTCGCAGCTCCAGCACACGGATGACCGATCAATCGGCTGTCGATCGCATAACAGATTCACTCCAGACGAGTTCACTCACTCAGGTTTCCACCTCAGATTGGACGACCACGTCCGAAGATTCTGGCAGCTACACCGCCCCCTATATCCACACGTCGGGAGCCGCCCCGCGAACATCCCAAACGACGAGCACTTACAGCGATCTTCGCAATGGGACTGTCTCCGCGAGTTCAGAAACCGTAAACAGTTTTTCGATTGAGCCTGTGTCGAGCGGGAGCAGTTCTGGTTCCGGGAGTGCATCCACAGTTCCCCTCACCATTTCGCAAATCGATACCCAGCGGGAAAGCCAGGGCTATGCCTGGACCTCGACAGCGAGTGGTTCCTCTGTGATCACCAGTTCCGAGTTGCTGTTCGACGTCAATAACAACGGCACCATCGAATCTGGCGAAGCCAAATACACTTCGGGTTATTCCAGCGTCGATCACGAAACCTACGTTGTCAGCAATGGCACTAAAACATGGTTCAGTGAAAGTTCTGGCAGCCAGCAGTTCAGTTCCTCCTCGTCAGGTGGCTCCTCGATGCAGACCTCGTCGAGCAACTACGCTCTGGAGGAAGGGGCAGCCGCCTGGACAGAAAACCGCGGCCGGGATGAATACTACCAATCGACCGATGTCAGCACGACACGCGACCACTGGAAGACGTCTGCCGATGTCACTGCCGAAGGAAGCACTTCCAGTTCCGGGCACAGCTGGTCAATTACTAGTGAGTCTGGCTCAGGGACATACAGCGGTTTCTCAGAATCCACAACGACGAATACCAATGTCCCCGCTTCCGGTGCCGCCATGCGGATGGTCTCTCACACGCGAGAGGATCAGCTCAATGGCGTCCTTGAGTACGTCGATCAACTCACAACTCACGTTTACGAATATGCCGACGGCACTTCGTTGGTCACCGAAGATGCTCTCGACAGCACGACTCGCACTCACGACCTGACATCCCTGGAAACTTCAGCCTTCGATCTGGTCGATGACACACGCCCTGGCCTCGAGACGGAGAGCCGCAGCCGCTCTCGCACGACGCGTGAAGGCACACGCACGACCTCGGCCACAGAAGAGCGTCATCTCTCAATTGTGGGGACTCCCGTTGATCAACTGCCCGCCTCAGGCAGTGGTTCGGGGCAAGAGTTTTACTATGGTGATTACGGCTATGGCTATTCGAGTGAAGGGGGCACCCGCGCGGGGATTGTGGTTCAGAAGGGTGTGCAATATCTCACCACAGGAACTGTTGAATCGTCCTTCAGTGATGTGGAAGTCACTTCCTTTGTGACGGATGAAGCCGCCTGGAACCGATCGTACTTCAGCAATCCCGGGGCCGCCCTGTTTGGTGAGAATCCCCCCAACACCGACATGGTCGTCGGCTTCAAACCCGCCTGGCTGGAAGAATTTCCCGATTGGGTTCCTCCTCCACGTCCTGCCGGTGAACCTTCGGGTTCGGGTGGCAGTTCATCCTCAGGATCATCGTCCGGCTCTGGCGAAGCTTCTGGCTCTGGTAGCGAAAGTGGCTCTGGAGAAGCCTCCGGCTCAGGGAGTGATAGTGGTTCCGGCTCAGGCTCAGGCAGTGGCTCAAGCACCGAGAGCGGTTCTGGCGAAGGTTCCTCGTCCGGCAGCGAAAGCGGTTCTGGTGAAGGTTCTTCATCCGGCAGCGAAAGTGGCTCAGGTTCCGGTTCCGGGTCAGGTTCTTCCAGCATCACCTGGTCGCGCGGCAACTTCTTCAGCACCAACCAGAGCATCTCAGTCTTCCACGCTGCCGGTGTGGAAACACGATCTGACGAAGCGGAACAGAACTTTGAGTTCCACGCTTCAGGACGAGTCAGTGCCAGCAACACTTCCGAACAGCGTGTCGAATCCGATTTCGAGACCACTCAGCGGGTCTATTCCTACTCACAAAACTCGAATGAATCGCTCAGTGGTGTTTATGGCAGCATCAACATCAACAACACCTTCGAATCGGCATCCAGCCAGGCACTCACTTTTTCCCGCAGTGAAGCTTTGATTCGCGAAGATGGCAGCTTCCTCGACAGTACCTTCTTCCATGACGAATCCCATACCCAGACGACCGATGAAACCTACGTGCAGACGACCTCAGGCGGTGCGGGGAACTCACAAGGATTCGTCCACAGTGGCTCCGGCTCTGGCAGCTTCGATCGGCTCCACCAGGAATACGAAATTCGCGGCTACACCGTTCCCGCAAGCAGTAGTGGTTCTGGTGAAGGAGGCGAGGGGAGTGGCTCAGGTTCCAGCAGTGGTTCTGGCAGCAGCAGTGCACAGTTGGTGGGAAGTTATGAATGGCTGCACGAGAAGAGCCAGTTTGACAGCTACCGCGATTTGACGAACCAGAACTACACCGAACTGACACTGATGGGAGCCGGGAGTGATGGTTACACACTCGATCTGGAGATCGCTTCCACCGGCGTCGAAAACTCCGACCACGAAGCCTGGACACGCACGACTCAGCGGAACCCCGGGGCCTATTACGGCTCCACCTACGACCGCGATGATTACTCCTATGCCTACGACAGCCTGGTCCTCGACACCGAAACCAATCTCAACTTCGGCCTCGATCTGAACTCCGAAGGAACCACGGGTGGTGCCGAGATGGAGACTGTCCAGACTCAGGGCATCAACCGCTGGACAGAAGTTGAAAAAGTGGATGGGATCATCACACAGCGGGATTACTTCGATTCCCAGGCCGACGATCTCCATACCGATATGACGTTTGATCTGGCGTCCTCTGGTTTTGGTCTGCATTACGAGATCACCCAGAGTCAGGGGCAATCCCGGACCAAAGCCGGTTCTCTCACGGAAGAAGTGGTCATCGGTGGCCGCAGCCGGTCACAGGAAGCCACTACCAATCTCTGGGTCAACTTCGCAGGCTACGGCAACTGGACAGAAACCAGCAGTTCCGGCTGGAGCGAATCAATCTCGAACTACGAGTTCTCCCGGCGGATCGATAAATCCTACTGGTACGGACGGCAAAGCTACCAGGTGGTGGTGCCGCCGCCACAATTGAACCACTCGCCGAACATCTCGACCATTACGAAGCCAGACTCGCCAATCTGA
>NZ_LYDR01000144.1 GCF_001707835.1 Planctopirus hydrillae
CTGATGGCGACGCTGCTCTTCTCTCAAGGCGTGGCCATGATTCGCTCGGGGGATGAACTCAGCCATGATGCGACGCTGGGGGACGGCGGGAATGTGGCCGATTCCCGATGCCTGGACTCGTCTTGTGGCGTGTCAGGTCCCGCTGTTCGACCAGCAGAAGAAAGACAGGTGGGGATACATTGATCTGCTCGGGGTGGCGAAAAATGGCCTGCCCGTGGTTGTCGAACTGAAGAAGGCTCCCGACGCAGATGCCGATGGGAAGACTCGGGCAACCGAAACTCCGCTGCGTATGGTGCTGGAAGCGGCAGCATACGCAATTGCTCTCCAGAAGAATTGGAGCCATTTCCGAACGGCGTGGGTTGCCCGTCTGCAAGAACTTGAGCTTCCCGATCAGGTTATCGATCAGGTGCCATTGAGGTTATCGAAAGTCCCGTTGGTCGCTGCTGCTCCTGCCAGTTTTTGGATCGACTGGCTGCGGGTGACGAATAAGGGGCTGACAGTCACCGTTGAGACTTGGGAATCTTTCCAGAAGCTGCTCTCTGAATTCAGGAGGGCACAGCTTCCTGTTTCGTTCGTCAGCATCAGTGGCCATGACCAGAACGTCGATGGTCTGGCGGTTCAGCCGATGGTCGGATTTCCGCCGATTGCTTGATACGGTCACCAGCTCAGAAGACTATTGGTACGCCGTCTGCCAGAACTCGGACGTTGCTGGCGATGGCCTGAAACCGCTCTGGCTCAAAGGTGTGGATCGGGATGACCTGCTTGGCGTTGATCTGCTGGATCAGGTCGGCGATGTCGCCTGCATGAATATGACCGCTCGTGTGGACCTTGGTCAGGTCACCACCCGCGTTTTCCAGGGCTGTGGTCACCAGCTGCGAGTCGGGTCGTTCGAGATAGCCTTCCCAGCGAGAGTAGAGGCAGCGGGTGCGTTCCGGCAGGCTGCCGCCGAAGTCGCTGTCCAGCATGCTAGGGCGGAAGAGCATCACGTAACGGGATGGATTGGCCCGGATTTCGTTCATCCCAATCCTGGCCGGGGACATTAAAACAAAATGGTTTTCGAGTTGTTTTCTCCGGTAACTTTCCTCGAAGAATTTTGGAAAGAAAACTTTCACCCACTCGGTGGATTCCGGCCTCGGGATCGGTGTTTCTGAGGCGATCAGGTGCATGACGAAGGCGGTGTAGGCGTCGGCGACGAAGGTTCTGCCAGCCTTCTTGGTCGCCCTGAGAAACCCGACCAGTCGGTCGACGTGTTGCGGTGAGAACGAGGCCAGCACCAGCCCCGGTGCCGATTGAATAAACTCGGCGATCTGTTTTTCCAGGTCGTACTCGTTCGGTCCCCGGTGGTCAGGGTGCCCGATATGCGTCCCTTCCATCAGGAGCAGGTCGATGTTGCGGGGCTTGATGGCTTCGACCAAGGCCCGGTGCATGCCCGGTTTTCGTCCGTGAAGCCTCAGGTCTCCCGAATAGAGAATTGTCTTGCCCGCAGCTTCGATCAGGAACGCCTGACCGCCGTAAATCGAGTGGTCGACCGAGAACGGCGTGATCGTGAACTCACCGATCTGAACCGGCTGCCCGGAAGTCAGGTCTTGCTGTCGTTCCCGCGGCAGGACTGGCTGACCCGCAAACTTGGCCCCGGCCAGCATCATCTTGCTCGTTCCGATACTGGAGTAGATCGGAATGTCCGGGTGGGAATGGCCGAGCAGTCCGGTGTGGTCCTCGTGAGCGTGGGAGAGAAGTATCGCATCGGGGCGGGAGTTTGATTCGTCGAACAGGCCGGGGACATTGGGCAACACTCCGCTCTGACGAAGCTGATCCGTGGTCTGCCGTCGTAAGGCCCCGGTGTCGTGCGGCTCGCGATCCTCGTTGAACAGAGGCATTCCGATGTCGAGGATGATCCGGCTGTGATTGGTGGCGATCTCGATGCAATTGCCACCGATCTCATGGGTTCCTCGATAAATTGTGACGTGCATGGATTCCTGATTCCTTCCTGCGAAGCCGCGTGCTTGTTCCGAGTCTGCGTGTCCGCCGGATTGCAGTTCAGTACCGCCGCTTGGGCTTTGCCTGTTCCTGGTTTTGGATGATCGTGTTGTTCTGCAGGATCTGTGTCAGTTGCAGCAACTCGTTCTGCCGGGCGGCTATAATGATGGCCCGTTCTTCGGGGCTTTTGCGGTTCCACTCGAACACGGCACGATTGTGTTCAGCTTCACGCTCCTGATGTGTTTCGTCGTCGTAGATCGGCTTTCCGATCAGCGATAGACCGAGCAGGAACATGCCGACCGTGGCGACCATGCCGATGTAGAGACCCCAGTGCTCCATGAACCACACGAGGTCGTCGTTTTTGTGCCGAGCGGCGTACATGAATGCTGCGGCACCAGCGACCATTCCGGTCAGAAGAACCGCGTGGGTGAATGTGTAGACTTCGCGTGGACGGGGCATAGGTCTTAACCTTCAGACTGAGGGACGGAAGGATCGATGTCGTCGTTGGCGGTCAGCGATCATTCCAGCCGATAGAACTCTTCCAGGGCTTCCCCGGTCAGGTAGTGCTCGTCCAACCGGGCTTCCCAGCGAGGGAGTCCATACAGCCGGGCAAGTTCTTTGAAGACAGCTTCCGACGTCGAGTTGCCGTGATAGACGATCCCGGACCGATGCACGGTATCCCACAGGATTCGGCCACGAGGAATCTGGAAGTACTCGACGGTGGGGGGAGGGAGAAGCTCCCACCGGGCGGTTTCCCAGGCGGAATCATGCGTCAGGTCGGAATCCACGAGATGCCCTGTGGTCTCGATTTCCGTGACCGGTTGCCGGAACGCCACAAGTTGTCGATCGTTTTGCCACCAGATGCCCACGTGAAAACCATAAGCCTTGGCGGGAGTGACTCGGTTCAGTGCTCCGCGTTCGTGATGAAAGAGGACCGTGGCCCAGGCGGTTGTTTGCGGCATTCAGTCCCTTATCGTCTACGCGGCCAATGGTCGGTTGATGGTGAGAATAAGACTGGCTTCCGGAGTGCATCGGTTGGTTCATGGCATGTCGTCGGTCGTCACCCCAGTTGTGTTGGTCGGGCCGGCTTGGTGAATCCGAGAATTCACGGTCGGTTGCCAACGGGATTGTGCCGACTCGCCTCCCCATCGCGGGGCTTGCGTCACTCCGGAAGCCAGCAGGCTCTATAGATAACATTCAGGTCGGACACGGGTGGGTCAGTCGAACCTGCACCAGCAGTCTTTTAGAAAACGTCGGTCGCATACCACCGCTGCTCGGCACTGTTCCAGGTAAGCAAGTACGTGGTCACCTTCGTCATCGGCGAACCGTCTTCCGACTTCCACTCGATGGCAACATTCAGTTTGAAGGCCGGCCAGGTCTGCCAGTCAGTAGGAATCTCTTTCATGTTCCGGCTGGCGAGGAAGTCGGGTTCACTCTTGGCCACGCTGCGGATGTCGTAACTGATCGGCGGAGCGAGCAGCAATCGCTGTGACTGCTTCGTGGCGACGGCATTCGACTCACCGGCGATCCACTTCTGGAACTCCGCATGAAAGAAGTTCCGGGCAGCCGCTTCTGTCCCGACGGAATTCGTTGAGCAGCCCACCATCAGAGCCATTGCCAGCAGCCACGCACTTTGCCATTTCATCTCGGGAATTCCTTCAGTTCAGGAGAATGAGATCGGGCGTGATCCGCGATCACAGACCCATCGACCTTGCTCCACCTGATACCCGAGGAACCCGACAGACGCGGGTCAGACGCCGTTGGAGACGGTCTGCATTTGAATGGCAGATTGCAGGGTCTGAATGAAGAGCGTCCGGAGTTCAGGCGGGTTCACCACGGTCACTTTTCCGGACCATGACAGGATCCAGTTCAGAATTTCGTTGAGCCCATCCACGCGAAATGTCAGGGTGACATTGCCGTCCCGATGGGTCTTGGCCGTCTGCGTGTGGTGCCAGATCGTTTCCGTCACGATCTTGGCCACGGCGGAGCCAAACTGGAGTTCGATGTCGTAGGTCTGTTCGCCTCGGTAGACCGACCACGCGTCGCCGAGGTATTCGCGGAGGTCGAACTCGGCAGGGACTTCGGCGGAGTCTTCCACTGCCCGCAAAGCTTTGAACCGGGCGATGCGGTATGTCCGCGGCGTTGCGTCCTCGGCCGTCCTGCCGATCACATACCACGCGTTCTTGATCAGGCAGAGATGGTACGGATGGAGCTTGAGTTTGACGGGATTCGCTTCGTAAGGGCTTTCATAAAGGCCCGTAATCTGCTTGCGTTGGACGAGAGCCAGTTGCACCGTCTTGATGGCTTCGTGATGGCGGCTGTGGTCGGCTAGCTTGAGGTCGAGAACACTGACTAATCGCAGGGCATCTTCGATCAGTTCCTGGGTGTCTTCCGATGAAACCGCTGCCAGTTTCATCGTTGTCGGGGTCGCCCCCTTGGTGACATCCAGACCACGGGCATTCGTCATTGCGGTGGCCAGTGACAGCCCCAGAACTTCATCCTCGGTCAACGTCATCACCGGGAATTTGAAGTCCGGCCGGATGCGGATGAACTGCTGGTCCCCTTCGCGGAAATAGGGGATGCCTGCGAACCGGAGCACGTCCAGGTCTCGATAGACTGTTCGTTCAGAGCATTCGATTTCTTCGGCGATGGCCTTCGTGGTCCATCGTCCTCGACTTTGAACCAGTTCCAGCACCCGCAGAATTCGAGCCAGTCGATCCGCCTGCCGCACGCGACGATCGCGGTCCGGCCGATCTTTCTTCGTCGCGGGTGGACCCGACCGCTTCGGGACTCGTTTCGCAGGTTGTTTTTTGGCCATCGTCGTTGTTGCCCTCCGGTTCATCAGTGTCTGGGATGGGAGTGCCAGACGCGGGGCAGAGCCACCCGGTTCGGGCTGAGTCGACTTTCCACTCCCTTTCAGACCCCCTGCTCGAAAATCCAGGTATGGGCGAGGTCAACCACCTTGGCCAGCAGTGGCAGGTCATCTCGACCGAAGCTTTCGGTCTGCTTCCATTCCTCACCATCCTTGTAGATGCGGCTGACGGTCACGTTGTGCCGCGTCCCGGTCTGCGTCTGGTTCTCCCAGATCGTCGCCTTGATCGCTCCCATCCGAATTTCGTGAGCCGGTTGCTGTTTCGTCTTCGCCATCGTCTTTCTCCTCGTGCGTGAAAAGTGTGTGTCGCTTCTGCCCTTGATACCCTCGGGAAGGAAGCGGCTCGATGAATCCGAAGAGGCCGCCTTGCAGAACTCCCGCCATTTCGGCCTGAGCTCGACGTTGCAGGTCGGAACCGTCTGGCCCGATGGCATAGCCGAAGTGCCTGCGGGCCGTCGTCAGGAAGAATTCGATACAGGCATCCCGACTGTCGAATGCGGTCCAGGGGATGCCTGTCCCATGAAAGTGACCGCAGTGATATGAGCAGTGGACTGTGACAGCCCACCGACCATTGGGCAGCGGTGCGACCTCATAATCGGCGATAGCCGCTCCGTTCAGAACGATCAGTTCCCGGAGTCCTTCCGAGTGGGCTCGGGCCGGATCGCGAACGGTTTCTGCCCACGCCTGAAAGGCCGCTTGTCGGGCTTCCAGAGAATCGTCGAACAGGACCGGCTCAGTCGTGGCCATGACCGTTGCCTGCCTTGAGTTGGGCGAGTTTGAAGGCGAGGTACTCGTTCAGGCCGTCGATCAAAGTCCGCTCGGCTGGGCTGAACCAACGGCGTTGCTGACTCAGGAGGTCGCTCACGTCTCGATAGCTCAGTTCTCCGATGAACGGGGATCTCGGAAGTGCTGTCAGACGTTCGCCGTGGGGGATGGCTGTCCGGAGTCGATCCGGATTCTGGTAGTCCGTGACGAGCGGATTGCCTCGCGTGGGTGTCAGCAGGATCAGCACAAAATCCCTCTTTGGAAGCTCGAACAGCAGGTCTTCGTCGAACCAGCCGTTCTCCCGCAGTCCCACGCGGGCATTCCGGATCAGTTGGTCGGACGGATACCCGTCGGTCCCGTCATTGTGGGTGGTTGTGGCGGAGAGATGTGAGCCGTATTTCATTTCAATGAAGACGGTCGTCGCCGGGTTCTCCCAGGTGATGACGACATCGACCTCGGTTTGTCCTTCATCCCAGGGCAGGTGCTGACGCGGGTATGTCCGTTGCTTCTGCCAGAGTTCGATGCGGAGGTCCCGATAGACCTGCTTGCGGAACCGTTCCGCCTCCAGAGCCTTGTTGAGAAGGTCCGGCAGCCACCAGCGGGGATTGAGCACCTTTAACGCCCCGAACATTTGTCCGGTGACGACATCTTCGCTGGTGGGCCGGACTATCAACGGACAACGAAGTTCTCCCAGGCGAGCCGGTTCGCAGAGACAGCCTCCCTTGCCATTCAGTTCGGTGAGCATGCCAACGCCTCCTGCGGTATTTCCAGTGGGACCAGTTCCGCGGCTTCGATGGGCCGATTTGATTGCCCCCAGTCCCGACACGGCTGCCGATAGGGACAAGTCGAGCAGTTCATCGGGCTTTCGACGGGATAGAAGATACCCAGATCGACCGCCCGCTGGATCGACTGCACCAGGTCGCCAAGTCGTCCGCAGTCCTCGGCGTATCGACTGGTCTGGAGCCGCTGGACCTTGGGCGTCTTCGTCTTCACCAGAACTGTGTATTCGACAGACGTTTCCTGCCCCAGACATTCCCGCACCGCGTGGACGTAACAGGTCGGTTGCAGCGACGACGCGACATCGAACTCCGAATAGGACCGCCCGCTGGTTTTGAACTCCTGCACCCGTAACCCGTCTTCGGTGCCCGTAATCAGGTCCGTGATGGCGACGAGCGGCGTTTCGAGATACTCCCCGCGGCTGTTGCAGAGCGGAGCCATGAAGCGAAGCTCGACCGCGACGATTCGCTCAGGCGGTGACTCCTTCAGGTAGAGTTCCAGCAAATGAACGCCCTGAGCGATGCAGTCGTCACGGGAATCACCATCACGGAACTGGATGGCTTCACGGGTCTCCCGCTCGTGCCAGTCATCTCGAAAGGCCTTGGTGACAGCTTCCGGACTGGTTTCCTGCCGCTCCATCAATCGCCGGTGGTATTCGGCCAGACCGGCATGCACGGCAGAGCCGAGGGCCAGTCCACTGCTGGTGGTGCGGCTGGGAATTCCGAGAGTCCGCTGAAAGTAGTACTGAAGCGGGCAACGGAGATACTGGCTGATCGCACTGTAGCTCCAGTGGGGCCGGGATTGGCTCATCCGATTCCTCTCTTATGGGATGGTGCCGAAGCCATGACTTTGCGGCAGACATATCGGCAGATGGCTTCATCCCAGTGACTGGGGAGCACCCGCAACGATGTCTGCGGCGGAAACCCTTTCCGGTCGAGCCAGGTGACCAGAGCCTCCGCTCTTAACTCGGCTTCGGCGAGATCGTCTTCGGCCACGGCGTCAAGAAGTTCATTCCAGGCGAATTGAGGGTCCATGCTGGCTCGGGTGCGACCGTTGCCATTTGTGGCTGGTGAACCGTTCTGGCTCAGGGCATCGATCACGTCCCCGGCTTCCTTCTTGGTCAGGTCGTAGACGCCGATCCGCTTGCCCAGGATGGTCTCAATCCGGCCTTCCAGCTGCGGCGGGGTCAGACCATATCGCTTGCCGAGATTCAGCAGATACTGCACCTGCTTGTTGGTCGCCGCATCGCCGTTGGGAGCTTGGACATTGCCAGTTTCCGGCTTTGGTCGCGGTTCCGGTTCAGGGTTCGACGGAGGTAGCCGATTGGCTCCGTTGTGTTGCTGCCCATTTCGAGGCGGGGGAGCTTCATCCCGGCTGGCGATCGCCGAATCGGCTTCGTACCGTTCGATCTGCTGGTTCAGAGCCTCTTCAGCGAGGTCGTAGACTTCCTTGATCTTCTCGATCAGGACTTCGGGGTCATCCGTCCCGACGCAGAGTTCCCGTTCGAGATTGAGGCTGAACCCGGTCGAGTTGTAATCCCGCGACAGCTTCCGGCTGAGTCCGACATTGACCTTCAACATGCTTGGCTCCTGAAATGAAGAATGCCTTCGCCTCCAGTTACCCGGATGACGAAGGCATCGCTGTGGACGCAATCGGACGATCGAGCTCAGACCGCCATCTTCAGGGCCAACTCCCAGGCTCGTTCCTTGATCCGTGCCCCCGATCCAAACCATGCCGACTCCAGCCTATTGCTGGCTCGATTTTGCGGTGTCTGACCACGAGTGGAGCGGTAGTGATCGACGTATTCCGTGACGGCATTTAGGGCCGTCCAAGTCGTGTGACGAATTTCCGGCATGTCGTGGCCGATTCCTTGCTCGAACAGTCGCAGGAATTCTTCCCGAATGTTCTTCGCCCGCGTGGACGGCCCCTCCGGTGAATCGGGGTAGACTTGGCGGAAGTATTCTTCCAGCTGACGCGGGCTGGGGTAGTGCCGGGCAAGTCGGTCGATCTGCTCCTGAACGTTATCGTAGAAGCGTGTCGCCAACCCGAGCACTTCTTGGGCCTGTCGGACCTTCGTGGCCAGATCGCCTTTGTGGATGATCGACACGCCCTGACCCCGCCCGTTGCGAGCCGCGATGGCGAGCGTATTGGAACAGACCACGCGAATGGGCGTGAAGTGGACTCGCAGCGATGAACTGCCGTCGTGGGAGTTGCTCAGCAGCAGATACTTCTCCGTGATGTCGTCCGAGCCCTTCACGCGGATGTCATCCGGCAGCTTCGCCAACATCCAGACCCGCTCCCCTTTTCCAAGTGCCCCAGCGGTGTGATACCGCAGGCTGCCATCCGCGACGACGGCATCGAGAAACCCGAACGCCTGGTAGTTCTGGACCGGGACGTAGCTATTCCCGACCACTCCCAGCACATCCCCGGAATCCGACCGTACCACGGCTTTCCGGCTGGGGACTGGCACGTCATCTGTGGTCTTGATCGCCTTCAATTCGGCCAAGTAATCCAGCCCCGCCGCTTCGATTGCCTCTCGGGCTGTGGCCGGTTCGTCGAGCCGGGTTCCAAGTCCATGCCAGGGAACTTTCCCGGCATACATCATGGCCGTGCGGTCATTGGTAGTCGCGAGTTCGTGGGCCATAAAGATTGCTCCATTGGGGGAAGGATCTGTACCAATCCTATTACCCTCATGAAGCATCGTTACGGGCACAGAGGGGCTGTCTCCTTGTTTACAGGCTCAACTGCCAGACTCATGTACTCGGGCACGTCCTATAGCCGGATCGTCTGCAGGCATCGGTGGAATAGCGTCGATTTGCCTTTGTGGCCATTTCTCTTCGAGGAGTAGCCCGGAAATGTCGGCGGCAGCCTTCCACATCTCTCCCAACGCTCGGACGTATTCGAGGTTCGTCTCGGCTACCGTGCGTTGTGCCTGAAGCACTCTGAGGTACTGAAACTCTCCTCCTTGAAATGCGTCGATGGAAAGCTGATATGCCTTACGGGCGTCAGGGATGATTTCGGCACGATACTGATCGACCCTCTCTTTGGCCGCAGCATAGTCACCGAAGGCAGTAGCGAGGCGAGCGATCAGGTCATTCTCAGTCTCGCTCACCTGCCGATTCGCTTCCCCGATGACGGCTCTTGCCGCACGAATGTTGCCTTGATTGCGATTGAAGATTGGGATGGGCAAGCCGACTTGAAAGGCCCACTGGTCCTGCCGGTCGATATTGTCCCGAACGTACCCTGCACCGACTGTCACATTGGGGATGGGTTGGACTTCCGCCAGCCGAAGGGCTGCCTGGGCACGACCGACGCCGACCTGAGCCGACCTGAGTTGCGGATGCGTGTTCACGACGAGCGACTTTGCCGGTTCAAACTCGTAGATGGGGTCGGGAAGAATCAACAAGTCTTCCAATGGGACCACGGCCAGATTGGGAGCACCCAGATTGGCGGACATGCGGCGGAAGGCCGCTGCTAGCTCCCGTTGTGCAGCATCCCGCTCGGCACGGAACCGATTTCGCTCGACTCGGAACTGAATCAAGTCTAGTTCGGCGACTTCTTTCGCTCCGAGAAGTCGTTGAGACACATCAACAGATTTCGTGGAGAAGGCGACTAGCTGATCAAGAATTTCCACACGTTTCTGCACGGCAAGAACATCGAAGTATCCTCTTCGCACCGTCGTCACAAGAATGTATCGCTGGGCCATCAAGTCCAACGTCGCCTGATCGACCTGCCGCTCCACGACAGCCCGGCTGAGCCGGAGCTTTCCCGCTGTGACAATCTCTTGACTGAAGAACGGGACCGTGATTTGCCCGCCGGGACCAATTCGAGAACCCAGGTTGTCGCCGGAGACACTGAATTGAGGATTGGGAAATAGCCCGGCTTGTACCGCTCGTCCCCGTTCCGCCTCGATAGTAAACGAGAGGCGTTGCAAGGCAGGATTCTGTTGCAGACCCAGTTTCGTGAGATCGTCCAACGTCAGAAACCGTTGTTCTTGAATCGGTGCGGGCAGCGGCTCTTGACCGGTCGTTGAGTTCCCGCACACAGCATATCCCAAGAGACACCATGCCAGAATGAATTTCGTCGAGTCCATGACAGTTCCTTCCGCATCCTGCGAAGAGTGATTTAGTAGGTCAGTGCCGGAGCAGTCGAAGTCCGTTGAAAATTACCAGCAACGATGCTCCCGTGTCGGCGGCGATGGCTCCCCAGAGAGTCGAATAGCCGACGAACGTCAGGACGACGAACGCTGCTTTAACCAACAAGGAGAACCAAATGTTCTGTTTGATGATTCGCAGAGTCCGTCGAGACAGCCGAACAACCCACGGCAGCTTCGACAGGTCGTTCGACATGAGAGCGATGTCCGCCGTCTCAATGGCCGCATCGCTCCCCGCCACACCCATCGCCACACCCAAGCTGGCGGTTGCCAGGGCAGGAGCGTCATTCACGCCATCTCCCACCATTGCGACAGACTTGTATTCCTGAACAAGTTTCTCGACGACCTGCACCTTTTCTGCGGGAAGAAGTTCGGCTCGAATCTCATCGACGCCAACTTCTCGTCCGATGGCTTCTGCCGTGGTTGCCGTATCGCCCGTGAGCATGATCACATGTCGAACGCCTGCGGCTTTAAGCTCCGATATAGCCGCTTTGGCTGTCGGTCGCACAGTATCGGCGAGTGCCAGCAGGCCGCAGATATGCCGCTGATTGCCAACGACCACGACGGTCTGTCCTTGATCGGCGAGATGGGCGATCTGCTGTTGCACTTCGGGCGTCTGTTGCCCACGTTCCTGAAGCAGGCGAACGGAGCCAAGCCAGTACATCTCGCCATTCCAACGACCCGATGCTCCTTTGCCGGGAATCTCCTGATATTCCTCAGCAGGCCGGATGGAGACACTGGCACTTCGAGCATGGGCTAAGATCGCCTGGGCGAGCGGGTGTTCGCTACGTGCTTCGAGGGCAGCGACCCGTTCGAGAAGTTCCGTTTCCGTGTGTCCGTCGAGCGGAATGACGGCACGAACGCTGGGCCGCCCTTCTGTGAGAGTTCCCGTCTTGTCCAGGGCGACGGCTTGGAGCCGAGAAGGGGCTTCGACGTACACCCCCCCCTTGATGAGAACGCCTTGGCGGGCCGCAGCCGCCAAGGCGGCGACAATGCTCACGGGAGTTGAAATCACCAACGCACATGGACAGGCAATGACTAGGAGGACGAGACTGCGGTAGAGCCAATCGTTCCATACCTGCCCCAGAACGAGCGGCGGTACGAGAAACACCACCAGAGCCGCTGCCATAACGGTCGGCGTGTAGTAGCGGGCGAAACGCTCGACCCATTGTTCGCTGGGCGAGCGACGTGTTTGGGCTTCTTCCACCAAGCGAACGATGTGAGCTACGGTCGTGTCGTCCGCCGCTTTCGTCGTTTCGACTTCCAATGCCCCGTTGCCATTCACGGTTCCTGCAAATACCGCATCCCCGACCTGTTTTCCAACAGGAAGGCTCTCGCCGGTGATCGGTGCTTGATTCACGTGGCTGGTTCCAGCAACAACCGTCCCGTCGAGCGGAATCCGTTCGCCAGGCTTTACGATGATATGGGATCGAACCGGCACATCCGCGATGGGACGAACATCCTCGTTGCCGTCCGACTTGATGAGCCGAGCCGTAGGAGGAGAGAGGTCCAACAAAGCAGTAATGGCTCGATGGGCACGACGGATACTCCACGCTTCGAGGGATTCGGCCAACGCAAAAAGAAAGGCAACCGACGCCGCTTCCACATACTCTCCGATGATGACGGCCCCGATGACTGCAACGGTCATTAGCAGGTTCATGTCGGGCCGCAGACTTCTTGCCGCCCGAATCGCCTTTGGAGCGACGAGCCACAGGCCGCAGAGAATGGACGCTGCGAGAACGGTCCATTCGATAACTTCAAAGGGAAGCCCCCACACCAACCGCCAAGCCACTGCCGCTTGGATCAGTAAGGCGACTAGGAGAAACCCACCGCTCAGTCCCGTCCAAACAAGACCCCGGTTCCAAGCCGACGAGTCTACTCGATCGTCGCCTTCTGACCACACTTCCGCCCGCATTCCAGTTTGGGCGACCGCTTCCATGACTGCCGAGGATGCGACGGTGGTGCCACTGATGTCCACCGTCATGCGGCGACTCAGTACGTCGAAGGATAGTCGGTCGTCGCTGCCCACGACTGGTACCACGGCACGCCGCAAAATTGCGACCTCATCCATGCAGTCCATGCCTGCGATACGAAATTGAAGGATGTGGTTCCGAGTCATCCAGTCACTCCTCTCGACCAGCGGCCATTGTTGGCGTAGATGCATCCCAACCGTTAGGTCTGATCGACTTCAATCGCATTTGTTCGTTCTAGCCTTCATTGTGGACTCATCACTTGTTCGAGTCTTGATAGCCTGCTATCTCGTGAACGCATAAAGATGCGTGATCAGACAGAAGGCAAGCAGAATCCACCCTACAATCACCGGCAGGAACGGCTTTGCTGCTTTGCCGCTCAAATAGCGTTGAAAGACGGTTGCAAGACCGAAGCCACCGGCTGCATGGCTGGTGTTAGCCAGCAGAATATTCTGACTCCAGAACTCCATTGCATTTTGGAACATGGTTCATTCCTTGATCTCTCCGGGATGCCTGTCGCAGATTTTCATGCCGATCCTTGGCGGGCGTTGAGCCGCCTTCCTCAACACCCGCCCGATCTACTGGCCGTTAGCCTTCAGGTGTCGGCGGCTTCTTGCCGTACTTGGCCTCATACTGTGCAGCGAACTTCGCTTCGAGTTCTGGGTGGCACTTGAAGCACTGTGATTCGGGACGGTCATGCTCCTTGCACCAGTCCCCCTTCTTTTGAAACTCCGCTGCCACTTTGCTGTTGCAAAGGGCACAGACTTCCTCCGGGACACCATGTTCGTTGCACCACCAGCCGGAGTGATCGGCCGCACCGGTCTCCGTTGAGGCCGTGTGTTTGTGCTCGTCATGAGCATCCACTTGCTTCTCGGCCTGGGCCGGTGCCGAGCCGTTCTGTCCGCAGCCGCTTGTGAACGCCACAGCCAAAACCAGTGAAGTCATCAGCCAGAATCCCGTTCTCATTCGTCGTTCCTCCATACGGAAAAGGGTTGCTCAGTCGATCCCGCCAATACAGATTCGGCAGGTGTTCCTTCGTGATGCTCCAGGTACTCATGGTGAGTCACGGGAGCGTTGAAGATCAGATACAGCACACGCAGTACGAGCAGCGACATGATCATCGCTCCAATGACCCCGCCGATGACGACGGTCGCCAGTGGACGTTGCACTTCGGCCCCCATGCCTTCACTGAACGCCATCGGCAGAAAACCGAGACTGGCGACGAGGGTCGTCATGAGCACCGGACGCAGGCGAGTGATCGCTGCCTGGGTCACTGCTTCATCCAGCGGTAGTCCCTTTTGGCGAAGCTGCCGGATGTACGAGACGAGGATCATGTCGTCGAGCACCGCCACACCCGACATGGCAATGAAGCCGATGCCCGCCGAAATCGAGAACGGCATGTCCCGCAGCCAGAGGGCGAAGATGCCGCCGACCCAAGCGAACGGAATCCCAGTGAACACTCGTAATGCGTCCACGACGTTATGGTAGGTCATGTAGAGCAGGATGAAGATCAACACGAGGGCTAGCGGAACGACGATCATGAGCCGAGTCTGTGCCCGTTCAAGATTTTCGAACTGTCCACCGTACTCCACCCGGTAGCGGGCTGACGGTAGCGAAATCTGCTCGGCGACTTTCCGCTGAGCTTCGGCCACGAAGCTCCCCAAGTCACGTCCTCGCACATTGGCGGTGATTGTGATTCTCCGTTGTCCCCATTCCCGAGTGATCGTGGACGGTCCTTCAACGATCTCGACCGAAGCCAGTCGAGAGAGCGGAATCCTTTCGCCCTTGGGCGTCGAAATCAGCATGTTGCCAATGGACTGTGGGCTGTCCCGAAACTCTTCCGGCAACCGCACGATCAATGGAAACCGAAGCTGTCCTTCAACGATCTCTCCGACTGGTTTGCTGCCGATGGACTCTACGAGATCGAGAACTTCTTGGGCTGAGACGCCGTAGCGGGCGATCTGGTCCTGGTTCACCTTGATCTGGAGCATCGGCTGTCCGGTAACCTGCTCCACGGCCACGTCGGCAGCACCGTCGATTGAGTTGAGCACCCGCTCAATTTCCTGGGCTTTGCTGACGAGCACTGTGAAGTCGTCGCCGAAGAGTTTCACTCCCAAATCGGCTCGCACGCCGGAGACCATCTCATTTACTCGCATTTCGATAGGCTGGGAGAAACCGAGCTTTACTCCTTTCGATTCCCGAAGCAGTCGTTCCAGCTTTTCGGTCAATCCGGCCTGCGTTGTGGCTTTCGTCCACCGCGAGCGAGGCTTGAGTGTGATGAAGATGTCCGTTAGTTCGACTCCCATCGGATCGGTGGCGATCTCAGCAGTACCCATGCGACTCCAGACGTTCTCGACCTCATCTGGAAATGCTGAAAGGAGTTGCCGCTCCATCTGCGTGTTTGCACGAACCGATTCGTTGAGGTCTGTTCCTGCCAGCCGGATCACACCAACAACGATGGCTCCCTCCGAGAGCCGGGGGACAAACTCCGAACCCAGATTGGGAGCGATCATCCCGAACGCCAAAATCAGCACGCTGGCGGCGAAGCCCATCACGGCCAGCTTGTGGTGCATGGCGAATTGAAGAATCGGATAGTGAATTGCATGAGCAATCCGCATCAAAAATGGCTCGTGCTCCTCGACTTTCTTCGGTAAGAGGAAACTCGCCAGCACCGGCATAAGGGTTAGCGACAGGACCATCGACCCCATAAGGGCGAAGATGACCGTCAGAGCCATCGGACGGAACATCTTCCCTTCGATCCCTTCGAGCGTGAGGATCGGAAGATAGACGATCATAATGATGAGTTCGCCGAACATCGTCGGTTTACGAACCTCCACGGCGGCGTCCCGGATGATGTCCAAGCGTGACTTGCCGCTGTTGGAGTCGTGGGCAAGATGCCGCACGCAGTTTTCGATCATCACGACAGAGCTATCGACCACGAGGCCAAAGTCGATGGCCCCAAGGCTGAGCAAACTAGCGGCGATGCCGAAACGGTACATCCCGGTGAAGGCGAACAGCATCGAGAGGGGGATGGCTAACGCCACGATGGTCGCCGCCCGCAGGTTGCCCAGGAACGCAAACAACACGGCAATGACGAGCAGACCACCCTCAAAGAGATTCTTCCGCACGGTGTCGATCACGAAACCCACAAGTTGCGTGCGGTCATAGACCGGCTTGACCTGGACGTTGGGCGGCAAGCTCGACTCTAAAGATTTCAGCTTCTCCTTCATGGCCCAGGTGACTTCGTGGCTGTTCTCACCCATCAACATGAAGCCAAGGCCGAGCACCACTTCACCCTGACCGTTGGCCGTCACCGCTCCCCGGCGGATTTCATGGCCGATGACGACCTCACCGACATCCGAAACTCGGATCGGCACGCCGTCCGTGGCGGCGAGAACGATTTGTTGAATCTGGCCGATGTTGGTTGTGCGTCCTAACCCTTGCACGAGCAACATGCCGCTCGGTTGGCTGATGTTGCCGCCACCGACGTTGAAATTATTCTTCTGAACGGCCTCAACCACTTGATCGAAGGTCAGTCCGTGTTTGATGAGTCGGTCGGGATTGAGGCGAATTTGATACTGCTTGACGTAGCCGCCCCAACTGTTGATTTCCGCTGTACCCGGTACCGTCCGCATCGGTGGCTTGATGACCCAATCATGGATTGTGCGAAGTTCCGTCACGTCGGTTCCTTGGCCCGTAACCACGTAGTGGAAGACCTCGCCGAGTCCGGTGGCCACTGGCCCCATCTGCGGGCGAGCAATCCCTTGCGGTATCTCGACCGAACCGAGCCGCTCGTTGATGAGTTGCCGGGCGAAATAGATGTCAATCCCGTCCTTGAAGACAACAACTACCTGCGACATTCCGAACTTGGAAATGGAACGAAGCTGCTCCAGGCCCGGCAAGCCGCTGATGGCCTGCTCGATGGGGAACGTAATCTGCCGCTCAACCTCTTCAGGACTGAGGGCCGGTGCGACTGTGTTGATCTGCACCTGCACCGGAGTTGTGTCCGGGAAGGCGTCGATGTCGAGATGCTGGAGCGAGAAGACGCCCGCCACGCCAGCCGCCAACACGCCTAGAATGACCAGCATGCGGTTGTGCAGCGAGAAGTCGATGATTCGATTGAGGAAGTCCATTTCGTCCCGAAGCTCCTTCGCTTAGTTTTCGTGGCAGCCGCAGCCTGCACCGAGGCTGCTGCGAAGGAGTTGAGCGAGTAGGACGTTGCTCCCCTTTGTGGCGATGACTTCGCCCGGCAGAACACCGGCCAAAAGCTCGACGTACTGGCCATCCCCTGCTCCGAGGCGTACCTGCCGGACATGGAAGAACTTGGGCGACTGCTCGTCGAAGTAGTTCTTGTCACGCACGAAGACGAACGAAGCATCCGACGTCGATTGCACGGACTCTCGTGGCACGGTGATGGCATTCTGTTCCTCCCGTAGGACGATTCGGCCGGTCCCGAATGTCTTGTCCCGTAGCGAGCCATCTTCATTGGCGATGGCGACCCGAATTCGCAGAGTGCGAGTTTGCTCATCGACTGCGGGACTGATCCACGCGACTTGACCTGTCACGCTCTGATCGCTGTTATCGGAATTGAACCGAACCGGTAGGCCTCGGCGGACGTACTTGGCGTCCTCCTGGCGAACGTTGAGGATAAGCCACATCCGGCGGGGGTCACTCACGGTAAAAAGCGTGCTGGTCGTGTCCACAACCTCGCCCGCTACGACTTCCGAGGCAACCAACAAGCCGTCGTAAGACGCACGGATCGGGATCAGATTTGCGGTCTTAGTGCCCGATGAAAGCGAGGCAACCATGGACGAAGGAATGTCCAGAAAGCGAAGTTCATCGGCAAGCGTCTGCGGACGACTGGCTTCGAGACCATCGGGAACCTCAAATCCCAGGTTCGTCAGGGCTTGGCGGGTCGAGATCAGAGCAACTTCCGCCTCTTGGAGAGCGGCTTCCGCCTCAATGACTGATTTTTGTGGTACGGCCCCAGAGCCAGCAATGGGTCGCAAACGCTCGACTGTGGTCTTTCGCAATTGAAGCTGGACGACCGCCTGAAGCAGTTGCGACTTTGCCTGTCCGACCTGAGACGCATCGACGAGGGCGAGAATCTCCCCGGCACGCACTGGATCGCCCACCGTCTTGAACACGGAAGCAACCGTGCCAGGAACTCGTGAGGAGAGATGTCCCACACGGGTCGGATCGAAGAGGAGTTCCCCATTTGCCGTGATGGCATCGAGCATGGGACGCTCTTGCACTACATCAATGTCGATCCCAGCCTTCGTAACCGCCTCAGTGGACGAGAACTGTACTCGGCTCGTGTGCAGCGTACTTCGACTATTGTTCTCCGGGCGAGCGATGAGTTCGATAGCCTGTGCCGTGTTGTACTTGGGAAGCTGAGGCTCTCCTTTGACCTCAGCGAGTTCGGGATGATGGATCACGCACTCGGCCACGCCATGCTCCCGACAGAAGCCAAACGGCTTTTTCTTGGGCAGCAGGTCGGTACGACATTCGATGCACTGCGATTCAGGAACAAGATGTTCCGAACACCAATCATCGACGGCGGCTGTGGTTGTTCCCATGAGTTCGGACATCTTCGGCAACTTCCAGCCGGTATGATGGCCGACATACATCACGCCGCCGAGCATCGAAAAGACGACAAGGTTCGGAACGGCGTTCAGAGTCGTCTTCCACCAGGAGCGACGTGGGCGGGCGACGGGTTGAGTCTCAATGTGCGGAGGTGTGGCCAATGGACGTGCTGGGGCCGTTGCGGTAGCGGACATACTCTCTCCCAAAAGATGAATGGGTGTTGCCTCGACCCGCTACGACACGAGAATCGTCTCGTGGAACGAGGACAAGGCGTGGCGGAACACATTGGTCGAAGACGACCGATGGTCATCGACTCAGCACAACGACGCCGAGGAGAGAGAGGCTGGCTTAGCAGCGAATGACGACCGTGGAGACGACGGTCAGAGCAAAATCCGGGACCACAGGTGGGTCAGCCCACCGAAGCGGAGGATGTGCGACAGCGTAATGATCAAAGGCCAGCATCGGCAGAAGAGCGATCAGCGAGAATAATCGCTCTCCTTCGACCGAACGGGATGGCCGCACCACGTTCGTCGGCTGATCGGACGACATCACGACAGGAATGTGAGTGCATCCGCATGGATCGCCCGCAACAAAAATGTCGTCGGGGCAGACCGGCTGCTCTTCGTCGTGATGGCTGCACGGAGCACGGTCGCCGTCTTTCTCGCAGCCACCGCAGCAATGGCGGACGCCCTCTTTGTGCTCGTCGTGACAGCATGTACACAAATCCGGGCCAGCATCGAAGCAGGTGCATGAGCCGTCGTTGCAGATGCAGAGATAGACCGAACCGCCACTCCCCGCAAGGAGTTGCGTCGTCATCAGCATCAGGATGAGCAACGATTTAGCCATACAATCCCGTAGGCGGACTTCTCCAAAACCTTAATTTTATCGACATTTTTCAGCTCCGTCTAGGACGAAAATTCCCAGAATTGCTCAAGTTTTCAAGAGCAATTTGAGGGGATGAGGGAAACGCACTGACATCCTTGCCATCGCCTCGCTCCTGATCAGACGGCCCTCGGGGAGTCTGTCCCCGCTTAAAGATAATTCGCTTACCGTCCATGAATGCTTTCACAAAGAGCTGGGGTTGAAACCCGAGCGTTTCACACCACTGCTGGAGAATCGCCCTGGTACGTCGGAAACCTCAGTGTAGCCCTGATTTCGCTGCTTGCTCATGTCGAGTTATTCCCTACGTTCATTGTGAAACGGTGTAGCTGTTCAGGTTGCCCTGACATCGCGGTCTGTCAGGTTCAACGATCTTGCCAACTGCTGAAGCGATGATACTTTGCCGTCGATGAACAGGAAGCCGGTGAAGCAGGCGGCACGGTCCAGGAAGCGGGCATACTTGTTAGTGATCCGCTCGTGGCTGATCCACGACTTGGCACTTCGTCGTTCCCGTTTTCTGAATGTTTGGCTGGCGATCCGACACCAGCGAGCCTGCTCCTGTTTAACCTTGGCGAAAAAAGCTGGGGTCGGCTGGGAACACGAGACCGAGACCGCCGGATTCAGGTAGTGGCAGCCTGCCGGAGCATCCATGATGGTGGTGAGTCGTTGGGCGAGTCCGCCCGCGAGATCGTTGAAGTCATAGACATGACGTTGAACACGGACCTGCGGGTCAGGTTCGGTGTCGGTGTCCATGACGGTTGTCCTGCTGGTCACGATGGCCTCCGGCAAAGGTGCGGGTCTTGGGTTCGCTATGCGAAACACCGGCACAGAGAGCGTCAGGCCTCGGAATCCTGGGGCGAGACGATCTCCGCTACCTGTAGTTCGCTTGTTGCCACTGGCTGGCGGTTGTCCGTTAGGGGCCACGCTTCCTTCAGGAACCGGGCGACGTACTCGGGGAACCGCATGCCGGAGAGGTAGGCCTGGGCCTTCACGTGGTTGAAAATCGGTTCCGGCACGATCACGTGCAGGACACGGTATCCCGGTGGTGTGCGTCCCACTGCGGATCGCGGTGGTGATAGAGCCAGGTGCGTTCGCACTGGGCCAATCGATGAGTTGGTTTCGGTCATTTTGTTCCTCAGTCGGAATTCCTTGATCCATTCCGGTCGTTACGACCATGAGAGATACACTTCTTTTCCAGAGTCCTGTCTTTTATCCCTGCCAGTGAGGTGATTCTTCCTGTTCTGTACTTTCACTTAAATGGTGTCTTTCATTTCCTGTGCTTTATTCTGATTCCTGTCCTGTTTCATTTCGTTCTTTTGCTTTCGCCTCATTTTTTCGGGCTTCAGCATCAAAGGAGTGGTGATCGATCGCCATCGATCACGCCCGCAAGAGCGAGCACCGCGTCGGGATGGGATGGCCTCATGCCTCCCGGTTGCGGTGTGACTTAATGTCTGTCGCTCTTACCGGTGAACCGAATGATTCACTCGACTCGCGATAGATTCAGCAGATCCATGAACTGCTGCTGGCGGAACTCATGGACTCGATGACGTCGCTGTTCCCTCAATGCACGAGCTTGTTCTGCCCGTTCGAGGGCCTTTTCATGCTCGGCATATTCGGCTTCGTTCTGTTCATCCGTGGTATCTTCTTCGTACCGATGAAGCTCCATGAAATCGTCGAGCCGCAGGTGGAACACATCTTCCTTGCGGCCCAGAATATTCACCCTGGCCACATTGCGGCCCTTCTTGCTCGAAACCAGTAGTCCACGTTCCGCCAGCCGTTTTCCCAGAGCCTTGTGATTCATGGGAAGCGGTGGTTGGGCCATGTCCTTGGCCAGTCTTTGCACCACCGCCAAAGCCTCTTTCGGCTCGATGTACAGATTGTCGAACTCTTTCCAGCCGACGCGGACGCCCATCGGGGTGAAGATGGACTTTTCCTCGTGTTTCTCCTGTTCTGCCGTGGATGCTTCGCCATCGTGACCGATGGAAGATGCGTTTTCGGTCTTAGGAGCACCAACCTTTGGCACAACAATGTATTTCTCCTGGTAGCCGAAGAATGTTGCCGAGCCAAAGAGTCCCTCGTCCTCATGAGGGGAGTGCATGTAAAACAGGTGAGCTCGTCCCGTTGAGAAGGCCGTCCTCAAGAGATCCAGAAAACGTTCGACAGGATCTTCGTCGGCCTGATCCTGCTCCTGTTTGGCCAGCACTTCGAACAGGGCCTCGTGAGCAATCTGCCAAAGTGCTTCGTGCAGATCTTCGTCGATCCCGCCATGCGTCAGGGCGAAGTCCAGAAAATGATCCAGCCCTGCCAGAAGTTTCGCGGCGGCATCCACGGTGCGGGCATGCCTGGCCTCGGCGGCAAAGACTTCACGAAACTGCAGTGTCTGCTCACGGATCGATTTTCTATGCCGTTCCAGATCAGCCGCATTCCACTGCAGATAAGCCGCCATGACTCTGGCATAGGCTCCGGACTTCGCGATCTGCTGGGCTTTGGTGATCGCCCGCTTTTTCACTTCGTCATCGCGGTCCATGATGTCGCCCGGGTGAACTTCCAGCATGATCACACGTGACGTCAGGGAATGACCGCTGGGGCGGACTTCGCCGGTGCTCAGGGTCAAGCACTTCGGGGGTTCTGGTTCCTGGGGTGTTCCATCGCGATAGCAACGACCCCGCCCCGCCGCGTTCCCCTGAGCTCGAAACACGTCCTCGGCGGCTCGGTAGGAACGATCGATGTCGTGCTGCGAGCCAGTGGGTACAAAATCGTCGATGGGCAGAATCACGTTCCCTGCGTGAGCCGCCATCGCTCGAATGTAATTCGGCGTCGATGACCAGTTGGCTGGCAGATGTCGGCTATCAAGGCCAGCACCAAAGTGTTGCGTCGCGAGGGCCGCGACTTCCGTCTTGCCACTCCCGGTCGAGCCATAGAGATGGACCGAGAAGTCCGGCTCCGCCACACCCGCATACCAGATGGCCCCATAGATGGGGACGGAAATCACACTGGGAGCCAAGGCCAGCAGTTGCAGGCTGGCTTTGATATCCCGGACGAGTTGTTTTCCCTCGCTTGGCTTGGGCAGGCTGTAGCGTCGCAGAGAAGTGGGGATTCGCATTCTGATTCCCAGATCACTCTCTTCCCCTGGGAAAATCGTCCCCATCGTCTCCGTCGTACTTAAGTGATTATGCCTGTTAGTATTTTCGGCGGGACGATCCGGCTGGTCGGAATTGTCCCCGGTAGGCGTTGCTGCCCGAATACAGCCTCCGGCGTGGGCGAAGACGTATTCTCCATGCACCAGGTGCCAGCCGAGCCGGTCGATTCCCTGCAGCTTGCGAATGTTCGGGGACAGGATTTGGATCGCCGTTCGGACCTCATCCTTGGTTCCATGACCGGGAAAGATAATGGCGTCGGCCCCCAGGCGGGGAATTGGCCATGACATCCGGTCGAAGTCTTCTGCGGAGACCGTGATGAGTTGCCGTTGCCCTCGGACCGTCGCCTCAAGATCGAGTTCCCGCTGAAACTCGTTTCCCGAGGCGAAAAGAGTCTCGGAAACTATGCGGGCCGAGAAGTTGCTGACCTGTCGCCGAACCGGTCCATTCTCGGTATCGATGATCCGGACGATGCCGGTGTCATCGGCTTCGTACATCGGGGACTTGGCTTCCGAATCGGCGGCGTGAAACGAGGGAGCTTTGTCGGTGGCCAGACCGATCAGGCTTTCGACGGATTGCCCTGCAGCGAAGTAGTCGTCCAGACCCGTCTTTTGGCTGTTGATTTCCGGCAGGGCAATGACGAAAACTTTGGCTCCCATCGACTCCAGAAACGCGAACAGACCAGCGGCGGCTCGGCGGACCTGGCGATTGGTGGCAAGGTCCGAGTCGAACGCGATGTAAATGGTTCGGCCTCTCAGAGGAATCTGCCGCCAGAATTCATCGCGTTGCTTCCATCCGTAGACCCCCAGAAGTGCGACGCACGCCAATCCCTGGGAGGCGGCGGAATCTGCTTTCCGGATACCTTCCGTGATGAAAAGTGGCTCATCTGGACTGAGCACCTTTTCTCGAATCGTTGGCGGAACATCGATCTGGAGCGAAGAACCCAGGGGCGTTTCGTACTTGACGACTTTGCCTCGGCTCAGGCGTGGCTGATCCGGACGAATCTGGTGAAGCGACGGAGGTCCACTCAGCGGCCAAATCGGAATGACCAGAGCGGGAACGACTCGCTGCACGGGAGAGAACCCCAACGTCGTCAATTCCGACTTCACGGTTTCGGAATGGTAGCCGCGTGCCTGGATGACCTCTGCCGAGATGGCTGATGCCTGAAGCAGTTTTTGATGGTGGGCCAACAACTCCTTGCTGGTCGATGGAATGGTATGGGACATGGGGGGACCTCCTGCTATTGGGGGAGAGAAGAGAGAGTGACCCAGTTCCAACGGTGGAGGCTGGGCCGTCGGAACAATCACCGCTTGAGGCGGTTGAGCACTTGGGTCACACGAGCCCGGCTGACGCCCAGATAGCGAGCCAGAGCCGCTCGTGAATCGACCACATTCGAGTCCAGCAGACTCTGGTAGAAATGGGCCAGAGCGAGCGGATCTCGGTTAACGGGTTCCCCGGAGGGGGAGTCAGAATCGTTGACTTCGACCGCACACCAGGGGTAAAAATCGATCGTCGGACGTCGACGTAACTTGTTGATCTGGAAGGCACCTACCTCCGGTAGAGGTTGGTTCTCCTGCTGGTCAACTCGGGGAGCTTTCGTCAAAATTCGAACTTTGGCGACCAAAAGACTTAACGCCCGGCGTCGAGAGATCGACCGCCGGGCGTTTTTCGTTTCTACCCCGTTTTTCGCGGGTTTCCAACGCTTTTCGCGTTCCGCCGGTCCAATCCGCCGCGCTCTCTGTTTGCAGAGAGATTTCCGTCTCTCGAACGCAACCTTCAAGGTTGCACCCGCCGGTGCGAAAAATCGGTCCCGAACTCTCTGACTCTCTCTTTTCGGGGGCCTCCAGAGTTAACGCAGAGTTCTCGTTCGGAGTCCGGATGAGAATGCATTCGAACACTCGACATCGTTCGGAATGACAGCAAATGCGTCTCGCGATACAATTTAGAAAGCTATTGCATTTGTTAACGCATCAGCCCCTCATGCGTTCGCAAGGCTCAGGTCTGTGACGATCTGTTTTGGCCTGAACGACAACCTGCAAGGAGGTCCCCTGTCAGCAACGTGCTGTTGGCCCGCAATTCGGCCATCACGAGCGAGAAGGGGGTGTTTTCAATAACCAGAATTTAGGACGGACGCTTGATGGGAAAAAGTCGAACGGCAACCATACGCAGGGTTCCAGAGGGGGTGAGTCGGCGCAGTGTCAGGCCTTTCTCTGCACCCATTCTAGCCGGAATAAAGCCGGACACGATTTCGCTTATCCTGCTCAAAGACCAACCTGTAAGCTACGTGCGACACTTGCTTGAGTCGGTGCCGCAGTCAGCAGCAGGTCTTGTCGGCGAACTTTTCCCTCAGGCTCTTAAGTCTTTGAGGCTAAAGCACACAAGCCCATGTACCGAACTGGCAAGTGAACTGAGGTGGCTTACCGCAATCTTTCTTCGTCATAAGGAAAGGCTTGAACAATGGGTCTCTCTCCGCACGGACTTTGAGCGATCAATGGTGTCGGGAGACTACCCGAAAGCACGTGTCCAGCTGTCAGAAGCCGAACTTCGTTTTGGAAAATCGATTTGGGCGATTGAAAGCGAGCTTCTTTTAGCGGAATGCTCCGAGGGCATAGAAGGAAATCGGATAGCACTACACCGAATCACGTCCGAGGCACCAAATTGGATCGCAGTACTTGCAACCTTTCTAAGTGAGCGCGTTGAGACAGCGCTAGCGCCGGTGGAATACGAAGCCGTCGTCCAGTCGCACCTGGACTTCAATGACGACTTACACCCCATTGCGAGAAGCGCATTTTTTCGTGTTAGTCCTGCAAAACGGAACTCTATAGCAAATCTCGAAGATGTTTTAAATGTCGAGGAAAGTCACTCGCTGTGCGATAGGCTGATAGTAAGCACACGGGTCCTGGAAAACCTGATTTTTCGAGAATCGAGTGATCTAGAACCCGGACTGTCAGACGCTATCCAGTCGTTAGCTGACTCAATAATTTGCCCGAGATTTCTCTTCCTGAAAAAGGCACTGAGAACGCGGACGCAACTCGATGCGACATCCTTGGAACAAAAAATCTTTCAAGCTGTTCACTACTACACTCTTGGTGATTACGAAAATGCACGCTCGTTTGCGGAACAAGCGATAGTTGATTCTCCAGAAACCTTGGAGCCGTACGAGATATTTGTAAAGTCGAGCCTTCGTTTAGGCCGTCCTCCTGTGTGCCCTTTCAGTCAAGATTCAATCGCGGCCAAGATCTGTAGCAATCTGTCAATTGTTTTCTCGCGCGAGGACAAGATTAATTCTGCATTGGAAACTTTGTTGCGACTCGGCTACCAGTTGGATGGATTCGCAATTGGCCCGCAATTAAGAGCGTTCTACGCATTGCATTCATACGAGTCGAACCCACACGTACTGAGTCGCGAATGCGCAATTTATTCTTCGGCCTTCACCCCTCGAGTCGTTGTGTCTCTCTACAAGGACTCGCCTAATGCGTACAGTGAACTAGAATCACTTGAGCAACTGCATCCCTCGAATGCAGCCGTATCATTATTCAAGGCAAATCAGATAGCGATTCGATCAAGCACGACCCAGCTTCAAATCGATCTCAATATTCCGAAAAAGCGACTGCTTCGAAACGAAGCTAATGTTTGCGAACAGTTGCGTTTGTATGATGCCGCGACGCACAAATATGATGAAGTCTTACGCGAACGCGACTCTACACTAGGGGAGAAATCAGAAGCTGCCTCAGGCCTATATCGCTGTTTGACAGCAAAGAATGAGTTCTCTAAAGCTGCGAGGCTTATCGTAGAGACAAGCCTCGAAAGACCGCAGATCATTGGAAAGTCGACGCTCATCGAATTACTGACACAATATCCAGAAGGTGGTGATGACGAAGTCAGTTCTGATATAGCATGGCCGATTCTCCATTTTCTCTCGCAACAGTTAGAATACGAAGAAAGATCACCTTCAAGACTCCACGACGTATTCGAAGACTTCCTAATTGCATGTTCCTGCAAAAAGCCATCAGAGTTGCTAAAGATCTCGAGCCAGTTTAACAATCGAGAGTTCTCGTTCTTCCTTCGAAACGTGTGCGCTTTCGAAGTCCTCGCAGAATCGTTTTGGTTCGAATCCCAAGACGAAATTGCTCTCGAGCGAATTTCCCTTTGTGAATGGCTTATTGAGAACGACCCGGAGAACCGGCGAATCGACCAGGCGGAGATTGCTGAGATCAGCAGGATTCTCGCTATTCGTGAATTAACACATCATGCTGAGCGGTCAAGAATCTTCGTGGATACGGATGCAATCATCGAGTCTCTTCCAAAGACAATTCTTGACCGAGCGACTCGGTGCATGACGCTCGGCATGCTCAAAGACGTCAGTCTCCGTCAAACTATAGAGATTACAAAAGCTCTAATGGAGGAAATTGACAATAGCAGGATCTTCATCATTGACGAAGGGTTTCGGCTTTTCAAACAAGTATTTGAGGACCTGAAGACACAATTTTTATCCAGCAATAAGTACGGTCTAGACGCTAATCTGAGCCAGCGAATCCGCCATGGAACGCTAGCTGGGGCTCTCCGCGCGCCGTTCGAATCGCAACAACTTGTCACGCTTAAAGACAGCTCAGGAAGTTATATGCAAAACGATTTCTGGATAAGGCGAGTTTGTCGCAGTGAGCATGATTCGACTGGCCTAAGCGAAGCCTTGGCAGAGTTTTCGGCGACCGTTGATGGCATTATCTATCGAGTCAGGAATGAATGGATTCAAATCCGACAGAGCTCGGGATCAAGTAGCGCACTTTTCAATTTCGAGTTTACAGAAGACCAGCTCGTTTGCTTGTACGAAGCCACGCTTAGCGCGGAATCGCCAGCCGACATGGTTCGGAAAGTATTTGAAGCGTTATGGCAACGCACTGACGAAGCCCTAAAGGAGGTTAGAGCAACTATAGAAAATGCTCTTTCATCTGAACTCTTTGAGGCAATGAAGCGTTGCGAGCAGCGAATCGATTCAGTGATTGGGCATGATCAATCAATGCCTATTCGTGCTGCTTTCACAACTTGTGGAACGCATTTGACCATGGCGCTGAAAGCAATTTCGGAATGGTTTAGACTCGATGAGCAGAAGCATGTGCCTGACTGTCAGTTGCGCTCTCTATTAGAGGCTAGCACGGAAGCGGCGAAGCAATTTTGTGGGCCTTCGCGATTGGAGATAAACGTCATTTTGGATAACGACGTTACTGTACCCGGCAACCAATTCCGTGCTTTATGGGACATGCTTTTCATACTTCTTGATAATGCGGCGAAACACTCAGAATCGACGCAGACGAATGTGACAATCGAGGTTGTTGCCAATGGGCCGGTTATTAAGATGGTCTGCAAGAACGAATTGCCGAGCAACATCGACGTAGAGCTTCTGAAGGAGAAAGCGGCGAGACTAAATCAGATGACCGCAGACGAGCATTCGCTCGCGACTTCACGCGTCGAAGGCGGGAGCGGATACGGCAAGCTACACAAGATTTTGTGCTATGAGATGGGACTAGACAATTATCGAGTCTTTGTTAGTGCTGATTCAAATGAATTTCAGGCAGTCATTGAGCTCGAGGTACCATGGAGACGGCAATGAAAATCCTAATCGCTGATGACGACCCAAATAAGATGCGGCAGCTCAAGTCGTTTGTTATGCAGGAGTTTGTCGATGCAGAAATACTAGAACGAAACTCCTTTAATAGCGCGCTTCGTTGCGCAATGCTGGACGAGCCTACAGTTATCCTCCTTGACATGACAATGCCGACTTTCGATGTCGGTGGCAAAGAGACAGGTGGCTACGAGAGGCGATATGCGGGTTTTGAAGTTTTGCGTAGGCTCAAGCGAAGGAGAAAAGCAAGACGCGTAATAATCGTCACTCAGTTCGAACGATTCGGAGAAGGCGCGGACCAAATGACGTTAGAGCAGCTAAAGGAGCAGTTGGCGACACAATATCCGGAAAGCTACATCGTGACCGTTTACTACCAAGCCTCCGATGCGCAATGGCGTGACGATCTCAGGGTGGCACTCGATATGGCAATTGAAAGGGCTATAGAATGACAGAGATTCCGCTCCGAGTGCTGGTTGTTGATGACAATGAGGCAAAGCGCAACCGAATTCGTGGCGCTCTCGCAGACGCCGTAGGAGAACCGCAACTTGATTTGAAGTCAGCTTCTTCAGTTGCCGCCGCAGGTGCAATGCTTGAGTCGCATGATTTCGATTTACTGATTCTTGACCTCAACCTGCCTATGAGAGATGGTGAATCTCCGGTCAAAGATGGTGGTATGCGTTTGTTGCGAACTATTGTTCGAGGCGGGCCAAGGCTCAGGCGGCCCAAGCATATCGTTGGGCTCACAGAATTCGCAGATCTCTTCAAAGAGTCTGAATCTGAGATGGAGTCAGAGTCTTGGCAACTCTTGCATTATGCCTTTGACTCATCTGCATGGCAGGATGTTTTAGGCAGGAAAGCTGTCTATATCACCGGGACCTTGGCGGGTATGCGTTCCGACGATGATTACCAGACTGATTTAGCGATAATCACTGCACTGAAGGAGATCGAACTAGACGCTATCCTTAGTCTTCCGTGTGAATGGAAGAGTTTGCGGAGAAGCCAAGATGACACGTATTACTATGAGGGACGTATTGAAACCGAAGGCGGACCGCTTAAGGTTGTGTGCTGTGCTGCAATTGAGATGGGAATGGCAGCAACTGCTTGCCTAGCGACAAAGGTTATCTACAATTTTTCGCCGCGTTATCTAGCGATGGCAGGAATAACAGCCGGAATGGCGGGCAACTTTGGGGACGTGATCTTTGCCGATCAGTCGTGGGACTACGGGGCAGGCAAGGTCATAAATTCGTCCAACGCTGAAAGTGTGTTTAAGCCTGGACCAAACTACATTGCTGTGGATGCTGAACTGAAGGAAAAAGCGCAACATTTTAAGCAGACTCGAAGTGCAATTTTGCATGAGATAGAATCCAGATGGCAGGGCAATACACCGTCATCGAGACTAAATCTCAGTATTGGTCCCGTTGCCTCTGGGGCAGCGGTTGTCGAGAGTCAAGAAATGATTGATGCCATACGCACTCACAACAGGAAACTAATCGGAGTAGAGATGGAAGTTTACGGAAGCTTCCTAGCCTGCCGGACTGCCAGGGCTCCTCGCCCGAAGTGTTTCGCGGCAAAGTCCATTTGTGACTTTGCCGCTCCACCCAAAACTGACGAATACCAAAAATATGCGGCATTTACCAGCGCTCAGTTTGTCCTAGAATTTGCGAAGCACTATCTTCGCTAGTCTCTGCCAGGATTACTTTTTCCACGATCGGCCGGTTGCACCAAGCGGCAGGCCAAGCTAACGCCGGAAACGATTCATGCAAATTTCAAAAAACATAGGCAGCGCGTGACCAAACGTGTCAAAACGCGGGCTTAGATTGGTTCCCATCATTTTCGTTTCAATCCAAACTCAATGGGAGCCCAACAATGCAGTTCAAAGAAAAGACAACAACCCACCAGGTCGCTGTTCTCCAACAGGTCTGGAAACGCCTCAAAAACGCTGAGGTGCAGACAATAAATCAAATCATGGATGCCACCGGACTACAGTTCGACGCTGTTTGCGAAGTCCTGTACGACTACGCGGAGCTGCCAGACTTCATCCAGTTGCTTCAAGACAAAGGATGTCTCGATGATGTGCCGTTCGACGCGTCAGAAATGGAAATGGGGAACCAGGTTCTCCTACTCACCAAGAAAGGTTTTGCTTGGGGCGATTTTGACGAAGAACCGATCAATCAAGTTTTTGAACTGCTTGAGTCTGGCAACCGAGCGTCCGAAGACGACATTCCCGACCGTTGACTGCCAGGTATATCTGTTTAACGGTGGCGTCGTCTAACACCACCGTTGCACAAATACGCGATCGATGGATGATGCCCTACACGCCTTCGCCGCGAATGAGTCGATCGCGGATGTCTTCACAAAACGTGAAGGTTATGACAGCGGCATGTTCTTCGCGGGCTGGACTTCTATGCATCACGAACAATTGATCGTCCATCCGTACCCCGGTGCCATACTTTTCTGACTCGCGTTCCGAGGCATCTTTCAAGGCTCGCAAGAGTGCGAAGTAGTTACATCCCAAGACCCTGCACATCTCAACGTAAGGTGTAAAGAACTCGTGAGTTTCGAAGTAGTCACAACAGGACTCGATGAGATCTTGCGTCCAGATGCGATTAGAGGCTTCAAGCTGCCTACATTTCATCAAAAGTTTCAGTGATTGTTGTCGGCAGCAATACCCACGTTGCCTAATGTGCTCTGCTGCCTCCTCAATCGTCAGCAGCTGTTCACCGCGAACGATAGGCTTGCGCTCAAGCTCTACAAATTCTCCAAAGGTCAATCCAATTCTCATTGGCACGGCTCCTATGATAAGCATTTGAATTGTGGCGAGGCAAAGTTGCCCGCCTACATGCTTATTACTTTCGAGCAGGGCAATTCGTAAAAAATTCCGCGAGAGATAGCAGATTGAGTCCACGGCGAATGCGTTCTCTTTCGCACCCTAATCCGTCATTTCGAACCCGCACCGGGTATTCCTACAGATAGACGCGGCTGTTGTGGCTGCGAATGTCTGTCTTCGAGCCGCTAATCATGGCGGCGTTGAGCATGGAGGTGCGAGTTGCTTTCGACTGTTCCCCCTTCTTCCTTGTCTGCGCCGGCTCGGCGATCGGAAATCGCTGCGATTCTGGCGGCCGGCATCGTTCGGATGAAGTCGCGTATTGTTAAGCCCGGATGAAAATGGTGGCGCGGTTCGGTCGAAAACAGCGGCGCTGGGGATGAGAGGAAGCTTGGCTGGTGCGTTTGACTTCTTAGGCTTGGGTGCTCCAACGCGTTGTCGACCGTGGGATGATGAACTTGTTTCGAACTGGATCTTGAAGTGGCTCATGACTTCTCGCTTTCTTCTTTGTCGGGATTCTGGGTTGCAAATGACTTCAGCCCGAGCGGGCTAAGCGTAATGGACAAGGTGCTGTCGGCTGGATCGTGATCGATGCGTGCTACCAACTGGGACATCAGTCGGCTGCGATCGCCCATCGTGAGATGTTCCCACAATCCTTCGAGATTCTTGATGGCCTTGCGAATGGTCTGTCGATCAGGTGCACCGGCGTGGATCTTTGCGAGTTGGTCTTTCAAATCGTTGCGACGGCGCAGGTCGCGAGTCTGTTGCTCGGTGAGCGATGCAAGTGAATCGAGACGTTTGACTTCGCGTGCATCATCGCCTGTGGGAATCGAAATGGCGTCAATTGCTCGCTCGAGGTTGACCAAGCTTTCGTTCAGTAGAGACAACTCTTTCCGAAGCGTATCCCCTTTGTCGTTAATGGTTCGGCTGACGCGAAGGCTGGTTTCGTTGAGAAGGTGTTCGTCGATTGTCAGCGTTTGGAGTTGTGCCACCACAAAACGTTCGACCTCCTCCGCCGGCAACGATGGCCTGGGGCAAGTCTTGTGGCCGCGTTTCTTCGCTTTGTTGCAAACGTAGTAGCGATATTGTTTGCTGCCACGGCCGCTTCCGCCGCTGGTCGAATGCGTCATCATGGAATCGCAGGCTGAGCAACGCAGCAAACCAGCCAGCACGCCGGGGGATTTGCCGTGGATGCGATCGCCAATGCTGACGCGGTTGGCATTGAGCTTCTTCTTTACCGCTGCAAAGACCTCCGGATCAACGATGGCTCGGTGCTCGCCTTCGTACATCTCGTCGCGATAGCTGACTTTGCCGATGTAGATCGGATTGGTTAGTAAGCTGTGCAGTGTCGTTTTGTAGAACAGACCGCCGCCGAGTTGCTTGCCAGTTTTGGTGACCCAGCTCTTTGCTCGCCAACCTCGGGCTTGGATGGCTTCGAGAGTTCCAATGAGTCCCTCGCATTCAAGGTAGAGATCGAAGATCTGACGAACTCGCTCTGCTTCCAGTTCGTTGACGATCAGCTTCTTGGTCGCTCGATCGACGTCGTAAACGTAAGCGATGCGCTTGGGATAACTCAGCAATCGAAAAGCTTATCGCCATTTTTCAAGCAATTAACATGCGATTGCCCTGCACAGAGCCCACAGCCGTCATTCTGGATGGACGGACGTTACAATCCACTCCTGAGAGCGGCGGCAGAGTTGTCTATGATGGTCACAAAAGGAGAAAAGGATCAAAAACTCATGCTGCGGTTGATACTTGAGAGCATTTAATCGCGGTCACGGTCAATTGAGCGAATGAACAGGAGCGTCAGCAGGTGGCAAAACTGACAGCAGTGATCCAGGAAGTGACTCATGAGCAGGTCACTGTGGCCTATGTTGATCAGGGCGACACCGGAGATCAGCCACGAAACGACGCCTCTGAGAATGGGATTCAGCTGGAAGTGGTCAAGCATACCGAGGCGAAGAAAGGCTTTGTACTGCTGCCTCGTCGATGGGTTGTCGAACGGACATTTGCCTGGCTGGGACGCTCACGCCGATTGACCCGTGATGATGAACGACTGACAAAAGTTGTGGCAGGCTGGCACTGGGTCGCCATGATGTCACTATTGATCAAATATATCCCGGAAATCATCCAGAACAGTCCGTAACAGGCTCTAGGCTATGAATACAGGGAATCGGTTCTGCTTGAGTCTGCGGATCCAGTTCCCTGTATTTTTTAGGTCTTTGCCAGTGTGCGAAGTTAAGCTTTGCACCAAGATGTTGCGATCGCGATCAGGCTGCAGGGCAGCATGATCGCCATAAGCTTGACGAGGGAGTCACCTTAACCGATTTCGGCAGCGACTTGCATGGCCAGCTTGAGATTGCGTTCGGCATAGACTTGAGTCACGTCCGCTGTTGCATGACCTAACGCGACCTGAGCGGCTTCCAGCCCATACCGGCGACGGACCTCTGTGCCGTGTGTATGCCGAATCTGGTAGGGAAACCAGTGTTGGACGGCATGACCAGCCTTCTGGGCCTTGCGAATTCCATAGGTGATGCAGCGGCGATACGCATCGACGTCGTAGCAGGGTTGCAGTTGCCTCACCTTGGGAGCCGCTTGACGCTTGGCTTTGCGCCGGATCCGAGCCTTCAGTTCGCAGGGAAAGATTTTTGTTTTGCGATCGGGATTGCGGTGGACTGCCCGCTGCTCATTGCGCCACGCTTCGGCTTCTGCGGGAGTGAAGCAGTAGTCTTTGGGATCGCGATTCAGGAAGGGAGCCAGAACGGCCTGCGCCTGAGGCCCCAGTGGGACATGCTTCTCAAAGCCGAGATGTTCGGTTTTGTGATGTTCGGGGGTGTAAAGCCAAATGGCCCCCGATCGATCGATGTCACAGGGACGCATATGGAGCACTTCGGAAGGTCGCATGCCGGTCAGCAGTTGGAGTTGGCAGATGGCGGCCACAGGAGGTGGGAGGAAGGGGAGTGTCAGTTGGATTTGTGAGATATCGACAGGACGCACGGGTCGCGACTCGTGGGCCTCAGATCGTCCACGTCTCAGGCCTGACACGGCACTAAGACCATGCAGAATGGTCGGAGAGACAAGTTCTTCCGAGACGGCCCACTTGAAGACGCGTTTGATGCGACCCATCCGGCGATTGATTTCCGTGCGGCTGAGTTTGTGGACATCAATCATGTGCTGCCGAACAGCTTTGAACGACTTGGGGCCAAAATCCTGAGTGAGAGTGCTTCCGTAAAGTGCATGGAGTGGTCGAAGAGCATGGTTCATGCTTTGGGGTTCACGGGACCTCGGACCATAGTAAGTCGTGGCAAATTCGAGATAGGCCAGGATCATCTCACTGATGGTGAGATCCTGAGAGGGAGTTGACTGACCTGAGTTGGCCTGGGCCACTTGCAACTGATGCTGTTGTGCCGCCAGTTCAGCGAGGAGGCGGGAGTACCGCTGGAGTGTTTCGGGGTCACCGAAAGGCCCCAGGTAAAGATCCTTACCTTGGACCCGAACACGGGCACAACCTGAGGGTTTGTGGAGCGAGAGTTTTGGAATTCTGGGCGTCTTGGGCATGGTGCGATCCTCGAACATTTTCGAAAAGTGGTAGTACTACCACTTTTTCGAAGAGTTTCGAGCCGCACTGCCCAACGCAGGCAGGTATGCTAACTACAGCATTCGGCTTGACTTACGGAAAATGCACCCCAGTGGAGTCGAACCACTAACCTACGGTTCCGAAGACCGTTGCTCTATCCAATTGAGCTAGGGGTGCGAATTGGCTCGGCCGGTGGAAGTATCCCGATTGCCACGACAGTTTGCAAGCTGAGCGGCATGTTTCTCTGCTGCGGACTAAGGATTACCGGGTGCCGCGGTGGTGGGTTGATCAGGAATTTCTTCGGGGAGGAATTCTTTGAGCAATGCTCGAGAGCCGGGCTTGAGATCGCGAACTTCCAATTTGCGAAGTGTTTTGGGATCACTGCGGAAAAACATGGTCCACTTGTAATCGATATACAGAGGTTCGGTTGTCGTGGATTTCCAACCCTGGGCTTCCATAAGAGATTTCGTTCGAGCAATAACCTCTTTGGGGTCTGAAGAACTTTGCCAACTGACCTGGGTGAGAGCATCGGAGTACTGGATCGCAGTCGCATCATCGGTCACTGGAAGGTCGGCTGATCTAAGCACTGTCGAGTACATCACCATCGATTTCCCCGCCTGCCCGGGAGCATCGGAGATCATGACGTTCAGCAGTGTGGAGCCTTGGACGAATGATCGAGTGGGCCCAGCTTCACCGTATGTCTTCCAGCCTCTATCGATCAGATCTTGTGTGATTTTTCTGGCAATTGGAGCGGAAGTCTCCGGCATGATGAGCATGATTTGAGCCGGAGTGTCGGACAGAACGGTCGAACCCGGCAACGAGGGGAGTTTTGCCAGCGGAACATTCCCGTGGGGAATGATGCTGACACGCGATTTTCCTCCGGCCGGCATAACCATCAGGGAAAGTGAATAACCGCTTCTCTGAAAAGTACCACTCGCCAAAGCATCTTCGATGCTGCTGCCGGGAAGTTCCTTCCAGCCAGTCGAAGTGAACTGACGCTGGTGATGCTTGTAACTCTCTTTTGGACTCGCTGCGCAATCATAGGAGAGAGAAAAAATCGGTCGCCGAGGTGCTATTTCGACTCCTGGTGCCAGAGGAATCTGAGAAAGATCAAGAACTTTTCGAGCATCTGCGATTGAGGGGACCGCATCGTGCGGTTTCGCCAAAATCCTGGAGGTGTCATCTGCCAGGGTCGAATGAACAAGAGACAAAGCGAGCATCGTGATGGCGCAGAGAAGGGTTCTCATCAGGAGTCCTGGCTGAAGATCGGTTTTCAAGGGCTGAATGGGCTTCGAATTGGTCTTGGCGAGCTTACCATCCCATTTTCGGAAGTCCAGGGAACTCTGTTGCGAAAGGAGTTTTGCGTTTGGGGATCCGATGGTGTTCTCAATACGTCAGGCTCGGAGACGCATAGGCAGTTCAGCAGGTAATGAAAGTAGACCTTTAGATATCGTATCGGTTCAATTCATGACATCGGTATCCTTGCAAAGGATACCGAATCTTCAACCAACATGAGCCCAATCATGGTTCAAGTCTCTGCGGCTGCTCAGTAATAACGGGCTGCTTCGTGGGTGCTGTGGATGAAGTGGCCAACTCGTCGAGTAGCATGTATCGCCATAGTATTGTCTATAGAGCTGTGCGAGTTCCGGATGCCACATATTGAAGAGTTTCGGCGACGAAAAGAAGGCTTCGGTCGAGACAGCGAAAAACTCCGCGAGGTTTGTCGCTCCATAGCTATTGATGATATCGCTATGGCCAGAGTGTAGTCGCTGGACGAATTGTGCGAATTGCTGGGGAACGAGTGATATCCAGTTTCTGGCAAGAGCCGGATTTTCAATGACAGGCATGCCGTCGGCATCTCCGTTGGCCATGTCAAGAACATGTGAGAACTCGTGAATGACGACATTGTGGAGTGGCTCTTGACCTTCCCATTCGCGCTGAATGTCTTCCCACGACAAAACAATGGGCCCGCGTTTCCAGGCTTCGCCGAGACGCAGCGAGGAACTTTCGACGACGATATGCCCAAGCCATGTTTGCTGAGGTGCAACATAGGTCGAGGGGTAGATCAGGATGGATTGAATCGAGTCAAACGGCGAGTCGTCAAATCCAAGGGTTAACCGGGAGGCCTGAAGTGCAATCTTCCACTTCATTTCTTCCGTGACGACTAAACCGCTCAGGCCTTCCCAGTTCTTTTCGGCAACCATGTTGCGAGCGTGGTTGATGAGTTTGACCCTGGCAGCATCGGTCAGCCAGGTACTGAGATCAGGCCGCTCGATCAAACGAGGCAAAAAATGAGGCAAAGGTTTCTGAGATCTCAGTTTACGTTGCCTGTTTCTCCACCATTTCCACATGATGACCAACTCCCTCCCGCTGCTAAACACTGTTGAGAAGTACTGAATCTGGGGCAGGTTCTAACAGGGACGGAAAAGCTGAGGCGGAAGATGATTCAATTTCAGGTTGGGCAGTCCGATTGTGATGATTCCGGGGAAATGGGTGCTGCCAGTTCGACAAAATTAATCAATCGTGGAGTCGAGAGCCCAGGAGGTGACGACCGTAGAAAAGGTGGTCAAGAAAACGTGACATTGCGTGCGGTGTTGGATTTGCAGGGGGGGGGGGGGGTAGGCATGGTGTGGTTTTGAAGTCTTGGTGGCATTCGGCAAGTGAAGTTACAGGTTTGGCTGGTCGTGCCGTAAATCTCAATGCTGTAATTTGTTGCGATTGTATTTGAAAACGTGAATCATCCGGAGCGAAGGTTGCCGTGCGAAGAATTCCATAACGTGTCAAGTTTTTGACAAAATTGTTGTTTTTTCCGGAAACTAATTTTCTCAAGATGCCAAATGTTGACGCAGCGACATTTTTTGATGCAATGTTGGCAAGCCCTATTTCTGCCTGACGATCCAAGGAATTGAGATGGTCAGGCCTGGATGCCCAGCGTTTTGCCTCCCAAGAATTCCGCAGTAACCCTTACCTCGCAGTTTCCCGCCCTAAATCTGGAGTTGATGCCATGGTGAAAGTTTCCCCTAATTGTGCACCAGCGCATTTTCAGGCACTCAGCCGCCGTGGATTTCTGTCAGTGGGCATGCTGGCAGGGACCTCATTAACATTGCCTCATCTTCTGCAGCAGCAGGCTTTGGCAGACTTGAAGGATTACAAGACTTTTCAAGGGACTGCCAAATCCATCATTCACATCTTCCTGCCTGGCGGGATCGCTCATCAGGAATCCTTTGATCCGAAGCCCAATGCTCCGATCGAATATCGCGGTGAAATGAAGCAGGTGCAGACAAAGCTTCCCGGTGTGATGTTTGGGGAAACTCTCACCAAAACCGCAGAAGTCGCTGACAAGCTCTGTATCATTCGCAGTATGACCCATGGTGAAGCAGCCCACGAACGCGGCACGCACAATATGTTCACAGGGTACAGGCCAAGTCCTGCCTTGCAGTATCCTTCCATTGGGTCTGTGATCAGTCATGAATTTGGACCACGTAACAATCTGCCTCCTTATGTTTGTGTGCCGAATGTGCCAAACGAGTATGCCGGCAGCGGCTATTTGAGCAGTGCCTTTGCACCGTTTGCCCTGGGTTCCGATCCGGCCAGCAACGGATTTAAGGTTCGGGATCTGAACTTGCCTGGCGGAGTTGATGATGCTCGATTTGAGTCACGTCGCCGCATGCTGGATGCCGTCAATGGTCATTTTGCACAGCGGGAAAAATCTGACGAACTGACCGCGATGAACACTTTCTATGATCGCGCTTACAGCCTGATCAGTTCGTCGCAGGCACGAGAAGCTTTCGATATTGAGAAGGAATCGCCCGAGATCCGCGATCAGTATGGCCGAAATACGGCAGGCGCTCGCATGCTGCTGGCTCGCCGCCTTGTCGAATCTGGTGTGCGGCTGGTGAACCTGACTTACGGTGGGTGGGATCACCACACCAATATTGTTCAGGGATTCAAAAATCAGATGCCTCAGTTTGATCAGGCTTTCTCAATGCTGATCAAGGATCTCGACCAGCGTGGTCTGCTGGGTGAAACATTGGTGATGGTGTCGTCGGAATTTGGCCGGACACCGAAGATCAACGGGACCGCAGGTCGCGATCACTATCCTAAGGTCTTCAGCGTAGCCCTGGCTGGTGGCGGGATCAAGCAGGGAGCCGTGTACGGTTCGTCGAATGCTGTGGCCTCCGAGCCTGATGAGAATCCTCTGGGAATTGAAGATCTTTTCACCACCGTTTATCACGCGTTGGGTATTGTCGCTGACAAGGAATTGATGGCACCTGGGGATCGCCCGATTGAAATCGTCGATGGCGGTCAAGTTGTGAAAGAGTTGCTGGCTTAGACCTGGCTGGCAGTGCAGTCTTTTTGGCATATGCACTACGGGCCATCGCCTGACTCTTGGGCGATGGCCTGGCGCCTAGCCGTCAGTGTTAATGTCCTTACTTACGATTCAGAGGCATTGATCTGGTCAGAATCATTTGCACACTCGCCTGGGGCAGGTCGCCACAGAGACGTCCTTTGTGAGAAGTGGTTTCCGAACCTGTTGGTTCCAGTAGGGCAGGCTTTTGGTTTGATGGTGTTTGTGCCACTGAAAACTGGTTTGCCGAGTATCAGCTACGCCACTCGCTTGCTGGAATAATCGTTACATTCGTTAAGGCTTATGTATTTTCGCCAGACACTTGAGAGCTCACTCTGATTGTTTGCATAAAATAAGTTCGATGTGACGAGATCTACATCAGGGCTGTTGATTCCCGGGAGTCGAACAGCCCTTGACCTGCCTCGTGAAGATAACCTGCCTCGAAATGAATGCTTGCCAAATCGTTCTCGCCTGAAGGAAAAGTCGTGCACAGCAGGTGATGTGTGCAGGCTAAGGATGTTCTCCCATGATGAAATTCTGGTTCGCTCGCAACTTAAGTATTGCCTGCCTGCTGATGGGCTTTGCGACCGCTGGACATGCTCTGGGCGCTGACCCTGTTGTTAGAAATGTCATGCCTCGTGGTGCCCAGCGGGGGACAGAAGTCGAACTTTCGTTTAACGGCGAGCGGCTTGGCGATGCTGCTGAAGTGATCATGTACGAGCCGGGAATTGAAGTCCTTGATTTCAAAGTCGAGAACGACAAGCTGGTCAAGGCCCGCGTCAAACTGAGTTCCGATCAGACGCCAGGAATTCGGCATTTAAGGCTCCGTACCAAAAGTGGCATGTCCAAGGCACAAAACTTTGCCATCTCGGCCTTGCCGGTTGTTGAAGAAGTCGAGCCGAACAATGAGTTCGTCAAGCCACAGGTGATTTCGAACAACGTGACAATCAACGGCGTCGTGACGAACGAGGATGTCGATTACTTCGTCGTCGATGCGAAAGCTGGTGAGCGGTTAACTGCGGAAGTCGTGGGCATCCGCCTCGGGAATTCGATGTTCGATCCGTATGTGTCGATCATCAATGAATCACGATTTGAACTGGCTGGCAGTGACGATGCGGCTTTTGGCACTCAGGATGGCGTGGCTTCGATCGTCGTCCCCGCGGATGGTAAATACATCGTGATGGTCAGGGAATCCAGTTATGGCGGGTCGGGTGATAGCTATTACCAGCTCCACATCGGAAACTATCCCCGGCCGCTGGCCATTGTCCCAGCCGGTGGTAAACCTGGAAGCACCGTTTCGGTGACTTATTACGGGGATGTCAAGGGTCCTTTGACGCGAGATGTTGTGCTGCCAACTCTGGAAAGTCTTCCAGCATCCTCCCCTTTGAACTTTGCCCTTTCAGCGAGTGATGATTCGGGAACTTCACCGACTGGTAATGCATTTCGGCTGACAGATCTTGAGAACGTGATCGAAGCAGAGCCGAATGATTCAATGGAGCAGGCTCCTTTGGCTGTTCTGCCCGCCGCCATGAATGGCATTCTGCAGACAGAAGGAGATCGAGACCTGTTCGCCTTCGAAGCAAAAAAAGGTGAGAATTTCGAGTTCGTTGTTTACGGAAGACGATTGCGTTCCGAGATTGATTCTGTGCTGCAGATCTGGAATGACAAAGGGAATGCAGTCGCCAATAGCGACGACTCCCCCGGCACTCCCGATAGTCAGCTTCGGTTCAATTGCCCTGCGGATGGTAAATACTTTGTCATGATTCGCGATCATCTGGGTCGTGGAGGGAATGCCTATCATTACCGGATTGAAGCGAACCCGATTACGCCTCGTCTCGACTTTTCGATTAATGAGTTCGTCCAGTTTCAGGAAGATACGCTCGAGTTACCCGCTGGTGGGCGATTGCCATTCCTGGTAACAGCCACAAGACGGGATGTTGGCGGGCCCATTGAGTTTCGCAGTGAAAATCTTCCTCAGGGCGTCACAATCGAGGCTCCACAACTGGCTGACGGCCAAGGGGTGGCTCAGGTCGTCCTGGTCGCAGCTCCTGATGCACCGCTAAGTTTGAAAATGTCTCAGATCGTGGGTTTCATTGCCGCAGATCCCAATCGACATGTTGAAGGTCGCGTGAGGCAGGATGCTGTCATGGTGCGCGGTCAGAATAACCGCCCGTTCTTTATCGAAGCGCTACCGGCCTTGGCAGTTTCTGTGGTGGAACCAGTCCCCTTTTCTGTGGAGATTGTGCAACCCAAAGTCCCGCTGATAAAGAACAGTCCTTTGAAATTAAAGCTGATTGCCAAGCGTGAAGGGGACTTTAAAGGACCCATCAATGTCGAACTGCTGCAGAATCCGCCCGGTGTGAATTCAAGTCGCAATGCAGTCATTGCTGAAGGGCAGACGGAGACAGTGATTGATGTTAATGCTGCCGGAAATGCTCCCGTTGGTGATTGGAAAATTTGTGCCCGAGTTCGTGCGGATGTGGGAGGAAGTCGGATTTCCGCGTCGCCGTTTGTCGCTCTGAAAGTCTCTGAGCCTTACGTCAAGCTGGAGTTTGCAAAGTCCGCTGTCGAGCAGAATGCAGAGATCGATTACCCGGTGAAAGTTGAACAGGTCACACCCTTTGAGGGGACTGCCAAGGTCGTGCTGATGGGGTTGCCTCATCAAACCACCGCTGACCCACTGGAGATGACGAAAGAGACCCAGGAACTGGTGTTCAAGATTAAAGCCGGGCCAGAAGCACCAGTCAGCAAAAACAAGAATCTTTTCTGCCAGATTATCATTCAGCAGGAAGGTGAAGAAGTGATTCATCATTTAGGGAGTGGCGAACTGCGGATTGATAAACCGTTGCCACCCAAAACGACGCCAGCACCCGCTCCCACTCCTCAAGTAGCAGAAGCACCTAAACCGCCGGCAACGAAGCCATTGAGCCGCCTGGAGCAACTGCGGTTAGAGCAGCAGCAGAAGGCCGCTGCGGGGCAGGCCCCTTAAAGCTTGTCTTTTTTCGACAGAGTCAGAGTTCGGCAGAGTCAGAGCACATGAGTGATATAAATAGATTTCGCCCTGGATCAGTCAGGGCCGTCGATATGGCAATCAGATAACGGCACAGGTGATTGAGATGGAAGTCAAAATTTCGGATACGAATGCTCAATCAGGATTGGGGTGGGCTATGGACAAGTATAGTACAATCTTTAACCGTTGCTGGATGACATGGGGCGTTCTGGGAACATTCTTGTTCGCCACCGGTGATGCGTTTGGTGAGTCCAAGCTCACTCAATTGCGTGTCTATCCGGAGCAGGTCAAGCTCGAGACGGCCGCTGATCGACAGCTACTGGTTGTTCAGGCAGTGCGAGAGGATGGCGTGACTGTCGATGTCAGTCATGAGGCAAAATTCCAGATCGCTGATCAACAGTTCGTCAAGCTGGAGGGAACGACGCTGTGTCCTCAGGCTGATGGCAAGACAGAGATCCGTGTTGAGTACGGTGGTTTAGTGAAGTCCATTCCTCTGGAAGTCGTTAAAGCGACTGAAGCACGTCCTGTGAGTTTCAAACTGGATGTGATGCCAGTATTGATGAAGTCAGGCTGTAACAGTGGTAGCTGCCATGGCGCTGCCCGCGGAAAAGATGGTTTTCGACTTTCGCTCTTCGGTTACGATCCGGACGGGGATTACCACCGCATTGTGCGAGAACTCCCCGGTCGGCGAGTTGACCTCGCTGTGCCTGAAGCCAGCCTTCTGGTCGAAAAATCTGTGGGGGCTGTTCCCCATGGCGGCGGTAAACGTTTTGAGATGACTTCGGATTTGAACAAGACTTTCGTGGACTGGGTTGCCGCCAATTGCCCACAGGATCCGACCGATGTCCCCGTCTGCACAAGTTTGTCACTCTACCCGCCAGATGGGGTGCTCGATGGCGAAGGTACAAAACAGCAGGTCACAGTTCGCGCTACCTATAGTGATGGTTCTGATCGGGACGTGACTGCACTGACGTTGTTTATGTCGAATAATGATAATTCCGCAACAATTTCTCCCGAAGGTATCATTCAGGCGGGAGCTCGCGGCGAAGCCTTTATCATGGCTCGCTTCGCGACATTTACCGTAGGTTCCCACTTTGTCGTATTGCCTAAATGGCATCAGTATGAGGCTAAGGCGATGCCGAGTGCCAACTACATTGATGACCTCGTCAATAAGAAACTCATGAAGCTGCGCATTGAACCCAGTGGCAAAGCGGACGACGAAGCATTTCTGAGGCGTGTTTACCTCGATCTGGTTGGGATTCTCCCGACGGAAGAAGAATATGTCGCTTTCATGACCGATACGAATCCTCAGAAGCGGGATCTGCTCATTGACCAACTTGTCGAGCGGAAAGAATTCACAGAAGTCTGGGTCTCCAAGTGGGCCGAATGGCTGATGATGAGATCATCCAATCAGACCAGTTATAAGTCGATTGTGCTGTACTATAACTGGCTGTCGGAGCAGATTGCCGAGAATGTCCCACTCAATGTCATGGTGCGAGATATTCTCTCTGCGAATGGGGGAACCTTTAAGAACGCTCCGACAAATTTCTATCAGATCGAGCGGGATACACTCAAAGTTTCCGAGAATGTCGCCCAGATCTTCATGGGAATGAGAACACAATGCGCTCAATGTCATAATCATCCTTTTGATCGCTGGACACAGGATGATTACTACGCCTTTGCGTCGTTCTTTTCTCAGATTGGACGTAAGGAAGCCGAAGACTACCGCGAGACGATTATCTTCAATAGTGGTGGTGGCGACGTAAGGCATCCTGTCAACGGTAAGGTGATGGAGCCTGTTTTCCTGGGTGGGCCAAAAGCAGATACGAAGGGTAAGGATCGCCGTGAAGTCCTGGCAAACTGGCTGGCTTCGCCGGAGAATCCGTACTTTGCTGAAAACTTCGTCAACCGAGTGTGGCATCACTTCTTCGGGATTGGCATTGTCGATCCGATTGATGATGTGCGAATCTCCAATCCTCCTTCGAATGAGCCCCTCTTGAAAGAGTTGGCCAAGAGATTCACAGCATCGAATTACAACTTCAAGCAGTTGGTTAAAGAAATTGTTCGTTCAGAAGCTTATCAGCGATCAACACAGCGGAATGAATCCAACGCTACTGATGAGAAGAATTTTGCTCATCAGTCTCTACGGCGAATTAAAGCCGAATCCATGCTTGATATTATCACACAGGTCACAAGTGGTCGGGAAAAATTCCGCGGGTTGCCACTGGGTGCTCGAGCCGTTCAGATTGCCGACGGACAGACATCGAACTATTTCCTGACGACCTTTGGTCGAGCGACTCGGGAAACGGCTTGCAGTTGTGAAGTGAAGATGGAACCGACATTGTCGCAGGCACTCCATCTCTTGAATGGCGATTCTTCCAATCAGAAGATCGCGCAGGGGAACCTGGTTGGTAAGTGGTTGCAGGAAAAGGTCCCTCACGAAGAGATTGTGCAGCGACTCTATATCCGCTGTCTTTCGCGCAAGGCGACGCCAGCGGAGCTCGACGTGCTGCTGCCAACGTTGGCTGAGTCAAAGGATCCCAAGAAAGATCTCGATGATGTTTTCTGGGCACTGCTGAACAGCCGGGAATTTATTTTTAATCACTAAGGCACCGTCGAGAGCGTTGCCTTGATTTGTGAACCTAAGTGATTGCTTTTGTAAATCGGTAGATATCGATGGCCTTTCCTCGCCTGGTTGGCCTGACATTCGTGGAAGAGTGAGTATCAGTATGGGTCGGTTTCTCCCAATGATTTTGACCATGGCGATGGCTGTTCCTGTAGCGATATCTGCTCAGGAAAAAGCGTCGGATGATAAACCTCAGGAGAAGAAGATCACTTATGACGAGCACATTCTGCCAATTTTTCGGGAGAAATGCGGCTCGTGCCATAATGCCAATGATAAAAAAGGTGACCTGGTTCTCGATAACTACTCTGCTGCCATGCAGGGTGGGGCTTCTGGCGAAGTCATTAACACCAATGGTGAACCTGCCAATAGTCAGCTTTATCTGGTGATGACTCATGAGTCAGAGCCCATCATGCCTCCGGGGCAACCTCGACTGCCGGATGCTCAGTTGGAACTGGTTCGTAAGTGGATTGAACAGGGGGCGCTTCAGAATTCCGGAAGTAAAGCCAAGATCAAAAAGAAATCGGTCGTGACTGCCTCGGCAGCTTCATCGATGAAAAGGCCCGATGGTCCGGCTCCTATGCCTGAAGTCGCCTTGCCAATCGAGCCGGTTGTTGTAACGTCCCGGGCCAATGCGGTCACGGCTTTGGCAGCCAACCCGTGGGCCCCACTCCTGGCGGTATCGGGGTATAAGCAGATTCTGCTCTACAACGCTCAGACATTAGATCTCGTCGGTGTACTCCCATTTCCAGAAGGGCAACCCCATATTCTGAAGTTCAGCCGGAATGGTTCTGTATTGCTGGCTGGCGGCGGCCGGGGAGGCCAAAGCGGTCTGGTGGTACTGTTCGACATCAAGACGGGGAGAAGGCTCGCACAGGTTGGTGCAGAGTATGATACCGTACTGGCAGCGGACTTGAGCCCCGATATGTCTCTCGTCGCACTGGGTGGCCCGAAGAAGATGCTGCGGGTCTATGAAGTAGCGACTGGTGAATTGCTTTACGAATCCAAGAAACACACGGATTGGGTGACCGCGATTGAGTTCAGCCCCGATGGCGTGTTGCTCGCCAGCGGTGACCGTAGTAATGGACTCGTTGTGTGGGAAGCATATACCGGAAGAGAGTTCTATTTTCTGACGGGTCACACCGGGAGTATTAACGATGTCTCCTGGTCGCCAGACAGCAATACGCTGGCCAGTGGCAGCGAAGATGGCACGATTCGATTGTGGGAAATGCAGAACGGCGGCCAGATCAAGAACTTTAATGCTCATGGCGGCGGCGTTCAGGCCTTGGATTTTACACTTGATGTCCGGATTGTTTCGACAGGCCGCGATCGCGTGACGAAATTATTCGATGCCAATGGCAACAAGCAAAGAGATTTCCCTGCGACTCAAGATGTGGGCATGGAAGTCTGTTATTCGGGTGAGACCGATCGGGTCTACGCGGGTGATATGGCCGGTCGGGTTTATGCCTGGAATGCGAAAGATGGAGCAGTGTTTGGCCAGTGTGTTACAAATCCGGCATCAGTTACTGCTCAATTGGCGGCTGCTCAAACGGAATTGACAGGGTCACAGCAGAAAGTTGCTGCTGCGAATGAGGCTTTGGAATCGTTGCGTAAGCAGCTTGCAGACCGCCAGAAAGCCGCGGAAGAAGCCAGTAAAATGGTGGGTGTGCGTGAAGCTGAACTGAATGCGAGGAACGAAGCAAAAACCGGCAAGCAAAACGATGTGAGCCGTCTGGAACAGCAGTTAGTGGGAATGAAGCAGCAACTCTCGAAACAGCAGCAGGAATTTGACCAGGCCACGAAGGCGTTGGAAGTCGCTGTGACGAAACTCAATGGCCAAAAGGGAGACCTGCAGAAGGCACGTGAAGCTTTCGATGCGACACAAAAAGCATTGGACGAAGCACGGAATCGTCTGAACGGAGATGCCGAAAACGTTGACCAGAAAAACATTGTTTCTGATCTGGAAGGAAAGTTGAAGTCGGCTAAAGACCAGGTCGACCTCATTGAGGCGGCCGTGAAAGAGCAAGCCACGACTGTCTCGGGCCTGGAAAAACAGCTTGAAGAGCGCAAGCAGCCTTTAGCTGCTGGTAAGGCAGAGTTGAACACTGTGGACGCGAAGCTCACGACGGGTCGAGATGAACTAAAAGCTCTGGATAGTGCTCGCAGTAATGCCGAACAGGCACTTAAAAATGCGAGAATGGAAGCTGAGCAGCGTATGAAAACTGCACCGGCAACTGAAGATGAAAAGAAGCAACTGGCTGAACGGGAAGCAGCCTTGAAGACTGCTCAGGAAGTGCTGTCGCGATGGCAAGGACGAATCTCGACGATTGAAGCGGCTCGAAATCTGCCACCACTTTCTACAGCCGTTGTGGAGTAGGTTCGAGAGAGAGCTTGACTTCTCCCGTTTGATAGTTTTCCAGAGGGATGGTTTTCGTGTCATCGAAGGCCATCCCTCTTTTCTGTTTGGCAGGCCAGATTCGAGGGGGCTGCTTGATTTCTCAAAGATTGATCCCAAGACTTGGCGAGTCCACTGGGAATCGAGAGTCTTTGAAGGCAGTGTCAGATGTTGATCGATGGGTCTGAGCAGTCACGAAAACAGTTTCTGGAGACGAATCGTCAGGCGTGGGATACCCTTGCTCGAAATGGAAGTCCTTTTGCCCATGTGGCCAGTGATGAGGAATGCCGGTATCCCTTAAAGACACTCGATTCGCGGGGATGGTTGCCTGAGGATGTCCGGGGCCTGAAAGTTCTCTGCCTCGCTGCGGGTGGGGGTTGGCAATCGATTCTTTATGCCACTGCCGGTGCCGAGGTGACTGTTGTCGATCTGAGTCCAGAGATGCTCGCACTGGATTTGAGAGAGGCACAGCGCAGAGGTCTCAATGTGCGAACTTTGGCCACATCGATGGATGATTTGTCGATGCTGGGAGACGCCACCTTCGATATTGCCCATCAACCTGTCAGTACCTGCTACATTCCCAGCCTCTCGGGGATGTATCGGGAACTGGCTCGAGTACTCAAAGATGGGGGTCTGTACATCAGTCAGCACAAGCAGCCAGGGAGTCTGCAGATCACCCATCGAGACCACCGTGATCGCTATGTGTTAGGGGTGGAATACTATGAACAGCGTGCCTTGCCCGTGGCAGCAGATACGATGTATCGAGAACAGGGAACGAGCGAGTTTCTGCATCGCTGGGATGAACTGATTGGCGAGCTGTGCCGCAGTGGCTTCGTGCTGGAAGATCTGGTGGAACCCAGGCGGGCCGACCTGACGGCATCACCTGGAATGGCAGGGCACAGAGGTCGATTCGTACCCCCCTATGTGCGGCTCAAAGCGCGGCGACATCGCAGAGATTCCGAACAGACCACGCGAATTTTCTCATAGGGGCTGATTTCGTGAGGAAACTCCGAGATCACAAGTCATAATGTGTGATCACATGAACATGTTCCGTCGTGGGTTGTCTACCATTTGTTGTATGTGTTTGTTTGATGGGATGTCAGAAAATCCACTCAGGTTGGCTAGTTATTTACGGCGTCATCGCAAATAATCAATGAAACAACAAGTCTTGATGGGCCGAGACCCTCGCGACGTTCTTGGCAGTCAGATCGGCTTCAGCTTGTGATCAATTGTTTGGGAGTGACAACAATGTATGGCATTCGTTTGAGTTTATTGGGGATCGTTCTGGGGTTGTCTCTTCACGGCTGTGGTGGCGGTAGCGAAGTACCGAAAGATCGAGTGCCGACATTTCCTGTGACAGGGGTGGTGACACTGGATGATAAGCCTCTCGATGGTGCGACTGTGACATTTCATGCACCAGCCTCAAGTCCTGATGGCAAGACCATCCCCAGTGCGATTGGAACCACCGATTCATCCGGTCGCTTCAAACTCATGACCTGGCAGCCCAATGATGGTGCAGCCGCTGCGAACTACACAATCAGCGTTTCCAAGTATGAGGCGGCGCCTGCAACGGGTTCTACCGGTGGCGAGTATGTGCCACCAGATCCCAAAGTGAAACCAGTGGCTCCGAAAGCTCTGGTGCCAGCCAAGTACCTCAATCATCAGAAGTCCGGGTTAATGGCTGAGGTGAAATCTTCAGGAAAGAACGAATTCAAGCTGGCGTTGAAGTCACAGCCTTAGGGTTTGCTTTACTTCGGTATTCTCAATCTCAAACTCATTGCGATCTCGCTGTCCTAAGGCGTTTTTGCAATGGAATTGAGGACCTTCTTGGGCCTTTCGATACTCGCCTTTTTTAAGTTCGATATAAGTGGCGTCAAAAAATGTGCCAGTCTGGCACACGGTCCTGGGATGCTGTCATTCGGCAATTAATCGGTTTCGTCCCAGGCTTTCCGCTTTGGCTAACGCTCTTCTGGCGCTCTGGATCAGTTCCTCAGGATTGTTTTGCGGTTGTGAGCAGGATAATCCTGAGGATGCCGTCACGATGACTTCCTGTTGGCCATTTTCCAAGAGGAAGTGATGAGTCCGGATCGAGTCACGAATCATTTCGGCCTGTCTCCAGGCTTGTGCTGGTGTGAGATTTGGAAGCAGTACTGAGATCGTCTGTTCGTCGAACTGACAGATCAGATCCGTATCTCGCGCCGATCGAATAACCAGAGCGATCATTTTTTGTAGTAGTTGGTGTGTCTCACTCGAGCCGTACCGCCGGAGTGCTGAATCATGCCGATCCATGCGTACGAGCAGAAGTGCACTGGTGGTATGGCATGAGGTGCCATAATCGAGCATGTGTTTGAGATTGAGGTCAAAAGTGCTTCTGTCTGGTAAACCAGATGAAGCCGAATGAGCGTCATTGATCCATTCAAACTGAAAAACTGCTGGTGGGCTGCTGTGATTGCCGCGCAGGTTGGCAAGCCGCTGTAGTGACTCGATTAAACGCGATTGGACTTTCTCTAACCGATTCTGTCGATCCGGTGGGAATGGTTTTTGAGATTCGGATAAAGCGAAAGTACAGTTCTTCTCGACTTGTTCCAATTCTGTGAGCAATCGGTTTTGCCAGAGAGAGGCATCCTTCAGGGCCCGTGAAAACTGGCGCCGTTGCCACCAGGGCCCCAGCCAGATGCCGCAGATAAATCCTGTGGCGGCAGCAACAAGTAGAGCCAGTCCGCCTGTGGTTAATGCGAGCCACAAAGTGAACTGCTCATGCGATTCCATGGAAACGGCCTGTGCTGTTTGAGTTTTCGAGCAGTGAATTCAACGCGAATATCTGGAGAGATATCTCATTCGACTGGCATCGAGGGCCGCATCTTTTGGCTGAGTTCCAGAATCTCGAAGCGAGGCGATGGTTGGAAAGCTGTACCACAAATGAGACTCTCCACTGCCAAGTTTGTCTTATAAACGCTCTTTGTGATCCTGAGAAATCCAACGCGAGAATGTTGTTGGTGATGGATGATCTGGCTGTAGCGAATAAGTGGTGCAGGACCGATTCGAGATTATTTTCTCTGAAAATGAAGCGTACGTTTGATCACTCAATTCTCCGGTGATGACGGGAATCCTCGCGTTGTCGACGTTCCGCTTTTAGACTGTGGCGAACATTGGTTTTGAATGATCCAGAAGTCCGGCGGTTTGATAGCCGCCATCGAGAAGGTTCCTGCGAAATGTACGACCGCGCCCGTTTGATCGAACTGTTTCACCAGAGAGCATTACGGTTCGGAGACTTCACACTCGCATCGGGCAAAAAATCGAGCTATTACCTGGATGGAAAGCAGATCACGCTGCATTCCGAGGGGTTGAAGCTGTTGAGCGAGGGGCTTCTGGATCTCCTCGAAGGGATCGAGTTTGATGCTTTTGGAGGGATGTCGTTAGGTGCCGATCCGATCGTGGGAGGGGTGCTGACGGCCGCCGCTGCTCGGGGAAAAGAACTGGCTGGCTTTCTGGTACGTAAGGAATCCAAAGGGCACGGCACACAGAAGTATCTCGAGGGGCCAGTCACTCCGGGGATGCGTGTGGTCATTGTGGACGATGTCGTGACGACCGGTGGGAGTGCATTGCTTTCGGTTGATCGCTCAATCGATTTTGGTCTTAACGTGATTCAGGTTGTTGGCGTGATCGATCGCAAAGAAGGGGGCGCTGCCAACTTTGCCGCTCGCCAATTGCCCTTCAAAAGTCTGCTCAGTATTGAAGACTTCGGGATTAAGCCACCAGTGGTCGGCTAAGAATTGCCCCGGTGGTGGGCATAGACTTCCAGAGTGCGGCATGTGGCGAAATCCAAATTCACCGGGTGCCTTCTGGTCGCGGTTCCGGGCTGGCTGGCCGTGGGTGATTTTTTGGATTGCTGTTGTTTGCTGGGTTATCTGCAAATGAGGCCCTTGATGGCGCAGAGGCAGAGGGGGGGCTCTTGACCGGTGTTTTACTCGTCCGGACAGGGACGAATTCCTGATAGCTGGCTGTGACTACCTTGAATGGGGCAGACGGAGCTCCTTGGGCAACTGGTTGCACAGGCATTTCGGGTGCTGCAGGTCGCACTTTGCGAATGACCCCATCATTTGCGGGGAATGGGTCAAACGGATCCTGAGGTAAAGTTCGATTCCGCTCTGGAAGAGGCGGTTGAGCCGCAGGAGTGGGCCGTCCTGTGGGCGACTCGCGATTTCTCGTGGAACTGTCAGGCTGGCCGGCATCTGGCAAAGGACCCAATGGCGGAAAGTCATCCGGGATCTCGGTCGGCAGTGCCGGAAGTGTACGCCTGCCTGCAGGCGACTCAGGTTGTCGAAGCGGATCAGGTCGACTGGTTGTTGGATCGGCTTTTTCTAATAAATCGAGTGGATCGAGACCATTTGAAAAAGGATCCGGTTCTGACGCGGGTTGTGGCGATCTGGATCGCATTGAGCCTTGAGGATTCGCTGTTGCCGCGTCGGGAGCAGCAGACTCGAGGGCGTCGGGAAGCCGGGGTGTATTTCTGTTGATCCGACTCGGGACTGGCTCATTGAGTTCCGGAAATGGATCAAGCGGGTCATTCGGGATCGAAGGGTTGGGCTTTCCAGGGAGTGTAGGATTCCATCCGGATCGATTGGGGATGGTTTTGTCGATCCGATCTTCGAGGGGTTGATTGATCTCCGGCGATCCTGAAGGGGCTCTGGCTGGCACGTCTCGATTGCGGGGAGTCATCTCTGGCAGCAGCGGCAATGGCTGTCGCGGATCGGCAGATCGGTCAAGTTCTGGTGTCTTGATGGAAGGAAGAGGCTGCCCAGGTAATGGTTCAGGAAACGCATTATCCAAGGGATCGCTGGAAGGTCTTGTGGTCGAATTGCGTGGTCTGACTGGTTCAAGAGGTTCGGGGAGGTTGTCAAGACGATCTCGTTCGAGTGGCATCGTGCGAGATGGTAGCCCGGATGGTGGGAGGTCTGTTGGGACCGGGCCAAAATCGTCGGGCAATGGTGGAAAATCGCGAGAGTTTTCTCGCGGCATATCGATGGTTGATGGAGAGGCTTCTCGATCCAGCAGTGGGCGTCGACCTGGTGCAGGGCCGAATGTATTGTCATCTGGCATGACGGGTTGAGTTCGTCGAGGTTCAAAAGCAGGCTCGTTGACTGCAGGGAGTGAGGGCCTTCGAGCGGGAAGAGAATTCGTCGAATCCAGTGGCTGAGGTTCCGGGCCGAAAGGATCTGCTGATGGGATGTTACTGCCTCTGTCACGCAGGTTGAGATCTCTTCCGGGATTGGGATCGAGCATCGGATCCAATTCCCGCCCAGTTCGATCCGATCGATTCAATGGATCATCGACCGGGGGAGAACCAAAAGGACGGCCTGAATCGGGGCGTTCTCTCATGTTGGCTGGAACACGAGGAAGTGGCTGATTGGAATTTCGTAAAGAATTCTCGAGATCTGACGAAGAATTAGGACGCGGGTTTGCTGGCAATTCCCCCGGTGCCGGGCCAAACAGTCCATCATCCGGTACTGGGTTCTGTGGGCGAGCAGCAGGGATTCGTTCACGCGGCGGGAGTAACTCATCACGGGGCAATGAGGGTTCGCGTGGGTCGCTTGAAGAATTCTCTGAACGGCCAGGACGAGGCAAGGGGAAATCTGAGGACTGGTCACGCGGAGTATTTCGTGGAGGCACAGCAACCGGTGAGTATCCTGTATCATCAGTCACCAGTAATTGAGAAACTTCCATAGCAATGGGTGTATCTGGTGAGACTGCCCGCAGCACGGCTTTCCCGGCGCCGAGCGTCTTGCCCTCAATGATGAAAATCGTCTGGTGATCTTCGTTGAGCCGGAGTGAACCCACTTCATATTCGACGGCGTTACCGTAGTAATGCGTGAGTTCAGGAGACAGATCTGCCAGAATGCGGACATTGTCGAGCGGAATCTCGCCAATGTTCTGCACGCGGATGTTCATTTTGAGATTTTTGCCTTTGACAATCCGATCTGTGCTGGAAAGCTGAATTGCCAGGCGGGCATTTTTGCGAGGCGGAGTCACCAATGTGCGTGAGCCCGCGACGGCATCGGCTGTGACCTCAGCGACTGTCTGCACGAGCGAAGGGTTTCCCGTCGGCAGGCGATACTCTCCACTGGTCGCTCCTGAGGGAAACCTTCCCAGATTGGTCGAAAGAAGATCGTTTGCCGTCTGTCGGCTGGAAAGCCAGCGAGTCGTGAGTCGCTCTGATTCACCCGGTGGCAACAGCGAGATGGATCGTTTCAAACCTTCCTGATCGACGTAGCCATCGGGAAATGCTCCCACAACCTGCGGCATTCTCGAAAAAGGTTCGAGAACTTCCACAAGGGGCAATGTTTCCGAAGAGAGGTTTCGAATGGAAACAATCGATTCTCCCCCCTGTTGCAGATCGGATCTGCGAGAAGACTCCATGGCCACTTCGAAATAAGCTTCTCCTCTGGCGGCGACGGTCGATTTGGGGACGTCGGACGTCAGGTCGTCTGCAAGGGCTTTGGGTAGGCGGTTACCGAGACCCGTATAAGGCGTTGCCAGTGAATATGCCGCCATTTGAGAATCGCCGGGGTGTGATTGTACCCGCCGCCAGTCATCACGTATTCGATTGAGGATGTCGCTCCAGGCTCTCGAAGACTGACCAGAATCCGAACTGGCCGTGGCTTCATTACGTGATGCATCCATTGCAGCTAACGCGGCTTCCGGCACCACACTGTGCAGCCAGTCAACACTTAAGGAAAGATCTGCGGGCACAGTGAATGTCGATCGGGACAGATAAGGATCGACGACCCGCCGCTCCAATCCCACGAACATAAACTCAGCAGGGTAATCGGCCACCAACAACTGGGGAGCCAGTGAGATTCGAGTATCGACATCAGCCACAGGGAGTTCAGGGGTCCTTGGCAGGCGGGCAGCCACAGGTGGCAATTCGATATTCACATTGTAAAGTGTTGGTTCGCGATAGGACGCCAGGAGCATGAATGTGAGGAAAACCCCGAGGAATCCTGCAAACGCGACTGCATACCATTCCCCTCTTTGTGAGAGATAGCGTTCGAGGTGTTCCAGTTCGCTCCGCCACCAGCCGGACCATCGCACGAGGGACAGTCCGAGCCATCGACGAGTGGCTACAAATTCACGCTCTATGAAATGCCGATACCGGTATCGCACCTTGGGCCATCCCTGTCCTAGTGCAGGTTTCGAGCCAAAAAAACTCGAACCACAACTGCAGTGTCTTTGACGGAAGTAACTCCTCAATCACACAAGAGTTTATGTCATAGCAGAATTTGCATTTGAGTTGAAGTGCAGTTCTGCCATTGATGCCCAGACTCTCTCTTTTTTCTCAATTGCCAGTATCTCCTGGAGCGTGAAGCATAAGGGGCTTTTGTCATTTCTGAATCGACTGGACCGAGTTTTTGTGACGAGGTTTGGTTTGGGGGGCAGAATGTCTGGAAACCACGCGTTTCTCAAAGCCAGAATTTCGTTGATTTTTTCATCGAATACGTGATTCGATAGACAAAACGTTCTGGAGAACAGGTTTCTAGTATTGGATCAGGTTGCAAACTGATGATGAACTGTTCGCCTCCAGCTGACGAGCGGTTGAACAGTGGGTGGGGTCTGAGCATGCCAACAGAGAATTCACTGGAACAATCCCTCGTTTCCTCAGCCTCCGATGAAATGCGGCAGTCTCTTCATACTCCGTCGGGAAATGTTCATACGTCTGATCCAGCTCCGCCAGAAGGCAAGGCTGCTATTCGACCATTCGAACAGGAGTTGATTCAGGCGCTGAAGTTGATTGGTGAGGGGCAATGGCAAGTCTGGTCGCGAGTGGTGGGGCTTGTGGGCCCAAGATCTCTGCGATATGCCCGTTTTCTGACGGAACACGACGCTGATGCCGAAGACGTTGTTCAGCAGTCTCTAACGCGGTTGGCGGCTTCCCCCTCTCTTTTTCGCGTTGTGCAGCATCCCTGGGCGTACTTTCTAAAGATTGTGCGAAACGAGGCCATTCGTTTCCGCATGAAGCACCAGCGGCCAGCCGCCATCTCGGTCAATTTACTCACGGAGTTTCAGTTTCGCTCTGAGATAGCGATTGATCCGCTGGAAGTCGCCGAGCGTCAACAGATGATCCAGGCGGCATTGACCGAGCTGCCCGTGGATCAGGCCGAGGTTGTCATTCTCAAATTCTGGGAAGGCATGACATTTCAGGAGATTGCCTCAGTGATGGGGGAAAGCCCCAACACAGTGGCCAGTCGCTATCGCTATGCGATTGCCAAGTTGGCCAGGCTGCTTCGTTCTCTGGAAGGAGAAGCCGCCCATGTCTCATGAAAGGGAGTGTCAATTTCAGGCCGACGAAGAATTCGTCACCCGATTTTTTTATTTTGAAGAAATTGAGGAACTGCTGCCCACCGAGGAATTTGTATCACCTGAAGAATTGCTGCCACGTACTAACCAAAATTGGGCTGACCAACATTTGGCTGACCAGAATTGGGAGGTACGAGAGGGGCGAGAATTCTTCCGCTGCACAAAGCCTGAGGAATCATGGCCTCTGGTCGATTTTTTCGAGCCGGCACCTCTGGTTCGCCGGGTGCGCGATCGACTGGTGGCTCATGCCGTCGTCACAGAACGCCGGGTCAAGGATCGCAGGCAGCGGCAGATTGCAGCACAAAGTTTTGTGTTTGCGATGTTGATGGTGATCTCCCCCTGGATTTCGTGGAACATCATCAATCAGTCGGCTGTTAAGGAAATGCAGGCGCTGCTGTATGAGGTTGTCTCTCCTCGACCCCGGATGGTTATGGCGAGCCGTTCGGTGTCTCCACGAGAGCATGACCCGGAACAAGAACTGATTGATCGACTGGCTCATCAACGTCGGCAGATTCTGTACTCACTACCGGCCATGGCCACACCCGCGTTGGTGACGACTCAGCGTTGGTAACTTCTCGTTGATGCTCTCGTTGTGAATACCATACGAAATGTATTCAAACTGATGATCATTACTCACGAGTTGGGTGAGGGCTCATTCACTCGATAGAGCGGCAAGAAGCGATAGTAAACTTCGAGGCACAAGGTGGCCATTGCAGTCGAATAAACACGTCCGCCAATCCCTCCCCACGGATCCTTCGGCTCCCATGTTCCTGCATAAGTTCCGGAACGTGTCTGCATCTGCACGAGACTTTCCCGCATCCCCAGATTCCACATCTCCCACGATTCTCCACCATGCTGGAACATCGTTAATGTCCCGTAGTACCAGTAGTAATCATTGGGTTGGGAGATTCGAGGCAGCGCCCGTTGCAGATAGGATGTGGCTTCAATACTTGCATCATTGGTCGGACGAATGCCAAACATCTGCTTGCAGAAATGGGCCTCGGCTGTCATCGCCGGCGACGGTTGACTCGATCTCCGATAGCCTGCAAGGCCCGATTGAGTCCCTCTGCTGCGAGCTTTTAAGAACGTGATCATGCCCTCGCGGGTTTCGTTTGGAATCGGTATCCCGGCGATCTCCGCAGATTTGAGCAGCATCATCTGCCAGCCAAACATGCTCATATCACTCTCAATGGCACCTTTCTGATAACGCCAGCCACCATCACGATTCTGCATTTGAATTGTAAACTGGACCGCCTTAGCAACGGCGTTCCGTAAGTCGGGATCAGCCTGTGGGTTTTCCTGCATTGCACAAGCTTCGGCTAAGGCGTAGCCGGCGATGCCGTGGCAGTACATGCCATCGTAATAGTTCGCTTTTCCACCCAGATAACCATCCACACGCTGCTGAGAGATCAGCCAGGTCATGGCATTGTCGACTGTCCTTGAATACTGCCCTTCGTCTCGCGTGTAGCCTGCCCCGAGAAACGCCAGCAGTGCTAACCCCGTGATTCCTGTATCTGCATTCAGGCCGGAGCCTTTGCGGTCAACCAGATCAACAGGGTCTTCTGGCGATCTTTTTACAGCGCCAGCACCCCAGCGGGCAGCGCTCCAGGAGCCATCGTTCTCCTGATGTGCGGCCAGCCATTTTAGGCTGAGTTCGACCGCTTCTTCGCTGGCTTCAGTTCCACCATTCTGAAGTGCGATTTCCCTGCGGTGGTCCAGCCTGCGTAACTGATATGTCTCAGGCGTCATCGATGCTGCAGGGCGCTTGGGGAGAATTGTTCCTGTGCCACGATTCATTTCTGGAGCAGGCGTGATGGCTTCGAGGCTGGGCAGTTCAGTGGCAGACTTAATGGCGGCAATCTGGTCGCCAGCCAAGGTGGGAGTTGTGGATGGATTTCCTGAAGCAGGTTCCGCAGGTGTGATGGCAAGCGGGAGACCCTCTGTTGGCATCATGGATCGATTGGGCACCTGCCGCGAGAAGAGAGGCTTTGCCGGTACAGCGGGACGTACCTGGGGATCGTTTCCGATACCATCAGCACCCGGTGTATTTGCCGGGACTGGAGTGGCCAATGGGGCCGTCCGCCTTGCCATGGTTTCGGCAGTGAGCGCATTCGGAACAGGGGTTTCACTTTTCGGATTGAGAGGGAGTTCCATCCGGGAAGCCACGGTGTTGATCTTATCCTCGGCTCGATCAGCGCCTCCTTCCGCTGGAGGACGCAGATCATCCGAATCGAGTGGAGTTTCCTGAGGCGTCATTTTTTGACGGGACATTGCAGCCAGTGAATTGGGAACCACCTGTTGCTGAATTGTCTCCTGTGGCAATGGGGCTGTGGCTGCTGGAGTTCCTGAGAAAATCGGCTGCTGGACTTCCATACCCGGGCGCGGAGTCTCAGGCTTCGACTTCTCCAACGGCAACTCAGGCAAAGCCTCAAGGGCTGTTGTTTGTGCAGGTTTTTCCCGAGGGGTTAATTCGGGTAATGCACCGGTTTCTGCTTTGTCAGCGGCCGAGATTTCCCTCTGAGTTCGCTCAATCGGGAGCGTTTCCGATGGCGACAGACGCGAGAGGCTGGCATTGGTGGCCTCTGTGTCTGGGGTGTCGGCCTCACTTGATACGAGCTGAATGGCGGGTCCTTCAGTTTCCTGTTCGTTTCGTTCAATTTCACCAAGCCGGACTGCCTCCAGTTGAGCGACGTTAGCCCACGCTAGACCCAGCCAGACATGCAGCACGAGGGAGGCAAAGAACGATTTTCCCGTGGCGTTCTGATCGCCCCAACGGGTGGCCAGTAAGGAAAGCACCTGCACCATCAGCAGGAAAGAGCAGAAAATCAGCGCCAGGCGCAGCGTGATCATTTGCCAGGAGGTTTCTGCGCCTCCCGCATCAATCAACCACGACAATGATTCAACCAAGCGACTTAGCATTCTGACCTGTCATTCCAGCCTTTGATCATGTGCCTGAGTTTTTACCCGTTGTCCTTGAGAAACTGTTGATCGGATAAACTTCAACCAAGGGCCCCCAATTACTTTTGAGCCCGTGGTTGATGTGCCAGAGAGACGTTACGCACACCCACCTTTTTTGCAGCGGACATGACTTCCATCACATTCTGGTATGGACTCGCGCCATCGCCGCGAATCAATACGCTTTGCGCGGGGAAATTCTGAATCGCTTTTGCCAGTTCTTGCTCCAGTTCTGCGATAGAAATCTGCCGGGTGTTCAAAGTAATCACCCCGTCCCGAGAGACGTTGACGACCAGTTCGTCAGGTTGACCACTGAGTGCCTTGGCGTCGGAAACCGTAGGAAGTTGAATTTTGTACTCGCGTTCCTGATTTTTGAACTGTGTACCAATCATGAAAAACATGAGTAGCAGCATCACGATGTCGAGCATCGAGGCCAGGTTCAGCGTCGGTTCTTCCAGCGGTTCTGTTTTCAGTGGCATGGACAGGCATCCTGGCCTGGGTGTTTCATCCGATGAAACCATCATGTCGCAGAGAGCATCAGCAATCGAGGAAATAAATTACTGAGACGACGATTTGAAGTGGTGACAGGAACAGCATCGGAATGTCGCCTTCCTCAAGGCAAGTGCCGGTTGATTCAAATACAGCATTCCGCAATATCCTATCGACCTGCTGTGGCTTCAAGATGAGGCTTCGGCTGAATTTGCCGATTGGGGGTGATTGCGAAGAGTTTAACACTGAAATCAGGCATTGAGAACAGGTCTCATCAGGTCATTTCCACAGACTCTGCTGTCTCTAGCGATGTTTCCGCGCCTTTTCCCCAGGGTTGGATCGATAGATACCGTATCTCGGAGTTCAATCGTCGCACGGATCTGATAGAAAGCTGCCAGCATGGGGCTCGCCACCACCAATGCCATCAATCCCGCCGTTCGCCAGCAATATGAATGGCTGCCATATCCCGCACGCCATCCGCAGGACGAACGCAAGCGACTGCTGACGACAGCCGTCGATGAACTTGCGACCATTAATCACTATGCCTGGAGCGGGCGACGCGATCTGACCAAAGGGTTGCGAGTGCTGATTGCCGGTGGTGGAACCGGGGATTCAGCGGTCTACCTGGCTCATCAATTAAGAAATACGCCATCGAAACTGGTCTACGTTGACCTCAGTGAGGCCTCACAAAGGATTGCCCGTGAACGAATACTGGTGCGAGGACTGGGGAAATCCTTTGAGTGGATTCAAGGCTCACTTCTTGATCTTAAGCCCGAAAACATAGGGACTTTTGATTTCATCAACTGCTCGGGAGTACTGCATCATCTCCCCGATCCTGATCAGGGATTGCGTGTGCTGTCGGCACTATTAAATCCTCAGGGAGTCATGGGGCTGATGGTCTATGGCCAATATGGCCGCATGGGCATTTACCAGATGCAGGAAATGTTACGCAAGGCAATCCCTGCCAATTTGCCACGGGAAGAAAAACTGGCCATGGCCAGAACTCTGATCAGCCGCCTGCCGGCGACCAACTGGTATGTTCGCGGGAAGGATCTGTTTGATCCGATTGCTGAAATGACAGCCTCGGAGTTTTACGACATTTTTCTGCATTCGCAGGATCGTGCCTACACCGTTCCCCAGCTCTTTGCCTGGTTGCAGCAGGCCGATCTGCGATTCATTGAGCATACTTTTGAAGGACGCATGCTCTATGAACCGATGCATGCCTTTTCGTCAGATCCCGCCATGCTTGAGCATGTGCTCAGTTTGCCTCTGGCTGAGCAGCAGGCCATCTGTGAGCTCTACTGGGGTGTCGCTTCGCGGCATATCTTCTGGGCATCAAAATCAGGGCGACAGCAGGCCTCACTGAATGATCTTGAGCAGATCCCGTGTTTCAGTCATCTGGCGATGATCACGAATCTTCAAACCGCGATTCAGGAATGCACCACGCCCGCATGTGATTTCCAGGTATCGCGTCCGGGTGTTCCTTGCCTGAAAGTCTCCATTTCGTGCGATGTCCTGACGAAGCAGTTGTTCTCGCTGGTGGATGGTCGAAGAACCTTAGGTAAGATCCGGCTGGAACTCATGGAGCAATTCCAGCAGCCAGCCGAAAACATCGAACGCGTGATGCATCACGTCTTCAATCTGCTTGCCGGCTATGACCTAGTCGTACTCAGACATAGCTCCACAAGTCCATGGAGTTTTTAGGTTGTTCTATCAATCAATCATGGGGGTACTGCGCGGTTCAGTTTTCACAGTGCGACGATTGGCTTCTGAGAACGTTAGACCGAATTATCTCAGTATTGCTGATTGATCCTTGGCCCGGGCAATTTCTCATTGAAAGAGGGATTAAGGAGGAATGACATTGACTCGGCGATAGCCCGTCGTGGTTGCATTCCTTAGTAATCATTGAGGCGGCAACAGTTTAATGTCCGTTAATCATTGTTTCCAAGAATAAACTCGCCGTCGATTAGTGCCTCCTTGAGTGCCGGATGATTGACGACTCCCTCCGTCGCGTCGATCTTCGACGAAGTTGTTGTCAACAGTTTCTGCAGATTTGGGGCGATACGAGGGAGTTCCGATAAGTCGCGAAGATTGCGGCAGCGATGAATCTGCAAAACCTGAAGTTTTTGCATGACGGGTAAACCAGCTAACGTCTCAGGGTTCGCCCAGTAAAGTTCCAATCTTTGGACTCCTGTGGGAAGTTCCAAACCTTCGAACGATTTTGCTGCTGGCTTGTAATGCCACAAATGGTAATTGGAGATGGTCGATTCCGAGATCCCTCGATCTGCTTTGATCCAGTGGTTGATGGCTGTTCGCAATTTAGGAAAACGCGAGAAATCGATGCCGGGCCGTTTTGGATGTATTCCAAAATACTCTAGGTCAACTAAATCGTAGATGGGATGGACATCCCGTAATGAGACGTCCCAAAACCAAAGCCATTTGGCATTGGTTGCATGAGCGAGGAAATCAAGGTTGTCTTGTGTGAAACCAAACATGCTATGGCCAAACAACCCACAGAAGCCGTGACGATGGTAGTGGGCAAGGCAATCTTCGATCCGGTTGCTTTCGATGCCAACAGCTGGCATGCCATCAATATGATCGTGCCATTCATGGAATCCCGATTCTCTTAGTTCGATGCTCATCGTGGATAACGCTTCAAGATTGGCAATTGGGATCTCGGCACGATTCGAACATCAACTCGGCCATCAGCGTGGCTTTCATGCGACTTTGTTTGGCTCATCGTGAGGGGATTTTGTCAATTGTTTTCTGCGATCGGATCGTCGGATCGCAACGGAGTGGAATAAAACTCTAGATTGGAGAACGTGCGGTTCGCGCATTGTTTGCTGTCTTCGCCTGCATCTACGTGGACAATCGCTCGAATCAGATCACCAGATCGACCGGCGGGTCGTTAAGCCTGTCACAAAAAACATGGCATGGATCGAAACACACTGTGGCAAGGCCGTGTGAGTCTCCAGTCTTTCTATAGACAGCATTTCTGGCGTGTTGATTAAAAGTACGGCAGGGGAAAGACGTCCTCGTTTTGCCCTCAGAAAATCGTACAAATTCTGTTCATCGTGAACCGTGTCAAAGGCCATGAAGCAAGCCTTCGTTGCCTGGGAGATGAAAGACGTTGTAAATCCGTCGTATCGCATGGCACAACTGTCACGCTGGGATCAGTATTTTGTTGTGATGGCAATATCCTATAACCCGGCCAGGAGTTGGTCGGGCCACTCCTAGGGGCAAAGATCACAGCAGGTTTGTGGAGAAAACAGCTCCAATCCCCCAGCATCGCTCGCAATGCACTGTTAAATTCCAGATTCGCTCATCGACTTTATCTGGCTGGCAAACCGAGTCAGGAGGTTACATTAAAGCGAGAATGACGGTATCCCAGTGTTCATTGCGAACCTTATTTCGTAGGCACCAGTGCTGGTGGTTTCCAGTTGCCATTGAGGGCTTCTTCTTTGGGCCAGTAAAGTCGCATCGCAACATAGATCGGGCCGTCCGGGGCAGGGAGCCAGTTCGACTCCTTGTCTTTGCCAGGGGAGTCCTTCTGGACATAGATCGTCAACGAGCCGTCGGCGTTCCTTTTCAGGTCGGGCAACATGGGTGTGTTGATGAGGTAGCGGTTGAGTGGATTCGCGATGAGCAGTTGCGTTTTGCCGTCATACATAGTGACCGACCAAAAGGCATTTGTTGGTGGCAGTTGGCCTTTACTAAAGGTGAGAATATAACGCTTGCTGCTACAATCCGGCTTGTTCCCCTCGCTGTCCGTCGAGAGCAGGGGATAAAGTGCCTCGACTTCGTCGTTGCCATAGATACCAGCCATTGCTGCAGCTGCTCTGAGCGTCCAATCCGCCTTGTAAAAAGCCCGGTCTCCTTGTGCACCGCCGACACGCCAGCCATTCTCGTCTTTTCCCAGTGTGTAGACCTTCTGCTTGATCTTTGCGAGGCCGCCCAAGACGCCCGCTTTCAAGGCCTCTTTTTGTTCTGCGGTCAGCTTGTCGAGCGGGAAGGGTTTTCCAGCTTCGATACCGATCTTTGCGAATCTCGCCCGCAGCGGCTTTTCAACCTCCGCCGTCCCTGTGGTGGGACAGAACTGCAGGATGAAATTTAAATAGGCGAATGGATCTGCCTCGGCCAACTTCTTGTCGATGGCTGGCCATTGAATCTCCGGTGCGGCTGCCGGAGTGGATTTGTTCAGATAGGAGGAAAGCGTCTGAACTTTGTAACCTGCCTGTATCTGCTTCACATTGTTGATATCGTCCGGCCCAAAGAGTTGCGTGCGGTAAAGAACCAGTGAGAACTCAGTTTCGCATTGGAACACCTTTTTGATTCCCTCGGGCGTCGGGCCGTTCCAACCCGGACCAGCGATCATAAAGGTGCCCGCACCGTTGCCTGTAGCCCGGCTGCCGATGTAGCCGTAATTGCAGGTATACATGTCAGCGAGCATCACGGAGTAGTAGCGGTCTTTGGCTACTTCTGGAACGCTCAACACGAGGGGTTCGGTTCGAAGGTCGGCCCATACGAATGAGTAGGGAGTGTCGCTGTTGGGCGTGACAACAGCCGTATCCTCAGGTGTGTAGACTCGCGCGGTGTTGTAGATCTGGTTGAATGGGGCTTTGTACTGGCCGGACTTCACATCCACGGCATACTCGTACAAAATCCCGTAGCCCATGACCATGGGAAAGCTGTAGATAAAGGCTTCCTCGGCGATGGTCTTGATCTCTTCTGTGGAAAGATTTTCTTGAGCCATACTGGGCTGAACTCCCCATGTTGCGAAAGTCACTGAAAGCAGGACTGCCACCAGATTCAGAAATCTCATCTTCTTAGTCCACTGGGAAGGGATGGATCAGGCTTGTGATCAAAGGCGAGCTACGCTGATTGACGATCGTTCGCAGCGCTTCTGATTGCATGATCACTGAACATTTAAGCTATGAGCAGAGATACTACTGGATTTACAGAAGATGGCCAACCGAATGCATGTTGAATGAAAAAGCACCTCGGCATTCCCGTTAAAAGGCTTCTTTTCAAAAATAGTCGGAGGAACGAGACACCAATAAAACTTTCTTAGGCCTCTGTTGCTGAGTGGGGTGGCGATGTCATCCGCCTCGTTTTGGCGGTGTGACTTGGTTTGCCATTGTTAATCCTGACCTCTATGCGCCCTACGGAGTATGAAATAGCAGGTAATGTGGCATTGGCTAAGGCACTACTCTTTTGCGTCATGCTTTTTCCGCATGACTTTTAACTCGCTCTGGTGCTTCACCGCCCAGTCCGCCAAGGCCGTCACGGGTTGCAAAATACTCTTACCCATCGCCGTCAAGCGGTATTCCGTTCGTGGCGGAACGACAGGATAGACCTTTCGTGAGACGAGACCGGCTTGTTCCAGCCTTCTCAAGGTCTGCGTCAGCATCTTTTTGCTCACTCCGGGAATCTGCCGTTGCAGATCGCTGTATCGCTTTACGTCCTCGCCGATAACGAAGAGAACGCTGCTCGTCCAGCGGTCGCCGACCAGATCGAACATTTGCCGCAGTGGACAGTTCTCATCGAGGATGCACAACGGTTCATGAACTTTGCCCATTGACGGTCTCCTTCAAGTGTCTAGGACACCAAAAAGTTCCTACTTGTCACGATACTTAAAATACCTCGATAATCCTCGTCGAAAAAGTCCGTCGTCTTTGCGCAGCCTTAACGGAGTTTGGTATGAGCAGCCTTTTTACCCCGCGGCGACTTGGCACTCTTGAACTTCCCAATCGCATGGTGATGTCGCCGATGACACGGTGCCGTTCCGGCGAAAACGGGGTTCCCACGGAACTCAACGCCACGTACTACCGGCAGCGAGCCACGGCGGGACTCATCGTTGCTGAGGGAACTCAGGTGTCCCCGCAAGGTGTCGGTTATCCATCCACCCCGGGGATTCATTCCTTGGAGCAAGTCTCTGGCTGGAAACGTGTTACCGACGCCGTACACGCCGCTGGTGGTCGCATCTTCCTACAACTCTGGCACTGCGGACGAGTCTCGCACTCTTTCTTTCACAACGGTGAATTGCCGGTCGCTCCATCACCGATTGCAATCAATGGAAAAACGCTTCAGTTCCGAGGCGACGGTGGCGTCCCATTTGAGACTCCTCGTCCGCTGGAGACTTCCGAGATTCCGGGCGTCGTCGATCAGTACCGACAGGGAGCGAAAAACGCCAAGGCGGCAGGATTCGACGGCGTGGAGATTCACGGAGCATTCGGCTATTTGCCGGATCAGTTTCTTCAAGACGGTACGAACCAGCGTAAGGATGAATACGGTGGATCTGTCGAGAATCGAGCTAAGTTCCTGTTGGAAGTGACCTCCGCCGCTATGGAAGCGTGGGGAGCGGATCGTGTGGGAGTCAAGTTGTCTCCGTCGAACACGTACAACGACATGCGGGACAGCGACCCGATCGAGACTTTCTCATTCGTCGTCGCTGCCTTGAGCAAGATGGGTATTGGCTATGTCCACATCATGGAAGCAAGCGATTCCGACTTGCGGCATGGCGGTAAGGCAATTCCCGTCACGACCTTCCGTCCGCACTTCGAGGGGACGTTGATCGTCAATCAGGATTACGATCAGGCCAAGGCCGAAGCGGTGTTGGCCCGTGGTGACGCCGACCTCGTGTCATTTGCTCGGCTGTTCCTCGCCAACCCGGATTTGCCGAAACGTTTTGCAACTGAAGCCCCACTAAATGCTGCCGATCCTGCGACGTTTTACGGCGGCAACGAAAAGGGGTATACCGATTATCCATTCCTCGAAGAATAGGCGTCGATCAACTCAGTCAGTGGAGCGACCCGGGGCGATTGCGAACTCAGACATCGCAGGAGTAAAAAGATGCGCGAGAAAAAGACGATTACTGACGCCCTAAAAGCAAGTGAGGGTCGGCTCAGGAAGTTGCTATATGTTGTCACATCCACGGCAAACGGAGGATTTGGTCCGATCAAGGAGAACATCCAAGCTCACTTGGAATACCTCGGAACACTGGAGTCTAGCGGAACGCTTTTCATGGCGGGGCCCCTCTTTGACGAAGAGCCGGATTCGTGGTCCGGTGACGGCCTGCTTATCTACAACGCTTCATCACTCGAAGAGGCAACCCGAATTGCAGAAGCCGACCCCCTTCATCGGTCGGGTGCAAGATCGTATTCCATTCGGCCTTGGCTCCTGAACGATGGCTGCATGAACCTCACGTTTCACTTTTCCGATCAGAAGATCGCCGTCGAATAAGGGTCAACCCTCATGAGTGACCGTCGCTCCTTTCTAAAGAGTACCGCAGGTGGAATTGTCGCAGCATCATTCCTATCGCAAGTCGCCCATGCTCAGGATGCCGATGAGTCAAAAGTCGGAGTGCCCAAAATTGTCGCCGAGAGTGACGGCACTCAGGTATGGGCGATGGGTGTCCTCGTCACGGTGAAGGTGAAAGCTGGCGACACCGGCGGTGCTTACTCCTTGTTCGAAGATTTCATCCCGCCCGGAGCGGGGCCGGTTCCGCATACCCACACGAATGAGGACGAGACGATCTTTGTCCTCGAAGGCAAATTAAGGGCATGGCTTGGCGGAAAGCAGTACGACGTGAAGGTCGGTGATTTCGTTCACATGCCAAGGGGCGTTCAGCACTATTTCAAGAACGTGACGGACGAACCGACTCGCTTGCTGCTGACCTACACGCCCGGAGGATTCGAGCAATGGTTTCTCGACATCGGCAAAGCTGTCACGCCCGGTTCTAAGGTGTCTCCAGAATTCACCGGAGACGATATCAAGAAGGCCGTGGCTCAGGCGAAAAGATATGGCGTTCAGTTCATGAAGCCCTAGGAGAGCAAATCGCATTGCGACTCGCTGGAGTCGATCATGCAGCAATTGGACGGAGTTGACCAGTCACACGGTAAAACTGCCGAGTTGACCTCAAAGCTTTTGAACTCTCGCAAACATCTCTTAATCAGTGGCTTACCGCTGTTTGTGCGACCAATCGCTGATGATCGAGATTGTGTTTTTGAGCTCACATCTCGATCAAGCATCTCTTATTTACACAATGAGAAAGCCCTTCGACGTTCTCGCCAAAGGGCTTCTTTCTGAAAGTAGTCGGGATGACAGGATTTGAACCTGCGACTTCCTGGTCCCAAACCAGGTGCTCTAGCCAGGCTGAGCTACATCCCGAGTTGACCGAAGTTTAGCGGTGATGGTCTGGCTGGTCAATTCGACCGAGGGGGAAAGATCTGCGGGAATTGCCGGTGGGGCAGTTCCTGGGGGAGTGCCGGTTTCTGGAGATCTGCTGCCACCTGGTCAGCAACTGGGGGCTGCTGGTCAGAGAAAATCTGAGTTTTGGGTTATGCTGTTGGCCTGCAAGGAATTGCAGCCGGTCATGCAAGGCTCAGACAATTTCGCAGGTCGAACTGTTTTTTCGTACGGAAGAACTCTCTGAATTCAGGTCTCAGAGATTTCGGGTCTCAGGCGTGTATTCCCGGTATTCTCCTGTTCTCTCCAGAAAAATGGTAAGCTCAACGGCTCGACGAACTTTCTCCCGCAGGATTGATCATTATGCGATTTTCGCCCCGTGATGCCTCACCCCGCCTCAGTGATCATGCTTTGGCAAAGGGCCTGTTGTTCAATCTGTTAAGTGCTCTTCTCATATGGTCGGGGTTTGGGCTGACCACAGATTCCGCTTCCGGGGCCGATCTGTTTGATAAGCACGATTTTTCTCTGGTGAAAAAAGCTGCGAGCGAATTGTCGCCAGTGGCGCGGATCTCGATGCAGGACGCTTCCAAATTGAAGCCACTCTCGGCGACGATCAGTACGCCGTGTCTCATTGTCAAAACGAGTGAAGGCAATTTTGCCAAAATGCTGGTCAGTTGGGGGTTTCGCAAGCATGGCGAAGACCGCCTCCCAGTCCTGTTGATAGAACGTTTCGTGACCTATCGGGGTGATCGCCCCGATATGACGGCTGCAACCGGGAAGGATATCCTCCTGTTCGCCGGATTCGAGTTTGATTTTGATATTGGTCAGGTCGTGCCTGCCAAAGCGGGTGGCGACATCTCGTTTTCTGCAGAAAGTGTGCTTGAAGCTGTGCCGCCCGCGGCACTGTTCACGTTGTCGAAATCTTTTGTTTCCACGGAAGGGCCGTCCTCGGCACCTGGCGACGTTTCCTCAGGACAAGGTTTCGCTGGTGATTGGATTGTCAATGCGGACGATCGTTGGAATGGAGAGTGGTCACTCAAGGTGGATAGTGAGGGACGCATTCTTGGCAAGTTCGTCTCGGCAGAATCCCGGAATACTTACGATATCACCGGGAATGTTTCCGGCTTGCCGCACCAGGCGCGATTAGAAATTTTTCTGGCGAATACTCAGGTCTCAGTAGAGGCCTATCTCTGGTCGAATACCCAGAACGATATGGCTGGCGTGGTGACGGTCGCGGGGCGGAAATTTGGATTCTTCGCCCGCAGGGCTCAGGCAGATCAGGCAGCACCTCAGACAAAAGCTGAGAAGCAGGAATCAGCCCCGGAGAAAGGGGCAGGCGACAAGTAATCATGACCTTTCGAGCCCTATCTGCTTTGGAGCAATGGCAGGATTCTATCCACGCGGATCTGCAACAACTGGAGTTAGGAAATCTCCGGCGTTACCGGCGGGCTTTTGAATTGTTGCCCGATGGTAGCCTGCTGTCCGACGGGCGGCGGCTCGTGAATCTCTCGGGAAATGATTATCTCGGCCTCTCGTACGAACCGAGAGTGATTGCCGCTGCCAAGAAAGCGATGGAATCGACGGTCGGAGCAAGAGCCAGTGCTTTGGTAAGTGGCCGATCCCATTGGCATGCTCTGTTGGAGAAGACAATTGCCGAGTTTGAAGGGTGTGAAGATGCCCTCGTTTTCCCGACAGGGGTCGCTGCCAATGTGGGGGTACTGACGGCACTGATCGGTGAAAATGACATCGTCTATTGTGATCGACTCAATCATGCCAGCCTGGTCGACGGCTGCCGGCAGAGCGGAGGTCGATTCCGCATTTATCATCATCACGATCTCTTGAGCCTTAAGCGGCAATTGATACAGCCATTTGATGGTGGTCGCAGGTGGATTGTCACGGATGGTGTCTTCAGCATGGATGGAGACATCGCTCCACTGAGAGAGCTTTGTGAACTTGCAGAAGCATATGATGCTCTGGTGGTCGTCGATGAAGCTCATGGGACTGGAGTCTTCGGCGAGCGCGGAAGAGGTGTCTGCGAATATCTCGATGTCGAGGATCGAGTCGCCTTAAAGATCGGGACACTCAGTAAGGCAGTTGGTGCACTGGGCGGGTTTGTAACCGGCCGGCGGGTGTTGTGCGAATACTTGCTCAATCATGCCAGGACGCAGATTTATTCGACGGCTCTACCGCCAGCAATCTGCGCAGCGGCCACGACAGCCATCGAGATTATCCGTAAGGAACCAGAACGCATACAGCGGTTGTGGCAACGGGTGGACTTTGTTCGCGAGCGGATGATTGGCCAAGGCCTGTTGTCAGAAAAGAGTTTTCGCTGTCCCATTCTTTCGTTGGTGCTGGGGGAGCCAGCTCATGTGATGGACGTGGCTCGCCAACTGGAGGCCGAGGGTTTTCTTGTCGCTGCGATCCGCCCGCCCACAGTTCCCCGGGGAACATCGCGTTTGAGGCTCAGTCTGCACAGTGAACTGAGTATTTCTGATCTGGAGCAACTGAGCCAGGTTCTGGCTCGGATCCTTTCACAGGGATCTGTGGGAGCCGATTGACGGAAATGTCCAAGAGATTGCAGGAAACAGCCTTCTGGAGTGGAAACAGCAGGAAATTTCGTGAGATTTTGAACAATCGAAGAGTTTCTAGGAATTCAGGACTATTCAGCCACAATTTTTGGCGATAATCTCTCAGATGAAATTGATCACTGTCTGAAGTTTGCCTCTGAGTTCGTTTGGTATCTGTGGACTGCGTTGGAGTTTACTTCAACAATTTCCTAAAGATGATGCCGGGCATGTTTGATGCCTGACTTTCCAGCACCGAGTTGCTTTGCGAGCCGCTGAGTTCGCCCGGCAATCTCTGAGAACAATGCACCACTTTCAGCCGTATCGATTATATAATTGCTCCTCCTCAGGGTGGAGCCAAGGCTGTCTGGTTGAGTGCCTCAGGTCGTGCAAAAAGCGTTTTCTTCAGCTGTTAATTGCAGTTTACTGTTTGTGAAGCCAGTTGTGAGTCGTTTCGGCTTGCAATGGTGCTGTGTCACAACAGCGATCATTCTGCTGTTCATGCTGGCTCTGTGGTACATTCTTGCCCCGTGGTTCATTCTGTCAGCAGGGAATCTGTCAGCGGGGAAGGGCGTTCCTTGTGCTCCGGCTGATGATCAGATTGCGATTCATCTGATTCAAGTTTCTGTTGTCCTTGCTTTAACCGCAGGACTTTTCGAGATGTTCTTTCGCGACTTTATGCAGCGGAAGAACATATTTTCTCGCCACATGAGCCATGTGGTTCCTTTGTGTTTGGCAATGCTTTGCAGGCATTGTTCATCTCGTCGTCAAAGCGATTGTCGCTTTGGCCGTTTTTGTGTCGAGTCTCGCAATGACCGGTCCTCTGGGATGTCGGCACTGCAGGCCGTCTCTTAGTCAGGACTGTCAGTCATGGGTACGAAGCTTTACGTCGGTAATTTGACTTACGATGTCAACAACAGTGGTCTTGAGCAGCTCTTTTCGAGCTTTGGCGAAGTTCGCTCAGCTCAGGTTGTCATGGATCGTGAAACTGGTCGCTCCAAGGGTTTTGGCTTCGTCGAATTCGGCGATTCACAATCTGCCAGCGACGCCATCAATGCGATGAATGGTAAGGACGTCAATGGCCGTGCCTTGACCGTTAACGAAGCTCGTCCACGCGAAGAACGCAGTGGTGGTTTCGGTGGCGGCGGTGGTGGCAGCCGTTTTGGCGGTCGCCGCTAAGGTTTCCGGCTGGTGCTTAGCGACGGATTCATGGCTGATTCCTTCGATCCAGGCATAGCCAAAATCAAAGCCTGCAGTGGGAGTTAACTCCCACTGCAGGCTTTTTGTTTCGAAAATCGATCCCCGGTCTAGTGGGCTCTGGGAGTCGATCCAGGGCGACGTGGCCTGGCGCCGGGAGGTAGTCGCTTCGTTTCGAAGTTCGCTTCGGTTGCGGGAAGAACGACATTCGCTTCCAGTTTGGAATCGATGTTGAACTCGGGAGCGACCGCTTCTTCGATGATGTCAATCATCGGGCTGTCGGCTTCGCCCGGGCGAGCTGGGATCTGCCCTTTCTTTTCGCCGAGATGAATCTCGACGCGTTTCTTTCCAGGGACGATTTTCAGGCGGTAACGCCCCTCTTGAATTTCACTGCTCACGGCAGAGCCCACGCCATCGGTGGGGAGCATCTGAATGCTGCCTTTATCGATTGGCTGGCCATCAATCTGGACGAGGCCAGTCACGACAGCTTCTTCAGGGCCTGAATTCCCACAGCCAATCGCCAGAGGAATCAACAAACAGGCCAGACAATCTAAATGCGGATGTCTCATGGAAGATGGTCCGGGGAGTTTAAGCGTGGAAAAGTCGGGGCAAATCCGTGAGTATGAGGACCAACTAAGGCCGCTGCAGACTCTCAAGTGCAATGTCTGCGGCAGGCTGGCGAACGAGAGGAATGAATGTTGGGCATGATGCGAGTGGCCATTCATTCCTGCTGGTCGTCAATTCAATGCCGTAGGGGCTGTGGGCAGCGATCCCGCAGAAGTGGGCTTCGTCCCCCAAGGAGAAGACGGAGAATCGTTGGAGTTCTCGCTAGAGTTCGCCCACAGTTTCGCCACCTGCGGTGGTACTGAGAGAGCGCCAGGCCGCCTGATCGATGTTGTCACTAAAGAACCTGACGGCTCCATCTCCCATGAGAGAATGCACTCCTCCCGTGTGCCGGCTTCTCGAAGCGATCGTGTTGTTCACAACATCGTCCGGATTGTTTCCGACCTGTGTGCAACCAGGAAGCCCTGTTCCCTGGCCCGTGGTGGGACATCGCCTGGCAATCTCATCGAAGGATCTTGAATTGGGAGTGAAGTAACCGGTGTATCCGGCTCCTCCGGCATAAGGAGCATTCGCCAGCGGGCCTTCCCAGCCGAGGCCATCCGGGGCAATGACTTCACTCATCAGGAGGGTATTGCTGGTTCCATCCTGAAAATCTCGCATTCTGGCCCCACGCTGGAAGCCAAATGGTGCACCTCGGAATGTTTCAGTCCCTTTCGTGCGCTGGCCATAGTCAGTGTTCCCAAAGTTGGCGACATAGTTGACGCGGGCGACGGCCCATCCACCGCCCGGTTCACCGATGACCACGCCATCGCTCGGGCAACCAAAACCAGGGATGTTGGCCTTCTGAGCCTGGTCATTACCGTAGTAGGTGCTTCCAACAGCAGCGACAGTTCCGCCACCGGCGGCGAGGGCAAATCGAAAATCGATGGCGTTGTAAAGGGGGCCTTGATCGATATAGGGGAAGATCATGGGATACCAGCTGTTGTCGTCCGACCAGTTGACATCCGGGCGACCATTGTTTCCGACATTCATGATTGAGCCGGGTGGCAGAATGTTGTGAGTGTCATGATAGTTGTGCATGGCTAATCCCAGTTGTTTGAGATTGTTGCGACATTGAGTTCTTCGCGCCGCTTCGCGAGCCTGTTGCACCGCAGGTAGCAAGAGGGCAATCAGAATGGCGATGATTGCAATGACGACGAGGAGCTCAATCAGTGTGAATCCTCGATAGCTGCGTGGGTGCTCTGGAGTCGTGGAAAACGTCAACATGGTACAGTCCTCAAGATCACGAGAGATGAAGTACGCGAACGCGTCAAAGACCAGAATCAGGGCCGAGAAAAGAAAGAGAACAATTGCTGAAATTGGAAAACCAGCGCATTGATTTTCCACTTTTGGGCAACGCCACCATCATGGCGGTTCCCACGAACACATCAATGAGAGTCGATGTCTTTTGGTTGAGATCTTTTGTCACATCCTTTTATGTTCTCGCGATCGACGATAAAAACACTATGCATATTCTCTTTGAACAGTTTTGTATCTTTGGGATGTGTTATTGAGTGGGGTGTAAGGTTAATTGCAGTAAGGTGTTAAGTGGTTGCAATCCTGACTCTACCACGTGAGATCTCCCGGACGAAAAGATCGATATTGGTCGCTGAGATCGTCTGCCTGATGGATTCATCATCCGAATACATGAAGGTTTTCTTGTGATTTCACCGTTGCTGCATGTGGTTCTTTACCAGCCAGACATTCCGCAAAACACGGGGAACATTGGCCGAACTTGTGTGGCTGTGGGTGCCAGATTATGGCTGATCAGACCCTTGGGTTTCGTGCTGGATGCCCGCCATTTGAAGCGGGCCGGGATGGATTACTGGCCATTGCTGGATTATGTCGTCGTCGATTCGTTGCATGATGTACGGGAACAGTTACCAGGCCACGACTTCTGGTATGTGGAGAATCCTGCACCGCGCCGAATCTGGGATGCTGAATTCAAGCCGGGTAGTGTGCTGGTGTTTGGCAGCGAGTCGCGAGGATTGCCGCCGGCCGTGATTGAAGAATGCCGTGGTCAGATGATTGATCTACCGATGAGGCCTGAAGTTCGCAGCCTGAATCTGGCCAGTACAGTGAATACAGCCGTCTACGAGGCCATCCGGCAGATCGGGCATGTGGGCTTGTAACCAACTTCGCCGCCATAGCTCATTTTCGAGCAGGATTGCGGGAAAAAATTCTGACGCATTGGATTTCTCACGGCAAAAAGTTCTGACGTATCCAAGTTAGGCTTTTTAGTGATGAGTCTTTCGGACTTGCCGTTAAATCCTGCCGAGTTAGCGAGTTTGCCGGTTGACAGTTATTGAGAAACAGGTTGAGAAAATCTTCTCGCCCTCGACATGTGAGCTAGGATTGCCACAGACTGAGACCTCTTTGAAATCATCATTGCTGGAACATCTGCTGTGAGCATGCTGAGTCATATTCGCAATCTGCTGCCCTCGTTTCTCAGAAGGAAAGGCCAGGGTGCTGAGCTTTCCAGGGTTTCCAGCCGCACGTTGCATCGCACAGGAATGTTTTTGAGTCAGCACCTTTGGGTCTGGCCAATCATGGCCATCGTGCTGCTAATGGTGCTGGGATTTACCGTTCGGGTGGCAGTCGAATCGACCATGATGGCGAGCCTGCGGTCGCAGTTGGAAACATTGCGGGATGTCGAAGCCGAAATGCTTTCGAACTGGCTGGATTCTCAGCATTCACTGGTTCTGACTCAGGCAAATGATCCCCAGCTACGGCAGATGATCTATCAGATACTGAAGACTCGCCAGGCGGATTCGACGACAGCAGCGAAAGCTCAGGCTTCAATATCTTTGGCCGAACTGCGGGATCAACTGAAGCAGGAACTGCATCCAGCGATGTCGGCACAAAGATACACAATGTTTTCAGTCATCGATGACGAAGGAAAAGTACTCATTTCTTCGCAACCAGAACTCGAAGGGGTTGATGATCTGGTACCGGATCGATCGATGATTCGGAAATTGTTCGACGGAAAAACGGTCGTGACACCCCCGTTTCGAAGCCGTCATTCCTTACGGAATGAATCGGGAGAGAGACTCACCAATCAGCCCACAATTCTGGTGTGTGCGCCCGTGCGTGACGCCAATTTTCAGGTGGTGGCAGCGCTCGTGTTTCGAGTGGACCCACGGGGTGAGTTTACGCGAATTATGCACCTGGGACGTATGGGACGGACCGGTGAGACTTATGCCTTCACAAAAGAAGGGCTCATGGCATCCAAGAGTCGATTCGACTCTGAACTTGTGCTGCTGGGGCTCTTGCCAGATGAGAAAGATGCTGAGTCACTGCTCTACCTTCAACTCAAAAATCCCGGCGGCGACATGACTCGTGGATTTCGCCCCAAAGTCAGACGCAGCGAACTGCCCCTGACCTGGGTGGCATCACAGGCCATTGAAGGTCGGACAATTAGCAATGTTGATGGAGTACCGGATTACCGCGGTGTGAATACTGTGGTTGCGGTGACATGGCTACCGAAACACGAACTGGGAATTAGTACAGAAATCGATGCTGATGAAGCGTATGGGCCGCTGATTATCCTTCGCTGGACAGCCTGGACACTTTATGGGCTCTTTGGCTTATCAACGATTGCGATCTTCGTCTTCACAATCATCGTCGCCAGATTAAATCGCAAGGCTCGTGAAGCAGCCCTCGATGCTAAGCAGATTGGTCAGTATCGACTGGAGGAAAAGCTGGGTTCCGGAGGTATGGGAACAGTCTACAAAGGACAGCACGCTCTGTTGAGACGTCCCACAGCCATCAAGATGCTGAGTTTTGAGAAGACGAACGATACTTCGATTGCCCGGTTCGAACGTGAGGTGCAGATTACCTGCCAACTGAATCATCCTAATACAGTGGCGATCTATGATTATGGAAGGACACCCGAAGGGATCTTCTATTATGCCATGGAGTATCTGGATGGTATTGATCTGCAGCATTTAGTTGAGCGATATGGGCCACAGCCCGAAGGTCGCGTCGTATCAATTCTCAAGCAGGCGTGTGGCTCATTGCAGGAAGCTCATACACAGGGGCTGGTCCATCGCGATATCAAGCCTGCCAATCTGATGTTGAACAGGCGCGGTGGAATTCCTGATTTGCTCAAAGTGCTGGATTTCGGATTGGTAAAGGCCATTGATGAAGACCGCCAGGCGAGTTTGACCGCTCATTCGGCTCTTACAGGGACGCCACTCTATTTATCTCCAGAAGCAATTCAAACACCGAACCTTGTCGACCACCGGACAGATATCTATGCCTTAGGGGCTGTTGGATACTTCCTGTTGACGGGAAAGCCAGTCTTCATGGGAGAAAATCTGGTGGATCTGTGCCGGATGCATATCAGTGAACCGCCCGTTCCACCTTCTGAAAAACTGGGGCAGCCGATCGATCAAACACTCGAACTGTTGATCATGTCCTGTCTCGAGAAGCAGCCATCAAAGCGGCCCCAGTCCGCTCGGGAAATGTGCGAGAGGCTTGAACGTGTGGTGGCAACGACAGAATGGGCCTTTATTGATGCAGAAACCTGGTGGGCCCGGCATTTAAGAATGACCGGTAAGGAATCGACTGGCGCATCGGCCAATTCAACATCCCAGTTTGGAACCAGTGCATCATCCTCTCAGTATGAGCGGACGATCATTTCCTGAAGTCTCTTGAAATCGTTTGTTTCGAAAGGCAAAGACGGTGCGAAGAATGCTGAGTCAGCAACACTTCGCACCATCTGTCTGCAATCGATATGACGAGTTGTAATTTATTGAACCGTGAGTGGATCTCGCGTCCATTCACCATTCTGCAGTCTCAAAAGACCGAGTGGATTCTGGTTCTGAAGGGCTGGAGGGAGCCGGTCGTCGCGGACATTGTCAAAACAATGCAGTGCCGCAAAGCGAGTGATCGATGCCGGCAGTCCGACAGCGGTAAAACCGGGATGTCCCGTCGCTGGAAACGGCCCGCCGTGGTTCATTGCCGGAGAGACGGCAACGCCAGTAGGCATTTTGTCGTTGAGGAGTCGTCCCACTTTCTGGCGGAGAATTCCGGCCAATTGGGTATAAGCCGCTTCGTCTTCAGTTGATGCGGTTGCCGAATAAATGGCTCCGGTCAGGTTGCCTTCCAGGGATTTCAGGCAGGCGGAAATCTCGGAAAGGTTTTCACACGTCACAAAGAGAGCACCGTTGCCGAAGATCTCCGTTTGAAAGCCGGCAGCATTGGCGACGAATTGTTGTCCCGATACTTGCAGCAGCGTGTTCTCGCAAGTGCAGGGGCTTGGCCCCGCACTACCGCCGCATAGAAGTTTGGCACCCAGGCTGGATAACGTTTCGACTCCAGAAAGGAAGCTCCGTTGCACCCCCGGCCCAAGCATCGGTTGCGGAGAATTAGCCGTGAAAGCTTTAACAACATTGGCAACAAACTGATCGGCGGCTGAATCAGAGATCAGGAATACGACACCAGGGTTGGTACAGAACTGGCCCGAACCCATCAGGCAACTGGCAGCATATTCTGTGGCTAAAGCCTCGCCACGTTCCGCCAGGGCACCGGGCAGGAAGACAACAGGGTTCACACTCGATAGCTCGAGATAGATTGGCTTACCGACGGCATCTGCGGCAGACTTCAGATACAACCCCGCGTGCCGACCACCGGTGTAGCCAATAGCTCCTAAAAGTGGATGAGAAACCAGTTGTGCACCATCCTCGTGGCTGGTTCGATAAATCAATTGAACAAATCCACTGGGCATGTGGGTTTCATCAGCGGCAGCCTGGGCTTCTTCTGCGAAAAGCTGCGTCGTTCGAGGGTGAGACGAATGTCCCTTGGCAATGACAGGGTTCCCTGCGGCAACGGCTGCTGCAAAATCCCCCCCTGCGATACTGTTAAAGGCAAATGGGAAATTGTTGGGCCCAAAGACGGCCACCGGTCCAATCGGCGCGAGCGTCGAACGGATGTTGAGTTTGCCATCGATCGTGGGACGCATCCATGAACCTTCTCGTGCCCAGTGTGCAGCCAGCTTGAGCTGACTGATTGTGCGCGGGAGTTCAGCATCCGCGAGACGTGGCTTGACCGGCAGCGCAGTCTCGGCATGGGCTGCCGCGATCAGTTCTTCCGATCTTGCCTCAATTCGCTCGGCATAGCGCTCCAGGAATGCGGCAAAACGCTCACCGGGCCATGCCCGACACTCTTGAAAAGCGCGATCCGCAGAATGCAGGGCTTTATCAACTTCAAACCACGGACTGACAGGGAATTTCTCTTCCAAAGTTTCCCCAGTGCGAGGATTCATCGCATGGAATGTGGCGGCTCCTTCACTGGAAATCCAATGTCCGTCAATCAGCACTTTGGCAGTTGGCATTCATATCCCTTTAAAGGTCATGAGTGAATTCGGCAAGTTGTCTGGCAGCTGTCGAAACTAGATTAACGGATTCCAGGCGCTTTGGGGTTCTTTACGAGCTGTTTTCTTGGACATTGACCCCGCAAACTTGCATCTGTCAAATCGATAGTTGTGGATCTGATGGGGGCTGTGTGGTCTTCAGACTGATTACAAGGGACGCAAGTCGTTATTTCAGGAAAAAATAAATCGAGACGATAAAGCCAGTGAAGATCACGAACCAGCGAATCAGTGAGCGAGGAAGTTTGCGTCCATAAGCTGCACCGAGCCATCCTCCAATTGCCGCAGCCAAGATCATCGGCCAGGCCCAACCCCAGTCGATCTTGCCGCTCAATATGAAGATGATGACTGAGATACCGTTAATGACGGAAGCGAGAATCGTTTTCAGAGCATTCATCTGGTGAATGTCCGGTATCCCCAGAAGTGAGAGTGAGCTCAACATGAGAATGCCAATTCCTGCACCGAAGTAACCGCCATAAGTGGCCACAAGGAATTGAAAGACAAGCACGCCGCACAGCGTCCTGCCATGTGGCCTGGCGTGCGGCAACCCGATTCCCATGACACGTGAGAGTGTCGGCTGCAGCAGAAACAGAAGCGTGGCCAAAAGAATGAGCCATGGAACAACGGTTTTGAAGAAAAGTTCGGGAAGCAGAATGAGCAGGAGTGATCCCGCTGCACCGCCGAGAATGCTGGGCCCGAGGAGCAGCGCTCGCCATTCCCGGATCTCAGCCATTTCCCTCCGGTAGCCATAAGCACTTGCTATCGATCCGGGGAAGAGAGCCACCGTACTGGTTACGTTCGCGATCTTTCCTGCCTCAGCAGCCGTGCCCAGCACATTGGTCAACGTGGGGAAAGTGATCAACGTTCCGCCACCGGCAACGGCATTCACGACTCCCGCAGCGAGTGCTGCAGCGCTGAGTGAGATGAAATTCCACAGTTCTTCCAAGCAGGTGCCTCTTTACGAAAATTGCATGCGTCGAGCAGGGACGGAATCGTAGCGAATCATTTTCGTGATGAATCCAAGACCCTGTCACCGGGGCGTTCGTCGGTCGATCGAGAATGTGATCCAGATCTTACGAGTATTTCCCGGAACTTTCAGTGGCAGGTTCATGCCAAGGCATTACAGGCACAAATGATGTTTATGCAAAATTGTTGCAAAACTGTTTGTGTTGCGATATGTTACCACAAGCAATGTTGGTGGTGTGCAATAAAGGGTTGGTCATGACTTCAAAGCTGCCTGTTACGGTCCTTTCCGGATTTCTGGGTGCGGGGAAAACAACACTTCTGAATCATGTACTGAGGAATCGAGAAGGGATGAAAGTCGCCGTCATCGTCAATGACATGGCGGAGATCAATGTCGATGGACAACTGATCAAAACCGGTGGGGCCGAGCTTTCGAAAGTTGAAGAGAAGCTGGTTGAATTCTCGAATGGATGTATCTGTTGCACATTGCGAGAAGATCTGCTGGCGGAAGTCAGCCGCCTGGCTCGTGAAGGTCGTTTTGATTATCTGCTCGTCGAATCCACAGGAATTTCTGAGCCGTTGCCTGTCGCTGAGACCTTTACGTTTGTCGATGAGCAGGGGGCTTCGCTCAGTGAAGTCGCCACGCTGGATACGCTGGTGACAGTGGTTGATGCCGTCAATTTTCCCAAAGAAATAGAATCCATCGAGACTCTCGCTGAGCGCCGCATGGGGCTGAGTGATGACGATGATCGTGACGTCGCCCAATTGCTGATGGATCAGATCGAGTTTGCAAATGTGCTGATCATCAGCAAGTGCGATCTGGTGACAGCCGCGCAACTGGAAGGTCTGGAATCGCTCCTGCACCAGCTCAATCCTGATGCGCGCATTGTGCGTGCCACACGTGGGCAGCTCCCTTTGAATGAGATCCTAAACACGCAGAGATTTTCGATGGATTGGGCCGGGCAGTCGCAGGATTGGCTGGTTGTTCCTCGGGGCGCTGAAGTTTCGGAAAGTGAAACCTATGGCTTTGCCAGCGTGATCTATCGTGCCCGGCGACCCTTTCACCCGGCTCGACTCTTCGAAGCCATACAAAGCCCGCTGTTTGACAGTATTGTGCGTTCGAAGGGAATTGTCTGGCTGGCCACAAGGCATGACTATGCCGGGCAATGGTCGCAAGCGGGAGGAGTGTTTGCTCTCGATCCTGCCGGAACATGGTTTGCCGCGATCGGTGGTCTCGATGATGTGGAAGATCCTGAAGAGCGAGCCGTCCTGGAGTGCCAATGGCAGGAACCTTTTGGCGATCGCCGACAGGAGCTGGTCCTGATTGGTCAGGGGCTGTCTGAGGAGTCTGTCTCGGAACTCCTTGATGATTGCTTACTCACAGATGAAGAAATCGAAGCAGGAAGTTCTGTCTGGTCGGCCTGGGAAGATCCTTTCACCCCATGGAATTTCGTGGACCAGGATGTGACAGGCTCTGGCAAGTAACAGACGCTGATGCGTGGCAGGCTCGATGACTTCTCGATTCAGGCCAATCTGAAAAGCATGCCTCTGCTTTAGTGCGATGAGACTTGTTTTCTTTGGTGGGATCGTGCCGTTCCAGCAGGTCGTTTCCCTCGGTATGAGGTCGTGGTGCGCAAACTCATCGATAAGTCAAAATATCTGGGAGTTTCCAAAGAGCCGCAACTTGCAGAGGTTGGGAGTGTTTTTCGGCGGTTATGGTTGAGCTCGTCGGAAAGACAAACTCTTGATCGTGAACCGGGCTTGTCGCAAGGGGCGACATTCGATGAATCCCGAGTGATCGAACGTCAGCTTCGCGACTCACAGAAGTTCATGATGAGTAAGTGCGGAGAAGAATTCGTCTCGGAGGTCTCGGAGCTTCTCGACTATTATTTGTGGTGCCTGGGCCAGGATATTCGCACAGAAGGGAATCTGTTGCTGCGAGCCGGTGGACGAAAAATTCCTTGTCCCAGGCCTCATCCCTGCAGCAGCCGCTATGAGTGGAACTTAGGTGAGAATCTGCTCGTACTGTGGGGCTTTGGAGTCTGTTTTGGAAATCCACATGATGGTCGGGTGATGCTGCGCCGATCAGGATTGGCACCACTCTTTCTGGTCGATGCTCGACGGATCGATTTTGGCTGGTCCACGGAAGAAATGCCCCCGCAAAGAACGGCCACAGAGGGTGAATGGCCGGCACTCAAAACGTTGTTAGGCCGTCTCTTTGTTGCGCTCGCCGAACTCGAAAAATCGATCCTTTCCCAGGCTCTGCCAGCCCATCGCGAGACCTGTTTTTCGAAATGGGACAAACGCAAGTTCTCAACCCCTCTGCAGCCCGGCCCCCAATGGTTGCGGCATGACATAACTCTTCAATCAATTGAGTAGTATTCTTGTGGTCACATGGATGATGTTGCTTCAAGGACTTACGGGGACGTATTTTCCCGAATACTCGAGTTGTGCGGATTATTCATCGCGACATCGGCATGTGTTGGTGGTTTGGGTGCTGTAAGAAAACTGCGAAGATGGTGCAGACCCTGATTGACGTAGCGTGTTTGACGACTTCATACTGCGTGATCGTCAGGAGGGCGATGCACCCGCATGGAGGCTTCATCGAAAAGCCAACAGATCGTGATCGCAGATGCTGCTTCCGCTCATTGTGACTTTATTGTTCGTCACTCTGGTCAACACTGTTTTTCAGTTGACCCAGTTTGATCTTGCTTATCGTTATTGGCGCAGTGTCTGGAAGAAACAAAAGCCAACAACCAGACCGATTGATCGCGAGCAACTGCCAGCCGTCACGATTCAGTTGCCGATGTTCAACGAGTCAATCATTGCACCCAGAATTCTCGAGGCGGTATCGCGCATCGATTATCCTCGAGATCGACTTCAGATTCAGATTCTTGACGACTCGACAGATCATTCTCCGGAGATTATCGCAAGGATTCTGGAGGAACTGCGCCAATCTCAGCCAGAACTCAACATTGAGTATCTGCACCGCACAGATCGGCAAGGTTTTAAAGCGGGCGCGCTGCAAGCCGCAATGCCGCTGGTAACTGGTGAGTTTATTGCGATCTTTGATGCTGACTTCATCCCTCAGCCCGATTTTCTAACCCATCTGTTGCCTTACTTTGATTCCCCTGAAGTGGCGGTCGTGCAGAGCCGATGGGGCCATTTGAATGCGCATGATTCTGTGCTGACGCAGGCTCAACAGTTCTTTCTGGATGGTCATCACTCGGTCGAACAAAATGGCCGTAACCGGGCTGGGTATTTTATTACCTTTAACGGAACAGCCGGGATCTGGCGACGCTCTGCTATGGAGGCCGCTGGTGGCTGGAGTGCCGATACGCTCGTGGAAGATCTGGATCTCAGCTACCGCACGCAAAGTCTCGGGTACCGGATTGTCTATGTCGAAGATTATGTCACCCCCGGAGAGCTCCCCAATTCCGTTTCAGGATTGCGGGTGCAGTTGTTCCGCTGGTTCAAGGGGAATGCCCAGGTCGGCCTGAAGATTCTCGGAAAAGTCTGGCAGCAGCCGCTCCCACTCTCGGTCAAGATTCATGCGACGGCACAGCTTTTCGCACCATTCACGATGCTTTCTAGCTTGGTCATGCTGCTGATTACCGGTGCCTTGCCACTAATCCTTCATGCAGCTCCCGAACATGCAGATCTGGTCAAGCTCTGCTATATGGGTTTTGTCTGGGTTCCGGCCGTTCTGCTGGTTTATGGAACCCCCCGCATCCGCTTTGATGAAGGCCCCTGGTATATAAGGCTGGCAAGGCTGGTGCCACGCACATTTGTCTTTATGGCGATGATGACAGGGCTTTCCTGCCAAAGCAGTATTGCTGTATTGGAAGCCGTTTTTAAGCGCGCCAACCAATGGGTGGTGACTCCCAAGGGCTTCAGCCAGCAGAGCAGTAAAAAGAAAGTACGTCGCAAACTGGCCTGGTATGTATGGCCGGACGCCTTTGTCATTCTTTACCTGATGGCGTCTATCGTTATTGCCTGGAAATTCAATTTCCAGGCTTTGATGGTGATCGAAGCGACATGGCTGGTGGGGTATCTATGGCTATTTGGCGGAGCTGTCTGGGAGGCTTACGGAACGCCTGCAGCTCCCTCGATTGTCAAAACCAGTCAACCCGAGAACGCCACAGTCGAGGGTAGGGCACTCGTGGAGTATGGAGTCAATTCCGAAGGTCGAAGTGAATCAGTGACGACTGCACCGGCAGGAGCCACATTATGATGCAACCGGCGGGATCGTTGGCGACAGCCTTATCGATCGATAGCTCCAATGAAATATCGAGCCAGCAGGGTGGCGCGAGTTCATCCCATCAGGAAGTGAGCTCCAATACCGCGGGCGTGGTAAATTCTCAGAATCATGGCGAACAGACAAGAATTGACTGGTCAAAATTCTGTTACCTGATGCTCCCGTTCTGGCTTTTGCAGCTGGTTCTGGTGTGTTTTTCGAATGGTGCCTACCATGATGACGATGTGAGTCATTACATCATCTCCCGCAGAGCCTGGACTCAACCTGTCCTGTTTCTCAATGTCTGGGGACGACCAGGGTTCACCATCCCCTATGCACTCACTGCAATTATCGGTTCGCCGCTGACAGGTTGGCTGGCTTGCCGTCTTTTGAGTGTGGCGATCTGTACGCTCACAGCGATCCTGACGACCAAAGTGGCGGCACGGTTAAACTTCAGAAGTCCGGAATGGTGCGGGCCACTGTTCATGCTGATTCCTCTGAATTTCCAGCTTTCGATAACCACATTAACCGAGACGATCTGCGGGCTCTATTTCATTTTGGCGACATGGCTTTTCATCGAAAAACGATGGTATCTCGCTGCGATTGTCCTGGGGCTGACCATGCTGACCCGTCACGAGGCGATTGTGACCGTAGCAGCCGGATCAATCGTCCTATTCAGTTTAAGACAGTTCGGTCCGGCACTCGTGGTCTGGCTCCCGGAACTGTTGTGGAATGCAGCCTGTTATCGATTTCAGTCGTACGATATTCCCATCAACCGGTATTTGTCGGGAAATTCTAACCATAGCTACGGAAGTGGTGGGCTGGTTCATGGCTTCTGGATGTGGGCGGAAGCGGCAGGTACTGCGGCAATCGTACTCATCATTTTTGGTGGAGTGCTGCTACTCACGAGATCCTTATTCGAAACCTCCTGTCGATCCCATGGGGATCAACTACCTGATGCCCCGAGAAGTCGTTCATTGATAGGGAAGTTCTGGCAGGCGATCTGTGAGCAAAACACCATTCTTCTTGGCTTGTGGCTGGTTGTTGCCGGTGCGTGGGGAACAGTGCTACTCAATACGGCATTGTACTCACTCAACTTTTTCGCCAGTGGTGGCTACGGTCGTTTTCTCGTGCCAGCCGCCCCCTGGATGGTGCTCTGTATTCATGCCGCTCTTGCAGAGCTCCTCAAGTTGATGAAGTTAGAGACTGGAGTAGAAACCTCTCGTTCGCTTGGGTTTTTCAGGAAGGTTAATCATGCCTTGAGCCTGGTGGTCTCTCCGTTGGGAATGGCAGTCGTGATGTGGCTGGCTGTGATCTCCTCAATCATCTTGATGTCACTGCAGACGGATCGCTGGTTCTTGAACTATTTGACGTCTTATATACTTTCGCCCACAGTCACAATTGTGGCGGCTTGTCTATTCGTCATGATGTTCTGCGTGAGAAATAAGAATTCGCAGTTATCGGGCCTGCTCCTAAAGTCAGCATGTCTTGTGGGAGGTGTCGCGTGGGGCATGGCCTTTGTGGGAGCATCGCAACCACTCCGGCTGACTCCGACGCAGGCCCTCTACGCTGATGCGGTGCAATGGATTGAGCAGAAAGAGTCTGGCGATAACGTCTATGTCACTGCCAATTCCCCTCTTGGTGAGGTCTTTGCCGCAGAGGCGGGGTTTCATGACATTTCAATTTATACTCTTCCGTGGCTGAATGAGCCGTTTTATCTGTTGGTTGATACGCAGTGCATGATGGAAAAAGAACGTAAAGATCTCCTGCAGAGATATAAAGCTCACAAAGTTCATGAAGTGGTGACGTCAGAACGGATCTCTCAGACGACTGGTGAATCGTCTCATGCTGTAGAGATCTATTATGCCGGGCTTCAAGGATCACAGGTGGCAAGTTATGCCGCACCATAGGATATCGATACAAACCCATTGAATATCTGCTGAGTCTTTGTTCTTGATATTTGATTTCAGTTTGTATGAATCTTGCGAAAAGTACTCGGAGAGAATGAATGTTGTTAACCCTTATGTGTGCGAGTTCTCAGGCGACGAAGAGTCGGCGTGGGTTTACGCTGATTGAGTTGCTGGTTGTGATTTCGATTATTGCTGTGCTGATTGCTCTGTTGCTACCTGCTGTCCAACAGGCTCGTGAGGCCGCCAGGCGGACACAGTGCCGTAATCACTTAAAGCAATTGGGATTGGCGATTCACAATTATCATGATGCTTCCCAGATGCTTCCCCCACGTCAGACCGGCCCGGGGACGCCGGCACTATCGGCTTCGACTGGGGCGAATCGCTGGAGTGGTTTTGTGGCGCTGCTGCCGTTCATTGATCAGGCACCACTGTTTTCGCAAATCCAATCGGTCAATCAGGTTCCCTGGGGTGGGAATGCAGTCTGGCAGGCAAAAATTCCTTCGCTGGTGTGTCCCTCTGATTCCACCGGCATTGATCCTTCGGGGTCGCCGAATCAACAGGGGTACTTGAATTATGTTTTCAGTGCGGGCGACACCCTTTCTTCGTCTGGAAGTAATTCAACCTCCACAACACCCGTGATTGTTGGTTCCCGCGGTGGCTTTGGGTCTCTGAAGTGTTACCGTTTGGCAGATATTACAGATGGCAGCAGTAATACGATTGCCATGTCAGAGGGTGTCAGGCCAACGAGAATTCGGGAAATTGGTATCCGCACGGAGTTAGCCGATGGAACCAATCCGACGTCTTGCCAGATTCAATTGCCATCGGGTTCCCGTGAGTACGGCAGCGTTATCCCTGTTTATCTGGGGGATACAGCCTTTGGTTATCGCTGGGCAGATGGTGCAGCCTATTTTACGTCGTTTTCGACAATTCTCCCCCCCAATTCAGCCTCCTGTTTTGTGACGGCTCCGGATCACTGGGGGACTGGCTTTTTCAGTGCCAGCAGTCGTCATACAGGTGGGGTCCATGTCCTGATGCTGGATGGCTCTGTGAGATTTGTCTCCGACAACATCGATACAGGGACTTTGTCGAGCCAGCCTCCTCAACCGGATACCGGGACAGCTTCTCCTTACGGTGTCTGGGGTCGCCTGGGTTCTCGTTCTGGAGGAGAAGTGATCGGTGAATTCTAAGAGGTGTCATCTGGAAACGGTTCTGACGTGATGTTCTCTGGTTTTACTTTTTCGGCACTGTTGCCGGATTTCTAGGCATTGAAGTCTTTATGTACTATATCGCTGGCGGATTATTACTGCTCTCGATAGCTATGGTGCTCATTCACATGGTGATTGCGTACCGTGTGCTGAGGTCGTTGAGTCATTACGCACAGCCTCCCTATCCGGATGAGAAATGCCCCAAAGCGATGGTCGTAATGTGCCTGCGGGGTTCAGATCCATTTCTGGAAGCGACGCTCCGTTCCATTTTTGCACAGGATTATCCTCAGTATGTTGTGAAGCTGATCGTGGATTCTGTTCACGATACGGCCTGGGAGATCGTGCATCGTATTAAGGAAGAACTCCATGCCAGTCATGTGACGATACAACCTCATCTCAAGCGGAGAGCGGGTTGCAGTCTGAAGTGCGGCAGCCAGATTGAAGCGCTGGAGACGATTGATCCTTCCATTGAAATGCTGGCATTTCTTGATGCTGATACGGTGCCGCACGCGACCTGGTTGCGAGAATTGGCCGCGGCTTTAAATCAGCCGGGTGTTGGAGCTGCAACGGGCGGACGCTGGTATGCACCGGAAACGGCCACACCTGGGGCTGTCATGCGTTATCTGTGGAATGTGGCAGCACAGGCCTTGATGACGGAACTGCATATTGCGTGGGGTGGCACGTTGGCCTTCCGGCGGGAAGTCTTTGATCAGTTGAAACTGGCTGATCGATGGAGCAAAGCCATCTGTGAAGACACGATGACACAGGATGCCTTGCGTGAGATGAATCTCAAAGTGCAGTTTGTACCAACGTTAATGATGGTGAATCAAGAAGATATCAGTGTCAATTCTTTCCGCCGCTGGGTGACCAGGCAATTATTAAACACCAGGCTCTATCACTCAAACTGGTGGTTTGTGTTGCTCCATGGTCTCTCTGTTTTCGTGGTGGTCGAGGGCTCCTTAATTTTTTCTCTGGTGGCCGCTCTGCGTGGATACGGAAACGAGGCCTTAATGGCAATTGGGGCTGCCGTGTTATTCCAATCGACTCTCTGTCTGTTGCTGTTCCTGCTGGAGAGAGCAGTTCTGAATCTTTCGAGCCCGCGTCGAAGGCTCTGGGGAGCCTGGTGGGTCTGGGCTTTGATCCCTGTCTGGATGGTCTTTGTACAAACGATGAATTTGTGGTGTGTCCTGCGAGCTCAATTTACCCGTCGGATCGAATGGCGAGGGGTGACATATGAAGTCTTGTCACCTTTCCATATACGGATTGTTGAAGAGACGGAAGTGATTGTGTCGGCCACCCAGTCAATTTGAAGTGAGTTCCATTTGTGATCGAGGACTTGCGGGTGCCGACTGCAAAAGTCGCAAGTGCGGGTCCACTAACGATCGAGAAAAAGAGAGCTGTCACTCGGCATCGGCGTGTTCAGTTCAATATGTTAGGAAATCAACTGGCGATCATGGTGAACTCGATGGAAACTGAAATCGAAACGAGTCAATTCCTGACTGTTGATGATCGACTTGGACGTTTGATCCCTTTGGAAAGTTCTGAATTGACCGGGTCTGGTGAAACTCTGAGTGAATTGATGGGCTCGATTCGCCCATTAGCTTTTGAACCCGAACTGGTTCCGAAGGTCTGGGGAGGATATCGACTGCTTGAGCACGCAGCTCGTCAGCAGAAGACCTCAGATTATTCATCATTCGTTGGCGGTAATGAGATTTGCCGGATTGGCGAATCGTGGGAGATCTCAGGCGTCGCAGGAAAATCGTCGCGTCTCAAGATGGTCAGCCGGCATCCAGCGGAAAATGGCCAGCCGGAGATCTGGACACTGCAACAACTCTGGCAGAAATTCGGGGCCTCACTCGCTGGCTCTTCGTTCTCAACTCAGCCAACTGCTGAGCAACATCCCGAGTTTCCCTGGCTGGTCAAGCACCTGGAATGCAACGACTGGCTCTCGCTGCAGGTCCATCCCGCTGTGATTCCGGGATGTGACTCCGGCGGATTGACTGGAACGACGCCACTGAGACTGTTCAATCCAGACTCAGCCAACAAAACGGAGACATCAAAAGCTCGTGTCGAGTTACCAGGCGAGTTTTCAGGTAAAAACGGCAAATTTGAGTTCTGGCTGGTAGTGGAAACTGCGATTGATAGTGAAATCATTGTTGGTCCCGTGAGAGAAGATCAGCGGGAAGAGTTAGCAAAACAGGTCGAAGCGGGAGCGCGAGAATACGAACTTCTGGAAGCTGGCTTATTGACGCGACTTCCAGTCGAGGCAGGACAATGGGCGATTCTCCCTCCGGGCAGCGTTCATACTGTTCGTGGAGTGACCATTCTGGAAGTTCAGACTCCAGTCGATGTGACCTACCGAATTGATGATTACGGGCGGCGTGGAAGTGATGGCGAACTGCGTACGCTTCATCCGCGGGAGGCTGCCCGGGCGATCCGCTCCGGAACTGGACTTCCCCAGGTTTCCCATTCGTTACTCTGGGACAGCCATTCGACAAGTCCTGTCGATCAATCGACACTCCATGAGCAGTCTTCAAGATTGATTCGGCACATCACGGCTCCCCAGGATCCATTTCAAATTCGCTTTCAAAAGCTTGGAAACGATCTTCAAATCCTGAATCTTGAAGAAATGACCGTCCTGTGTGTTATTGATGGCGAGCTCGAATTAATCTGGAAGCAAGGCACAGAACTCCTTGCGCCACGGGATGTTCGATTGCTTCCGGTCGATCTGAGAGAAGTGTCGCTCAGGTCAAAAGGAGAATCGGTATCAATTTTGCTGCTGACATCGTCTTCCTCACTCGGTTGCAACTCACCACCGAGTGTCCCACGATAAGCCTGAACAGATGGTTCAAGGTCGAGAACGGATTGTTCAATACGCAGGCCCAGACAAGCCGGTGTGAACTGCACAGGATTGTTGGATGAAGGGCTATCAGGATCACAGTTATGATTCAGACAACGGGCCAGCAAAAGACAGTTTCATCGACTGAAGAGTTCTCTGGTCGTAGCCCTGGTATCGGCTTAGATCCAGTGCATCGTAGTCCATTACCTGATCCGGGTGATTGGCATTTGCTGCCAGATCTGATTACGGCCGATCAAATTCATGCTGTGAATCCTCAGCGTTTTGAGATGCATCAACTCGATGGAATCCTGTCCATCGATGATGATCGGCAGGAAATTCTGGGATATCGGCATCTGGCAGACAACCCTTTTGCTTCTGAGATCCATGCCAAAAATGTTGGTCAGGGAACCATCCAGGCTGGGCCACGCTGGACTGAAGTGGCGGCTCAGGTCAGTGCGTATTATCTCAAACGTCTCGATTTTGGAGGTATGGGGATCAATTTCGGTATTGGTGGAATCTATGGCCTCGAGTTTCACCACGCATCTCTGAACGGTCACCGATTATACGTGCTTTCACGAGCGATCAGTGTGGATGCTCCAGTTTCGGCCCGCATGGAATTCGAAGGCTATGTGGACTCGACTCCTTTCTTCAGCGGTGAAATTCTTCTGATGCCGCTGAAGTGCCTCGATCGCAGTGCAGGTCGTTCCGCCTGATTCCACTGGGCTGCCCGATCAATCACGCACGATCTGGTCGTCTCGACAAGTGAGATTCCGACAGTCGCATGAGGACGAAATCGCGCGTTTTACAGAGGAGCGTGGGCTCTCGGCGCGGCCCAAGAGCCCACGCAGCGACTGCCCCCAGGGGGGCGGCAAGTCGCAGTACCCTGACTTGCGGCTGACGTCTCACGATGTGTGAGACAACGACTCATGAAAACGTAGCTTTCTTCAAGTAAAGGTCAAAAGACAACCCGAGCTTCAGCTCGAGAATTCTGCAATTGCTGAATGTTGAATCAAAAATACAACATGGGCTGTTGACGTTTATTGACGATCGTGGCACTCCTGCAACAGTTCACTTTCGGGCAGCCTTATCCGAGAGAGTGACATGTAAGCGTTTCGCGGAGGGCTGGCCGATGGAAACGAGTAGTTCTCCTCGATTTCGCACGAGCGCCGATTCTCTTGCAGTGAGCGAAAATGAAGAGCGTCCCGCGATGAAGCGGCTTGTTGATTGCATGCCCAATACGTTCGAGTGTCCCTCATCCCGGCCTTCTCCCGTCGGAACGGGAGAAGGGGTAAAAAACCCTCGCCCGCGTCCTCGTGGGAGAGGGTGGCACGGAGTGCCGGGTGAGGGTCTTGCCAATCGATAGGGATCAGTCACCGAGGTATCCGCAGGGGCGCCGATTGTCTGTCAATGAGCAAAGAGGAAAAGTATCTCGCGATGAAGCGGCTTGTTGATTGCACGCCCCATACGTTCGAGTGTCCCTCATCCCGGCCTTCTCCCGTCGGAACGGGAGAAGGAGTGAATTGCGTTCCCACGTTTCCTGGACAAGCAGGGATAGCTCAATCCCGGGGTGGTGTTCCCAGAAATCGCCGCCAGCGTCTCTCGGCAGATTTCGTGTTATGAACTGCCGGTGTGGGATCATCCTTCTGAGCCGAATTGGGTCTGTCCCGCAGAACTTCCTGCTGCTGACGAACCTTTGCCAGATCGCGTGCACAGCGAGCTCGCTCCAGCGAAAGTTCGACTTCAGCCAGGCGTAAATGCTCTTCCAGGCGGACCTGTAATGAACGCAATTCATCAACCAGTTCTGCCGGTGCATGTTCCAGAGCGGCCCAGTTGGGAGGGCCACCTGAAATTTCGCGGGCTCTTAATCGCCTGATCAGCCAACTGATGTAAGCATCTCGCTGATTAATGGCTGTTTCAAACTCCTGTTGCTGGCAATCCTCGATGTTAAAAGGGAGTGGGACTTCTGGTTCGGTAAAATCGGTCTCGACCAGCGATTCGACACCCGATCCACCAGTTCCTTCTTCGAAAGCATCAGTTGGCTCATCGACAGAGAGCATCTGCGATTTCAGGCTTTCCCAGAGAACACTATTCCCTTCAGAAGAGGATTCGTGATGCGCACTTTGTTCATTGGCCAGCAGCGAATCTAAAGTCTGGTCAACTGCTGCATTAAGCGATGACAACTGAGAGGTTGACCCCATATAGAAGGCATTTTGGCTTTTCAGTTGTTCGAATTGATCAGACAGATAATCCCGAATGTCTGCCAGGCGAGAATCGAGTTGTCCCAGCAAAACAGCAGGTTGCATGGCATCCCACTGTTCAAGAAACCTTTGCATATCTGCGGTTAATGTGGCATGTCGATCAACACTGGCACCAAATGATGAGCTGACAACCTTACGATCTGCCCCGGTGCGATGCAGTCGATCAAGCTGTTCAGCCGCCTGTTCCAGCCGTTCAGTGAGTGCCTGGATCAGGTTGTTCTTATTTTCCAGCTCGATTTCAAGGGATTGAATGCGCGAAAGGGCAGCAGCTTTGAAGTGCTCGTTCGCGCGTTGCTGTTCATCGAGGATTGACCGTTCCTTCCTTTGTCGTCCGTGCTCAATGGCAGCCCCCCGATGGGAGGGATTTGCAACCGATGGAGGATGCATACGCTGCTTTGAGATCCGGAGTTCTGAAGTGACTTTTGGAGACGCGAGCTGATCCATCGAGGAAAGGTGATTGTCCTCATTCCAGGTCTGCTCAACAGTGTGATCAGTCAAAGGATTTTCGGCTGTTCGTGCGCTGATCAGATCGTCGAAATCTTGTGCAGAGATCTCTCCAGTTTCAGGTGACCGATCCCAAGTCGCGGGAAGATCGGAAGAATGTTGCCCGTGACTGGGCCTCTTTGTTGCTTGAATGTCGGTCGGATCGACAAAGCCTGCTGCTGAATCCAATTCAAATAAAGACTTCTCAACTTGCTCGATATTGTCGAACAGTCGGTCTTCATCGACTGGGAGTTCTGATTCATTCCGCATGACATGCCTGTCGTGTTGTGCGCTGCGCCAGCCTGTTGAGCAGCGAACAAATCTTTGAATGTTCTCACACGCTGTGCCGAGAACTTCGTTCATCCTCTTTCGAGGAACAACCTTCGTTTTCAGAAGAATCATCTGATCAGACTGGTGAAATCGAATTCACACGAGCCGAGTTGATCTCGACACTTTTCAAAGCGACTTCAGATCTAGAACCAATCACAAGACTGATTCGACAGCCTCTGTTTTCACCACAGCCTGCGATTGATCCTCCAGTGGGTTACTTCCTCACTGGGAAACATAGCACACGATTCAGCAGCTCAATCGAGGCTGGAGTTCGCGACGACCTGAATTCCAGCAGGCACTGGACGGTGCAATCCATGCAACCGTTAAAACTGCACTCTAAAACGACACCCTAAGTCGACTCTGTAAACGACATGGGCGAAGAGTCGAAAGTGTCGGAAGTACCGTTAGAGCGGTTCAAGATCCCGGGAATACTCAGGCTTGTTGCTAAGGAGAGTGATTTTCGCAGGCGCCATCGGGAGCGGACGAAGACTCACTCCGCAATCACTTCAGAGTTCTCGGCACGGAATCGATAACCGACGCCACGCACTGTCTCCACAATATCTGCCAGTGCCCCCAGCTTCTGCCTCAACGAACGCACATGAACATCAATCGTTCGTTCAAGTGCATTGGCATCTTCACCTCGGCAACGATCCATCAATTCATTTCGACCGAAGGGTCGGCCAGGTGAACGTGCCAGAGTCCAGAGCAATCGAAATTCAGTGGGTGTCAGATGCAGCTCTTCACCATTCAGGCGAGCCGTATGATTGATCCGATCAATCTCGATGCCCCTTGTCACAATCACATCTCGTGATTGTTCACCGGCCTGAGATCGTCGCAACAGAGCTTTGATTCGATGAATCAGGGGCTTCACCTTAAAGGGCTTGGCGACATAATCATCCGCACCCATGTTGAAGCCGACAATCTCGTCAACTTCCTCGGCACGGGCAGTGAGCATTAAAATCCTGCAGTTTGGTAACTTCGGGTCACTGCGAAGCTGACGACACACTTCAAGGCCGTCAATCACAGGGAGCATCAGGTCAAGAATCACCAGATCCGGCGTCATGGCCTGTGCTCGCCGCAGACCATCCTGACCATCTGAGGCCGAAGTGACTTCGAACCCCTCTTTTTCAAGATTGTAAGTCAGAATATCGATCAGAGATCTTTCATCTTCGATCAAAAGAACTTTCGGCTTGGCCATACAATCCCAATGATGACGACTGAGACAAGAACTCGTTTGTCAAATGAGTGGATTCTGAAGAATCAAGTAGCCAGAAACATTCCGATAACTGCCGGAAGGTTTCATGATCCGTTGCTGCGGATGATTTCCGTGTAAGTCCCTCTGACCTGTTTTGTCGTAAGAATAGCCGAAGGATTCTTGCCGTCACTCGCTGGAAGTGGGTGAAAGTGTTTATTCACAAGAACTTCATCAACTTACTGTGCGAATTCCCCATGACAAACTTTTTCAACGACCTGAGATTTTCAGGGACCTGAAATCTTGTCGATGCCCAGGCCTTAAGTGGTCCCTGTCTCTAAGCGGTTGCGATGCCGGATGATCTCACCTTCGACAAGATAAACCACATCTTCGGCAATATTCGTCGCGTGATCGGCAACCCGTTCGATCTGTCGGCACACACTGAAAAGGTGCATGTGCAATTCAATGAGCTGTGGCTGTCGCTGCATCCGCAGAATGAGATCCTGAATAATCTCCCGGTTGAGGTTGTCAACACGATCATCTGTCTGGCAGACATCGCGTGCCAGCTTGACATCCATGTCCACATAAGAGTCGATACTCCGATGCAACATGCTCAATGCCAGATGTGACATCTCGCGGAAATCGTCGGGTACGTGGACTTCACCGCAACGGATAATCGAGAGCGCACGCTCAGAGATATTCACTCCCAGATCAGCGACTCGCTCGAGTTCACCAGAGATCTTCATCACGGTTGTAATTCGCCGCAGGTCGACGGCAACTGGCTGATGCAGTGCGAGGAGTTTGAGACATTCCTCTTCGATCTGCACGTCCATGCGATCGATTTCGTCATCTTGAGCCGGGATCTCCTCGGCTTTCTCGTAATCGCGGCGGTGCAGGGCATCGACGGCTGAATCGATCAGTTCCTCAACGCGGGCACACATCGTGAGGACGTTGCGATGCAGAGCATCAAGGTCGCGAATGAGGTGAATCGCCATAAACGACGGCCTTATGTACTGAATGGAGAAATGGACTGACTCTTCATATTTTACATTCAGTGACACCGGACATGATTAACCAAAACGACCGGTAATATAATCTTCCGTCTCTTTTTCCCGAGGCTTGAAAAAGAGCTGCTTCGTTAAACCGACTTCCACCAGTCGCCCCTGGCAGAAAAAGGCAGTCCACTCACTGATACGGGCAGCCTGCTGCATGTTATGTGTCACGATAACGATCGTATAATTCTGCTTCAGCTCGATGATCAGATCTTCGATGCGGGCTGTTGAAGCTGGATCCAGTGCCGAGGCCGGCTCATCCATCAGCAGCACTTCAGGATTCGTGGCCAGTGCCCGGGCAATGCACAATCGCTGCTGCTGCCCACCAGAGAGCGCCATCGCGGAATCTTTGAGCCGGTCTTTGACTTCGTTCCACAATGCGGCCTGTTGCAGGCAGCGCTCGACCGTCTCCTGGACAAATGAGCGATTTCGGATACCGGCGATCCGCATTCCGTAGGCGACGTTCTCAAAGATCGACTTGGGAAACGGAGTTGACTTCTGAAAGACCATGCCAACGCGTTTGCGTAAGGCGACCACATCGATACGCGGCGCGTAGATATCCTGTGAATCGAGTAAGACGTCTCCGGTATGTCGGGTGCCTTCGATGATGTCGTTCATGCGGTTGAGTGCCCGCAGATAGGTACTTTTGCCACAGCCCGAAGGGCCAATCAGAGCGGTGACGGCCCGCTCTGGAATTTTCAGATTGATGTCGAACAGCGCCTGGTGGCTGCCGTAAAAGAAGTTCATGTGTCGGGTTTCGATCTTCAACTTCTGTTGGTTGTGATCAGAAACCGCAGCAGTGGACGTCGACGAATGAGTTTGACCCGCCGTTGGCGATGGGTGTGGCTGAGGCATTGTGGTGGCCTGTGCGAAGCCCGCTTGTGGTGGTATCAGATTCATAAGTGGCCCTACCAGCGAACTTTCTTCTGGAAGTGCTGGCGAATAAAGATTGCCAGACCATTGGAGATCAGCAGGATCACAAGCAGCACAAGAATGGCTGCCGCCGCAACGTGCTGGAATTCAGGTTTTGCTTCGTTGATCCAGCCATAAATCTGCATCGGAATAGTGGTAAACGAATCAAAGGGAACTTGCGCCAGCTTGTCTGGCCTGGTGAATGCTTCGGAGACGGAATTGAGACGTCCCGGTGTGAAGGTGATGTAAGTTGCCGCACCAATTGCCACGAGTGGTGCGGTTTCACCAATGGCCCGCGACATGGCAAGAATCACTCCCGTCATCATTCCCGGCAGAGCTGAAGGCAGAACCTGATGCCAGATGGTCTGCCACTTCGTGGCTCCCAGAGCTAATGAAGCATGACGCAGGCTTGGGGGAACGGATCGAAGTGCTTCCTGGCTGGCAATGATCACAACAGGCAGGCTCAAGAGCGCCAGTGTCAATGCCCCCGAGATCACTGTGCGACCGAAAGGGAGCGTCAGTTGCAGGCTTCCGATCCCCAGATTAATGAGGTATTCACTTTTCGCGAGGCCGAACATGCGCACGAAAGCGGTAAATCCGAGAATGCCATAAACGATCGAAGGAACACCGGCCAGATTCGCGATATTCAACTGAATGAATTTTGTCAGCAGAGTCGGCTTGGAGTATTCTTCGAGGTAAATTGCGGCACCAACCCCCAGGGGGACTGATAACACTGCTGTCAGCAGGATCAACCAGAACGTCCCGACAATACCCGGTAGAATCCCTGCGTCAGCCGGATTTCTGCGGGGCATCGATACGAGAAACTTGGGTGTCAGCCATCCCATGGCCTGCCAGGCCATGGTTGCAATCAGCACGCCGAGGATGACGACTGAACCCCAGGTTGCCAACCAGCAGACCCATTCGAAAATCATGCCATAGCGATGACGACGGGCGAGTTCCGAGTCGAAACTTTCCTCAATCAGTTTTGTGCTGCCAAGGCTGTTCCCAGGAGGCGTTTGAGGGGGCTCGACTGGCAATGGGGGTATTGATCGCTGGCTCATTGGTACACCTCGCGGTAACGTGCCAGCACCAACTGGGAAATCAGATTCATCGTCAATGTGGTCAGAAAGAGCACCAGAGCGACGGCGTACAAACTTTTATATTCAATCGTGCCCACTGGCGTATCGCCCGACATGACATTCACCACATACGCAGTCATCGTTTCAATCTGACTGAGAGGATTGAGCGTTAACGTCGGTTTTTGACCAGCCGCAATCGTCACGGCCATTGTCTCCCCGACTGCGCGAGAGATGGCCAGCAGAAATGCTGCAATGATCCCCGAAAGCGCCGATGGAATCACCACGCGCACACAGACATCAAATTTGGTGGAACCCAGTGCATATCCAGCTTCTCTGAGAGTTCGCGGGACTGCACGAAGGACATCTTCGCTGAGCGAGCAGACCGTTGGGATAATCATCAATCCCACAACGATCCCGCCACTTAACGCATTGAACCCATCGACGGGAATACTCCACAGCCAGTCGACACCAAAGAATTCAGCGGGCTTCAGAACAGGCCGAATGAGATAGGGCGTCACGATCCTGAGACCAAAATACCCATAAACGACTGTGGGAACACCAGCCAGAAGTTCAAGAATTGGCTTTGCGATCGAACGAACGCGTGGTGATGCATATTCGGCCAGATAGACAGCAGCCAGCAATCCCGTCGGCAATCCAATGATCGCGGCAATGATCGTGATGAGGAACGTTCCGCAGATCAGCGGCCAGATGCCGAACACGGGAGGGCTGTATTGCGGAGCCCACCGTGTTTCCAGGAAGAACTGAGAGAGACTGATCTCTTGAAAGAAGGCCTTTTCCGGGGGAATGCCAAAGATCGCCTCACTGACCAGTACGAAAATAATGGCCAGTGTTGTTAACACGGAAAGCAGAGCACAAAGAAACAGCAACATCTGAATGAGGCTTTCACGGAGCCTTTGCCACGTGAAGCGATAGGCCAGTCCGGAGGCCTCCAGATTCGTGCGGTCGATGACCGAGCCAGTACTCGCAGACTTTTGTTCGACCACAGACATGTGCTGTATACTCAGTTGATCGGTCAAAGGTGTTTTAAATGCTCATTGGGTCAATCAGCATTCAAAACACATGAGACATGAAGACTCAATAACATACCTCAGAGGAACTGATAATTCGATCTTCCGGCGGCACAGGCAGTCAAAATCCAGTCAAAAGATCGCAGTTTTTGATTCACATTCCGATCTTTTGACCACAATTTCAGAAAGATCTGCCTGCCTTACTTGAGAGCATCGGCCAATCGCTGCTGCATGGTTTCTTTGACCGATTTGGGAACCTTGATGTACTTCACTTCTTCAACCAGTTGGTCGCCCTTTTCCGACAGCAGGAATTTAATGAACTCTGCGACCTCAGGACGCTTCAATTTGGCTTTCGTCGTGTAGATGAACAGTGGTCGAGAAAGTGGTGTGTACTCGCCGGATTCAATCGTTGCAGGTGTCGGTTCAACACACACAGCGTTCTTGCCGTCAGAAATTTTGACAGCCTTCAGCTTGGAAGCGTTTTCGGCATAGTAGGCATATCCAAAGTAACCCAGAGCACCTTTCGAATCGACAACGCCTTGAACAAGGATGTTATCATTCGAATTGGCTGTATAGTCCGAGCGACTGGATTTCGCCTTCCCATTGATCACTTCAGTAAAGTAATCAAAAGTTCCCGAAGCTGTGTCGGCTCCAAAGAGTTGGATCGGTTCGTCGGGCCAGCCTTCGCGAACTTCACTCCATTTCGAAATTTTGCTGTCAGCAGCCCAGATCTTGTTCAGTTCTGCCACTGTCATGCATTCGGCGAAGGTGTTGGCAGGATTGATGACCACTGTCAGGCCATCAATGGCTACCTGAAATTCAACGTAATCGATTCCCTTGGCTTTGCACTCAGCGGCTTCCTTCTCGGTGATCGGTCGGCTGGCACCAGTCACGTCGATTTCCTCCGCGATAAACTTCTTAAAGCCACCACCTGTGCCAGACATGGCCACAGTCAGTTTCACGTCAGGAAATTTGCCTTCAAATTCTTCGGCCACAGCCATGGAGATTGGAAAAACGGTGCTGGATCCATCGACGGCAATTGTTTTGTCGACTGATTTTCCGCAGCCTGACAGGGAGCCAAACACAGTCCCAAACAACGCGATTAGTACCAGGGCATATCGGGGACGTAAAAACGGCATTCCAGCAGCTCCAAAGACATCTGTGTTCATCGTTGATCAAGAATTGATGCCGGATATGTTTTTCCGACGACGGAGGGAGCCTAAGGACTCTCTGTGAAAATTCCAACCAGCCAATTGTTAAGATTGTCTTAATTTAAGTGCGGCAATAGGTTGCGTTCAAGCGAGGCCACATGATTGCCCTTTCAATCCAGCCTTTTTCGGAGGAAATCCTTGACCAATTCGGGTTTTCCTCAATCAGGATCATTGGGCAAGTATTTCAACTGAGGGGCATTTGCATGGCAAATTCTCTGTTCACATCCATGTCTGGCCATTCGAGTTTTGACCGTTCTTCAGCAGGACCGTGAATTGACTGCCAGAGCCGACCTGACTGGTGACACGGATACTCCCCCCAAAAACCTGACAAAGGTGCTTCACAATCGAAAGGCCCAATCCGGTACCTCCGACCTCACGGGAGCGGGCTTTATCGACCCGGTAGAATCGCTCAAAAATTCGGGCCTGATGTTCGCGGGGAATCCCGACACCGGTATCTTCAACATCGATTCTTGACCACTCACCTTCCAGCCTCCAGCGGACCGTGACCCGGCCACCCGAAGGAGTGTAGTTCAATGCATTGTCGAGCAGGTTGTCGATAATTGTCTGGAAACCATCACTGTCGGCAATGACTTCCATCTCTTCGTTCGGAGCGACCGAAATCAGTTCAATCTGCTTGCTCTTGGCCACACCCTGATGCTCGTCAATGCTTTTTTGCAGGATGTACGTGGCGTTGACTGGTTCAAGCTCGAATGCCTGTTCAATCGAATCCAGCCGGGCGAGGGCAATCAGATCGGCAATCAGCTTGTTGAGCCGTTCGGCCTGTTCCTCAATTCTCTGCAGGAATGTCCGGCAAGTTTCTTCGTCTTCCATCGCGCCATTCAGCAAGGTCTCGGCATAGGCACTGATGGACGTGAGCGGGGTTTTCAGTTCATGAGAAACATTGGAGACAAACTCTCGTCGCAGATTTTCAAGACGCCTGAGATCTGTGACATCATGCAGAACCAGGACCGCGCCAGTTGCCGGCTCACCGGGCAAAGGGGAGGCGACCATGGCCAGCGTTCGCTGTGTGCGGGCAACGTCGAACTCGACCTTTTCTGAGGGTTGGCCACTGAGTGCTGCTTGAACAATTTTTTGAACCTGCGGATGTCTGACTGCTTCCCAGATCGGCCGGCGCATAAAGCTCTGTGGCTGAACATCCAGCAGTTGGAACACCGTATCGTTGGCAAAAAGAATCTGCTCTGAGCGGTCGACGGCAATCACACCTTCAATCATCGAGCGAAGGACTGTCGCCAGTTGCTCATGTTTTTCTTCCAGTTCCTGGCTTTGTTTTTCGAGTTCACTGAATCGCTGGGCCAACTGGCGATCCATATTTCTCAGCATGCGGGCTAAAGTACCGATTTCGTTCTGGCTATCGAAATTCAATCCCTTCGGAGATTCTCCCAGGGCCATTTGTTCGGCAGCGTGGGTCAGTCGATCCAGCGGCTGAATGATTCGGGCGACCATGACATACGTCACAATCAGTCCGATCAGCACCAATGTAAACGCTGTGGCCCACAATCGAGCCGAGATCCAGGAAAGGTTTTCTGTCACGCTGTCCAGCGGCGTCGTCATGCGGAGAATCAGTGTCTCGCCGTGGGCCTCAAATTCAATCGCATAAAACTGAAACAGGGCGTTCGCGTTGGGCCGCCGAGAAGTTCCAATACGATGAGCAAGTGCATCTGCCAGTTCCGGCTCGGCATTGGCCTTCTGTCGAGCTTGATCCAACGTCAAGACTTCGAATCTTGTTTCGGAAGTTGAGTTGATCGTGCGCAGAAAATCCCATCGATCATCGGCAGGAATTTTTCGAAGTTGTGGTAACAGGATCTGCGCATTGTCGATCTGCCGGGCTTCTACTTGCGGATACGCCAGATCGCGGTATCCGGCAGTGAGTGTCAAGGCAAATGCGAATGCCGTGCAGAGCGTCAAACCCGCATAGATCGCGAAAATTCTCCAGAAGAGTTGCGATGTCAGCATGCGGCCATCCGTCTTAAAGAAACTTCCGTGGTTCTTTCAATGCTCGTCAAACGGGTATCAGGAGTGACGACAATTCCAACGTCGCCGGGAGATTTCACTCACGACCTTGCGCAACGCTCACTAGGCTGATTCTGTACAAATTGTAGGGCAACAATCAACGTCAGACGGTTGGGGAAGCCTGGACGATGAGATTTTGGTGAGCAGTTCGCGAAGAAACAGCCAATTCGGGTCGACTGGGGAGCATCGTCAGCATGAATTGTCGCGGTGGGCAATGCGAAGGACCTGTTCTTGACGTCTTCTTTGACTGTGCGATCCCTGCAAAGTTTTGCACTCCGTAATCTCGTTTCTCTTCCTTTCGATACCTGAAACGTCCCGCCGGAGTGCTTGTATCAGCGGGCGAATTGAACCATCGTGGTCTTTGTGTGACGGAAGTCAGAATCTTAAGGGGCATCAATCCATGCACATGGAAATCCTGGCATACAACCAAAAGTATGAACCGCAGCAGAAAGAAATCTGCGATCTTTTAGCACAGGAAATCGATCAGAATCTGAAAGGGTCAGAAAACAGGATTTGGCACGCTCATCCCGTCTGGTTCATCGATGGAAATCCAATTGTTGGATATAGTCGACAAAAGCCCGGCATCCGACTGATGTTCTGGAGTGGTGCGAGTTTCGAAGAAGCCAGCCTGAACGTGGTCGGCAAAAAGTTTAAAGACGCATCAATTTTCTATAATGACATTTCTGAGATCAAGAAAACTGATTTAAGGCGCTGGCTAAAGAAGGCCCAGGAAATTCAATGGGACTATAAAAATCTCATTCGTCGTAAAGGTCAGTTAGAAAGGCTCTCATAGCCTGCTGAATTGAGCCGTTAACTGTTGCTCAAGGAAAATAGCCAACTCACAAGCTTAGCGAACGAAAATGGATTGTCGCTGATAACCATTTTCCTGCGACTGGACCGATGTGTCCACAGGCTTCACGGCAATAAATGTATCATGAACTGCGGAACCAATCTTATTGAGTTTCGTCTGCAGTAAATCAAGAAATTCATGCAGGCCTTGCTGAATGACATCATCCACCGTGGTATAGGCCAGTTCGGATCGCAGTTGCCCGACGCGCTGTTCGGCCGAGTTGCGAAAAGTATCCATGGGCGTACCCGAAATTGCATGTAAGGCATGTTCCACGCCGGTGACCGAATAATTGATGGCCCGCGGGAAATGGCGATCCAGAATAAGGAATTGAGCGACTTTCGATGGAGTGATCGCATGGAATTGTTTCGAGTACATTTCCATCGCACTGACAGATCTCAACACCGCTTGCCACTGCAGGTCATCCGTGGGTGAGCCCACATCATGGACTGTTGGCAACAGGAGGTAATACTTCACATCCAGAATTCGAGACGTTTTATCGGCACGCTCAAGCAAACGCCCCAGCCGGCTGAAATTCCAGCCTTCCCCTCGGGACATCGTGGCATCGGTGATCCCCTTGAAGAGATGCGAGGCCTGCTTGATCTCCTGGAAAAAATCGAGAGGAGACGCCTTGATGCGATCATTAGCCGAAGCTTCCCGCACCATGTAATAGAACAGGTTCAACTGCTCCCACATCTCGCTGGAGATCGTCTCACGAACAGAGCGGGCATTCTCTCGGGCAAATTTGACACACGAACGGATCGACCCAGGATAGTCCTGGTCGAAGGCGAGAAACTCAATCACGCTGCTCTGATTCGCATCGCCATATTTTTCGCGAAAGTACTCATGGTCACCTGTCGTATAGACCAGGGGCGCCCAGGCATTCTGATGAGACTGCGGCAAATCGAGCATTAAGTTAAAAGTCACGTCCATGAACCGTGCCAGGTTTTCAGCACGTTCAATGTATCGACTCATCCAATAGATCGCGTCGGCAACACGGCTGAGCATTCCAGTTCTTCCGGCAAGCGTTCAGGTTGAAAAATAGGATCTGAGAATTCTAAAGGTGCGGCTCTTCGTTTTCGGACTGGGTCATGCAGACCCGGAATCGGGCGTTAAGGGGTCGCCGATTGAGGTGTGAGCTGTTCCTGATTGGTGGCAATGACCCATGTGTCTTTACTTCCACCCCCTTGGGAAGAATTCACAACCAGCGAGCCTTTTCTCAAGGCCACTCGGGTCAGTCCGCCGGGAAGCACGAAAATCTCTTTGCCATAGAGGATGTAAGGCCTGAGATCAACATGCCGACCCTCAAAATGATCTCCACAGATCGTCGGCACTCTCGAAAGCGAGAGTGTCGGCTGCGCAATATAGTTCCGCGGATTGCCTTTGATCAGTTCCGCAAACTGGGCCTGTTGTTCTTTAGTTGAATGAGGCCCCACCAGCATGCCATAGCCTCCCGATTCATTGGCGGCCTTGACGACCAACTCGTCCAGATGATCGAGGACGTAGGCTCTCTCATCTTCGTTTTCGCAGATATAAGTGGGGACGTTCGGAATGATGGCCTCTTCATTGAGGTAGTACTTGATGATCTTGGGGACATACGCATAGATCACTTTGTCATCGGCCACTCCGGTACCTGGTGCATTCGCCAGTGCAACCCGCCCAGCACGGTAAACATTCATCAGCCCTTCTACTCCAAGCATGGAATCGGCCCGGAAGGCTTTCGGGTCAAGAAAATCGTCATCAATGCGACGGTAGATCACATCCACCTGCTCCAGGCCGGAGGTCGTCCGCATGTAAAGCTTTTCGCCGGCAACTACCAGGTCCCGTCCTTCGACGAGTTCGACACCCATCTGCTGTGCCAGGAATGAATGCTCGTAGTAGGCGGAATTGAAGACGCCCGGTGTGAGCACGACCACGCGCGGATTCGCGACATCCCGTGGCGAAAGATGCTCTAATGTCCTTAATAATCGAAGTGGATAATCACCGACCGGACGCACCCGGCTGAGATCGAAAACCTGCGGGAAGGTCCGCTTCATGATCGAGCGGTTCTGCAGCACATAAGAGACACCCGACGGGCAGCGCAGGTTGTCCTCCAGCACGTAGATCTGTCCATCGCCGCCGCGCACCAGGTCTGTCCCGGTCACATGGCACCAGATCCCGTGGGGCGGGTTGATCCCGTGGCATTGCTCGCGGTAACTTTTGGCATCCAGCAGAATTTCGGCCGGTATGACACCATCCTTAATGATGTGCTGATCGTGATAAATATCATTAATAAATAAGTTGAGAGCTTGAATTCGTTGTTTCAAGCCCCGTTCGAGCCATTCCCACTCATGTGCCGGTACAATCCGGGGGATGATGTCGAACGGAAAGATACGTTCAGCCCCTTGATTGTCTCCATAGACATTGAATGTAATACCCAACTGGAGCAGGAGACGTTCGGCGGCAGCCTGCCGGCGCATTAACTCGCCAGGTGGTAGCGAATTGATTCTTTGGATGATCGGGCCGGCTTCAGGTCTTGGGGTCTGATCTGCGAGAAACAGTTCGTCGTGAAACCCCTCGGTCTGGTAGTCGGCAAAGCTGAGGGCTACGTCAGGAACGGACGCCAGCACTGGATTCATGAATTCGATCCTGCGAAGTTAGCCAAAGATTAAAGATGACAATTCTGAGCAATGAGCAAGTCGAAGTCACAGGCAGCAAAATCTTTACCCGGCGGTCGCGGCATAACCGCCTGTCGTATCGAATTCTTCTTCGGGCATAACATCCACAGAAATCGCCATGGTATGCTGGCCCCCACCAATAAAGACCCCCTTGATGGGGCAGACATCGGTATAGTCTCTGCCCCATGCTGTGGTGATATGTTGATCCGAAGCCATCGTGTTATTTGTCGGGTCAAAATCAATCCATCCCATCTCACCGCAAAAGACTGACAACCACGCATGTGAAGCATCCGCACCAATCAGCCTGGGCTTCCCGGGAGGTGGCATTGTCCGGATGTAACCACTGACATAACGCGCTGCCAAGCCTAACGAGCGCAGGCAACCAATCTGCAAATGTGCAAAATCCTGACAGACCCCACGTCGGCTCTCCAGAACTTCTTCCAGAGGGCTGTTCACCGTTGTGGCTGTCGGATCGTATTTGAAATCATGAAAAATTCGTGCCGTGAGATCAAGAACTGCTGAAACAATGGGCTTTCCCGGGCTGAAAGACAGAGCAGCATACTCTCGAAGGGCTGGAAATGAGTGGATCGATGGCGAGTCGATGCAAAACTGCATGGCATCAAGGCAGTCGTGCCCGTCGGCGCGGCATAATCGCTGCACCATATGTTCCCAGGAGGGGGAAAGACTTGGGATCACGGGCGGCTTAACAATGACTTCAATATGGCTGATCGACTTCACCATCAAGCGCCGATGAGGTCTTTGTATGGCAAAGTAATGCTCGACGTTCCCGAAAAAATCGGTCCTTCGAACAATCGCAGCAGGCTTCGGCCTGACGATGACCCGATGATCGAAACACCGTTGAGTCAGCATGTTTCGTGGCGCCAGATGCACCACATTATGGCAAACAGCCACCGGGTCGGTGTAGCGGTAGTCGGTCGTGTGAGTAATGCGGTATTCCATACGCCTGGCTGATCTTCAGAAGGAATTTGTTTCCTGCAAAGCCTCCGATTTCAGAGGCTTTCGTTATCCAGCATAAAATCGTTGTCTTCCAGAGATCTCCGTTCCCGCTCAATCATTTTCTCCCGCTCGTTGGTTTTCTCACGGGAGGTGGTGTTCATGTTCCATTCGGCGGGCTTGAGTTTTCGCGGCCGGACATCTGTCAGTTGTTGTGCAGAAACCGCATGCAACAAGTAACGATGAGTAATGGCATTGGAAAGCTGCGGCAGAATACGGGCCAGTTTTGCCAGGCGGCGATCGATTCGATCTCGCACATCGGGCTGGTTGGCACTGGAAAGTTCTTCGGCAGAGATCAATTGCAGCAGACTGTTCGCGTTGAGAATCAAGCGCTGTTCGGTCGTTCTCAGTGGTGTTGTCTTGTCTCTGGGGAGCTGATCAATGTGCTGGGATAACGTCTGCATCTGGAAAATCACCGAGCGTGGATTGCTCTCGTCGGTCAGAATCAGATCCAGCACAGGTGGTAGTTGAATGCGGGTCAGATAGCGTGTGCGGTAGGTAATCAGGCTATCTGCCACTTCGACGATCGATTCCAGAACAGCCGATGAATTCATGTATTCAGGGATCAACAGGCTGCGCCCGAGAACCAGAGTCTGCATACTCCGTTCGATACGCCGGCCGATATCCAGAAATCGCCAACCTAAAGTTCTCGTCGTACTTTCCATCGATAACCCACTCAGGGCCGACAGATCCCCAATCAGGCGGTTGAGCTGTTGAAGCACGTCTGCAAAATCGGTAGCGGCATTGGTGCGTCGGCGATGAAACTCCCGGTACAGGCGGTTGATTGTTCGCCAGCTATCGAGAGAAAGTCTTTCCCGAACCAGCGATGCGACATGATTGAGCTGGCTGAGTGTCGACTTCAGGCTGAATGGTTCGCGTTCATCAAAAATCGCTGGTGGCAATAAACTTTCAATGGCAGGCATGTGCTGACGGAAATCCTGCAGGGCGAAGCTGGGTTCAATCTGACCTCCTTCAGCCAGGCATCGCATCAGTACAGCAACATCCGGGACATTGCTGCCACCGGATTCACCGGTCAATCGGCTGACCATTGTTCGTAACAAGCGAGCAGTGCTTTCCGCCCTTTCAGCAAATCGACCGACCCAGAACATGTTATCTGCCACACGGCTGGGAAGTTCTGAGCCACTTCGCCGGAGTGTAATGGCCGCCCCGGGTGGCGAAAGCAACGTGATCTGCGGTACCGGGCCATCACTTTGAACCCAGCAGTCTTTGGCACCCTCTCCCAAAGAAACCGATTGATCAAGGGTGTGAGACAATGGAGAACATCGCACTAATCCACCGGGCATCGCCACGTACCCGGAATTTGATGCCACAAGATAAGTTCTCAGCCCGACATGCCAGGATTGCCAGGAATCATTGAGCAGGACGGGAGCTTTCGAGCGACGCACAATTTCCTGGCCGACATACAAATGCGGCCTGTGATTCATGGCTGCCAGCAGCGTGTCTCTTTGGGATTGAGAAAGTTCAGCCGGGCGTCCCGAAGGGAGGTTCGAATGCGAAAACGCAGGACGAATCCACAACGAATTCGCATGATGCCTGACATACTCCAGTGATTTGGGGTCTCCGCACCACCAGGTTTGAGTCGATGGGAGGTCCAGTTCTGTTCCCAGCCAGTTCCTCGCAATTTGCGGCAAGTAGGCCATGATGGCGGGTGTTTCGAGCAAACTGCATCCCAGTGCATTGGCCACAGCACATTGCCGGGCCCGCAAGGCCTGAACCAGTCCCGTCACACCGCGAAATGAATCGGCCTTCAGTTCCAGTGGATCGCAATCGAGGTCATCCAGCCGGCGAAACAGGACATCGACAGGAAGTAATCCACCAAGTGTTTTCAGCATCACCTGCTGATCGCGAACAGCAAGATCTTCTCCTTCGACAAGAGAATATCCCAGGTAACGAGCGAGGTAGGCATCTTCAAAAAAATTCGGGTTGGATGGCCCCTGGCTCAGGAGCACAATCCGCGGATTGTCCCGGTGATCATAAGCCATTTTCTGGAGGAGTTCACGCAGAGCAATGAAGAAGGGCGCAAGACGCTGCACCCGCTGGTCTCGAAAAACTTTGGGGAAAATACTCGAACCCACAATACGGTTTTCGAGAGCGTAAGCCACACCAGAGGGTGCTTCCGTTCGATCACTGACAATCACCCAGTCTCCACCGGGATTCCTGGCCAGTTCTCCCGCATAAAGCTGCAACCACTGATGCTGGACGGGTGCAGGCAGATCATGTAAAGCCCGCGAATAATGCGGGTTCGAGTAGACCAGTTGTGGTGGTAACAATCGTTCGCTGAGCAGGCGCTGTTCGCCATACAGGTCGCGAATAATCATGTTTAACAGATAGGCCCGCTGGGACAATCCTCGAGCAAGCTTCTGCCATTGATCGGGTGGGATGATCAATGGGATGACATCAAACTCCCAGGGCCGGTTGCGCCGTTCGGTATCGCCCTGAGCCGTGTAAGTCACACTGTTTTCATGAATTGTACGCTGCGCCTGCTGTCGAGATCGCAGCAATTCCAGCGGCCCCATCTCCTGGATGGCATCAACCAGCGAAGTTGTATGGGAACGAAGAACCCCACGACTCATGAAGTATTCGTCGTGAGTTCCTTCGGCAACCGGATAGCTTTCAACAAGACCTTCTGCGAGTCCGGTTCGCAGAACTGTTCCAGGGGCTTGAGTCATCTCGCGATGTCAATCTTTTACACGAGTTCGAACCAATGGAAGCCGCATTGTTCCGGCAGCCACGAGATGTCATGCACACCGTGACAACGTCTTCATAGATGCGTGGATACATGAGCGGTGCCTGCGTGTCAATATGCCAAATGGTGCAATGTCAACCAACAGGCAGGCTGATGCAGGAATCACATGAACATTGGTGCTGTGGGACGCCTCAGATCTAACGTAAATGGGAAGTGTCTGTTGGTGCGTTCCGGAGGAAGCTTCATGGCTCCACCAGTGTGATTCATCTTGTAGAAGCGCGTCATGCGACGACTTTCAGCCTCGTAGGAATTCACTGGGAAGACGTCATATCCGCGACCACCCGGATGGACCACGTGATACTGTGCACCGCCGACTGAGCGATTCAGCCAGGTATCGACGACATCAAAGGTCAATGGTGAATGAATCCCGATGGTCGGATGCAGGCATGATGGTGGTTGCCAGGCTCTGTACCTGATGCCAGCCACATATTCGGATTCTGTACCCGTCGGATGGAGCGGAATTCGTCGTCCGTTCACAGTGAGAACTTGACGCCCTGGAGTCAGGCCCTTCACTTTTACCTGCAGTCGTTCGACCGAAGAATCGACATACCGGGCCGTTCCGCCAGGAGCACCTTCTTCGCCGAGTACATACCACGGTTCCAGTGCTGTGCGGAACTCGATGTGCACTGATCCCAGAGAGATCTCGCCGATCTTCTGGCAACGGAATTCGAGATGTGGATTGAACCAGTCGTTCTCAAATGCAAAACCGGCATTCTGCAGTTCACCAATCACACACTGGAAATCTTCTTCCAGAAAATGTGGCAGCATGAATCGATCATGCAGTGATGTTCCCCAGTGAACTGGCGGATGACGATACGGTTCCTCCCAGAACCATGCCACAATGGCCCGAATCAGCAACTGTTGCGTCAGGCTCATGCGGGCATGAGGAGGCATCTCAAACCCACGAAATTCCACCAGTCCTAATCGTCCGGTGGAACTGTCTGGTGAATACAGTTTATCGATACAGAATTCCGCGCGATGCGTGTTCCCCGTCACATCCACCAGCAGATTTCTGAAGATACGATCCACCAGCCAGGGAGGGACAGATGTGTGATCGGGGATCTGCTCGAAGGCCAATTCCAGTTCGTAAAGCGTATCTTTTCGACCTTCATCCACGCGGGGTGCCTGGCTGGTCGGCCCAATGAACAGACCCGAGAACAGATAAGAGAGCGAAGGATGATTGTTCCAATAGGTAATCAGGTCAGGTTCCGAGAAGATCGACATCCGCTCGGCACTGCTGGTGTAGTACCCCATGGTGAGCTGGTTTTA
>NZ_LYDR01000145.1 GCF_001707835.1 Planctopirus hydrillae
GCCAAGAGCCCTTGGAAGTCGAGGTCCTCAAGGAATGGGAGCAGGATGGCGCTGTGTGTCGTCTGGTGCGATTTAACCCGATTCTGCGAGAGCTGTGAACATCTTCTCGCCTACACCCGTATGGCTGCGTAAGCCAATGCCGATGACTGCCAGCAGAGCGATATCTTTATCGTAATGCAGAGAAGTCTCAGGCCATGGTTCCAGCAGTTCTCGCATTAAAAGCAGGCAACGTTCCAGATCGGGGCGTGGGACGGTAAATGAAAGATCGGCCCGTTGTTCCTGACCCACATTCTGGACGATCATATCGACCATCACGCCACCTTCTGCCACGGCCTTAAAGACCTCGGCTGCGACCCCTGGACGATCAGCAACATTCTTGACCGTAATTCGAGACTGAGCCGTATCGAGCTGGACATCACTGACGACGATGTCTTCCATGCTTTGCAGGCGGCGCACAACGTCCTGCTCGAGTTCATCGCGGGAAACGCCCGCCCGTTGACGTTCAGGATCAATCTGCTTGAAGCCAATCCGAGGCTGTGGAGACTGATCCAGATGCAACGAAAAACCTGAGTGAACGGCTTCCAGAGCTTCCTGGGATTGATCGCGATTCACCAGTACGGAAATCTTGATCTCGCTGGTTGTAATCATGCGGATACTAACATTCGCTTCGGCCAGCGACTGGAAAAGGTGAGCAGCCACCCCTGTGTGTGTCCGCATGCCGGCACCCACCACACTCAGTTTGGCCAGATTCGTGCTGCTGCCGACATCACCGGCCCCTAATCGCTCGGCAGCTTCGTTTGCTGCGGTCAATGTGTCGGCGAGATCATCCTGAGGAACGGTAAACGAAACATTCGCTACGCCTCCTTCGGCGATATCCTGAATCACCATATCAATCGGAATTCGTCGGCTCGCCATGCAGTGGAAGACAATGGCCAGCACACCTGGACGATCCGGAATGTTCCTCAAGTGGACAATCGCCTCTTTCTTGACCAGGGCGATCCCGGAAACGACCGGAGCCTCCGCATCAAGTTGAGGGGCAATCAGCGTTCCTTCACCATCCGAGAATGACGGTCGAACCAACAGCGGAACTCGATATTTCTTCGCGAATTCAATCGAGCGGGAATGCATCTTCCCGCCACCCAGGCTCGTCAGTTCGAGCATTTCATCGTAAGAAATGCGATCCATCTTCCGGGCCTTTTTGACAGCCCTTGGATCTGTCGTAAAGATCCCTTCCACATCGGTATAAATTTCACAGACATCCGCCTCCAGAACGGCTGCCAGAGCGGTCGCAGTCGTATCGCTGCCACCGCGGCCCAGGGTTGTGATGTTGGAATCTTCGTCCACACCTTGAAAACCGGCGGCGATGACAATCTTGCCAGCTTCCAGTGCAGCACGGATCCGCTCGGTCGTAATTTTCCGAATGCGCGCCTTCGTAAAGGTACTGTCGGTGAGAATGCCAATCTGGGCACCAGTCAGGCTGACAGCATCTTCACCTAATTCATGTACCGCCATGGCCACGAGTGCGACCGACTCCTGCTCGCCAGTCGAGAGGAGCATGTCCATCTCGCGCGGCCTCGGATGGGCCGAAATGCTTTTGGCGAGATCAACAAGTTCATCGGTTTTTTCACCGCGGGCACTGACGACAGCCACGACTTGATGGCCCTGCCGTTTCGTGGCCACGATGCGACGGGCAGCCGCCATAATTCGTTGAGCATCGGCTACGCTGGTACCACCAAACTTCTGAACAACAATCGACACAATCATGTTCCTGTCAGAAAAGGGCTTCGCGGGAGAATTCTGGCTGTCAATCAGAACCACAAATCATGGAATACTCAGGTGTTGTCGCTAATGGCATTTTGTCGCTGCCTGTACTGCCCGAGATGCGTCAGATGCGAGGATCTCAGACTTCATACGGCTGAATCACTTTCGATCTCAGTCGCTGGTTTTTGGGGTTCTGGAATAGTAATCGGGATCACTTCATTCGTCATACGTTCAAGCACAAAGAGTGCACTTTCTGCTCTGAGATTCGCCAGTTTCAGGCCTGCTTTTGCGACTCCACTGACGATCGGAAGCTCCCGCACAATTCGCAGTTGAAGACGTTCCGTCAATGCCCGGAAGTCAATCATTGTGAGAAAGTGCAGGTTCGGTGTGTTGTACCAGTCATAGGGGAGTTCTGAGGTAATCGGAACTCGCCCATTGACGAGAATCTGCAGTCGGATCCTCCAGTGTCCAAAGTTGGGCACGACGACGATGGCCCGCTGGGCAGCACGGAGCATTTCATTGACGACATTTTCAGGTTGGATGACCTGCTGCAGCGTCTGGCTGAGAACGGCGTAATCAAAGGCATGGTCAGGAATTTCATCCAATCCCTGATCGAGGTCTGCCTGAATGACGGGAACGCCTTTCGAGATGGCGGCAATCACGGCTTTGGGATCGCGCTCCACTCCCTGGATTGAGGCACCCATTTCGTCCCTGAGTCGGCAGAGCAGACGACCATCGCCACACCCCAGATCCAGCACACGGCTGCCTTCCGGGATTTGATCCATAATGATACGGTCAATCAGCGCGGCAGCATGATCGGCAAGGAGATACTTCATCAATGACTTCCCCCAGAACGTGTGGAGGCGAGAGTCATCACTTCCGACGAAATGGAATTCAGAAACGGTTTGAGCAGTGATTCGAGTTCTTCCAGCTCTAACAGAAATGAATCGTGGCCCTTCACGCTTTCCAACTCGAGGTAAGTTACATTTTTCCCCGCTCCCAGCAGTGCTGTCACGATCTCCCGGCTTTGCGAAGGAGGGAAGAGCCAGTCACTACTATAAGAGCACAGAAAAAACCGAGCGGCTGTCTGGCCCAGTGCGGCACCGATCGAACCATACTTCTGAGAAATGTCAAAATAGTCCATCGCCCGTGTCAGATACAGATAACAGTTGGCATCAAATCGCTCGATAAACCTTTGCCCCTGATAATGCAGATAGCTCTCGACCTGAAATTCGATCTCTTGTTGAAGTACATAGCCAAGCTGATCACTGTTTTGGAGCTTACGACCAAACTTTCTTTCAATGGATGTTTCCGAAAGATAAGTGATGTGAGCAATCATCCGCGCCAGAGCCAGACCAAATTTGGGGCCTTCACCTTCGTAATATTCACCATTTTTGTAATTGGGATCTGCGTAAATCGCCCGTCGGCCAACAGCATTGAAGGCAATCCCTTGTGCCGTGAGTCGCGCCGATGTTGCCAGGCCAACGACCGCATGCGCCATCTCTGGAAATCGAGCGGCCCAGTCGAGTGCCATCATGCCACCCAGACTTCCTCCCACAACGGCCAGAAGTTTTCGAATTCCTAATGAACGCACCAGTTGCGCATGAACTTCCACCATGTCGCCAATGGTAATAAACGGGAATGTTGACCCCCAGGGCTTACCAGTCGCGGGATTGGTCGAGCAGGGGCCGGTTGTTCCCTGGCAACCACCGAGCACATTTGAGCAGATGACAAAGAACCGGTTGGTGTCGAAGGTCTTGCCCGGACCAACCATTCCATCCCACCAGCCGGCCTTTTTACTCTCGGGGCTGTGTTTACCGGCCACATGTGCGTCGCCTGTGAGGGCATGGCAGATGTAAATGGCGTTGGAGGCATCTTCATTGAGTTGCCCATAGGTCTCGTAAGCTACGCGAACGGGCCCAAGTTCCACACCGCTTTCGAGTTTCAGCGGAGACTCGCCGGAGAATAAATCGATCATTTTTGTCGAGACGATCCCAACCGAGCGATCGTCTCTCGGAAGTGGTGGTGCAGACGCGAGTGTCATATCGACCGATCATCCAACCGTCACTTGCTGATTTGACTGAACTTACAGGATCTGGGTCTGTCTGAGTTCGAAGTCACAACTCCGCCTGACAAAACCCAGAATTTGCCCGCAATTCATTTTGAGTGCTTCCGTGAGCACTGCAAGTTCTTGAATCATAAAGAAATCAATTGGACAAGTCGAGCGGCGGCAAAACGAGCCGCACGAACCATTCAAATTGAGGCTCACCACAAGGAGATCGACTTCAAGCCGTGAATATTACTGATGACTGTCATTCGGTACTCAGGCGGCGGGGCTTTGGAGTTCAGATTTCCGGCGAAAAGGGGTTTCCACTCAATTGATGCTGATGTTGCAGGGCTGCTGGATTTCACAAGGTCCCAGACCATTGTTGATTTCGTCACATCGTAAATCGTCATGAGCCTGATAGAATCACTTGTCGTCAGGATGAAAAGTTCAATTTGAACATGCTTCTTGTCGCAATGCAGGATTGATGAACGAAAACAGAAACTGACTCTTAACGCATATTCTCTGTGTCAACCATCTGGGAAATCTCAGCTAGCAGGCTTAATCATGGAAACTGCCGTCATTGAAACGTCGCCTCTCAAATTGGACGATCTGCATCACATTGCCATTTCAGTGACTGATGTCGCTCAATCGGTCGAGTGGTATACCTCTCACTTCCAGTGTCGTATTGCCTATCAGGATGGTACCTGGGCCTTGCTGAAATTTGGAAATCTCAGCCTGGCTCTGGTGATTCCTGAGCAGCACCCGCCACACATCGCTTTTACGAGTGATCGAGCTGGAGAGCATGGCACTTTAAAGACGCATCGAGATGGAACAAGATCCTGTTATATCCAGGATCCTTCCGGAAATTCGATCGAACTGATGGATCCCACAAGTCTGTAGGCCATCTTCAAATCGCTCACGTTTTCCTGTGTCATTGGAAAATGTCATGCACAGATTGTCTGCCGTTACCTGTCTGATTTTTTTGGGGTTTGGGCTGTGCCTGTGGGCTCAAGAGAATTCACCGGATCTGAATCTCCGATTTTCCAGATTCCAGCATGCTGAGGATTTGGCCGAATCTCAGTTTGACGCAGGAGTTCTGCGAGTAACGATTCTCTCCAGCCGAGGGATTGGACGTTGTACGATCACTCCTGAAGAAAAAAACTGGCCGGAACGTCTCGAGATTTTCTTTCCGGGATTGACTGAACTGGAAAGTCTGCAGGTGGAATCGGGCCGGTTTTCTGCTTCGGGCAGTCGCCGGCAATCGGGACAATTCCCGTTTGTGCTGTTAGCTCCGGCACCTGCCACTCGCAATCACAAGGCAGGCGATAAACCACCTTTGCCAGCAGGTGTTCTGGATATCAGGGTTCGTCAGTCAGAAGGCGGCGTTCTCGTAGTTCTGCCTGATCGTTTTCTCGTGGAGAAAGAGGCCTTCAATCTGGCATGGATCGATTGGTTGAGAATCTAATGAGTGCTCGCTGAAAATGAAGCCTTCGGGTGAATCAAGCACTCCAATGAATTAAGAACTTTGATTTTCAGAAGCGTCTGATGCTGAGGTGTGCTGTGACATGGCATGGGATGTATCACACTGATCCCTCATCGATTGACTCGACAATGGGTTGAGGTTTGGATCCTTCGCCACTTGGCATCGGGGCACTACACTTCAGGGTTGTGCCTCAAACTTTCCGCCTGGTCATTTTCATTCGAAAAGACGGTCATCTCCATGTCGATTGTTCCAGAAGCTCCCTCAAGTCGCATTCGCCAACTCAATTCCTGTCCTGTGAGAAAGAGTGGACAGTATGTGCTTTACTGGATGATTTCGGCCCGGCGACTCCAATGGAATTTCGGGTTGCAGCAAGCCGTTCACCGGGCACAAACGTTAAATCTTCCATTGGTCATTCTGGAGCCTATCGGCTGCCGGGCAAAATGGTCATCTGTTCGATTTCATCACTTTGTCCTTGAAGGAATGGCTGAGCATCATACTCTCTGTCAAGAGAGGGGGATCGCCTATCATCCTTACGTGGAGCCCGAACCCGGGCATGGCGTTGGTCTGGTGGAAACCTATGCTCAAAAAGCGGCTGTGGTGATCACCGATGATTTTCCCTGCTATTTCCTGCCCGAAATGGTTCGAACTTTGGGGCAAAGAATCGATGTTCCCCTGGAGTGTGTCGACAGTAACGGCATATTCCCGATGCGAGCGACTGATCAGGTTTTTACCACTGCTCATGCCTTCCGGCGCTTCCTGCAAAAAAATATCAAACCTTACCTTTCCGAGTTTCCTGTCGCCGATCCTCTGGCAGACTCGATTGTCTCGATGGAAATTCCTGTTCATATTGTCAGAAAGTGGTCACCAGCTACCTCCGGATTGCTCAATAGGGAGGCCAGTGCCCTCGCTCAACTGCCGATCGATCAGACCGTTGGACCTGCCGCGTTTCGTGGTGGGCTCAAGGCTTCTCAGGAGGCTGTCGCACGGTTCTTCAAATCGCGTTTGTCGCGGTATGCCGATGATCGGAACAACCCTGAACAAGAGGCAGCCAGCGGATTATCGCCCTATCTTCACTTTGGTCATGTCTCTGCTCATGAGATCTTTTCGCGACTTGCGGCCAGAGAGTCATGGAAGCCGGAGCATCTCCCGGAAAAAGCGTCAGGAAGTCGCGAAGGCTGGTGGAAGATGTCCCCCGCGGCAGAGGCCTTCCTCGATGAACTGATTACCTGGCGAGAAGTGGGTTACAACTTCACTTCGCATCGGGAAGATTACGATCAATATGAGTCGTTGCCAGCCTGGGCGAGACAATCCTTAGAAAAGCATGCGGGTGATCATCGCCCATCCCTCTATGATCTGCATCAGCTTGAGACGGCACAAACTCATGATGAACTCTGGAATGCCGCTCAGCGACAACTCGTCCGCGAAGGACGCATGCACAATTACCTGCGGATGCTCTGGGGCAAAAAAGTTCTCGAATGGTCGCTCACTCCGCAGCAGGCAGTCGAGACGCTGATTCACCTGAACAATAAATATGCAGTCGACGGACGAAATCCGAATTCCTATTCGGGAATCTTCTGGGTCTTCGGTCGATATGATCGAGCGTGGGGGCCGGAACGTCCAATATTTGGTACGATCCGGTACATGAGTTCCGATAATACGGCTCGCAAACTTCCCGTAAAGGACTACCTCAAACGCTATGCCGCATCCTCAAGAGAATAGAGGATTTACTCACGATGGTCGGCATGGATCGATCCCATGATCTGTTGAGACGTCACCATTCCCAGATAGTGGTTAGCGGCGTCAGGATCGATGACGGGGATGACTCCATCTGCACTTTTTGCCAGATCACTGATGGCCTGTGCCAGCGGGGTTTCAAGAGTTAAGGACATGTTGAAAGGCTGGGATAGATCGCGGGCGAAAGTCTTCGGCCAACTGGTTTGATCTTCCAGTCGGGGCAGAAGTTGGTCGAGTGAGATTCTCCCCACAAGCGCACCATGGTGATCCACCACCGGAAAGACATTCTGGTGCGATGTCGTCAGCAGATGCATGATCCGGGTTAAAGGTTCGTCGACCCGCAAAACCTGAGTATGCGTGAGTTTGATATCTTTGACAAACTTTTCCGCGAGTTGCGATGGAACCCAATCATACTGATGAACTGGTGACTCACTCCTGGATTCGACCTGGCAATGGTAGAGCGTCCAGCCTCTGCAAAGTACGAAACAAAGCGAAGAAACCCAGAGTGTGGGCAAAAGCAGGCCATAATCGCCGGTAATCTCCGAGACCATGAGCACTGTGGATATGGGGGCGCGGGCAGAACCTGCAAAAAAACCAGCCATCCCGACAATCGCAAAGAGTTCCGGTTGTTTGACAATTCCAGGAAAGAAGTGATGAAAGAAGAGTCCACAGGCAGCCCCCAGGCAACCTCCAATCACCATGGACGGGCCGAAAACGCCACCTGATCCGCCACTGCTGATGGTTAAGGACGTTGTGATGATCTTGGCGAAGGCGACGGCGCACAACAGGCCTATACCTGCCGTCGAGGCATTCGACAAGGCCACTTCCAAAGTACCATAACCAGTCGCCAGGACACCCAATGCAAGAATGTTTCGATCGAACAGAAAGTAGAGTCCAATACCGATCAGTGCCGCCAAACCTGCACCAATCGCAGGTTTAACGTGTGGAGGAAGTGGAAGTTGATGTGTCAGACGGACTGTCCCATAAAAGGTGCGGACATAAAACCATGACGCGCCGGACAGCACGAGCGCCATCAATCCCAGGGGAATCAACTCCCACAGACTCGACATCACGTAGACCGTCTGGCTGCCAAATAAGGGCTGATTCTGGAATTCGACAGGCAGAAACTGCGAAAAGGTGGCATATCCAATAATCGAGGCGATGGCGGAAGGAACAATGACATCGCTTTCGATATCGGCATCTCGATACATGATTTCTGCGGAGAACATGGCTCCGGCAAGGGGGGCACGAAAGATCGAGCCAATCCCGGCTCCCATCCCGGCAGCCATCAGGATGCGGCGCTCACGAACGGAGAGCCGTAAGAGACGCCCCATGTTTGAACCAAATGCGGCTCCGATCTGCGCGATCGGTCCCTCGCGTCCTCCGGAGCCACCTGTCCCGATCGTGATGGCTGAGGCCAGCAGCTTGACCAGAGGAACCCGGGCGCGGATCAAACCTCGTCCGTGGTGGAAGGCCGCAATCACGTTGTCAGTTCCGTGCCCCTCCGCTTCCGGAGCAATGCAGAAGACCAGTAGTCCGGAAATCAGACCGCCAATGGTCGTCATCAGAACCAACATCCACGGGACAAATGTGTGGCTTCCCGGCGGGAACAGACGAGGTTCTCCTGTGGGTTCAGGAGCTGAGTAGCCCGCCCACATTTCTAATGTTCCCCAGGTCACAAACTGACATAATGTCTGAAACAGAGCTGCTCCTAAACCAGCAACAACTCCCACAATCACAGACAGAATCAAGATTCTCACGGTCGTATGACTGTAGAATGCCGTAATTCTGGGATGCCATGCAGACACTCGGAACGCCTTTCGATGATGAATTCGATCTTCTTTTTGGGTCGAGGGTTGATTCGCCCCGGTTCGAGGGAGCGAAAACAGATGGTCATCACAGAATTTCGAAGACAGTCCGGTACTGGTTCGTTATCGTGACAATTGGTGTGGAGATCCATCAAGAATTTGGGGATGGTTTTTTTCTGCAGGTTGACCGTAATGTTTGAAAATGGACAGTGTCGGCTGAATTCTGTGTTGGCTGAATGCTGTGCCATTCATTGATTTTTTGATACTTAACGCTGCTGTAAAAGATGTTGTATGGCTGAATCTTTGCGAGGAAAATTGCTCGTTGCTTCGAAGCAATTGAAGGATTCCAACTTTTACAAAACGGTCGTTCTGATTGTGGAAGATAACGAGAATGGTTCGATGGGATTAGTTCTCAACCGGCCGTCATCGATTCTGGTCAACCATGCTCTCAGTGAACATTTCCAATTGCCGGAATCTGCCGAGCTGGTGCATGTGGGCGGGCCCGTCGAACCGGCTGCACTATTTATTCTGCACAATCTGGAAGAGTTGAGCCATGATGGCACGGGAGTGATTCCCGGGGTGTGGTTAGGAAATTCGGGAGAGGCCTTCGAGGATGTGCTTAAATCCTCCGACCCTCACCAGCCTGGGGTTCGTTTCCGGGTCTTTTGCGGATGTGCCGGCTGGTCTCCAGGTCAATTAGAGGGTGAGCTCGCCCATGGCGACTGGTATGTCGCACCTGCCATAAAATCGATTGTGTTTGCCGAAGATCCTTATGAAATCTATGAGCAAATGCTTCAGGCAGTGTTTGAATCTCACCGGATTGTGCCCCATACATCGCCTAATCCACAGTGGAATTAAGGCTGTGGAATTAAGGCAGTGGAAATAAGGTCGTGGAATCAGGGCCCTAGAATCAGGGCCCTAGAATCAAGGCCGTAGAATCAAGGCCGTAGAATCAGAACGGTGGAATTGAGTCTGCTGATCATCCCGTTTCCAACGCGACATCTTCATCCTGAGGCGAGTCACCGATGAGATTCGGGCAGGAAATCGCTGCTCGATTACGTTAATCTTTCAGGTATGTGCCAATCAAAGGTCTGTTTTTTGACAGGCAAGGCACTGCATGAAGAAATTGGTGATCAGTATCCTGAGGAGATCTTGTGATGGATGGGGGATGGACCCATCACGGATCTGATTCTTCAATCGAACAACTGATTTTGACTCGACAATTCTGATTCTACAACGGGGATAATCTGCCATGCATTTGATGATCAGCAATGCCGCACTTCTGGCCAGAGGCGTGTTAGCCATTCTCTCGGTGATGGTCTGTTCGGCTGCCACAAGTACAGCCGGTTTTGAGTGGAAGACGAATGCCGCTGGAACCGAAACGGATCTCACTCTGGATGGTCAACCCGTGCTGAAATACATGCACGCCTATGACCCTTCGACACCTGAGCGTAATGCCGAAACGTATAAGGTCTTTCATCATGTGTTTGGTCCCGGGACAGGTGATCTGATTACCAAAGGCCCGGGGGGTACGTTTCCCCATCATCGGGGCATGTATGTCGCGTGGAATAAGACACAAACCGAGAAAGGCTCCTACGATTTCTGGCATTGCACGAAAGGTGCCCATCAGAAACATATCAAGTTTCTCAAGCAGGAGGCCAATGATGTCGAAGCCACTGCCACCGCCGAGATTCACTGGGAAGATGCCGACAACAAGCCTGTGATTCGTGAAGAACGGACGGTTACAGTCAAAAAGTTGCCACTGGCGGATGGCAAGTTTGGCTGGCAGATTGAATGGTCGACAGTGCTGCATTCCGAGCGTGGGAAGATTCGCCTGACTGGTGATCGCCAGCATGCGGGTTTTCAGTTCCGTGCTCCACAATCTGTTGCCGACGCGAACTCGGCTCGCTATATCCGCCCCGCAAATTTTCCCCAACAGCCGGAAGCTGTTCAGGAAAACGATGGCCCGGCAGAACCCAAGCATGCCAATCTCGACTGGTGTGCGATGACGTATCCAGTGAACGACAACAAGTACACGATCGCCTACTTTGAAGATCCCTCACTGCCCAAGCCAAGACGCTTTTCCGAACGACCTTATGGACGCTTTGGTTCATTTTTTGAAACCGATCTGTTGCCAGAAGAACCTCTCAAAATGACCTACCGGATTCTGGTGTTCCCGGACAATTCTCAGACTTCTGAAAGTCTGCAGAAAGCCTATGACCAGTTCACCGCGACACTCAAAAAGTCATGAGGTTCTTGACTTCCTCCGATGGAATTTCCAAGGCGAGCGTGACGGATTTGCAAAAGCAAAATCCCCATTGAACGCTGGGGAACATTCATCCCGATCGATGATGGATCGCCATCGAACACAAAGAATGCGGCAGATTTCCATGGGTAGCTCCTCAGCGTTTGCCCGCGGAAATGCTGCCGCATTTTGATTTTGGCGATACTTTCAGTGAAAATCATGGTTTGAGAGATGAGGGAATCTGCGGCATTCTCAGAATGTTGAATGTCCCCTAGAGACTCGAGTCCATTCCTTTGTGAGCTCAACACGTCGGCATGCTGCGCATCACATCGGCAGTCGTTTCTTATGGGCGGTGGCGAGGTAGTTTCTTGATTGGGAGAGTGAAGTATGAAATCGGTCGCTTGCTCAATTCTGACTGCTTTCTTTGTTTGGGGGAGTTTGTTTTGTCTACCTCCGCATAAAGCACACGCAGTCGATCCTCAACCGGTCATGGATGTTCCCTATCGGGAAAAGATGCGAAATGAGCGCACGACCCTGGACGTTTATCCAGGTCCGACAGCGAATGCACCGGTTGTTGTATGGGTTCATGGCGGCGGATGGGAGATTGGCTCCAAAACTCCAGGGGCGAGGGAAAAGGCCGATTTTCTTTTCAAGCAGGGGTGGGGCATGGTCTCTATCAACTACCGCATGCACCCTGAGGTCAAATGGTCGGAAATGGCCAGTGATGTCGCCCATGCGATCGCCTGGGTCGTGAGTGCCAATCGTCCTGAGATCAAGTCTCCAAGTTCCATTGTGCTGATGGGGCATTCAGCGGGAGCTCACCTGGCGGCTTTGGTGGCTACTGATCCCAGATATCTTAAGGCGGCAGGTGTTCAATTAAATCGCCTGTCTGGCGTCATCCTTCTCGATGGTGCCGGGTACGATATTCCTGAACAGATTCGTATCGCAAGACTTCCGCGAATGAAGGAGATGTACGAGAAGATCTTTTCGGCTGACGAAGCCACTCAGAAGCAGGCAAGCCCGACGCTCGCTGTCCAGAAGGGAATCGGAATACCACCTTTTCTCATCCTCTATGTGGCCTCTCGGGCCGACAGCAGGCAACAAGCCATGAAACTGCAAGAGGCATTGAAGCGGGCGGATATAACGGCTTCAGTCGAAGGACTTGCGGGAAAGAATCACGCGACAATCAATCGTGAACTTCCAATCGAGGGCGATTCGGGCGGAGTTCTGGTTCGAAAGTTCCTGAGCGAGCTTTCTCCCTCGAAAAACTGAAAGTCGAGCCATTCCGAGTACGACATTCCTGTCGATTGTGAGATCACGCTCGAATTTTTGGGACGAAATCACAGGCAAAATTTCAAGACAATCTTCGAAAATCTTGGTAGAATCACAGATTCTTGTGATCTCTTTCTACATACGAATTGCGGAAGCAGGTCTGGCTGGTCCTTGAACGAGCCAAACGATGGCTTGCTTCCAGTTCGGATTTTCTTGAGGACTGCTGAAAATGATTTTTGAAAAGGGCATGCTCGATCTGTCGAAGCAGGCGCCCCGTTTGCTCCCATCAACTGAACTGCCTGCTTACACCTTCATTCCGGGAAGTGATGCCCCGCATCCCTATCGCGACCCCCGCGGACACAGTTACCAGAAGCGTCATCCCCCCTCGCGTCCATTGATTCCTGCATCATGGGCCGAGAATCGCAATTATCTGCTGGCCATGGATTACTTCAATTACGGCTACTACTGGGAATCTCACGAAGAGTGGGAACGCCTGTGGCGAGTTTCAACACCTGATTCGCTGGTTGGTCGATTCCTGAAGGGGCTCGTGAAACTGGCTGCGGCTGGTGTCAAAGTGCGTGAAAACAGTATTCATGGCGTTCGCAGGCATTCCGCCTCAGCCGGTGAAATCTTCGCTGATGTGGCTGCTGAAGTTGATGCAGAGTTCTTCTGCGGACTGGAATTTACGGTTCTCCAATTTGCTTCAGATCGTGCAGCCCAACTGGGCTTCCGCGAGAAAGTTGTGGGTTCGACGCCTGTTCGAATTTTCCCATTCGTCCTTGTTCCGGAACCCATGCCCCTGGCTGGCTGATCGCTGATCCAAAAGTTGAGACAAGTCGCTGCTCATGTCAGCACCCATGAAGAGTCAAAGGACTCGACGTGGGTGTTTTTTTAATTGGCGACACCTTCTGTGACAGTTTTCGTCACTTTGGAAGCTTTTAAGTTCTGTAGAAACGTCATGAGGTCAGCAAATTCCTGTGCTGTGAGCGGCTGCTCGAGCCCATTGGGCATCGCGGAAACCCTGCCCACAGCGACTTCTTCGATTTCGTTGCGTTGAATCATCTTTTCGACGGGTTTATTGTCCTGAATCGTGGTGAGGATGAACTCCTCTGTCGTTTCTTTCCCTGCCAAACCTGTCAAGACTCGACCGTCCTGTAAGGTAACTACAATCGGTTCGAACCCCCGGGCAAAACTTGCACTGGGAAAAAGAATCGCTTCGAGAAGTTCACGCCTCGTGCGAATTTCGCCAATGGCAGAAAGATCAGGACCGATCTTCGCTGGAGAGTTCGCTTGATCCTGGGAATCTGTTACGTGACACAAATGGCATTGAGTCTTGTTCATAAAGAGCAATCGACCTCGTTCGTTGTCACCCTGATGTTCCTCAAGTCGCTTCTCCCATTCATTCAGTCGAATGAGATGATCATTCTTCGATTTTCTCAGTCGCTCAAGAAGAGGTGCTGCATCACGTTGTACTTCCTCTTCATGTGATTTCAGAATTTGCTCGATCATGTCGAGCGATGGAGTGGCTGAAGAGGCTTCAAGGGTCTCAATTAACCTTCTGGTGGTGACTTTGTTCGTACAATTCATGTATGCAGCCAGTAGATAGGGTAACTCTACCGGACTGGCGACTTTCACGAACGGAAGCAATTGAGACAATCGCTGTTCATTGTGCGTCGTACTGGCAATCACATCGAGTGCCGTGATGCGTTCTCTGATAGGTGTCTCTGTCGAAAGTTTAGAAACGAGGTAGTCAAACTCAGAATCACTGAGTCTCTTGCCGAGAGTCGTTAATGTTCGTAGAGCTTTCAGTCGAAGTTGTGGCTCCCTGGCGGGCTCTTGAGCCATACGGCGTATTGACCTCTCCAGTGGTAGTAGAGAAAGCTTCTCGACGGCATCAATCGCTGCCATACATACTTCCGTATCCTCCGCTGCGAGTGACTCCGCGATTCCATTAAGCCATCTCTGAAGTATGCTCGATTTTTCAAGTTTTGAAACAGCAATAAGAAGTGCTCGGCGTGATGTTTTCGAACGCAATTGCTGTTCTTGAAAATTCCTGCTGATGGTTTCCTGCATTTGTGGCTCATGCTGAAGCGTGCGCACAAATCCTGCGATCACCTGGACTCGATCTTCATTGATCTCGTCGCTTTTAAACCATTGATCAATCAACGCAATGGATTCAGAAGTCCATTGGGGGTGTCGTGATAGAACCTGGATAGCCGCCTGTCTGAGTGGTGTATTGCCAGAACTTAAAAGTGGTGTCAGATCTTGAGCGTCAAGTATTGTTAATGGCATTTGATCGAGAGCGATCAGGGTGATTCGCTGCACGTCCGCAGAATGAGATAACAAGCCGGCACGAGTCGATTCTGCATGATTGATCTGGATGAGCGCAAAGGTAAAGGCATGCTCCAGAAATCGATCAGCAATCACCCGTTGTGAATTTTGCTGTGGTTCTAAGCTTCTGAGAAGAGCCGGGACCGATTCTTTCTGTTGAAGTCTCCCCAAGGCATTAGCAGCTTCTCGTCGAACTCCTGATGATTCATCAGCAAGCAGCGCCTCCAGTGTTTGACGTGCCGATCGATCACGGTGAAGACCGGCCGAGTAAGCAGCTGCCTGTCGCACACTGTGGCTCGGATCACGCAAAGCCAGCCGGGTGACTGTCCGTGCCGCGTTGTCATCCATGCGGCATAGTGCCCAGACAGCTCCAATTCGTTGCCTGAGCGTGGAATGTGGCGATTTGAGAAGCGTCGCCAAAGCGTCGGTCATCTGTTGTTCTCGTCGAGCCACTTCGATGATGGCACGCTCCTGCACCATGACCCGTACATCATCAAGCCGAGCCAAGAGATCGTCAGTAGGTAAAGACTTCCATGGAATGAAATTGCCATAAGGATCCTGAACCGTTGCCGCGGCATGGCGATGGATTCGAAAAATTGATCCTTTGACTTCTGGCTGGCTAGAACCGGAGGCAGGGCAACAAGCGATAAACCAACCTCCCGTATCGATAATCAGCAAACTTCCATCAGCATCTTCCAGAACATCAGTGAAATGAACGGTTCCTTGTGGTGCTGTGATAAACTCTTCAGTTTCGCAACGATATGTTGCGCCTTCGGCCTTGAGTCGATGACGCAGAATCTTGCCTGTATTAAAGTGTGTAGAAAACAGGTTCTCTTGAAACTCGTCTCCCCAGGTGGAATTTCGATAACACGTCAAGCCACTCGGGGCTGTCGCAGTCAGAGGGACAAGTGCGGGAAGGTAATCCCCGGTTCGTATTCGGTCGGAATAGTCGCGATCTCGAACCGAGTACTCACCGCCTGCAACCGCATGAATCAGGCCATCCCTCAGTCCTCCGGAAGCTGAGGGTTTGGCCCAGAATGTTCCTTGAACAAATGAATCACCATTGGGGAGAAAAGCCACTTCGACGGGATTTCCCACGGCTCCGGAGACAAACTCGACATCACTTCCATCCGGTCGGCAGCGCATTAACCACGGGCCAACACCGTCTCGTAGAGGCGTACCGTCCTTCAGTCGGACTTTATGGTGAAATCGACCAGGCAAAAAGTAGACCCGTCCATCTGGTCCCACAGTCGTGCCATGCAGATCATCAGTACAACTCTGATTGAAAGCAAAACCGGTCACGAGTTCGACACGCTGATCAGCAATACCATCGCCGTTGCTGTCTTCAAACCTCCAGAGGCTGGGTGGAGAGGTAATGAACACGGCTCCCTCGTGGCAGGCAATCCCAGTGCCAAACACGATCTTGTCAGCAAAAATCGTGCTTTGATCGTAGATGCCGTCACCATTGGTATCCGTCAGACGACGAATGACATCGGTGGGGTTCTCCATTCGATCTCCACCATTCGATCCACCAGAATCAAGAACATAGAGATGTCCCGACTGATCAAGAGCGGCAAACATTGGGCGTTCGACGAGCGGAAATCCGGCTGCCTGCCGAATGTCAAAGCCTTCAGGTACTATGATGGAAAGGCGATCGGATTCGGCCCACGCCGGTTGAATCGTCAGAAAAAATGATAGGCACGTTGCTACTAAAACGCCAAAGTTTATGTTCTGCATTAATAGGCCGCTTTCAATGAAAACATTGAAAATGAGAACTGAGAAAAAGGACTGTTGTGATATTGAGTTCTAATGTTGCAATGACTCAGTATGAATCAACAAGGTATGAATAATAGTTTGATATTCAGTCTCTTTGACTCATCGAATGACAATCAAAGTTAAGCCCAAGCTGACTTGTTCACCCAGAGCTCTGTAAGGAACTCGTTGATCGGATTGCTCTCTGGTCTTGCAAGAGACGATCGCGGTTTGAGGTGTTTCCCTCAGATTCATCGTGTTCCCCGAGAGATCAGGAGAATTGCAGATTAGTGAATGAGTATTTCCCGATGCGATCTGCAAAATTGAAAAAAACAGATTGAAATTGGAGAAAAGTGGCCACATTGTATTTTGCGTGGCGAAAACAAATCGACCCCATGATGAACTTTTTGAGATTTGCCCAAATGCTGTTTATCAGAATTTTGCTGTGCCAGCTCGCGTTGATTGCTGTCAATTCATGGACACTTCAGCTTGCCTGCGCGGAATCGAAGCCGCTGAAAGTGTTTATTCTGGCCGGGCAATCCAACATGGAAGGGCACGCGCGGGTTGAGACCTTCGATTACATCGGCGACGATCCTGTCACGCTGCCGCTGTTGAAAAAAATGCGCGGCGCTGATGGCAAACCTGTGGTTTGTGAAGGTGTGTGGATTTCTTACTTCACAGGGAGTGGCGACAAGAACGGAGAAGGATTTGGTCCTTTGACTGCGGGGTACGGATCTCGCCGCAATCCTCAGGAGGATGGTGGAAAAATCGGGCCGGAATTCACTTTCGGGATCGCTATGGATGCCGCCTTTGAGGAGCCCGTCCTCCTTATCAAAACGGCCTGGGGTGGGAAAAGCCTCAATACCGATTTTCGTCCGCCAAGTGCCGGCCCTTACGTCTTTAATGAAAAGCAACTCAGCGATTTCCGCAAGCAAGGCAAAGATATTGAATCGATTCAGAAGACAAAAGCCGAAGAGACAGGGCATTACTATCGATTAATGATCGATCATGTGAAGCATGTATTGGGTGGTATTTCGCGTGTCTGCCCGAAGTACGATGAGAAGCAGGGGTATGAACTCTCTGGTTTTGTCTGGATGCAGGGTTGGAATGACCTCGTTGATACCGGAACCTACCCCAATCGATCTGAGCAGGATGGATATGATGCTTATAGTGAGGTGATGGCACATTTTATTCGCGATGTGCGTAAGGATCTCAATGCCCCACAGATGCCATTTGTTATTGGCGTTCTGGGGGTTGATGGTAAAAAACCCAATCGTCAAACCGAGAACTTTCGTGCAGCCATGGCTGCACCAGCCACGCTCCCTGAGTTCCAGGGAAACGTTGTTGCTGTTCAGACTGCTCCTTATTGGGCTGATGAGTTAGGAGCAATCGCTCAGAAATACGATCAAGTGCGGCAGATGAATTACTTCCTGAATTCAAAGCACAAAGATCATGCCAATTCAGATGGTTCGATGACGGAAGAGCAGAAGCGGGAATATCTCAAACAATACGAAGAGAAACTGATTTCCCCCGCAGAGGTGACTCTCTGGAAACGAGGTGCCTCAAATGCCGGCTATCACTACCTGGGGTGTGCGAAGACCTTCGCGCAAATTGGCAATGCGTTTGCTGAGGCAAATCTGAGGTTACTGAATAATCAGAATTCTAAGTTGTCGCGATAGTCAATGAATGTGAAGTGTTCGAAGCGATTTATGGCGTGTTGGTGAAATGGGATTCTCAACGTGAGGCAATTCGAGGTGATCGGATCAAAGAATGTCTCTCAATATTTAGAGACGCTTCGGCAGGTATCAAGGCACTACTTTTTTGTAAATCTCATTTTGTTATGGGCTGTGCAAGTGAATGCTTCCAAGCCTGTTTTATCGGCCGAAACCGAGAGCGCAGCGTGGCCTGGACAGCATCGACTCACTTCAGCACAAGTGGGGAGCCTGCTGATTCATGAGTTGAAGTGCGGAGCCTGTCATACTGGGATTGAGAGCGGCAGGGTCTCCGAAAAGACCGCTCCCGATTTGACAAACGTCGGGGGGCGAGTGGCCCCGAAATATCTCCAGGAGTTCATTGCACATCCCGCTCAAAAGCATCCCGGGACAACGATGCCTGATCTCCTCACATCGAGACCTGAAGCGGAGCGCACGGCGATCGCAGAGGCGATTACGCACTTTCTGGTGGATCAATCCAAAGAAAAATCTCTACCTGCAGGAGGCAACCCGTTCGATCAAGAGCGCGGAAAAGCTCTCTATCACTCCATAGGTTGTGTGGCCTGTCATGGTCCTCGGGACGTCTTCGAGCAAGTCCCCGTAAAACCGAATGAATCGGATGACGATTTCGATGAAGAGCTAGAAGATCATCGTGAGAAGCGAGTTCAACCCGTCGCTTTCGGTCTTGATCATGTCCCGGAGAAATACAACGTCGCTTCGCTGAGTCAATTCCTGTTCGCACCGCTGCATGTTCGTCAGTCAGGGCGCATGCCTGATATGAAACTGAAGCCCGACGAAGCATTATCGATAGCAGCCTATCTGGTCAGCGACAGAAAGGTCGATGAATCGTTAAAAACTGACGAGCGTCTGGCGCGCCGTGGACGACAATATTTTCAAGAACTGAATTGTGCGGCTTGTCACTCTCTCGCTGGTATTACTCCAGCCAAGCGAGTGAATCGTCTGACGGAGAAGAGCCTCTCCCGTGGCTGTTTGACGGGCAAGGGCGGAACGTCTCCACAATATGCGGTGAGTCAAGAGCAGCGTCTTTCCATGGAGTTGTTCATCAAGGAGTTCACAAAAAGCGATTCCCCAGTCATTGATACGGATCAGGTCGTTATTGCAAAAACACTTACGACATTTCACTGCATTGCTTGCCATACTCGCGATGATTTCGGAGGGGTACCTGATGCTTACGATATGTTCTTCACGGGAAACGACTTGAAGCTGGGGGATGATGGGCGCATTCCACCACCACTCACTCATGTGGGTGGAAAGTTAAGGCCAGCCTGGCTCAAAAGGGTACTCTTCGATGGTGAAAGTGTGCGTCCCTATATGGTGACTCGCATGCCTCAGTATGGGGAAATGAATATCGGCCATTTGCCCGAGTTGTTTGCCAGAGTAGATCGTCTGCAAGGCAAAGACCTCCCGATCCCCAGTGCAGAGGGAGCTACGCCGCGGGACCGAGAGCGAGAGAAGCTTTTGCGACAGGCTGGGCGGGAGTTGTTAGGTGATAAAGGGCTCAACTGTATTGCCTGCCACAGCTTTAATGGACGGTCTTCTCAAGGAAGTCAAGGCATTGATCTGCTCACAAGCTATCAGCGACTCCAACCACAGTACTTTGATAGCTATCTAAGAAATCCAGGCGCCTTTCGTCCTCGAACGGTCATGCCTACGGCGTGGCCAAATGGAGTTGCGACCTTTACCACCATTCTCGACGGTGAGACAGACCGCCAGATTGAAGCGATCTGGTACTATTTGTCACTGGGAACCTCTGCCGCAGACCCGTCAGGTTTGCGAAGTGTGAACACAAAGCTGGTTGTGGATGGTTCAAAGGCCCAGATCCATCGTGGCAGGAGTCGTATTGCCGGTTATCGCGGCATTGCTGTCGGCTTGCCGGAAAGATGGAATTACGCATTCAATGCTGAGACAGGAACGATTTCTGGAATCTGGAAAGGGGACTACATTCAGGTGAACTGGAGTGGCCAGGGATCAGGTGATTTTCAACCTGCGACTGAAGCCGTGACTCTCCCGCAGGATGTCTCTTTTCTTCAGTTCGAGGGTGAACCAACTGCCTGGCCCAAAATGCCTGTCATGACCAAAGAGGCTCGTACAAATCCCAATCCACTCTATCCGAAGAACGTCGGCTATCAATTTCGAGGTTACTCTTTAGATAAAAATGACGTGCCTACATTCTCATATCGATCCGGTGCGGTTGATATCTCTGATCGTATACAGCTAATCGGAGATTCAGGTCACGAACGACTGCAACGGATCATCAAGTTTGAGTCGCCGTCGACACAAACACTTTGGTTTCGCGGATTGGCAGGGAAAATCACCAAGGAAGATTCGCAAAACTTTCGCTTGGGAAAACTTCGCTTCTCCATACCTGCGATCCCATTCCTTCTGCGAGAAATACCAGATCAAACTGGCGAATTTGAACTCCTGATACCAGTTCAGATTTCTCAAGGCCAATCAACTTTGGAGGTGAATTATGAATTACTTTCAAAGTAGTTCGTCGATGATTGTCGTCGCTTTGTTGACGTTTGGAATTGCATATGTTCATTCGGCTTCAGCAGAGGAAGTTGGAGAGCGTTGGGGGACGGAAGAGCGAGAGCGCGCCTTTTATCCGATGGTGAGTATTCCACTGCCCAAAGAGACGGTTATCGAAGCAGGGGCCTTCGCGTTACTGCCTGATGGTCGTGTTGCCGTAGGAACTCGGCATGGTGAGATCTATATCATCGAGAGTGTTGACGATGAGAAGCCGAATCCAAGGTTTCACCGTTTCGCCTCGGGGCTGGATGAAATCTTCGGGCTCTCCTGGAAAGAACGGTCTTTTCTCGTCACTCAAAGCTGCGAATTGACTCGTGTGAGCGATTCAGATGGCGACAACATCGCAGATCGTTTTGAGACGATTTCTGATGCCTGGGGCTACGCAAATTATCACGAATACGCATTTGGATCTAAGCCGGATTCCGCGGGAAATCTGTTTATTGCTCTTGGACTTTCGGAGTCTTACCATTCCTATGCACTCAATCGCGGTTTCATTATGAAGGTAGCTCCTGATGGAGCAACCACAGCCTTTGCGAGCGGTTTGCGAAGTCCCGGCGGAATTGGTCATGATGAGCATGGAGCGTTGTTCTATATTGAGAGCCAAGGCCCCTGGAATTGCTCATGCAGCTTGAAGGCTGTTACCAAGGGGAGCTTTCATGGGCATCCGGCAAGTTTTCCCTGGTATAAGACGGCTCCAGAACTGGGCCCTGTCCCAGTGATGCCGACATCTGGTACAAGAGTCATTACTGAACGTCATCGCGTCCCAGAGTTAACACCGTATGCAGTCATTTTTCCCTATATTCGCATGGGCCGATCGATTACCTCTTTCACGGTCAATCAAACTCGTGGAAAATTCGGCCCATTTGAAAACCAGTTGTTTCTCGGTGACTACACGCAGTCCATCGTCATGCGGGCAACGACAGAGCAGGTCAAAGGGGTATGGCAAGGGGCCTGCTATCCTTTTCGAGAAGGCCTATCGACTGGGATTCTCGGCGTCGAGTTCACACCTCAGGGTAAACTGTTAACCGGTGGTACCAATCGCGGCTGGCCCGTTCGAGGTATCAAACCATTCGCTTTGGAGCGAATTGAGTGGAATGGGAAAATGCCATTCGAAATTGAACGGGTTACGATTGAGCCCGAGGGATTCAAGCTGACATTTACTAAGCCACTCAAAAAGGAGGTTGGACAGTTGGTTGAGTCCTATCAAGTATTCGCCTTCACGCACCCGTATCATGCGGGCTATGGAGGACCGGAAATTGAAAAACATCAGCCGACGGTGCAATCAATCGACCTTTCCCCAGACGGCAGCTCTGCAAAAATAAAGATTGATCGACTTCAACCTGGATTTGTGTATGAGTTAGATTGTTCCAGACTTCGTACAATCGATGACGAATCTCTTCTACATCACTATGCCTTTTATACAGTGAATGAAATTCCTGATAAGGTGAGAGACGTTTCGGATGGGAAATAAGTAAGCAGTAAGTTGTGACATATTTCATTGAGTGTCACAAAGTGGGAAAATACTTTATTCCTACGGCACTCTCGCAACGAAGATGGTCTGAGAGCCTGCAGGCGGCTCCTGCTGGCCAGTCTCGGATGTAGCGGCTGAATCGGTTTGTGCCGCAGCCGATGGCCTCTCGACATACCCGAAAGGTTTCGGGTTATTCGCACCTTCCACGCTGTGGATCGTCACAGTGCGGGGATCGACCTTGTGCTCCTGGCCGACGATTGCTTTGAACTGTGCTTCGAGATGTTGCTCTTCGCAGGGCTCGTACCGCAGCCGCCGCGTCTGCGTCGTCTTACCGGCCGTGTACTTCACGTTCGCAATGGGCATGAAAAAACCTCCGTAGGAATGAACCGAACGGAGGTGAGTTTGCGGTCGGATTCGGGAGCGTCAAGCAGTCGCAACAAGATCCTTGCGAACGATATCGTGCGTGCCATCACCCAGCAGACGCATTTCGTTGAACGTCCACCCCGCAAAGGTCTGGCCAGGTTCCAAAATGAATCCTTGGTTGACCTTCATTCCTTTGGGGATCTTGGGCGATGTGCTTGGGAAGATGAAGATAGATTCATCGCTGACATCAATTGTCACTTTCACGGTCTCTAGGGAGTCTTCAGCCATTCTTGGTACTTCTTTCGTAACAGCGCAATTGACTCAGGAAACAACTTCTTGACCAATTTGGGCTGTTCCCATGCCCGCCCAGCACCTGCGAGTTCCAATTCGAAAAATTGAGCTACCAACTCTTCGTGTCCACCCGGCCCAAAGATTGTAGCAATTTTTAGTTGGATTTTCGGTGTCAAAGTCTTGTCTTTGATCGCGTTCTGCAGATCCCGGTCAAATGCGTCATGCAGATCTTTGTCGTTCGACCATTTCTCGACCTCATCAATGGCGTGCCCGATTTCATGATTGGCTGTCCCTCTCCAGTGAGAATGACCTATTTTCACTCTGCCGATTTGAAGGATGGGCTCTTCGGCGATTAGGGCGTCTTTCTTGTAGTACGCTCCGTAAGCATCTATCGGATCATTTTGGAATTCATCCACAAGGTTTCCGACTGCTCTCACAGTAATCGAATTGTCTTTCAGGAAGTTGAGCACCTTTGCTGGTAAGCTGTTGACGTGGTTTTTCAGATCCTCCACAAATTGATCAGATGCTTTGCTGTTCACGCCATTCGCGAAGTTGTCGAACGATGGTGTTCCCTGATTATTGCTTGCTGCCGATAGCTTCGGCTCGTCCTCAAAGCTCGATACCGCAGCACACCGGCAGTTGCAGATGTTCCCCGCGCTGGCACCGTGGCTCGAATCCCCCGGGTATGCCAGTCGCTGTCCCGAAACGGTGAACTGCTCGTCATTCCCGACCGTTTTCCCATCAGCCGCCCGATGGTTGAAGGCATCCCCGGGCTGGCTGCCACGAGTCTTGATGTCGAGCGTGCTCACCCACTCCTTTCGTTCAATGCCGATGTCTTCCCGCTCGAGCTGCTGCCCGTGATTCATTGCCCCAGTCGTCTCTGTGCGGGCAATTCGGGCCGCCTGGTACTTCTCGGCATTGGTCAGGACTTCATTGACTCGCTTTCGCATCTGGACAGGGTTGTCGCCGTCCTTCAGCGCCCGCTGCAGTGCTCGCCTCAGCCGGTCGTGAACGGTCGCTCCGACCTGAGACCACACACCCACCTCTCGTGAGCGGAGGAACTCCCGGATGTGCTCCTGCATGGCCGGGGACAGATCGACGTGGAATGAAGGGGGCAGTTCCGCCTCGTTCAACTGGTAGACCATGCCCAGCAGTGCTTCATGCAATCGCTGCCGTTTGGTGTCACCGATCCAGGCGGACTCGAAGCGTGCTCCCTGCATGGTGAGCTGGGCCCACTGGGGAATCATCACACGGTTGAACGTTGGCCGGCATCAATGGGGCCGCGCTTGGTTAGCGCGGAAGACCGCTTCCACTTCTCCACGAGATGCGGCGGGCACATGACGCTTCAATGGGGCCGCGCTTGGTTAGCGCGGAAGACCCGATAACTTGTCCCAACTGCGAGCGGCGTCACACTGGCTTCAATGGGGCCGCGCTTGGTTAGCGCGGAAGACTTGATGACTTCGCCTTCAGTGCTGCGAACGACTTGATTGCTTCAATGGGGCCGCGCTTGGTTAGCGCGGAAGACCAGTTCAAAGTGCAGTTGTCGACAGGGGGTGAGAGTCGAGCTTCAATGGGGCCGCGCTTGGTTAGCGCGGAAGACACAACTTCGCCGGTGGTGGAGGTGCCTCCACGGGAATCGCTTCAATGGGGCCGCGCTTGGTTAGCGCGGAAGACGGCTTACGATCAAAACAGGCACCACACACGCACTTGGTCGCTTCAATGGGGCCGCGCTTGGTTAGCGCGGAAGACCCAGATACTGAGGCTTTTTAAAGCTCTCCAGTGCGTTGCTTCAATGGGGCCGCGCTTGGTTAGCGCGGAAGACGCCATCGGGAAGCGTGAATTCACACCTCATGGCTATCAGCTTCAATGGGGCCGCGCTTGGTTAGCGCGGAAGACCGTCTGCACCGTGGGTATTGCAACGAGCAAGCCGTTGCTTCAATGGGGCCGCGCTTGGTTAGCGCGGAAGACGACTTTCAGCTTGCAACTCGTGGCTTAAAACTCCTCGAGCTTCAATGGGGCCGCGCTTGGTTAGCGCGGAAGACGATCAATGCCCTGGTGTTCGATCAACTCGTCAACGGTGCGCTTCAATGGGGCCGCGCTTGGTTAGCGCGGAAGACCCGCCCAATTTCGGCGTCGAAACGATGCTGCATCAGATCGCTTCAATGGGGCCGCGCTTGGTTAGCGCGGAAGACCCGCCGAAATCAAGTTGATGCTTGCACAAATGCAGCGGGCTTCAATGGGGCCGCGCTTGGTTAGCGCGGAAGACGCGGGCAAGCCATGTTTCTGTTGATGAGAGTCTCCGGGCTTCAATGGGGCCGCGCTTGGTTAGCGCGGAAGACAAGCGAAGTAACGGCTGGTAATCGTCAGCGTACGGTGCTTCAATGGGGCCGCGCTTGGTTAGCGCGGAAGACGCCAGAATTGCCACCGCATACATCGGTTGGCCCGCAAGCTTCAATGGGGCCGCGCTTGGTTAGCGCGGAAGACAGGAGTATGGGCCGCCGCTGCCTGGGTAGAAGACACGCTTCAATGGGGCCGCGCTTGGTTAGCGCGGAAGACCGCCCGAGTTGGCGGCAAAGATCGCGGCGGAGATTGCGCTTCAATGGGGCCGCGCTTGGTTAGCGCGGAAGACGGTGGCTTGCGTCGCGGCATGGACGCCACGGTTGCTACGCTTCAATGGGGCCGCGCTTGGTTAGCGCGGAAGACTTCTGACGGGACATGCACCGTTGATGTGGAATGCTGGCTTCAATGGGGCCGCGCTTGGTTAGCGCGGAAGACCATGGCAGGGATTGACACGCTCAAAGACATTCTGACGCTTCAATGGGGCCGCGCTTGGTTAGCGCGGAAGACCAGAAAGCTCCGCTGCGACGTTTCAAGCTCGCTCTGGCTTCAATGGGGCCGCGCTTGGTTAGCGCGGAAGACCAGGCACTAGTGACGAAATGAGAACAGTGAAGATACCGCTTCAATGGGGCCGCGCTTGGTTAGCGCGGAAGACGGACGGGACGCAGTGCCTATGTCGTAACGGTCGATCTGGCTTCAATGGGGCCGCGCTTGGTTAGCGCGGAAGACGTGCGTCCCACTCCTGCTCGCCCAATCGATTGATCGGCCAGCTTCAATGGGGCCGCGCTTGGTTAGCGCGGAAGACCTGAGCAAACCGTCGAAGTGGCCTTGATGGCAGACGGGCTTCAATGGGGCCGCGCTTGGTTAGCGCGGAAGACGACGTGGAAGACGGAGAAGCAATTCCTGCCCCAGCTAGCTTCAATGGGGCCGCGCTTGGTTAGCGCGGAAGACGACTTGGTGTAAACCTATCCACGTCGTCCAGATACTGTTGCTTCAATGGGGCCGCGCTTGGTTAGCGCGGAAGACGACATCCGTCCCTTCTGGCCACGTCTTGCAGAGCCAGTCATAGCTTCAATGGGGCCGCGCTTGGTTAGCGCGGAAGACGTTGACCACTGGCATCAGGGGTCACTGTGAATGACTCGCTTCAATGGGGCCGCGCTTGGTTAGCGCGGAAGACCTGTCGAATGCCGCTGCGTTCTTCTCCACGACGAACAAGCTTCAATGGGGCCGCGCTTGGTTAGCGCGGAAGACAACATTATTATGCGAAAAGCACAAAGTTCGACCACAACTGCTTCAATGGGGCCGCGCTTGGTTAGCGCGGAAGACCCCGCCTCGGTCGCTTGGATCCTTCGCTGATTGATTGCTTCAATGGGGCCGCGCTTGGTTAGCGCGGAAGACTCGCCATTGAGGTGTCAGCAGTCAGATCGGATGCACGCTTCAATGGGGCCGCGCTTGGTTAGCGCGGAAGACGAGACACGACTCAGCTACACTATCAATCGCTGGTTACTGCTTCAATGGGGCCGCGCTTGGTTAGCGCGGAAGACTCCAGTGACGGGCTGACGCCTGCCATTGCGTGCCAAAAGCTTCAATGGGGCCGCGCTTGGTTAGCGCGGAAGACTTAAGCGTGTTGGAAAACTTACGACCGCGACCGCCTCGCTTCAATGGGGCCGCGCTTGGTTAGCGCGGAAGACGAGGGCAGCGGCTCAACGGCTGTCGATCTTGTGTCGGCGCTTCAATGGGGCCGCGCTTGGTTAGCGCGGAAGACTTTGTCTGTAGCGATTGGACAGCAGCCGTGGAGCGAGCTTCAATGGGGCCGCGCTTGGTTAGCGCGGAAGACTTCGTCTTCTGGGCCTTGAAGCTGATCGACCCATACTTGCTTCAATGGGGCCGCGCTTGGTTAGCGCGGAAGACGCCTCGGATGCGTTGAAATTGGAAACCATGTAGGCATGCTTCAATGGGGCCGCGCTTGGTTAGCGCGGAAGACCGTAAACTGCTCGCTCATTTACTTAACAGCCCCTCTGCTTCAATGGGGCCGCGCTTGGTTAGCGCGGAAGACTGGTGGTGACGCTTACGTTTTGTGGCGTGGTAGTAGCGCTTCAATGGGGCCGCGCTTGGTTAGCGCGGAAGACGGCGTGTTCTCGACCCATGTACGAAAGCCAGACTAGCTTCAATGGGGCCGCGCTTGGTTAGCGCGGAAGACCTCCGCCTGCAGGATCACTGCCGCATTCCGCCGCACGACCGCTTCAATGGGGCCGCGCTTGGTTAGCGCGGAAGACTCGATCGAGAAATTGAACCCGACCAGGGGAACCGAGCTTCAATGGGGCCGCGCTTGGTTAGCGCGGAAGACGCTATTCTTCTTTAACTCTTCTTTCTGAATCGCGGCTAGCTTCAATGGGGCCGCGCTTGGTTAGCGCGGAAGACCGGCGGGTGTACCAATAAACCATGTGGCTTGGCGGAACCCAGCTTCAATGGGGCCGCGCTTGGTTAGCGCGGAAGACTGGTTACACCGCCGCGAGGGAAATTTGAGATGGCGTGGGAGGCTTCAATGGGGCCGCGCTTGGTTAGCGCGGAAGACTCGCGAAGATCGTGCCCGCAGATAACACGCTCATTGCCACGCTTCAATGGGGCCGCGCTTGGTTAGCGCGGAAGACCAGGTCTGATGGAATGAGTATCGGCGATGGCAAAACGGCTTCAATGGGGCCGCGCTTGGTTAGCGCGGAAGACGGACTGTAACAACAACGGCATCCCTGACGGCCAAGAGCTTCAATGGGGCCGCGCTTGGTTAGCGCGGAAGACACAGCACGATTCGTGGACTGCAACCACTGCTGTACTGCTGGCTTCAATGGGGCCGCGCTTGGTTAGCGCGGAAGACCTCGACATTCGACTTCGCCACGACGATCCGCAAACTGGCTTCAATGGGGCCGCGCTTGGTTAGCGCGGAAGACAAACTTTTCTCCGTACCTGTCCCTATTTCTGAGTCTGGCTTCAATGGGGCCGCGCTTGGTTAGCGCGGAAGACCTGATCCGCTCGCTTTCCGAGACTTGCAGCGAATACTTGCTTCAATGGGGCCGCGCTTGGTTAGCGCGGAAGACGCTTGGCGAGCTTGTTTGCTTCGGCCAAAACTTGTTCAGCTTCAATGGGGCCGCGCTTGGTTAGCGCGGAAGACCCCGCTGTGCTTGGATCAGTGCGGCGATATCAGGATGCTTGCTTCAATGGGGCCGCGCTTGGTTAGCGCGGAAGACCGCCCGCGTTCCAAGTTGCGGAGTAGAAAGACTTTAAGAGGCCTGTTTCGAGAGGTGGCATTTCTAGCGGGCTTAAGATATTCGTTATGATGTGTCTTGCCTGTCCAGTGGATTCGATCCAAAGCAAAAGGCTTCGGTCCGCGTGAGCCCCAGCCACGGAAGG
>NZ_LYDR01000146.1 GCF_001707835.1 Planctopirus hydrillae
CGTAACTCGAGAATCCCGCTGAAACTCGAGAAAATCCACGTGGTTCCCCCATCAGCGCTAGATGAGGCCCTTGCCCGCTACAGCGACTCAATAGAAGTCCCACTTTCTGTCTTGAAGTGCGAAACGGTACTTGGCACCCTTGATGCAATCTCAAAATTCCCCGACATACCGGTCTCACTCGAAAGGAACACCGAGGTTCCCGGAACCACTTCATTTGAGCTCCTTCTCCCCTCGTGATCGCGACAGGAATGTCGATTCCCCTGCTATGTCTGGAAGGGGTTCCCGACCTTTCCAGCACGCCTAAGGATGAGGCCGGTCTCACGAGGAAATTCGAGACGAGCCACGTGGGTGGGGCCACATGCCGATCGCCTCCGATTCCCCGGTCCGCCCTGGAGAAGGACCCGAGGCCCGGACCCCTCTTCGAAGGCAACCCTGTGGGTGAAGGCACAACACGAAGGGGCACTGACACCCCCGTGCATCGTCCAGAAAAACCCGCAGGTTACAAACACAGTTCAACAAGTGGTCTGTCACCCCGTGAACAACTCGACAGGCAAGTGGAGTTCCATTCCTCCACACAAGACGAGGCCTGACTCTCCTGTCCCAACTCTGCAGGGACCCTGCGGTCGGAGTCCGAAACGGAGAGGAAGCCTGAGGTTCCTGCCTCCCCTCGAGGTGAGGCCCTCTTCCGTTGCGCCAGACCCAGCGGAGTCCCGAGGGGCCCCGCCCCCTCCACAGGAT
>NZ_LYDR01000147.1 GCF_001707835.1 Planctopirus hydrillae
GGCCTCAACTTGCCAAGCGGTGGGAACCACGTGGTTTTTCTCGAGTTGCTGCGGCATTCTCGAGTTCCGACGGGGATCTCAGCCTTCCCCTTGGGTTGGCCCTGGGAAGCCCAATCTTCCCCTCGGGTTGCGAGGGAAAGCTGGGGGTGGCGCTCGAGTCACTGCAGGGCCTAAGAGACCTCACCTAAGCGTGTGTCCGGGACCTAATTTTCCTCTCCAGGGAAGGCAGGGATCTCGGGGTTGCATTCCAGGCTCCCCCGGGGAGTCAGGCCTCGTCTCGAGGGGAAGCCAAGGACTCCGCTCTCCTCTCGAGTCGCGACGCGGGTCTCTTGGAGCCCCCTGAGCGGCCTCAAGGGAGTCCAGCCTCCTCTTCCGTTTGGAGAGAGGACCCGGGATTGCTCTCCAGGCCATGCAGGAAAAGAAGGCCCTCAGCTCGCGAGGACGGGGGCGTCTCAGGGGTTTCCTCGAGCTGCGGCGCCCGTGGGGGTTTTCTCCCGAGGCACGACGAGGATCTCAGGGAGCCTCTCGTGCGGCGCCAGGGAAGTCAGGTCTCCATGCGCGTGGCGAGGGGGAGCGCGTCATGGCTCTCGAGTCACGGGAGGGGACTAGGGCCTCGAGACGCGTTGAAGAAGGACTCTCGAGGTCTTTCTCGGGCGGCGGCGGGAAAACCTCCTTGCCCTCGCCTGCTGCCGGGGACCTTAGGGAACTGCCCAGGGTGCCTCTGAGAGGCGAGGGATCCCGTGGAGGTGGGGGGGCCCCTCGGGACTCCCCT
>NZ_LYDR01000148.1 GCF_001707835.1 Planctopirus hydrillae
CGCCCGGCCACCAGCGTAAAATCGCAATAGCCGCAGCGATGTCGGCAAAACGGCACCAACCGACAGCAGTTCCACCGCGGTGAGGTTGACAAGTACACCTGGCAGCGCCCAGGTTCGTCGTTCCTGCCCGGTGAGATCGTGGCCGCCTTCCTCAAGGCACAGCTGGAAGAAGCCGAGTCGATCACGGCCAACAGGCTGGCTGCCTGGGAGCGCTACCGACAGCGCTTGCAGCCCCTGGCACGTGAGGGATGCCTGCGCCTGCCAACCGTGCCCGCCCATTGTGTGCACAACGCGCACATGTACTACGTGATCCTGCCCGAGCAGGTGGACAGGGTGCGCCTGCTGGCTGCCTTGCGCCAGGACAGCAT
>NZ_LYDR01000149.1 GCF_001707835.1 Planctopirus hydrillae
TTGGCATAACCTCGCTGCACGCTGGGTGTGGTGCCGGTATTCACGGTGCCGCCATGCTCCTGGAACGTCTGGATCGACTGCCCGAAATCATTGTACGTGAACTGCACCTGATTAACAGCATTTCCTGAGGTGGCGGCATCGAAACTGGTCAATTGATGCACCAGCCCGCGTTCGTCATAGGTCGTCGCCAGACGACGTATCGCACCATCGACACCAGTTCCCAGGGTGGCGACTTGATCTTCCGTCAAACGTCCCAGTCCATCGTATTCGTAGTGGTGGACAGTGCCGATCTGATCGGTGAGTGACAGCCGCTGGCCCTGACGGTTATATGTCAGAAAGACCTCATCGCTGCTGCCGGTGGAATCGGGATAAGCGACCGAGCGCAGCAGGCTGCTGGCGGCGATTTCGGAATCTGCCAGCGTAGTGCCGTAGGTGTAGGTGGTGGTTTGATTCCCTGTGGAAGCATTGACCGCAACCAGTGTGGCGAGTTGACCATCGGCACTGTAAGTCATATTCGTGGTGCGGTTTTCATCACTCCCCACAGGTGAAGCGACATAGTTTTCGATG
>NZ_LYDR01000150.1 GCF_001707835.1 Planctopirus hydrillae
AAGCCTCAGCCCCCAGATGATTGATCGAAAGCGTGGTGACCCACGTTGCCAGATTGGTATCGATTGGCCAGCCCGGCAGGGAATCATTCCCGGCGCTACGGCAGATTCCGCACGAAATGCGGCTCTGGCAGCTTTGAATGCCGTCGATGTGCGGGATGCCGTCGTGCGCGTCTCCCCGACTGTCATCGTGCCATCCACGTCCCGGGTCTCGGTCGAAATCGAAGTCCCCGTCGCCAGTAACAGTTGGGGAACCTCCTCATTTGTGGGGCTCGACAACTTAACCCGCTCTTGCACACTCAGCCGCGAACTTCTGGCTTTTTGAGACTTCGAGAGTCAAAGCACCGTGCCATGCTTGCGGCTCTGAGCTGTCCATTACATACATCTTAGACTTTGAGTCCACCCAAGGGTGGCCCGGCCAACTTGTGGCCGGGTCGTTGTGGCTCTGCACAACGACAAGAGGCCGCGCCATGCGCTTGCCCTTTCATATTCTTGACTTTGTCTCGGGTGGCACGCTTTTGGGTGGCACGACGCTGAAGCCCTTAAAAACTAAAACAGTGCGGAAGGGCGTGGACATCACGCCTTTTTACTTCATGTTTTCATCCTGTCAGGTGGCAGGGGTCGGATGTCTTCATCCGCCCCCTCATCAATCGAATTCACCAACGTAAATGCATCCGGAATAAGCTTTACTAACTTTCTACATGTTCGCGATGAACAAGCAAAGTCCCATGACCTGGGGGCAAACGAAGACGTTTGACCCCAGCCACCCCGTTTTAAGCCACGCAGTTGCCAGTCACACTTGAATGCAGAGATGTGTGTAATAGACAGCGGCTCTGAGCAAGCATGTTGTTGCATTCTTCAAGATGAGATTTCAAGCAACGATTCGTATCGGAAACATGAAGACAAACACCCGGAGCATGCGTCTCGGCAAAGAGCATGCTCCGGGTGCTGTTGTTTGTTCAATGACCAATCGAACTGAGTTCCTCTTGCGGAACGGTCCAGGTCATGTGATCGGTACCGGGACAAGCCGGTCACGCGTCATCGCTATCGCGCAACTTGGCGAGAATCGAAAGGTCTTCCAGAGTTGTCGTGTCCTGGACTGACTCCCGCCCAGCCGCAATATCACGCAGGAGCCTGCGCATGATCTTACCACTGCGAGTTTTTGGAAGTGCTGCCGTGTAGCGGATCTTATCAGGTGTTGCCAGAGCACCAATCTGCTTACGGACATGCTGAATCAGCTCTGCCGTGAGCGAGTCAGAACCCTCCGAATCCGCCGTCTTCAACGTCACAAAGCAGCAGATTCCTTCCCCCTTGAGATCATGCGGGAAGCCCACGACAGCCGCCTCAGCCACTGCCGGATGAGCGACCAGTGAACTTTCCACTTCCATGGTACTCAGGCGATGCCCGGAAACATTGAGGACGTCGTCCACTCGGCCCATCACCCAGATGTCGCCATCAGCATCGCGTCGGGCCCCATCACCGGCAAAGTAAGCCCCTTCAATCGTGCTGAAGTAAGTCTGCTTGAATCGCTCATGATCACCATAGAGCGTGCGCAGCATACTGGGCCAAGGTTGCTTCATCACCAGCAGCCCACCTTCGTTGGCTTCCAGTGGTGTTCCCTCTTTGCTGACAATCTCTGGCACCACACCTGGTAATGGTCGCGTACAACTTCCAGGTTTAGTGGCCGAAACACCCGGCAGCGGGCTGATCATGATGGCCCCGGTTTCGGTCTGCCACCAGGTATCCACAATCGGGCAGCGTTCCTGGCCAATCGTGCGGTGATACCACATCCACGCTTCCGGATTGATCGGCTCACCCACCGAACCCAGCAGTCTCAAGCTCGAAAGATCCCGGCTTTGCGGCCAATGATCGCCCCACTTGATGAATGCCCGAATGGCAGTCGGTGCTGTGTAGAAAATACTGACGCGGTACTTCTCGATAATCTCCCAGAAGCGGCCCTCATCCGGCCAGTTCGGGGCCCCTTCGTACATCACGACGGTCGAGCCATTCGAAAGCGGCCCGTAAACCACATAGCTGTGCCCCGTAATCCAGCCAATATCGGCAGTACACCAGTATGTGTCTTCCTCCTTCAGGTCAAAGACCCAGCGGCTGGTCATCGTCGTTCCCAGCAGGTATCCCGCTGTTGTATGCAGCACACCTTTGGGTTTACCTGTACTTCCTGATGTATACAGGATGAATAGCGGATGCTCACTGTCGACGGGTACCACATCGCAATGCGGATCCACGTCACTCATCAGATCATGCCACCAGTAGTCGCGGTCGGTCTGCATGTGAACCTGCTGACCCGTCCGCCGGACGACCACTACCTTCTGCACGGTGTGACTCTTGGTCAGACTTTCGTCCACGGCCGACTTCAGTGGAACTTCCTTGCCACGCCGCCAGCCACCATCGGCCGTCACGATAATTTTGGCCTGAGCATCATTGTTTCGATCAGCGACCGCATCGGCACTGAAGCCACCAAAGATGATCGAATGAGTCGCACCAATTCGGGCGCAGGCCAGCATCGCAATGGCCAGTTCGGGAATCATGGGCATATACAGCGTGACTCGATCACCCGTAGTGACACCCAGTTTCTTGAGCACGTTCGCGAACTTGCTCACTTCCCGGTGCAGATCGTTGTATGTCAGCACACGCGTGTCGCCTGGTTCGCCTTCCCACAGAATCGCCGCCTTATTGCGCCGCCAACTGGTGAGATGTCGATCGACACAGTTTTCGCAGGCGTTAATCTGCCCCCCCGTAAACCAGCGTGTCTCGGGCATTTCTCCCGAAATGACTTCCTTCCACGGTGTGATCCACTGCAATTCCTGAGAAAGCTCTCCCCAGAAACCGGCAGGGTCGTCTTTAGCCTTCTGCCACATCGACTGATACTGCTCTTCACTCGCAATGTGTGCCTGTGCCGAGAATTCACGCGAAGGCAGAAACTTTCGAGTTTCCTGGAGCGTACTTTGAATACTGCCAGAGTTCGTCATGCGGTCGCTCCGTGATGTCTGTCGAGAAGTGAGTGCTTGCGATTGGAGTTTTTTCTGTCTCAGCAAAGTGACCGCTTCGAGCTCATTTCCAATAAAAAGTGAGACTGGGACTTTGGTCGAGATGGCTGATCAGAATATTCACATATAAACCACTGGCCCAGAGTTTAGGTCGATTTTTGACGCAGTGTCAATCGCCGCCATTTCGGTAAGTCGGTCTTCGGGCAAAACAGCGGCTAAGGAAGCGACCACACGATCTTGCGAGTTGCCGCATTGACCTCTGTTTTGGTTTGAGCATCCGTCGGAATTCCTGTGGCCGAAGTTCTCAATTTGCCAAGCTTCTCGGCAAAGTCGGCCAGATCATTCACCGGGCCGATCTCCACAATTGTCTGACCTCCCAGAGTACTGGTCACGTATTCAGTTTCGTTGGGTTTCGGGCAGATTGAAACCATCTGATCCAGTACCTGAGTCAACTGCTCTCCTCCCAATGGCCGATTGATCAGGATGGTCACTTTTTGAGGCGGGCCCACCTGTGGCAACGACCGGGCCGATTCCGGGCTCAGTCTCTCTGCAATCCTGGCCAGTTCTTCCCCAATCGCACTTAAAGCCGGGAGCATGCCACCGGCATCGGTCGCTACATCAATCCGCAGAATCTGTGCTTCGATCGTTGCCAGGTTCGCCATGAGATCAGGTCGCAATTCTTCCCAGTCAATCCGGCCAAACTGTCGCCCCCATTCTCGAGTCTCTTCCAGAAAATCGGGCCAGGCTTGCGCCATCGATCGCGGCACAAAAGCATCTTCCACCTGAACAAACTCAATGCGCTGGGATTGCCCCGTGACCGGATCCTTGAGAACCACAATCGAAACGCCGTCTTCTTGAGATGGTTCCGTGCTGGTTTCCAACCGGCAGAGAAGCTCGAAAGGCATCTCGCCACGCAATTCGGCTTCATAAGCCATGCGGCCCATCACCCGCCGACCGGATTCGCGGAGAATCTCTTCGACAGTTCCTCGACGCAATTGATCGAGTTCCGTCACTCTCGAAAACGCCAGAAGGTTGATCACTTCAATCAACTCCTGAAAGTTTTGTTCAATCATCAAAGGCGCTGATTTCCCATCGCTGGTGGAACGGGATGGAAGATTTTCAGAAACGCTTCCATCAGGTTTCTCCGCTTTCTGACGTTCCATTTCAACGGCAGATGTGTTGAGCACATCCTTCATGAGTGGGAACTTCGTCCTCATGGCAAGGCCAAACCGCCCCAGCACATAAAACGATCGACTCCAGATCATGGCATCCATCGACCAGGCGGCTTCATGCATCGCTTCGTTCAAATCGTTGCGCCACGATTTGGGCAGAAACAATACAAATCGCTCGGGTTGCCGCTTTCTGATTCCTTCGAGCAGAAAATCAACCGTCTCTTTGGCGTTGGTTCGAGGCGGTTCCGCCGGTGGTTCTGTCAGGTCGGCACTGATCGTCGGATCGGGCTGAGGTCTCGGTGGCCTGACAAACTTCTTGAAACTGTGTGTGGGAAGTTCTTTCTGCTCTTCCAGATACTCTTCTGCTTCGCTTTTGCAACCAGCGAGGCATAACAGGCTGCACCACAAAATGCTGCCCATCCACACGTTCCACATGACGCCAGTCCAATCAAGCAGCGTTCGCTTCGCACCAGGTCGTTGATTTCCTGACCAATGCCACACGACTCTGCTTCCAGTCTCTGATGTTCGAGAATTGCTGATCGACAGATTCATGCCGGACAATCCTGCACAGAAGTTTAAAACCGCCAGAAGACAACGCGCTGCACGTCAAACAACGACGTCATTGAGCTTACTCTTTCCGGGTCGAGGTTTCGAACTCTGTTTCGATCAACTCCCGTTCAACGGACATTTCATCAGTATTGATGGCATCGTTTGTTGGCGAGCGTCTGCCGGATCTGCAACGTCCTCAAACTAGCAGGCTTCGACCGGAACTGGTTGATCTTTCCGGGCTGAGAGCAGGCAGGCTTCGAGAACCAGTTGCGTCTTCAGGGCCATCTCTGGCCAGTAGCTATCGGGGCTGTTCGTCAGCACGTTGTTCGAGAAAGTGCGGAACATATTCGTCTCTTGCGCCGTCGACCCACCTGTCGCGATTTCATCGACAGCATGATATCGCTCGTGGTTTTCCATCCGCATGAAGCAGCCTTCCGCCACGACCTGTGCCTGATGAGATGACCACCGACTGGCAGTTCCAAACCAGGGCAAAACAAAATCATCGAGAGAGACATATCCCTTCTCACCACTGAAGTGGGCCCACTGCTGGGTTTCCGTATGGAATGAACAATAAAAGCTGGCGGTTGTGCCTCCCTCAAAATCGAGTTCCGCAGAGAATTCGGTCGGCACGCCATTCCCGGTTGTTTGCAGACATCGGGCGCGAGCCGTATGCGGCATCTGACCGCGCAAACCACAAAGTGTCATACGAATGTTGTACCAGCCAAGATCACCCAGGCAGCCCAGTGGTTCGAGCTCATCGCTGGCACGAATATTCTCCTTAAAGAAACTCTCCGGGGCATGGAAGGAAAAGTGAGAGCAGATTCGCCGCACACGCCCCACTCGCTCGCTATCCATGATCTGTGCCACCATCGGCTCCAGCCGGGCACTGTGCATGAACATCACACCATCCATGAACTGGAGGTTCGCCTTTTGGGCAGCAGCCACAATCTCCCGGAGATCACGAACGGAAACTGTCACCGGCTTCTCTGATAAGACATGCTTCCCCGCAGCAATCGCTCGAAGAATCCACTCTTTCCGCACTCCCGTCGGCAAAGGAATATAAACGGCATCCACCTCTGGATGTGCCAGCAGTTCTTCATAGCTTCCCAGGGCCTCAACCTCATGAGGTTGAGGCACACTCCCCTGGCACTCTCGAATAAAACTCTGACTTCGTTCGAGGCTCCGGCTGGCAACGGCGACTAAACGCGAATTCTCGGCCCAGCGCAATCCCTGCCAGTTCTTTCTCGCAATGGCAGCAGCACCCATGATCCCCCAGCGACAGGGCTTGCCCGCAATCGAGGCCGACGATGCTTGAACGGACATGATGACGACCTTCTCAGTGCATATTCATAAGGAGTGAATTGTATTCTCAGAGAGCCGACACAAAGACCGGCTTTTCGCGAACGCGAACGATTGGAAACATGACAGACTTCCCTGTTGTTCTAGCGGCCACAAGGCCGTATCGACAAGCGCACAAACCGCAGGCTCGTCAACGATCTCAGTTTTCAGCCAAACAATCTCAACGATTCGCTGATCAATACGATCGATCTCTGCAAAAGTTCTCAGCAGACCGTGCCTCAGGAATTTTCAAAAAGCTCTGTCAGTGAAGAAATCTGTGAGGGGAGGACAACCTCATGTGCAGGTTCACGGCAGATCTGGATGGCGCTGAATCCCGCTCTTCGGGCGGCTTCAACGTCATGCTCATAGTCATCGCCGACCATGAAGATCTGTGCCGGGCTGATCGATGGGCTCTTCGTTCCTGCGGCTTCGAAGATGGCACGATAGAATTCGGGTGCAGGTTTTCGCCAACCCACCTGGCTCGAAATCAGGAGCTCATCAAATCGGTCAAGCAGCGAAAACCCCCTGAGAATCTCGATCAGTCGATTATCAAAATTACTGGCCAGCAGAACCTTGATGCCAGAGGCTTTCAACGCGTCGAGTGCGGGAACCACATCCGGGAAAAGTCGCCAGGAGCCCGGGTCAGCAAACTTATGCCACAGCTCGTCAAAACAGTCGTCGATCTTTTGTGGTGGCAATTCCTGAAAAACCGTCGCCACAACGTCATGCCAGAATCGGATCTCTTCAGCGTGAGATGTTCGTGTTCCTGTCTGCCGAGATCGATAGGCCATTCGAAATCGCGAGCCTACCTCGACTTCCGAAAGTGTGCTTCCCCTTTGATGACCAGCTCGATGATAAATGGTGACAATCGATTCGCCGGGCGTGATGATCGTTCCAAAAGCATCGAGCGCCACACAACGGATCGATCTGTCTCTCAGAAATCGATGAGGCATGACGACTTACCGCCAGGTGTTGTTCGATCGACTTCGCCCACACGTCAACAGGCAACCCAGTCTCAATCTCGAATCCGGATTAAACTCGCGTCATCGCGCGGAATCGAACATATCCCGCCGTGAAAAACGCGAGCGAAAAGCCCAGGAGCACAGCACAACTCTGCAAGACCACGGGAGTATCCACGACTCGACGAGTCAGGATCACATCGAAGCCAATCAGTGACCACGCATGCGGAGTTGCGAGGCTGATCGTCTGCATGACGGGTGGCAGCCAGTCGCGCGGCATAAAACAACCACTGATCGAGGCCAACAGAATCACCAGTGAAGTTCCATAGGCAGCCACCTGCTGATCAGTCTGCACGATCGTCGCCAGCAGCAGCCCCAGTGATGTCGCTGCCAGTGAAGTGCAGATCATCATCGGAATCAGCCAGACAGGATCTGGGCCCCACGACATCTGAAAAAACAACTTACCCGCAACAAACAACAGACAAACCTGCGTGAGCGATACCAGAAAGAATGGCAACGTCTTGCCAATTAAAATCCCCGTTGCCGGAATTGGAGCAATCCGCAGTCGGTCCAATGTCCCCCGGTCACGCTCCGCCAGAAAAGAGCGAGCCATAATGTTGACCACGAAAAACACGAACATCACCGTGAAGCCAGGCACCAGAATCAGATAAACATTGGCAGCGGCATTTTCCTTTGGTTTTGCAGACACTGGTTGATCCGCAGTCGGTACCGCTGAATCAACAGCGGGACTTGAAGCGGCTTCCCCCTTGGGGCTGGCGGCATCCACAGGCAACGTTTCGTTCGAAGGAACTTCTGTGGAAGATGGCGCCTCGTTGTCGACATCCTCGGGAGTCGTGGCGCTGTCATTGAAGAATCGACGTGTCAAGGCATTGCGGCGGCCCACGATCGGTGCAATGACTTTGAGAAGATCCGAGAGCAGTGCCGCCCGGAACATCTCGGCGTCTACCAGTCCGGGCCGCAAATCGAGTGTCAGATCAATGGCACTTAATCCCCCCGAAAGCTGACCATGATCCGGATCGAGCACATCCCGTAATCCCAGTTCATCAACTTTCGCAGTGAACTCCGGGCCAATAATCAAAGCACCATCCACCCGGCCCAGATCGACAAGGCTTTGAGCTTGCCCCGCACTATTTGCAATCTGAACATCAAGATTAGGACGGCTCTGATACCTCTCGACCAGCATATTGCCATACTCGCTGGTATCGGCATTGGAAATCGCCAGCCGGGGCGCCTTGCGAGTATCTCCGCCCGTGAGAAGCTGGCCTGTGGACATCCCCACAATCGCAATAAAGACCATCGGCAGCACCAATAGCGTCACCAGTGGCCGGCGATCTTTCAGGAGAAGTTTCAGATCCTTGATGGTCATCAGCAGGAACAATCCGAAGCTCCTTGTCCACGTCGATTCAAACTGAAAATGTTCATCGATGGCAGTTCATCACCACGCCAGGTTGTCCCCCGCATCGTTTTTTGAACGACTCAGGCGCTTACTCGACTGGCTTCACCATCCACTTTTCCGCGTCTGTGTCTACAATGAAGAGATTCACTGTTCTACGGAATTACCAGTAATGTCCGAAAACTCAGAAAGTTCTGATAATCCCGAGTTTGACGAGGGTGCACCTTTGGCAGCAATGCCCGAGGATCGCCTTTTGTCCGGTGAACGACCTTTACCACGTGAGAAAGTGAAAACTTTCCCCACGACACCCGGCGTCTATCTTATGAAAGATGCTCGCGGTCGTGTGATCTATGTCGGAAAAGCGGTCAATTTAAGAAGTCGCGCTGGAAGTTATTTTACAAAGCAGGCTGCCATCGACCGGCGGACGGCAGACCTCATCCCGGAAATTCACGATATCGACTTCCTCAATGCCGATTCAGAAGTCGATGCCCTGCTGCTGGAATCGCGATTGATTAAGGATATTCAGCCGCGATTCAATTCCGATTTAAAAGACGATAAGACATTCCCTTATCTGCAGATCACCACGCGCGAGCCCTTTCCACGAATTGAGTTCACCCGCAGGCCAAAATCTCGCGGGGTGAAACTCTTCGGGCCATTTACGAGTGCTCGAAAACTTCGTGGAGCCATCGCAGTTCTGCAAAAGATTTTCCGCTTTCGCAATTGCTCGCTCGATATCGACCCGAATGAAGAGAAATGGCGCTGGTTCCGCCCTTGTCTGCTGGCCAGTCTCGGACAATGCACCGCTCCCTGCAATCTCAGGATCTCCAAAGAAGATTACCGGCGGGATGTACGCCGGTTGATCATGTTCCTCGACGGGAAGAAAGAGCGTTTGCTCAAGGTGATGAACCGCGAGATGCTGGACGCTTCCAGGGAACTCAAGTTCGAGAAAGCGGCCCGTCTGCGTGATCAGATCAAAGCTCTGATGACCTTGCAGGAACGCGGCGACCTGGCATCCCACGCACAACCCGAAGCATTCTACGTCGATCCCAAAAAAGGGCTCTTAGGGCTCAAGAAAGTCTTTGGTCTCTCGAACTTGCCGCGCCGGATTGAAGGTGTCGATATTGCTCATCTGCAAGGTGGGGAGACCGTCGCCAGCCTGGTGCAGTTTATTGATGGAGTCCCCTTCAAGCAGGGATACAAACGATTCAAGATTCGTACCGTGGATGGTGTCGATGACTTCGCTTCCATGAGAGAAGTCGTGAGCCGCCGCTTTCGCAGGCTCGATCAGGAAGGGGAGAATTTCCCGGATATTCTGCTGATCGATGGAGGCAAGGGCCAACTGGGGGCGGCCATGGAGGCACTCAAATCCATCGAAGTCAAACTTCCACTGGTGATCTCGTTGGCCAAACGCGAAGAAGAGATTTTCCTGCCGGGCGAGAGCGAGCCAAAGGTTCTCAGCCGCCACTCGTATGCCCTGCGGCTGTTGCAATCCGTCCGCGATGAATCGCACCGCTTTGCCCAGCAGTACCACCATCTTCTCAGACGAAAGTCCACGTTTGGAGAAGAGTAAGCCCCCTTGTCTACTTTCTATCGATACATACCGACGAGAAGAGACCCTCTTCACTCCCCAGTCGCTGTGCTCACACCACTCAGAATTCATCGCCTGCATTCCCGGAAGATCAGAGGGAATAGGCAGCTTGCGAAATATGTCATGAATTCTTTCACCCTGGGGCTTTAAGTCGTTTGAGGGTCCTGAGGTGTCTTAGTGTCGCAAAACATCGGCAATTTTCGCCGATGAAGAAAATCGTGTCGGCAGAGTGCGAGGTGAACTTGAGGGAAAATCTTTCCGGGTTGACCAATTTTTCAGCATGACCTATATCGGAGCCTGAGAGGGCAGGATGCCATCTCGAAATGAATTGCTGCGCTATCAATTGCCGCAATGGAACTGCGACATGAGGCCCCCACAAACACCACGGATGAAACCTCCCCAACCAACGGTGGTGATGTTCTGTGTATTGCTGTTTGGCACCATTGGATATTCCGGTTGCAGCTCTCCCAACCATTTCTCAGCGCGAACATTGCCCCCGCAACTGGTCGCCAAAAAAGCGGAGAATGCCCAGACTCTTGACCTTTCCAAGCTGGCGACACAGTACCCAAGTAATGAATTGATCGGGACTGGTGATGTCGTCGAAGTCACCATCGCTGCCGGCCTGGGAGCCACTGAAGCCGTGATTTTTCCCACACGCATTGGGGAAGATGGCACTGCCAATATTCCTGTTGTGGGCCCGGTGGAACTGGCCGGGATGGAACTTTCAGATGCTGAAGGGGCCATTGCCTCTGTCGCAGTCAGCCGTGGTTTGTATCGCCAGCCCCATGTGACCGTAACAATGAAACGCCGCCGTTTGAACAGAATTACTGTTCTCGGCGCTGTCAACAAACCGGGTGTTGTTGAATTACCTCGCGATGCCAGCGATCTCCTCGCTGCCATTGTGGCGGCTGGAAATCTCTCACCCACTGCCGGCACGCATGTCGAAATCCGTAATCCGGAGAAAGGTGCTCCTTCACCCACACGGAACAGTGATCCCATTGCCCGGGTCAGTGGTCAAACCGAGATGGGTAAACCGAATGACATCAATGCAGGTGTAGGAGCGAAAAAGACCTTACAGATCGACCTTGTCTCGGCTGTCAAAGAAGGGCGAGGTACTGAATATCGACTGGAAGATGGTGCCGTCATCAACGTGGAAAGGCACGATTACCAGCCATTGCAAGTCATTGGTCTGGTCACCAAGCCCGGAAAGTTCGACTTCCCCGTCGGAAAAGACATCCACGTTCTCGACGCCATTGCAATTGCCGGAGGAGTCTCTTCCAAAGCGGCCAACAAGATCTACGTGATCCGCCAGCGTACTGACAGCAGTGATCCCGCTGTCGTCACCGTGAGTATGCAGAAGGCCAAGTCTAACGGCCAGGAAAATCTCTTACTACAACCAGGCGATGTCGTTTCGGTCGAACAGACCGCCGCCACCGTCATGCTCGACACGATCACCCAGGTGATTCGCTTCACCATCGGTGGCAGTGCCGCCATTTTCTAACGCCAGACAAGTTCACTTAAAGCACTTATTGACCAGAAATTCAGCCAACCTGAAGTCGTGACTCAACTCCGAATGAAGTAGCGAGAAAGTCTTTCGCCAATGTCTGTATCGCCCGAATATGAATCCGGTTTGCCAGGGTCGAGTACCCTGATGATGCCGGAGGCGAACACCATGCAAACGCTCATGCGTTTCTGGCGGAGCGTACAGTATCGCAAAGGGCTGATTATTCTGGCCGTCCTGGCTGCCAGTGCTTTAGGGGCTGCTTACTACATCGTTTCGACCCGATACTACGAGTCGAAAGCCGAACTTCTCATCCTGCAGACAGGCAGCAAAGTTCTGGATGGTGCTCCCGAAGGAGCTGCCATGAAGGATCTCATGCCCACTTACGAACGCATCATGCAGGGCGATATCGTCCTGGCAGATGCTGCTCAAAAGTTGCCTGTCAAATACCGCACCGACTTTCGTGGAGTCGCCCCTGCCGATTGGCCAGGCGTCCTCAAGAAAATGGTAACTGTCCGCTCTGCCAGGCAGACCAACGTGCTCGAACTGACTTGCCGCTCGCGGGATCCCAAAGCTGCCGCTGCCATTCTGTATGCCGTTCTCAGTGCCTCCATCGATTTTCTCAATAAGAACCACCAGGGAACTTCGCAGGAAATCCTGCAGATCCTCTCGAAAGAAAAAGTCGAACTCGAACAGAAACTCGCCACACGAGAGGCCGAACTCATCGAGCTGCGCGGGCGCTCATTGACCTTCGTCAGTAACGGAACAGATAACGCCACAAACGTGGCCGTGGCGCGCGTCGTCAGACTCAACGAAGAGTTCATGAAGGCCAAAGAAGAAACTCTGCGGGCGACGGCTCAACTGGCAGCTCTCGAACAGGCCATTTCCCGCGGTGAAGATGTCCTGCAGTTTGCCATGGCCAGTCTCGATGTCGTGGGCAAACAGTTCATGATGGGAGAACTGGGCCTCGATTCGCAGGAAGGCATGGCCATCAGTCGCATGACGGAACAACTCCTGCAAGAGCAGGCCAAAATGCGGACGGCTCTCGAAAGCTATGGTCCCAATCATCCTAAAGTCATCGAGCTTCGCGATGCCATTCAGGCCAAAGAGCAGTGGATGGCCAGCCGCAGGCAAGTCACCATCGACCGGCTCAAACAACTCCGCATGGAAGAACTCACACCGCGTCTGCTGCAAATGGCCAGGCAGCGTGTGCAGCATTCTCAGCAGCACGAAGCCTCTGTCAGTGCTCAATTCGATATCGAAAGGCAGAATGCACTTTCACTCAACGGTGAACTGGCCAAGCTCGAAATTCTGCAAATGGATACCAAGCGTCTGCGTGCTTTTTACGATCTCGTCCTCGAGCGAATTCGTGGCATTGATCTTGGTAAAGACAAAGGTATTCGGACCGCTGTCGTCGGAGAACCCAAGGTCAACCCGAGACCTGTGCATCCCAAATTGTCACTGACAGTCGCTGTCTCGCTGATGGCCGGGATCTCTCTGGGCCTGGCATTGGTGTATCTGGCCGATCTCCTCGACGATCGTTTTCGCTCACCAGAAGAGACCAGCTTGCAACTCGGGGCGCCCGTCCTTTCGTTTATCCCAACGCTTCCTACATACGATGGGAACGGCCTCGATTCTGTCCATGCGTTTGTCGCTCCGCACGAATCTTCGACAGAAGCCTTCCGCACCTTACGCACTGCGATTCAGTTTGCCGGAGACGATATCCGCCGTCTGGTCATCACGAGTACTGAACCTGGCGATGGCAAGACCACCGTCTCGACGAACCTCGCTGTGGCTTATGCTCAATCCGGCCGACGCACCATCATTATCGACTGCGATATGCGCCGCCCCGGACTTTCCAAAACCATGAAGCTGCGCGGATCGTATGGCCTCTCGACAATCCTGCGAAACGACGATTCGATTGAGAATTCTCTACGCAACAATGTGGTCGTTTCTGATCTCGCGGGACTCGATATCATCCCTGCCGGGCCCAGGCCGGCAAATCCTCTTGAACTCCTTTCCTCAACCCGCTTCAGTGAACTTCTGGCCTATGTGGAATCTCAATACGACCAGGTTCTGATCGACGCTCCTCCCATTCTGGCAGTCAGCGATGCTGGCGTGTTAGGACGCATGGTCGATGGCGTGGTGCTCGTTGTCCGGCCCGATAAAAATCAGCGGCGGTCAGTCATCCGTGCTGCCGAAACACTGCGGATGTGGGGCAATAACCTGCTTGGTCTGGCCCTCAACAACATGTCCAGTGATCGGGCTGGCGGCTACGGCTATGGCTACGGTTATGGCTATGGCTACGGTCATACCGATACCGATGGTGATCACGATGACTTGCTCGATGATCATGCTTCGTCACATTCGAGTTATTCTTCCAGGACGGCCGCCTGATGGACGCGACGCATGCCGAACATCGCTCGCACCGTTCCTCGAGGCGATCCTCCAGCCGCCATCGCGAGAGTCATGCCCGCACCGCACTTAATGAGCACTCTTCTGTCAGGCATTGGACGCTGCTCGATGGGGCACTGGTCCTCCTCGCTTTCGCAATCCCTTTCATCATGGGCGGTCGTGAGCCTTATGGCTGGATTGCCCTGGCCATACTGGGTCCGCTGGCCGCTGGATTGTGGTGTTTACGGCAGATCGTGACCGATGAACCCACTCCTCTGGTCTGGTCGTGGATGTATCTGCCCATGGCGTTTGTGGCCGGTGTCATGTTTCTGCAACTGACACCCCTTCCTGAAGCCACCTTGAAATCGATCTCGCCTCAACTGACCACTCTAGTATCACTTTCACCGGGCACAGGAGCCACCTCGACGTGGAAACTGCTCACGGTTGCTCCGCACGAATCGCAACAGGGATTGATCCTCTTCCTCTCCACAGTGCTGGTCTTTGCCATGACTTATCAGCACCAGAGACAAACCAGCGATGCCTGGCGTGTGCTGGGGATTGTCGCCTGTGCAATCATCGCCATGGCTCTGTTTGCCCTGCTGCAGTTTTTTGCCGGCACTCATCTGTTTTTTGGCTTCTACGAACATCACTTTGGCACAGCAAAAGATGTCGTCAAAGGGGCCTTTACCAACCGTAATAACTTCGCCCACTTTATGGCCATCGGGATCGGCCCTGTCCTGGCCTGGATGTGCTACTGGCATAGGCAGCATCAGCAACCAGCAGAACAACAGTCGGCGGGCGGATTCTCTTCACCGGGTTTTGGAAAGACTTCAGGAATCTCCATCGCCCTGCTGATGGCCGGATTATTGGCCGTCAGCGCAATTCTCATTAGTTTTGCTTCGTTGCGATCACTCTCCCGCATGGGCTCGATTGTGACGATTCTGGCCATTCTGACCTTCATGATTTCTGGCAGCCTCGCCCGATTAATCTCCTTTCGAATGCTCATGGGTGGTCTGCTGGCCTGTGCTCTCGTGGCTGGTGGCCTCGTCATTTTCAAACCGGAATTCATGAGTCTGGATGAAAAAGTAGAAGTCGCCATCAGTGGTGGCATTGAAGAAATGGATGGGGAAGACGGTCGACGAAAACTGTGGCAGGCCCTCACAGTGATGATCAAAGATTTCCCTCTGGTCGGAAGTGGCCTGGGAAGTCATCGCGAAATTTACCCGGTCTATCTTCCCAAAAAAGATGGCGAGACCGAATACACGCATGCAGAAAATGGCTATCTGCAAATTGCTGTCGAACTCGGGCTCCCGGCACTGGCCTGTGCGATCCTCGCCCTGATCATCGTCTTTGCAGCATCGATCCGGCTGCACCTGGCTAAAGATCAGGAGCTGCGGCTCATTGGTGTCGCCATCCTCTCTGCGGCTGTGGCAACAACCGTCCATTCTGTGACAGATTTTGCATGGTATGCACCGGGAAACACCGTCATTCTGGCCATGCTCGCGGCTGTCGCCTGCCGATGTGACACATTGGCCCGCTTGCAGCCCGAAGGGACTTCCTCAGAAGTTTCATCGGCAGTCCCAGCTTTGCCCGGGCTGCAGTTACCACAATGGTGCTATGCAGCCCCTCTGGCTCTGACAATTCTCGCGGGAACCTGGTGGACTCTGGAACTCACACCGGTGGTCAAGGCCTACACGCAATTCCGTCAGTTTCAACTTCTGGTTTTTCGGCCGCGCCCGGATATCGAACCTCAAGAGATCAATACTCTCAAACTGAAACACATTCTGGCTGCCACCAAACTCGATCCGGCGGATGGACGCTACGCCATTCTGGCTTCTTTGCAGCTCAAGAACTTCTTTATCGAACTGCAGGAACGCGATCCCGAAAATGCCATTCCTCTGGCTCAATTGCAGCAGACAGCGGGCTCGGGTGGATTTGAATCGAACTCCCAACTCCGCGAATGGTTGCAACGGGTGGTTGGCCCATCATTGAAATACATCGATGCCTCCCATCAACTCGCCCGTCGATCGATTCGTTCCCTGCCATTAACAGGGACCGCTTATCTGCAGATGTATGAACTCGGGTTTCTGCAAGGCTCTTCGTCAGAACAATCCCGCAATATGCTCGAACAGGGACTCGTCGTCAGACCGTATGCCTCGAACCTCTTGCTGGCGAAGGGAACCGCACTGATTACCTCAGGGGAAGCAGAAGCGGGGATGGCATTGTGGAAGCAGGTCTTTGTCGATTACTCAAGTGCCAGACGGCAGATTATCAATCTCCTCGCACCATCGATTCCGGCTCAGGAATTGATCGCTCAGTTCGAACCCGACAGCAAAGCGGCCAGTGATATTCTCGCTGCCTACACTCAACTCAAAAAGGAAGCGGACATCACCTTCGCTGCCGATGCACTCGGGAAAATTCTCACTCAAGAATCGCAACAGGCAGCACCAGAAATTGCCCGCGGCAAGCTCATCTCAGCGGGTTATCAGTTCTGGAATGCAAAGAATCCGCAAGCTCTCCGAGAGACTCTGGCAAAGGTTGAAGAACTCCATCCCGAGACCGTCGCCCAACATCGCGATCTGGGTGGTTTATACATGCGACTTCAAGAGTGGGATTCTGCCGAGCGGCATTTGAAGCGCTGTGTCGATCTGCAGCCTGCCAATCCCGCCTTCGCCAAAATGTACGAATCTGTACTCCGTTCCAGACAATCCGCTCAACGTTCACTTTCTCCCCGCACATCGCTCGTGATCCCGGCTGGTCATCAGACTTCGCCATCGTTATCTCCCCTCCGATAATCCCCCCTGATCCACCCTTCCTCGAATGTCCTCCCCTTCCCTTCATGGAATTTGCACTGACACTTCTTGCCGGGCGAATTCTTTCTCAGGTTCAAAGCGGAATCATCGCCATGAACAGTTCACAACATCGCAACTTCAGTACGTCTTCCGTTCGAGCGACCCATTCTAGGCACACACCGCGAAAGCCCGGCATGTTCATCATCCCGGGGGCGTGGGTCATTGTGCTGATCGTCACATGCACGCTGGGTTGTGAATCGATCACCAAACTCAATATTCCCGGTATGCAGTATTATCGGCACGATGCCGAGTTCGAAGCGAAGAAGGCGAAACATCAGGCCAATTGGCGCGAGCATCAGAGTGCCGAATCTCTCACCTGGCTCCTGCGCAATACCATCGATAACGGCATGTCTGTCAACGAGGTCAACCAGGCCATCTCGACAGAAGCTGAACCTGCGGGTGATCGTGCCGAAAGTTACAAGACCGGTGCCAATTACCTGGTGACTGATGACGGCTATCGCTGGGGCCCCGACTCCAATGGCCGGGTGATTGTGCTCTTCTTCCGCAACAATCAACTGGTCAATTTCGATCCTCATGAAATTCAGTAAACGACGATCCATCGAAGGATCACGTTGAACTGGAGGCATGACCATCCGGATGAAGGATTTCGATGCCATAGCTGGGAGCAATTTCGATCAACTTCTGAATATCTTCCAGAGTTGGCGGCAAAGGGATTGTCGAACCTTCTTCCAACGGATGTCCGACTGCGAAGAACATCTCTTCGAGCCCTGCCGGAGCCAGAGTAATCAACATTCGGGCCGGTTCATCGCTCTCGTTTCGGAAGCAATGCCTGACTCCGCGCGGGACATTCGCAAACATCCCCGGCCCCGCAACAATCGTCTCGTCATTGATCTGGAATGTCACTTCCCCTTCAATTACGAAAAACCCTTCTTCTTCACGACTGTGAATATGCAGTGGCGGCCCTCCGCCCGGCGGGACGGTCGCTTCAAACTGAGCATAGGTTCCACCTGTCTCCTGTGCAGTGACCAGAAAGCGGTACACATCGCCGACGACACTGATGGTGCGGCCTTCCCAGACATGTTTGCGTGTTGGTTCTCGAAGCATGATCAGTCTCTGTATGTTTGAAGGAGCGGAAGTTGGATTGGTCGAGTCAAAGACCGTTTGCTGCCAAAAAGTGATCATGTCCCTGCTTCAGCACGACGTACCCACCAGCGGTAATGGGGGACTTTCCCTTTTTCGATCACAAAGCCGGGAGAGCGTGAGAACGATTCAAACACTTTCGCGGCTTTCTCCGGCTGATGATTTCCTGTGTGAGCGTGCAGCAGATACCTGAGCTTGAGTGGCTGAGCCTGAGTCACCAGCCGCGGGCCGGCAAAGCAGAGCGAGGCACCCATCCAGCCATCATTCCGAACATGCCAGTGCGTCGGATGATCGGGATTGGAAGGGTGATCGAAAAACGTAATCCCTTCTTCAAGATGGGACTGAGTCGCATCAGGAGCCGGCATGATCGGACCGGAGTAATCCATCCAGCGGGCCTTTTTACCAAAGATGTTTTTTTCGTTTTCAAGACCTTCGCTGCTGCTCAGTCGGCCACCGCCAAACACCGCAGAAATGCTTTTCGCCACCCGCACTGCCATCAGCCCGAAGTTGGTTTTCCCCAGTTCGAGCTGCTCGGAGACAGGCGTGAGTTTCGTTTCCACTTCAACCAGCGTTTCCCCCACGGGCAATTGATCCGGATTTTCACTTTCCGCAGCGTCATGAGGACGCACGGAGACAATCAGTTCCTGCTCGAGCAAAGGGGCGGGATTGTGGCCATCGAACCAGTCGAGTCGCACAGCCATGATCGCTTCGTCATCACTGTCGATGTAAGCCAGCCATTCTCTCTGGCGAACAAACGGACCTTTGCCATTCAACCAGAAGTCGAGGCCCGTCACATTCATGTGTGAGAACCAGATCGACTGATGATGATCGTGATCAGGTGCTCCCGGATGTCCCATGCGTGTGAGGCTCACGCCTGAAGGGCCAATCAGCGGATCCAGATAAGGCCTGGGATAATCTGTCCCGTAATGCCACGACAATCGATGCCAGCCATCCACGACAAACTTGACTTCATACCCACTGACGGGAATGGCCTGACAACGCGGAAAGAGTTTCGACATGGCAGCCTCATGCAGTCATCTCAATGGTGATTCTGATCTTCAGGCAGCGTACCAGATCGAGAACTTCCTATGACTCAGAAAATCAGGCAGAGACCATCAAACTCCCGAGGAGATTCAAAAAGACAAGCCAGCGAATCTATCAATCTTGCGGCTGGGGTAGAGCACGATTCTCGCGGTCAACGAGAATCACTTTCGGCTTCAATTCCTGACCGGCTGCTGTTTCCATCTGGACGTATGAACAGATGATAATCAGATCCCCGGGCTGTACCAGCCGGGCACCGGCTCCGTTGACACAGATGACTCCCGAATTGGGCGGGCCCTCGATGGCGTAAGTAATGAATCGCTCACCGTTGGTAATATTGTAAATGTGAACTTGCTCATGCACGAGAATATCGGCCAGTTCGAGCAGGACACGATCCACCGTAATGCTTCCCTCGTAATGCAGGAGGGCTTCGGTAATCGTCGCGCGGTGAATCTTCGATTTCAGGAATGTGCGTTGCATCAATCTCAGCCCCAATGGCTCGCCAGGAACCAGGCACGCAAAAGTTGAGTCGTCCGACCGTGTGGTTTCGAATCGAGAACATTCATCGAGCATCCACCAGCAGCTTAACTGCTATTCTCGCGAGTGGACTCCCCATCGAAAAGGGAGACAGGCAAAAAACTTCGATTGCATCACTTTGAAGAGGGAAGCATCAACAACAGTTGGTGCGTGCTGCAAAAACCGAGAATTGATCCGGACTTCTGCAAAAACCGAGACATTTCCCATTGGTCTTTTGATCTTTTCCTTGCCAGATCACGTTTTTTTCAAATGAGCGCAAAATTTGCAGTTATGGGTCCAAAGGCCATGGAGACTGCAAATTTTGCAGTCACTGGTCGGGAATCGGGCAGACCAAAGCCCTGTTGACCTTACTGGAAAGGAAAAGGAGAGTAGGAACATGCTGGGTTTCGATCCGGTTTATTTTGTGTTTGTCATCCCTGCGTTTCTGTTGTCGATGTGGGCTCAGTACCGCGTCAAAGCCGCTTATGCTGCCGGGATGCAGGAACCTTCCACGATTTCTGGGGCGACGGCTGCCCGGCAGATGCTCGATGACGCCGGTCTTTCGGATGTTGTCATCGAAGAAACACCCGGTGAGCTGTCGGATCACTACGACCCTTCCACGAGAGTCGTGAGATTGAGTACTGATGTCTACCGCTCGAGAACACTGGCCGCTGTCGGCATTGCCGCGCACGAAGTGGGGCATGCCATTCAACATGCCCGCCATTACGCTCCGCTGGTCATTCGCAATGCGGCTGTCCCAGCAGCGACAGTCGGCCCCATGTTGTCGTTCGGACTGCTGATGCTGGGGGCCTTGTTTGCGGCTCAAGGATCGCCTTTTGGCAAACTGCTGATCATTGGCGGGATCGCGGCCTTTGGTGGCATTGTCTTCTTCCAACTGGTCAATCTGCCCGTGGAATTCGATGCCTCCAATCGTGCGAAGCAATACCTGAATCAGATGGGTGTGGTCGATCAACAGGGGGCCGTTGTCGTCAGGCAGGTTCTCGATGCCGCAGCACTTACTTATGTGGCAGCGACGCTGCAATCGGTGCTGACACTGGCCTACTACATCTTCCGCTTCAGTGGATTCTTGAGATCGAACGACGAATAGTCACGCCGACACTTTTCAACATTTCAGCCACACCAGCAGCGGTCATTCCTCTGTTGGTGTTTTCGTTGGCTGGTCCCCATCATATGACAAACAGAGCCGGTGACACGCCCATTCGGCCTGGTTACCCCAACGTCATGAACACCCAGATTATCGTTGCCCCAATTCATCGTTGCCCCAGTGCCGGCCTGACAACGCCTGCCTCTTCTCCATAAACAACGATTCGATCACGCTGAGAAACGACCAGTCGGCCTTTGACCAGTGCCAGATGCCCTCCGGCACACTCGCTGCCACTGATCTGCCAATGGTGAATTCTGGTGGGTGTCCCACTCTGCGGATCGATTTCAAACAGAGCTTCGCGGGCAGGCCACAAAATCGACTCACCTGCAAATAGACCCTGCCCATAACTCATCCACTCGGGATCACTCTGTTCGAACTGCCAATCGGTTTTTCCACTCTTCAGTTCCATTGCCCAGAGTGATTTCCCTCCGGCAAACAGGCTCCCATCGCGAATACCCAGCCATTGCGAAAGTTTCTCCGGTTGTGGCCGCGACCACAGCGCGGCTCCCGTGGCCAGATCCAGCGCCAATAATTCATCCGTACCGGCGGGAGCTGCAATCACCACCTCGTTTTCAGCAAGACAAGGCAACACGACATAAGGCCAGCGCGGGTCTTCCCCGGGAACGACTTTCAACGCCACTCCCCAGAGGGCTCGACCTGTTTTTCCATCAACACAGATCACTCCTCCCGGCTCAACGGAAACAATCACAAACCCCTCTTGAACAGTCGCCAGAGCCAACCCCAGTTGATTGACATTCGGCAGTAATGTGGTGCGACCATAACCCAGCCTGGTCAGCCAGCGGAGATTTCCCGTCTCTGCATCCTGGCACATCAAAGCCCATTCGATGACCGCTCGCGAACGAGTCAAGATGGTGTAGACCGCACCGTTACGAACCACCGGTGTCCCGGCAAACTCCCAGCTTTCCCCCTCTTCAAAGAGATCGGCAGGGAGCACGCTCCAATGCAGCTTGCCCTGCTCTTTCCCCACGTCGAGGCAGATTAACTGGCCACCCGCATCTCGCGTTTCATTCTCGGCTTTCAGGGTCACTGGCCAACCCAGCCGGGCATAGAGACGCTCATCAGACACGGTCAGCGAATAAGCAGGTCTTCCGCGTGATGGAAGAATGGGAGGAACCAGCGATTCACCACCATTGGGCGGATAGATCGAAGCGTTTGCATCGAGAGCGGTTTTCCACGCGGGACGACCGCTGACAACATCCCACGCCATGATCTGATTGGCCGTGGGGAGCAGCACCAGATTGTTCCAGATTAAGGGATAAGACGCTGGTACATCGGCCAGTAACCGCTGCTCTGTCGGCTTATACAGCGAGAGCTTTTCCTGCGGAATGTTTGCCGACCAGACTGGTGCCCCCAGATCAAAAGCCGGCCCGGTATTCCCCGTTCGCGAAGGGATTCCTCCCCAGGTGCGCGGAAGTGTCAGATCCTCGACTCGTTTCGCCCACCCGCGACGGGAAAACATCACCGGAGATTCAGCAATCGCTGTTTTCTGTTCATCATGTACGAGATGCGCTGCGGAAGATGTGCTTCGTGGGTTCTGCCTCGCTCCTGGCTCACTCTGCCTGATACTTCGCTCAATCAGTGCCGCCCGCACCTGATCGATCAACTCAAACCATTTCCCTTCCTGATCTCCCAGCTTTCCCTTCGCTTCGGGGAATTCTTTCGCCAGCAATTCGATCCCGGCAGCCGTCCCTGGTTCATCACCACTGAAGAGTCGGCACAGCACAATGCGGGCCACGACATCGGCTGCCGGCAAGTCGCTATCCGGGTAAGTCGCCTCTGCGTGAACTTGAACCATTGAGAAACGACTGAGCTTCATCCGCAACTCAGGCTGGAGCAGCGATTGCCAAAGAAGCCTCGCCGTGATGTATTCCCGCTGCCGAAATGCGTGGTGCGCCAGTTCATCGACTGCGAGATCTCCATCGCTCGCCAGCCACGCCCGTTGCACGATCCGTTCCAGAAACGACACATCACCCGTCGATTGATATTCGCCCCACCAGCGGCGGGCTTTGGGATCAAACTTCTCGCGATAAACTTTGCGACCCTCTTCGGGCCAAACGGAAAGGATCTGTCGAACGGTGAGTTCGACATTCAACACTCGCTGACCGGGAGAACTCTTTCTGGAAAACTGTGGCCCTGAAATCTCTTTCTCAAGGTTCTTCTGACCCGCCCAGGCAGCGGTCTGAGCTTCGCCAATCCAAGCCAGTTGATTGAGTGCCACCAGTTCATGAGCCGACGACTCCAGCACTGACTCGACCATTTCGACAGCCTCTGACCATTGGCCAGCCTCCATGTTCTCCCGAACGGCATCGAGCTGCCGCAAAGCAGGCTCCGAGAAATTGAACGTCCAGGCCTCCCGCACCCCGGGAAGTTCCTGTGCGATCGTAATCTGCAGCCCATTGCCTGATGTGAACAGCCACAGAGGAATCACGAAGAGATAACAGAGTTGCTGACAACCACAGCGGCTCTGCCACCAGCCACAGGAGTTGTCATGTGATCTTGCGTTCATGTGATGTCGAGAATCGTGCATAGATTGAGTTTTGCCAGTCAGCTCTGACAGTTCCTGAGAATTGTGTCGTTTTTTCAAAAAACGATCCGGCATTTTGCCATCTTTTGTCAAAGCCCCGGTTTTGCCAACAAACTGATGCTCTCTGACCGCGGCAGATCAACTCCGTCTTGCTCAATCTGAAAAATGCGAGCTATGTTCTTCGCAGAGACAGATTGTATTTGCATCACTTATCTGCCGTGAGTCTTTTTTATTCGAAAGACAGTTATGTCTGGTCAACAGCTCGCCGAGAAACTGGGCAATCAAACAGCGGTCATTGGCGTCATTGGTTTGGGTTATGTCGGATTGCCATTGATCCGTGCTTTTACATCTGCTGGTTTCCGGTGTATGGGATTCGACGTGGATCAATCCAAAGTCGACAAGCTCAATGCCGGCCAGAGCTACATCAAGCATATTGATCCCAGCCTGATCAAAGCACTCATTACTGAAAAGAAATTTGAACCCACCAGCGATATGAACCGCCTGCGTGAAGCAGACTGCATCATCATCTGTGTCCCGACACCACTGAACGAGAGCCGCGATCCTGACCTGAGTTATATCGAAGGGACAGCCCATTCGATTGCCAAGGCTCTACGCCCTGGTCAACTCGTCGTTCTCGAAAGCACCACACATCCCACCACCACGCGGGTCAATGTGCTTCCAGTTCTCGAAGCAACCGGGCTCAAAGCGGGTGCCGATTTCTTCCTCGCATTCAGTCCAGAACGCGAAGACCCGGGCAACCCGACGTTCAGTGCCGAGGGAATTCCGAAGGTTGTGGGTGGCTACGATCCCGTCAGTACCGAACTGGCCTGCACGATGTACAGCAAGGCTGTGGTACGCGTGGTACCGGTTTCCAGCATGGAAATTGCCGAAGCCTGCAAGATTCTCGAAAACACTTATCGTGCCGTGAACATTGCCCTCGTCAATGAACTCAAGATGCTCTACGACAAAATGGGCATTGATGTCTGGGAAGTGATCGATGCCGCCAAGACCAAGCCCTTTGGTTTCCAGGCCTTTTATCCTGGCCCGGGCTTGGGTGGGCACTGTATTCCCATCGATCCGTTCTATCTGACATGGCTGGCTCGCAAGCATGGCGAACAGACTCGCTTTATCGAGCTGGCTGGCGAGATCAACGTGCATATGCCGTCGTACGTCATTACTCGATTGGCCGAGTTCCTCAACGATGCCGGCAAGCCGATCAAGGGAAGCAAGATCTGTATTCTGGGTGCTGCGTACAAAAAAGACGTGGATGATCCCCGCGAAAGCCCTTCCTTCGAACTGATGAAGATCCTCATCTCACGGAAGGCCGATCTCAGCTACAACGACCCTCACGTCCCTGTGCTCCCCAAAATGCGGCACTATCCCGATCTTCCTCACATGGAAAGTCAGGAACTCACTCCCGAATTCCTCGCTTCACAAGACTGCGTCCTCATCTCGACCGATCACTCGGCGTATGACTATCAGTACATCGTCAAGCACTCGAAGTTTGTTCTCGATACCCGTAACGCGACGAAGAATGTCGCCCTAGGACGCGAAAAGATCCGCAAGGCGTAAACTCAACTCTTCGAATCGGGTGGCGCCGTTCGATCAAAAGATCAGATTCGCCCGCAAGGCGACGTTCACCGAGGTGTCGAACGTCGAAATTCCGGGCGTAATGATCTGCAGATCTGGCGTGAGCTGGAATGTCGGTGTGACCTGATAGTTGTAGAAGAGTTCAACACCGTGCTCATCGCGGAGTGGTGTGCGAATGGGTCCAATCTGCCTCAGTTCACTGCTCACACCCAGGTAGTAGTATCCCACGCCAAACTTGTCATTCGGGCGTGAAACGAGAGGGCTGGAGCCACCAATCCCGATATCCGATCCCCAGCGGATCGGATTCGGATTGCCGTCGGCAATCCCCAGGCTGCCAAACAGGCCCCAGCTTCGCTTCGAGTCTGTGGCATCTACCCATAAGGCCTGGCTGAAAGAATACTCAAACGCCCACGAACCCGTTTCCTGTGGTGCAGGGACATTCAGCCCGCGAATTCTTTCGATGATATAGTTGAGCCCGGGGTCTGTGGCCCGATAAGTTCCACTGCTGTAAGCCCCCGAGAGTGAGTGCAGCCCTTCCATACCAAAAAAGCTGGTCGGGATACGACCCTCGATATACAGCGATGCGCCATTATTGAAGAACTCATCAAACCCGCTGGTGGTGGGAGTGCTGTTGGTATCAAAGACGTTGATCGACAGGATCGGCTGCATTTCCCTCAAAAAGATCACCCCGCCACCATAAGTGGAGTAAGGAATCACCCGTCCCATCACTGTGGGAAAGAGAAATGCGCCGTTCATGAAGCCATCAATCCCGTGCGAATTCCCACGGTAGGGCCGGATGAAGCTGTCGAGTGTGTTGATCTTTCCCAGGTAGACCAGCATCGATTCCGAAAGAAACTGCGTCACACTCACGTTCGAAAGTGCGACCGAGGGAGCATCGCCCGTAGGAAAGACCTGCGGGAAACTGATCGGCAGGAGTGCTCCGGTCGAGCGATTGACCGAATCACCGTAGTTCATTTCTCCGTGGAGCGTAATCAGCAAGCCTTCCTGCAGACCCGCTTTCCCGCCATCGACTTTCAGAAAGAGATCGCCACGTCCACCGAAGGCAAATTCATTGTTAATGCCGCCTGAAGCGACACCTTGATAGATGTTCGTCGAAGATGCTTCGATCGTCACGCCACTTTCGGCCAGTGCATCGCGATAGCCTCCCCAGTTGCCAGTCAACTGGGTGCGATCACGCCATGAGTCCGCACTGAGTGCTGCCGAGACGGGATCGATCGAGAAGCTGTCTGCACTCGAAAAAGAAGCCAGGCGATAGTCATCAGTTTCGATAACCGATGGAGAGAACGATTCACCACTGAGAGGTGAATCGACGTCGACAGAGCGCGATGTTGAAGTCCCGCGCAGAAACCAACTGTCAGAAAACAGTGATTCTTCCGCCAGACCCTCGACGGCCATGGAAGAAGCGAGGAGCACAGACCCCAGACGCCAGCCCGCATGAGCCCAACTTCGCCACGACTTCGTCGCCATTCCCAGGCCTCCCTGCCCATGACACCACTGAAAGCACTTCCATGCAGCCACCACGACCAACCGGGCTCGATCGATAAGAGCCCACCGGTCAGCATGGCCTGGCAGTCATGCACCCTCCGTTTCACGCTCCACTTGGGGCACAAAGAAACATCGGCCGCGCATTTGACTGCTCGTCTTCTATCGATCTGTGGGAAAATTGAACCCTGCCAAACTCGACTTCATGACATGCCCGTAAGGCAAATGCCTGCTCCTTGCCAGCAAACTCGTTTCAAACGGCAAAGCAACTCTTTCAGCGTGAGCTCACTGGAAGCACACGAATTCACAGACGATCGGATGAGCGGCAATTTCTGCCACCGACTTGTTCATCCATTTTTCACTGGCATATGTTCATTAAGGCGCTCATTATCAGCAGTGCTACATGAGATCCCATGTTATCTGGCAGCTTATGGACGAATTGACACGACTACTGGCCGCGATTGATACCGGCCAGGAACATGCCACTGATGATCTGCTCCCACTGGTCTATGCGGAGCTTCGCAAGCTCGCAGCAGCACGCCTGGCGCTCGAGCCCGCAGGGCAGACACTTCAGCCCACAGCTCTGGTGCATGAAGCCTATCTGCGATTGATGCATGGCCATTCAACAGACGAGCAATCCAGCACCAGCGATTCTTCCACGATCAATGACAGCGAAGATCGAGTCGATGACGATCGATACGGGAATCCTCAGCGTGGGCCACAGTGGAAGAGCCGGGCACAGTTCTTTGCTGCAGCCGCGATAACCATTCGCCGCATTCTCATCGATCATGCCCGCCGCAAAAAGAGTCTCAAGCACGGTGGCGAATTTGTCCGGCATCACATCGACGACTTCCCTCCCTGTTTTGTCAAGCCACAGGAAGATCTACTGGCCCTTGATGAAGCCCTAAACAAACTCGCTGAGACGAAACCTCAAGGAGCTGAACTCGTTCAGCTTCTGTACTTTGGGGGATTAACTCTCGCAGAAGCCGCCGAGACGATAGGCATTTCTGTCCGCACAGCCAGCCGCTTATGGGCTTACTCGCGTGCCTGGCTGCGCAGAGAGCTCGCCGACAACACGACTTCAGTGACAGAATAGTCACAGCAATCATGCGGGATAATCACAGGGCTCATTCGGGCCAGGGTCTGCCACATCGCAGATCGAGCACCGAAGGATTCAACAATCCCAAAGGATCGAGTTGCTGCTTGAGTGCCCAACTCCAGCGTGATGAAGAGGCCTCAGGAGGACGGTTGGCAGGTGGCGGAATCGAATCGTCCGGCCAGCGTGTCCATTCCCAGATCGCTTCCTGCGGATGACCAGCCAGTGATGCCGAGTCGATCAGACTTGCCAGCCCAGCGGCCAGCTCGTGGTGCGCCGGCGGTTCATTCCATGAAAGTACCAGCGTTCCATCCAATCCCCGGCCCATGATGCGGGTGGTCTCCGGGAATTGTCTGGCGAGTGCGACCAGTTTTGAACTCGGCAATGAAACCATCAGTTCGTAAGGCCGCTGCTGCTGACTGCTCAAAAGGCATGTCATCAGACGATCAGCAGGGGCTGTCTGCCGATCCTCTGAGATCACCAGCAGTTCTGTTGGCCCGAGGTTCGATAATTCTTTACGAATGGTCTGCACTTCCCAGTCGAGTGAAACCTGAGACCCTTCCAGCAGAATGGCCAGAGTCAGGTCATTCCCGACGGGTGGCAATCCGGCTCGCTGCAGCACATCCACAGCCACTGGTCGGGTCTCTGAGAGCAGCAATCGTTCGAGCGCCGGTTCGAGATCTTCCCAGGTCTCCCACGTCGTGAGCACCCACGACCACTGCGCGGGTTGTGGCTTTAACTTGAATGTGCATTGCGTGAGCAGGGCGAGAGTTCCTCGCGAACCACACATGAGCTTCGCCAGATCGTAGCCAGCCACATTTTTGACGACTCGCCCACCAGCCTGAAACAACAGCCCATCTGCCGTCAGTCCACTGAACCCCAAAAGATAATCACGGATGGTCCCATAACCATATTGTCTGGGGCCATAGAAGCCAGAAGCGACCAGGCCGCCGATCGTCGCTTCGCCTTCGAGAACATCGAGTGGTAACTGCTGACCTTCCACATCAAGAAGAGCACACAATTCCCGCCAGGTCATACCCGCTTCAACAGTAATGGTCATATCGCGGGCAGGATAATCAATCAGTCGATTCCACCCCGTCGTGTCGAATGTCACTAGGGCTTGTGGGGATCGATACAAACTCTGGCTCGAAAGTCTGGCTCCACTTGGCACGATTGTGGCCTGTGCCTCTCGAAAATTAGCTTCGAGCCACAGCCGCCCTTCGTCAATGCTTTCGGGCCGCACCGTATGTTTTTTCGCCGTGTGACTTTTCACTGTCTCATCTTTCAGTGTCTCATCTTTCACTGTCCGATCTTTGGCTGTGCCAACTTCCCCCGCAGAAAACGCTCCAGAAGTACGAGACATCGCACGAGCATCAGACATCTTGACGTTCGATCTGCCGGGGAACTTGGAAGAACAGCCGGACACGTTGAACCATGAAAACGATTCCTGAAATCAAGGTTTTGGTGCTGCCAGACCTTCGATCTTGAACTCGGTGGCCCTTTTCGTCTTCAAATCGACTTTCAGGACGCGATGGTTATTCGTGTCGGCAATGAACAGAACTCCGCCATAAGTTGCCAACCCCGCAGGTTCCGAAAGCTGGACTGGATCAAGGACAGCCCCCGGCTTTCCATTCCCGAGCCAGCTCTCGCAAGTTCTTTTGATCGGATCAATCACTTTAACTTTATGGTTGTAACTGTCGGCGACATACAGCTTCCCCTCGTGAAAGACAATCCCCAGCGGATGCTGCAGACGAACTGCTGATCCCTTGCCATCAATATCGCCAAACTCAAACAGGCTCGCACCTCGTGGCAGATCCGAAGCTCCCACCACTGTGGTGACTTTGCCTTCCGGGTCTTCCAGTTTGTCTGCTTCGCTGGTGGTGATTTTGCGAATGGATGAACCTTCGCTATCGACGACATACAGCGACTCGCCATCACTGGTGATTCCCGAAGGTTGCGCCAGAGCCGATTGAGCCAGGCTTCCATTGGTAATATCTTCCCGTCCAGAACCCGCATAGTTCTGAATCGTCTTGCTTCCCAGTGCGTGCGACCAGAGTTGATGGGGCCCCGCCATCGCCACATAGAGCACACCTTGATGAATGTAAAGATCCCACGGGCTGTTCAGCGCCGTGGTTCGTAACTCCCCGCCACGATCGCGGCCGCGGGCCTGTTCGCCAGTCCCCGCCAATGTCGAAACCTCCCACGTGGTCAGGTTCACCGTCCGCAGCAGATGATTTTCCGTATCGGCGACATAGAGCGTATTCCCCTCCAGTGCCATTCCTTGCGGATGATCAAACTGTGCCGATTCGGCTGGGCCATCTTTGGCACCAATCTTTCCATTGCCAATCACCTGAATGAGTTGACCTGAGAGTGATGCCACCACAATGCGATTGTGATTGCTGTCTGAAATAAAGACTCTCTCGCGGGTCGGGTCAACGAGCAGCTTGCCAGGGAATCGCAGTGGAGTGGCTGCTTCTTTGCCGCTTTCGAGATCGAAAGCCATCGGCTTTTCGTTGAGCGTCCCTTTTGCCCGATGATAATCGATGACTTTGGCAATCACTTGATCCAGCAGTTCGCGATTGCCCTCGCCGGAAGCCACACCACAAAACTGACCCTCAGGATCAATCAACACCAGAGAAGGCCACGACCGGATGCTGAACTTGCGCCAGATCGTCATTTCCGCATCATTGACGACGGGATGCTCAATCTCGTAACGCAAGATGGCTTTGCGAATGTTCCCCGTCTCTTTCTCGTTGTCAAACTTGGCGGAGTGAACACCGATGACCACGAGCTCTTTGCCATACTTTTTTTCGAGATATTTCAGATCCGGCAGCACGTGAATGCAGTTGATGCAGCAGTACGTCCAGAAGTCGAGCACGACAACTTTCCCGCGCAGATCCTTCAGCGACAGCGGCTGGCTGGTATTAAGCCATTCGATTCCCCCATCAAGCGATGGGGCAGGAATTCGATTCGGAAACGGATTCTCAGGCTTACCAGCTTCCGGCTCCGCCTTGGGAGTACTTGCTGCCGGTGTTTGCCCGCCAGACGTTTCCTGAGCAACTGCGGGTACGAAAGACAGACACAGCAGAATCGCAGACAGACACTTCAATAAAGCCATCCGATTTCGGCGGCAGACTCTGCCTCGCTGCGGCAAATACTCAAAATCTCGAAACCAGGCTCGGTCAGCAGAAGTCATCATTCGAGAACCTGCCTTTCGGAAGCGGCTCATCAGGGAGATCACAAACTCTTGGAGATTCGATCATCATTCACAGGTGACAAAGTTCAAGCACACTTTTACTCGATCACCTGCTGAACACTCTCCTATGGTAAAGCTTTTATACGATAGAACGTAGCCTCAAAGCCTTCCCTATCGACAATCAAGTCCTAATCAGTGATGTGCACTGCCCATTCTACGGGTGCAGTTTCGAGCATCCTTCGACAACTCCTGGCCAACAGAATTCTTCTCCAGCCATTTGCGAGTCATACAGCAATCGGCTAACTTTAAACTCCGACCAGTTTGGTGATCTTTGTCATTTCACTCTCGTCTCATCATGGAATTCGCCACATGACTCACGCCTATCGCCCAGAGACACTTTGCCTGCATGCCGGTCAGTCCGTCGATCCGACGACAGGTTCCCGCGCGGTCCCTCTCTATCAGACCACGTCTTATGTCTTTAACAGTACCGATCATGCCGCCCGCCTCTTCGCGCTGCAGGAATTCGGCAACATCTACACCCGGTTGATGAACCCCACCACCGATGTTCTCGAAAAACGTCTGGCAGCGCTCGAAGGGGGTAGTGGTGCCCTGTGCGTCGCCTCCGGTCAGGCGGCCGAATCGATTGCTCTTCTGAACCTGTGCGAAGCGGGCGACAACTTTGTTTCGGGCACCAGCCTTTATGGTGGTACCTATAACCTGTTCCATTACACCTTCCCCAAAATGGGCATTCACGGGAAGTTCGTCGATCAGAGCAAACCCGAAAACTTCGCCCGCGCGATTGATGACAAGACAAAGGCCATCTACCTCGAAACGATTGGCAATCCTCGCGTCGATGTCCCCGATTTTGAAGCCATTGCGGATATCGCTCACAAAGCCGGTGTGCCTCTGATTGTCGACAACACGCTGGCCTCACCCGTGCTGTGTCGACCATTCGATTTTGGTGCCGATATTCTCGTCGAATCGTGTACCAAGTTTATTGGCGGCCACGGAACATCGATTGGCGGGGTGATCATCGAGAAGGGGGGCTTCCCGTGGAATAATGGCCGGTTCCCCTCATTCACAGAGCCCGACCCCAGCTATCATGGCATGAAGATTTTCGACACCTTCGGCCCCATGAACCTGGCGTATATCATCAAGTGCCGCGTTCAAGGCCTGCGCGATCTCGGCCCCGCCATGAGCCCGTTCAATGCCTTCATGTTCCTACAGGGGCTGGAAACACTGCATCTGCGTATGGAACGCCACAGCTCGAATGCACTGGCAGTGGCTAAATTCCTCGAAGCTCATCCCAAGGTCAGTTGGGTGAACTACACCGGCCTGGAATCGCATCCTTCTTACCAACTGGGCAAGAAGTACCTTGCCAAAGGTTGCGGCGCCATCATGGGCTTTGGCATCAAGGGAGCCACTCCGAAGCAGCAGCAGGAGAATGGCATCAAGCTCATCAACAATGTGAAGCTCTTCTCGCACCTGGCGAATGTGGGCGATTCCAAGTCGCTGATCATTCACCCATCGAGCACAACTCACCAGCAACTCACTCCCGAGGAGCAAGTCTCCACCGGTGTGACACCTGACTTCATCCGTCTTTCGATTGGTACCGAAGCGATTGAAGATATCATTGCCGATCTTTCACAGGCACTCGATGCCGTGTAATGATCGCCCTTGTGTTGAATGACGTCACCAAATAGCCAACAGCCCGGCTCTCGAAATTCGAGGCCGGGCTGTTGCTTTTGGCAATTGTCGAGATTCCACGTCTCTTTCCGAGACTTGACCACGAACTACTTGGCTTTGGCTTTCTTCTTGCCTGGCGTAGGCAGGTTGGCCTTCTGCTCATCAGTCAGCATGGCGACAACCTGTTCGCGAGTCGCCTTCTGCAGGTCAGTCAGCTCCTTTTCGGCTTTAGCCATCGATTCCTTCTGCTCGTCGGAAAGCTTGAGAGCTTCCGTGACGGCATCCTTCAGTTCCTTCCCTTTTTTGCCGGCGGCTTTAGCTGTGTCCGAAGCTGTTTTGCGAGCTTTCTTCTGATCCTTTGTCAGCACGTCTTCGACTTTTTTGACAGCGGCTTCGAGCTTGGGAGTCGCTTCTTTCTTGAGCTCTTCCAGCTTCTTGGTCTGTTCGTCGGTCAGCTTGATGCTGTCTGGCAGATTGAATGGCTGTGCCACACCTTGGGCTGGTTTCTTCGCAGGTTTAGCATCTTCCTGTGCACCGACTGGCAGAGAGACAATCACTCCACAGACAATCGCCACCACTAACGACAATCGGCAAGTCGTCATAATCATTGATTTGAGCATCGATTCACGTCCCTCAAAGTGAAGTCATTTGTGATTTAACGCCAACATCGACGTAAACCCATTCCATCAAACACAGGTCGCAGGTCACCCAGGTATTTCAGGGTCCATAAATCTCGGGCCAAATTATTTTCAGGAAAACAGCGCCGGAATGATGTTGCCGTCACGCACAATCATCAGTGGCCGACCGGTGTTAGTCTGGTACTCTTTCTTGGGATCAATCCCGAGATTGTGATAGAACGAAGCGGCCACATCATCTGGCGTAATGGCCTGACTCGCTGGTGCCATAGCTTTGTCATCGCTGGCACCAATCACCTGGCCAGCACGCACGCCACCACCGGCCATAATCATGAACATGTTGCGGGCAAAGTGATCCCGGCCAGCGCGGGCATTGATCTTGGGTGTCCGACCAAACTCACCTGTCACAAAGACAGCGGTCGAATCGAGCAAGCCCTTCTGAGCCAGACCTGCCAGCAAGGCCGCCAGACCTTCATCAAACGGAGGCAACTGCTTTTCTTTCAGCCGCGTCCAGTTGTCATCATGAGTATCCCAGCCACCATAGGAAATCGTGACAAACCTCACTCCCGATTCGATCAGCCTCGTTGCCAGCAGGCAGCTGGTTCCAAAGGGTGTCTCACCGAATGGCTCGGCAAACTTGGGAGATTCCTGGCTGATATCAAACGCTTTGCGGGCGGCTGGTGAAGTGATCATCGAGTAGGCCTGCTCGGCAAACTGATCCATCCCTTCCAGCAACTGGTTCTGCTTCTCGTAACCCGCAAACGTCCGATCAAGATCGTTGAGCAGATTCTTGCGACGATCCACTTCCTGCACTGTCAATCCATTCTGCAGTGAAACCCCACGCACTGAATAAGGCATACCGGCCTTGGGTGTGTTCCCCGTGGCCAGTGGTGCGTACTTCACTCCCAGATAACCCGACTTTGAACTCGTTCGTGGAATGGCGACATAGGCGGGAAGGTTATCCGGGCCACCCAACTCCTTGGCAACCACCGAGCCATATCCCGGGAATTCCAGCGAAGGGATAGGCCGGTTGCCGCAGTTGACATATTGCGTGCCCAGCTCATGAGCCGCCAGAGTGTGCGAGACACCACGAATGAGGGCGAACTTGTCGGCCTGTTTCGCCAGATGAGGCAGATGCTCGCAGATCTCGATCCCGGAGACATTCGTCTTAATGGGATTGAATTCCCCGCGATATTCAGCCGGTGCATTGGGCTTCATATCGAAGGTGTCCATGTGGCTGGGGCCACCACCGAGATTGATATAGATTGCGGCTTTGGCTTTCGCTTTCGACGAAACCTCTCCCGCATGGCTCAGTTTGAGAAAGTTGGAAAGCGACAAGCCCCCCACTCCCAGCAGCCCGGCTTTCAGTGCATCGCGTCGTTGAATGCCATCACATGTATAACTGGTCGCCATGGTATTACCTTGATTCCAATGTTCTGATCGAGAAAGTGTATTGAATTCCGATGGTGATCACGTCGTCATGGGTTTGACGAACACGATCAAGAAGCGTTTTCCGAGTTAATGATTGACCATGAATTCCTTGGTATTCAGCAGGGCCCACAAGAGATCTCTGCTGCCCACTCGCACATCCTTGGCTTCATGGAAGTAAGCCACTGACCGGCGTGTTTCTTCGTTCGATGGATATCGCGATAACGTTCGCAGATAAGCCGTTTTGACAATCTCCTGCAGAATCCGATCACTGGGCAGAATCCCCGCCTTATAGCCCTGATTGACAGGTTTGTCGGTTGTCTTGGCCTGGGCCTGGATTTTCTCCAGAAGTTTCTGCCGTGTTTGCTGCAGTTCAGCGAGTTGCTGCTTGTCCTTTTGTTGCCGGGCCTTTTCGATACGCTTATCGACGCGGGCCAGAACTTCTTTCAAATCCCGATCGTTCGATGAATCTTCAGTTGCCGACTCAAGTTTCTTTTTGCCTTTGCCCTTTTCGTCGGCGAGATCAGGCACGACGGCAGCGCTCGGAGTGATGGCATTCCTGTCACTCACCACAGGATGAGGGCCCACCTTGACAATCTGATCGACCCAGCCACCCTTGCGCTCAATGGCAGCCAGCAATTCCTGATCGTTCTGCAGGTAAACGGTCTGCAGCAGGCTCGGCTCCATCGAACGATCGCAATCGCAGTTACTCTCGCGGATGGATCGGCCGAAGATATTCAATGCATACACCTGAGCCCGGCCATTCTTCGCACCAGCTCCCACATCTTCAATCGCCCGGGAATTGAGTTGTTCATTCCACTTTGCCATTTCAAAATCACTGGCCGTGGCCTGACGGATAATGTCATACGCCACTTCCGCAGGCAGGCGACGGGGCACAGCGCGGGCAAAGTTCCGCTCGTCGAGCTTGTTGGTTTCATTGGGCTGCCAGCTCAACTGATAAGTGCGGCTGTTGGCAATCGTCCGGTGCAGCCACTTCATATCGTAGCCGTGAGCCACAAACTCCCGTGTCAGTTCATCCAGCAGCGCTTCATTCGAAGGAGGATTTGCCAGACTCAGATCATCGGGTGGTTCAACAATTCCTACGTGGAAGTAACCCGCCCAGACACGATTCACAAAGGCTCTCGCGAAGTAAGGGTTCTCTTCTGAACGCAACCAATCCATGAGTGCTGTTCGCGGATCATCCAGTTCTTCAATGACAATCTCATCGCCACCCAGCACCTTGGCTGTTCGGCCAGCCACAACCTGTGGTCGTTTGGCATTGGGCTTGGCCTTGGGGTTCACAGGTTTTGGTTTCACGGGAGGAGTCACAAAGACTTCCTGAACCGGCACCACCTTGCCAGATGCCAGATAGTCCTTCAGAGCTCGATCCAGCATGTTCCCCTTGAGATCCTTGTCCACACCCAGTTTGGCGAGCATGGCCGCTTTTTCGTCTTTGTTGCCTGGGGTATCGCCATAGCGAATGCGGGCAAAGAAGTTCTTGAAGCGATCGAAATCGTCCTTCGTCCATTGGTCAAACGGATGCTTATGACACTGGGCACATTGCACTCGAATGCCCAGGAACGTATAGGCAAATCCGAGAGCCCGCTCTTCGACAGTGCGGAAGTTTCTCCTCGCCCAGTAATGCGTCATCGCAGGCTGTTCGGCAAAACTTCCCTTGCTGTTTTTCGCATAGTAGCCACTCACACGTTCGCAATACTGCTCATAGCTTTCCCCTTCCTGACGACTGGTCGCCAGAATGATATTCTCGGCCAGTTCATCATAAGGGACATTTCTTTGAACTCGGTCATGAATCCACTCATACCAGTCGCGAGCCGCCTGAGCAGAATTGTTCCCCACCACTGCGTTCTGCAAATATTCGGGATTGTTCCCGGTGTAGTCGCAGATCTTGGTCGCCTGCCAGGCGGCATAAGCGGGTCGTTCCAGCAATTCATCAATCTTTTTCGAACGCTTGGCCACATCCTTCGAACGTACAAACGCTTCCACTTCCTCTGGCGTCGGCAATGTTCCCGTGATATCCAGCGAAACCCGGCGGAGGAACTCTTCATCTCCACACAGATCTGACTGCACGACGCCCACTTTCTTGAGCTTCTGCACAACCAGTTCATCAATACGGGTTGGTGTGGGAGTCGAAGGATATTGATCCCCTGTGAAGTTCGACACAGGCAGAATCACAGGGACAGGGACCACGCCATTGTCATAGAACGCGACGACGTGTGAATCTCCAGGGCCGGTGATCGTCACCACACCTTCCTGAGTCACTTTGGCAATCTGATCGTTATTCGACTGGAAGCGCGACAATGGTGTCACGTCTTCGCGAGTTCCGTCCGACCAGACCGCAATGCACTTGAGCTTCCACGACTGGCCTACCTTCGAGCCCACCATCTCAGGACGTTCGCCTGCTGCCGGGTCTTTCCCATCCGGCAACACATCGAGCCTCACAAATTCCGGTGTCTTATCGGTGACAGGTTTTGCTCCTTGAGAAATCCATTTATCGAGAACGCGATATTCCCATGTCCCCTGCTTGAGAGCCTCGCCTCCTTCATGAGGAACCTGCTCAGTGGGCTTCATGAGGATCAGGCTCTTCGAGCGATCCATCAGGTTGACACGCGGCTTATCACCCAGCACGAGGTTCTCATGGTCGGCCTTGAAGTCGTAACCAAACAGAGACAGCCGGAAGCCACCCTGACCCTGGAACGATCCATGGCAGGCACGTCCGTTACAGCCGAGTTTGCCGAGCAGCGGCACCACATGCTTACGGAAATCGGGCCCATCCACATTCTTGACCTTCAGGTCATATCGCTCATTGATGCCAGGGATCACAGCCGATTCGACAACGGCCGATGACTTCAGTTCCTCAGCAGGTAGAGTCTGTGCAGCAGACTTGCTGTTGTCTGCGGGCTTTGCCTCAGCCGCCCAGACCTGGGGAAGCGGGGATATGCCTGGTTGACACAGTCCCAGCCAACTGGCAATCGCCAGGCAGAACCATTGCCAGCGGCGATGTTCTAAGGCAGGCCAGCGGCGATGCGCCAGAACAGCTGGATCATGATGATGAGCAAACTCTTGCATGGTGATTCGATCCTTACAGCACTTGATGGCAAACAGTGCAAATGACAGCCATTCAGAGCTGGTCGTCATGGTTTCTGATTGTTCTTCGCCGGCTTTTCAGCAGCTTTGTTGGTGGAATCGGACGGAGGAGCATTCGATGGAGAACGCGGCCTGGTATTCTGTGTGGACTTCTCTTTTTGAGCAGCCTTTTGGCGTGTCTTCGCCTGGGAAGCATTGGCTTCGAGTCGATCGAGTTCGCGTTCGATGTTCTGCCGCTCGCGCTCGGAAAGTTCGCTTAATTGTCGATTCACCTTTTCGAGGCGATCCTGCAATCGTTGGCGTTCTGCGGTGAGCGACGACTTCCGAAGCTCGGCCCGTTCGATCAGCAGTTCACGAATTTCCTGTTTGATCGTCCTGGACGACGCTTCCGGGTTCTCGACAGGAAGTGCATCAGCCATGGCCAGTCGAGCCGCCAGCAGCCGGATTCGTGATGTCAGCTTCCAGTCTTCTAACTCGACTCGACCACGCTCGGTGTTTTTTTCACTCAGCTTTTCCAGACGATCCATCGTTCGCAGCAATTCCTGAATGGCCTCGACAAACGAAGGCTCGTCATAGCTTTCCAGTCGGCCCAGCAGTTCACCCAGTTCTGGATGATGAGTGGCTGCAAACTCTTTGGCTCGCTCAATCTGTACAGGTGTCAGACTTTGCGCCCTTGACGAAACGGCGCGAGTGCCGTTTGCCTGGGTTTTATCGCTCGTTTTCGCATTGGATTGATCACTAGCACGAGATTGATCACTGAGCTTTGTGCTGTCGGTATTTGTCTCAGCTTTTGAAACCGGACTTTCCTGAGCCCGAATCATCCCGGCTGCGAGCGGCCAACACAGGAGAGTCCACAACAGCAGCATCGATCGCACACGAACCGGAGTGCTCGGTCGAGAATGCTCGTGTGCAAGCGGCGACTGCATTATCTGACCTGTCGTTCCCATCATCCCCAACTTTCAGGATCCTCAGCCTTCAACCATCCTTGAACAGCACCAACTTGTAGAAGTTCCGCGAAATCATTGAATGATCTGACCAGGAGCAGGAGCGACGTTATGAGGTGTATTCGCTGGCCCCGCGTTGGTTTCGCCCTCCGCTGGATCAGCCAGAAGTGCGGCGATCATCCAGTCGGGAATCGAATTTTCGTCAATGTTTTCAGCAGCTTCTTCGTGATCGCGGTTCGCCTCGCGGTCATTCCCCATTTCACGATGAGTCATCGTCAACCCGGTCTCGGTCATGTCGACATCGATTGTTCGCCAGCCTCCCAAGAGGTTCGCAGCCAGACGGGCTTCTTCGCCACGTAAACTCCCGGACTCATGGGTTCCCGATGAATTCTCCAGGGCCACACGCTGGTCACCCCAGGGGTTCCATTCAAACGGCAGTCCCACTGCCAAAAGCACAAGAGCCGCCGTGATCAGACCGATCACCCACCAGCCTCGGCGTTGTTCTGAACGACTGACAGGTATGGATCGCACTGTTTTCGTACTGGCTGCAACCTTGGCTGTGACCGCAACTGGAGCGGCCATCACCTGCTCACGCATATCGGCAGGCTCAGGCAGGCTGACAGCGACATCTGTGAGAAGACGAGTCGCTTGCACGACCGCCTCGCAAGCCAACAGATCGACCTGCAGTCTCTCTTCAAAGGCGAACACCTCGTCGGCCGACAATTCACCCAGCACGTAGCGGGTGGCCAGCCAATCGAGATCAGTCATGGCATTTCCTGTCATGGATTGATGTTCGTGTTCAAAAGTCATGATGAATCGCATCTCAGATCGTCAGAAAACTGCAGCCCGCAGTGTTTGTTATTTTTCCTTGCCTGAATTTGAACTGACGAGTGCTTTTTTGAGCCTCTCCAATGCCAGCCGCATGCGGGTCAAGACCGTTCCCAGAGGGACTTCCAACTCGTCGGCAATCTGCTGGAACGTCTGTTCGCCTTCCAATCGTTTCTGAAGCACGAATTTCTGTTCGAGAGAAAGACCATCAATTGCTTTTCGCAAAGCCTCGTATTCTTCGCCTCGAACCAACGACTCTTCCGCAGCAGGCAGATCCACAAATTCGACATGGGAAGATGTTTGTTTCGGTCGTCTTTCCGAAGCCCCCTCGCTGGTGAAAACACCCTGAGTCTTCTTCCAGGAAAACCACTCCGAGAGCTTTCGAGTCTGCAATTGCTGAGACCGACGCAATTGAAGAGCTTCCCGAAAGCCCACTTGAAACAGCCAACTGCGAATCTTTTCAGGTTCGACAGCAGCACCACTCTCCCACAACTTCACCCAAGTTCTCTGAAGTGCCTCTTCAGCAGCTTCGGGATCCTTGAGTACCCCGCATAGAAACACTCTCAGATCACTCCCAAACTGGCGGTGCCAGCTTGCGAACTGCTCTTCGTTGAGTTTCGGAACTTGACGGCGGGTTGCATCACTCACGGATCACGGAGCCTGTTGAACGCACACTCCTCACAAGGAGATGCGCCAGTGTTGACAGTTATTTTCAGTCGTTTCCATTAGGAATGATTTTTCTGTGGAATTTCTTTCCCCCGGGTTTTCTATGAATGGCGTCATTCGACTTAAACCCTTGACCGGAAAGCTACTGGAATACAGCCAGACGAGACGTTACCCTCACTGATCAGGGAAAAGAGGTACGGTTGTAGACCCATCAAACAACGTGGCTGAAGGAGTTTAACCTCAAGTTTTTACAGTCTCTCGGACTGGCAAGAATTTCCGGCATGAGCTCCTGAAAGAAATTTCGAACATTTCGCGATTGCAGTCACCAGGCTGTCCGCGATCTTCAGGGATGCAAACCACTTATCATGATGTGTCCATACTGCCGCCACGGCGAAACCAAGGTCATCGATTCGCGGACAAGTCAGGATTTCGTGATTCGCCGTCGGCGGGAATGTCTGGCGTGTGCCCGCCGCTTTACCACCTATGAGAAGATCGAGGAATCCCCCATTCGCGTCATCAAGAAAGATGGCAGCCGGGTCCCCTTTGATCGAGATAAAATCGCACAAGGCCTCGAAAAAGCCTGCTACAAACGACCGATCTCCCCGGAGCGCATTGAGGAGATAATCTCGGTCATCGAGCGAGAACTTTACGAGAACTTTGATCGGGAAGTTCCTTCCCGGGAGATCGGCGAGCGAGTCATGGAGCAATTGCGAACTCTCGATCATGTCGCCTTCGTCCGCTTTGCCTCCGTCTATCGGGAATTCAAAGACGTCAACGACTTCGTCGAAGAGTTGCAGCCGATACTTCGTGGCGAAAATCGGCGCACTTGAATCCTCGCTGGAAAAGTTTCTTCCTCCAGCGGTGTGAGTTCCGTTCGATCATACTCACACCCGCAGGCAGGAAGTCTCAATTGGAAATTAGCCAAACAGTTTGGCAGTGATTCTGGCGACATGCTCGCCTTGAAATCGGGCCATGGCCAGTTCACGAGCCGAAGGCTGGCGCGAGCCATCCGCACCCGCAATTGTCGCTGCACCATAAGGCGAGCCACCCTTCAATTCCGAGATATCCGCCAGATCCGGGCAGGAATACGGCAACCCCACATAAACCATTCCATGGTGCAGCAGCGTCGGGATGAATGTCAGAATCGTCGATTCATTTCCGCCACCAGTCCCTGTACTCGCAAAGACACTGGCGACCTTGCCCACGAGGGCTCCTTTCACCCACAGCCCACCCGTCTGATCGAGAAAGTTCCGCATTTGCGAAGCCATGTTCCCGAATCGGGTGGGGGTTCCAAAAATGATGCCGTCGTAGTTGCCTAATTCCTTGGGATCAGCCAGAGGAGCCGCCTGATCGAGTTTGGCACCTGCTCTGGCAGCAGCTTCGGGTGGCATGAGTTCCGGCACTCGCTTGATGGTGACTTCGACTCCCGGAACTTTCCCTGCCCCTTCGGCAATAGCCCCCGCCATCGATTCCACATGTCCGTAAGTCGAGTAATACAGAACCAGAAGTTTCGCCATCTGTTTCCCTTTGGCTTTCATTTCCCTGGAGGCCCGATGCACGCTGCACAAGGCTCAACATCTTTCCAACTTTTTGCTGCTCAAATTCCTACAGCCGCTACAACCTGCCAAACCTGACCACCCACAAGCAACCCATCGCGCAAAATCGCACCTGGGATCGACCTCGTTTTATCTTCTCACGTGAGATGCAAGGCCCTATCCAAAACTGAACCGAACGAACAACCCTGCCTGCACCTGCAGAGAATTCCCTCTGAATTCTCCCGCCGTCCTCCCGAGCTCAATTCATGTGCCATAATACTTTTACATTTCCGCATATTGGAAACATTGAATAAACACCAGCTCTCCATCTCGTGAACATCTGTCTGAACGAGCTCCTGTTGGGTCATCCATGAGCATTCTTGAACCTTATCATCTGCATGAATTCAGTCATTTTGAGTTTCCACCGGCCAGCCGGGTTCTCGATGTGGGTTGCGGGCCGGGAGAACAGATGCTCGAACTGCTGAGAAGAGGTCACGAGCCAGTCGGCATCGATCCCGATCCTGCCTGTGTCGAAACAGTCCGCTCGTATGAACTTGAAGCCGTCCAGGGGTTTGCCGAACATCTCCCTTTTCCCGACAGCAGCTTTGACGGCGTGATTTCGAAAGTCGTTTTGCCCTACACGCGTTCTGCCATCGCCATGCAGGAGATGGCTCGTGTTCTCAAACCTGGTGGCATGGCTCGCTTTTCCTTTCATGGGGCGGGCTACTTTTTGCTCTATGCCGCCAAACACCCCAACTGGAAAACCCGCATCTACGGCTTGAGATCGTTAGTCAATGGCTGGAGCTACGCAGCGACCGGCAAACGCCTGCCTGGTTTTCTCGGTGACACGATCTATCAATCACGGACACGCCTGAACCGATATTACCGCCGACTCGGCCTCGAATTGCTCGAAGATCCACAGGCACCAACCTTCATGGGTTTCCCCGTATTCATTTATCAGGCAGTTCGTAAACGACCGCTGGCTCGACTCTCAATCTACAGGCCACAAGTGGGCTCCTCACAAGGCCAGAAACTCACCAGCGAACGTCAAATATCTGACAAATTACATGAATTAACAGCAAAAGATGAATTCGCCATGAAGTAAGTGGCGGGTACATCGTCCATCAAGACTGATCCGGTGCGAGGTGACACTCTGCCTGAATTGGTTTTCACCCGCCCGTCGCATCTCTTTGGACGAAAACAGATCCATACACCTCGATTGATTGATGGCAGTTAAATTCCGGGAGTCTTCTGACTTCTGGGAATCACCCATTGCATTTTCCTACTCCTTAGAAGACGCTTGGCAGGCATGAAACTGCCGATGGTCCAAGGGATGGAAGAGAACTCTCAGTGCGGGTATGGCAGACCGGCCTGAATAGGGAGCGAACAGGGTGGAATGGGGACTTTTCGGCGAGCTGGCTTTGATCCTCTTGCTGATTCTGTTCAACGGATTCTTCGCCGGTGCGGAGATCGCGATTCTGACTGCCAAACGCGGGCGGCTGGAGCAGCTTTCACAGGAAGGCGATCGTGGTGCCAAAGCCGCACTTAAACTCTCCAGCGATGCCGATCGGTTTTTACCCACTGTTCAAGTCGGGATCACACTCGTGGGTACGTTTGCCGCTGCCTTTGGTGGTGCCAGCTTTATCAGCGAAGTCTCACATCTCATTGGACAAATCCCTGTTTCGTGGATTCAGCAGCGCAGTGACACGATTTCTTTAGGTGTCATTTCGGTCGGGATTGCCTTTTTCTCGCTGATTCTGGGCGAACTCGTCCCCAAACGAGTCGCTTTGCAGAATGCTGAGTTCATGGCCCGCTGGGTGGCTTTGCCCATGGTGCTGCTCCAGACCATCGCCCAGCCATTTGTCTGGTTCCTCCGCGTCTGTACCAAATCCGTCCTGTTGATCCTGGGTCAGAAAACTGAGATTCGCGAGTCCGTCTCGGTCGAAGACATTCAGCACCTGATTGATGCAGGTCACGAAGCGGGGATTCTGCACGAGGCCGAACAGCAGATGGCCCAGCAGGCTTTGAAAATGCGCGAACGGACAGCCGCAGAGATTCTCAGGCCACGGATCGATATTGATGCTATCGATGTTGATACGCCGCCCGAAGAAGTCCTGGGAGCCATGGCCATGTCGGGCTTTTCCCGAGTCCCTGTCTGCGAAGGGAGCATCGATCGGATCGTCGGTTTCATCTATATCAAAGACGTTTTTCTCGAAAACTATCTGGGCAGGTCTCTCGATATCCGCCGTGTCATGCGAGCCCCGCTCTTTATTCCCAAAACACTCACCATCTCGAAGCTGCTTGAACTCTTTCAGAAAGAGCGGACTCAACTCGCGATTGTGCTCGACGAGTATGGCGGCACCGAAGGGATGGTCACCCTCGAAGACGTGATGGAGATTCTCGTCGGCTCGATTCATGACGAGCACCGCCGCGATGAAGAGCAACTGGTCGTCCAACGAGCCGATGGCAGTCTGCTGGCAGATGCTGCTCTCAACCTGCATGAACTGCAGGAAGCATTGGAATTCAGCAAATGGCCCGAACCTCCTCCTCGGGGCATTGCCACGATCTCGGGACTTGTTGTCGCCCTGCTCAAACGACCTCCTAAAATTGGAGATGTCATCCAGTGGAGCCAACTCCGGGTCGAAGTGGTCGATATGGATGGCCCGCGGATCGACCGGCTTCTCGTAAGTCGCATCGTTCCTGAATCCTCGAACGACGCCGAGATCAAACCACAGGAAGAAACGCAAAGCTAGTCTCAGTCGAGTGTTGCGGTGATTTCGATACCCTCGCCTGAGACTTCTCGATGATGTCTCATCCATGGGAATTCGCTGATTCGTCGCTGGTGGAAGATTCCAATCCCCTTGAATGCAGCTAGACTGTTGGGCCGCAGCCGAGTGAGAATCATGCGATGACTCAACCTTGAGGCGATCTACGCAGACGGTTTATGTCCTACCCGTTGGTTTCAACCCACCATCGATGCCAGATTGCGAGTGAACGTTTCGTTTCATTCTGTCTAGTCGTGTGGGGTGCCGGTCAAAAAATGATCCGGGAGCTGGCCACTGGGGACTGGCGAAGAAAATTCACTGGCGTCTTGCTCATTGTCTCTTACTGCGTTGGGGCGTGGGGATTCTCGACCAACTCACTGAGCCTCATGTCTGGCGGCGCCTTCCCTTGCGCTGGTCACAGATGTGGTTGTGCTTCGGCGACGCAATGCTGGAAAAACTGCTGTTGTTACACACCGGTAGAACGACAACTCTGGGCGAAGCTCAATGGTATGCACCTCCCGGAAGGGTTCGTAGAGAAGCCAACTTCACCAGTTCCATCCCAGGCTTCCTCATGCTGTTCTATGGGAAAAGCCAGATCGTCTCCAACGCGTAGCCAGGTCGTTCCAGAGCCTGCCTGCGGATCACAAATTTCAACTTCATTACGCGAACTCCGCATGCAGGCGGCTCGCGGTGACGATAGCAGCCTCTGCTCACGCAGGTCGTCCATCGAAGTGACTCCCCCGAAGACTGCGAAAACAATTCTTGTAGAAACCAAGAGTACATCCTCTTCAAGCTGTTGCTCGGTCAATCAGAAAGCTATCAAAACAGAGCCCGTTCCTGTTGCCAGCAAGCCGGCCTGCTGTGCTCCCTCCTCACCCGCAAATCCATCAGCAAGTCAATTGCAGGCCCAGAAGTCGTCGCTGTCCGAGCCAGAATCGGCACTAACTTCATCAATACCAGCTTCATCGGTACCTTGGCTAGATACTCTCAAGTGTCAAGGTGCCGGCTCCATGTGGACCATGCTCACAGAGCCCCTGACCACGCCACCGATCGCCATGTCGTGGCAACCGTGGTCGCCACAACGGTCAACCTTCTCTCCTTCGCAGGGAATTCCCTGTGAAGTCTTCTACAACCGGCTCTCTCCTCCCGGTTGAACGCTCTCTCACGATCTCATTCCGTGTGCCTTCCTGCGCCGAAGATCGTCAATCGATTTCGCGTTCCAGCGATCATAAGTGCCATGCTTGCAGCACTGAGCAAGCCTGCCTTATCCGCAATGTAACGCCATCGTTGAATCTCTACCTCGTGCGCAGTTCCGGCTCTCCTAGCACTCGCTGCGCTCTCAATTGAGCTTCACACGAGATGAGATCGTCCATGCGTTGATGGGCAATGAATAGCCCATTAACCGCCCCATTCTGGATGCCCCGGGCAGACGCACTGATGGCTTGAACCGCACTCGCTTTGTGCGTGTTGGTCGTTTTCTGCTCCGAGAGTCTCAGTTCACGAATGGCCTTGCTCTGCATGGCCTGAGAGTTCGTTCAATTTCACTGACATCTCAATACCCGAGGAGGGTTGTATGCTGGCTTCATTAATGATGATCAATCATAAGGCAAGTGCGACTTCGATTCTGGCACATGCCATTCTGGCTTTAAGCGTGGCGGCTATCAGTACCATCGCTAGCGCTCACGATACCTGGGTTCAAACCAATGTCGCCCAGGTTGCTCCGGGCGAAGTGGTTCATATCGATCTCATGCTCGGTAATCACGGCAACGAACATCGCGATTTCAAGCTCGCCAGCAAGATCGGCATTGAAAAGGTCAGCTTTGACCTGATCACGCCCGACGGAAACCAGCAGGATCTCAAGTCGCGCGTAGCCGACATTGGTAATGCCGCAAAAGAAGGCTTCTGGTCAGTGCGGCAGGTCGCGAAACAACCAGGGCTCTATGTCGCTGCTCAGTCTCTCGATACGATCCACGGCACCACGCGCGCTTATCGCAACGCGAAATGCTACTTCCAGGTCGGTGAAAAGGCCGGAGGTGTCGATCCTTTGAAGCCGCTGGGCCAGCCCATCGAATTGGTGCCACAGAGCAATCCAGCCACAGCCAGAGCAGGTGAACCAATCACAGTTCAAGTGCTCCTCAAAGGGAAACCGCTGGCCGATGCGACGATGTCGTTTATCCCCCGCGGTGCAGAACTCGCCGCCGATTTCGATCCGAACTTCGAACGGAAGACGGATGCTTCTGGCAAAGCCACGTTCACACCGGCAGAAGCCAACTACTATCTGGTCGTCGTGCATCACGCCGCTGATGACGAAACCGGCGAGAAGTACGAACGCTCTCACTACGCCGGCACACTCACGCTGAACATCGCCCGCTGATTGGCGAGTTTTGTGCCATGCTTGCAGCTTTGGGCAAGCATGTTTCGCGATGCCCTGCATCCAGGCATACACGACGACGGCTGCCACTAGCACCGCCAATGCTGAATTGAGCATTGGCCGCTGATGACCAGTCAGCTCATGGACTTCTCATAACTATGACCACACACACCCTTTGAAATCCTCCGACAGGACACCATATGCCCATTAAAACTCAACCTCCCCATCGAGGTTTCACACTTATTGAATTGCTGGTGGTGATTGCGATCATCGCCATTCTAATTGCTCTGCTGCTTCCCGCTGTTCAACAGGCTCGGGAAGCAGCCCGGCGAACGCAGTGCCGTAACAATCTCAAGCAGATTGGCCTCGCTCTGCACAACTATGAATCGACGTATGGCCGCTTCCCCTGCGGCTGGAACGGGCATACCAATCCCGCTCAGGCGACGACGATGCGTTGGAGTTTCCTGGCGTATATCCTGCCCTATATCGATCAGGCCAATACACTCAACCAGTTGGATACGAACTACACGCTTTATCCGCCGGGAGGTGGTCAGCCGCCACGTGCCATGCACGTCAATACGATCATGACAAAGATTCCGACCTATCTTTGCCCGAGTGATCGCTCGGACTATGTCTCCAGTCCCACCGGGGTGATTGACTCTGCTCCTTCCAACTATATGGCCTGCATGGGTTCTGGTATCAACAATGTGGCCGATACCAGTGATGATGGCCAAAGCGATGACCGTGCCGATGGTCTCTTCAGTTCGATCTCCTGGCGAAGAATTGCGGATTGTACGGATGGCCTATCGAACACCGTTTTCTGTTCCGAAAGTCTGTTAGGTGTTGGTGGTGCCGACCCCGCTGCTACTGAAAATCCTGATGCACAGACGAATATGGCGTTGGTGAGCCCGGCAACCAGCGTGACCATTGCGAACTGTGATCAGGCAAAGCCTGGGAGTATCGCTCGCTTCGTAGCCAGTCGAAATCGAGTCTGGGCGGGGCAGGCCTTTGAGAACACGGCTTACAACCATTACTTCACACCGAACAGCCGGCGCTACGACTGTTTCTTCTGGGTAGCGCAAGGCTTCAAGGCCGCCCGCAGTCGGCATACAGGCGGTGTCCATACCCTCATGGGTGATGGGGGAGTTCGATTCACCAGTGAAAACATCGACGCCACGATCTGGCGGAACATTGCTACACGTTCCGGTGGTGAAGTCGTCAGCGAATTCTAAGTCAACACTACGATTCAAATCTTTACGGGATAAATGTCATGTCAATACGACCCATGCAAATTCGAAAAGCTTTTACACTCATTGAACTCCTGGTGGTGATCGCGATCATCGCCATCCTGATTGCCTTGCTGCTACCAGCCGTGCAGCAGGCGCGAGAAGCGGCGCGACGAACGCAGTGTCGCAATAACCTCAAGCAGTTCGGGCTCGCAATGCATAATTATGAGAGCACCTTTACAATGCTCCCCATGGTGAATGCCCAGAATTACCTGCCGAATACTCAGGGGTTTTCTCCACAAGCCCGTTTGCTACCTTACTTTGACCAGGCTGTCCTCCAGAATACCCTGGACTTCACTCAACCGGCATTTACCGGGCCATTTAATAACCTGGTGCCCAACCCCAGCTTTGCTGCCGCATTTGCAACGCCTCTCGCGATGCTGCTTTGTCCCAGCGATCCGGCGCCAACCCAGAATACCGGTGCCGGTGGTGCGATCTATGCCGGTACGAACTATTTCGTCAGTTATGGTAGCGGCACAGGCACTAACTATGACCTTCGCTGGAAGACAGACGGCATCGTCTATGAGAACAGCAATGTCCGCATGCGCGATGTCACTGATGGTACGTCGAACACCGTCTTTATGAGTGAATCGGTTCGTAGTACCGGAAGTGATGTCACCTTTCCGGCGGGGACTCTTCCCCCCTTTCCTTATCAGCTCACGATGAATGGTTCAACGGGTGTCGGCACAACACTCGGGACGTCTCAAGGGATGCCTCCTACGGGTGGGGCCTGGTCATCGTTTGCCAATGCCCAGGGTTTTATCGCAAACCCGGATCTGAATGCGGTATGGCCGACCATGACAAACTGGCGGGGAGCCGCCAGTCTGGCTCTGCGAGGCCGTGGGACCTCCTGGGCACATTCAGGAGCGATCAGTACGCTCACGAATGGCTATAGCACCCCCAACAGCCGTATTCCTGATGTGGTCACTCACTTTACCGGCTATTTTGGGCCGCGCAGCTACCACGTGGGTGGGGCGCATGCACTCATGGGCGATGGTACAGTACGTTTCCTGGGTGACAACATTGACACCCGAATTCATCGTGGACTTCACAGTACCAACGGTGGTGAGGTTCTGGGTGAATTCTAGTCACTGAAATGGGCTTGCTGATGGTGCAGTTCTCGGCACAACCAAATGTCGAGAACTGCACCATTGCTCCTATGCGTACGTTAAGTACATGAGCAAAGTCTCTATTTCATTCTGGTGCGCTCCGTTGTCCACCAGGGTTAACTGCGTAGGAAGGCCTGCTAGAGAGCTGCTTTCCGAAGAGAGGTCGATTGAGAAGATGTCTACCAGCGAGTTCTTCAGATATGCTTTGCCTGCTTATCGCACTGTCTGGCGATGGCACTTCTATGCAGGACTGTTCACGATCCCGTTCGTCATCATTCTGTCACTTTCGGGAATCGTCTATCTCTTCAAAGCCGAGATCGAAGACTGGCTGGATCAGCCTTACAATCATCTGGTGATGACTGGTCAGCCAGCAAGTCTGCCAGAGCAGGTGAATGCGGCTCTTGCGTCAAAGCCAGAGAGTCGTTTTGTTTCTTATGAGCTTCCGGTTTCTCCCCATCATGCCAGTCGAATTGTCGTCAGCGAAGCCGGCAAGAACTGGCGGATCTATGTACATCCACAGACGCTGGCGATCCTGCATGCAGTTCCCGAACAGGATCGACTGATGCGCCAGATCTTCAGGCTGCATGGTGAACTGATGCTTGGAGAGGACGGTTCTCATCTGGTTGAGCTGGCCGCATCGTGGACGATCATCATGATTCTTACGGGGCTCTATCTCTGGTGGCCCCGTCATCTGCGTGGGTTTGGTGGAATTCTCTACCCTCGCTTCACAAGTGGAAGGCAGCGTTTTCTCCGCGATCTGCATGGTGTGACCGGGTTCTGGATCTCAGCCTTTGCACTCCTTCTGCTGGTTTCCGGTTTGCCGTGGTCTCACTTCTGGGGTGATTATTTCCGTGAGATTCGCAAACTCACTGGCACGTCAGTCGCACAGCAGGATTGGTCGAATCGGTCGGAAAACCCTCAGGAACGAGCCGCTAATTCCGAGGCCAAGCTGGCATCAGCAATCGTTCCCACAACTGCTGATGGCGAACATGCAGGGCATGCCTCACGAGAATCCAGCTCGAACGCCGGAGAATCTCCCACAAAGTCGGGGCGCTCGAACAGAAGACGAAATGCTGCCCCGGTCTCGCCCGAAACGTTGGCGCAGTTGCCACTTGTCGTACAAGTCGTGGAGCCGCTCCAGTTGCCACATCCCGTGATCTTGACTCCACCAGCTTCCGAGCGACAGCCCTGGACCGTGAAATCGATGACTGCGAATCGTCCCTGGCGGGAGACGCTGAAAATTGACGCCATACAAGGTTCGATTCTCTCTCGCGAAACCTTCTCTGATCGTCACTGGATTGATCGCGTTGTCAGTATTGGAATTGCCCTCCACGAAGGACGACTGTTTGGTTGGCCCAATCAGCTTCTCGGTTTACTGACAGCCCTTGGGCTGATTCTGTTGCCCTGTACGGGGCCACTGATGTGGTGGCGACGACGAGCGCCTGGCACGTTAGGTGCCCCGGCCGAGTCAAAGATCGCGATGCGTCATGAAGTCCTGTTTGCTGTCCCCTTCATGCTATTCGTGATCCTTCTGGGCATTCTGCTCCCCATGTTCGGTGTCTCGCTACTGGCTGTCCTGCTGATTGAACGAGTCGTTCTGAGAAGAATTCTGCCACTTCGAAACTGGCTGGGGCTGGCTTCTTAGTTCATCTAATCCGTACACGCTGAAAACGAAACCCGCAAACCGCCAGCCCTCTTTGAGAATGGCCGCATAATGCAAGGCTATGAGTATTCATCCCCATCCAAGAAGAATTGACATGTATTCGACAGTCACGATTTCAAACATAAGGAAGATTGCCGTTTGTCTTGTCCTGATGATGGTCACCGTTTTCCAGAGCTGTGGCCCCCAGCCGATTAGCGGCGGTACGGAAGGTGTCCTCCGTCTGGATGGGCAGACAGTCAGTGAAATTCAAATCTCGCTCTATCAGAAAGAGGGCGGCAGTTTCCGACTCTGCGGGTTTGGCACCACCCGCGACGATGGCTGGTTTGCACTGGTTCAGCCGAAAGCGGTGGGCCCCTTAAGCCTTCCCCCGGGAGAATACCACTGCACCATCGAGTCAGCGGGAGCCCCTGTGCGAATTCGAAAAGAATTTCTTAAGCCCGAAACCTCGACGATTATGCTGAACTGGGAGCCCAAAGATCGAGTGATTGATCTCGATATCAATACTCAATCGAAATAATGACGACATAGCGGGAAGAGATCGAATACGAATTTTCTCCTGGCTCTGTTCCATGATTCGCTGAAACTGTCATGCTGAAAAATGATCTTTGTCACTCATCAACTGGCTAAACCCAGGGAAACGTTTTATGTCCACAACTGGCACTCCTGACTCAGCCTCAAATGCGGCACTTCTCCGGCAGCAGCAAACCCGTTTTCGTCGGAGGGTGTTTCTTGTCATTGCAGCGGTGATCGTGAGTTTCTACGCACTGATCTTTACCTATCACCTGCTCACTCCGACCCCTTCTCAAAGCGCATCTCTCCAGGTGCTCGAGCAGTGCCGGGAGATTTGTCTCAAGTATGGGTTGATCCCCACGGGGAACATCAAACAGGATGCGGAGGCTTACCTGGAGGCGGTCAAGAAGCCCAGGCTTTCTGAACCTTTAAGAGAACTGCTGGCCGATGGACAGTTCATTGTGGCCGAATCGCGTCCGCATCCTTTACTGAAGCAGCCGGCCCCCGATTTCCAGTTAAAGAACCACGAAGGGCAACTGGTCTCACTGCAGGAAACGCTTGCCCAAGGCCCGGTGGTGCTTGTCTTTTACTATGGTTACGACTGCAGTCATTGTGTCGCACAACTCTTTGGACTTCAGGAAGACCTGAAGTATTTTCAGGAGCTGGGTGCCCGGATCGTGGCGATCAGTGCCGATCCCCCCGAAGAGACCAAAGCCCGCTTCGAGGAATACGGCGCATTCAACTTTACCGTCTTGTCAGATCCCGAGAACAGGATTGCCCAGCAGTATGGCGTCTTCATCCCGGAAACGGCGGAACGTCCGTCCGATCTGAAACACGGAACCTTCCTCATCAATCCCGCCGGGAAGGTCTTCTTTTCGACCTTCGGCTACAAGCCGTTCCTCGACAACAAATCGCTGCTTTTCATGCTCAACGAGTTCTCGCAGCCATCCTCCTCAGAGCATCATTCAGCCGAGGGAACCTGATTGCAGCTCGCATCAACGTCTGCGGCACTCCTTGAACAATCCTTAAGCGATTCTCAGCCAATGGATTAGGTGCTGCCGGACAGTCGATGAAGGGTGTCATTACAACCCGCAAATTCGACATTTTGGTAAGGGGACAAGTCGTTTAGCAGTGTGATCAGCAACGCGATTCTCAGACGAATGGACAAAACGTCGATATCCCCACTGTGTTTTCGGCATGAATCGCCGAGAAGAGATCGATGGATCGAACTAAGGAATCAAACCAATGCTTCGCACTGCTTTTGCTGCTCTGGTCATGTCCGCCAGCCTGGTTCTGGGTGGCCAGATTGAAGCGGCTGACGCCCGCATGGAAGTTGTCAACAACCGTCCTGCCCGTACCGGATTCTTTGCCCGCCTGATGGAACTCGAACGCCGCAAAAACGAGCGGATCCGCGAATGGTTCCGTGGCAGCCGCTAATTGTCAGGATTTGACAAAGATCCTGAGTGATCAGCACTCGCACTCCCCAAGTGGGTCTGTCAATTTGTTGGCAGGCCCACTTTTCGTTGCGGGTCACACAAAGACCTCCTGCCAGCGATCGGCATAAATCGCTGGAAAATCAGAGCTTATCTCACACTGGTGAGTTTCTTCAGAACTCGACTTGGCAAAATCCGCCGATTCTCTTACATTTTGCTGTACCAGATCGGTCATTTTTGCCGCTGGCCTCGAAATTTGCCTCAAGTTGATCTCATTTTCCCACCTGTTTCTCATCCCCTTGTCTGCTGACTTTCCCTCGTTCCATGCCTCGTTCCCTTCTGTTCATCAATCCCGTTCTTGATCATTAACCAGCAGTCATTTCTGACTGTGGTTGAATTTTGCTTCTTCCCTTCGCCTCGCATTTCCGCTTTGTGGCCTTGAACCTGCCTGTATTCATCAATTCCTGTCCAACCTTTCGCCTTCCATCCATTGGTAAACCTGTTCCGGAACATCAGCTTTCAGTCTGACTGAAGACTGCCGGAATCTTGAGTTTGTCGTCTCAGGAGTCCTTCCATGGGCCCGTATTTACGTTGTCTCGTTCTTGCCTTACTTTGCCTCGTCGTCGCGATGCAGAGCGGCTGTCATTGCCGTGAAAAGAGGATGCTGCGCCAGAGCCAGTTGCACTCCCGTCAGCTCTATCAGCAGTACCAGGGACTGGCGATGGAACGCAATCAGTTCCAGGGCAATCTGTCTCAACTCATGGCTGAAAAGGCACAGCTCGAACAGCAAAACGCGACACTTCGCAATGGCCTCGAACTGGCCAATCAGCGGGTGGATAACATGCTGGCAGCCAACTCGAGTCTGGAAGACAAAGTCAAGAACATGCTGACCAGCAGTTCGAAAAACCCACTCTCGACAGATGCCAATCAACGCATGGAAGAGCTTCGCCGCAAATACCCCGATTTCGAATTTGATCCTCAGACGGGTGTCAGCAAGTTCCAGGAGAATCTGCTCTTTGCCTCAGGAAGTGATGAAATTCGGCCTGAAGCCTACGCCCTGTTGCAGGAGTTTGCCCGCATCATGAACAGTGCGGATTCCAAACATCTGAAGGTGCTGGTCGTTGGTCACACGGATGACAAGCCGATCTCGCGCAAGGCGGTGGCTGATAAGCATCCCACCAACTGGCATCTCTCGACCGATCGCGCAAACTCGGTGGTCCTGGCACTCAAAAAATCAGGTCTCGCTGAACAGCGAATGGGCGCTGCAGGCTACAGCCTGTTCCAACCACTGGCTCCGAATACTGACGACAAGAACCGCCAGAAGAATCGCCGTGTCGAGATCTTCGTCCTCGCTCCTGACGCAGTCGTAGCTGGCTGGGAATCAGGTGGTACGAACAATTGATCGGGCAGATATAAACCGGTCGATGTCTCCAGAAACTCAGCACCAACGCTTTTAATGACAAAGAACTGCATCGTGAATCGATTTGTGTTCAAAGGCTTCAGTTGCGGGCTTCTTCTGGCTGCGGTTCTGCTGACTTTTGTTCCTTTGGTTCCGTCGCCGGCGGTTCTGTGGCTTTGTCTGCTGCTGGTTTTGTCTCAGCAGGCGGATTGTCGGCAGGCTTGACCTCTGCTGGTTGACCTTCGCCTGCTGCAGCTTTGGATTCTGCCTCATTTGCCGCAGGCAGCGAGTTCTTGATCAATGTCACCAGAGTGCGATAAGGATCCTGAGAAATCGGTAGATCGAGAGCGTTTCTCGCTCCCTTAAGATCGCCCAGTTCGAGCATGCCATCGACCAACGCAACTCTGGCAACCGATCGCCATCGTCCTCTGGTGCGATATCGATTGATGTATTCCGTCAACAAAGCGACGCCACCCTTGATATCTCCGTCTTCGATCTTGCTGATCGCGCTGAAAAACAAGGCGTCTTCAGCAGCAATCAGATGCAATCGTTCAATGGGTGGTGGGTAAACCCCCGTAATCGCTGACAGTTGCCGGATCGTCATGTAGGCGGAAATCGCCTGAGAGTAATCGCCACTCAATTGTAAAATTCGATTGCGAAACTGCCGGAAAAGCGATGAGCCGAGAACCTTCTGCCGTGTTTTCGGATCCACTCCCATTTCCACAGGAGCTTCAAAAGGTCGGAAAGATTCCTGAAGCAGTTGTGCCATTGTGGGTGTCATTTTGCCCATTTTCTGCAGGCGATTTTCCGGATATGGCCACGCGAGTGGTGGCAACTCTTTCCAACCAGAGTGGCTGGCAGAAACTCGATCCCACAATCCCGGCTCTCCCTCGCTACTAAAGATGGGCTGCGCCACCAGCGAAGAGTTATTTCCTGTTAGCGATTCCTGCAGAAACAACATCCTCCGGGCTGACCAGCGGGGATCTGTCACAATCAGCGGCTTAAGCTTGGCCACACTTTCTGTGCTGAGACGATAAGGCTGATCTTTACGTGGCGAGAGGAGCGCCAACCACTCGGGATGAGCTTCCAGTTCTACCAATGTCGCCACAGGTTGATTCACCAGCAGTGAAGGCGATTTTCCTGGGGGAATCGGCAAGCCAATAATCGGGTCATAGACCAGCACTTTTCCATCAACCAGTACACCAATCAACCATTCTTCACTGAGAGCGTCGACGGGTTTTTCTGCGAGCACGAACGCATCAATACGCAGTTGTCGCATGATTTCAAAAAACACACTGGCCCGGGCTAATGCCGTTCCACGTCCCAGGAACAAGGTGTCGTAAGCGCCCAGTGGCAGCTCTTCTTCACTTTCACTCAGCAGGCTCACGTTTCTGAGACAATAAAAAAATACCCGGTTCACTCGCTCTGTATCGCTGCTGGCACCTGTGGTGATATGCCCTGCAACTTCATCAAAGAGAATCGAGTCGCGAATATGAGTGCCATCGGCATTATCAAAGACGGCTGATTCCAGGATTTCTTTCTGAGCTTCACCGAAGAACGCCAATGTCTTTTCGGAAACGGTCGGCAAGGTCTCTGATTCCTTGCGGATCTTGATCCACGTATTGAGCACAGGGATCGCAGTCTTCAGATCGGAATCAATCCCCAGATTTTCTGGCCGTAACTGATGCAGGGCTCCTTCGAGAATTTTGGCGGTCTGCCGGGCAGTGCCCACCGATTTTTCCGCCTGGGCTGATGGTTCGCTCTCTTTGCTGGCAGGGGCTTTGGCAGGGCAACCACTCAATACCATCAGGCACAGAATCGCAAAACTCCAGGCACTGACGATGCGGGCCAGCGGTACAAAGTTGCTCCAGAACCTGTTGCTGGACGCTACATGCGTTAACCCCACAGAATGTAAAACAGCCGATGACTGCCGAGGGAAAGTTACATTCTGACGATGAGGGTGAGAATAAAATGTACCGCGGTGAGCAAAGTTCGAACCGTGAACCACAGCATTAACTTTCACTGAAAAATCGGGCAAGGGCGATAAAAGCACCCTCTATCGTGCCCGCCACCCCTGAGACAGGCAACAGTCCCGAGTTCAATGCCGGGAATTTTCACTCGAAACTCGTCGTTGCACGGGAATGTTTTGAAAGTTGCGATCAGAAACTCTTCTGACACACTTCCCCTCAGGTGCCACTTCATCAACTTCAAAGGGTACGCCTTTCTCGACTTCAACAACTCGAAATGTTTCCACGTTCTGTGCAGACATCTCCGGCCTGGAATCAACCTTCACAGACGATGCGAATCGGGATTGTCAGCTCTTGAGGTTCTGACATGGCATTGCGTTCAGTGGTCTTGCGAATGGTTTATCTTCCCAATGTGAACAGATTCCGGTAGATTCTGCCGCTCAGGTCAACAAGGAAGGTTGTCCCAGTTGTGAATTTCCGGGCAAAGGCGATCCCTTTTGCCTCATGGCATTGATTGAAATCAACCAAAGGTCAGGCATGGACGCCAAACCCATACAGCCTCAAAGTCGTGGCATTTCTTCATCCCGTCCGCGGATTGACAGGTATCGGCTCGCGAACCTGTCGAGGCAGATTTTTGGCAGCTTGAATCAGGTTTTGTCATCCCTCTGGAGCCGTATCGATCGTGGGGAATTCCTCACACTCTGGGGCTTGGGAACGGGTGGTCTGTTAATGCTGCAGGCGGCTATTGCCACCTGGGGCGTACTCGAACCCTGGCGATCCTGCGCGCTGGTTGCCCTTTGCCTCGGTGCTGGCCTGGGGAGTCTGGCCCGAGTTCAACCGCGACGTGCTGCCTCATCTCTTGAGCAAACCTCTTCCCCAGAAAAACCTCTCTGGAAAGCCTTGCTCGCAGGTTCGCCACCTCTGGGAGCAGTGCTCCTGGCCACCTGCGTCTGGTTCTGGCTCGGCCCACTCTGGTACAGCATACCCGCCATGCTGCCGGGTCTGTTTTCAGTGGAGTTTCTCGCGCAACGTACCGGCTTGATTCCCGTCGCATTTCTGGTCGCCATGTCCACAGTGGGTGTCACCAGCGCCCTGTGTGTCTGGTCGTTGCGTGAGCTGGCTCAACTTCGGTCAACGGCGGCCCACGAATCAACGACGAATCGCAACTCGAAACCAAGTCTTGAGCAACCCGAAAACATGCTTGCCCAAAGCTGCCAGCATGGCACTCACAGCAGCGCAAAAAGTCTTGCGTGTGCTGCTGATGCAAAATGCTATGGGCGACTTGCTCTGCTTTCTCCCGCCTGGATGGCAGGTGGTGTGAGCCTTGGCATGGGGATCAGTGCTGCCCTCCTCGCTTATGGAGCATCTCCGTCCATCCTCCTGGGATTGGCCGGGCTGGCGACGGGCATGCCTGCCATTCGCTACTGGATGAGCCTCGAAGCAGAGGTCATGGGATCAGCTCATGCACAACGACACACCAGCCGCCGAACCAAAGATCATGGTTTAGAGACTAGCTGGATCAGTCACTGCCTCTTACTGATGGCTGCTATTCTTGCGGGAAGTTTCGCGTGGGGAATGGAACGACTGGTGAACGACCGCATGCCCACCGGCACGTTCGTCATGACCGGGTTGGCTCTGGGGGGAATCTGTGGCTGGGCTCTTTCGGCTTGGATGAATTCCCGCCGCAGCCGGATGGCAGTCGGGACAGATCTGGATGCCGCACATGCACATCACAAACCCGCCGACATCTCGACCAGTGCCATGATCTGGATGGGCGTTGTCGCGATCGCCCTGAATCTGTTGTTGCTACCCGCACTGACCGAACTGCTCCTCTGGACAAACGCGACAGTGAGCTGGTCGCCCGGTGTCTGGTGGATTCGTATGTTGTTTACGATCCTCATGGTTTGGCCTGTCGGCTGGCTCATGGGCTGTGCCACCACACGGCGTTCGGGTTCGATGACAATGCTCTGCCTGATGTTAGCTGCCGCTGGCTGGCTGACTGCTCAATGGTTCGGTCGTTTCGTGTTGAGTCCCGCCAGCTTGCTCCTGGCCTGCAGTTGGGCCCTGGCGGCTCTCTCTGTCATACCACTGGTGCTCAATCCTCGCATGCTGCGCGACTGGGTGTCGCCTCGATTTGGGAAAACGTTTGCTGCGAATGAGGTCACCTCCAGCGACCACCGCACGCAAGCTGGTTCGCCTTCCTCCTTCGCGATGCAATCTGGTCATCTGGCCTTATCGACACGCATGGCCTCGTTGTTTTCGGTCGTCGCGGGTGCTGGCCTGTTGGCCACGCTCCCCTGGTCTGTCAGTCGCGAGTCATCAGCCTGGAACTCCCGCGCGCTCTTCTCGACATCGGCTTCCGTTGCCTGGCATGCCGGCTTTTCGTCGGACATGCTGACAGCGCTCGATGACAGTCGTCTGGTCGAGGTCGAACATGCCGAGAATGGGACGATGGTCCGCTGGCGTACCAAATTTCTGGAAGAAGTCACCCGTGTCAATGGGCTGCCACTTCCACCTGTCAGCCGCGATCCCGGTGTCGTTCCCCAGGCTGTCCCGGAACTGATCCTGACAACCTTACCTCTCGCTCTGCATCACGAAGCCCGGCACATTCTGCTCCTGGGAGCAGGTTCTGGTTTGCCACTGGTCACGTTATCCGACCTGCCGGTCTTGCAGGTGACATGTCTGGAAGGCGATGGTAGTTGTCTCCAGGCTGTGCAATCCCACGTGGTGCGCGCTCTGGGTGCAGAGATTGACGAGCGATTCGATATTCACGGGGTCGATCCGGTCTGGGGAATATCGAGCCTGCAGGATCGCTTTGACGTCGTAATTTCGGCTCCGCAGCTCTCATCGACCGATCGAGGGACCGCCAGTCTGACACGCGAGCATTATCTGCAATGCGCCGACCGGCTCACAGAGGATGGCATCTTCTGCCAGCGTTTTGAATGTGTGGATTATGGCCCGCAGGTGCTGGTGGATGTTTCCCGCACGCTGCGATCGGTCTTCCGCGAAGTGACTCTCGTGCAGACTGGCATTCCCGGAGAGGCGGTCTGGATCGCTACAAATTCTTCCAAAGGTTTAATGCGCGAAGGGCTTCTTTCACGCATCAAATCGCCACAAATGCGGCGCATTCTGGCTCAGGCAGGCTGGGACTGGTCCATGCTGGCTGGACTTTCCCTCGTCGATGATGCGGCTCTGGGTGAACTCGATGGTACAGACTCCAAAATTCATCTGAGGCATGCCCGGGCGAACACAATCCGTTCCAATCATCTGGCCTGGCAGACACCCATTGAAACGATGCGCTGGGGAGCCAAGCTGCAGCAGACACAGGCTCTGTTAAGTGCTCCGCGTTCGACGGAACCGGTTTATCCCCCTTTACCAATCCCTGTAGATCCCGATTCAGGTGAAGAGCCTCCGCCAGTCGTTTATCGAAGGCTGAGCCTGCTGATGGAAGGGATGGGGTTTGATGGTGAAGATCCTGATCTGGTTCGTCGACTCGAAGAGATCGTCGCCCAGAGGCATCTCATTAACGATCACCCGGAAGCGTGGTGGTGGGAATATCGCAAAGTCGTTAAGGAACGCCTGGGTAAGCCACCAGTCGCCACTGTGCGGCTGGCGACGGCTCAGGCTCTCAAAGGGGGCATGCTTCCCGATTATGCCCGCCGGAAAGATTACTTCGAGCATCTGGGAGAGGCGATTCGTTCGCCCAATCCTGCGGCTGAAGTCCCTGAATTACTGAAGTTTGAAGAAGCCTACGATCCCCTCCTGTCGCCCTTCATTCATCAGGAAGTGGCCGAATTATTGCATCGCAGCGGGAAAGAGGCCCGTGCCGAAGAACTGCGTCATCGACTCCATCTCGTCTACTTTGCACCGGGCTTTGACAGCTCTGTGCGTAACGTGCAAGTCGCACTGGAAATGGTACTCGACCATCCCGAAACCATTGTGGATGACGCAGCACGCTATGACCTGATCCTGAGCCTGATGCATACGATGCGCAATCGATGGAACCTGCGGACATCCCAGACACTCAAGTCGATCCGCCTGACATTGCGGGATATTGATGCCTGCCTGCTTGTGGCCCGGCGAGGGAAAGAAACGCTCGATCAACTGGCTCTGGCTGGGGCCGCCGATCATGCCGATTGCGAAAAACGCCTGCAGGGGCTGGATCGTATGTTGTTACAACCTCTGGAGACATACCGCAACAACCTGCGCAGTGCGACTCCCGAGTTCAAGGATCCTTCGGCGGTGAAACCGACTTCAAAATAAGCCTTGATGGCTGATCAAGTGACAGAGTTGTTCGTCGTCGAGTGCTTCGAGTTCCAGGAGTGCTGCAAACGGATCGCCAGGTGACAAATCGCCGGGTAATTGCAGGCAATGAGCAAAGGCAGGTTCTGTTTTCAGACCAGACTGCTTGAGTTCAATGATTCGCAAACGCAATGGTTCTCCAGCCAGTTTGAGTAACCTCGCTTCGATGAGCAGGTGACGATAGCCCCATTGCTCATGAACGGGGATTGGCTGGGCGAAGATTTCCAGTTCAAAGTTTTCAAATCGGCCACTGGCGACGAACGACGGGATGCCGCGAAGTACCATCTGACGTTCGCGGTAGTCCGTCAGTTGGGGTGCCAGTTTCTGGCCATATTCTGCAAAGATTTTTAAATCGGGTGCAAAGCACAGGATATCGAGATCACTTTCCGGGAGATCGATCGCCAGGGGAATCGTCCCTGCGAGAACGGGTGTGAACTCTTTGAAAATCTGGGCGAGCTCGAGTGTTGCGACCGTTCGTGCCGCTTCGAGCTGGCGAGGTAATGAGCCAAACGATTCGGGTTCGTCGAGAGAGAATCGCAAGTTCACCGCTGTAACCTCTTATTGACCGATTCAGGAATCCCGATTACACCACCTTGGATGCAGAATCGGCAGATCCTGCCGGAAGTCCATCTTCAGGCGGGATGACCTGTCCGATAGGGCTTCGAAAGTCCATGAATAGTAACTCAGCCTTTGTTCGCGAAAAGGATGTCCGAACACCGTGTCTGACGATATGAGCGATCTCCTCAGCCCCGAAGAAATTGAAGCCCTGATGCAGGCGGCTCGCGGGGAAGGTGCGGGAGGTGCGTCAGCCGGTCTCTTTGGCCCTCCGGGAGGTGCGGCGACTCCTGCGGGAGCCAGTCCACGTCAGGCTCAGCAACCAGCCTCAAGAACGACATCGGCCGAACAATCGCTCCGGCAAGCCGAGCAGCAACTGGCGGCAGCACTTTCGGAAGAGTTGCCTCCCCGCAATATGCGAGGATTGCCTCCGGGTGAAGCACCGGCTCCCTTCGAATTTGAAGAATTTGGTACACCGTTTCCCACACGTGCTGCAGCACCTGTCTTTCCACTCGATGCACTGCAGGATGTCGAACTCGATATCCGCATTGAGCTGGGCCGGACAGAACTTCTCATCGATGAAGTGATGCAATTGCGGGAAGGCGCTGTGGTTCCTTTGGATAAACTCGCAGGTGATCCTGTCGATATTCTTGTGAATGGCAAGTTGCTGGCCCGAGGCGAAGTCCTCGTGCTGAACGACAATTTCTGTGTACGTATTGCCGAAATTCTGACACAGGATGGCTGATCCTTTCCCGGGAGACGCCATGCGTCCAACACTTTCCTTCCATCGCACTCAGACGCACCTGCACCTGCTGATGGTGCAGCTCTGCAGATGTATTCTGGCGGCGACATTGTCTCTTATGTCGGTGACCCCGTCTCACTCGCAGGCTCAAGAACTGCGGAATGATCGCCCCTCCTGGCCCTATGATGCGGCCGTCCCTTTGGGCGAACCGCAGCGAGCTTCACCTCCACCAATGCCCGGCGAAGGTGTCGAACCAGCCACATTCCGGCCAACACCTGGAACGTCAGGACACGTTGCCACGGCAGATGCTGAGTCAGGGCTCTCACTCTCCGGGAAGGCGTTGCCATCGCGTGGAAGTGCCAAAACTGGCACTGGTCAGTCGCATCGGCAGGTATCATCCAGTTCATTATGGTGGACAGTCGGTGTTTTCGTGGTGGTCCTCGCTACGGCTGGAGCCACACTTCCCTGGCTAAAGCGACATATCCCGGGAGCTGTGCAACCCTTGCCCGAATCTGTCGTCCAGGTGCTGGGAAGGCGTCCACTCGACCCGCGAACATCACTCCAATTGATTCGTGTCGGAACGCGAGTGCTGGTAGTGGGCCTGGGGCCGGATGGTGCGCGAACACTGGCCGAAATCACAGAACCAATTGAAGTCGATGTCCTCGTCGGTGCCTGCAAGACCAATCGACCAGAAGCTCAGGTGACAAAATCGTTCCAGCAGTTCTTCGAGCGAAAGGTCAGCTCATGAAACTGCACCATCTGGCTATCTCACTGGTGGTTCTCGGCGTTTGCTGGCTGGGAATGTTCACTTCTCCCGCGATGGCTCAGGCCGTACTGAAGGAAGATGCACCTGGCGTCATCCGTTCCAACCGGCCGAATCCAACGAATGATCTCCGTCCGGCTGTTGCGCCAGTGCAGTTGTCGAGCCCGGCACTCGTAAGGACTGGTGCCGAAGGTAACGCCCCCGCGGATTTCAACGGTGGTGAAAACAGCACCCTCGCATTCCCTCCCGGCTTGGCGGCACCAGCCCTGCCAGCCGGACTGGATGCCTCAAATCTCACATCGCGGAGCGGGTTGTCGAATACACTCAAAATCATGTTCCTGCTGACAGTGCTCACTCTGGCACCCAGCATTCTCATGATGACCACCTGCTTCATTCGCTTTGTGATTGTGCTCGGATTGTTGCGGCAGGCACTGGGAACACAGCAGTTGCCTCCCAATCAGGTGATTACTTCGCTTTGTCTGTTTCTCACATTTCTCGTGATGGCACCTATCTGGCAGGAAGCCTATGAAGCGGGCATCAGGCCCTATACTTCACCTCGTGCGGGTGAAGCAGCGATTGATGAATGGACAGCGTTCAATCGCACTTTAGTGCCGATCCGCCGCTTTATGGCAGAACAGATTGACCGCACCGGGAGTAGTGATTCGGTCTGGATGTTTATCGACTTCATGCGACCACCCAAAGACAGCCCGGCTCTGAGCACCTGGAAAGAACCCACCACCTACGAAGACGTGCCATTGGTGGCATTACTACCCGCCTACGTTCTCAGTGAATTAAAAGTCAGCTTTCTCATTGCGTTCCAGATCTATCTGCCGTTTCTGATTATCGACATGGTCATTTCCTCCATTCTGATCAGCATGGGGATGATGATGCTTCCCCCTGTACTGATTTCTCTCCCGTTCAAACTGCTCCTCTTTGTGATGATTGATGGCTGGTTCCTGACGGTTGGCATGCTGCTCGAAAGTGTCAGGCCCTCCGGATAGCGCACACTTCGTATCGAGAGTCCATTTCCACCCTTCTTCAAACTGTAGGAACGCCAAAGTCCTATGACGTCTGATACTGCTCTTGAACTCTGCCGGAATGCGGTCGTCGTCGCGCTGATGGTCTGTTTACCCAGCCTGATGTCGGCCATGCTGGTCGGCTTGATCATCAGTCTGGCACAGGCTGTAACACAGCTTCAGGAGCAGACGCTGAGCTTTGTTCCCAAGCTGGTGATCATGCTGCTGGTGGCCTTATTAACGCTTCCCTGGTCGATGAGCCTCATGGACAGTTATGCCCTCGATTTGTACTCCAGCATTCCCGAACGTCTGGCGAATGAATGAACACCAGGCCGGTGGAATCTTCCTGACAACCTCAAACTTACCTTGCCGAAAGTAGATTTCGCTCCATGCCGGCCTTGCCCTGGACAGAATGGCTGCTGACCGAAGCCACTTTTCAGTTCCAGATCTTTCTGCTGGTGCTGGTGAGGCTCTCAGGCCTCGCATTGACAGGCCCGATCTTTGGGGCCCCTGCCGTACCCACGAATATCCGGGTACTGCTGATTTTTGTACTCGCACTGCTGGTGACACCGTCCATTGGCCATCAGGCGGCTCAAGGTTTTTCGCTCCGAGATGTTAACAAAGATCAGCGATTAACCAGTGACGAAATTCCTCCGGCACTGGCTGAGCGATTTCTCACAGAATCATCAAACGCACCAGCATCTGCCGAGCTTTCGACGCCTGATGATCGAGTCATGACACCCCAGGAGTACTCAGCGCTTCCCGCACCTCCAGAAAACCTTGGTCAACTGGTGCTGGTACTTCTGGGAGAACTGGTGATCGGCTTGTTTCTAGGTTTAGGCGTGCAGATGGTGCTGGCTGGTCTCCAGATGGCGGGACAGATTATTGATCAGCAGGGAGGGTTCGGACTGGGTGAAGTCTTTAACCCGGACATGCAGATGAATGCGTCGCAAAGCGGGCAGCTTCTCTTCTGGCTGGGGACAATCATCTTTCTGGTGCTCGAACCTCTGGGCGGGCATCTCGTCATGTTGAAATCGCTGGTCGAAAGTTTTCAGTCAATCCCGGTGGGACGCGCCTTCTGGGAGCCGGGAACTGTGGAACTGTTGAACAATCTGATGCAGGCCTCGTTCTCGCTGGCAATTCGCTTTGCCGCACCGATCATGCTCGTGATGTGCCTGGTCGATGCTGCCATTGGTTTTTTGAGCCATACCGTTCCGCAGATCAATATTCAGGCCGTCGGGTTCTCACTCAAGGCCATGGTGAGCCTGCTCCTGCTGATCACACTTTTCAGTACCTCGCCCGCTGTCATCGTGAATGCCTTTCAGGAAACCTTTTTCGTCTTGAGACAAGGGCTCTCCCTTCCCGAAGGAATCACGATTCCACCCTCTGGTTAACAGGTCAGATGGCATCCATCGCTGTACCGAATACTGACGCTTCGAATCCTCGATTCCATTTTTAGCCAGAACTTGTGATGCGGAATTCACTTCAATCTCAGTGGCTGGAGCCGGAGGCTCCCACCTATGGCTGGCTGGATCATCCCGGCCAGCGGCTGAGAGTGCTGTTACTGATTTTTCTGCTCCCTTCACTGGTCATTGGATATCGTCTCGTGCAGTTGCAGGTGTCTCGTCAGGCAGAGTTCACTCGCGTTTTCGAAGCCACAACCACACGGATCGTCGAGATCCCCGCTCGCAATGGTCGAATTCTCGCCTCAGATGGCTCGTTACTGGCGGTCGATGAAGAGAACTTCGAACTCTGGGTGCATTATCGATGGCTGGAAGAACCGCCTCATCCGGACTGGCTTAAGCGGCAGGCGAATAGTCGGTTATCCCGGCGGCAACGACGCGATGACAAACAGGTGGCTGCAATGACCACCACGCTCCTCGATGAACGCCGTCAGCAGTGGGAACGTATTGCCCGCATCACGGGTGTGTCGAAAGAAGAATTGGATCAGGCACGCCAGAGTGTGCAGACCCGGATTGAACGGATGAAGCAGGCGGTGCTCGAGAAACAGAATCAACAGCAGCCAGTCACCGCACAGCCAACACGATCAATACAGCCAGCACGATCAGTTGCAGAAGAATCCTCATCACATACTGTGACTGCGTGGCTCGGCTGGGGACAGAAGTTATGGCAGGAGTTTCAGTATGAGTTAACCACGCCACCACCTCGCGCAGAAAACGGGCCTTTGATATTGGCTGAAGAACTTGAAGCACAGCGAGTGCTCGAGACGCTCCCCAAAGAGGCAGCCGATGAGATTCTGGCACACCCGGAGTTATACCCAGGTCTCGAAGTTCGCGTTCGCCATCACCGCACTTATCCAGCCCGGCAGGTCGCCAGCCATTTGCTGGGTGTGCGTACTCCATTACGCGAAGAAGAAGCACTGGATCGGGCCAAACAGTGGCCACAAGGTGATCCCCTCGATTATCGCATGGGAGATGCCCTGGGCCGCAGTGGCCTCGAACTGGCTTATGATGCTCAACTGCGTGGCTTGAGAGGCCTGAAACGGCTGACACTCGATCGACGCGGGCAGATTGTTGAAGAAGTCATCACGCGCGAAGTGCGGCATGGAGCCGACCTGTATCTGTCACTCGATGTCGAAGTCCAGCGCACTGCCGAAGCTCTGCTGGAACAAGCCCTCTTGCCCGATGTGATCGATGCGCCAGGCAACTCATCAACGAATGATGTGGACAATCCCCAAAAGCCAATCCGATCGGCATCACCTCAGGGCGGCAGTGTCGTCGTGATCGATGTCCGCACTGGCCAGGTGATTGCTGCAGCGAGTGCTCCGGGCTATGACGCCAATGTCCTGACGAACCCCTCAGCCACTGAGTGGGCGCAGTTAACAGGCGATGTCCGGCGGCCACTCTATCAACGCGTCACACGCATGGCACTGGCACCGGGTTCGACCTTTAAGCCTCTCACGGCAATTGCCGGTCTGGAGGCTGGCATGAAGGCGCAGTCGGCCATCGAGTGTGCCGGGTATCTGGATCAACCACAGCGCGATCGCTGCCTCATCTTCCGGCATTATGGCGTCGGCCATGGTTCGACAGATCTCTCAGATGCACTTTGCCAGTCATGCAACGTTTACTTTTTCAAGCTGGCCCGCATGCTGGGGCCCAGCCCACTGGTCGAACAAGCCCGACAATTCGGCTTTGGCCAACTGACCGGAATTGACCTCCCTTTTGAACAGTCTGGTCATCTGCCATCGCCTCAAACGAATTCGGCCCGTCACCCGTGGTATCCCGGCGATACGTTGGGACTGGCGATTGGTCAATCGCGGCTGCAGGTGACTCCATTGCAAATGGCTCGCTTCATGGCGGCCATTGCCAATGGTGGAGAACTCCTCACTCCCCGGCTCAAGACTGATCAAGGCCCCCTGCTGGTGACATCATTCGCGGAGACTACTGGAGAAACCACTCGCACGAACGTGCGAAAGCCTTCACTCGCTCCTCAGACGCTGAAAGAGGTTCGTCATGGGCTGTATCGAGTGGTGAATGATGCTCAAGGGACAGCCTATAAGACCGTGCGTCTGAAAGAAGTCGAGATCTGCGGCAAGACCGGGACTGCCGAGGCAGGAAGTGGTGTAGCCGATCATGCGTGGTTTGCCGGCTATGCCCCTGCCTCTCAGCCGCGCTATGCCATTGTGGTGGTGCTGGAACATGGAGGAAGCGGTGGCAAAGAGGCTGGCCCCATTGCCCGCGAAGTCATCCGCCGCATGCATCAACTGGGCCTGATCCCCTCAGGCAGCCTGGCGAAGAACGACGACTAGTTGTTGTTTCAGGTGCCAGGCATCTGGTTGTCGAAAGACTGGATTTCAATCTCCACATTCATCACCCGCACAGCAGCACTTCAAACTGATATCTACACCTACCTTCGTGCTCTTCGCGTCCTTCGTGGTGAACTCCATCTCGGCCCTGAAACACATCAACACCTTCACATTGTCTATACAAAGAAAAAAGTGCGAACAGCAGCCTTGCGATCTTCTACTTATCTCGGTTCCGTCGTTCGCGAAAGTCACGAGGAACGTAGGGACGATCGCCCAGTTCCCAGGGAGTATCGGGACGCTGGGTCGCTAGCGGATCAGGACGAAGTTCCTCCCGGCCTCGCAGCAGTTTCCAGCGTTCATTCTCAACGAGCGGCACCTGAATCACACTTCCATCGGCTAAAAGTACAAATGTCTCACCCGGAAAGCAGTTCCCGAAAGACTGCGGCCCGGTATTGCGCGCCAGTTCCGGATCCCGCCAATTGGTTGTTGAACCAAAGACTTCATAAGGTTCACTGGCATCAGCGATGAGCATGGTATGTGCAGAATCGCCGATCTTTTCGAAGTTCACGCTGCTGTTACGATGCAAGATCCACGAGTTGCCTGCCATATGGCAAATCGTCATCGGCCCGCGAAGCCTTGTTTTTGCCGGGCAAGTATAGTCATGCACTGGATAATTACTATACATATAGTAGCCCAATGTTTCGGGGTCATCCCACGGTTTACTAAATCTTGTCACTTCAGAATAGAATGGTGAGGCGTCTAAAAATGGAGCAATCGAAAACATCCAACCTTGGTAAGGAGTGCCATCTGCTAGAAAAATACCGCCTGATGGAAACATATTGCGTGTGTCATGAAAGTTATGCATGGCCAGTCCGACCATCTTATAGTGATTTCTCCATTGCGTCTTACGAGCCAACTCACGGAGATGCAACATCCAAGGGAGGCCGACGGCAACGACGAGCGTCAGCAGTAATGACGTAACGATGAATGGCAGGAGACTGCTGAAACGAAACATGCTGCACCTGAGAAAACTGTTGAATGCTGCTAGGTCGCTACCTTCGCCTTTTTACAAATAGAGAAGTGAAACTCGCCGTATCGCGGTCTTCTATCTATTTCGGTTCCCCGACTGTTGACGCGGCCGAGGAACGTAGGGACGATCGCCCAGTTCCCAGGGAGTATCGGGACGCTGGGTCGCTAGCGGATCGGGACGAAGTTCTTCCCGGCCACGCAGCAACTTCCAGCGTTCATTCTCAACGAGCGGCACCTGAATCACACGTCCATCGGCTAAAAGTACAAATGTCTCACCCGGAAAGCAGTTCCCGAAAGACTGCGGCCCGGTATTGCGCGCCAGTTCCGGATCCCGCCAATTGGTTGTTGAACCAAAGACTTCATAAGGTTCACTGGCATCAGCGATGAGCATGGTATGTGCAGAATCGCCGATCTTTTCGAAGTTCACGCTGCTGTTACGATGCAAGATCCACGAGTTGCCTGCCATATGGCAAATTGTCATCGGCCCACGGGGCCGTGTTTTTCCAGGGCAAGAACAATCGCAGTAGGGGTAATAACTATGCATGAAATACCCGAGTGTTTCCGGGTCATCCCATGGTTTATTTGTAGACAATACAGCACTATAAAACGGAGAAGAATATGTAAAAGGCGTGATAGAAAACATCCAACCTTGAAACGGAGTGCCATCAGCTCGAAAGACACCGCCTGGGGGGAGCATGTTAAATGTGTCATGGTAATTATGCATGGCTAGGCCTGCCTGCTTATAGTTGTTTCTCCATTGCGTCTTACGAGCCAACTCACGGAGATGCAACATCCAGGGGAGACCGACGGCAACGATGAGCGTCATCAATAGTGAGACAATAATGAATGGCAGGAGACTGCTGAAACGAAACATGCTGCACCTCCCAGATTCTGTCGAAGAACTTTCGCAAACTCCAGCAGAACACGCCCACAGGGATTTCTCAAGACCTTGACGACCGGGAATCGATTTGATCCCCTGCCTTCCACTCGATGCATCCCTTGTCGAATAGGGCTTCGGCAACAGAGAGGTCGTTAGAGGACGAGTCGATCAAGGAGAGAGCTCACTGCGCAGGCGGGCGAGTTCCTGCCAGGCGGCTTCGGGACTCATGCCATGCACATCGAGCTGGCGGATCTTTTCTAAAATCGGGTGTTCAGCCAGTTCAAAGAGTGTAAGTTGCTGCTCGCGTGAGCGGCGGGTTTTTCTCGCTGGCAGTCGCGATTTCCCCGGATCCTGCGAGAGATGATCCGTCTGCTCGGCTTCCAGAACTTTCAGAATTTCACGCGCACGGTCGAGCACGACACCCGGCAGGCCGGCGAGCCGACCCACATGAATGCCATAACTTTTATCAGCCGCCCCAGGGACAATCTGATGCATGAAAACCACATCGTCATTCTGTTCGCGAACTGCCACGTTCCAGTTCATCACCGACTTTAATGAAGCACTCAGTTGGGTCAATTCGTGGTAATGCGTCGCAAAGAATGTCCGGCAACCGACGGCATCATGCAGGAACTCCGTAATGGCCCAGGCCAGCGAAATCCCGTCATAAGTGCTCGTACCACGTCCAATCTCGTCGAGAATCACCAGGCTCGATGCGGTGGCCGAATGCAGAATCCGGGCTGTCTCAGTCATCTCGACCATGAATGTCGATTGCCCCCGGCCCAGTTCATCGCTGGCACCGACACGGGCAAAAATCCGATCCGCCAGACCAATCCGGGCGGATTCCGCCGGGACAAACGAACCAATCTGTGTGAGGATCGTTAATAAAGCCGCCTGACGGATATATGTACTTTTACCTGCCATATTAGGGCCGGTAATCAGTTGAATAAAACCATTCGAGCCACCCAGGCGAATATCATTCGGGACAAATCCACCTGTCGGGAGAAGTTGATCAAGTACCGGGTGGCGCCCCTGGCGAATCTCCAGCACTGGTTCACTGGCGATCTCCGGGCGGACATACTGCCGCCGCGTGGCCAGTATGGCAAAACTGCAGAGCACATCGAGCACAGCCAGTGATTCTGCCGTTACTCGCAATTCGGCGGCGCGAGAGCTGACCTTCTGCCGCAAGTCACTGAAGAGTTGTTGTTCGAGAGCAATCGACCGACTTTCGGCCTGCAGAACTTTATCTTCATACTCTTTTAAGGCGGGGGTGATGTAGCGTTCGTAGTTCTTTAGAGTTTGTTTACGGATATACTCGGGAGGAACTTTATCTGCCTGGCTGGCACTGCATTCTAAATAGAAACCAAAAACGCGGTTAAAGCCGACTTTCAGATTCGCGATCCCTGTCCGGCGAACTTCTTCCGCCTGATAAGCTGCCATCCACTCTTTACCACCACGCGCCAGATCGCGCCATTCGTCAAGTTGCGCATCAAAGCCGGGCCGAATGGCACCACCTTCTGTCAGATTGAGAGGCGGTTCATCGACCAGTGCCGCTTCGATCGCTTCGCGCAAGTCCTGATGAAAATCAATCTTTGCTTCGAGTTCGTTCAGCAGAGTCGATCGTCGGCCAGCCAGACGTGCCTTGATCTGCGGCAAAAGACCGAGCGTACGCGTCAGGCTGACCAGATCACGCGGCGTAGCGCGACCTGTTCCAATGCGGGCCGTAAGCCGCTGAATATCGTACCCCGTCTTGAGGATCTCCTGCAGCGACTGTGTTGTCCGCAGATCAACCACCAGTTCACTCACAGCGTTCAGCCGGGCTTCGATGGCAGAACGTTCTTTGAGTGGATTCGAGAGCCAGTCGAGGAGCAGCCGGGCCCCCATGGGTGTGACAGTTTGGTCGATGGCCCACAGGAGACTTCCCTCCCGCTGATTCGATCTTAAGGTTCGCGTCAGTTCGAGGCTGCGGCGAGTCGATTCATCAATCAACAGATGCTGCGATGGCTCGTAGGGCTCCAGCCGGGAAAGATGAATGAGCTGCGACTTCTGAGTTTCCCGCACGTATTCGAGCAAAGCCCCGGCGGCAATGATCCCGGGCTCGATGGTGGTCTGTGTGGTCGATGAATTGTCGCCGGAAAAGCCAAAGCCTTCGAGTGTAGCCACACCAAATTGATCAAGGAGCAGGCGGTGAGCTTCTTCGGGCCTGTAGGCCCAGGGCGGACGTTCGGTCACAGCCCAGGCACCCAGGCGAATGCGGGCAATCGTCAGATCTTCGCGTGATCGTTCGGGCGTCAGAACTTCGGCTGGCTGCAGTCGCGCTAGTTCATCATGGATCTGAGTCGCAGGAAGTGTGGCACAGATGAACCGGCCCGTGGAAAGTTCGAGCCAGGCGAGGCCACTGTGGCTTTTTCCGGGAAGGATGGCGGCCAGCAGATTGGTTTCGCGAGGATCGAGGAGCGAGTCGTCGGTGAGTGTGCCGGGAGTGACGATTTGCGTCACTTCCCGTTTGACCATTCCCTTGGCCGCTTTGGGATCTTCGACTTGCTCACAGATCGCCACGCGGTGTCCCGCACGGATCATCTTCTGCAGATAACCCGTGAGAGCATGGTACGGAAAACCTGCCATCGGGACTGGGTTTTCCGAGTTCTTATCGCGGCTGGTGAGTGTCAGCCCCAGAATGCGGGCGGCGACCTTCGCATCCTCATAGAAGAGTTCGTAAAAGTCGCCCATGCGGAAGAAAAGAATAGCCGCAGGATGCTGGTCTTTGACCTCCAGATACCGCTGCATCATCGGCGTCAGCCCCGCGCGATCCACCGAGAACGGAGGATCTGCGGGCGACGTTTCCACCGGAGAAACATCGGCAGGGCTGGCTATATGCTCCCCCATCACTGCATCAGGGATAGACGCATCGGGAGAGTAATCATCGGCAGGCATCATGCGGGAACGTTCACTGGAAAGAGAGCGGGGTTCAAGTCGATCCCGTCCAATCCTAATCAGGAATCTGCTCTGGGGGAAACGAAAGCTCTCTCTCCAGCAGGAACCGTTACCCACGGGCGGTCCACACTCCCTCGTTACCACATCACCATGCGGCGGTAAGCAGGTCGTACACGGACCGAATACCCGCCGAGAATAGGGCGGCGGCGTGAATAGACGACGTTCATGGGCTCGTAAACCACTCTCGGGCTGCGCGAAACCCGCACTGGCTCTTGCGAAACCGGCACAAAATAGCTCGGTGTTGAAACCCGCACAGGATACCTCGGATTGACGCGCACAGGCCGATAACCCCACTGAGCTTCCGCTACAGCACCCATGCCGGAAAACATGAGAGCCGTCATTGCCAACATCGCTAAGAGTTTCATGACCCAACCTCCTATTTGTCATCACCAGAACAAAAATCACCAGATCCACAGACAAGGAGACCGCACTCCCTTTTCGCGCATCCCCCGTAAACCTCGCAATTGACTATCCCTCGCCAGAATTGTCCTGTCAACCAGCCAAGCCACTCTGCCATCGAGCAGAGCAGTTACAGAGTTCGCCAGAGCGGATCAAACGGTGCCGCAGACAACAGCGCAATTGACCGCCACCTGGCAGAGTGAACCCGCCTTTATGAAATAGAAGCGATCATGGCGAGTGACAAATGGCAGCAGCAAATGGATGGCAAACAATATGGCTTTGAGCGAACCGCATCAGTTGTTGGCGACCCCGACGGAATCTTGGATGCGGGCTGTGCCGTCGAAAAGTCGCCGAATCGCAGCTTTGGTAAACAACTTCACTAGAATCAAGCGTGTGGGTCAAGCCAAGGCTGCTTCGCCCGACAGGATTCAAGGGCAATCTTTAATACATCCAACCTAATTGGATCGTCTAAGAAATATGTAGGGTGCATGCAGGAGGGTAAAATGCACTGTTTCTTATAGGATAATCAAGGCTGGTGCATTCCGTCGTAACTTCTTGCATCCTGCCGATAAAAAGTACCCTTGGTTCATCAGTTTAAACCAAACTTGCGTGACATCAACGCTTTCATCCAGTGAGCCTCGCGAGCCAAGATATATTTTTCTGAGGCGTATGTGTCGGCGATCTCCAATAATGAATATTGAAAGTTCTTCATATATTCCTCGCCGTTTTCGACAAGAACTTCTATGAGTTCCTTGTTTCCACCATGGCCATTGTCGGCGTAGGTGCTCCATCGTTGCCAAATACCGACATCGCCGGACGCCTTTCCGACATATGTTTTTCCGTTGGTTGTGTCGACTATCAGGTAAACTCCTCGAATGTTGGCGAGGGCTGAATACCACGAATCGATCTTCATGCGGATGATTGTCTTAAGAGTATCATGATTGATGACAATTGAGTGGTAACCTGGAAAGTCGGCGATGGTCATTTTTTCACGTTTGATCTCCACAATCTGCAAAGCCATCTCCGGCTTGCACCAGACATAAGACTGGCGTGTACGCTGGTGTTCGATGATCAGGCGTCCGACGAGGTCAGATTGCCCGGGAAGGAGTTCTGTCGAGTACAGGTAATGCCCTCCCTCCCAAGTTGGGTGTGGTTGACAACCCAAAACATGGTAGATCCCTGCAAATAGCCAAATTCCTCGTCCCAAGTCGATGAGACTCATCACATGTTTGCATTCAAAGTTACGACGATTCTGCCCTTCTTGCCAAGCTTGGAACTCACCGCGGTAGTAGACATTGATCGGTTCTTCAATGCCATTCCAACAGGCCAGATGAATTCTTGTGTCGCTTGGATCAAACACGACGCCGCTGGCAAGCAGATACGGGACGAGACCGAGCATTTGTTGGCTTTCGTCACATTTCGGAATTATTTATTGACGTGGTTTTGTGAATGCATTTGATGCAGGACATCACAGGAAAGAAACAGGGGACTGACGTCCCCCGCTCGCCGCATTATTCGCTACTACTTCAGCACCTTCACCTTAATATCCTTATACCGCACATACTGATCCACGAAGTTTCCGCCGCCGTGGACTTGTAGCGCGATGCCGCCTTTATCCGGGTGGCGGAGTTCGGTTTCGGTCCATTTCATGAACTTCACGCCGTTGATCCAGGTGGTAATGGTCGGTGGGTTACCTTCAATGCGGGCGCGGAGTTCGTTCCATTCGCCGTGCTTCCAGAACTCGGGCCATTCTTCGGCCGAGACCGGTGCGGCGACCGGAGCGTCTTTCGTTTTGATTTTGGTGACCGCATCGAGGAAGTCATAGTTCCTTAAGTGAGGCTTGCCCCCTAAGCCTTCGCCATAGATACCGGCGACATTTCCACCATTATGATAGTCGATCATATACTGCCAGGCTTTGCCGTCTTCGGTACTACGCAGGAAGAGGCCGCTATCGGGGCCGTAGTCGTTCTTCATTTTGAGAACGACTTCGAAGTCGCCGTACTGCTTATCGGTGATGATGATGCCGCCATTGGCAGGGATATCCTGAGAGCCGGTAATCGCGCCATCTTCCACCACCCATTTCCCACCCGTGGTGTTCTTACTCGCCCGGCTGTGGCCGGTCTTAGTACTGACATGCCAGCCATCGAGTGTTTTGCCGTCGAAGATCGATTCGAAGCCGGTGTCGTCGAAGGTTTCGCGAGCGATTTCTGCAGCATGAAGAGCGGGCGAGGTCATCGCAGCGACACTCAGCATGAGCGCTGCAAGCCTGGTCAGGGAAGAAAAGCGGAAGGTGGGCATAGGGCGAGCTTTCATCAGGGAGGTCTGTTCGGGCTGCGGCAGAATGGAAGATCAGCGTCCCATCCGCAGGACGCTTTCTGCACACAACTATCGAAACAAATCCCTACAGCAAACGCCACAGGCAATCGGGAAAAGTCGGGCAGGCTCCTGCCTGCCTTCCTCGCTGCACCCAAACCATGATCGATTCAAACGAATACGAGAGATTCTTTGTCGGTGGGCCGGGATGGTGGAGAAGATCGTACTACCAGAAACACGTGCACGCCGGTTGCCGGGCATTTCCAGTTGATCTTACCCAAGGCATACAGGAAGGCAGGCGGGAGCCTGCCCTACAACTACACGGCTTCGACCGCATCGGCGTCGAGGCAGGCCATGAGGTGATACAACTGCTGCGCTTCGCACCGTGTGATGTAATCGGCCGGCATGCGGGATAATGTCTCGACATCCCACTCGATGACATATTTCTCGGCGGGAGGTTTGCCAGTCACTTCGACGACGGTGCCAGTCCATCCGGCCAGCAGAATCTCGGGAAACTCCGGTGAGGTCACGTCGGCCTTCACGCGCACTTTACGGCCTGTGGCATCATTGGCAGATTTCTTTTTAGCCATCGTGTCCGTCACAACCTGCTGCAGATTCTGTGAGATCCTTCTCAGGACAAAGGCCTGTTGAAGGCTGCCACTGCCGGGTTTGAAAAACCAACCCGACAACTCCTGAAAACCTATCGTGGTCAGTTTCTCGAAATCAAGCGCCAGATGCCAGCCCGCGCGGGAAGTTCATCCTGTGGTCACAAAACAATGATGTGAAGCCGTCCCCTGTCCAATTGTCTCTTCAAGAGCCCCGCAGCATTCCTGAAGACTGATTTTCACTGGAAAAGTGGGAAAATCTCACGAGATTGCCTGCTGCAGAGTGGCCTGTCAAAAGGTTTTTGAGGAGCATCTTGGCATGATTCGAAGTGAGAGATCATCCTGCAAACGGGTGACGACGATTTGATTCTTTTGTCGGATCCCAGATTCTTTTGTTGGATTTCATGAGAGAAGACTGGCTCAAGTGTGAAGCGGGACCTTCATCATGAGTTGTCAGATGTGGTCTTCAGACTTGCATGCCAAACTGAAAGAGGAGTGAGTGAACGTGGGCGAGGCGGTGAATTCTCCCATCGTTGTGGCTGTCATGCCTGCCTACAACGCAGCAGCGACTTTGGAGCGAACCGTGGCCGACATCCCGGCTGGCAGTGTGCAGCACATTGTTCTGGTCGATGATTGCAGCAAAGATCAAACGGTCGAAGTCGCCCGCAAGCTGGGCCTCGAAGTGATTCAGCACGAGACCAACCAGGGTTACGGCGGCAACCAGAAAACCTGCTACGCCCGGGCACTGGAACTGGGTGCTGATTACGTCGTGATGATTCATCCCGATTATCAGTACGACAGCCGGGTCATTCCGGCGGCGATTGAGTTTTTGAAGCTGGGAATCTGCGATGTGGTGCTGGGTTCCCGCATTCGCACGAGGCAGGAAGCCCTTGCCGGTGGCATGCCCGTTTATAAGTACCTCTTCAACCGCATGCTGACACTGATTGAGAATATCTCGCTCGGGCAGAACCTGGGCGATTTTCACTCGGGCTTTCGTGCGTATCGCAGAGAAGTTCTGGAAACGATTCCTTATCAGAAGAACTCGAACGACTTCGTTTTCGACAGTCAGTTCCTGGCGCAGGCGGTCTGGTATGGCTTTAAGCTGGGAGATATCCCCGTCCCCGTGCGTTACTTCGATGAAGCTTCCAGTATCAACTTCCGCCGCAGCGTGATTTACGGCCTGAGAACACTCCAGGTCCTCGTTCTCTACGCCGCCTGCCGGTGCCGAGTATGGCGCTCGCCACTGTTTGGTCAGCGATGATCTGGCTGTGCTGGGTTTATGGTATTGAGCGTGGGGGGAACTTCGCGAACGGTCGTCAGGCGATTTCGGATGGGTAGCTTCGGAAGCATACCTCGCAGACGGGTGGCCTCTCATTCAATTGTCTACGTTCGATGATCATTTCAGAGATCAGAGCATGCGGCTTTCCCGGTACCACCTGATTGTCTTTGTCTCGTTTGCAGCGATTGCAGCGACGATCGCTGTGCGTGCTTGTCTCATCTACAACGAATTCGCAGGAACGGATAAAACTCCACTCCATATTGCAGCCATCGCACTGGGCGTGGTGATGGGCCCGATGACAGGCCCTTTTGCGAACTCGGGAGAGATTGGCGGCCCCCCGCTGCTCATCCTCTGGACTGTTATCTTGTTCGTGGGGTTGCTTGCGACTCTATCGCCCTTTGCGTTCATCAAGAGCCGGGTGTCGCCCGGCGTGCATGTTCTGGTTTGGAGCGGGTATCTGCTGGCATGTCTGGCATGGTTCAGCTCATCGATTGTCTCTCTTGGCCATTACCTGAGTTGATATTGGAAATCGCCAGCAAAACGAGTGACGTATAAACCCAATTTCGCATGCTTGAACTGGAAGTCGTAAGCCAGCCTGCAGGAGTTGGCGAGATTCAAGGACTCGATCGATGCATATTGACAAACTGGATCATCTGGTGCTCACAGTCGCCAATATCTCGACGACATGCGATTACTACTCCAGAGTCTTAGGGATGAGTGTCGTCACTTTCGGTTCAGGTCGAAAAGCGCTGTGCTTTGGAGATCAGAAGATCAATCTTCACGAAACCGGTAAAGAACTCGAGCCCAGGGCGGCTCATCCAATACCTGGTTCGGCTGACATCTGCCTCATCACCTCAGTACCACTGAGCGAAGTCATCGATCACTTAATCGCCTGCAATGTACCCATCATAGAAGGCCCAGTCGCTCGAACAGGAGCGACCGGGCCGATCATGTCGGTCTACTTGAGAGATCCAGACTCGAACCTCATTGAAGTCTCAAGATACGCTGACGGCTAGCCTCTGGTGCCAGAAGTTTCGAAGAAGGATTGGCTCTAAGGAGCGGGAAGCTCACTTACTTCGTCGCGTATTTCAGTGCCATCAGTGCGTAGGCTGTCGCAAGGTTCGGGTCGCCTTCCATCCAGCGGGAATTCTTGTTCACCCAACTGCCGTTGGCCTGCTGCTTAGCAATTAAGGCGTTGGCGAGATCTTCCCGCCAATGGTGCTCCTTGCCCTGAGCATCGATGAGAACTTCTTCTCCCAGTGCGTTCAAAGCTTTGGCAAAGGCCTGGTGATAGTAATAGATCCCCTGGTCACCCAGGCCGGGATTTTCATCCACTGTATAAAACTTGCGAATCCATTCAGTCGCCGCTTTCACACGGGGATCATCTTTGCTGAGCCCTGCGTAAATCATGCTTTTCAGGCCGGCGTAGGTCATACTGCCATAAGAACGCAGACCACCTTCAGGAGTCGTACCGGCCTGAGACTGGCCACCCAAAGCGGGGGTGTAGTAAAAGCCACCGTCATTGATCTTGGCGGCTGCTGGTGTGGTGTTGTACTCAGACTCCAGATTCTGGCAACGGGACAGGAACACCAAAGCGTTCTGCACGGCCTGATCATCCGATTTCACACCCGCTGTCTGCAGGGCTTCGAGAAAGAAGGCTGTATTCGAAAGGTCGGGCCGATCATTGGTTTTTCCATAACCAGCACCACCCCAGCGGACATCGGATGATTCAATCTTTTCCGACTGATCCCACTGCACGCCGCGAATATAGGCTTCGGCTTTCTTGATGAGATCGTTGTATTTGCCATCCGTATTCGCTGCCGAAAATGCCAGGAGCGAAATGGCCGTTTCGTAATTGCCATGATGAGCCTTGGGGCTGTAGATCCCGCCGTCGGGCTGGCGATATGACTCCAGATACTTGAGGCCTTTGACAATCATCGGGTCGTCGGCGGGAGCACCGGCACTGAGTGCACCATAGAGAACAAGCCCTGTAATGCCGGGAGTCTGACTGGTTGTCCAACTCCCATCTTCGGCCTGGGATGTCTTGAGAAACCCAATGGCTTTCTGCCGGGAAGCGGCTATCTCGGCTGGGGTGGCGGCCTCAGAAATCTGAGCCACCAGACATACTCCGGCAATGAGAGTCAGACACAAGCAGCGGAGGGAAGTGCAAACCATCGGAAGACCCCATTACTTCAAGTTGAACAGCGGGAGATTTTGTCCAGAGCTGACAATTGAGTACGTGACCCAGGACGACAGGCCGTCTCTCCATCAGTCAATCACAGCATAAGACAAAGCCAGAAAACACTCTGCACATGACCATCAATTCTAAGCGGGCCAATACCCAATCAACAGCCTGAGACGCAGAATCCGGGTGGAATCAGGCTAGAACTCGCCGACGGTCGTTTCGTTGCTGCCGCCATTGCGGGTTCCTAAGGCCCGCCAGATCCCATTGTCGATGTTTTCACTCACCGTTCGCACTGAACCATCGACCATACAGACATTCACAATTCCCTCATGCCAGCTTCGCGAAACGATGACGGCATAACTTGGTGAACCTGTACTTCCATTGCGACCTTCCTGCCACGAGTTGAAATCGCAGTCGGTATAGGTCACGCCATCGGTGTGAGTCGTTGACAGATTTGTATTGGGATTCATACAGGTCGTGAAACCTGCATGATGGACTCGACCGTCTGGCCATTCCGTGTGCCCTGTGGCAGGATTGTATTTGGGGTCAGTTCCCTGAGTTAAGAGAGCAGCCGCAGCCGAGGCATTTCCCGGGGGAGTCGTTGTCGAGAAACTCGAAGCATTCCGATTGTAAGGTGTCCAGGCCTTTACTTCAGCGGCGAGCAGTGTATTGCTGGTGCCATCGGTAAATGAGTTGAAACTCAATTTACTATTGGGAAAGAAGGCTCCATCGCCACCCTGCCCAGTGGTGGGGTTGAAGACAAAGTAAGTGCCATAGTTAAAGCCGTAGGTGGTGGGATAGAGCAGTGCACGTCCACCACCGGGATCGCGTACAGTATCCGACTTGGGATCACTTGGGCAGGCGTAGCTGGGAATCTTTAGTCCGCTGATGGCGAGTTGATTATCCCAGGCGATACTCAAATCGACTTTCGAATACAGATTTCCCTGTTCGAGATAAGGGAGAATTCTTCCATGAATTGACCACGATCCATTGTTTCCCGTCGAGGTGACAGCGGTATTGATAGTGGCTGAAGGAGGAAATGCATTGAGAGCGGACTCGTAGTTGTGAACTGCCAGTCCCAGTTGCTTGAGATTGTTTTTGCACTGCGTTCGCCGGGCCGCTTCGCGTGCCTGCTGAACAGCGGGAAGGAGCAGGGCAATCAGAATCGCAATGATCGCGATGACCACCAGCAATTCAATCAGAGTGAAGCCGGGTCGAAGGCGGCGCGACGGTCGTGAGTTGGTCATCATTTCAATCTTCTGGCGAAACAAGAAATTCAGGACAGCACAAAGCCGCCACTCGACAGATGTCAGCTATGCGAGCAGTTTTGATGCCATGGCTGTGAACAATCCTTAAATCTCTATGCGTCAATGTGTTACGCGAGATCGTCTACCCCAGGGCTCGATCTTCAAACAGACAATATCATCGCATGCTGCACCAAACTGTCGCGCGGCGCGACAATTCGACGCTGTTGAGTGACTGAGATTGTGACTTCGCCGAAACACATCAATTTTCGGAAATCTGTACTGAAGCTGCAAAATCTCTGGAGTTTTGTCTGCTCTTCCCTGCGTCACAGATCCACAGACAGGTCAACTGCCTGTTTTCCGCTCGATATCCGCCTGTGTTGTGATGACACAAAGGCTAATGAAAAAACAAGTTACGACTGAATATCGCACTTTGTTGCAAGCCCCTCAGTTTTGGTTCCCGTGAGACGCATCGATCCACCAGTCCAGCAAGAAAAGATTTTCTACCCACGTTGCGCGGGCGATTGTGAGACAAACCATGTTCCGCAATGTGTGTAATCGCTATCTTTGACATCTATGCCACCAGTGGCGCAAACAGCGTATTTCCCTTAATTGACCCATCCGTAAGCTTTTCCTCACAGGGGAAGCTGTTGATTTCGCAGAAAGTCTGCCATGCGCTCCTCCTCGTCATTGACTGTGATTCGTCTGATGATGGCTTTGCTGGCTTTGGCTCTGTCACCAGCCACTATGGTTTTCGCCCAGGAGGAGAACGCCCCACGCCCCTCGGCCCCGTCACAGGGGAATCAGGAACTGGTTCAGCGGTGGATCTACATCCCTTATCAGAACCTCAAGCAGGTCTTTGGGAAAAATGATGCCACGATTGCATTACCACTTTCGGAATATCTCGAACTCTGGAACAAAGCTCATCAGCAGAGTTTGAAGCCCGGCGAAAAGCCACCGGTCCCGGCAGTCGTTTCCGAAGCTCGTTACACCGCCAAGGTCGAGAAAGAAGCCGTCCGACTGAATGTGCAATTGAAGGTGCTCTCTCTCAATCAGGGCTGGGCCGTCCTGCCGATTTCGTTTGGCGATGCCGCGGTTGGCAAAGTCTCATCCAGCACCAATCGAGTTCTCCTTCAAGGTTTAGGCCAGGGCAAACTCGCGCTGCTCATGCCGGAAGCTGGCGAACATGTGGTTCAATTCGAAGTCGTCACCAAAGTCAGTGTCTCGCCCGACGGACGACGATTCGAAATGCAGTTGCCAAATGCCGGGATCAGCAGTCTCGAACTGACGATTCCCGAAGCTGATCAGGTTGTCGAGCTGGCACCAGCCGCCGCACTCGAATTGCTCCCCACTGCTCCTGGTTCCAAAGAAACCCGGATTCGGGCAGACCTTGGAACAGTCGAACAATTGAAGGTCAACTGGCATCCACGTGTCGGTTCCCGGCCCGATATGGAACTGCTGGCCAGTGTCACTAACCTCACCAGTGTGCAGGTTCAAGATGGGCTGATTCACACGCACGCCCAGCTCAAATACGACATTCTTCGCGGACAACTGGCTTCTTTACGAATCGCTGTCCCTGCAGATCATCGCGTTCTCGATGTGACATCTGACGTGCGCCTTCGCGAATGGAAACTCTCCAAAGAAGGCGAGCAGCAGATCATCTCGGTCGAACTGCTGGGTCGAGTCGATAAGCCAGCCACGATTCAGGTGCATACCGAGCGATCGGTCCCTGCCGAAAACTTCTTTGTTGCAGGGATCGTTGATCAACAATCCCGTGGCATTCATGCCCTGGGTGTCTTGCGTGAAAGTGGTCAGTTGGCACTGCATGCCGGGCCCGATGTCAACCTGACTGTCGAACTGCAACGTGGCCTGCAACGGACCGATGAAGCCGGTGCTGCTCCCTCGATTCGAACCCCAGGGGCCACTTATTTCCGCTATTTTTCACCCGAGTTTGAACTCGAACTGCGAGCTCGGCCTGTCGAACCTCGACTGGTTGTCAATCACAACTCACAATTGATCTTCCGCGACGATCAGCTCCGCTTGAACGCCTCGCTGGATTATCTGGTCGAGCGTGCCGGCGTCTTTGAATTGCGATTCGGCCTGCCCGAAGGACTGACTGTCGAAAACGTCGTGGCGACGGGAATGAAGCAGTTCGATGTCAACGAGACCACGCGTGAACTCGTGGTCCAATTCACTGAAAAGCGGCTGGGACAGATCAGTCTCTCCATCAATGGTTTTGTCCCCTGGGCCTCTGCGGCTGCGGCCCGGAATCTCCCTCTGATCGAGCCGCGTGGTGCTGAAGTTGAAAACGGACAGGTGGTCGTTTTCGCCCCCGAAGCCATGGAAGTGATCACAGAGACCGAGAAGGTCATCTCGGCACAGCCAGATCCCGCTGTGGCTCCCGCACAAACAGGCAATGCCCGCCTTGTTTCTGCCTGGCGCTATCAGCAGAGGCCTGTTGTCATTCCTGTTTCAACAGTTCGTAAACCTTCTCGATTAACGGCACAAGTCACCACTCGTCTCGATGTCCGCCAGGGACAAGTCAGTTCACATACCACCATTGGCTATCTCGTCGAGTTCGCAGGACTCTCGACCTTCCGTTTTCAGGTTCCCGAAAGTGTGGCGAGCAGTGTGCAGATTACCTCCACGGCTGATGCGCCAATCAAACAACAAAGCCGTGAAGAAAAGGGAGTCGATGGGTGGGTGACCTGGACCGTCGTGCTGCAGCGAGAAGTTTTGGGCCGCCAGACATTTGTGGTCACCTTTGATGTGACTCCCATAGCGGGCACTCCGCCAGAAGAATCGGCAACTCTGGGACTCGTCCGGTTGATTGATTCCCCACTCCCTGAATCGGGCGGAAATGCTTCGTCAGAATCTGGCAAAAGCAGTCCTGCTGAAGCGGAGGCTGCCAAAACCGAAGAAGTCGAGAAAAAACCTGCTATGCCAACTGTGGCGACGACAGTTCCACTCACGCGGATTGTGGGTGAAGTGGTGGTGACGAAAGACCGGGCCTTAGCTGTGGATGCCGTCGCCACAGGTGGCGATGTCGAAAGCATTGACACCCGCGAATTGACCATGCCTGTTCCCGAAGGCTTTGCTGCTTTCCGGTACTTCCGCCAGCCTGTGGAAGTCAGTTTGAAAGCCAGCAAACTCGATGTGCAGGGTGTGGTTCAAACCGTCATCTCTCGCAGTCTGGTCGAAATTGTGGTGGATAAAGCCGGTGTCGTCACGGGCCGGGCACGCTATGCCATCAAGAGCAGTGAGCGCCAACGCTTGCGGATCGATTTACCAGGTGATGCCCAGCCACTGGGAGCCGCTATGGGTGATCGACCAGTCGCTCTCGAAAAAACACCAGGTGCCAGCGACAAAGGACCTTATACGACTCACTTTATCAATGTGGCACGCGCCAGTGGGGCCGATGAGTTGTTTCATGTGACGATTCTCTATCGCTTACCACTTTCCCCCGCACCATTTGGCAGCAATGGGGGTAAACTCCTCTTGAGAATGCCCGTCTGGGGTGGCCTGGATGCCCAGGGAATCGTTACTCAGCAATCGCGAGTCGCGGTCTGGGTGCCCGATGAATTCTCGCTGGTTGGCTCACCCACTGGCTACACACTCGAAACACGCAGAAAGTTCAACGACCTGATCTTCGCGTCGCCAACCACTTCACGAGGCAGCCTCGAAGGTTTGGATGAATGGATTGGTCAGACTGCCAGTGGCATGTTCGATTTTCCGCGGGAAGGTCGTGGCACACTTTACAGTCGACTCGGTAGTGGCAATGAAATCACCGTCGTCTGGTGGCGACTCCCCTTCTATACCTGGATCGCCACCATTGTACTGATTGTGGTTGCATTGCTCCTCAGGCGAACGCCGCTGGAAAACAAACTGACCGTTCTGCTTCTGGCGGCCACCATTGCTGCCGCCAGTGCGATTGCCGATGCCGATCTCGTCTTACATATCGTCGCGGCCATGTTCTTCGGCCTCGTGGCCATGGTACTGATCTGGCTGGTCGCCAGCATTGTCAACTGCTGCCGTCCTGGAAAACCAAAACCCGTCGAGGTTCCACTTGAGCAGCCCGTTGTTAAGACCAAAGTCGAAGAGCCACTCGCTGTGTCCACTGGAGATGCCTCATCCGCGACATCCAGCAAGCCAGAGGATCCACCTTCACAGAATACAACGGGTGAACTTCAGAGCTGATTTCTCAGTTGATATCGCTTTTACGAGTTCAGAGTCGTTCTTCATTGAATGCCGTGAACGAGAAAGAGCAGTTTCCGCTGGGCAGAAAACTCCGAGTGACCAGCGATGATCGATACCGATGCTTCCAGAGATGTTGTTGATTCTGCGAAATGACTGAGCCAGATTCTGGCAGGAACAAACTGATGTCACTCATCACCTTCAATCTCCGAACGAAGTCTTCGCCTCGTCAAAAGGGTCGATCCTTCTTCATGAACGATATCTGTCGGCTCATGGCTGCTCTGCTGTGCCTGGTGTGCGGCTGGAGTTCATCACAAAAGGCACAGGCACAGCCCCCCACCAGTCGACCAGTACAGAACGTCTCTGTCGAAAGTGGTGAATCGCCCAGCATTCGGCGAGAAGTGTTTGTCCCTCTGGCAGATCTGCAGGCTGTGCTTGAATCTCAAAAACGAGGTGTCCTCCTCTCACGAGATGACTACGAAGCACTCCTCAAGAAAGCACAGGTCAAAAACAACTCGCCCACTCCGCCGGTTCATCAGGTGATCACCAGCGGAACGGCTGTGGCCACGATCGAAGGGACTGTTCTCGTCATTAATTTGAAACTTGAACTCGAACAACTCACTCCCGGCTGGGTCGAATGGAAAATCCCTGGACTTGAACGGCTTTCGATCGACTCCGCTCGGCTGGATGGAGAGCCGGCACCTCTTTATCGACCGGCGCTCGAAATTCAGCCCATGGTCAAAACTCAGCAAAAATCGGTTCGACTGCCGGCTCCACCTCTGCAACTCCTGACCAATGAAGTCGGCACTCATCATTTAGAGCTGCAGTTAACGACACCTCTGGTCAATGCGGGAAGTGATCAGGTGGCCGCCTTTGTACTGCCACCTGTCCCTGCCGGGGAAATCGTGGTGACTGTTCCACCGAAAAAACAACTTGTTTCTTCTGGTATGACCCTGGATCGATTGAAGCCACTCACCGAAGCGAATGAGTATCGCCTCCCCTTTGGCGGGCAGGGCCGCTTTCAATGGCGTCTTACCGAACGAGCCGAAGCCAAAGCGACTGATGCCCTGCTCTTTGCGAGCACAGCCTACGGTCTTGTCAGCAGCCCCGGTGAAGTCTCCTGGCAGGCCTTGACCAGCCTGCAGGTCTTTGGCCGCTCGATTGATCGACTCGAATTGTCTGTCCCATCAAAGCTTGAAGTCGCTGCCATCGAATCGACAGGCCTCGAAGCGTGGACACTCTCCGATGACCCGGCGAATCCCGAGCGCACGAAAATGTCGCTGGTCTTCTCGCAACCGTTTGAAGGTCAGCGCACGTTGACAGTTCGTGGCGTCATGCCCACACAAGTGGGTGAGGCCTGGTCGGTACCACCACTGAAGATCGATGGAGCCACCAGTCATGTCGGGCAACTCATCGTGCGTCATCCGCAGGAAGTCCGCTTAAGAACCCTGGAAGAAAACGGAGTGCGCCGCTCGGAAGGTCTTTCTGCCACTCCTCGAAGTACTGCTCCTGCAGCCAATAACTCGCCCAGCGATAACAACACCTATTCTTCCATCGACTTTGAAGTCTGGCGGGAAGATTTTGAGTTAAACCTCATGACTGAACCCAAAGCCCGCGAACTGAATACAGCAGTCGCCATGGTTGTCGAAATCACTGCCCGTGGTATTGAACTTACCGCCAGTACGATGGTTGAAACCCGGTATGTCTCGCTGTTCGATCTCGAATTTGATCTTCCTGCTGAGTGGAAATTGCTGCAGGCCAGCACTGCCGAAGGTCAGGGGTTAACCTGGCAGACGATCCCTGGTGATGCAGGGATCAATCGCATTCGTGTGGCTCTCGACAAGCCATTGCTTCCGGGAGAGAGAAGATCGATCCGATTCTCAGCCAGGCAGCTTGTCGAGAACTGGCCGGTGGAAGAAAACGCTCCTGTCTCGCTGGTTTTACCTTCCCTACCCATTGCCGAAGCCACTCTCACAGAGACGGCTGTCGTGGTGCGAGCGGATGAAGATCTCGATGTCACTGCTCGCGATCTCGTGGCGATTGATCTGGCACCACTCAAAGCGGAAGACGAGCGACTCAGGTTGCAGTCGCAGGTCAACAACTGGAAAGCTGGCTTGAACATATCGAGGCAGCCTTCCCGCTGGATCACGAAAGGCCTCACTGGCTGGAGACTCGATCAGCAGTCGATCTCGTCATTTGTTTCCGTGCAGGTCGAAGTTCAAGGTGGTGGCGTTCGCGGACTGATGCTGACATTGCCGGAAAGTGTCGGGACCGATTTGCGGTTCTCATTGACAGGTGCTGGCGGACGGATCGTCCAGCAGCAGGACGGCCCGGTGGTCAAAGGTCGCAGATTGTGGATCCTGCGGTTCGCGGAACGAGCCCGGGGAGCCTTGACTCTGTGGGCGACGATTGAGCAACCCAGACCTGAGGCCGAGAAGTTCGAAGTGCCCGAACTGCTGGTGCTCGATTCTCAACTCCATAGTGGATTTATAGCTCTCGAAGCCAGCCCGGATCAGAAGTTATCGATTGATGCTCTGGCCGCTGATGGATCGCCTCTCAAAGAAGCGGACCTGCTGGAACTCCCCTCATCCAAGTGGGTCCCTCGCGAGCGACTGGTGGCTCTGTTCGAAACATTGGCCGAAGGAGCCAGGGTTGTTGTGAGTGAGCAACGATTTGATCGCTCGGCACTTCCCAGCGCCATCTGCCGCCGTTTGAAAGTCGATACGCACTTGCCGCTGGTCGGCGCTGCTCAGCATAGGGCGGAATTCCTGTTACAGGTCGCCAACGTGCAGAATCTCAGTGTTCAATTGCCCGGAGATCAAGGTCAGCCTGGTCAGGGGAGCCGCTTGTGGGCAGTGATGGTTGATGGACGGGCTGTGGAAGCCAGGCTCGCCTCACGAGGCTTTCTGGTTCCTCTCAGCAGTCGAAATGAGGGAGCGAACAGCTCATCTGCAGGTTCAGCGGTCGGTGGTACCGAACGATCTGTGGTTGTCTATTACGAGACAGATCATACGACGGCTGGTCGATCGGCACAGGCCAGCCATTTTGAGGGGACAACACCTGTGCTGAATGTCGTCACGTCATCGAGCGATCTTGAAACCGTGGAAGTGCTCGAGCAGACGTGGGAAGTCCATTATCCCGAGAAACTGTTACTCGTCAGGCAGAATGGTTTACTGGAGGCGACCGCGCCACTTGATCAGCCGGGAGAACTGGCGAGGTTAAAAGAGCTCTTCCAACATGCCAGTTGGGAACGCCTGATTCCCTTATTGCTGGTGGCCGGGCTCATGATTCTGTTCACTGCGGGAGCCTGTTATCTCCGGTTCAAGGCTGGCTTCTGGGGTTGTGCCGGTGCCGGTGGACTTCTTGCTTTGGGGCTGGTGCTGGTCGTCTGCGTAGGACCCTGGTTTTTCCTGGGTGGCAGGGCCGAACGACACGTCGCCGCTTCCCGCACCGCTGCTCCTGCAGCCTCCTTTTATACCGACAATGCTGTCGAAGGTTTCGCTGTTGAACCTGTCGAGAAATCGATGAAGCGTCTCGAAGAGAGTAACGGTAAACCTATGTCGGATATTGATGCTCTAGTCCCGGCTTTTGACGCTCCAGCACAGGCTGGCGAGAAGATCGCAGAATCGCGCAAGATGCTGCGGGCGGGTGCCAAACCTGCCGCGCCTCCGAGCGGTCCTGCTTCCGCTGCTCAAACACCTTTAGCTGCTCCGGCTGAACCTTTTGGGGCTGTCAGCGATCCTGCCGTTGCCGTGAACCGGCCCCAGCCGGTGGCAGCCGGTATGCCAATTCCGGCAGAAGCAGGCAAAGAGACGACAGACAACAAAACTCCAGCAACTCCCACTCCTGATGCACGTCCTGCGACTGCCGGCGAAGGGGCCGAAACATTGACAGGTCGTGCGGATCAATCGTGGGGGGTAAAGTCGGGTACATCCCGGCTCTCTCTGGCTCTGAACTGGCAGGCACCCGCCGGTACCCGCAGTCGAGAGTTTCGCTATGTCGGAACGGGTGAAAGCCTCGATGGCGGAGAAGTCGCCTCATTGAAACTGACCTATCTTGACCGTCAGGAGATCACACTCTGGGGACGCTGGCTCTTCTGCATGGGAGCACTCATCGCGTGGTTCTGCCGTAAACTTCCTGCGACGCGCAAATGGCTGATTCTCGGGATTGGCCTTCCTCTCGTCATTGGCTTTAGTGGCGTGCTTCCCGCCAGTGCACAGCTTTGGCTCGATGGTTTGTTTGCCGCCATGATCGGGGGGTTGATGGTGTGGCTGGGTGTCGCGCTCTACTCACTGATCGATCTCTGTCTGACGTGCTGCCTCTCACGTTGCGGCAAAACTCGATGGTCTGGCCCAGGTCAACTGGCGAGCCTCGTCGTGGGGTTATGTCTCTGGTCAGCCTGTACCACTCCGCTGATGGCACAGGAAGAGGTTCAAAAGATCGACCAGGAAGCTCAGAAAGCCATGGCTCCGCTTCCCCCATCGCCTCCTGTCAATCAAACAGTCATTCCTGTGGCGAGTGGTGATCTCACTGACCCCGCGATTCTCGAAGGGAGCCAGCAGGTTTTTATCCCTTACGAGAAGTACCTCGAACTGTATTTGAAGGCCAACCCTGACAAACGACCCCAAACTGCTGCCCCTCATGCTGGTGGGTTAGCCGAAACGACATTAGTGGTCGATCTTATTCCTAAACCACAAGTCAAACCTGCACCCGGTATTGCGCAAGATGCACAGCCGGCTGGCACAGATGAAAAAGCCACACCCGCCCAGAGCCAGTGGACACACGATGTTCGCTTAAAGGCCAGGCTGGTCTATCTGTCGAGAACGAGCGCTCCTCAATTGCTGGCCTTACCACTTAAGCAACTGGCGTGGAACCGGGCGGAACTGGATGGCAAAGCGGCCCCGCTGGTTTCTAAAGATTCGCAGCAGCAAATCCTGATCACTGGAGAAGGACTGCATGTCCTCGATCTGGAAACGATTATTGATCGCAATTCCTCCCCCTCGGCTGGCCAGTTCCAGATCCTCCTCGAACCTTTGACCAGTGGGAAACTGATCTGGAATCTTCCCAAAGAGGGTCTGCTCGTCCGGCTCAATGGCGCTACCACAGGCTTCCGGCAGATACCCGCCCGAAACGACCAGCCGCGAAAGGTCGAAGTCTCACTCAGCGCTTACAACGAGGTGTCCATCTCCTGGCAGCCCGAAGGTGAACTCAATGTGGCCAACCGCACAGTCTCGCTCAATTCACTGACGGCTCTCTCTTTTGATGACACCGGCCTTAAGGTGAGCACCGGGCTTGAATATCTGATCCGACAGGGGAGTGTTATTGAACTCGATCTTCAGGTTCCACCAGCACTCAAAATTCAATCGGTCACAGGCCCTGATGTCGGCAGTTGGGAACTCTCTGGCGAAGACCCCGCGCGAAAACTGAAAGTCTATCTGCGACGAAATGTCGATGACACCACCCGCCTGACGATCGATGCCTATTTCGAACTTCCCGTCTCGCAGGAACCGACCGTTTTGAAAGCGCCACAGTTGATCCCTGTCGGTGTGACACATGAAACAGGAACCTTGGGTGTCTTTGCGGCTCGCCAGTTCAACGTGCGAGTCAATAAAACCGAGCTACTGACACAAATTGATACGTCTCGCTTCAGTGGCTCAGTCCCTGTCAGTCGCCCGGCTGCCGCTCCACAGTTCGCCTATCGATTCTCGGCGAGACCTTATGCACTCGAACTGCGGGTTCAAAGGCAGTTGTCCCGCATCACCGCCCAGGCTCAGCATGGCGTGCTCATGACTCCCACACGCCAGCAGCAAACAACGCGGCTCATCGCTCAGGTCTCGGGCGTGCCCCGCGCGACATTGACCTTGCGTCTCCCTAAAGATTGGCAGCCGCTGAGAGTCGAAAGCGCAGGCTTACAGGACTGGTACGAAACCCGCACAGAGGGGCAGCACCTGTTGACTCTGGAATGGAAAACGCCGCGTGAAGGGACTCTGGAGATTCTACTCGCGGGGGCAGTCCCCTTCAGCCGCAATGGCCAGAACCGCTGGTCCATGGCCCTGGAACTTCCCGAGTTAACCGATGTGGATCGATTGAGTTCACAAGTCGGTCTCTGGACAGATTCCGCCATTACGGCCAACTTTTCCAACCTTGAAGGCTGGAGATCGATCGATCCCGCCACCCTCTCTCCCGGGTTGACGCAACTGAAAAATGGTCAGGCTCCTCAACTCGCGTTTTCTTCAGAAAACCAGACCACCCGTCCCATTTCGCTCTCGCTGTCGAGACTTGAGCCGCAACTGGCGGCTGAATCGCTATCGATCGTCAGTGTGACTGATGGTGCGATTGCTCATTCACTCCTTTTGAACTGGCAGATTGCCCGTGCTGCGGCCGATGTGGTTGAGGTTTCTGCCAGCCCTGAATTTGCCGGCAAACTCGAGTTTTCAGGTTCTGAAATCCGGTCGATTGCCACTTCCAAAGGGAAAGATGGCCGCCCCCGGTGGACGATCTTTTTGCGAACACCCATTCTGGGCAGCCTTTCGCTGGCTGCCGTCGCGACGACGGAGTTTCGTGACCTCCAGGTGCATTCGCCCGGCTTACGCTTTGAAACGACTGAGGCAGACCGCACCAACACAGGCTCGGTCGAATCGATTCCGCAATCTCATTATGTCCTCTTGCTCAATCCTTCGCGCAGCGTGCTGACTCGTGAAGCTCCCGAACAGGCCGATGCTGTCACTCGCGATGATCTGCGGATTGCACTGAATGATGATCTCATTAAACGGGCTGCTGAACTTCTGCGGGTGAAAAGCTCCGGTGTCTCTTTGAAGTGGAAAGCCGTCGCGCTAACGCAGGCTCGACTGGCAGCGGCCAGTGTGAATCTGGCCGACCTGGTGACGATTCTCTCCCGCGATGGGACTTATCGAACCAGCGCGACTTACCTGATCAAAAATCGCTCGCGCCAGTTCCTGCCGCTGGTCATTCCTAAGGAAGCCAGACTCCTCACGGTCTTGATCGATGGTGCCCCCTCTCGAGCAGTGCAATCGTCGAAAGACGGCCAGATGATTCAACTGGTGGCCTTACCCCGCACAAGTGCTGCCGATCTTTCGATCACCGTGCAGATCACTATAGCGGGCAAGCTGAATGGTCGATTGCCGGCCCGTGGCGGTTGGACAACCCGCCAACTCGATATTCCGGCACCACAAGTCATCAGCCCCGAAAAAGATGAATCTCTCGGGATTCCGGTTTCCCGCACACGCTGGGCGGTTTCCATTCCCGATGATCTGCATGCGACCGGGCTGGCCGACCTCACGCGCAACAATCTGAATAGTGCCTCATTGGTTCAATCCGAGCTATCACTGCAACAGGCTCGCCTGCAGGAGTTGTCTTATCTGATTTCGATTGCCGACAATTCGACCAATTTCTCACTTCAGGCACAGGCCCTGGGAAATGGCATCGCACTGAAGTCGTTGCTTTCCGATAGTTCCAGCTACCGCAGTCGAGCTTCAGGCAAAGATTTAGCCGCTGTCGATGAGTATGAAACCAGTTTGAATGCCACACAAAAGCAACTTCAGGAATTACAACGCAAGGTTGAGCAAAAAGGTGAAAAACTGAACCTTCAAAACCAGTCACTGAATGTCTCAGGGCTGGCAGTCAACGGCATCATCCTGGGGCAACCTTCCGAAGGTGCTCTCGAGGCGCAGTCGAATGCTCTCCAGATTCTGACCGATAATCGCAGCCAGTCTCAGGCGGATCATTTCTCTCAAGGAGGAGCCTTCTGGTTTAAGTCCGAACTCAAGGAAAACGAGTTTGTTCAAGAGTCCGCTCCATCGAAGAAAGATCGTCAGGAAGCGCGGGAACAACTCGATGCCCGCCGTCAGTACCAGGCCTTCAACGATCAGCAACTCGATTCTTTGAACAGTGCCGTGCGGAACCGTTTGGAAGAATCACAGCAGCGCCAGCAGGTCGATCTGGCCAAGTCCAAATCGAGTGAATCACTGGAACGCTATCAGTCATTGTCGGAAGATTCCGCAGCTCGAAAGCAGGAGTTTGATCGAGGAAGTCAAGCGGTGGAACTTGGTCGAGGTATGAGACGCAATGCGGCCGATTCCATTGCACTGCAGCAGCGTGCCCTGGGAGAAAACAAAGGTCAGTCAACCTCGTCTCAGTCATCATTATCACAGTCAACATCATCTCAATGGGATGAAGATGGCCTGCAGAGGGCAAAGCTCGGCGTCGATAAAGCCCGCGACGCGTCTGCCCGCGACGGTTTCTTCGTCCTCTCGGAAATGGCGGCCAGTTCTGGCGGGACAACTCTCGGGACGGGCGGCTTAGGTGGTGGCCTGGGTGGCATGGTCGATTTTGAATTACCTGCCAATCGAGGTGCCGTCTCACAAGGACTTTCCGTCGTGGCAGAGCTTCCTCAAAGTGGCCAGACCGTGCGATTCTCGAAAGCCGGTGGCGATGCCCGCCTGGCACTCGAGTTTGTCCCCTCCGGCAGAAAGGGATCTCTGTGGGGATGGTTATGGCTGCTGGCTTCGATCATTCTGGCAGCCTGGATGGTGGCGATTGTGACCCCGGATAAGAAACAGCGCTGGCTTCAGATCACCACACTCCTGTTGATTCTCATCCTCACCATTGCGGCACTGACTCTCCCTCCTCTGCTTGCCATTCTGGCTGGCCTCGGTGTGGCAGGTCTGTGTACTTTACTGGTGGTACTCGCAACTCAGGCCAGGTGGAACAGCTCAGCAATTGGGTAACAATCGCCTTTCAAGACAAATTCAAGAATCCGTCAGGCTCTCCAACGCATTGATTGGTGGCATGATGAGAGTGGATCCATCAGCTTCCACCCAGCTTTTCAAGAAACGGAATGTTCTGCCTGAGGAGTGGCAGGAGCAGGTAGACCCCGTAAATCGCACCGGCAATCAATCCCAGCCAGATCAGCAGACTGACCCAGCCCAGGGCACCTGAAAGGGCCGCTCGAATTTTGCGGGTGAACTTCCGCCATCGCTCCTGCCGATCAATCTGGGCATACAGCGACTTCATGTCCCGGCCTTTTTTCTCTGCTTCCTGCCGGACAATAAGGGCCTGAATGGCATTTTCAAATTCAGGGAGCTGAGCAATTGGAATCGCGGATGTCGCACCTGGTTTTTTGATCTTCGCCCGCTGGTCAATGATGCCGGCTTTGATCCCTTTGATAATCGCGGGGGCAGTCATCTTCGCAGCCGCTGGTTTCCCCTGGGCATCGATGAACTGAATCGCATAGATGATCTCTTTGGCTGCTGCCTGCTTCTGCTGAGCGGCATCTTCAGCGGAAGACTTCGGCACCGCGGGCAGGCTTCGCGTGGCGGCCCCGGGACTTTTGACAGTGGCCGTATTGGCTGTCGCCACCACTTTATCGGGAGCCTGAATAAAGCTGAGTGAAGGGTTTTCGAGGCCCAGCATCGCTAGGTAACGAATCACTTCGCCGAAATCCTTGAATCGCTGTTCAGGAGAGACAGCCACCATCTTATCGATGATCAGATCCAGCTTTTCCGGGATCTCGGGATTCGCTTTTCGAGCCGGTGGAAACTTTCCCTGTTCTTTGTTCATGATCAGTTCGACGGTGGTATTGCCGGTAAATGGCAGTTTCCCCGTGAGAAAATGATAAAGCGTGACCCCCAGGGCGTAGATATCGCAGCGGCCATCCACATGTTTGGCATTGCGGGCCTGCTCAGGAGCCATGTAGTAGGGCGTTCCCAGACCGGTCCCGCTCTGTGTGAGCGAGTTGTCTTCATCGTCGATCGCTTTGGCCAGGCCAAAATCCGCCACCTTCACCTGCCCACGAGCCGTCAGCATGATGTTGTCAGGTTTAATATCGCGATGCACCATGTTCATGGCATGGGCATGCTGCAAAGCCTCAGCACATCGCAACGTGACATGCACGGCATCACCAACAGAAAGTCGGCCCAGAGTCTCGATCCAATGCTGCATGCTCTTGCCATCGATGAACTCCATGGCCACAAAGTGCACACCATGATCCTGATCGACGGCATAAACGCGTACGGCATTTGGATGATCGATCTTCGCCATCGACCGCGCTTCGCGATAGAACCGTTTGACAAAGTCGTCTTTGCCAGCAAGTTTTTTGGAGAGAACTTTAATCGCCGCTTTTCGATCGAGACTGTCCTGATGTGCCAGGAACACCTCGCCCATGCCCCCTTCACCAAGCTTGCGAATCAAACGGAAGTCGCCCAATTGAGAAATCCGCTGCGGAGCAGTCGTCGACGAACTCTTCCCTGTTGGTTCTCCGGCATCTGTTGAGCCAGTCAGAACTGTGTCAGGCGCAATGTTCGTAGCTGCCATAGCACCATCAGAGACATCCGATGCGATGAATGTCTTCTCGGAATCAGCAGTGGGATCTTGGGGCGTGCCTGCAGAACTCATGGGAGCCAACCTGTCGGATAGACCTGCGAAATGCTTTCTCGCATCAACGCTCGATGTCAGACAAAGGCCACTTCAAAGCCTCCATCAACTCGGCCCATTATGCTCAAGACGTTCAACAGTTCTCTACAGGGAGTTTCTGCACTGGCTGACTTTATCGATTTTTCATCATCGCCTGACTGCCAGTCATCGATGTGATTGGGTCGCCGAAAACCCGATGAGCAAGGTCAATGGCCATCAGTCCAGAATCAGGCTACTGGGCTTCTCAGGAGGTGGCCCTAAGCGATTGACCTTCACGCCAAAATGCTCGCCAATTTTGACGGCTTCACCCTGAGCGTACTGCCGATTTCCAATATAGATATCGAGCAGGTCTTCACAAGGTTTACTAAACGTCACCAGAGCCCCGGGTGACAATTGCAATAAAGCAGCCAGGGGCATGCGCTTTTCTGCGAGGCGCACGCTCAATTGAACCCGCACTCCAGAGAGCCTTTGCAGCATCAATTGGCTCGTGACCGTTTGCTGAGGCATCGTCTCTTGAGCCAATGGTGCCGCAGATTCCATTGGATCTTGAGCGGCCAGTCCCTCATAGTTCGATAGCAGATCATCAACCGGGCCATCGACTGGCGCTACTGCAGCCTGTGAATCGGGCAGTTGTCGCTCGGCACTGGAATTCTGACGACGTTCGGTCTCGAGGTTTGCTGAGGCCTCTTCCCATTCATCCTCGAAGTTCTGGGGAGTGACTCCCGTCATGCCAGTCTTGCTGGATCCTGATGCAGCATCGGCACTCGACCCCGATGGCTGACCATCTTTTGCTGATAGAGGAAATGGCCCCAACACGATGATCGCGGGTGTTTCACCTTCTTCCGGCGGATTCTCGAGAGTTGTCACCTCCAGAGCATAAGCCAGCAAACGGGCATGCAGTGGCAGGTTTTCGACATGACCCGCGATGCGCGAGACGGTCATCGTTTTTGAGGCACCGATCTCGATCGACTCAGGCAGCAGAAGAATGCTCCATTCCTGTGCCAAAGTTTGCAGTCGCGATTCCTGACTGGCATCCGGCGTCGTAAACCAGTTTGGCAAGCCGATCGTTTCTGGCAATAACGCCACAAAAAACGTCTCATCACAGGCGAGTTCAACAACGAGACCTGCCGCATCACCAGCAGGCCACGGTTCATGTTGAACTGCTAAATGCTGTGTCACCCACTCGGCTGAAAGTTCTTTCGCCTGGAACCTGGTCGACAGATCCGTTGTCTGTTGAAACGACGTGACGAGAGCTTCGATATTCCCTGTCAGGTGACTCAACCACGTCGATTTCAGCTTCTCGTACTGCTCGATGCCGGTCGAAGTGAGCTGATGCTCTCCTCCAGCAGAACTCTCAGAAGAACTGGGTGAAAGATCTGTCGCGGGGTTGGGTTCTGCAGATTCGGACATGGGTATTCTCGGGAGCAGGGAACCGCACCACCAAATGGCTACTTATCAGGGGTCGCAAGTTTTGATTCAACCTCAGGGGGCGAAGCAATACTTCTACGAAAGTCGTATCGGCCCGAAAGTCATCGCTGCTGGATGAATCTCTGCCATCGAAAAAGTCGATCACGTTCCAGCGGCAAAAGCAGCCATTCAGAGCACGCACCAGGGTTTCAGCGGCAATCTTTGCCGGGGCATTCCTGCTGAATCTGCTTCGTATCGAGTCTCCGAGACATCTGGCGATTCCTGCCGAAAATGCATCTCAACCACACCTTGACGATCCAGCCGTCCTGTGGGAAGACGCATGGTTGAGATGAACCTGAATTCACAGGTTCGAAGACTTACTTTCCCGCACCGCCGCCATAGATGTCCGGAACCGGATCGATGAACGAAAGGATGAGCACCAATATGGAACGCAGGTTCTGGCTGGCACTTTGGGCATTGGCCGTCTTGGGTGGGATCAGCGGTTGTGCCTTCTTCCACGATCTGCAGCCCCATCGGCTGCATCGCCTCAATCGACAACCCGCTCCGGCACTCGATCCCGAGTTCACGGTCGTTGATCACTCGTTCGCCCGCGAACTCTCGTAGGTGCGCTTCAACCAATCGCAACTCGAGATAAGGCGACAACGTATCCACTCTGTTCGACCAAAACAGATCTGCAGAAAGTGCAAACCTGCACGCCGCGTGGAGTCGTCGTTCGACCTTTCAATAGGTTTGCGAACTGTGAAGAGAGCCGCTTGTTCCTTAACATGGTGGACCGTAAGCATTCAATTGTTTGTACATTTGCTTTGTCACAGTGCTCAAAAGCTGCAATTTATGGAATTCCCCAGAATTTTGATCAGCATTGACTTGTTTGCTGATGGTCAATGGAGTGATTTAGAGATCGCGAATTCTCTACTTCACGATGTTCTGACAGGATATTCCAGATGCTTCACGTTGATCTTCCCTCTCGAGATGATATTGCCACCCTGATGAATTCACGGGGTGAGATCAAGGTCAGCATTTATCTTCCCACGACGCCACTTTCTCAGCAGGCCCAGCAGGATCGGATTGTCCTCAAAAATCTGACAAAAACTGCGATTGATCAACTGGCAGAGCATCCGAAAAAAGATATTGAAGCCATTGAAGGACTGCTTCTTGATCTGGTGGATGATGGATCATTCTGGGAATACCAGGCACATGGCCTCGCTATTTTTGTGACACCCACACAGATTCATACTTTAAGACTTCCCTACAGCGTTCAAGAGCTGGTGGAAGTCAGTGATCGATTCCACGTCAAGCCATTGCTGCATCCAATGGCGGCTTCTTCGACAGGCTTTGTCCTGGTGCTTGGTCAGAATAATGTCAAGCTGCTGCAGATCTGCTCCGACCTGCCCGCAGTGACATTGAACATCGACGGCTTGCCGAAGGATGCAGCTAGTGCAGTCGGCAAGTCGTCCATTCAGGATCGCTCACCCAGCGGACGAATTCAGGGAGACGAAGGGAAGAAAGTTCGTCTCACACAATATGCACGCCTGGTTGATCAGGCACTCCGGCCGGTTCTCAATGGACGCAGTGAACCTCTGGTTCTGGCAGCAACAGAACCCTTGCTTTCCATTTACCGCCAATTGGCAACGTATCCATTTCTCGCTGCCGACGAGATTCGCCACAGCCCGGATGCGATTTCCGATGTCGAAATCGTGGCCGCCGCCCGCACCATCTTCCAGAACCTCGCCAGTGCCCGCATTCAAACGGCACTTGATACCTTCGAACAGCGAAAAACTCAAAATCGCACGACCACCATTCTCGAAGAGATCGCTGTCGCTGCCACACAGGGTGCCGTGCAATCCTTAATTGTTGATGTCGCCCGAGTCACCCCCGGGACCATCGATGAGCACGGCAAAATTACGCCAGGTGCCGCCAATTGCCCGGTCAGTTACGATGTCGTCGGTGAAATCTGTGCTCGCGTCATGATGACCGGAGGGACTGTCCTCGCAGCCGGAGGCGAACAGGTTCCCGGTACATGTGGGCTGGCAGCTACTCTTCGTTATGCTCCACAGTAGCCACAGATCATCATTTACTGGAAATCAAAGCAGCATGGCATGGGCTGGCTGTATAGCTAAGCACTGGGGGTGACAATCTCACCCCCAGATTCTTTCCAGCCACGGAAGCCACCATCCACCGAGATCACATGCATGTAGCCCATTTTCTGCAGCGTGTCGGCGGCCAGAGCTGAGCGAAACCCACCGCCGCAATACAGGTAAATTTCGGTTTCCGGATCAGGGATCAACGTTTCTATATCCCGTTCGATAATGCCCCGGCCCAGATGCTTCGCTGTCGGAATATGGCCCTTGGCCCATTCATGATCCTCGCGCACGTCAAAGAGAAGCACGGGAGATTTCGTTTCGAGCAGCAACTTCAGGTCGGCAATACTGCATTCGCGAATGTTGGTACGAACCGATTCCACCAGTTGCAAAAATCGCGGGTTGTGCTGCATGTTCGTCAGTGACCTTCAAAGGGATGATGAGAATAGATTACCAGCCAATGTCTTTTGTGAGTGCCTGTTGAGCTTCGACCAGTTTGGCGTAATGCCCGCCGGACAGCTTCAACAACTCTTCGTGAGTTCCTGATTCGACCAGACGACCATGATCGAGAACCACAATTCGATTGGCTCGGCGTAACGTACTGAGACGGTGAGCAATCGCAATCGTCGTTCGGCCCTTGACCAGATTCTGCAGCGCTTCCTGAATCTGCCGCTCGGTTTCGGTATCGACGGCACTGGTTGCTTCATCAAGAATCAGCAGCCTGGGGTTAATCAGCAGCGCCCTCGCAATCGAAATGCGCTGCCTCTCACCACCCGAGAGCGATTGTCCCCGCTCACCGACCAGCGAATCGTATCCATCCGGTAACTGCAGAATGAACTCGTGAGCACGAGCCGCCCTGGCCGCTTCGATGATTTCATCGCGCGAAGCCCCTGGCTTCCCATAGGCGATGTTTTCCGCAATGGTTCCAAAGAAGAGGAAAGGGTCCTGCAGCACGATCCCGACATTCTTGCGCCAGTCTTCCACTCGGAACGAGCGAATGTCTGTGCCATCCGCATAGATCGCCCCTTCGGCCACATCAAAAAAGCGGCACACCAGATTGATCAGCGTGCTTTTGCCAGCACCGGTCTGGCCGACGAGTCCGATCATTTCCCCAGCGGCAATTTTCAGATTCACACCATCCAGCACTTTGCGGTTTCCATATCGGAAACCAATCGACTTCAGTTCGATCTCGCCCTTGAAGTCTTTCAGCGGGACTGGTTGAGCGGGCTCGGGAACACTTGATACCCGATCGAGAATTTCAAAGATCCGATGAGCACTGGCAGCCGCCCGCTGCGATGAATTCACCATGCGGCTCATCGATTCCAGCCGACCATAAAACCTCGCGATATACGCCAGGAATGCAGTCAGCACACCCACAGTAATCATCTGCTCATGAACCCGGTAAATCCCGTAGCCCCATACGACCAGCACACCCAGTTGATTGAGGAAAATGATCATGGGCCAGAAGAACGTCCAGACTCGATTCACTTTGTCGTTGGCCGAAAGAACTTCTCGATTGGCCTGTTCAAACCGCTGAATCTCACGCGTTTCCTGGGCAAAGGCTTTGACAACCCGAATCCCGGGGATGGTATCCGCCAGGACACTCGTCATGTGGGCCCAGGCACGTCCACCCTTCTGAAAGCCCGATTGCAGGCGGTCACGCGAGACATACATCAGCCAGATCACCAGTGGAAAAGGGACGAGCGAGACCATGGCCAGCCACGGGTCAATCCAGAAGAGAACGACGGCCGTCCCGACAATCAGAAAACAGTCGGCAGCAAAATCGACGACACCATCCGAAAGGAACTGGCACAGGCGATCCGAATCCGTACTGACGCGCGACATGAGATCGCCCGTCCGTTTACCACCAAAGTACTCGAGAGACAGCCTTTGCAAATGGGCATACGAGGCATTGCGAAGATCGGCCGCAATCCGCTCACTGACGCGAGCCAGAAGTGCCCCCTGCAGCCAGCCCAGAATCCAGGCGGCCACAGCCGCCAGCAGCAAACCCGCCAGGTACATCCCCGCCAGTGACATCGAAAAGTCGACCGCAGGTGGAATCGGCTGACCTGTCTCGCGCGAAAGCGTCGCTGCTGTCTGATAGGGGATAAGAATATCATCCAGCAACGGAACCGTAAGATAAGGCGGGATGAGCCCGGCAATCATCGCCAGGAAAGACAGGAGAAAACCTGCTGCAATTGCGGCGGCATGAGGCCTGGCAAATCGGGCAAGCCGCCAGAGGGCTTTGGTGGTTGGCGGAGTCGTGGTCGATTCAGCTTCGGGAGCCTGCACTGGCTCTTCCAGCGAAATTGACTTCCTGCCCAGCGAAGCCATCTGAAAAGCTTCGATCAACAGCAAAATGGCAGGGCCCAGATCGAGTGTGTAATGCCAGATCGCCAGGCGACGATCGGTCGATTGCGCTTCCAGAGTTCCCAGCCCGGCTCGGTCGCTGGTCGTCAGCTTTTCAATTTGACTGAGAGGCCACTGCGAAATCTGGGGAGACTCAGGGGAGCCAGCAAAAGCCATTAGATTCCGATTGGTCAGGACCAACAACGTTTTTTGAAAATGTCGCGAGGCATCGATATTTGACCACGCCCATTGCAGGACAGGTTGTTGCGAACTCACGCACTTGCTGACAACAGCCTGCCAGGGTTCTGGCAAAGCAGGAAGATTGGTGGGGATCTGGTCGACAGATGTCGCCACGTCGATATTCCGATCGTAAGGCTGCGGTTTGATGAAACTCATTGCCGCTGGTTGAGGAACGTAAAAAACCCGCAGGTGGCTTCGGGATCAACAATCCTGTGAAGCTCAGTTCCTGCCAGGTTCGCTGCAGATCATCTCACGAGCCGTGCAGAAGCGAAAGAGTAGAAGGATCGAACTCACTTTCCAAACCATAACCTGGCAGCCACCGGGCAGATTCGACTGTTAAGGGAACTCTGCTTATGAGGCGGCGCCAGACCTCCGTCCATCCCGGAACTCCCGCCAGGCATCAGAATAATTACTTATTTACATGTGTCCCGCTGATGAATGATCCCGCTGAGAATTTTCGACGAAACGCTGATGACATCGCATTTTTCCTTTGAATAGGGGCGCAGAGTTCTTAGAGATCGACCAGATGCCGTTTGCTCATTTTCGGCGCAATTGCTGAACAGATTCTGTTCAGAACGAGATCGCTCTCTGGTTGACCAGAAACCCTCGATGATCAATCGGTTTGACATAGGGCACGTGCTGACGGCGGACAAAGATGTGTTTTCAGTTCATTTTCAACATTTAATTCTGGCAAAAGCGCAGGGAATGGCAGAATTCTCAAAATTTCGATCGCGGCAATTGACTCGGCACATCCCTTGCATTGACGTCTTGAAGTGTCCTACCTCCCTAAAGTCCATTCGGCCCCGTAATCATGATGTCCACCGCGGTTCAATCAACAATCGCACCGCGAGGTTACTGGTCGGATCTGGAGTATCTGCTGCTGGGCGATCTCCGTCAGGTGCTGGATGAACCCTCAACTTTGTTGAGAGATCGCTGGCTCGTCAGTTTGCTGGATGTCCTGCTGGCAGGGAATCGACACGAATCAGCGCAGAGTTCGAGTATCGGGAATTCGGTTGCAGGAAGCTGTCCTGCCATGAGTTCTGAAACCATCCATTCAGACTCAACGATGTCAGATCGAGCAGACTCAATGATGTCCAAAGACTCGTTGTCTCAGCGGCTCTCCACCTGTCTCACGACCTCTCCATCCACGTATTCGGTTCAGTCCTCATACGCCTCTGCCAGCATCCGGAATGATTTTCTCACTGGGGAACGAGAGCAACTCTACAGCAAATTGCAGCGTCTGAGAGATCGCGTGGCACATCGAACACCTGCGAGCCTCCTCTCGAATGAAATCCGATGTGACCTGCAAGATTTATTGCCGGTATAAACGCCACGCTGCCCGTAATACGACACGCTTCACGCAGATAGGCAAGCTTGCTTTCTGATTTTCAAGCACATCTGATTTTCAAACACAATGGGAGCGCTGAGCCAAATTAGCTGGCTTTCATGGTTTCCAGTCGATCACGCAGATCGCGAAGTGTCACGGGTTGCGGCATGACCTGGCTGTAACGGGAAGTCGGCAGTTGCGGCAACAGATCAGCTCGTTTTGCTGATAAGGCCAGCACCAGGGGAGTCTCAGTACGATCAGCGTACTTTTTCAACTGGCCATATCGACCGACCACATCATCAGCTAACGCTTCACAGGTCACGAGAATCCCTGAGACAGCCATGCTTTCGAGACGCTGCAGAGCTCGATCGGTATCACTGAGCATCAACACCCGATATGCATGCTTGGAAAGATATTCGCGGAGACGATCCTGTTGAGTCGCACGACCTTCAATACACAGGATGGTCGAGGTGTTATTCGCCGTGGAGGGACTGGATGAAGGTTCGCCCTCAGAATTCTTGATTGCGGGCATGGGCCCGCTGGTGCTTCCTGAACTTTCGCTGCTGGCTGATGTTGAGCTGAAACTGGCCTGAAGTTTCCGCAAATCTCGCAGCAGTTCTGTCGGTGATTGATAGCGCTCGTGGGGATTGCTGCGCAGCAACTGGTCGATGATCTCCACCAGCGGCCTCGTAAGTCCCGGGCATACGGAAGTGATGGGCCGGATGTTACGGTACCTGCTGATCTGCCGCCGCTCGTTAATGTCTTTTGTTGGTGGATAAGGGGGTTGGCCCGAGACCATTTCGTAGAGCATGACCCCCAGAAAGAACAAATCGCTGCGCGGGTCACCATCAGGAGCTCCCGTGAATTTTTCCAGCGTGCCGTATTCCACAGCACGGTCGGCTTCATCAGCCACACCCGAGGCTTCGCCACCCGCCAATCCAAAGTCGACCAGCTTCGCGACGCGTTGTGCTGAAAGCAGAGCGTTCGAGAGCTTCAGATCGCGATGAGTAAAACCCATCGACAATGCATATTCGAGCCCTTCCGCCAGATCGATGATGTATTTGACCGCTTCTTCGGGAGTGAACTTGCCCCGAATTTTCAGGATATCCTTGAGATTGCCACCTTCGACGAACTCCATCGTCAGGTAATGCTGGCCACCATCACTCCCCACTTCGTAGATGGGTACGATGTTTTTATGTTTCAGGCGACGCCCCAGTTCGCCTTCCCGCTTGAAGAGATTAACAGCGCGTGGATCACTGGCATAACGCTGGCGCAGGACCTTCAGGCCAATCATCTCTCCAGTCAATACAGAGCAGCCACGGAAGACCCGGGCAAAACTCCCTGAAGCATTGCGATAGAGCAATTTGTAATTGCCAACTCGCAAACCCTCGGTCTCATGCTTCAGCAGAATCCCCGACTGATAACCCGTCAGCTCCATCCGACGTTCCAGTTCTCGGATCAACTCCTTGATCGCCGACGAATCAGTGCCGCGAATATGTCGGGCCGCCTCCGCCAAAGCACGCGGCGACACCAGTTGCTGCTGAACCAGATAATCTTCAAATGAAGCAAGCGACGAGAAAGTCATGCCAGTCCCAGAGCCAGGGGATTTGAGAAATGGCAGCATAACTGACCTTCCACACCATTCACGAGTGATGCCGTCGATTTGTTGATCATGACGGCAAGAAAAATCTGAACCTCAGTAGAAATGCTGATAACAGCCCTGCGGGATTCAAAAAGTTGGATAGGAGACACTCTCTCCCAACCATTTACGAAAATTTGATCCCCAACGGTGCAATCTTTTTGCAAAGAAATGCACAGACCATGCCAATCCCTCAAGAGAGCCGCTACCTTACAAAAATCGAGTCAAATCCCACCCCAAAACACACCACGACTTGGCCGTGACGAAGCAAATTGCTGCATCCGTTGCAGGTTGCTGCATACTGTTGCCAGGCGGTCGGCGCACTTTGAGATGGATCGGACATGATCGATACGACGTAGGGATATGCACTAACGTGCACATCCCGTTGGCGATCGTGCTCTAAAGTCTGGCGGCTTTCTGACTCAATCCTCACGAGATGTGTGAGTGACGGCCGGCAGTGGTGAGCTCGCTTCTTGATGAGTGACTGGCTCGTTTGCCGCTTGTGCAGTGGCAGTCGACTCATGCTTTTCCGCTTTGGCAGCGGGGTCGTTAAAGATGAAGTAAACGGCACCCAGCATGCAGCAACCCGCCCAGAGGAAATTCCAGGATAAAGGCCGATTCATGTAGTAAATGGCAAAGGGGACGAAGACAGCCAATGTAATCACTTCCTGCAAAATCTTCAGTTGACCCAGACTGATGTGATGATCATTCCCAAATCGATTGGCAGGAACCTGCACCAGGTATTCAAAAAACGCCACCCCCCAACTCACCAGCACCGCAATCCACAACGGCTGATGAGCATGATCTTTCAAGTGCCCATACCAGGCATACGTCATGAACAGATTGCTGATGGTCAGCAGGACGGCAACAACAAGAATTGGTGGCATGGAAGGAATCGTTGATCCAGAGAAATATGTGAACGACATCGCAGGCAAGTGAAGCAAGACTGGGCCATGAATGCAAATCCCCCGGCTCTTCATGAGAAGGCCGGGGGACATTAATTTTTGCATGACAGCATGGGCCTGCCTGTCGGCTGAGACCAATTGATTTCTCATGCGAAAAGTTATGGCTTCAGATCATAGCAAAGCACAGCATCCTGCTCGCGCAGATACAACTTGCCATCGGTAATGACAGGATGCGACCAACTGGGGCGATCACCACTGCCAGGAATCTGGAAAGAGCTGATTTCGGTGTACTTCTCTGGCCCAGTTTCCGAAAGAACCATCACCCCGTCACTGAATCGCCAATAGGCTTTCCCATCAGCACCCACGACAGAGACCGAACCTTTCCCGGCACCACGACCTTGCCATTTGACTTCGCCTGTCATGAGGTCAGCACAGTAAGGGATACCGGCATCGTCAGAATCTCCATAGAGATAGTCACCCATCAGGATGATCCCGCCATGCTTGTTGGCCAGGCGTGGGTTGAGTGGGTAAACCTCCTCGATCTTCACTGTTTCGTTCTCTCCGGGAATCTGCTTCAGCAGAGCTCCGCCGCGCTTGTAACCGGCAGCGAAGAACACGAGATCATTCTTAACGATGGGAGTCGGAATCACGGCTGTCGTCTTTTCAATGGGGTATGACCAGAGCAACTGGCCATCGTTGGCGCGCACACCCAATGGGCCGGAGCCCGTCGTCTGCACATAAACCTTCACGCCACCCACTGTCACAGGGACAATCGAAGCATGCCCTGCTCCACGGTCATCCTCACGGACAGTCGTCCAGATCGTGGCACCAGTTGCACGGTTGAGTGCGGCCATCGTCGTCTTGGGGCCGCCGGGAGTCACAATCACACGGTCGCCATCGACCAGGACTGATTCACTATAGCCCCATGAATCAGCCTTCTTGCCACCAAACTCAGCCTTGAGATCTTTCCGCCAGATTTCCTTGCCAGTCGCGGCTTCACAAGCGACCAGCACTCCCTGTGGAGAGAGCACGAACACATCGTCACCCGCCACAGTGGGGGTACTGCGGGAACTCTGCCACGACTCTTTCCCCTCATTCCAGGCGGGGCCAGTCTTGGTTTTCCACAACAGCTTGCCATCGGCCCGGTTGAAGGCCAGCAGATATTCATCCTTATCTTCTGCGACTGATGGAGCATCACCAAGAGTGAAGACCTTGTCGCCGGCAACTGCCAGGCTCGAATAGCCACGACCGGCACCTTCGGCTTTCCACAACAGCTTCGGGCCTTCCTTGGGCCACTCTTTCAAGAGGCCTGTATCAGGTGCGACAGCGGTCCGATCGGCACCCCGGAATGTCGGCCAGTCCGCCTGGGCCGAGATCGTCGGAATGAGCAGCAGCCCGGAAAGTATCGCAACCGTTGCCTTAGACAACGCACTCCATGATGACAAACTCAGCATGTTAGGAAACCTTTTTGCAGACCAACTTGAAATCACGACGATCGCTCAACAAGCAGACAAAACAACGCAGCCACATTGAACAAACCATCGTGGCAGGCCCTGATATGCTAATCCCAAATCATCAATAAAGGAATTGCCTTCCTTCACCGGTGCGTAAATTCAGGAAGCGACAATGGCTCTCACTCTCTCAATGAATTGCCTGCAGAGTGCGAGATCCTTCACCCCCGGGGAAACTTCGACGCCACTGGCAGTATCGACACCGGTCGGATGAACAGTTCGCATCGCTTCCTCGACATTGGCAGGGGTCAAACCACCCGCGAGGTACAGCGGCGTCTGCCTCAAGATTTCCCGCCAGCCAATCAGCAAGGGCCAGGGGGCCTGGTGTCCACTTCCTCCATAGATCGTTTCACCAGCTTGGCCTTGATTCGAAGAAGAGATCTTCGTGACTCTGGCATCAATCAACACACCATCGTACTGGAAGCCCAGTTGCGACAACTCTTCCAGATGTTTCGACACATCGACGAGACCTTCCTCACCCACACGAAAGGCGCGGTAAATTCCCGGTTGAGGCAATCCTTGCGATCGAGCTTCTTCTCGAATTTGAGTGACAACATGAGCCGGTTCATCTCCATGAAGCTGGATCACATCCAGTTGGGCCTCTTTGAAGATCGTGAGCATGGAGTCCACTGTCTCATTCACAAACACCCCCACAGCCAGCACTCCGGGTGTTATGGCGGTACGAATCTCGCAAGCTTGCTCTAAAGTCACGCATCGAGGCGATCGCCTGTAAAAATTCAAACCCAGTGCCGTCGGCCCCAATTGCGAAATGGCAGCCGCCTGTGTGGGAGTTGTCACGCCGCAGATTTTGACGAACGTCGAGAGGTCAGGCATGGCAGATCGAGACTTCTTTCCCGGGAGGATCTCTTACAGGTTGGAAACCACATTCCATTGGATTCCACAGTCGATTCCACAGCAAAGAATTTTATCTGGTGATCACTTCGAACATCAGGAGTTTGATGGAGCTTTTCCGGCAATCCCTTGAGAATTCTCGGCCAACTGACGGATTTTTACCGTAAGGATCTGCATTCATTCATCCCCTGCTCTTCATCATCAATGCCCCACTTGCTCGAAATGGCCGTTTGTGCTTGGATCGTAGCACAATTCATGAGTCGTTCTGGCCAATCCCCAGATCGAACCCTCAATCTCCAAGATCCGACGATTTTCTACCTCAGGTGAAATATGAGCGATTACGAAAAGCTGGGAGTGTTCTACTTAGGTCGCGAATACAACCTGGCAAGTGGTCAGCTCAGCAATACTCCCGTCCTGTACGATTCCAAGGATCTCACCACCCATGCCCTCTGCGTGGGGATGACGGGCAGTGGCAAAACGGGCCTGTGTCTGTCACTTCTCGAAGAAGCGGCCATTGATGGCCTCCCTGCCATCTGCATCGATCCCAAAGGCGATCTGGGGAATCTCCTCCTGACGTTTCCATCTCTTAAACCGGCCGATTTCAAACCGTGGATTGATCCTGGCGAAGCCACTCGCAAAGGGCTCACTGTCGATGAACTCGCTGCCAGAACTGCCACACAATGGAAAGAGGGCCTGGCGGCCTGGGATCAGCCTCCCGAGCGAATTTCCCGCTTCCGCGAATCAGCCGATGTCTGCATCTACACTCCCGGCAGCACTGTTGGTGTCCCGCTGACAATTCTCAAATCGCTTTCCGCTCCGCCCCCTGTCATTCGCGATAATGCCGAGGCCTTTCGCGAAAGGATTGGCAGTGCTGTTTCGGGGCTGCTGGCACTCCTGGGAGTCGATGCCGATCCACTCCGCAGCAGAGAACATATTCTTCTCTCGACACTCGTCGAACGGTCGTGGCGCGACGGACAGAATCTTGAGTTGGGCCGGTTGATTCGCGATATCCAGCAGACCCCCTTTGATCGAGTCGGCTTTCTCGATCTGGAAAGTTTCTTCCCGGCTAAAGATCGATTCTCGTTTGCCATGTCGCTCAACAACCTGCTCGCTTCGCCCGGGTTTCAAGCCTGGATGACAGGCGAGCCACTCGACATTCAGCGTCTGCTCTATACCCCCGAAGGCAAACCCCGAATTGCGATCCTGTCGATCGCTCATTTGAGTGATGCCGAGCGCATGTTCTTTGTCACGATTCTGCTCGGTGAAGTCATCAGTTGGATGCGCGCTCAATCGGGAACGACAGCACTTCGAGCGTTGCTCTACATGGATGAAATCTTCGGCTATTTTCCGCCGAGCGCAAATCCACCCAGCAAGCAGCCCATGCTCACGCTCCTCAAGCAGGCCCGCGCCTTTGGCCTGGGTTGCGTTCTGGCAACGCAGAATCCTGTCGATCTCGATTACAAGGGCCTTTCCAATTGTGGGACCTGGCTGATCGGTCGTTTACAAACCGAGCGCGATAAACTCCGAGTACTCGATGGTCTCGAAGGAGCCTCGACAGCGACGGGCCATGCCTTTGATCGCAGTTCGATGGAAAAGCTCCTGTCTTCGCTGGGCAGTCGGGTCTTCCTGATGAACAACGTCCACGATGATCAGCCCACAGTCTTCCAGTCTCGCTGGGCTCTTTCCTATCTGCGGGGGCCACTCAGTCGAGAGCAGATTCAACTGCTGATGGATGAACGCAAATCGCAAATGCCCGAGGATCACGCCGCTTCCACCTGGCATGCGGATGCTGCCACAGGAACCCGACCAGTCCTTCCGCCCGAAGTTTCGGAAGTCTTCATCGAGCGGTCGGGCGCTCTCTCGACGGGCGAGAACCTGATCTATCATCCCGCGCTCTACGCCACAGCCCGTATTCACTTTACACAGACAGCGGGTGGGATCGACGAATGGCAGACCGTTTCCCTGTTATTGCCAGCTCACGAAGGTGAGGCTCTCAACTGGGAAGCGGCCGAAGAACTGGAAGGGGAGTTAACTCTTGCCAGCAGCCCTGAAGCCAACGCCACTTTTACCCAACCGCCTGCGGAACTCTTTCGAGCGAAGACTTACACATCTCAGGCGACAGCATTGAAAGATTGTCTCTATCGCTCGCGAAAACTTTCGCTTTTCAAATGTGCTGACCCCAAAGGGATCTCGCTGCCTGGTGAATCCGAAGGCGATTTCCGCCAGAGGCTGGATCAGGGGCATCGCGATCAACGGGAACTGGCCAAGGCCAAAATTCAGGCCAAATATCAGTCCAAGCTGCAGACTCTCGAAGATCGTTTGCGTCGAGCCGAGCAGACGGCTGAAAAGCAGAAAAGTCAGGCGAACTCCCAGACACTTTCCGCTGTCATCAGTTTTGGAACATCACTGTTAGGGGCCTTTACCAGCCGGAAAAAGATCTCGACAACGAACCTTTCGAGAGCAGCGACATCAGCCCGTGCTGCCTCTCGGGTTCTGGAAGAACGGGGCGATGTTGGCCGGGCCGAAGAGACCGTCGAGGCTGTTCGATCGCAGATTCAGAAACTGCAGGACGACTTCCAGCATGAGATCGATGAAATCGTCGGGCTCGACCCTTCTCGTTATGTGCTGGAAGAAACGCAACTTACGCCCAAGAAGACCGATATGAAGGTCGAGAGGATGATCCTCGCCTGGGTCCCCTTCAAGCAGGATCGTTCTGGCAAAATGATCCCTGCCTGGTAATCAAAACCTCACTTCGATGAAGCAGAAGCTCAACGTTTTTCTAATCGTCTGAGTCTGTCAAAGAATCGCTCTCGCCTGTGAAGTCTTCCATGAGATCTTCCGGCAAGTGCGCGGACTTCGTCACGGGAGCTTCATCGAACCAGTACCAGTTCACCTTCAGATAGAGTGATTCCGGGCAGCGCACATGCACCGGATGATCGGGCCCGGCACCCGTCTGTTCACACAGTCGGGCTGATCGCCCTGCATTGTCGATCGCATAGCCCGTGACCCGCGTAAAATCGGCTGAAGACAACAACCCTGAACAACTGCAGGTAATCAGCATGCCACCTGGTGCCACAAGACTGGCTGCCAGCCGATTCATATCAAAATACTTCTTGCGACCATCTTCATAATCATCACGTGTGCGAATGAGTTTGGGCGGGTCGAGAACCACAATATCCCATTGCTGGCCCTGTTTTTGAGCTTCTCGCATCCAGGCAAAAATATCTGCATGCGCCCATTCAATCTGGACTTTGTTGAGCTTGGCATTCTTTTTGGCCACAGCAATGGCCGCTTCATCCAGATCGACGCCATGGACGCTTTTCGCCCCGGCAACAGCCGCCGAGAGAGCAAACCCGCCCGAGTAGCAACACAAATCGAGCACGCGCTGTCCGGCTGCCAACTCGGCCACTCTGGCGCGATTCTGGCGTTGATCACAGAAGAAGCCGGTCTTGTGGCCATCCTCAAATTGAACTTCGTACTTCACACCATTCTCAACCACCTGCACACTCTCGGGGGCATTCTCCGAGCCAAACGGGTCTGCATCAAAGCCTTCCAGTTGAGCGGCATAAGCGCCGGGCCTCAAAATGCCATGCTTCGCTCCCGTGCATGCCGCCAGCAGATCCAGAATGCTTTCGGCCCGCTGATACATCCCCAGGTTGAAGGCCTCAACGGAAAGAACATCGCCATAACGATCAACCATCAGTCCCGGCAATCCATCTCCTTCGGCATGCACCAGTCGATAGACATTGCCCTGCTGTTCGAGTCCCAGAGTCTCTGTGCGGAATTTGACGGCTGCTTCGAGCTTTGATTTCCACCACGCTTCATCAGGGATCTGATCACCCCGGGTCAGCATGCGGACAGTCATCTCGGCCCGCGGATTGTAGAGCCCGTAGCCAAGTGTCTGCTGTGATTCTTCCAGGACGACCTTCACGAGATCGCCTGGCTGAGCGGCTTTAATCCCGCTGACGAGCATTTTGCGGAAGTAGTAAGGATGTCGGCTGGGGCTGCGCGCCACAATGACCGGGATCTTGTCTGCCGTCAGTGGACGGGGACTCAACATTTCGGGCGAGTACAACGCGAGCCGCCGCTGAACTTCACTTCCTGAATCGATCTGTGCCCGACGCTGGCGGACAGATTTAGCGTTGCTGGTTTCATGAGCAGGAAACTCGCCCGTCGCAGGATTTCGCGAAGCCGGCCCGCGCGATCGCGCATCCGGCCCACGAGATGAGGTGCCATAGCGTCGCCCACCGGCTGCACGATTGTCGCCCTGCGGAGCATGATCTCCACGCCGATTGCGTGCAGATTCGCCCCTCTTCTCCGCACCGTCATCTCCTGCGGGTGGTTGATTTGTGGCAGGACGACGGGAAGACTTCGGGTAGGACTGGCCCTGAGCAGGACGTTTGGCGGCAGATCGGCGGGGGTTGGGTGAATTCTCCATCCCGCCAAGTATAGCAACTCATCAGGATCATGCCCGTTTCCGACAGCACGATCCCCGGGAATTCGCAAGTTGTGTTCACCCCACTGCTGGCAGTAACGTCTGCAAGGCTGATTTCTCAGATTTTCAGCCAGCGGCAGGAGCGTTCTCACTGGATGGTGCAGCACTATGACGATCATTCAGGCAGGGACGATTATTCAGACACGTTTGCCACTGGTCGAATGGAAGTTCTCGGGCAAACTCCGTCACGAGCACGGGGATCTCCTCCCGAATGGAAAATTCGAGCCGGCAGTCGGTATTGGTGCACAGCAGAAACTCCTGCACGGGACTGACAGCCTCGGTCTTCGTCTCGTTCGTCTGGGCGGCTGGTACAATTTGTCGGAGTATCAATCCCTGACGACAGCGCGCACATCTCAGGTAACGAAGCACTTCCGGGTTGCGAAAAGACATGACAGACCGGGCCTTCAGCAAGCGTGAGAATCGACCATAGCCAGTGCCTCGGCTCGTGGGGAATGAGAGTCTTCAATCCACGCACCGCAAATCACTCGTTCCAGCGAATCATAGAGCACGACGGCTTGCCCCGGCGCCACTCCCGATTGAGGCTCGCAGAAGCGCAGATGCAATGTTCCATCAGCATCCACCTGTGCATACGCTGACGCTGCCCGATGCATCGATCGAATCTGAGCAGTGCAGGAAAACACTTCGTTGGTGGGGGCTGAAAGCCAGTTGGTGCGTGCTGCCACAAGGGAGTACGAACCCAGCTCTTCGGCAGTTCCTAACGTCACATTTCTCGACTCTGCATCGATCCTGATCACAAATCGAGGTTCACCCAGTGCAATTCCCAGCCCGCGGCGTTGACCAATCGTGAACTGCTCAAACCCACTGTGCTGACCCAGGATCTTCCCCTGTGGATCTACGAAATTCCCGGAGGTGTCACTGACATCGCGGTATCGCCTGAGGAACCCTCGATAATCGTTGTCCGGAATGAAGCAGATCTCCTGGCTGTCGGGTTTACCAGCAACTCGCAAATTGGCCTGTGCTGCAATCTCACGAATCTCCGCTTTGGTCTGATGACCGACAGGGAAGAGAATCTTCGAAAGAATTTCCGGGCGAATCCCGAAGAGCACATACGATTGATCTTTGGAAAGATCAGCTCCCCGCATCAATCGGGTCTGCCCGAATTCGTCTTGAATGATGCGGGCATAATGCCCTGTGGCAATACGCGTCGCACCGACCTGCTGGGCAAACTCCCACAACCGGCCAAACTTCAGCCAGACATTGCACATGACGCACGGATTGGGAGTGCGGCCCTTGAGATATTCATCCGCAAAGTACGATTTGATCTGATCGAACGAATCACGAAAATTGAGGGCATGGAAGGGAATATCCAGCAGATCGGCCACACGCTGGGCGTCCGCTGCATCAGCCGCACTGCAACATCCCTGCTTATGAGATTTTCGCTCAATAACAGGCAGCAGGCCACTGGGAGGGAGTGAGCAGGCACTGGCACTGGCTTCACCAGAACGCATGAAGAGGCCGATGACCTCGTAGCCTTGCTGCTGCAGCAGAACGGCAGCCACAGAGCTATCCACTCCGCCACTCATCGCGAGGACTACACGCTCTTTCGACATGCCATATCCCAATTGATTCCGACCGAGGTAATGAATACGAATCCCAACGTTTAAAACCGCTCTGTTAAAACCGTTCTGTGTGCCATGCTTGCCGCTCTGGGCAAGCATGCCTGATACACCCCAGCCAGCCATTGATCTTCAGGAGATGTGCCAAACACACTTTGGAGACTGCGGAATGTTCCACAACATCTTCACGTCGATTTTAGCCGTCATCTCTCTCTCGGATAGTCTCAAAAAGAACCTTCCCCACCAACGGTTTTCAGAATGTTGAGCCTTCGGGAATACTCAAGTCGTCAAGCCCGCTTGAGCGACTGCAGAAACTTCTCATCAAGATAGACATCCTGATGGAACTCGATGCCCGGCTGCAGTTGACCTGCCAAAGTCTCGAGGTCGCGGGCCACCAGAGGGCTGATCTCCACTTTCACACCGGGGGAAACTTTCGCACCTGCCTGCAGCAGCCAGCTTCGATGGAGGTCGAGTAAGGCTTGCCTCACGGAGGCGGGCGAATCGGCCCCATCGCGATTCTTGACTGGCAGAAACTCGCGAGACCGATCGGCTTCCACCACGAGTGAACTCTTCGCCAGCGGCAGTGTATCGAAAATGAATCGCTCAAATTTCCAGGCATTCGGCTCGGCTGTCGAAATCATCTGTCGGCTCTCGATATCAAAACAGCCGACAGGCTTGTGGGCCACATGCAGTGGCAAAGCGCGATCGCCATCCAGACCTTTCAGAAAGGCCAGGTCGAAGAGATGGATGGCCGTATTTCCGGCCCATAACTGCAACTGCCCGCGGGCATCAACCCGCTGGGCCAGTTCGGCCGGCATATCGCTGTATTCGATGATCTGGGTGGCACCATCAATTGAGACCACCACACCCATCCGCTCGCTCGCACTGGACTTAGCTACCACTTTGGTCGAGACCTGTGAGTCATATCGGGCGTGCCAACCGAGAAAAGCCGGTTCAGCCAGAATCGCTGCCGGATTGTCGATCTGATGATAGTAGAGCGTGGTACGACCTTCGGAGAGGAACTTGTCGAGCAGCCCACTTTCCCGGAATGCACGCAACATGCCGCCGTGCCCATCCGGACTCATCGCCAGTGAATCCGCAGTCGCCAAGAGGGGTTCACCCGTGCGGCTATCGAGTGCCGGAAGATTCCCCTGCTTAAAGAAATGCACCTGTTCCTTCGACAAGCCAAAAAACGCATTGGCTTCAAAAAAACGCATCGTCGCTTCGTGTGTCGAATCACTGGTCATCAGGCAATAGGGCAAAACAACCCCGACCTCTTTCTCGAGTGCTCGAATCTGCTCGCAAAAAATCTGAAAGAGTGAGGCCTGGCTGACTGGACCAATCGGATACTGCCCCTTCGGATGCGAAAAGCCCAGTCGCGTGCCTTGTCCACCAGCCACCACCATCAGCACAACCTGCCCCTTTTTGAGCAGGTCGCGGCCACGTTCTGCTGCAGTGCGCCAAGCCGAAAAATCGTTCGAGTCCTTTGGCTGGCGGATCAATTGTTCGGGCGCGACAGCTCGCGAGGCTGGAGAATTCGCTCCATTCGCAGGGGCCGTTGTGATTTGCTTTGCAGCCACAGCATGTTTGAGTAGTGGCCAGTCAATGGCCACGATTTCTCTGGCAAGCTTCGACCGGCTGACAGCAGGCAATGTCTGGAGCCAACCCGCGAGTTTGCCGTACCCCGCCTCGACCAGCAAACCGCGCGCTTGTTCAATCTCTTTGTGTTCTGCATCAGCAGGGAAAGGCCGAGTCATCTGTTATTCCGTCAAGGCAATTCGAGGGCAAAAGTAACGATGAAATTCATCGCTGCTATCGAGGTTCCAGAACCTGAGCTGGCTGCTACGCCATGTTCTGTCTGGGCTTGGTTCACCATCAATCGGGTTGATGATTCGATTCGATCTGCCGGGCTCAGCGAGCAGATCCACTTCCAAGGTTAACCATCCACCGTACTCAATAAGGATAAACTCCGGCACCCGGAATTCCGAGTCTGCAACGCTCTTCATCTTGAGTTCATCAATTTGCATGCATTCTGCCCGTAACATTCCACTCGATAATGCTTTGAAGATCGGTGCGATCAGTGATCGTGGAAGTGGAACCTCTGACGGACACCCTCGGGCAACAAAGCACAGTTCTTTCGCAGGATTCAACGAAAAGGCCCTTGTCATGCCTGCGTCTTGAGCGCAGTTGACAAGGGCCATAGGTTGAGACTGTGGATTACCAGCGACTATCGGACGTAGATCCCGAAACCCGGTGTATTGATGCCGAACCCGCTCCGGTAGCCATAACGTGGGCCATACCAATTCTGGTAGTAACCATTACGATATCCATAACCTGGATATCCATAGCCGGGATTGCCGTACCAGCCGTAGCGAGGTGGTGCGTAGACATTGCGGTAAACAGGTCTTGCGACCGGCCGCACAACCACCCTGGGCTGTGGTCCCACGCGCACTCTCACACCGGCATCTGCAGTTTGAGAAGTCCCCCACATGGTAGCGCCTGCGACAATTGCGCTCAGAACTAAACTACGAAACATGATGGATCTCCCGATCAGGAACTCTGGCAAATCGCGCCGGCCACACACCCTGGGAGCCAATCAGGACGCGATTTTTTTCGTTTCGCTCATGATGATCTGATGGGAGACAGCTAACGCAGCCGCCGTGCCAAACGGGGTAGAAGTGTAGCTCGGTGTGACACAACAATATGCCAATCAATAACTTGTGGATTTCTTGATTTTTGAGTTAGCACCGACCTGGGGCATTTTTGGCCGCTCGGCGATCAACTTGACTTCAGTTCTGCCTCACTTCAGCGTCAGGCTTTAACGATTACGGCGAATCTGGCGAACGTAATGATTGATGTTGTGCTTCATAGACAATGTGGCAAAAAAGCGACATGTGGCAGCAGTTTTAGTGGACTTCCCATCATCCTAAGGTGAGGATACGGCACCCCAAAGAGAGGATAAATCAGCATGCAACGCCGTGCGGAAGCACTGGAAATTCTGCATAAACTTCGCGAGAGTCTCGCAGATCGTATGTCCGAACGAATCATCGACTCTGTCGACGATCTCATCGATGACGCTCTAGGCGAATCCTATCGCGGGGAAATTGATCTGCTGTATGAGCAGTACGGCGCCAAACTGGTTTTGATTAATCAGATCATCGGGAATTTCCCGGTCGACAATGTTCCTCAGCCGCCACCTCATTTCGATGCCGAAGAATTTCGCTCGGAAGATCTGATTTCCTCCAAAGATTTCGCATCTTATAAGTCTCTGGAGGTGCATTATGATCTACCGGAGAGCGCGAATCCTTCAGGCGTAACCCCACTGGAACAATCGTCTCATCGAGAAAAACGAGAGTTTTCCAATCTTCAGGCGTCAGATTTTGAATCGACCTGGGGGCAGTTCCTAAGGCAGATTCGCTCACGGGATATTCTGGCAGCAGGCGAGGCATTTGCCTTGATGAGTGCTCTTCCTATGGAACGGGCCGAACTTGCGGCCTCACATTTCCTGGCGCGATGCGATCAGGACGCAGGGTTTTTCGATCATGCCCGGCAACTTGTCGAAGATGTCAGGCTGGCCAGCGTCAATGACGCTCTCGAAATCCTCTACGGCTCATTCGGGCTCGAAGGAAATGATGCACTCGCCACCTTAGTCTCATTTCGTCCCTTCCTGGCCCGTGAACTCAGTACATCACAGGATATGTGGGAATAAGACCGAATTCTTTCTGTCGATTTGTGTGGCCGAGGAACAGGAAGATCCCGAACATGCAAGAGGCTCGTGAATCCCATGCTTGGGTATGGGATCAACTCTGGATCCGACTGCTGGCAGCCGTCGAAGATCGACAGTCACCGTGGCGAACACCCGTATTGGCGACACTGGATGGGGCGACACTGGGTGGGATCGCTCTGGATGGTCACTGGCCAGCGGCTCGAACTGTGATCCTGAGAGACGTCTTGCCCCAAAGCCGTCACCTCGTGGCCCATGTCGATCGGCGATCTCCCAAGATCAACCAGTTACAGTCGAATCCTCACGCATCCTGGACTTTTTACGACCCTGCCGCTGCGATTCAACTGCGTATCAACTCCCAGATCTCACTGCATACAGAAGACGAACTGGCGAGTTCCCAATGGTCGAAAACGCCGGCTTCCAGCCGCAAAAGCTATCTTTCAACCGAGCCGCCGGGGGCTCCTCTTCCCGGGCCCATCAGCACCTTACCGGCTGAACTTCGAGGCCGAGAACTGACAGAGCAGGAACTCATGGCTGGCCGGCCAAACTTCTGTGTGCTTCTCGCCCGAGTGTTGGAAATCGACTGGTATGACCTGCATCCCGCAGGACACCTGCGACTCAAGTTCGACTGCCGGGCTGAACAGGTCGATCATCAGTGGATTGCCACCTGAGTCCTTCCTCATATCACTTCGTGGATGATGAGAGCAAATGGTCGAACAGAACAGAGACTTGATTTCTGCCCATTGATCAACTGACGATAAGGGGCCTTCTACTTCGAGAAATCTCCACAGCCACAAAGAGTCTCCGTCATGTTGCATCGACGCCAGTTTCTCCAACAGTCGGCCGCACTCACCTTATTGACTGCGGGATGGAATCGAAGAGGCTGGTGCAGCGACACTCCGGCGGAAGAACTCCCTCCTGTCCGTGCCATCACACGTGCCCCGGGCCACCACTGGTTTGGTTATTACGACAAGCTGCAATTCGACCCCACCAACACCAAAGTGCTGGGGATGAAAACGAACTTCGAGCATCGCTCCCCGAAGCCCGATGACGAAATCGAGATCGGCTATGTCGATCTTGCGAACAACGACGAGTGGGTCCGCTTAGGTGCGACGACCGCCTGGTGCTGGCAGCAGGGATGTATGCTGCAGTGGCTGCCTGGTTCGAGCTCGAAAGTGATCTGGAATGAACGCGGTTCCCACCACTATCAATCGCGAATCTATGATCTCTCGACAGGCGAAAGCCAACTCCTCGATTCGGCGATTTATACTCTGGCACCCGATGGGAAGTCGGCCATCACGACCGACTTCCGTCGCCTCAATGATGTCCGCCCAGGATACGGCTATACCGGTCTGGCCGACCCTTATAAGGACGAGTTGACACCCCACGCCTCTGGCATCTGGAAGATTGACCTGCAGACAGGAACATCCGAACTGCTCATCTCGATTGCCCAGGTCGCGGCACTCGGCCCGTCTCTTCCGGATATGCAGGGGGCTAAGCACTGGTTTAACCATCTGCTGATCAATCCTGATGGCAGTCGCTTCACATTCCTGCATCGCTGGAAACCAGTCAATTCCCGAGTGGCGTTCCGAACTCGCATGCTCACAGCCAGACGAGATGGCAGCGATCTGTTCGTGATCGATCCATCGGGAGAAACCTCCCACTTTGTCTGGCGCGATCCCGAAACCATCACCGCCTGGACAAAGCCGCAAGGAAAGCCGTTTGGCTTCTATCATCTGCGCGATCGCACCGCTGAGGTCGAAGCAGTCGGTGCGGGCGTGATGACAGTGAATGGTCATAACACATATCTGACTGGTCTCGAAGCAACGCCGACGGCGTGGATTCTGAATGACACTTACCCCGATCAGGCACGCCTGCAGCATCCTTACCTGTTTCATGTCCCAACGGGTCAGAAATATCCCTTGGGACACTTTCATTCACCGCCGGCTTACACGGGCGAATGGCGCTGCGATAATCACCCTCGCAGCACCCCCAATGGACGACTCGCCTGCATCGATTCACCTCATGGCGGAAATGGTCGCCAGCTTTATCTCATCGATCTGGAGCCAGTTCTGCGTTTTTATCACGATCCCACCTGAGTTCAGCGAGAACCAGGTATGATCGATCGACACTTCAGGAACTCGAGCGGATGGACCAGCGAAGTTTTGCAGGGATCGAGCGGGGATTATCGTGCCGCTCCTGAGGAGTCGCTCGAATCACTTCGCTCGAAATCTCCCGATAAACTCCGCTTGCCAAGCCAGCCTGAAACGCTTTCTTCACCCGGCGGTCTTCACCCGAGTGAAATGTCAGAATGGCAATCCGGCCACTAGGCTTCACACATTGCGGGATCGATTTCAGCAGAATATCCAGCGTCGAAAACTCATCGTTCACAGCAATTCGTAGGGCCTGAAACACCCGACGAATGGTTGAAGTCACGTCTTCCTCATCAAAGGAACCAATTTTCGCCAGCACTTTGCGGACAGCTTCGGCCAGTTGTCCCGTCGTGACGATGACCGATGACTCTTGCGCAGCGATCAGACCACTGGCTAACGGCTCAGCCCAAAGTTCATCAGCAGCATCAACAAGCAGTTGTGCCAACCCTCTTTGATCGATCTTCGCGAGAAACTCAGCAGCACTGGATCCACGCGCTGGATTCATCCGCATATCCAGTGGGGCATCGACTTTGAAGGTAAATCCCCGTGCCGGATCGTCAATCTGCATGGAAGAGAGACCAAGATCAGCCAGTAAAAAATCGGCACCGCCAGGTAACAGAGCAGGGATCAACCCCGGCAAAGCAGCAAAGTTGGTGCGCTGCACAATCAGCGTTTCGGCAGGAAAACCTGCACTCCGTAATCTGGCTTCGGTCTTCGGGAGTTCAATGGGGTCTGCATCAATTCCCAGCAGGCAACCATCCGGCTGGATTGCCCTTAAAAGCTTCTGTGCGTGGCCACCATATCCCAAGGTGCAGTCAATACCCCGCTCACCCGCTTGAGGAGCGAGAACCTGCAGAATCTCATTGACCATAATCGGCCGATGGGTTCCCGCAGGAGTCTTGCCACTCTTGAGGATTTTCTCAACATCTGCCGCATAGCGATCCCTCGCCAGTTCCTTGTACTTCTCGTGGAACTTTCGGGGATGTGTCCCTGCATATCGCACTCTTCGGGCGGGACGTTTCCCCGGATCCTGCTCTGGGACGGACATTGGTGCATGAGGCTCAACGGGAGAAGACTCAGGAGCTTCATCGGGCAATGGTGGGTCTGACTCGGTCATAGTCTTCCCATCATACCAACCCGCTGGGCATAGTCATCCCACACCAATCGACTCATTCGAGACAGCGAGGATGATGGCCAGTATCCCCGGCAGTGCCAGTACGACAGTCACATAGATCAACCTGCGGTGTGGGCATTTTGGCCAAAGGGCCGGAATGAGAAAGATCGCCAAACTCAAAGGCATGATTCCCGAAGCAAAGAATGTCAGCAGAGGGAGTTCGCTGTAGGTATTCGTTGCAGCCCCGAGTGTTAACGCAGGATAAAACACCGCTGGCCCTGTCCAGCAACCGATCGAAGAACCCAAGACAGAAAATTTCTCACGGAACGATTCGTGAGTTGCTCCAGCCAGATCGCAATTCTCACTCGATTTTTTCATTTGGAATGCCGGAACAATTCCCGCAGCAAACAAGGCACAGCTCATGGCTATCGCGAGTTCTGTAAAGATCAACGAATGGGCGTGAATCATCACTGTGACACTGGCCAGACCCCACAAGAAGGCGAGTAACATCCATGCTTTTCCAGCCAGTGCCGCTTGCCAGACCGTTGTCAGCAATAAGGCGATGGAAATCATGGTGATGCCCAGAATGCCCGCAGCCACTTGCCGTGGAATCAGCATTTCATTCCACGTCAAATCGCCCGGCGCAAGCCACCAGCCGGCGAACAGGAGTGCGGCAACATTCAAGCCCAGCGCGACCCAGCCCATGAATGCTCTGCCGGAAAATCTTTCTGCAATGAAAGTGGTCAAAGCCCCCACGATGAGGCACATCGCGGTGGCCGGGAACAGGCTGTACCAACTGTGCTCGAACAACAACCATTGACCCGATTGATCCAACCACCAGTCCAGCCGTTGTTCAAAGAGGTTCGGGAACGCGAAACCAGCCAGGATGCCGACAGGGAGAGCGGCTTTGGCAAGTGCTGGCCATTTAATGCCCACCAGAGGGATCAGGCCACCCCCCAGAAGTGCTGGCAGAATTAGATAGACAATCTGGTCTCGAATCACTTCGAATGGAGGAAGTGGTGGCATCGCGAAAATCCCCATTGATTCCGTTGAATCCTCATGCTGCTGAAGAGCAATCGCTTCGAATTTCAGGCATTGTCCGAGGTGTGCCGACGAGTCCTGCTCAGAGAATTCAACTTTGTTGGATGCGAGGAATTACTGCCGGTAACAAAAAAACTTACAGCAAATCCTCAGCGGGTCACGCTCAGGGAAGTTCATAAATGCGATAAGTGTCGTTCTGGTAGACAGGCTCTGTTTCAAACGGCCCGAGTCGATCGGTAATGAACAGTTGCAAACCCGTCTGTTCGTGGAGATCTTTCAATCCCGCTTTGGTGATCAAAGCGGGTTTCGCATCCGAACCATTGGCCCATTGTTTCTGCAGCCAGTTGGTAATGATCAGCAAGCGGTTGTTCCATTCGACAATTCCAGCCGCATCCTGTGGGCAATCCTTAAACGATACATATTCCGGTCTCTCGGCAAACCATTTGAGTGAAGTGTGCCCCGTCGGTGCGAAGCACAAAGTCTTTCGAGGCGTGTTCTTGAAAATCCACTCACAGGTGGCTTTCCAATCCTGATGCTGCTTGATGGCCACTGTGATCGCCTGCCATGAGCCATGCCTGCTGACTGCAAAACTCACGAGCAGAGCCAGCATCATGGCCGGTATCACAATTGCGAAACTGTTCAACAGCCACGGAGTCACACTTTTTCGTCGCTTCATTCGACATGCGGCCATGATCGACAACTCGCCGAGTGAGAACGAAAGCAGCAAGGGGACGAGCACATCGGCCATTCGGAAGAAGTAGAATTTCAAGAGCAGCATGCGCCAGGCATAACCCGCCATTTTCTCAGCCGGACGCGGGCCAAAGCCGATGAGAAATCCAGCGATGGAAAGTAAAATTGCCAGGAGAGCCGACCACCCCAGCAGTTGCCACGCCCTGCGCCGGGTGAATGAAGCACTCTTCAAGAACACACTGTGAGTTAGTACCACCCAGGCAGCAAAGGTTAATCCCGCTGCCGAGATCCCGCGCAGCCATGCGGTTGTGGGGATAGCCATCGGGTCGAGATGATGGGCCAGGCGATAGTACACCTGCAGATAGTTGGCCTGAAACCGAACGGTTTCATCGGCTCCACTCATCAGGCTCACCTGCAGAGCCGCTGCGATCGACCATAAAGCCGCCAGCCAGCCGGCCAACAGGCACAGGTTTGTCAGCAGACCAGTTGATCGTGTTCCGACATTCGTCTCTGAACCTGCACTTCGAATCGGTCGATCTTTATTCAAGATCGATTGCAGCACCAGGCTGCCGAGAATGATCAGCGCCCCCCATAATCCGACGATCGGATGCCACGCCACAGACCACGCCAGCAACGACAAACTGGCCCATGATTTCGTCAGAAACGATTCATCATCACTCAGGCAGGCCATGGCCCAGAACAAAAAACCATAGGCAAAAACTTTGGATTCGGCTCCACCAACAATCCACTCGCCAGAAACATTGATCGTCGCCACCAGGACCGGCCATAACCACAGTCCGGAAAGATAACCGCCACCAGACAATCCCAGCACCTGACTCAGGCGATAAGTTCCATAAGCCAGCACCAAAAGGCCTGCAGCTCGCACCAGTAAAGCAGTGGCTGTCATGCCGAAAAATGGGGGCAGCCAGCCGGTGCTCGCAAAAAACACGACATGCACGCTGGGAGAATTCAGGAAGAAATCGTTCTCGCACCAGGCGGGATTCGCAAAGTGTCGAGCTTTGCCCAGGTAGTGCGTTTCATTCACCGCAGGGATCGGGGCCAGTATCAGACTTGCAAGGACTAAACCCAGGCAGCCCACCACCCAGGTTTTCCACGATGAAGTCATCATGATTGCGGTTTCAGCATGAGGGCTCGCTGTGCGATTTGCCGGTTCAAAAACCAAGGGAAACCTCCGGCAATCACTTGAAACGAGGCTTACTGATCTGCTGCACGCAATCTATGGAGTCGTGGCTCCATGTGCCATATTTGCCGCTTTGGGCTATCAATTACACACAACTTTGCGTTCTAGTCCACCCCGACAAAATGATGTTGGGTGGCCCGGCCAACTTGTGGCTGGGTCGTTGTGTTCGACACAACGACAAGAAGCCGCGCCATGTGCGTCCCTTTATCTTACAACGTCATTGGCAGGTTGGGGTTGGTTGTCATCATCCGACCCCAGTGAAAGAGCGCTGGCAGTAAAAAATCATCCGAGACATCCATTTCATGGCATTCGACTCAATTCGCCATCACCATTGAGAGTCCTGTGAACTGGGGGCAAACGAAGACGTTTGACCCCAGCCACCCGGTTTTGAGTCATTCAGTTTCCGGCCACCAAGTCTTACGCCACCCAGTCATCAGCCACACCTCAAATCAGAAAATCCTGCAGAGTCGTGTGTCAAAGGCAGCCGCTTTAGGAAAGCATGTTTTTGTGAGCCACGACGCGCGATTTCAAGTTGCGATTTGAATTACTTCGTGGCTTTCTTGGTCGCTTTCTTCACAGCTTTCTTGGGGGCAGCCTTCTTTGTGACAGCTTTGACAGCAGCCTTTTTGACAGCCTTGGCGGCAGCAGGCTTTGCTTCGGCTACTGGCTTGGCAGCAGCTTTTTTGGTGGCTGGCTTCTTGGTACCACCAAAAATACGGTCATAGTTCTCGGAAAACTTCGGGCTCGCACCGCTGCGGATAATTGGACCACTCATGTCAAAACGCCTTCTCTTCCTGAGTTCCACCAGATGATTCAAACCGACTGATCTTCTCAGCCTCAGACAATAGGACTTGTTTGCTGTGAAGATACATCGACTCATTCATGGTCAACGCATTTCAGCAGATCAAGGATGATTGCGCGGCGATTGTTCTCTTGATCGACCGAAGTGTCAAGCGGCAAAGGGTTTCAAATCACTCCACAAGACTTGCCATCCCCCCTCCATTTCCGGTGAGGTCCCCGTCATTTTATGATGACGCGACCCGCAAACACAGAGATTCATCCTGCACGGAAAGTGTCGCTTCACCAAACCGGCTCCATGGAAACATCGAGCGAAACCTGGAGTTCGATTGTTGGAATCATGCTTCAACAGGTAATCTGCTGAATTGTGCGGCCAGTTCCATCAGGATAAATCTGACATCAACAAAATGTGGTTCAACCCACCCACTTCGGCTAGAAAGTTCTTCGCTCATGAAAGCGGTCGCTGTTTACCCTGGCAAACCTCACAGCATTCATCTGCGGGAGATCGAACCCCCGCAACTCGATTCGATTCCCGGTGGCCGGGGAGTTCTGGTCAGGTCGCTGGAAATCGGTGTCGATGCGACCGATCGTGAAATCAACGAAGCCCTCTATGGCAATGCCCCCACTGGGTTCGACTATCTGGTGCTGGGCCATGAAAGCTTTGGCATTGTCGAGGCCGTCGGTCCGAATGTGAAAGATCTGCAGCCGGGCGATTATGTCTCCTGTACAGTTCGTCGGCCTGGCGGTTCGATCTACGACCAGATCGGCCGCAACGATATCACCAGCGAAGAAACCTATTACGAACGCGGCATCAACCTGAGGCATGGCTTTCTTACCGAGCGCTGGGTCGATGACTGCGAATTCATGGTCAAGGTTCCCAAACAACTCAAGCACCTGGGTGTTCTCAGTGAACCAGCCAGTGTCTGTGCCAAGGCAATCGAACAGGCTTATTTGGCACAGCAGCGCCTGCAGGTCTGGAAGCCCGAAGTCGCTTACGTGATGGGTTCCGGTCAGATCGGCCTGCTTTCCACCATGATGCTTCGCCTCAAAGGTCTCGAAGTTTATACCGTGGCCCGCTCCAGAAAAGCTGGCAACAAAAAGGCCGAGATTGCCGAAGCCTACGGTGCCACCTACGTCAGCACTGCCGAAACGCCACTCGATCAACTGGTCAAGCAAACGAGTAAGCCTCAGTTGATTGTCGAAGCCACAGGCTCGAGCCAACTCGCCTTTCAGGCCATGGAAGTCTTGTCACACAACGGTGCCCTCGTGTGGACGAGCATTACTGGCGGGCAAGGGACAGCGACTGTCCCTTCCGACAAGATCAACCTCGAATGGGTCCTGGGAAACAAACTCCTTGTGGGCTCTGTTAATGGCAACCGTCGCCATTTCGAGCTGGGTATTCAGGCTTTGGCTCATGGGGAACTGGCCTTCCCGGGCGTCACCGAAAAGCTGCTCACCACCCGGGTCGATGGGCTGGAAAACTATGCCGAACTGATTCGCCGTCTCGTCGAAGACAAAGAGGCCATCAAGGTCTATCTGCGAGTGACCAGCGATTAATCGCCACACTTATCAGCATTGTGCTGCCAGTTGAGATGATCTCCTCACTTCGACTGGCAGTTTCCTTTATTCCTGCATGGGAAGACGCAACGTGAGCGTTTTTCCACTGCGGATGACCTGCACCGGAATCACTTGCCTTGGCCTGGTCTCTTTGAGTCCATACGCAATGAGATCCGCCTCTCGAAGAAGATGAGTCTGGTTGTCGTAAGCGACAATCACATCTCCTTTTTCGAAACCTGCCGACTTCGCGGCAGCATGGGGGCCATACTGGCCAATATGCTTGGCCCGTAAGGCCATTTTACCCTCTTCAATCGACAGGTCTTGTCTCTCGGCACTCGTCAGTTCCTCAAGCACCATCCCGCCGGTCGTCATCCGCCGCAATCCCCATGTGGAACTTCGCCACGTGAGATCGCCCGTTTTTCGCCAGCCGGCTGGCAATTTCAACAAAACCTTCTTCACTGATCCATTGCGGAGCACTTCCAATGAGATCGCCGCCCCGGCAGCGTCTGCCTGATGCAGCACCCATTGCACATCAGCCATCGAAAGCAGTGGCTGGCCATTCATCGTTTGCAACTGATCACCTGCCTTCAGGCCCGCCTCCTCTCCCCACGAACCTGCGACCACATCTTTAATGGTGGCACATTCATGAGGATCAAGAATCAATCCAATCGATGCCGGATGGGGATAAGGAAAGATCAGTTCCTCAGGGAATGGTTCCGATCGCGATCGCTGCAGAGTCCGCCTGGCATCGCCAATCTGGTGGCAATGAATACAGCTTTTGACCACATTTCCTGAGTAATCCAGCTTGGAGCCATATTGAGTTTTCAGAGCAGGAAACTGCTCCGGTGTGGCAAACTCGGGAGTAGCCCCTCGCTTGGCCGCCAGCGATGGCTTCACGTTCTTAAAGTCAGCATGCAGGCTTAATGTTTTCTGCAGTGCTTTGGCGAGCCCCTTGAGCGAAACATCTCCCACCCATTCCGTGCGATGCGAACGAGTGCCAAATCGGCCGTAGATGGTTTGATCTGCATTCAGGAAAAATACAGCGAACGATTGATCTGTATCGAACTGAAACAGCGAAAGATCCAGCCCGTTTGTTCCCACAATCCGCACGCAGACGAATTGATCGAGCAGTGGCCGGACGACAGGATCTTTTTCCATGAGGTCGTCGTCGAGTTTGACACATTCTTCACAGGGAATGCAGCGGAGCACAACCACCGGTGGTTTGCCCGTCTTTCTCGCCTCTTCCAAGCCCCGCGCAAGATCGTTGTAAATCCAGAAACCTTCCGACTCAACCTTGGCTTTATCAGCCCGCACTTTTTCTTCGCGAGTCGGCTTCGACTGGCCAAATGCCGCAGGTAACCCCACGTTGAGCATCAGACAAAACAACAGCAGGATTTGAACGCCACTTCTCATGATGACCCTTTCTGCAAGGAAGCTGCTCAACGACAAAGCGCCCGGGATGGCAGGGCCTGATGGCACTGGTCTGTCTCGTTCGCTGGCCTGTATCGTTCACTGGCGTAGTTGGCCACGTTCCAAGAGCTATCGAGTCACTCGCAGAAAAGCAAAATCTTCCTGCCGCTGATCCGCAAAGAAGAGGAATTGCAGCTAATCATCGCTTACGACGGTGTGGCGGTCTTGTTAAGAATCTGGCGGATTACCGTTTTGGACCGCTCTCTCTGGCCTTCCCGCATCACGCCCTTGAGCACAATACGATGAGCCAGCACTGGCCCTGCGAGGGCCTTCACATCATCGGGGATGGCGTAATCACGCCCACTCAAAAAGGCCTGGCTCTGCACTGCCCTGTACAGCGTAATCGCCCCGCGCGTACTGACACCTAATTGCAGTTCTTCATGAGTCCGCGTGGCCGTCACCAGATCGAGAATGTAGTCGTTGATCGAGTCATCCACTTTGACTTCGCGTGTGGCCAGTTGCAGTTGCCGTAATTCGTCACTGCTGATGACAGGGCCAATACGATCGACCGGTTGACCACTCCGATGATTGACCAGCACCTCTTTCTCGACGTCACGAGCGGGATAGCCGATCTCAATGCAGATCATAAAGCGGTCCAGTTGGTTCTCTGGTAGTGGATACGTCCCTTCGAACTCAAACGGATTTTGTGTCGCCAGTACAAAAAAAGGTGCTTCGAGTGCGTAAGTCGTCCCTTCGATCGAAACCTGCCCTTCGCTCATTGCTTCCAGCAAAGCACTTTGCGTGCGCGGCGTCGTGCGATTGATTTCGTCAGCCAGCAGAACATTGGTAAAGATCGGCCCTTTCCGAAACTCAAAATTTCCCAGGTTCGGCAGATAGACACTCGAGCCGAGAATATCACTGGGAAGCATATCCGGCGTGAACTGCAGGCGGGTAAAGTTGCAATCCAGGCTTTTCGAGATCGCTTTCGCCAGCGAAGTCTTGCCTACGCCGGGCGCATCTTCGACAAGAAGATGCCCTTCAGCAAGCAATGCCACCAGCGATTGACGGACAGGCTCGGGCTTACCCAGAAGTGCCAGACCGATATTCTGCTCCAGCCTGGCAACAAGTGCGTGTAGATCAGCCACCCGTGGTTCCTATCTGCTGGTCAAGAAAAAATCATTCCTTTATCCGACGCCATATCTTAGCGCGGAATGCCGACAAGCTGCCACCAAAGAAGACCATCTTCTGATGAAGATTTCGTGTGAATTACCACGCCAGGATTGCCCCCGAGTTTTTCGATACCAGCAGGAAACGCAAAAATCAGCTTGAATCTGCGCGATTTCTCCGCCACTTTGACAATAACTTTAATTCCGCCGACATCAGCAAACTCGCCAACCTTCCCCATTGATCCAGTAAATCATCTGCCACGAGAACCTTCGATGACTACTCCATCCTCGCCTCTGGATCGCCGGGATTTTCTCGCCACAACCTCGCTGGGCCTAATCGCTGCCAGCAGCATCACGAATCCCACCTGGGCCCTGGAGAAACCCCTGGCTCAATCCGCAACTGCCAACGGAACCACCTCAAAAACTGCCGATCGAGTTCGTGTCGGTGTCATGGGTCTGGGACGAGGGATGGCCCATGTGCAATCGGCTCTGGCAACTCCCGGCGTCGAACTGGCATGGATTTGCGATGTCGATGAAAAACGGCTCAACAGTGGTCTCAAAGCCATCGCAGCCAAACAGGACCAGGCTTCCGCTAAAATCGTGCTTCCTCAGACCACCGGCGATTTTCGTCGCATTCTCGACGATCGGACGGTCGATGCACTCGTCATTGCGGCTCCCAACTTCTGGCAAGCCCCGGCCACCATTCTCGCCTGTGCCGCCGGCAAGCATGTTTATGTCGAAAAGCCAGGGAGTCACGATCCTCAGGAAGCGATCTGGATGGTCGAAGCGGCCCGCAAACACAAACGCCACGTTCAAATGGGGAATCAGAGGCGCAGTTGGCCTGCCATTCAGGAAGCGATCAGCAAGCTGCATGAAGGAGTTATTGGCCGACTTACTTATGCCCGCTGCTGGTACAACAACCTGCGAAAACCGGTGGGCCCGCAATCTCCAGCCGCCATTCCGGCTGGATTGAATTTCGAGCTCTGGCAAGGGCCTGTCCCTCGCCGGGATTACGTCGAGAACCTCGTACATTACCAGTGGCACTGGTTCTGGGATTACGGCAACGGCGAACTGGGCAATAATGGCATTCATGCTCTCGATCTGGCTCGCTGGGGCTTAGGTGGCCGCCAGGGGGAGCGAGATCATCTGCTCGCAGTCAGTTATCTGGGTGGGCATTACCATCTGGGAAAAACGCAGGAATCCCCCGATACCGGCGGCTGCCTCTTTGATTACGGGACACATGGTATTCTCTGGGAAGGAAGCAGTTCTCACGCACGCAGGCCCGATAAGCTCCCCTTTGTCGAATTCTACGGCGAGCAAGGTTCCCTCTCGATCGAAGGCTCAGGCTATCGCGCGTTTGATATGGATGGTGCCGAGATCGCGAAAAATACGGGGACTGGTGGCGATCTGATTCACTTCGAGAACTTCATCGAAGCCATTCGCGGCAACCAACCTCTCCAGGCCGAGATTGAAGAAGGCCAGAAAAGCACCATGCTCTGCCACCTGGGAAACATCTCCTGGCGGACAGGCCAAACCCTGCATGCAAGAGAGGTTACTTCTCCTTCAGCACAACCAGCCGACCAATCCGATCCTTTCGTCAACTCGTCAACCAGTTCCTTGAGTCGTGCCAACGCTCTCTGGAACTCGACACCCGAGATCAATGGCCTCTGGACCCGCCCGCACTACGCCCCCGGCTTTGCACCGCAGGTGTAATACTTCCGTTCTTACCCTTCTTCATCGTGTGCCACTGTAGTCTTGATGGTGTGCCACTGCTGGCTCGCCAGCAGTGCTCCGACATCACTTTCACACATGCTCCAGGATCGAGCCTGGCGATCTTGCACGTGCTTCCGTCGAAGCCATGAGATGTCAATCAACGTGCATCAGCTCACCACACCCCAGAACGAGGTCGAAACGCAAGTTTCTCTCGTGTGGCACGCCCTGCAGGCTCTGCGAAAGGGCCTGGGCTTCCAGCGTTGAATCCTCGATGTGGGAAACCTGCTACAGATTCTTGACCTTCCGAGTCAGCCCACCAGCATTCAGAATCCTGTATACGCAGGTCATAGGGTCATCAGTAACGCCGTTTGACATCCTCTGTCGTCAAAAAGTCCTGCAACGCCTCATCGGAGACTTGTGGTGCAGTTCCCAGTGGTACTGCTGCAAGCATCATGGAGTTAATCACTCTCCGGTGATGTGGCAGCGGCGATGGGATGGTGGCGGTGTGCAGCACCCCTTGCAAGCTTCCGCTCCCGAGAGTCGCTAAGCTGTTATTGATCACTACGATCTGCGGTCTGGCGGGATCGAACGAGATGAGGGATGTTGTATATGGTGAGAGTTTTTCCTCACCCGGCATGAACATCGGGTTAAATCGCTCCAGCACTTCAGCGGGAGTTATCCCCAAGTCGACAGCACATTTGGAGAAGTCTGCCATGGCCAACTGCGAACGGACTTCACTTGGTTCATAGCCAAGCACCAACAGGCTCTCATCTGGCCCGCCGTCGCGATGCAATTTCGTCGATTCCTGCTGATCGAAGCGACCAGCCGACCAACACACAAAGTCTTTTCCCACACGCTCCCGATGAATTCTGGCCAACTGATTCTTGAGGATGATCTGAAAACCTCTCAGTGCTGGCGATTCGATGTCGGATCCGAAGTGAATGACACAAAATCCAGGCTCACTATGATCCGTCCGGCAGACCTTGCGATACACGGTTTCTTCGAGTTCCACACCAACCACCTGGCTGCAAGGCGAAGGGACTTGTGAAACCTCGATTGTATAGTTGGCTGACTCCCACATCGCGAGTTTATCCACTGTTGATCTATGAATCGCGCGGCACAGATTGTCGCTGCTCGACAATCTGGCAGTCGTTGGACATCTTCACGAAGTTGTTGGTTCACTCCAGGTTTAAGGAAACTTGCCTTTCAAAATCATCTCGCTGGTCACTTTGCCTCAGTGGTCACTTGGGTGGAACGGCATCTTTCATCACCTGCCCCTTCAACTTGGCCATTTCCGCTTCTTCGATCTCTCGAAGCTCCTGAATCTCGTGAGGAAAGTAGCCCACGCGAATTCTCCCGCGACCAATTCGCGAGATCGAAGTCTTTATCTCCGGCGGTGTCGAGTCAAAAAACTGCCAATTGCTGGAGTAGGCTGCTGTCATTTTTCCATCCACCATCCAGACCGAAGCGCGGTCCTTACCAAGATCGCTGTCGAAGTTGTAGTAAATCACGCAGCGGCCGAACTCTTGCCGTGATCGCGGAGTGGCAACGGCAAGCAACTCCTCGATTGATGAGCCTTGACGTAGAATTCCCTGATCCAAAGCCAGCTTCAATGGCGAGGCTTCTTCTCTCATTGCAAGATACGAATTGAGATCTCCAGATGAATAAATGTCCTTACTGTTGCAGAAAGAAATCCCGAACACGCATATGGCAAACAGAGAAAAGCCTATTGCGGTCATGATTCGCCAAAGTATGTTCATGTCGTAGTCGCCAAATCAGGTGCTAGAGCCAGTTAGCCAGCAATGCTCTACCTCTTCAATCACGGACACCCTCCTCAAAAGTACCCACCAATTTCACCCTTCTCCACTCTTCTCCCCACCTCCCCACCTCCCAACTGCCGGAAAGATCGCAGACATCCTCGTGTTCCCGACTGGTCTTGTCTTGACACAGACGAAAGAAGCTCTCTATTGTATCTGCGAGGATTACAAATGTACTGAAGCGGTGCTGATTTGATGGATACGCGGTTTACGGTTGCGGCTCATGTGCTGGGCTATCTGGCCTGGCAGGGTGAGCAAGGTGTAGAGTGGGTTTCTTCGGATGAGTTGGGGCGAAGTATCAATACCCATTCGGTGGTTGTCCGCCGGTTGCTGACCCAGTTGCAGAAAGCGGGGTTGATTGAAACTCGTCGCGGGGCCAGCGGTGGCTCACGCCTGGCCCGGGCTGCCAGTGCGATTCATCTGGGGGAAGTCTTTGATGCCGTGGTGGAATCTGGCACATCGCTGATCAGTTTTCCACGCGAAGTCGAGCGGGATGAATGTCAGGTCGGAGAACATATTGAAGCTGTGTTGCGAGAGGTGATTGCTGAGGCCGAAGCGGTCTTCCGCCGGAATCTGGGACGCACCAGTGTGGCAGAATTCTCTCAGATGGTTGTCAATCGCATGATCAAACTGGGGATCTGCTGCCCCTCGGAGGAAGAAAGCCGACCAGCGGCTGCCAGAAAACACCTTCCATCGGTTCGGCCTGTGGAACAGTCCAAAACTTCATCAGGTTCTCGAAAAGGCAAAACCACACGTTAATCGCGAGCAGATTCGCTGACGCAAACGACGTGGCAACGATATTCTTCATCACGAAAAATGTAACTTTCAGGATTACGAATATGCAGACTGATTCATCAGCCAGTCCTCCAGAACTGGCAAGACATCCGGAAGGGGCATCGACTCCAGCAGTTCAGCCGCGCACTTTGCGCTGGTGGCCGGCGGCATGCCTGGTAGTGCTGATGTTTCTGCTGCGCATGATTCCTGCCGTGGTCGAATCGCCCTCTTTACCGGTGATTTTTGCGAGCTTCTTAGGTCCTGCCGTCGCAGGTGTGTTGATCCTGCTGTGGTGGGTTACATTCAGTCGCTCGACGATTCGCGAACGGCTGCTGGGTGCCCTGCTCACAATCGCCTTGATCGGAATTTCCATCACACTTCTGCATCCGAGTCTGGCCAACATGAATGCCATCATGTATGTCGTGCCTTACGGAGCGGGCGCTTTTGCCGTGAGTTTATGCCTTCTGGCAGCCCAGCCCAGGTGGCGGTTGCCGGTGGCATTGGGAGCAGTAGCTCTCACCTTGGGATACTGGGATTTGTTGCAATCGGCTGGGGTGGACGGAACCTTTCAACCCGAACTCTCCTGGCGCTGGATCCCGACTGCTGAAGAGCGGTATCTGCAAACAGTTACCAGTCAGGCTACCGAGACTCCCAGCCCTGCTCCAGCGGAAAAGATCCTGCTGGCTGATGCCGCCTGGCCGGCGTTTCGAGGAGCCGCTCGTGATGGACGTCAACCGGGGATCGCCCTGAAGTCGAACTGGGAGGAGGCACCTCCGAAATCGATCTGGAAGAAACCGATTGGCCCCGGTTGGTCATCATTTTCTGTCGCAGGAAATCGGCTCTTCACTCAGGAACAGCGCGGCGAAGACGAAGCTGTGGTCTGCTTGAATGCGTCCACCGGTGAGACAATCTGGGCCACAACATACCCCAGCCGCTTCTGGGAAGCCGTGGCGGGAGCCGGCCCTCGGGCAACTCCGACGATTGCCGATGAAGGTCTCTTTGCCCTGGGTGCCAATGGAGTACTACTGGCACTGGACCCGGTCACGGGAGCCAAGCGCTGGACGCGCGATCTCCAGGTGGATGCCGGGAGAAAACCACCCATGTGGGGTTTTGCCTCATCACCTTTAGTGGTGCAGGGATTGGTGATCGTGCATGCCGGTGGTGCAGAAAACAAAGGTGTTCTCGCTTATCGGGCGGCTGATGGTGAACTGGCGTGGTCAGTCCCTTCGGGCGATCACAGCTACAGTTCCGCTCAACTGGCGACCTTTGATGGTGTGAGCGGGTTGCTCATGAGTACGAATTCCGGTCTGCAATTTCTGGATGTCGCCAATGGTCACACGATCTGGGAACATCGCTGGGCTGGCGACAATTATCGGGCCTTGCAGCCACTGGTGGTGGGAAACTCGGCATTCATTGCGACCAGCTTAGGGTTAGGAACCCGTAAGGTGACAGCACGTCAGAAGGGTGAACTGTGGGAAGTGACGGAAGACTGGACTTCTCGCGATTTGAAGCCGGATTTCAATGACTTCGTTGAATATCAGAACTCTCTCTACGGCTTTGATGGCAACATTTTTACCTGTGTTTCATTAGAAACCGGCAAGCGCGCGTGGAAACGGGGGCGCTACGGGAATGGCCAGGTTTTGCTGCTGCCCGATGCGGGTCAACTTCTGGTCACCAGCGAAACAGGCGAAGTGGTGTTATTGAAGGCTGATCCTGCGAAGCCTGTCGAGCTGGCCCGGTTCCCCGCCATCGAAGGCAAGACATGGAATCATCCCGTGGTCATTGGTTTCAAACTTTATCTGCGCAATGCCGAAATGGCGGCGTGTTATGAGCTGGCGCTGGAGCAACTTCCAGAGCAGCAGTCTCAGAGTGTGGTACAACAGGGAGATTGAAGGTCAGCGCAAGCACAATTGTCGAACGATTCCCGTGATGTCAGCTTATTACTGATCACAGAGCGTGGAGACACAACGTTCGCAGCGATAAACTGACGAATCCAGTTGGCAGCACATTTGGGAACTTGAACACGAGGCACTCAGGTTGAGCGGATCGAATCATCGCGAAAACTCCGCTCGACTCTGGTGGCCTCTGGCGATGGTCGGTGCTGTGGGGCTCTTCATCTTCTGGAGCTGGATCCAGCAACCGGCTGCGTCCTCACTCGTTGTGTTCTGTGCGCACGATGCTGTTTATGCCGAGCCGATTCTCCGCCGGTTTACTGAAAAAACGGGGATCCCGGTGGTTGTGCGATACGACACGGAGGCCACGAAATCGTTGGGTCTCGTCGATCAACTGATCAGTGAAGGTGCTACGACCGAGTGCGACCTCTTCTGGAATAACGAGCTTTTAGGCATGGTTGCGCTCGCTGAGAAAGACCGGCTGATCGCACATCAGGGGCCTGGCTGGAAAGCGCGATCGCCAGGAGATCGTGATGCTCTGGGCCGCTGGACAGGTTTTGCCGCTAGGGCGCGTGTCTGGATTGCGACGGATGAATTCGCAGCACAGCTAAAGAAAGAACAGCCTGACCGAACACCGGCCGAGTTGTTTGCCCAGTATTTCGAGAAGCAGGAGGATCTTTCGCGTGTTGCCATTGCCCGGCCACTGTACGGGACAACGTTGACTCAAGTGAGCCTGATGATACAGGAGGAGGGATTGGAAATGATTCAGAAGTCCCTGCGGGAGGCTGTGAGTCAGCGTCATTTGCGAGTGGTGGCAGGGAATGGTGCTGTCAAAAACCTCGTGGCTACCAATGCAGCGGTATTGGGTTGGACTGATACCGATGATGCGTTTTCGGCGATTGATGAAGGGGCGGCTGTTTCCATGTTTCCACTGCTCTATAGAAATAGACCCATCCTTATCCCGAATACTGTGGCTTTGGTTGCTCATCGTCGGCTGAAGGAGAATCACCCCAGACCGGAAGCGTTCCAACTTATCGAGTACCTCCTTTCACCAGAAGTCGAACTGGCGCTGGCTCAATCAGGAGCCCGGCAAATTCCACTGGGAACTGTTGCTGATGAGCAGCTTCCCGAAGAAGTGAAGCCGTGGATGACTCTTCGCCAACAGGCCTGGCCCCTCGCGACCATGGTCGAAAATGGAGAGTTGATCAAAGCCCGCGAACAGGCCGTCAACTGGTTAAGGCAAGAGGATGTCGTTCGATGAGAATGACAGAATCGGTCATCCTCACGTTATTGCGAGCGATTCTGATCACGAGTCTCGCATGGCCATTGGCGTGGTCAATGGCCTCGCTCTGGCGATCTGAGACCAGAATTTCTGTGCTCATCAGACCGTGGATCGCAGCCCTCGCTGTCATCGTCTGGATGGTGCCCCCCCTGCTCCTGACATACGCCTGGAATCGCACCGGGCTTTCCATGATTGAAGGCGAACTCGTCTATCAGGGGTTACTGCTGACGCGGATGACGCCTCTGGCCCTGCTGCTGATTTTGTGCGGGCCTCGGCAAGAAAGCTCATCGTCTGCGGAGTGGCTGGGGCGGGACCTGGCCCGAATGCATCGCCCTTTACCCAAGTGGCCTCAGTATCGCGGCTCGTGGTCGCGCTGGAAATGGGCTCTTGCTCTCGTGCTGCTGTTCACTTTTCAGGAGTTTGAACTGAGTGCACTCCTGGGGGTGAGAACATGGACTGATGATCTATTTGTCGATCATGCGGGAGGTTTACCGCTGAACCAGACCTTAAAACTGGTGATTTTTCCAGCCGTGATCGCGTTACTGCTGGCACTCGCTGGTCAAACTCAGCACAGTTTTTTCGTCTCAGGCAATCTTCAGCCACATCAAAATTCGACTGAAAATCGACCATCGAAGCCGGGAAGATGGAGTGTTGTCGGAGGAGGTCTGTGGCTGGTGCTGCTGGGTGTGATGTTCTCGCCCCTCGTCTGGCTGATCATGCAAGACGCGTGGGGGATGGGACAGTACCTGTGGCAAGGTGGCCGACAGCACGTGATTTTGTTGAATGAAGTGGTGACCAGCCTGCTGCTTGCAACCACAGCCACCATGATCGCCCTGGGATTGGCTCAATACACGACCAGAAGTCTGACACATTCTGCAGGTCGTCGGCAGTTTGAATTTGCCAGGTGGTTGGGTTATGGGCTGTTGACCATGGGCCTGTTGGGAGCATTGACTATCGGGCTGGTGCTTCGTGGTCTGAGTGTCACTCTGGCAGATGTCACAGGCTGGCGCATGAGCCTGCCTCTCTGGCTGCTCGCTGGTGTGGTGATCAAGATCTTTCCTCTGGCATGGCTGGTGGAATCGATGTTGCAATCGAGGCAACCGGCCGCTGCTCTCTCTCTGGCAGATCAGGTTCTCAGGCTGCACGGCCAGAGGATATGGCGTCGATTGGCCCAACCAGAAATGGGTTTCGATCGAACGATTCCCGAAGGATTCCCCACAGGTTCAACTTTTCAGAAGCTGGCAAACTGGAGGTTTCAAGCCGCCCTCAAGCCCAGGTTATGGCTCGGAGTGTTGATAGCGACGTTCGCCTGTGCGGATGTGCTGCTGACTGCGCTACTGGCACCCACCGGAATGGCCACTGGGACAGTCAGACTCTACAACTTCATGCATTACGGGCATTCCGCAGCATTGACGGCTGAAGCTTTGCTCCTGGCGATTGTGCCGTTCGCCCTCCTTTCGATGCTGGCCATGCTGATCTCTATCAGCGTGCGATCACAGGCGAGACGATTCCCGGGGACTCGACCCCCGGCCCTATAGTCCACGAGCCGCCAATGGTGATTGCCCGGCAGACTCGAAATTCTTAGGCTGAAGCCAATGTTTCTACCACCGTTCGTCACTGGCATCACTTCGGCTCACACAGCCTGTGAATTGAGGATTCTCTTTGTCAGCTCCTTCCGGTCTTTGTCAGCTTGATCACGTTTCGGCACAGTCACGAACTGTCTCGGCGCGAACTCTCTCGGCGCGAACTGTCTTATCGCGAACTGTTCAGGCCAGTGCCCGTCGTGAGCGGCTGGACGGGATCACCACCACAATTCCGTGCGGTCTGACAGCCGTCATGGGGCCATCCGGAGCGGGGAAGACGACACTTTTGAATCTGCTGACAGGATTCGAAGAGCCGAGCTCAGGGAAGCTCCACTGGCATCAGACTGCGAACAATCAGGTGATCGATAAATCCTTGACTTTGCCGATCGCGTGGATGCCCGCCGATTTCGGCCTCTGGCCCGACTTGACGATTGCTGAGCATTTACAGGCCACGGCACCTGTTGGCTCAACGTCAGCGCAGGTGGAAGAATGGATTTCACTGTTTGAACTGCACCCTGCACATCGCTTGCCCAGCCAGCTCTCGCAAGGCGAACAATCGCGGCTCAGCCTGGCTCGATCCGTCATTTCGAAAGCGCCGGTGCTTGTCCTCGATGAGCCTTGCGTTCATCTGCAGGCGAGTCTGACACATTCTCTCTGGAAGAGTTTGACTCGTTACTGGAAGGAGCAGCAGACGAACGTGATCTACAGCACTCACCAGCCGGAACTCGTGCTGGGATGTGCCGACCATCTCTTGATTCTCGACGAGGGAAAATTGCTGGCCAGTGGTCGGCCTATCGATCTTTATCGATCACCCGAGACACAGGAAGTGGCCTGGATGCTGGGGGCGACCAATTGGTTTTCGAAGACAGAGCAATCCTTCTGGTGGAGTGAAGAATTGCCGCATGAAAATGTACGTCCTGAACAGGTCGAGGTACTGGCGGCGAACGATTCCTCGATGGTGATGGAGAGTCTGGAGACCGTCGGGCCGCTCTCTGTACTGGAACTGCGTGCTCTTCGAGAACAGGCAACCCCACCGGATGCCCGCACAATCGTGGATGGTCCAAAACCATCAAGAACACTGTGGGTTGCCGGGCAGCGAAGTTTTCCACCTGTGGGGAGCCGCGTGAGATTGCGGTGGCTGCCACTGCTGCTCTTCGTGGCGCTGCTGCTCAGCATGTCTGGTTGCTGGAAAGCCGATGAACCCCGGGTGGTCATCGCAGAGGAAACGCGCTGGATGCTCCCAGCCGATGGGCCGCTTGTCCCGGCACCACGCGGATTGTGTGTTTCTTCCGCAGGGGAATTGCTGGTGCTCGATACAGCCGGCCGCGTGCTGGTGTATGACCACGATCATCAGCTCGTGCGGAAGTGGCATATGCCCGAGTATTCGGTCGGGAAAGCCGAAGGGATCTGTGTGCTGAATGACGGGCGGATTGCCGTCGCAGATACGCATTATCATCGAGTGGTGATTTTTCATCCCGATGGAACCCTCAGCCACATGTTTGGCCAGGAAGGGAAAGGGCCAGCGGAGTTCATTTATCCGGTTGCGATTACCCAGGACCCGGAAGGCTTTCTCTATGTTTGTGAGTATGGCTCGAATGATCGCTGCCAGAAGCTGACGACCGAGGGCCAGATGGTGCTGGAAATGGGGCGATTTGGTCTGGGGCCGGGAGAGTTTCAAAGGCCCAGCGGTGTCGTCTGGTCGGAGAATCGACTCTACATTGTCGATGCCTTCAACAGTCGGGTGCAGGTCTTTGATGCACAGACGGGGAAGCTCTTGCAGAACGATTTCAACCAGGCCGAACTGGCTTATCCTTATGACATTGCATCAGGTTCAAGAGAGGCCGGAAAATCGATCGATTTCTGGATTGTCGAGTATGCGAGTGGGCAGGTCACGAGGCTTTCGGCGAATGGTGAACTCCTGGGACGAGGTTTTGCTGCGGAACCACTGCGGACTCCCTGGGGATTGTGTTACGATCCGGAGGGAAGGCTTTATGTGGCCGATACAGGAAATCGCCGGATTGTCTGCTGGAAAATTTCTCGTTGAAACCCGGAGATTCAGGGTATTCACCAAGCCTTTTTCATGGCACGATTCGGCAGAAGTGTTTTTTCTTGAGTGGTCAAGATTTTTCTAAGTGATGTGGCAACAAGCACAGTACCTGCTGATGCGACTTTTTCCACCGGCTCGCAAGCCAGTGACGCCCTGGACTGTTGCGCCATTACTTATTTCGATGGCCTTGACCGTGGGCATTGCCTTCTGGCTGGAGGCCAGCCGGGTGTTGCTGTTGACCCGGCCTTGGTCACTCACGCTGGTGCTCTTGAGTGTGTGGGTCTGGTGGCTCCACATGGCGGGGATGCCGGGCTTACCCTGGCTAAGGTCCTGGATGGCACTGTGGGTTCGTCTGGCAATGGTCGGAGTTCTGGCATTTCTGCTGGCTGAACCCCGCGCTGTTCGTGAGAACGACCGACAATCGCTGATGTATGTGCTGGATACTTCCGATTCGATCGGCCGCTCCGCCAAGGATCAGGTGCTGCGCTATATTGCAGAAACTGTAACGAAAAAACCGGCTCGCGATGAAGCCGGGCTGGCTGTCTTCGGGCGTAATGCGGCTGTGGAATTACCGCCTCGTACCACGTTTCTGGCTGAGGCACTCAATACTGATATTCGTGGTGATGCCACCAATATCGAGCAGGCACTTTCCCTTTCAAGTGCCATGCTTCCAGATGATCAGGCGGGGAAGATTGTCCTGTTTTCCGATGGATCTCAGACTGAAGGGAGCCTCGACCGGATTCTCGATGAACTGAAATCCCGCAAGATTTCTGTCGATGTGGTGCCTATTGAATATGACTATGAACATGAGGTCTGGGTCGAGCGAATCGATCTTCCGACCAACGTCAAGATCGGCGAGACCTATGAAGCCGCAGTGATCGTCTCGGCCTTGTCGGCTGGTCAGGGCAAGCTGGTTGTGCGTGAGAACGGCCAGCCGATTGTGGAAGAAACGATTTCATATCGCGAAGGGAAGACACGCCTGGCAGTCCCGCTCGCCTTACGCCGGCCCGGATACTACGAATATACCGCCACCATTGAACCCGAGGCAGAAGCCGACAGCCTGGCGCAAAACAACATGGCCATGGGTGGGATTGTCGTCGAAGGGGAAGGGAAAATCCTCGTTGTTTACGATCCTGCGGGGAATCCACTCGACTGGGAACCACTGGTCGAATCTCTCAACAAGGCCAAAAAACAGGTCGACGTGATGGCCGGAGTCGACTTTCCGCGAGACCCTTCCTCACTGATTCCTTACGACTCGATTTTGTTTGTGAATGTCCCTGCCAATGAGTTCGATAGTGTTCAATTGCAGGCACTCAAAGACAGTGTTTTCGATTTGGGAACTGGCTTTCTGATGGTCGGTGGGCCAGGGAGCTTTGGCCCCGGGGGATATCATCGAACGGCTGTCGAAGAGATTCTTCCTGTCACAATGGATATCACACAGAAGAAGGTGCTTCCTAAGGGAGCACTGGCAATTATTCTGCATACCTGTGAATTTCCGGAAGGAAACACCTGGGGCAAGCGAATCACCAAGCAGGCCATTAAGGTTCTGGGCGAACAGGATGAAGTGGGCGTCCTGGCCTATGACTACAACGATGGTGAGAAGTGGATTTTTGAGCTTACACCGGCAGGAAAGTATGAAGAGCTGTCACTGCTGATAAACTCGGCTGAGATTGGGGATATGCCCAGTTTCCAGCAGACGATGCAGATGGGAATCGATGGACTCGAAGCGAGCGATGCTTCGTCGAAACACATGATCATCATCTCCGATGGAGATCCTTCACCAGCCTCGCCCGATCTTTTGAAGCGATTCATTGACGCGAAGGTCACCATCAGTACGGTCGCTGTTTTTCCACACGGCGATGTCGATACGCCGACGATGACATCGATCGCACAAATTACTGGCGGGCGTTATTACAAGCCAACCAATCCGAATCAGCTCCCTGCGATCTTCATCAAGGAATCGAAGACACTCCGCCGGTCGATGATTCAGAATCGCGACTTCTTCCCGGAAGTCTCTTCGAGTTCGCCAGTTCTGAAAGGTATCAGTTCATTACCTGAGTTGAAAGGGTATGTGCTCACGACCGCCAAGCCCGATGCCCAGGTGGTGCTCAAGGTTCCGCCCGGGTCCAAAGAGGAAGAGTCTCAACTGGATCCACTTCTGGCGATTCGCCAGCACGGGTTAGGGAAGACGGCGGCTTTCACTTCTGAACTTGGCAAGAACTGGGGAAAAGACTGGGTGGCCTGGGGCAAGTATGAGGATTTCCTCAATCAGCTCACCACGGATATCGCCCGCATCCGCAAAGACACACAACTGCGCTTGAGCACGTATGTCGAAGGAGCGCAGGGTGTGGTCATTGTCGAAGATTTTGCTCCGGAAGAGGGCTTTCTGGAAATCACCGGACGTGTGGGTGGCCCGAATGATCGATCAGAGAGCCTCACTTTCCGGCAGGTAGGGCCGCGTCGCTACCAGGCACTGGTTCCGCTCTGGGGGCAGGGTCGCTATTACGTTTCGGTGGCAGGTTCGGGAACAAAAATCGGAGTGGACGGTCAACCGGCTGAACGGAAGGAATCGACATTTGGCGGTTTTGTGCTGGCTTACTCGCCGGAATATCTGCGGTTTGGATCGAACCGGCAGTTACTCGAAGAGATTGCCCAAAGGACTGGCGGTCGTGTCTTGACGGGCGATCCGCAAAGTGACGAACTCTTCCCCAAAGAGCGCGAGCCACGACAGAGTTCACGCCCGATTTTTGACTGGTTTCTTGTGGCACTGGCCTGTCTTGTCCCTCTCGATGTCGGTTTGAGACGCATTCAGTGGGATTGGTCTGTCGTGGCAGGCTGGTTCAGGCCCCGCCGGGAAGTCACCTCGACAATGTCGACGTTGCTCGATCAGAAAAAGTCCGGTTCGCAGCAGACCGCCACGGAGACCGGCAAACCTGCCTCTGAGGCACTGTCATCGCGGAAAACTCCACCGCAGCGGACACCGGTCATTCGCAAGCCACCGGTGACTCCACCGCCATTACCCCCGGCAAAGACTCCCCCCAACTCGGAAAAAACTCAGACTGAAAAGCCATCACCAGGCGCTGCCAAATCGACCTATGAAAAACTGCTGGAGATCAAGCGACAACAGCAGAAGAAAGACGAGCCACCCGCGTAAGATGAATCGCTCCAGCAAAACTGTTCCATCAGGGGAGTCTTCTCAACCCGTGGGAAATCTTTCCGTCCAGTTGCAGGGATGATGTCTGCAGTTGACACTAGGGAGATGAGATCTTTGGCCAGGTGGTTGATCCTCTGAAGCTGCTCCTTTGATCACAGTTTGAAATGAATCTTGACAATCCTGAAGACATGCTTGCACACAGCCGTAAGTATGGCACACAGTTGTCACTTAAACACAGTCGTCACTTGCACACAGTCATCAACCAAACAGTCACCGCTTGCCAACAGTCACCACATGCCAGATGCCATCGAGCCATGCTGCTCGATAACAAAGCCTGAGAAATCTATGACCACTCCTCCTGCCAATTCATCTGTGAATAGCGCCTCTTCCCACTCCACATCGCCTGTCTCTGCCGCGAGTTCCGGCAGCTTCTGGAGCGATATGAAAATCCTCTGGCACATGATTGTGCGGCAAGGTCGCGGGCAGACACACGAAGAGCGGCTCGAAGATTTTTATAAAGGTCAGGCCTCCGGCTACGACTCTTTCCGCAAAAGATTGCTGCACGGTAAAAAGGATCTGTTCGACCAGTTACCGGCACCTCCCGGTGGTGTGTGGGTCGATCTGGGTGCAGGAACTGGAGAAAACGCCGAGAACTGGGGCGAGCGGCTTCAAGAGTTTTCGAATGTTTACCTGGTCGATCTCTCCAGTTCGTTGCTCAAAGTTGCTCAGGCAAGGATTGAGCAGCGCGGCTGGCAGAACATCAAAGCGATTCATCACGATGCGACAACATTTTTGCCACCAGAAGGCCTGGCCGATGTGGTGACGTTTTCATACTCGCTGACGATGATCCCGGATTGGCATAAGGCGGTGGATCAGGCCATTCGAATGCTGAAGCCGGGGGGTGTGCTGGGAATTGTCGACTTTTACGTCAGCCGTAAATATCCCCCCGAAGGGAATGTGCGTCATGCGTGGTCGACCCGTCACTTCTGGCAGATCTGGTTTGCGACAGACAACGTCTTTCTTTCGGGCGATCACTTGCCCTACCTGCAAAGCCATCTGGAGACAGTCGTCCTCAGCGAGCGGCGTGGCAAAGTCCCTTATATGCCGTTTGTTCGAGCACCGCATTATGTCTACGTTGGTCGTAAGCCATTGGTCTGAATCGTCCCGTCATCAGCAGAGGCAACACGAACAGTCATTTTACCGGGGATCAGGACAATGAACTTCTGGTGGTGGCTGAGAACGCTGGTGCTGGCTGTTACTGCCCTTGTTATGGGAATTGTTGTCACAGCCCTGATGTGGAATCTGGGGATTTATCCCAAAGAGATTTTCTTGCAGTCGACGTCGCCCCGCTGGTACAGGCTCCTGGTGAGTGTGATCTTCCTGGGCCTGATACCTGCCGCTATGGGTGGAATCGTCAGTAGTGCTGGTGCTTCCTGGTTGTTTCGGTGGCGTACCATCACAACAGGCTTGCTCACTGGCGTCTTTGTGGGTGGTCTTTCCAGCTTGTATTCTTATTGGCAAATGGCGTATCAGGCCATGGGAGTCCAAGGTCTCGCCTGGTGGATGCTGGCGCCTTTTGTCTTGCCTGCCATCAGTGGGACGTTAATGGGATTCATTATGCGTTATCGGAATGCTAAACAACGGTTCGCATGACAAATTGAGCTGAAGTAGCAGTAGTTGTGAAATTTCCTAGCGAGTATTGGCATGTCCACAATTCCTTCGCTTTCATCCGATGAAGAAGCTCAACTGGCGGAACTGGCTGATCAACTTGTCCGGCGGTTGCAGGAAGGGGGCTCGGTTGATCTGGAGGTTGTTTGCCGCCAGTATCCGCGTCTGGCAAGCGAATTGAGAATGCTCTGGGGAACAATTCTGATGACGGAGGGCCTGGCGGCCAGTTCTCATGCGAGCTTTGCTGGTGAATCTGGCATTGAAAGCGGCGAAGGGAATTCCCGCACCGTCGAGAGAGTCAGGACTGACTCGACATGGCGACATCTCTGGAACGATACTTCCGATGGAGAGCGAGGTGATGCTCCTCTCCGTCCGCGTGAAGTCGATGACTATGTGCTCCTCGACGAATTGGGCCGGGGTGGTATGGGTGTCGTCTACCGGGCGAGGCAGAAGTCGCTCGACCGGATTGTGGCACTGAAGATGATTCTGCAAGGGCGGTTGGCCTCGAGCATTGATATTGCCCGCTTTCGGTCAGAGGCCGAGTCGGCAGCCCGGCTCGATCATCCGCATATTGTCCCGGTCTATGAAGTGGGGACGTTCGAAAATCGACCTTACTTCAGCATGAAGCTGATAGAAGGTACAACGCTCGCCAGGCGGATTATCGATGGCCCGATCCCGAATCGTGAAGCCGCCGAGATCATGCTCCCTATCTGCCGCGCGATTGGTGATGCTCATCGACGAGGTGTTCTGCATCGCGATTTGAAGCCTTCGAATATCCTTATTGAAGTCGATGGGACACCTTATGTGAGTGACTTTGGGCTGGCCAAAAGATTCTCAATGGAAAGTGACGATCCCAAAGCGCCGGCCACATTGACGCAGAGTGGTGCCATTTTGGGAACGCCCGGGTACATGGCTCCCGAGCAGGCTGCCGGCCAGCGTGGTGAAGTCAGCACTTTGACGGATGTGTACAGTCTGGGGGCCGTTCTTTATGCGCTCCTCACGGGGAGGCCGCCATTTCAGGCTTCTTCACCTGTCGATACGATTCTGCTGGTGCTGGAGCAGGACCCGGTACCGCCGCGAATGCTGAACCCGAAGGCTGATTCCGATCTGGAGATGATTGCCCTCAAATGCCTGCAGAAGCCGGCCGATCTGCGGTATGCCACTCCCGATGCGATGGCAGATGATCTTGAGGCCTACCTGCATAATGAACCGATTGCAGCGAGGTCTTCGCATTTCACACAGGTGATTACCCGCGCGTTTCGGGAGACACATCATGCCCAGGTGCTGGAGAACTGGGGCCTGTTATGGATGTGGCACAGCTTTGTGGTGTTGCAATTGTGCCTGATCACGAACTTGATGCACTGGCAAGGGGTGGTTTCGCGATTGCCTTATGTTGCTTTGTGGTCGGTGGGAGTGGGAATCTGGGCCTTTATCTTCTGGGAGTTGCGCCGACGTTCCGGGCCAATCACGTTTGTCGAGCGGCAGATTGCCCATGTCTGGGCGGCAAGTACCATCTGCAGTACGCTGCTGTTCTTCATCGAATGGATGATGAACCTCCCAGTGCTGACCCTTTCACCGGTGCTGGCACTTCTGGCAGGTGCGGTCTTTCTGATTAAAGCCGGAGTGCTTTCGGGCAAGTTCTATGTGCAGGCACTGGTGCTTTACGCCACCGCCTTTGTGATGGCGGGTATGAAGGCCTGGACAGACTGGGATCTTGACTTAACAATTTACGGCATCGTCGTCGCCTGGAGCTTCTTCGCCCCAGGTCTGAAGTATTACCGCCAGCGGCATGCGGTTTAATTGCCTGACGATCGACCTGATGTTTGTGCCGATCGGTCCGTACCGCAAATTGCTGTGTGATTTGTCTATCCAATTGATACACAACCACATTGGTTGTAGTTTTTTCTGTGATCAGGCGTTGATTCTCAACCGCCATGTTTCATGGAACAAACCAGGGCCGCTTAAAAAGACTGCAGAGAACTGATGAGAAGATCTTCCATTATGAGACTGTGGTTGGTGCTGATTCTGGCGTTTCAACTCACCAGTCAACTGGCTTTGGCTCAAAGGGCTTCAACAGAAACATCCAGGGAACGTCGCCCCAATATCTTATTGATACTCTCTGATGACTGCGGACATGCCGAGTTTTCGATTCAAGGTCATCCCCGTTACAAGACCCCGCATATTGATTCGATTGGTAAGAACGGTGTCCATTTTCGACAGGGATATGTCTCTGGATGTGTCTGCAGTCCATCGCGAGCAGGGTTGTTGACCGGACGGTACCAACAGCGATTTGGGCATGAGTTCAATATTCCGCCAGCCTATAGCGAGACGAACGGGCTCCCACGATCAGAAACTTTGCTCCCTCAGCTTCTCAAGGAAGTTGGCTATCGAACGATTGCACTCGGGAAATGGCACCTGGGCTATGCACCACAGTTTCATCCCATGGAACGGGGCTTTACCGATTACTACGGATTTCTGCAGGGATCGCGAAGCTATTTCCCTCTCAAGAAACCAACTCGTTTGAATCAGATGCTGCGCGATCGGGCTGCGATCCCTGAGGAGAAATTCGACTACATGACAGATCATCTGGCCGATGAGGCCATTGCCTACATCAAACAATCGCAGTCTCAACCGTGGATGATCTATCTGGCATTCAATGCGACTCATAGCCCCAACGATGCCACGGCAGCCGATTTGAAGGCGGCTGACGGCAACAAGATTTATGCGATGACCATCGCTCTCGATCGCGCTGTTGGCAAAGTTCTCGATGCCCTGAAGGAGTGTAACCTGTCGAAGGATACCCTGGTGATCTTTATCAACGATAATGGCGGAGCAGGTGGGCACGACAATGGTGCGCTGCATGGGAAAAAAGGCTCAACCTGGGAAGGAGGAACAAGAATTCCTTTTCTCGTTCAATACCCTGCGAAGATCCCTCCTGGTCAAGTGATCGATGAACCTGTGATTGCTCTCGATCTGTTCCCGACCATCCTCGAAGTGGCTGGTGTTGGCGATGAGGAACTGAAGAAGTGCCAGTTTGATCGTCAGAAGCTGGATGGCATCAGCCTGATTCCAAGAATGACTGGCAAAACCCAACGTCTGGTCGATCGACCGCTGTATTGGAAGTCTGGAAAACGATGGGCAATTCGACACGGAAACTTGAAAGCGGTCGCGGGTAACGAAGATCAGGGTGATCAGGCCGGGTTGTTTGATCTCTTCAGCGATCCTTACGAGCAGCAAGACCTGTCTGCGACACACTCCCAGCAACTTCACCAGCTTGAAGCCCTGTATCACCAATGGGAATCCACTCTCGAAAAACCCCGCTGGGGCTCATCACCTGGGAAGAAAAGCGGCAGTGGTACAGACGATCGTTCTACCGATAATCCTTGAACCGCGGAGTCTCTCGAACAGGCAGTTCTCCTTACTGAGAGCCTGCGTGAATCGCGAGTTGTTCTTCCACTTCCAGATCGGGCAGGACCGATCCTGCAGGTTGATTGAGCACTGCACGAGCATTGGAGTAGAGCCGGCCGATCAGCGTGCCAGTCCCTGCCGATTGCGGGATCAATTCCAATCCAATCACGGCAGCCTCTCCTGCATCGACAGTGGCAGAAGGGGAGAGCAGCAATTCACCAGCTTTTGATCGCACCTGCCAGTTCCTGCCGGCTTTCGGATCGGTCACACTGGCCAGCTTCCAACCTGCTGGGAGTTGCATCCCGACGACGGGCTGACAGGGATCAAACCCGTGATTGCGAACCACAACGATCACCGAACGCTGGCTTTCGACCGATGAAGGTTCCTGACGATCCAGAATATCAAGAGTGACAGGCAATCGGTCATCCGCGAGCGTGACAGGATGATCAAGTTGATCCAGTGGAATGTCATTGCGACTGAGAGTTGCCCGCAAACAGCTTTCCTGAGATGGACGACGGCCTGTGAATTCCATCGGCAACCAGGCAACTTCACCTGGTTGGAGAACTTCAATCTGCCATTCGATCAGTCCCGGTTCGACCGCTGTTGCCGCCCCAAGACGAGTCGCTTCCAGGGCGTCGTCAAAAGCGAGTCGGACGGCCACTTTCGAAATGGGTTGTGAAGTCACATTTTTGACGCGAATGGTACTTCCCAATGGAGAATTGATCTGGCGATGATGGCTGGCCACCAGCTCAAATTCGAGATGACGGGGAATAATCCGCACTGTACTGGAAACTTCATCAAGAGACTGTTGACCCGCCATCACCCGGCAACGAACGACATGATCTCCGAGAGTTTTCGCCGTCATCGGAATGGCGATTTCTCTCGACTCCCCAAAAGCCAATTGATTGACAGGGATGTGAAAACTTCGACTGTTTTGAGAAGTCAGTCGGCGTTCTGGCAGATGATGATGATCTGCTTCCTGATGGCCAAGAGGTAAGGCCGATGTTGATTCCAATTCCAGAGTCAGACCTGTGGCTGCAGCCACGCCCGTGTTTCGCACCTGCACGAGTAAAGTCCCCTGACTCCCCAGTTGACCGACAACGGGCTGTACTTGCAGCGCCGCCTGGGGAAAAGCCAACTCAGGATTTGCTGGCTCTTGGGACTCAGACGAAGGCTTGCCAAAAGGTGACAGTGATCCAGCAGGTCGGGAATTCGCCCTGGGATCAAGTTCCTGCATCGACTTGGGTGTCAACGTTGCTCCGGCTGCTGCCGGTTGACTGGGCAGATCTCGATTGGAAGATTGGCCTGGCCCCAGTAATCCCGCCGAGCCCGGCGTGTTTCTTCGATCAGCAGGCGGATGATCGTAGGCCCCCGATGGAGTGTTGCCCGGCCCATAGGATTTTTGTGGATAGCCACCCATTTGATAGCCACCTGGTTGACGTGAATTTGCTCCCGGGGAGTACTGATTGAAGGGCGGCTGGTTTGATGATCTTTCCACCGGAGGGGGTTGGATCTGATACAGACCCCGTTGAGGTGCTGTGGGATTCCCCTGCGGAGGCATTGCAGGGGCAGACTGTCGGTAAGGCCACGCTTGATAAGAATATCCTGCTGCTGGAGGTCGAGCAGGAGAGTTACCTCTCGACTGGCCAGATCCGTATTGCGCTGCATGATGTGGGCCAGCACCTGTGGCAGGAGGACCCATTTCATATTGAGCCAGACTGGTATTCGACAGCCCGAGACAAACCAGCGGCGTGACAAGTCCCCAGAGAGTCTGCCTGTGCAGGAATCGCTGATGGACAAGGGATTGGAGTTCCATCATCGCTTGCTGAATGAGTGATGTCAGAAACTCGTCGTATGGCATAGCCTCACCGATTCCTCAATCGATTGATCATCCGAATCTCATGAGCAGGGACGAGACAGAACCAATCACTGCTCATTGGAACTCAAAACCAAAGACAGCGTGATACGAAACCGAAAGAAGTATCTGCGTACCTGATCACATTCAAAAATTTAACCTCAGAAGTGACGCCTCATGAGAAAGACTTGAAACAACCTGATGAATTCTCAAAGAGACTTTTCATTGACTGACCAACACGCGAACAAGGCAAGCTGATCCCAAAAGGCAAAGCTTGCGGGCTGGGGAAGCTTTCCTGAGGTGGCGGAGGTGCCTCACCGTCAGTGTCCTTGCGAGGCTTGTTCGACAGGTGTACGAGAAGATGACAACTTGGAATTGAGCGGAGAATGGTTCAGAATCGAGTCTCTGGGGAAGATCTAATGACTGGGGAGAAGCTGCCTCCCATCAGAAACGATTAACAGGCATCGATTTCCGGGATCGACATGGGTTTGGAACTTCAACCGTTGAGCGAGAAGCTGAGAGTCTTTGCGATTCAACTGGAAACAGTTGCAGAAGCCGCTCGCGAACGGCTGGAAACTGACGACCAGTATCAGCAATCGGAATGGTATGGATTACTGAGCAACAAGCTGTTGCCACAATTGACTGGCGAACCATTTCTGGTGGTGTCGATTGTTGGAGGGACGAATACCGGCAAAACCACCATCTTTAATCATCTGGCAGGTGAAGCGATTGGCGAGGCCAATCCTCATGCGGGATTTACGCGTTATCCGGTTTGTCTGGTGCCGACTGATTTTGCGAAGTCGGCTTCATTGCACGCTATCTTCCCGGGCTTTCAGGTCGCAGCACTTCCTGAGAATCGGATGGTGCAACAAGAGCGGCTGACAGGCAGTACCTTCCCGTCCAACCCAGAGCGGTTCAGCGATGCGGACAATCTGCTGTTCACCACGATTGGCGATCATCTTCCCGCGAATCTTCTGCTGCTCGATACGCCCGATATCGACAGCGTGGTGACGGAGAATCTGCTTCGAGCTTCGATGATCTGCCAGGCCAGCGATGTCTTGATTGGTGTGCTGACCGATCAGAAGTACAACGACGCAGCCGTCAAAATGTTTTTTCGAGAAGCAGCTCGCCAGAAGAAAAGCGTGATTGTGGTCTTCAGCAAGCTCGACTGGCCTGATCCTGAGAAGACCTGGGAGCAATGGCTGAAAACCTTTGTCGCCGAGACAGAAGTGAATCCTCTGGCTGTCTTTGCAGTGCCGCGCGATAGTTCGAAAGAGAAGCGGCAGTTGCGCGAACTGAAGCTGGAGTTTATCCCACTTGCCGGCGAACTTTCCGAGCGGGCGATGAGCCACGGGCATGAGATTGAAGCCGGTCGAAGTGAAAGTAATCAACTGGTTCGTCTTTTAAGCGATTTGCACTTCAGTGAACTGAAGCTGCGAGCGACGCGCGGGGCTCTGGAGAGTGTGGTGCTGGGGAGCAGCCAGTGGCTGGCGGGGTTTCGCAATAAAGCCGAATCACTGCGGGAGCTGGCCTCAATTCTGGAAAACTCTTTAAATGGACAGCGATTGAATTGGCCGGCAGCTCCCAGGCCGATCGTCATCGAGACCCTGTGGAAGATCTGGTCTCAGGAGCGGGCTCCTCTGATTCAAAGGATTCATTGGGGTTACGGTAAAGTGGGCGAAGTACTGCTCGCACCCGCCAAATGGCTGACGTCATCCTCGGCTAAACCTGCCTCGCCGGTGGAACAATATCGAAGAGACGAATGGCAGGTGATGTCGCTGGCGACAGCCAGGTTGTTTGAAGAAATGGATCGAGCGACCACGCTGGTTTCCGAACGGGCAGAACTCAAGGAATTCCAGCATCGACTCAAAGCGGTCCTTTCGAGCACAGGCCGCGAGAAAGTGCTGAAGGAATTGCAGGAATCGCATCAGCAATGTGACCTGCATCAGGAGATTCAAGAGCTGGTTGAGAGAGACTTTCATGCGTTTTTAGCAGCACAGCCCGGCTTGAAGCTGACTTTGCAGGTGTTAGATCAGGTCGCTGCTTTTGGCCGCGTGGGAGTGACCTTTGCTTCGATCATGTTTGTTCCCGGATTGGTGGATGTCGCCACACAGGGAGTGATGCATCTGACAGTGGATGCTGCGGCCACGGCGGGGGTAGCGGGTGGCGCGGATGTCGCGGCCCGATTTGTCTCTGGTCAGTCGATCGAACAGCTTCAACGATGGCTGCTGCAGGTCGATCAAAAATTTGTGGAACGACGAATTCGCTGGTATGAAGCAGCATTGGCGAAAACTGAACTGGGCCAGCTCAACGAGCGACTGGGGCAAGCGAGCCAATTGGCTCATGCCAAGCCATGGATCGACTTTTCACAGACGATTGCCAGTCTCGATGAGCTGTTACATCGTCTGTAGTCTGGCCCACGATTTTTGTCGCGATCAGCACTCGATCCACGAGAATAAAGCCGACACTCAATGGCGGCGCAAAAGCCTTAACTTCTTCTCGGAAGCAAGGCTCTTACGCCACCTGAACATGAGATGCTTGTGGCATGTGAATTAGAAATCACCCAGTGATTGACCATCGGCCATGGTGCTGAGATTGCGCCAGGTATTCAGGTCGATGTTTTCACTGACAAAGCGGGCTGAACCATCCCCCAGAAGCACATGAACACCACCCGTATGTCGGCTGCGAGCAGAGAACATGATGGGATTGGCAGTATCGTTGGCAGCACAGGGAAGCTGAATAGCGGAGTTTGTGGCTACGCAAAAACCCGCCGCCAGTCGATCGGGTACAGTCGTGTTGGGGGGATTGTGAGCTGTAAATCCGACGAATGGCACATACCAGATCAATCCGCGAAGATCGGAACCATTCTGGCCCTGGCGAATTTCGGCAACCAGCATCACGTTGGTTGTACCATCGGTAATTTCTGACATTTTGGTGGTCTTGCAGTTTTTGGATCCTGCATTGGCGCGATTGGCATCTGTCGTCGTGTTGAAGGGTGCCGCCATGTAGGTCACACCGTTAAAGGGAGATAAACGAGTGGTGGTCGTGTTTCCCAGGTTGACGGCATAATTGTAATTGGGAACGTTGTTCCAGGTTCTTGAAGCCGAATCGCTCGGACAAAGGAAGACTGGATACGTGACCCGGAGAATGTTCACATTATTCCCGGCGGCGTACTGGATATTCTGATCCCAGCTGTTGTAGACAGGTGCGAGATCAATGTAGGGCATAATGGCCCGCATCCAGACATGGCCGCTCTGGTTCTGATCGGTGATCGCGTTGGCATCGGCTCCATTCCCGCCCATTGGGAACGAGTTGAAGACATCATGATAGTTGTGCATTGCCAGGCCGAGTTGCTTGAGTGAACTGCGGCATTGAGTTCGGCGAGCAGCTTCGCGGGCCTGTTGTACCGCGGGCAGCAGCAGTGCAATCAGGATCGCAATGATCGCAATCACAACGAGAAGCTCGATCAAAGTGAAGCCATAACGAGGATTCTTAGGCATATTTCAACTCACAAAGAAAGGAAGATGGCTTGTGACCTGCTCAGAATTGAAGCGGGTTGCGGCCGTGACAGTGCTAGTCGATCGCATGAGAAAAGGAGCGTGATAGAAGTGAAAGTGAATGGACTACTTCTTATTCGAAGAATTCGCGGGAGGCTTCTCCGTCAGATCAAATGGGAACATGTTGGGGCCATCTGGCTTCACTTCAACAACCAGCTCTGTGCGCCGGTTGTATCGTTCCGGAATCAGTTGTTTGGGTACGGGTTGTTTGCTGACCTGTGACATCGCCTCGACAGGGTCAGAGGAAGTTGGCGTGCTGGTTTCTTCGGAAGCTGTAATCGCAACTGAATATTTCCCCGGGGGTACGCCCTCAGTCGATGAGAGTGCAAACTTGCCGTCGCGGATCGTGGCGCCTGCAGCCGTTCGTTTATCCCCCGGCTGGGTGTCGAAGGGTTCGAAACGAATCGTCCCGGTTTTTAATGGCGAACCTTCCCATTGCACGGTTCCGGCAATTGGCAGCCGACCTAAAGGGTCACCCGATCCGCAACCAGTAATCGAACCCAGGCAGAAAAATGTGACGACAATCGCTGTTCCGAGTGGGCAATAACGCCACGTCGATAAGCCTAATAGGGAGAACATTGTGGTGTGACTCACGTTGCAGAAGGGCAACTGGGAAAAGGATTACAGATATTTGATATCATTATATGGTGATTTGTTTCGATGGAATATGTGCGAGTTCAAATTATTCTTTGAAATACTGAGTAGTAAGACCATTAAGTGCGTTTCAGCACACAAAAACATATTCGTTTCTGGTGTAAACACTTTAAAATAAGGTGCTTATACCAATGTAGTAGAAAGTGTTTTGCACATTTGTATATTTATCAGTTACGAATTTTCTTTGTGAAAATTGTAAGGTACTGAACATAATAAGGTGTGGCTGAAACCCTGAATGTCTGAAGTCTGCCTTCAGTTTGCATCTTTATGCACGTGGTGATTGATTCCTGCGGGTCTTCAGATCTGTTGTGGAATTGCTTCCGCAAAAAAAGCAGCTCCCCGGCAACGTTGATCTGCCGGGGAGCTGCTTCTTGGATGATTCCAGGTTTCAAGCCATGATCAGCTCGTGGTGATCTCCGAATTCTTCAGCCCCAGGGACTGGAGAATCTGGCTGGTGGCGTGGGCTTTATTGAGCACATAAAAGTGCAGGCCCGGGACGCCGTGATCAATCAGATCCTGACATTGCTGCACGGAGTATTCGATCCCGATTTCAAGCTGGGCGGCTTTGTCATCGCGGAGATGGGCGGCTTCCAGTTGTTTGAGAAGTTCAGCAGGAACTTTCGTGCCGCTGATTTCGACAATACGCTTCACCCGGGAATACTCAGTGATCGGCATGACCCCAGGAATGATCGGTGCATCAATGCCCTGTTTGAGGCACATTTCCCAGTAGCGGTAGAAAGTGTCATTGTCGTAAAACAGTTGCGTGAAAACGGCATGACCACCAGCGGTGATCTTTTCTTTCAGAAAGCCGATATCCGCTTCCAGCGAGGCGGCTTCGGGATGTTTTTCAGGATAGCCGGCCACTCCAATTCCCATCTCGGGAAACTCTTTTCGAATGAGTTCCACAAGCTGGCGGGCGTGGCTGAATCCTCCTTTGACAGCCTTGAATTCGGTCTCGCCTTGAGGAACATCTCCACGCAAAGCCATGATGTTCCGCACGCCCAGTTGCCAGGCCTGACCGAGCCAGTCAATCAGTTCGTCGCTGTTGCTTCCCACACACGTAAAGTGGGCCGTGGGTGCCACGCCCACCCGATCGATAATCTCACGGCACCAGTCGAGTGTTCGGCTGCGAGTCGAACCACCAGCTCCGTACGTACACGAAACGAAGGCTGGGTTGTAGGTCGAAAATTCCTGCAATGCGTGCCTGAGCGCAGCATCACCTTCTGCTGTTTTAGGCGGAAAAATCTCGATCGACAGGGCAAACTGTCCGCTGGCATATAAAGAACGTAGATTGGTCGACGGCAGAGCGTTTGGAGTCGTCAAAACGGTCATCCTGGCTATCCTTGCACAAACTTATTGACGCGTTCAATCGCTTCCAGCACATTGGCCCGGCTGTTAAAGGCACTTAAGCGGAAGTAACCTTCACCGGAGGCACCAAATCCAGAGCCCGGCGTACCAACCAGATGGGCCTTCGACAACAATTGATCGAAGAAGTCCCAACTGCTGAGTCCATTCGGTGTCTTCAACCAGACGTAAGGGGCATTCACACCCCCATAGACTGTCAGCCCGGCCTGCTTCAGACCAGCGCACATGAGACGGGCATTCTCGAGATAGAACTCGACAAGCTGCCGCACCTGCGATTGTCCTTCAGGAGTATAGACAGCTTCGGCACCTCGCTGCACGATGTACGAGACACCATTGAATTTTGTGGTGTGGCGGCGATTCCAAAGGCCGTGAAGTTCCACCTTTTCACCAGTCGATGTGCGGGCCGTTAAACCTTTGGGAACGACGGTAAAGGCACAACGGGTTCCTGTGAAACCGGCCGTCTTACTGAAGCTGCGAAACTCGATGGCACATTCGCGAGCTCCTTCGATCTCGTAGATCGAGTGGGGCACATCGGCTTCGGTGATAAATGCCTCATAAGCGGCATCAAAGAAAATTATGGCTTCGTTCTTGCGGGCGTAATCGACCCACTTCTCGAGTGCTGATCGCGAAGCCGCCATACCCGTCGGATTATTCGGCGAGCACAGGTAGACAATATCGACCTTCTGCTCAGGAAGGGCCGGTACGAACTGATTGGCCTCAGTCATCGGTAGATAAACCAGACCGGCATAACGACCGCCGGAATCTGCTTCGCCTGTATGACCTGCCATGACGTTGGTATCGACATAGACCGGATAAACAGGATCAGTCACGGCGATGACATTCGACTTGCCAAGAATGTCGAGAATGTTGCCCGTATCACACTTCGAGCCATCAGAAACAAAAATTTCGTCGGCCTGAACCTGGGCACCACGCGATTGAAAGTCGTGCCTGGCAATCGCTTCTCTCAGGAAGTCGAAGCCTTGTTCGGGGCCGTACCCTCGAAAAGTTTCTCGGCGGGCCATTTCATCAACAGCGGTGTGCATGGCGGAAATACAGGCTGCGGGCAATGGCTCGGTGACATCGCCGATCCCCATGCGAATGACTTTTGCCTGCGGATTCTCCTTGGCGAATTTGGAGACACGACGGCCAATCTCCGGGAACAGGTAACCAGCCTTGAGCTTCAGATAATTGTCGTTGACGTAAGCCATAATCCCGTAATTCTCAATCACTCAATGAGGTTTTCAGTCGCTGGTTCTCAAATGGACTGTCACGATGAGACCGGCATTTAACAGATTTTAGAAGAGTGATGCCCAACATGCACATCACTTTGACTTTGTCACAGGCATGATTCATGGAACATCTTGCACGGCAGGCGGGAGATTATCGGTTGGAAATGACTCATCTGCCTCGCATGACGTTCTTGAAAAAGGCTTACAGTTTACCGAAACGATCCTCAGCAGGGGTTTTCCCTGGATGCCGGACGATTCCTCGTGAAGGATTAGCCGCAAGATGGCGCAGGATGCCATAAATCGATTCGACATCTGAGGCATTCGCCAGCTTGGCCACTTCATCGGCGGTGAGCGAAGCTTTATTTCTGACAACGACTTCGACCGCCTGACTCTGCAGGGCCAGAATCTGGGCAGCAGCTTTCTTGCCCGCTTCGACACCTGGCTGATGATAGGCGTTGATATTCACCAGTTCGGCATACAGGCCTACAGCCCGCTCATACAAAGCGATCAACGCGCCCACTGAGTGCGCATTGACCTCGTTGACAGTAATCGTGATTGAATCACGTCCACTTTCATACAACGCCTTGCGGGTTCCGGCATAGAACCCGTAGAGGTAATCTCCCGAGGTGACACCCGCGTCGACTTCGATCGAATCTCCGTGGCGATCTTTGAGAACCTCAATAAACGTGGCGAAGAAGTTATTCAGGCCATCTCGCAACTGCTGCACGTAAGCGTGCTGATCGGTCGAGCCTTTGTTGCCGTAAACGGCAATTCCTTGATTAACCTTCTGGCCTTTTCGATCGAGTTCTTTGCCCAGAGACTCCATGACGAGCTGCTGCAGATATTTGCTGAAAAGTGCCAGCCGGTCTTTATAGGGGAGGAGCACCATGTCTTTGCTCCCTCGGCCCTGTCCGCAGTGGTACCATGCCATCGCCAGTAGTGCGGCAGGATTTTCTTTGACCTGGGGAACCCGTGTGAGCGAATCCATCTGCCCGGCACCTTCCAGCAGGCCGTCGATATCGAGCCCCTGGAGTGCCGCAGGAACCAGCCCCACAGTGGACATGACAGACGTTCGTCCGCCGACCCAGTCCCACATGGGGAAGGTCTTCAACCAACCTTCGCTTTGGGCCGTCTGATCGAGTTTGCTTCCGGCCTGAGTAATCGCCACGGCCTGAGGGGCGAAGGGAATTCCAGCCGATTGGAAGGCCGCCTGGGCTTCGAGCATCCCATTGCGAGTTTCAGGTGTTCCCCCGGACTTGGAAACGACGACAACCAGTGTGGTCGCCAGTCGGCTGGCCAGTGACGACAGCACGAGATCAATGCCATCAGGATCCGTGTTATCAAAGAAGGACATGTGGAGTTTGTCTTGGCTGCTGGCCAGGGCTGTCGCAATGAATTGCGGCCCCAGAGCTGATCCGCCAATACCAATCAGCAGCACATTGGTAAATTTGCCACCACTGCCACGAATTTCGCCTTCATGCACCGCCTGGCAAAAGGCTTTCACGTCGAAAATGGCCTGGAGAATATCTGCTTCCAATTCGGGAGTCGGAGCCAGTTGCGGGGCACGCAACCAGTAGTGGCCCACCATGCGGCCTTCGTCCTTGTTGGCAATTGACCCTGCTTCAAGCTGCGCCATGGCGCTGAATGCCATGGGGAACATTTCGGCAATCGCCGACTGCTCGGAAGGACTCATCCGCACTCGACTGAGATCGAGCGAGAATCCCAGCTCTTCGTTGCGATACAGTCCAGTACTGTACCTGGCCCACAATTCCGCCTGAGGTGTGATCGACAATTCTGCTGACATCGCCTGTCCCTGCATGTGAACGTGTACCAAGAACATCAAACTGATGGGCACGACAGCAGCTTCAAGATTCGAACCGGTGTGCCACTCGCATTGAAAATGCTAACAGGCAGAAACGGAAATCAGTAGAGCGCACGTTTCTGAAAAACTCGCTCTCCCGCATGGAAGCATGACGAGGCGATCAGGTGGTCATGAGAAACATGATCAGCATGGCAATCCACACCGCATCAAGAAAATGCCAATAAACAGCCGTCATTTTCACACTGCTGTAATATTCGTGATCGAAGCGTCCTTTGAGGCTGTAATAGATCACACCGTACAGCACGCCCAGACCCGCGACAAAATGGACGGCATGCAGCAGGATGAGCAGGAAGAGAAACCCCCAGATGCGGGTTTCTTTCAGTACCTGCCAGTGAATTTCAAGCAATTGCCAGAGGCTGATCGTTTGTGAGATGAGGAAGAGAGTGCCCATAACCCCAGCGAGGATGAGCCACTGCCGAAATGGTTTCTGCCTCTCGCGTTTGACGGCTGAAAGTGCTTTCTGAATCGAAACACTTCCTGCCAGCAGAAACGCAGTCGAGATCCACAGCCCGATGGGAAAATCGCCAGAATCGGTGGCAGTTTCAGGCAGGCGATTGCGAACGATCACAAATGCCGCGATCCCACTGATAAAGAAGATTGCCAGAGAGGCAATCATCAGGTAGACACCAATCTCTACCTGCACTATGACACGTCGGGCAGGCATGGCAGGCTCTCAACCCTTTCGGCTGATCATGAATTCGTGATCGTCACCGCTTGAACAATGAACAGACAATTTCTGTTGCCATAGATTCTATAACTGGAAGCCACCGTCGTCCTGCGATCCGCCAATGGCACTTACCATCAAATCGAAGAGCCCATGACCATGACCAGCCACAGGCTCTTTCCTTGAACGAGAATAATGCCCGACTGACTTATTTGGCCTTATCGAGCATTTCCACATAAGTGCGGGCAGCAATGTTGGGATAATACTCCATCGAGTCAAAGACGAGCAGACCGATGAAGAGGGCCACAAAGACCAGTGAGAAAGTACAGATCAACACGTTCAGGGGTTTATCGTGCCGCATGTGCATGAAGTAAACTGCCACGAGAAGTGCCTTGATGGTGGCAATCCCCATCGAGACAAAGATTTCCGCTGTCCCCAGGGCCACTCCCGAGAGTGCCACTGTGAGGGCAGTCAGAGCAATCAGCGAAGCGAAGACGGCAAACAGAATCCACAGCGGCATGATGTGCGAGTAACTGGGCACACCTGGATAATGCCCATGCCCATCATGAACGTGGCTATCATGCCCGTGTCCACCATGCGAGTGCCCGTCATGTCCGTGTCCTGTATGGTCCATCGTTGCAGCTGTCATCACAAAACCTTCCAGGAGAACCGACGTAGAAACTTCAATACCATCGCGCGATCGACTCTTGTTGAACCGCACGTCACGGAAGCAATGTGGTCGTTAGTGAATCAGGTAAAGGAGTGGGAACAAATAGATCCAGATCAGGTCGACCAGGTGCCAGTAAAGCCCCACATATTCCACCGGCCCGAAATATAGGGGGGTGAAGTGCCCTTTGATCGAACGCACGAGAATCCAGGAAATGGCGGCAATCCCCGCGATAATGTGAATCCCGTGCAGGCCGGTGAGACAGTAGTAAATACTGAAAAAGAGGCCTGCATTGGGCGGCACTTTGACAGAATCGACCATGGCCTGTTCAGCCGCCGTCAGTCCATTTTTATTGACTTCTTCATGAGCGTGGTCGCCCGCTTTAGCATCATGGCCATGTGACGTATCAGCCGCATGATCATCGTGAGCTCCAGCAGAATGCCCGGCAGAGCCATGCGATTGAGCATCATGAATCATGTGAGCCGCGTGGAGGAGTGCCTCAGGGGTCGGAGCGAAGTACCGGGCAGGAAAAAGACCTTCGCGGAACTTGGTGGTGTATTCGACATACTTGATGCCCATGAAGACAAAGGCACAGGCAATTGTCACGACAAGCATCGAGATTAGAACCTGACGCTGTCCTAACTGAGCAGCCCGTACTGCCAGAGCCATGGTCAGACTGCTCACCAAGAGCACGACCGTGTTGATGGCTCCCAGTTCCTTATTCAGGAACAGGTGGCCGAAGGCGAAGAGCTCTGGATAGAGCACCCGGTAGACCACATAGGCACAGAAGAGACCGCTGAAAAACAGGACTTCGGTCACGAGGAACAGCCAGATTCCAAGCTTACCAGCATCGAACTGCTGCTCGTAGGACTCGAAGTGGTGAGCCAGATGTGGTTGATGACCATGTCCATGATCATGCCCGTCACCAGAGTGAGCATGATGCTCTCCCGGTGCTGTTACAGGGGACACAACGTCTGCTGTCGACATGAATTCATCTCTCCCGGACACACAAAGGCAAACTTCAGATTCTTTGCAGATTCACCGCCAATCTGCGAGCAACATCGCTACTCGCAGATCAAACGACTAATGATCTTTCGAAGGGACGTAGCTGGGGTTTTTCACATACCCATGCTCGCTGTCGCTCCACTTCACAGACTCGACGGCATAAGGATCACCCACTTCTGGCGTCGTGGCAAAGTTATCATGAGGAGGTGGCGAAGAGCACTGCCATTCCAGAGTCGCAGAACCCCAGGGATTGGCAGGAGCCTTCGGTCCAGTCCACAATGATTTCACGAGAATGCCGACGGCAGCCACCAGTGCAACACCCAGCACGAAAGCACCGATCGTCGAAAGCTGATGATAGAACTCATACTCCGGCAGATAATCGGCATAACGGCGAGGCATCCCGCGAGCACCCATCACGAACTGTGGGAAAAACGTGAGATTGAACCCGATGAAGACACCAATAGCGGCCATCTGGCTGCTGAATTCGTCGTACATCCGGCCTGTCATCTTCGGCCACCAGTAAGTCAAACCACCCAGGAAGGCAATCAACGTGCCACCCATCATCACGTAGTGGAAGTGAGCCACGACGAAGTAGGTGTCATGCAGGTGAATATCGACCGAAAGTGCACCCAGGAACAATCCGGTGAGACCACCGATACTGAACAGGAAGATAAAAGAAAGAGCGTAAACCATTGGTGTCGCAAAGCTGATCGAACCCTTGTACATCGTGGCCAGCCAGTTAAAGACCTTGATGGCTGATGGGATCGAAACACTGAACGTCAGGAAGCTGAACATGGTCGCGGAAACGGCGGACTGACCACTGGTAAACATGTGGTGTCCCCACACCAGGAAGCCCAACAGAGCAATCGCGATCGAGCTGTAGGCGATGAAACGATAGCCGAAAATATGCTTGCGGCTGAAGGTCGAGATCAGTTCGCTGATCACACCCATCGCCGGCAGAATCATGATGTAAACGGCAGGATGCGAATAGAACCAGAAGAAGTGCTGGAAGAGGACTGGATCACCACCCAATTCCGGCTGGAAAATTCCAATGCCGACAGCACGTTCTGCGATGAGCAGCAGCAGCGTGATTCCCAGCACTGGGGTCGCCAGGACCTGAATGATCGCGGTGGCGTAAGTGGCCCAGAGGAAGAGCGGCATGCGGAACCAGGTCATGCCTGGTGGACGCATCGTGTGAATGGTGACGATGAAGTTAAGACCGGTAAAGATCGAACTGAATCCCAGAATGAAAACGCCTGTGGTGGCCAGAATCACGCTGGTATTTGTTGTTGTACTGTAGGGGGTGTAGAAGGTCCATCCGGTGTCGAGCCCGCCGAAAATGATGGCTGCTACCAGATAAATCGCTCCAAAGATCCAGAGATAGAAGCTGCCCAGATTCATGCGCGGGAAGGCGACATCTTTGGCACCGAGCATGATCGGTAGGACAAAATTTCCCTGAGCGGCTGGAATGCCGGGGATGATGAACAGGAAGGTCATCACAGCACCGTGCAGCGTGAACATGTGGTTATACATGTCCGGGCTGAGGAACTGTTGACCGGGAAAGAACAATTCCGATCGCAGGAGCAGAGCCATGACCCCGCCGACGAAAAAGGCACCGAGTGTGGCAAAGAGATACATCACTCCGATGCGCTTATGATCGAGAGTAAAAGCCCAGCTCTTCCAACCTCTGGTGAAGGTCAGATAGTTATCGACCACGGGCTCAGCACCAGGGCTGCCGCCGGTCAAACTTGGATTCTCAACTATGGTGGCCACGAATGCCCTCCTGACTGACTCAGACTTTGATGATGTCTTTTGCTGTGTGATCTGCGATAAAAACGATGAACGATTACTTGGAACTGCTGTTCTTGAGTGACTTGATGTAGGCAATCAAACCCTCGATCTGCTTTTCACGCAACTGCCCTTTGTAAGAAGGCATCTGGGGATTGTAGCCGGCAGCAATCTTGGCCATCGGTTCGAGAATCGATTCTCGAATGTAATTCTCATCCACGGTGATCTTTTCACCCGTTGTGATGTCATGTGTGGTGCCGAACAGACCCAGGAAACTCGGGCCAACTTTCTTGCTGCCATCAATCGAATGGCACTGCATACAGCCTGATTTGGTGAAAGTAATTTTGCCCAATTCGGCTGGATCCATGTTATCCATGGTCTCCTGAATTTCGGCGAGCTTCTTTTCGACACCCCCCCCCTCGTAAACGAAAACCTTGCGGTTCATGCCCGAATGTTCTCTACCGCAGTATTCAGTGCAGAACAGGACATTCTCACCGGTTTTTGTCGGCTGGAACCAGAGCTTGTTATATCGACCCGGGACCACGTCCATCTTGGCGCGGAAAGCGGGAATGTAGAGGCTGTGAATCACATCATCCGAGGTCATTGTCAGTACTGTCGGTTGATCGATGGGCAGATGCAGGTCGGAATCTTGCAGCCCGCCGGGATAGGTGAAGTTCCACGCCCATTTTTTCGCGTTGACCTGGACTTCGTAGGCGTTTTCCGGAGGCGTCCGCATATCAACGAAGCCCACGAAGCCCCAGCCAAAGATCACAAAGATGAGAGCCGTCGGAATGAGTGACCAGGTCGCTTCCAGGGCCGTGTTATGGCTGGCGGACGGGACGACCACTTCCGTGGTGCCGACGCGGCGGTACTTGAGTGCGAAGTAAACACCCAGGCCCACAATCAATACGAAAAAGAAGACACTGAGCCAGAAAATGAACATGAAGAGGCCATCGACCTCTGGTGCAAAGGTCGAGTTTGGCTCAGGCAGCCAATAGCTGCTGGTCAGTTGTGCCGGCACGAAAGAAACAGCGAACTTCGACAACCACATAACCCACACTCCACAGCATCCAATGACATCCTGAACCGGTCATTGATTCAAGATGAATTGCTTTTCGATCAACTGCCGCCGCCAACCATCGACTTTATTTTGAAAACTAATTTCGTACGAAAGGAAGAGCCACAAAAATTACGTCAACAATCTCCACGGATCACAACAGGCCAGTCGTCGCAGAAACCGCAGTGTTGGCATTTCCTGTTGTTGAGCCTGATTTGGCTGTTGGTGAACTTGGTTTGGAATGCCGCCAATGCCATGTCAGCCATAGGGACAGGACCGCTGTCATGAAGAAGCCACCCAGTTTCATCAGATTTAATGCCGCCGGTCCATATCGCCCCGCTTTGGCATCGTAATGAAAACAGTAAAGGAGAATCCGCTCGAAAGGTGCTCCGACTTTACCTTCCGAGGCTTCGACCAGTGAGAGCTTGAGTGTTCGGGGATCCTGCTCAATTCCGTACAGATATCGAACGATTCGCCCTTCGGGACTGCACAGGACAGCAACAGCCGTATGTGCATACTCTTTGCGATCGGTAACGTAATGGTACTTAAACCCGATCGAGCGAGTGATGCGGTCAATCGCGTTCTGATTTCCAGTCAGGAAGAAGAGACCATCAACGCCTGCGGGACGGCCATATTCCTGCAGATACTTCTGTCGGGTTTCGGCCGCTTTTTCAGGTGACTCTCGTGGATCAATACTGATGGATACCACGCGAAACTGATTGCCGATCTCCCAGTCCACCTTGGAAAGACCTTTCATCAGCCCTGTCAGTTGCAGGTTGCAGAGCATGGGGCAACCGCTGTAATTGAGCGAAAGAATCACCGGGCGGTCGCCACGAAAGATTTCCTTCAACTTCAACATGTCGCCATTGGAAGCCAGAAAATTAAGGTCGAGTGGAATCTGGTCACCCAGATGTTCATCCACACCGACATCATCCAGGGCTTTCGGCTGACGATCATTCAGAACTGAACGCACCTCGCCACCAGTCGCCAGACCACCAGAAACAACATCTCTGGCTGAGACGCTCTGAAAACTGAACAACGACAATATCGCGAGAGCCATGGTGAAGCAGAAAGCTGGACCATCATTACGGGGCCTGACAGAGCCACATGTCGCCAAGGCAGACACCAAGCGACGAACAACAGGAAAAGCCAGTGGCCCTCCAGTGGATCGAGATCGCTGTGCTGACTTGTGACAGTTACCGAACATCCGCTGTTTCCGCCTTTGCGTTCTTCGCTGCTTCTTCCTTCACGACAATCTGCATCGCTTCTTCAATGGGAATCGCGACAATCTGCTTCTCTTTATCAATCCAGCCATAATCCTTGAGTCTGGTCTTCTGCTCCACAATGATGGTGTCGTACTCAGCATTGCGGGAGTCGATAATCTTTTTCACATCTTCGCGATTTCGGTAATCGAAAAAGAGGGCCTGAGCACCCACAATGCAGACAAAGACAATGATGACCGAGGCGACACCCGCGACGGCAATGTCCTTTACATTCAAATCGTCGTACTTGGCCATGGTGCCTGCGATTCCTTGAAACGACCTGATCGAATCAGGTTGTCTTTGAATTGTATCGATTTGCTCTCGCACGACTGGCGAGACTCTCAATTCCCGAGCAAATTCCAGAACTTTAGAAACCCACTGAACAAACTTATCACCTCGTGCCTGTCACGGCACCTCCAGCACTGCGAGTCACCTCATTAGATATTGTGGAACTTGAGTGACTCATCCAGTCGCGGATCATTCAGTGGCAGCAGGCTGTGCTGTCCTGCCGCCTTAACCAGAGCTGCCACAAACAATCCCACCAATCCGACCAGTGCTCCGATTTCCACCAGACCAAAGACTGGTGATGGTGCAAACTGAGGATAAATCAGCCAGTACAGATCGACGTAGTGCATCACCAGCAGCCAGACTGAAACGAAAGCGAGTTGAACTTTGCTGCGCTTGAATTGTCTGCGGAGCAGCAGGAGTGCGGGGATGAAAAAGTGTCCGAAGATCAAAACCAGAGAGACATATTCCCACCCACCATTCTGACGTGCCTGGAACCAGAGCGTTTCTTCGGGAATGTTCGCGTACCAGATCAGCATGTACTGTGAGAAACCGATATAGGCCCAGAAGCAGGTGAAGCCGAACATGAGCTTGCCGGTGTCATGCCGATGCTCCACCGAGATGGGCGAAAGGAGGCCTGCGGGCTTTTGCAGCAGAATAATCAGCAGATTCAACAGGGCAAAAGAACCCACCATAGAACCTGCGAAGTAGTAGACGCCAAAGATCGTGCTGTACCACTCTGGTGCGAGAGACATCATCCAGTCGATGGCAGCGAAGGTGCAGGAGAGAGCGAAGAGGAAAATCAGCGGGCCGCTGCGTTCTTCCAGCTTGATGGTGATTGAGGGATCGGGAGTCTGATCCTGCTTGAGTGAGTTCCTCAGGAGGAACCGGGTAATCACAATCCAGATGGCAAAATAAGCCACTGCTCGGACTGTGAACCAGCCGGAATTCAAATAGCTGGCTTTGGCCTGGACCAGAGGATGATCAGCCACAAAGGCGGGATTGTTCCACGGGTAAACTTCACCATTCCCCATCAGGACAGCGACCAGGATTGGCAGAAAGAGGACTGAAAGAGGCAGCACGGCGGAGGCAATCAGCTCCTGCATACGTCGAATCACGACTCCCCAGCCGGCTCTCGTCAGATGTTGCACGAGAACAAACAGCATCGAGCCCAACGTAAAGCTGAGGACGTACATGAAAGCCGTCAGGTAGGCGAACAGGAACTGCCTCAAACCGCCGGTAACGGCGGCAGCGCCAGCAGCCACAACGAGGCCCGCGACACCTGTGATGAGAGCAGGGAGCCAGATCTTGCCGGCCAGAGCTCCCAGCGTCTGATGCTCCTTCCAGGAACCTGCCTGAGCGTGGCTGCCAGTCGTTGAGTGTTCAGGAGTCAAGGCGTGAGACATGCCATTCACCGTACGCGTTCGAGATCGATGGACTGTTTAGTTCGACTTGGCCAAGGTGTTCGGATTTGGCGTTTGTCAGTGATTCAATCATTCGTGGAGCAATATTCTTAGGCGACCCCTGCAGATCAGGGGGCCACATCTGTCAGTTGATTCACCTTTTCTGGCGGAACATCGGACAGCGGAGCATATTTACTTTTCTGCAGCGCCCGGACATACAACAGGATCGCCCAGCGGTCACGTTCTGGAATTTGATCACCATAGCCCGGCATCTTACGGACACCGTTGCTGATCGAATGGAACATCCGGCCAATCGGTTGTTTTCGCAAACCCTCCGAATGGAAGGTGACGGGGGGAACCCAGGTTCCTTCAGCCAGTTCAATCGCGCGGATGCTCACCAACCCATTGCCAGCTCCACCGAGGCCGTGACATGTGGCACAGTAGATGTTGTAGCGCTCCTGGCCACGCTTCATCAGCTCGGGAGTGACTTCCAGCGGAAAGTCTTCAATCCAGGGGAGCTTGTCGAGAGGATCAGGTGGTGTCGCGGGAGCGGCTGGTGTGGCTGGTGCGGCAGCACCATCCTGATTGGCAACCAGATTGGTCATCGAGACGGTCGTGGCCGCCACTGCATTGAGCCCGCCAGGTTTCAACCCGCGGTAGAAGGCGTCGTCAGCCTTCAGCTCACCTTTAGCGATAGTCCCTTCGACCCAGGGACGCATGGCCCGGCCATCCTGCCACAATGTCGAGGTGGTCTGTGTCTTTTTCTTCGGCTGCGAAACCATGTCAAAAATGACACGAATGCGTGGTTCGCGCGAATAGGTCGACCGCTTCCACGCAACCATGGAAACGGGAACCATGGCAAGGAGCAGGCCCAGAAAGACGGCTGTCCGGAATGCCCATGGCAATGGGGCGGAAGCCTCCTTATGACAAGTTTCGACGTATTCAGCACCCAGGCCAGTCAGCAGTTGAATCGTCTTTTCACTTTTGTACTTCGGATCGCGAGCGTCAATGCTGAGGAAGAATTTGTCGTTGGTGACACGCTGAAAGCGAGTACTCTGAAACAAGGGATGAGTGAAGAGCGGGAGACGGTTGAGAGCCAGCATGCCGAACAATGTCGTAATGGCGGCAAAGAGCACCATCAGTTCAAACATCACGGGTGCAGCCGACGGAATCGAAAAGAGCGGCTTACCACTGATCAGATAAGGATACCACTCTTTGTTCGTGAAATAGATCAGCAGGGTCGCAGTAATAATCCCCAGGCCACCTGCGAAGAAGGTGAACCACGGGAGGCGTGTGAACTTGATCCCCATGGCGTCGTCGATCCCGTGAATCGGGAAGGGCGAGTGGGCATCGAACTTCGTATAGCCCTGCTGATAGACCTGACGAGCAGCCTTCACCAGTGCTTCTGGTGTCGAATATTCAGCCAGAACATAAGCGACGGGTTGCTTAGGATCCGCCGCCGGAGCCACACCTCGAACAGCTGCTTCGCCCGTACCGGGAGAGGCTTCGCCATGAGGAGTGGATGTCACTGGGTTTGTTTCAGAGTGTGAATGGTCGGCCATAGCCTGCTTTACTTCAAATTTCGAGGAGATTCCGTTTGGTCGGATCCGGAAGGACCGTTCCAACTTCGCTCACAACCAGCACTGGAAGAAACCATAAAACTCAAATCGACTGAGACACCTTCATCAGTGAGCTGCATCGTGCTCGTGATGACCGACGGCATGATTGTGCTGATGCACCACACCCTTCACTTCGGCCATGGCCACGATCGGCAGGAACCGGCAGAAGAGCAAGAACAGCGTGGTGAACAGCCCGAAGCTGCCAATCAACGTGAGAATATCGACCCAGGTCGGGCTGTAATAACCCCAACTGGAAGGGAGGTAATCGCGGCTCAACGAGATCACAACAATCACGAAGCGTTCGAACCACATCCCGATGTTGACGAAAATCGAAACAATCCACATGACCAGCGGTGATGTTCGACACTTCTTAAACCAGAAGACCTGCGGACTGATGACGTTACAGGCAATCATTGTCCAGTAGGCCCAGGCATAGGGGCCGAACATACGGTTGGTAAAGGCAAACTGTTCGTATGGGTTACCGCCGTACCAGGCAATGAAGAATTCCATCGCATAGGCATAACCCACGATGGTACCTGTGGCCAGAATCACCTTGTTCATGTTCTCCATGTGGCGGAGGGTAATCAGATGTTCCAATCCGAAGAGTGCCCGGGCTGGAACCAGCAGTGTGACCACCATCCCGAAGCCGCCGAAAATCGCACCCGCGACGAAGTAGGGGGGGAAGATTGTGGTGTGCCAGCCGGGAATTTGTGAGGTTGCAAAGTCGAATGACACGACTGTGTGGACCGAGAGCACCAGCGGCGTGGCCAGAGCCGCCAGGAGCAGATAAGCCCGCTCATAGCGATGCCAGTGGCGGGCTGAGCCTGTCCAGCCGAGTGACAGCAGGCCGTAAAGATTGTACTTCCAGCGGGTCGTGGCTCGATCCCGGAACGTGGCGAGATCGGGGATCATCCCCATGTACCAGAAGAGGAGCGAGACGGTGGCATAGGTCGAAACCGCGAAGACATCCCACAAGAGTGGACTGCGGAACTGTGGCCAGATCGCATGCTGGTTCGGGCCATAAGGAATGAGGTAGTAAATCACCCAGATGCGTCCGACGTGAATCGTCGGGAACATCCCGGCACACACCACAGCAAAAATTGTCATCGCTTCGGCAGCACGGTTGATACTCGTACGCCAGTTCTGTCGGAAGAGGAACAGAATGGCTGAAATCAGCGTTCCGGCGTGACCAATACCGACCCAGAACACGAAGTTGACAATGTCCCACGCCCAGAAGACAGGCGAGTTGTTACCCCACACACCGATACCGGTGAAGAGAAGGTAAGTCACCATCAGTCCCAGCATCATCGTCAGCGAAGTTGAGATGGCAAAGGCCACATACCACGCCAGCGGTGGGTGGGGTGACTCGGCAGCATAGCAGACCGAATCGGTAATCTCGGCATAACTGCTGTTCCGAGTCACCAGCTCAGAACGCCGACCCGGTGTCTCGATTGTGTTGTCGATATCAACAACATCGAGCATCGTGGGAGAAATTGCTGCCATAGTATCTCACGCTCAGTGCGGGGAAATAAGTCAGTGTGTTGGTATCAGTTCGAATCAGTGCAAAATCAATCAAACAGCTCTCGGTGATCTCTAAGCTGTCAGCTCAACATCACCTGCCAGCTCAACTTAGACTGCTAACTCAACATCGTGCCCTTCAGGATGTCCTGGAGAGTTGCCTTGCGGGCAGCAGCTTCTTTCTTGGCTTCTTCGGGCTTTTTCGTGGCTGGTTTTTCGGGATGGTCATGATCGTCGTGCCCATCCTTGCCGTGCGCATGATCGCCGTGCTTGGCTTCACCGTGTTTATCATGGCCGTGACCATGATCATCGTGGCCATGACTGCCGTGCCCACCATGAGCATGCTCCGATGGTGGAGCAAGTTCGGGGTGGAGGTTGCGAATGCGGGCCAGATACTTGGTGCGAGGTCTGGTATTGAGCTCTGCAAGAATCGCATAGGCTCGTGGCGAGTTGTGATTCTTGCTGACATTCCAGTCGGATTGACGAAGATCGCCGAACTCGATGGCTCTGGCGGGGCAGGCCTGCTGACAGGCTGTCACAATCTCACCATCACGAATCTCCCGCTGTTCGTTTTTGGCGACAATCTTGACGTGCTGAATCCGCTGGACGCAGTAGGTGCATTTTTCCATCACACCACGTTCGCGAACGGTGACTTCCGGATTGAGAATGAGGAGTGTCAGATCCTGACCATCGGCCTGTGCTGTCTCGTACTTCTTGTTGTAATCAAGGAAGTTAAAGCGGCGAACCTTGTAGGGGCAGTTGTTCGCACAGTAGCGAGTACCGACACAGCGGTTGTACGCCATGTCATTAAGCCCTTCGGGGCTGTGAGCCGTTGCTGCCACAGGGCAAACCTGCTCACAGGGAGCGTTCTCACACTGCTGACAGGTGAGCGGCTGCATCACCATCTGCGGGTCGTTCTCGGGGCCTTTGAAGTAGCGGTCAATCCGCAACCAGTGCATTTCGCGACCGCGGGCCACCTGATCGCGACCGACAATCGGCACGTTGTTTTCCGACTGGCAGGCAATCGTGCAGGCATTGCAGCCCACGCACTTCGAGAGATCGATTGACATCCCCCAGGCGCGGTTTTCACTGGAAGGCTTTTGCCAATCTTGATCGGGCCAGAGCGAATCCAGCGGTGGAATGTGAACCACATGCTGCGCGAAGTCGGGATGAGACTTATAGTCTTCGAGTGTCCCTTCCCGCACCAGCTTGCCCACTGTTTGAGCCACTTGTTTCATGCCACCCACATCAATGTTGTGGTGATCCTGAGTCGTGGCGAGCTTGTAGGTACGACCCGTTTTGGCAACCTTGGCACCCACGACGAGGTTGGCACCGGCTGGCTTGATCGAGGCGGTATCGACACCCACAGGATCAACGTCAGCCGAGATCAACCCACCGACATGGCCGGCGGCTGTGCGACCATATCCGATGGCCACACCAATCGAATTGAGAGCCTGACCTGGCAGCAAGTAGACTGGCAGATCGATCGAGCCTTGACCCACGGCCAGCGAAATGACCTCGCCATAGCCAACTTTGAGTTGTTTGGCAGTGTCAGGGCTGATGACGGCTGCGTTATCCCAGGTGACTTTGGTGAGTGGATCAGGGGCTTCCTGCAACCAGCCGTTGTTGGCAAACCGGCCATCAAATGTGCTGGTGGAAGGAACGAAGACCACCTCGATCTCACTGCTGGCACTGGCAGTGGGCTCGGGAATCGCGAGACCTTCCTTGAGAGCCACTTCGACGACGGGAATCTCTTCTTCCTTGCGGAAGCCATCATGAGCCAGCCGACGGAATTCTTCGGTAAAGCCAGCAACCGGTAGAATGTTCTTCAGCGTGGCCCGCACAATATCCAGCGATACAACATCGGCTTCGCCAGCGGTTTCCGCCAGCACTTCCAGATCGGACTTGGTGCTGAAAATCGGTGAGATCAGCGGCTGACGCAGCATCAACCGGCCATCCCACGACTTCAGATCTGCCCACGATTCCAACTGGTGGGAACGAGCCAGATGCCATGTACTGGCCAGTGAAGTCTCATCGACGTACTCACTCAGATGAATCCGGTGCTTGACCTTGGAGTAAGCGTCCGCGAAGCCAATTTCTTTCGGAGCGGCATAAACCGGGTTACCACCCAGCACCAGAGCGATATCAACCTGACCAGCGGCCATCTCCGCAGTCAGGGCTTTCAATTGCTCAGCCGATGAAGGGGCTGCCTGATCGCCCGTTGATGTGGGATCGGCGATAAAACGAACCGTCTTGCCAATGTTGCCCAGTGTGCTGTTAAGGCGATGAGCGCGGGCCTGGACATCTTCGCCATGGAGCAGACCGACAACGACCAGCGATTTCCCTTTGCTGGCCACAAGATCGCCAGCGGCAGCATGAATCCAGCGCTGCTCCGGCTCACCCTCTTTAGCACTGAGTGTTTTTCCAGAGAGAACTTCGCCAACGGCCTTTTCCAGTTTGGCCAGGAGGCTGGCCATGTCGGCACTCCGCACAGCCAGACGATGATCCGCAGCGCCGCCAGCGCTGGAGAGCTGGCTTTCGGCGACATACATGCGGTTCATGGGGCCCGCTTCGGGGTCACGCCGGAGAGCCCACTGCCGCAGATTGGCTGTAGCCTGGGGATGACTGCCAAACAAGTCGGCATCGAGAGCGACAATCGTGTCGGCTTCGGTGAGATCGATCACTGTGCGAAGTGGCTTACCAAAGGCTTTGACTGTACCGAGACGGTCGTTGTCGAAACTTACAGCCTCGTATTCGTACCACTTGGCTTCCGGGAACTTGGCCAGAAATGCTTCTTTGAGGCGGGCTCGCGATGCAGACGAACTGATTTCAGCGAGAACTCGCAGACCTTTGCCGCCAGATGTTGCAGCGGCTGGGAAGAGCTTGCTGGCGAACGAGTTGTAACTGTCCCAGCTGGAAGGAGAGGCTTTGCCTGCCTTGATTTCTGCCACATCGCGGGAACGATCGGGGTCGTAGAGATGAAGCAGCATCGCCTGGGTGTAGCCGTCGCTGCCGCCGCCATTTAAAGGATGCTCAGGATTACCATCGACCTTGATCGGACGACCATCGAAGGCGGTCACTTCCAGAGGACGGACAACACCACCAATTTCGAAGGCCGAGGCGAACTTCTGGGGTTCGCCGGGAATACGATCCGAGGGGCGATTGACGAAAGGAGCGATGATTTCGCGCTCCCAGCGGCAACCACTGACACCGGCTAACGCCAGTGAGGCACCCATGATCTGCAGCCACCGGCGGCGGCTGACCCCTGTCGGGAATTCAGAAGCCGCGACTGGAAATTCGCGATGCAGAAATTCGACGAACTCAGGGGTCTGCTCCAATTCATCGAGACTTCGCCAATATTCATTGGGAATGAACGACTGGCTCCGCAGACCGGGAACATCGGCACTTTTCGACGGCGAATTAGCGGCAATCGACATGGTCGTATGGATCTCTTCAGCGGGCAATTGGCTGGCAACCGGGCGTTTGAAAATTGCTGTCGGATCACTTTTGAAATCTGCGAACTGATTTCAGTCGGCAGGGCTCAACACAGCTCATCCAGATCAGCGGCTCTTCGCAAACGGATCATTTCAACAGACAAATCAAGAAACAGTCAGAGTCAGAGGTCAAAATTGTCAGGACTATCGGTGGCAGGTCGAGCAGTTTTCCTTGGTCTGGATGTGGAGATTCTTTTTAATCTCAGCTCCAATCGCCTCGGCTGACTGACCTTCTGGGGGAGTCCAGTCCATTTGTGTGACCAGTTCGGGTGGCCTCAAGTTTGGCTCTGGATTACGATGACACTCCAGACACCACGCCATCGAGAGGGGCTTTTTCTGCTGAACTTCTTCCATTTTGTCGATGCGGCCGTGACAAGAAACGCAAGCCACACCTCGACGAACGTGAGCACTGTGATTGAAGTAGGCATAGTCGGGCAGATCGTGGATCTTCACCCACAAGACTGAGTTGCCCGAGGCATAGCTCTCACGGACGGGGAGCAGTTTGGGGCTCTTCGAACGCACTGCTGTGGTGGTGATCGTGCCATTTTCATCAGCACCGCGGTGGCATTTGATGCAGGTGGCGGTTGATGGCACTGCAGCAAAGGCAGCGCGATCGACCGTGTTATGGCAGTACCGGCAATCCATCTTCAGCTTGCCGGCATGCAAGGCATGGCTGAAGGGAACAGGTTGCGTCGGCTGGTAACCAACATCGATAGTCCAGGGACTTGCCCCGACAAACAGCATTCCACCCACATACAACGCACCGAATGCCAGGAGCCCCCCAACGACAGGGAGAAGACGATCCAGCCATGTAGGAAAGCGAAACTTCTGCATTACTTCGCACCGGCCAATAGGTTCGATTGGATCAACTCGCGCGGCCGAAAGTCTCAAAGTTGACATGGGCGTTGTCAGACACGTCGACTCGCACAATCGTCGAGAAGTGCGAAATCTGACAATATCCATGACTCTGGAGCACTTCGGCACGCTAGGGATGTTAGAAGTCTGCACTCGTAAGAGCAATCACGAGAGGGGACATTCACTGCGATTTCCCGAAGTCGAAAACACCTTCGATTTCTCGCATCAACTTGAGCGAAAAATGAAACACCAGCAAAGTTTGACACACGTTCTAAATTGTAAAACAGCAATAAGTTACAGCCACAACTTCCCGCACCATCAGCGGATCTTGAGAATCGGTGCGGCCATGACCCTGAATGACGACTTCACGACTTTCTCAATTGTGAGAACGAAATTGGGGTTGTGTTCCTTTGGCGACTTCGTCTGATCACACCAATCGTCTGCCAGACCTGCGAGTGCAAGATCGTTGAGCCGACTCAGCATTCCGTTGATCAGCATTCCGTGAATCTGTGGTTCTTTCCCTTTAACGCCCTCGTCTTGGACCGGACTTTATTTTGCCAGTCACAACCCTCCTGAAGTTCCGCCAGGCGATGACAGCCCCTGCCACTCCCGAAAACATCGCTCCCAAAAGAATCCTGCGAATGCTGGTCCTGTTTGTAATCATGCCGGCTTTCATCGCGTTCGCCGCATGCCCCTTGTCTTCGACCCTTGCCAGCGATCAACCGATCGTCATACATCCGTCAACGAAGTCATTTCGCCAGACCCATCCCGATCTCTGGGTCGGCATCGATGGATTGGGACGGCAAGTTGTTCCCGCTCCAGGCACAGCGCAACATCCGGTGCCGCCAGCTCGATCAGGACGATTTGTCGGAATGTTCTACTTTGTGTGGCTGACTCCGCAAACCAGAGCCGAGCCTTTTTCAATTGAAGAGATCCTTCAGAAGCCACCCCATCAGCGGGAATGGGGTCCGGTGCATGCCTTTCACTGGTGGGGCAAACCCCGGTTCGGTTTTTACCGCAGTGATGACCGCTGGGTGATGCGTCAGCATGCGTTTCTGCTGAATGATCTGGGGGTGGATGTCATTCTGATTGATGTGACCAATGCACTGACCTACGACGAGCAGGTTCAGGCACTTTTTGAAACCTGGAATGAACTGCGACAAGCAGGGCAGAAGACACCACAGATCGCATTTCTGGCAAATTCGCACGCGCAAAGGACCGTGCAGCACCTGCTGGAGAAGTGGTACTTACCTCAAAAGTTCCCGGAACTCTGGTTTCGCTGGCATGAAAAGCCACTGCTGCTGATGCCACTCGACGAAGCAACCCCCGAAATGCGACAGCGTTTTGAAATTCGCCATTCATGGGCATGGACCAAGGGGCAAAAGTGGTTTGGAGATGGACAGTATCGCTGGCCGTGGCTGGACCATACTCCTCAGGGCTATGGATGGAGTACCGACCCCAAAAAACCCGAGCAGATCAGCGTTTCTGTTGCAGAACATCCCGTTTCGAATATCGGTCGCAGTTTTTCGAATGGGCGTCAACCGGCTGAACAGGAGTTGAAAACGGTCGAGGGGCTTCACTTCCGCGAACAATGGCAACGGGCTCATGAAGTGGATCCGGAATTTATTCTGATTACGGGCTGGAATGAGTGGATCGCCCAGCGATTCATCAGTCCGGGAGGGCAGCCGTTCCTGGGGCGTCCCACACAGAAGGGAGAGACGTTCTTCGTCGATCAGTTCTCAGCAGAATTCAGTCGAGATATCGAACCGGCAGCCGGCCCGCTGGCAGATCATTACTACTACCAGACCATGGCCGAGATCCGGCGATTCAAAGGAACGGGAGTTCCGTTTGCCGCTTCGATCCCGCATCAAATCATTGATCCGACGAGTCTGGCAGACTGGCAGAAGCCCAACGTCTGTTATCTCGATGACCTCAAGGACAGCCCGGCCCGCAGCTCTGCCTCGTGGGTCTATGGGGCACCACGGATCGAGCAACCTGCTGCTGCGTGTGATCTGGAAAGCTCAGCTGTCGGGTTTGATGGAACGAACTATTGGGTTCAAACAAAGTTCAGGCAACAGGACGAAAAGTCTTTTGTCCTGGAACTCTGGCTGGATCTGGATGGCAAGTTTGAAACCGGGCCGTGCGGATTTGAGACGATGGCACGCATTGATACAGGGAACCGAAATTCCGGGCAAACCGCTTTTCACCAGATGGAAAATGCCACCCCACATGCTGAGCAATCAACCATCGAGAGGGCGTCGGAAGCGACAAAGATCATCGTGTCCAGAGATTTTGCCGCTATTCAACTGAGTACTGAACGAATCCACCGAAATTCAGCAGGTTTGGCGCAGTTCCGCTGGAAGTGGTACTCCGCGCCGGACCACAGTTCACTTGATCAGAGTTCAGAATCTGCAATTCCCGGCAATCACCCGTTCATTGCAGGAGATTCTGCTCCCAATGGACGATTAGGATATCTCTACCGGGAAGAGAGAATTCCATGAGGATGAACTCTCTGGAAGAAATCCTGGCAACGCCGAGAGATCCGATGACTTCTGAAAAGAGTTATTCTGTATAACTTTTTGCTCATTTCCATGTTCTCAAGATCATTTTGTAAGGCCATGAACGATGCGAGTCTGGGCAGGTCGACCTTATCCACTGGGAGCTAACTGGGATGGTGCGGGAGTTAACTTTGCGCTCTTCTCCGAGAATGCCACCAAGGTGGAACTCTGCCTGTTCGATTCCGGAGATTCTCTGAGTGAATCCAGCCGCATTGAACTTCCTGAACAGACAGATCAGGTCTGGCATGGCTATTTTCCAGAACTTCGCCCGGGTCAGCTTTATGGCTACCGCGTGTATGGCCCTTATGATCCTGTCCATGGCATGCGGTTTAATTCGAATAAACTATTACTTGATCCTTATGCGAAGGCGATTGGACGTGATCTTTACTGGCATGACTCAGTCTTTGGTTATGAAGTCGGCAGTAAAAATGAAGATCTCAGCTTTGATGCTCGCGACAGCGCACCTTATGCTCCTTTAGCTCTCGTGGTGGAAGAGGCATATACCTGGGGTGATGACCGTTCGCCTCGCACGCCATGGCATAATACGATTATCTACGAACTGCACGTTAAGGGATTTACGCAATTGATGCCGGGAGTTCCTGATAAGTTGCGGGGAACGTATGCGGGACTGGCTTCTGCTGCCGCGATTGATCATCTAAAAAAGCTGGGAGTCACTGCCGTTGAACTGATGCCCATCCATCATCATGTCGATGAGCATGGATTGCATTTGCGTGGTAAGACTAACTACTGGGGATACAATACACTCGCTTATTTCGCCCCTAGTGTTCGATTCAGTTCAGTCAGGCACCCGTTGTTTGCCGCCCATGAATTCAAGTCGATGGTGCGGACGCTGCATGCCTCGGGTATCGAAGTGATTCTCGACGTCGTCTACAACCATACGGCTGAAGGCAATCAGCTCGGGCCGACACTCTCTTTACGCGGAATTGATAATACCGCTTATTATCGATTGACGGGAGACAATAGCCGCTACTATATGGACTTCTCCGGTTGTGGTAACACTTTAAATATGCGTCATCCCCGCGTGCTGCAACTGGTCATGGACAGTCTGCGCTACTGGGTGACAGAAATGCATGTCGATGGTTTTCGCTTTGACCTGGCGAGTGCTTTAGCCCGTGAACTCTATGAAGTCGATAAGCTGGGAGCCTTCTTTGATATCATTCATCAGGACCCCGTACTTTCCCGGGTGAAATTGATTGCCGAGCCCTGGGATGTTGGCCCTGGCGGATATCAGGTCGGCAATTTCCCGACTGGCTGGACCGAGTGGAACGGGAAGTACCGCGATTGCATGCGACGTTTCTGGCGTGGCGATGGTGGTACGATTGGTGAGACAGCCACCCGGCTCACCGGGTCAAGCGATCTGTATGCCCACAGTGGACGCAGACCCTATGCCAGTGTGAATTTTATCACCTGTCACGATGGCTTCACGCTACACGATCTCGTTTCTTATGAACACAAACATAACGAGGCCAATGGCGAAGATAATCGTGACGGTGCGAACGATAACCACAGTTCTGGTTACGGCGCTGAAGGCGAGACGAGTGATCCTGCCATCAATCGCGTTCGTATGCGGCAAATGAGAAATCTGATGGGGACGCTGCTGTTATCGCAAGGCGTTCCCATGATCTACTCCGGCGACGAAATCGGTCAGACCCAAAGAGGAAACAACAACGCTTATTGTCATGACAATTCGCTTTCGTGGGTTGATTGGAGTTTGCTGGAGAAGGAGAAAGACTGGTTCGAGTTTGTTCGCAAACTCATCAAGATTCGAAAATCTCAGCCCGCACTCAGACGCCGGCGATTCTTCTCGGGGCAAGGGATTCGTGGCGAGAATGTGAAAGATGTTTACTGGCTCTCGAGCGAAGGCCACGAAATCTCGGGGGATTACTGGAACCACGACTCTGTGAGATGTTTTGGCATGCTGATGGCGGGCGATGTGGAAGAGTTCGACGAAGTGGGGAATGCCATTCGAGGCGATAATTTACTGGTGCTATTCAATGCCGGGACGACGCCTGTTTCCTTCCAGTATCCTGTGGCAGGGCCGGCAGGCCCGAGCATGGATCTCATGATTGATACGGCCCGCCCACATGCAGTCCATGTTGCTTTTGATGCAGTCCATCCTTATCCGCTGGAAGATCGATCGCTGGCTCTGTTCCGCTGGAAACCCGCCACGCCAGAGATTTCGTAGCAGGACGATCGCAAGATATAGAAACGCGGCTCTCTTCCCTATGGCACTGGAGAATGGAGATAGAAGATGGTGCAATCCGTAGGAACTTCTTGCACCCTACCTAATGCATAGATGCCAACTCAATAAGAATCGGCTTGAAGTTGCAGGCGATTTGATTATTAAGCGGCGTGGGGCAGGTAGAGCACGCTGCGTTTTGAGAAGCCGACGGGAGCCCAGGCTCCGACAGTGCGGAAACACCAGGCAATCTTTTGAGCTGTCCAGCGGGGAACATCCCATGCCAGGGCGAGTTCTGCAGTTGTAAATGGAGCCGCAGGGAAGGGAGGTACGAGTTGCTCCAGATCGGCTGGAGTCCGCAGAAGGCAGCGCTCGCGGATCTGTAGCAGGCGGCGGTCGTCAACGACATGATCGGCTCGCCGGAATCGATGCCTGGCCTTGCGCGTACGATCTTCTTCGATATCAATGAGAAGGAGTTCAATCTTCAATTGAGGATGCGGAAAAACGCGGAAGAGATGCATCAGTTCGTCAAAGGCATCGAGCCATGAGCCGCGATAAGGGCTTTTGCGAGGGGCGGCGTATTCACTCTGAGCGTTCTGTCGAGTTCGCAGCATGCGTGTGGCCACGATGGGTTTAACGACCAGGACGCGGTGATCGTGGAGAAGGGTTTGGATTTTGTGGCGAATTGCTGAGAGGCCGGATTGCTGGATTTCGATCAGAGTGCCGCGAGAAATGGCATCGACACGGTAATCGCCAACGCGTACTTCGCGCCGCTCTGCAGATTTTGCATAGAGCAGTTTGAGTTGCTGGTGGAGCGTGGATTCGCGTCTCATGGCAGGGGTCTTGCGGAGTGGGAACTGTTCATCGATCTGCCAGAATTTTGAATCACTGCGATTGAAACCATCAGGCGGCGTGACGCTCGGAACCTGATGTCGGAAGCTGTGGCGCGGCTGAACATTCTGTTGGATCGGGTTCTGATTTCGAAGACGTCGCTGTCGTCGTAGAAGCTTCGAGTTCGGCATGGAGTTGATCCATGGCCTGTTGCAGATGATTGGTCCAATAGATGATCTCTTCTCGATTCAGTTCAGGGGGGATCGAGATCGCTTCACCTGAGACAATCATGATTTTCGAGAAAGGCCTGGGGATGACAATATCGGTCCAGGAGCCTTTAATCCGCCAGACTCTGGAAGCCCAGTAAGCTGTGGGGACAATCCGCCTTTGCAGGTTGGAAGCCATGAAAATGGCTCCCTGTTTCATCTGACGACGTGGCCCCATCGGGCCATCAGGGGTAATCAGAATGTGATAGCCATCCGTCTGGGTGAGCATCTGCTTGAGAGCTGTTGTCGCTCCTTTACGGCTCGATCCACGAATGGCCTTGCCGCCGAGCATTTCAATCGCGGTGGAAAGGAATGAAGCGCCATCGTGCCGGCTGACGAGACCGCAGCAGAGGTCACTCCGCCGGGCTGTGAAAGTCGGGAACAATAGCAGGTCGTGCCAGACGGGGACGACATACCTCTCGGGGACATCAGGACCAAAAGGACAATCGAGTCGTGTTTTGGGATCTGGCGAGCGATATTCCAGCCGGCACGTCGAGATAATCAGTCGCATGGTGCTGATGGCGAACCATGCACCACAGCGAATCAAAAATGGGCTTTGGATCTTCATGGCTGAGAGCTTACAGAAATCTCGAATGAAACGACGATTATCGGCATCTGAGAAATTTGTTATTGCCCGTAAGGCCAGGGGGGCGGCCCGCTGGTGGAGTTGTTCGAAGTGCCCGAACGACCATCCACATTCAAGGAAGCTGTCGGACGAACATTGGGTCGATTAGTCCCTGCGGCAGGGCCATAGGGCCATGGCTCGGGTGAATTTGCATTAGAACGAGGCATGTTTCCGGTTGCCGAACCCTGGCCAGAAGTTGAACTGCGTGGATCAGCTTCCTGTTGGAACCCGGCGGGTTGAATTTGCGACGAGAGTTCATTTCCGGACTGGGTGACTGAGCCTTGAGTCGTTGAGTTCCAGGGAGTGGAGTGAGGAGAGGCCCATTGGACCGAGGGGAACAGTGGTGGTTTTTCTGCGTCGGCCATACCTTGCTGATCAAAAGTTGAACTGCTCGAAGGGCCGGCCTGGATTTGAGGCATCGATGATGGTGCCTGATTCATGGTGCCATTCGCCTGAGGCCGATTGGCAAGTTGAGAAGATTCTCCCCAACTGGAGGTGGATGGTTGATTGCTGGTAGGGGAGTTCCACGGAACACTGGTGGTGGGCCAGACTCCAGCAGCGGCACTCGTGCCAGGCGGGTTCATATTCCTCGTGTCACCAGGCATCCCGGCGGGAGGTGCTGGAGTGACTGTCGCTGGAGGATTTCCACCCCTCGATAGGTTATTGCCCGATAGGTTGTTTCCTGCGGCTGGATCACGATATTCCCCCGGAGCCTGTGGCCAGGCCGTTTGCTGTGTCATGACGGGAAGTTGTGGTACCGAAGGACTTCCTTGCGTTGTTGACGATGCTGCCTGAGTGCCGTAATTGGAGTTGGTGGGGAAAAGATTACCCCAGCCCGAGTTCATGGCAAGTTCAGCAGCCAGTGCGGCTGAGTTCGTTTGAATCGGTGTTCCCAAAGAGCGAGCTGCCATCGACTCTGGTGAATTCAGCGAGTTCATCCCTGAGCCCTCAGGTGCATTGAACGATCCATTGGCTGTCGGCAGGCCCTGAGCAGGAGGCAAACTGTTGGCCATTTGTGTTCGAGGCGCCAGACCTGTGGAGGGGACGCTCGAAGATCGCGGCGGGAAATCAGCGCTGGTTGTGTTTGTGGCTGCGTTGCCTTGCCAGAAATCATGGGCCGCTGGCTGAGAGTTCGTCGCATTGCCGTTAGCAACTCTTGCATTGGCAGGGGAACTGTTCATCCCATTCGATGCCATTCCTGGAGATGCCATTCCGGGAGATGCCATTCCGGGAGATGCCATTCCGGGAGATGCCATTCCGGGAGATGCCATTCCGGGAGATGCCATTCCGGGAGATGACAGTGCCCAGGCATCGCTGGAAGTGGGATTGCCTGCGGGGGGAATCATGGAGTTTGTGGATGTTGAACCTGCAGGTTCAGAGCCAGCGGGAGTGTTGGCCCATTCTGGCATCAGGTCATTTCGAGGTGTTCGACCTGCGGGATCTGCAGTCGCATTTCGATGGCTGGCCAGTTGAGTCCCCTGTCCGGCAGGTGGGCCATCCGGAAAGAGTGTCGCCATATTCCGCTGGACTTCTTCTTCGGAAGCAACGGCCTGAAACATCGCCAGCGATTCGTTGTAGCGGTTCTGTTTTCCGTAGACGAGACCGAGATTCAAATGGGCCACCCGGTGCTTGTTATCGGATTCGATGGCCTGCTTCAGATAGCCTTCGGCCCGGTCGAGTTCGCCGCGGAGAAAATGAGAATAACCGACATCGCTGAGGAGATTGGCATCTGTAGGTTTTCGTTGCATTGCCACGCGATAGTGCTGATCAGCCAGACGGTAATCTTCTCGACGGTCAGCAATCACAGCCAGACGATGATGAGCGTCGGCATGTTGAGGCTCACTTAAGAGGACACTTTCGTAGGAGTCGACAGCCTGATCCCACTTCTGTTGCGATTCGTATTTGGCCCCATCTCTCATGAGATCACGAATCGATCGATTGGAAGTCAGACGCGAATTATCACCAAACGGTTGATCCGGGTTTTCGAGGCGAGAATCTTTTTTCTTTGAAGGAGAAGTTCCAGAACCACCACGAAAAGCGACGGGAGTCTCTTTGCGAGAGCCCAGCGGATCTCCCGGTTCTTCCTGCTTGGGAGATTTCTTCCCATCGGATTTGGAACTGGCAATTTTCGAGTTTGTGGTATCCGTGGATTTGGATTTCGAGCCGAAGAGACTGCCCTTCGAGGATGCGCACCCGGAGAAGGCGATCAGAACCGCCAGGGCCATGCCGATGATTTGTGGTCGCATACCCACCATCCTTGGTGTGCTACATTGAAGGCTCATCCTTGAGCCTGCTGGAAATTCTTCCCGGATTTGTAATGCCAGGAAAGATCTCCGTGTCGACAAACTCCACGATTTGACGAACGAAAAAACAGGCGATCCTTGCCGATTTTTTTCGTTTCAGGCGGAACGTATTCGTTTCGACAAATCTTGTCGAGAGGAAGTCCGGGAGTGAGTGCACAGAAAATAGTGGCTCAGATAAAGAACGCGGATTTCAGAGCGATTTCATCGTGAGCAGTGTTACTTCAGGACTTTTTCCGCTTACTGGAAGCTGAAGAATCAGTGTTTTGCGAAGGCTGGGTAAACTGGAGGTAGGATTTCTGTCGAGTGGCGGTATCGTGCCCAACCGGTGGCTGAGGTGGCGTAAAATCTGGCCACGAGAAACCAAAGTTGTAGCCACTTTTGGGAGTCGCCCCATAGTGTGGCGACTGGGCCATCGAAGGATCGACTATGCCATCCTGTGGCAGATTCCCTGATTGAGACTGACTGCCCGATGGAGCTTCAACCGGGAGATGCATGCCCGGCGGGGGAGTGCCCGGAACCACAGTATCGTGTCCGGTTGTCCCCATGGCAGTATGCTGGTGATATTGCAGTGCTTTATAATAGGTACTGCTGAACCCGCCCGGCTGATGGTAATCGGGCATCATGAAGCAGGAAGAGCTGCTTGCACTCAGAGATATCCACAGCATTCCTGCCATGGCACGCCTGGGCGTGAATTTTACCAGCAGCCAGCTTTGCTGATTTTGTGCAAGCATGGCAGGTTCACATTCCTTGAGTGATCAGATCCAGCGGCCGTTCAAGAGCCCGTTTCGATATTGAGATTATCGACAAAGAGTGGCAGGAGACTTCGCCGGAATACGGGATGATCTCAATCCGTGCCAATGATCGGCAAACCTGGCCGACAAATCGTCCCTTGAGCGACACTGTGGCGATGTCCAACGACGTTTTGACGAGGTTCATCGAAAGTTTTTTGCGAAGGCACAAGCCGTCTTAAAGTGAGAATTCATTCAGGGCGAGAGTTGTGAGTGCCATTGCGGCTGTCTCTGTCCTCAAAACAAATTGCCCCAGTCGCACGGGGCGTGCGCCAGAGGTCATCAATTGCGATTCTTCTTCCGAAGTCCAGCCACCTTCCGGACCAATCAGAATCGCTAACGATGAGTATTCGACTGGCATGTGGGAATTTGCAGAGACGATCGGCTGTGAATCGTTTAAGGCTCGTTGAGCGACAAGCGGAGCCTGCAAACTGCCAAACCATTGGTTCGGATGGTCTTTCCTGTTCAACCACTCCGTCAACCGCAATGGCTCTTCGATCTCCATCAGCCAGTCACGATGCGATTGTTTACAGGCACTGATCACGGTTTGCCGGAGTTTTTCCAGTTTGCTTTCCCGCGGATCGACGACAGATCTTTGAGTGATCAGCGGAACAAATCTCGACACCCCGAGTTCTGTCAGCTTTTCAACCATCCAATCGAGCCGATCCCCTTTGGGAGTCGCGACCAGCAGTGTCAATAATCACACCATAGAGGACAGTCCAGTACCATTCCGGCGGCTGCCATGTCGCGTTAAAAAATGGTGTCGCCTCC
>NZ_LYDR01000151.1 GCF_001707835.1 Planctopirus hydrillae
AGCCCGGCACCTTCGAACTCCTCCGCAATCCCGAACTGCTCAACTACGCCTTCAGCCCTTAACTTGATGCGTATGGGGCGGATGAAGACATCCGACCCCTGCCACCCGATAGAACGAAGACATCAAGTAGAAAAGCGTGAAGACCACGCGTCGGCAGAACGAGACAAGGAAAAGAGCCTCACCCTGCCCTCTCCCACGATGATACGGGCGAGGGTTCCAGAGGCATACGCATGGCGCGGCTTCTTGTTGCCGTGCAATTGCACGGCAACCCGGCCACGAGATGGCCGGGCCACCCTTGAGTGGAGTCAAACACCAAGTTGTGTGATAGACAGCTCTGAGCTGCAAGCATGGCACACGGTGCGTTTTTTCTTCATGCCAAGCGGATTAAAACCCGCGGGCAGCGCGGATGTCGAGGAAATCCCGCAGGCGGTAGTTGATGCCCACATAATCAAGTTGTCGGCAGAGAGCTCGCACTGCGACACCCATGCCATCCGGGCCACTGAAGCCACCGAACTGGCCGCCCCCTTTGAGGTGGGGTTCGAGTTCGAGAAAGGTGCCAGGCAGGCCGAGTTTCAGCATCTTCTTTTCGATACGGGGAAGAACTTCCTTGAGATCGCGAAGAATGCGTTCGTGGCCCGAATCGCCGACATCGGCAGGAACAAAATTTTTGAGCCGCTCTTCATCGACAACGCCATTCCACTGCAGCTTCGGATCAATCTTGTAATCCTTGATGTGCATGTAGCCATAGACGTCGCGCATGGCGAGGTATTCGGCAAAGCAGGCTTCGGGTGGCAGATTCTGGCTGGAGAGATTCCCGCCATCGAAGATGCAGATGAGATTGGGCTTCTTGACCGCTTTGGCGAGGGCAGCGAGAGTTCGTCCATTCTGCCCCACGAGATTGGCTTCGACTTCGAGGCCGTAAACGAGGCCGGCTTTGGCACAGGCATCAACAATCGGGCCCAGGGCATCGGCTGCAGGTTGAATGTACTTCAGAGCGTCTTCACCACGCGGGTGATAGAACGAGAATCCGCGAATGATCTTCGCACCCAGAGCTTCGGCAGCGCGGATTGTGGCGGCAACCTCTGTTTCCAGATACTTCTTGGGAGCGACATACCGGTTATGAGAGCCATCTTCCTGATCGAAGAGTTTCACTTTCCCGAGTCTGGAGCCAATGCTGCAGACCTTCATGCCGTACTGTGTCTGCAAGGTGGCGAGTTGCTTAAGTTGCGCCTTATCGAGTTCGGTGACATGCTGCACCTGCCCCGTGCCCGCGACATCGACAAACCGCGGGCTGTAGTAAGACAGCCCTAATGCGGAAAGGGATGAAAACTGCTCGACGGCCGACTTGGTGTTCGCCGCTTCATCGGCAAAGGCAGAGAGAATCACAGTAGGTTCAGGCATGGTGGGGGTTTTCAAAAGTTCATCTGGAGGTGGAAGCAGGTCGCAAGAAAGTATTCAGGAGCATGGAAACATGGCTGTGCTCAGTCAGGTCAGTCATCATTGCTGAGTGCAACAAGGGAATTGACAAGTGCGACGATTCGAGGTGACCTGAGAACCTGTGCAAGTGCATCGAGCACCTGTTGGGGGCTATATGCTTCTGCCTCGTCAGCAAACTCGCTTTCCAGCTCTTCCGCATGGATAGTGCAAGGATAGACAACCATTTTATGGTGGCGAATTTCAAGAACTTCCTGTGAGAAGTTCCGAACTGGTGCTCGCACAACGAGATGGTGGGAAACGGTGTCAGCCGTGCGTTCTGACCTCGTGACTTCTGCGACAACCAATCCGTTGGTATGAGTGGCGAGTTTTTTGGCCTGCATTTCCAATAGCGATTTTGGAGTCGCGACGGCTGGCAGAATCTGATCAGACCACAGATCAGGAATTTGCGAAGTTGCCATGTGGGGCCTCCTGGGAAACAGGCGATGCTAATTTCAAGACAATAGGAAAGTGATCCGAAAAATTCTCGTAATCTGGCTGCCCAGATTCGTTCTGCAGGCTGAAGGAATTGAGCTTTGAAATAATCTTTAAGTCGACCAATCGATCGGTCAGTTCATTTCTCAAGAGTACTTGATCGAACACATGCCAGAAATAGGCATTTGATGTCGACGATCTGTAAAAATGGGTACCCGGTGGATTCTCGCCATCATCACCAAGAAATCGCCACATAGGATTGTAGAACATTTTTCGTTCGTTACCGTCAACTGTTCTTGAGCCTTTTTTAACGAGTTGACGGGACATTGTGGCATGCAGCCCGTTAGCGCCGATGACTTGCCGGGAGAACGGATTCAAATTGAAGTCACCAATCACCATTGTTCTGGTATGACCTGCGAATTTCTCTTGCTTGTCAATACGGCCGATAAGATCGGAGATGATGACATCCTGATCGGTTTCGTCACGGTGCAGCAGAGAGGGCAAATGGACCAGTGCAATCAGAAACGTCTCATGACCCGTGCGAAGTTCCAGCAAGGGAGCACGCTCACTCCGATCAATATAGACTGGTTCAAAAGAGAGCAGAGGTTCTCGAAACGCCACACAAAATCGACGGATGGGATTTTTCGGATAGTTCCAGATTTGTCCCGAGGAGATCGACAGCGTTTCCGCGAGAGATTTGGAAGTCAGTGAAGATTCTGCTAACAGGACGACGTTCAATTCGAATTCATGAACCCACTCGATGACTGGCTCAACGAGTGATTTGCGATAGGTATTCCAGAACCCAAAGTTCAACATTGGTGATTCGATCGCTTCAATTCCCGCAAAACTGCCTGAGAGCTGTTCGTCAAGTTGCTCTACACTGCATTGAGTTGATTCAGAAAACAACAGTTCTTTCTTGTGTTGCAATTAGCATAGCGAAGCGATCGGGAACTGTCTCGGAACCGCTCTCTGTCGTTACGATTTGAAGAACTCTGAAGGATTGATCATGCGGAATTAGTTCTTAGATTTCTCGGCGATCTTCTGTCTCTCCGCATACAACTCCCGGAATGACTTCTTGGGCATGGGGGGGAGTTCTCGTTGTTTGCCCCATTTGTTGAGGCCGTTGTAGACCATGAATCTGGGGAGCCACGGCCAGAGCTTTCGGCCGACTTTCCCCATGAACTCATAGAGCCGCGGGTGGCTGAAGAGTTTGCCGGCAAACCACATGCCCCAGCGTTTGTCAAAGGGGAGAAGTCCCAGGGCGGCAATCTGCTTCCGCCAGGTGAGGAGTTGCAGATGCAGATCGATCTTGACGGGGCAGACATCGCTGCACGAGCCGCACAAGCTGCAGGCGTAGGGGAGCGTGCTGTGCTGAGCCGGATCGCGCGAAGGGGCGAGAATCGAGCCAATCGGGCCGGGAACTGTGGTTTCGTAGCTGTGCCCGCCACTGCGACGATAGACCGGGCAGGTATTCATACAGGCACCACAGCGAATGCAGTGCAGCGACCTGCGAAACTCGGGCGTCCCGAGAATTTTGCTGCGGCCATTGTCGACAATCACAATATGCAGTTCGCCACCTTCCATCGGGCCATGGAAATGGGACGAGTAAGTGGTAATCGGCTGCCCGGTGGCTGAGCGTGCCAGCAAACGGAGAAAGACAGACAGATCGGCTGCCCTGGGAATGATCTTTTCCATTCCCATGCAGGCAATGTGCAATTTCGGCAGCGAAACTCCTAAATCGCAGTTCCCTTCGTTGGTACAGACGACAAAGCCACCTGTCTCGGCGATCGCGAAGTTCACGCCTGTGATCCCCGCTTCTGCCCCGAGGAACTTCTGCCGCAATTCGACACGGGCGGCATTCACGAGGTAAGGAGGATCGGTGGCACCTTTTTCTGTTCCCAGATGTTCATGGAACAGCTCGCCCACTTCTTCCCGCTTGATGTGAATGGCGGGCATGACGATATGGCTGGGAGGTTCATGCAGAAGCTGGACAATCCATTCCCCCAGATCGGTATCGACCACTTCGAGGCCATGCCGTTCGAGAAACGGATTGAGATGGCACTCTTCGGTGAGCATCGATTTGCTTTTCACGACCTTTTTGACGCCGTGCTTCTGCAAAAGACTCAAGACGATCTCGTTGTGCTCGGCAGCATCTTTCGCCCAATGCACGACGGCACCGCGCCGGGTGGCTTCGGCTTCGAACTGTTCGAGATATCCCGCCAGGTTCGAGAGCATGTGTGTTTTGATTTGAGAAGCCCGTTCGCGCAGCAGTTCCCATTCCGGCAATGTCCAGGCGGCTTTATCCCGCTTGGAGCGGACAAACCAGATCGCCTGATCGTGCCAGTGGGCACGCGGCTCATTATCGGTGAACTTCTGGGCGTTGGTCGGGTGATCGTGCTTGGCAGCAATCATCTCGGGCTCCGAGGAATGTTCGAGATCTCTGAGTAATTGTCGTTCAAACAGGGCTGGAGGCAGTCTCGATGAATCAAAAATGGTGCATCATTTCACGGCACGACCAGCAAAAATCTGAGCGAGATGCATGATCTTGATCGGCTTTTTCTGGCGGACCAGCAGTCCCTGTAAGTGCATCAGGCACGACATATCGCCAGCGGTCATCACTTCGGTTCCCGCCTCTTCGTGGTCGTGAATCCGGTCATTTCCCATCATGCACGAGACGGCCTCTTCGTTAATGGCAAACGTTCCGCCAAAGCCGCAGCATTCATCCACCCGCTTCAGTCCCACCAGTTGCAGCCCGGGCATGGTTGTCAGGAGCTGTTCGGCTTTGCTGTAAGCCGGTGAGACCAGTTCACTGCACTGGCCGAGCCTTAATTCGCGGAGTCCATGACAGCTTTGATGCAGGCCAACCTTGTGAGGGAAGGGAACATTGAGCGACTCGACCTTGAGGACATCGACCAGAAATTCGACGAGTTCGAGAGTGTTTTTTTCCACGTGCTTGAATTTGGCTCGATCGACCCGGCCCGCTTCGATTTCATCGTACAGGAGATGTTCGTAATGACTGCGAATCATGGCCACACAGCTTCCCGATGGACAGACAATGTGATCGTAGCCGGCGAAGAGTTCGATGAATCGTTTCGCGACCGGGATGGCGTCGACAGTACAGCCGGTGTTGGCCATGGGCTGGCCGCAGCAGGTCTGGTCTTTGGGGAATTCGACATCGCAGCCAAACCGTTCCAGGACATCGCAGGTGGCGAGGCCGACATCCGGGTAAAGCTGATCGATATAACAGGGGATGAACAAACCAACACGGGGCATGCGCGGATTCCTGTGGTGCGTACCATTTGCCAGAATATTGTAGACCACACCCGGCCCCGCTGCATCCATAGAGTTTGATTCGTTGATTTACAGGGAAAAAGCAAAGACCTCACATCGCGAGGATATGAGGTCTTGAACGAGCGCTGGATCAGCAATGACAGGCTATGGAATTAGAACTCGCCGACGACGTTGCCATCTCGAATTGAAATGATGTTGTCGAAGAGGCTGTTGGGAGTATCGGTTCCGTCGGTTCGGCCTGGGGAATGGTCGATGTTTTCACTTACGAAGCGGACCGATCCGTCGAATAGAACAAAGTGGGCTCCACCCGTGTGAGGACTGCTGAAACTGCGAACCCAATCCCAATCCGCTCCAGAATTGCTGTCTTCATTAATACGGTTGCGGCCAGTTCCCGCAGTGTCGTATCCGAAATCGTTCTCATGATCTCCGTCGATGGTGCCAATCCAAACGGCTGCGGAAGCATTTTCGTTCTGTTTGTAGCGGCGTTCGCCTGCTGCGACAGTGTTGGAAGTTCCATCCGTGATGTCGCGTGTCGAAGTGCGGCTGTTCGGGAAGAAACCACCGGTGGGAGTTTTGTTGCCGCGATCGGGATCGGTCGCGACCAGCGGGTTGATGGTGGTTTCGTGATCGTGTGCCGCCACATAGTTGGAGGTGGCTGCTTCCCAGCCATTTTCGGTCTGGCGAGCCCACATCGAACCGGCATTAATCGGGCCGGCAATATCTGATGGGCACATATAGCCTGCGATGGGAGTACGAATCAGGTTTTGGCTGTCGAGAGGGAAGCGGGTCGAACCCACTCCGAGGGAGGAGTAAAGTGGCGCCTGATCGATGTATGGCAAAAGAAACGCCATCCAACCCCAACCAGGTGCCATATTAGCCGAGTTCGCTCCGGTGGCCGTCGCGTGATTGGTCGAATTCGTGGGAACTACGGGCATCACAAACAATGGCGGGAAAGCCCCGTAGTTGTCGTGGTAGTTGTGGAGCGCCAGGCCCAACTGCTTGAGGTTGTTACGACATTGAGTTCGGCGGGCGGCTTCGCGTGCCTGTTGAACTGCTGGGAGCAGCAAGGCAATGAGGATCGCAATAATTGCGATGACCACGAGCAATTCAATCAGTGTGAATCCTCGCCGCTGAGATAACTTCGACTGGATCGTTTTTCCCGACATGAGAAGACATTCCTTACAATTTGAAAATAATCCGGGGACCAATGCTGGATCCGCTTTTCGTTGCACGAACATATGATAATACACTGATCGTTGTGGTGCTATCTATTCAGGAAAGCACCCATTGCTGTTGGTAATTACACGCAACGCAAATTTTTCCATAACGTCATGAAATAAAATCGGTTACGAAACTTCACATTGCCAAAGCGCAACAAGCGGCCAGGCACATGATGAATCCCAGACGGCGAAACGTCGCCACATGCCGGGTTCAGTCATGGAGATTCCGCATGGAGGAAAAGAAATTTTTCCTCTCCAACAGTCACCCGACGGAAGCCGTAAATCAAAGAGCAGCAGTCATCACAACTCCAGTTCACCTCTGGCCAGAAATGGAGTTGTCACAACGAGTTTCGTTCCCTAACGGGCTTTTGATGACGGGTTGATCGCCGGGAGATGACAACCTTGAAAGTTTTGTGGTTGAAGTCGGCTCTGGCTGAATTTTTATGATGAACGGAAGTTTCAATTACCAACACCATGCCGTTAACGCGGTTTTTGAGTTGTGAAGGAGTGACGGATGAGTTTTCTCTCTCGATTTGGCGGCAGTCTGGCCACACTTTCCGCTGGAGCAATTGTCGCGGTGGCCTCGATGCAATACGCAGAACATACTCAGGCCGTGGCGGTTCCTCGCGTCCTCACGCCGGGCGAATTCTCGCTGGCGTTTCGTGAAGTTGCTTCGCAAAGCCTGCCAGCGATTGTCTCGATTCGGACACTCAGCAAGGGGAACGCAGCAAACGTCGGCAGCCTCCCCGGTGGCGACGACCTGCCACTGCCAGAATTCTTCAAGAACGATCCCCGCTTCCGCGACATGCTCAAAGCACCGCGCCAGCAGCGCTCCCCCATGCAACGTGGGATGGGCAGCGGCTTCGTGATCGATGCCAGCGGGATCATCATGACCAATAACCATGTGGTCGATGGTGCCGACGAAGTGATCGTGACGCTGCAGAACGGCAAGGAATACGTCGCCAAGGATATCAAAACTGATCCTCGGACTGACGTGGCCATTCTGCGGATCGAAGGGGCCAAAGATCTCGTCGCACTTCCTTTAGGTGACAGCGATTCGGCACAGCCGGGCGACTGGGTAATGGCCATTGGTTCTCCCTTTGGGCTCGATACCAGCGTGACAGCCGGGATTGTCAGTGGTAAAGGCCGTGGCATGGGGATTACCGAACGCGAAGACTTTATTCAGACCGATGCGGCTGTGAACCCTGGCAACAGTGGTGGGCCGCTGCTCAACCTGCGTGGGGAAGTGATCGGCATCAACACTGCGATCTCTTCCCGCAGTGGCGGTTACGATGGTGTGAGCTTCTCGATTCCGATCAACATGGCACAGTGGGTCAGCAAGCAACTGGTGGCCAGCGGGCAGGTCAAGCGGGCTTATCTGGGCACATCGATTGCCCCTGTGGCCGAATCGATTGCACTCAAGCTGGGTGCCAATGCGGGTGAAGGTGTGGTGATCCAGATGGTTCGCCCTGATTCACCTGCTGCCAAGGCAGGCCTGGAGCCAGGCGACGTGGTGATCTCAGTCAATGGTGTGAAAGTGAACGATCCACGTTCCTTGCAGTCGGCTGTCGAACGGCTCGACATCGGCAAGTCCTACCCGATTGTTGCTAAGCGTCAAGGGAAGGAACTCAACCTGAGTGTTGTGGCCGAAGAAATGCCCAGCGATTTTTCTCGCTCGCAACTGGCTCAGTCGGGCAAGCCCAAGAGCCAGTCGCTGGACAACATCGGGATGTCGATTGATCGGCTGACCCCATCGATCGGCCGTCAACTCGGTGTGACTGGTGAAGGCGTGGTGGTGACTGAAGTGGCGGGTGATTCTGCCGCTGAAGCTGCCGGTGTGAATGTGGGCGACGTGATCGAAAAGATTGGCGACAAAGCGGTGGCTCAGCCCGAAGATGTGAAAGCCGCTCTGGCCAATGTTGATCTCAAAGAAGGGGTCATCCTGCACCTGCGAAATGCGGAGGGCAAGCGATTTGTGATCCTCAAGAGTGTCGATGAATAGCCTTCATCACACCTGAAGTTGGCTTGAGTGAGCCATTCAGATCACAGGATTGACGCCACGGAAGGTGTCCGGCAAGGACGCACAATTTCGACAGACCCGGCGGTTTTTCGCCGGGTCTGTCACTTCCCACCCAGTCCGCCACCCCCTGGCGGCAAGGAAGAGGCAGGCTCACCAGACCAGTGACCTGCCTCTCTCTTTTTGGACTGAGGGTTGGCGTTTGGTGTTGGGGATTTGGTATTTGGTATTTGGCGTTTGGTTTTTGGTTTTTGGTATTAGTGATGAAGACTGAGAAGTCATCGATTTCAAGTGCCCAACATCAAACAGCAAATACCCAACATCAAATACCAAATACCAAACCTCCCCATGACCCAGCAGCTTTCCGACATGTTCGATCACGTTCTGCAGCCTCATGATCGATGGATGCGGCAGGCGCTCGATCTGGCTCAACAGGCCTTTGCCGAAGAAGAAGTGCCGATTGGTGCCGTGATTGTCAAAGACGATCAGATCATTGGAGCGGCGTGGAATCAGCGTGAGCAGCTCAAAGATCCGACGGCCCATGCCGAGATCGTCGCGATTACTCAGGCCGCCGAAGCGATGGGTGACTGGCGGCTGGAAAATTGCACGCTCTATGTCACACTCGAACCTTGCCCGATGTGTGCCGGTGCGATTGTGCAGGCCCGCATTCCGCGCGTGGTGTATGGGATTACCGACCCGAAGGCGGGAGCCTGCCATACTCTCTATCAGATCACCGACGACGCCCGGCTGAATCATCGCTGCGCTGTCCTGGGCGGTGTACTGGCTCAGGAATGCAAAGAGATTCTGCAGGAGTTTTTTCGACTGCAAAGATCCCGCGGAAAAAAGTGAGCCGCTGTGGAATTAAGACGGATTGACGGGTGGCCCCGACGTGGCTTCGAACGTCTGGGTGATGACAGTCACAGGAACCACCAATCAAAGCGCCTCATATATCCGGTGAGTGCATGAAACATGCCTTCGCGAAGACATTGGTGGGTTGCGCAGAGGCTTAATCCAACCTACATGGATTGTATCAGCCGATAGTAAGAGCCTTCTCAACAATTTCCGACGGAGAAGGATCTGGATTATTCTCGAAGTATTCTTCCGGATAATACAGCAGCCCGTTTTTGGCAGAATGAATACAATTCGCGTCAAACAACAAAGTCATGAGTGCCAGTTCGACCGGAGTGCCATCGGCTTGCATTAATCTTTCCGTAAGCGTAATCATCTCTTGCTTGGAAATCCTTGGCCATACAGATCTCCAACCGAGGGAAAAATCAACGATGTAATCAGCCGAATAATCACCAACAAACAACTCCTCAATCTTTGGATACGCCACCTGCGACTGAAGTTTAGAGAGAAGATGGGAGTGGTTTTGCCCTTGATCTCGGGCATCTTGAATCTCATTGGCCAGTTTGATCAGATCATCTCGTGACAACAATGCTTCCTTTTTTGATTTGTCGTTAACAGAAGACCTGGTGGGTTGAGCAAAGCATTAACACACCCTACGCGGCTACATGGCTTTCGAAAGCGTATCTGCCAAACAGTCTCTCTTTGGCTGGGTGTAAAGCTGGCATCACCTAACGTTGTCAGTGACCATCGAACGGTCGTTCAAACTCCTCGATGTCGTTGATTGCCGAGGAGAAGTCCCAGAAGCGGATTTTTCCGTCGCCGCAACCTGCGATCAGCTCGCCGTTTTCGGGAAACATTTCCATGCCATACATGGAATTCCCCGCTCCTACGAATTCCCCGCGATGCCTTCCAGTTTTTAAGCTCCAGACGCTGATGCCGACCGAGATCGTGTTCGACATGGAGTGGGCCAGCAGATATTTTCCGTCCGGCGTCCACAATGGCCGGCTCAAACTTTCACAACGGGTTTGTTCGAACGGACGAAGTTCGTGCAGGAGTTCGCCGGTGTCGGTTTTCCATACCCGTAATCGCCAATGGTATTTGTTTGTGGACAATCCCCGCGTCGCGGTCGCAACGAGTGTTTCGTCGGGGGAGAAAACCGCTTCGGTGCCTCCGCAGTCTTCATCAAGCACAGCCACACTGGCTTGCTTGTCGAGATTCCACAGGGAGACGGTTCCCTTGGCCGATTGAATCACCGCCAGACGTTTCTTGATTGCCGGACAGAATCGAACCGCTTCTTCGGGCAGATCCGTTAATCGTGCGACCGGTTTCCAAGTTGCAGTCTCGTAGATAACAGGCGGTTTTTCATCTGAACAGAGCAGCAAATGTTTTCCATCCAGAGTGAAGCGTGGCGTCAATGACCAACTTAAACTTTGAACATAATGAAGCCGCTTCCATTTCTGGGTTTCCAGAATCACACACTCTCCATACCCGACGAATGCGGCCAGCGAACCGTCGGGCTTGAAGGTGATGTTCCTAGCGAAGCTCAATTCCAGCTTGAGCACTCCCAAAGTCTCGCGGGTCGTCGGTTCCCACAACTGCATTTTGGAACCGTCCGAGTAGACGATCTGCGCTCGATCCGGTGTCAGTCCAAAGAATCCGTCACCCCTGTAGCTGGCGGCGTCAATCTCGTGTTTCGGCCTGAAATAAAGAGTGCGAGGTCGCAAGCCTGAATGGCTGAGGCGAAAGATCTCCAGCACTTCAAGGGGAGGATTGGCGATATCGTAGACCCGGATCATTCCGTTTCCGTTGCGCATCGACTGGATCATCACCCTTCGCCCGATTGGCGGAAGTTTCGAACCATCGGCGGGCAGATTTGCCAGCAATTCGTCCAAGCGCTTTAGGTCGTTTTGCGAGACGGTATTGCCACCCGCCCCTTGAAGTCCCCATCGACTTTTGGTTTCCCCCCAGCATTTCCCGTCAATACTCACGTTGTCCCAGCTTTGGATGATACTCGGTCCATGCGGACCCTCACCGGCCGCTTTCGCCGCCTCTTCGCCTCCGACCGTGATGATTACCAGCCGGATGCCGGCGAGCGATTTTTGACAGTAGGATTCGACCCAGGCATCGTACTCGCTGAGGGTTCGTACCTCACCGATCCCATCCGCAGCGTTTGGCGGATCATCCTGAGCGAAAGATGCCGATGGTGCGAATGAGACATTGACCATCACGAAAAGTGTGTAAAACCACCGCGCGAGGAACCGCTCGTTCATATTCTCTTGAAAAGTTCGTGTCGGCATTGTCGTTTCCACAATTCTGGGCTTCGATGACTCGGGGACATGGTTAAAACTGCTCGTGTGTTGCCAACCATCTCATTGCATCCGCATTCCCCAATTCGGCCGCTTTTCGAAACATTTCCAATGTCTGCAACCGGTACCACGATTTGATCTTGGGGTTGTCCTCGCAGGTCGCCAGATCCTGTGCATACATTGCGCCCAGGTACGACATTGCCTCCGCGTTGCCTTCGTTGGCGGCAGACCGGAGCCACTTCTTAGCTTCCAGCCGATCGGGCTTAGGTCCCCAGCCCTGCCGATACATCAGACCAAGGCCGCACATCGCGTCGGCATCTCCATTGCTGGCGGAATGAACCAGGTAGCTTCCGACTCGGCGAAGTTGCAACTGAGCTTCGTCCGCCAAGGATGAGGAAGCCTCAATCTTCAGAACCTTGACGAAACAGTCGACGGCCTTCCTGTGTCTGGCTTCGATGATAAGCAGGCACCCGAGATTGAACCAATCCGTGGCGTTTTCGGGATGTTGGTTTACGGCGTTTTCCAAAGCCTGGCGAGCCGCCACAAGATTGCCATCTTGCTTGAACTGCTCAATGACAGTGCCGTCGCCTTGCAAGCGTTCGGTTTGATCTTCGCGGGCCTGATCGATGGAAGGTGGCTTGCGGTCTAACATGCCCCCAATACGCTGGGTGCTGATTTTGGAGGTCTTGACGATCGAATCACCGTCCCAGATCGAATCTAAATTCTTAACTTTATTAAATGGATCAAATCGTTTGAGCTTCGAGACTGCCACCGCACTCGGTAAGAAGATTAAGGAGAAACTGCCGTTCTCCGTCGAGACATCGACGTTGTAAGCCCAATGAGCAATTTTTCCCGGCGACCAGGCCAGGGGACCGACGTATAGTTTTCGTTCACCCTTCTGAAGAAACAAATCGAAGCCCATGCCAACCGGTGGTTCGTCCACCTGGATCATCACCTCGACGAGCGATGTGTCTCGGGTATCCCGGATCGCCTGGATACGGAGGCACTCTTCGACCTTGGATCGCAACGACTCGTCTGACTTCAGTACCGGGAGAGTCGATGTCGCAGGTCTGGATGCCGGAGTGGGAGTCTGCGCCTGCGATGCCACCGGTTGCCAAAGCACGATCAAAATCAGCAATCCCGCGCCACGCAGGAACCGGCGATGATCTGGAGAGAAAAACGTAGTAAGGGAATGATCCATCATGCGGTTTCCTTCGCCAGACGACATTGTGAATCGACAACGGTGATCAGTGATAAGGTTTTATCCCGCATAGTTCCGACCCAGACACGCTAACCAGAACCAGTTCGAAGCAGGTTAAACGGCCCGGCAGATCCAATCAACTTTTTTCCCGTCGGAAGCGGCATGAGGATCTGGTCGGATGACCCAGAAGTGGGTTTGAACGCTTGGGTGACGATAGTCACAGGAAACACCAATCAAAACGCGGCATGTATCAGGCCGAGAAGTCCTGGTGGGTTGCGGAGAGCCCTAATCCACTCTACATGGCTACGAGGCTAATTCCAGAAGGGTTCCACATCGTGCTTGATGAAAATCCCAGGATCCACTTCTTCAGATCTCACGAATTTCAAACCCTTCGGGAGAGGACAATCTGGGGATTTTCGAACCCAGACATCGTAGACCCATCTCGCGTAAGGCAAATTCTCGTCCATGTCAAAAATCAAATCTTCACTGGTCATGCTGATGCGGCACTCAAGAGAACTCAACGCCTCGTCGGCAACGATAATGTATCCAGCATCGCAGGCGATTGCATATGTGTGCATGCGATCCCAAAAGTCAAGATGTTCCGAGACTGGAATTTCCTGAATCCTTTCTTGATCCCAAGTAATACTTGTTTTCGGAAGCGATCCTTCTTGGTGAAACTCAATTTCGTAATTCACGTAATCATGTTTCAGATAAAAGCTAAACGAAACACCTTGATCAAGAAGTGATTTGACAGATTCATCAACCGGATCCCTAATAACATCCTTCCAAGAACCCATGTGCATAAATCCACTCTCTTCATCACGCTTGCAGATACAAACCTCCGGGTCAATTTGTGTTGCAAAACAGATCATTTCACCTATACTCTCTGCAGGCTTGAGTGAGTGCCCAAGACGTGGAAGTAGAAATGCAGATCTTGTTAATGCCATAATAAATAGACTCTAAAACTCATCAGCATGGCAAGGTGGGCCAAGGCGTGGCTTTAACGTCTGGGTGACGCCGGTCACAAGGAGCACTTTGTGAAACCCAGTATAGCTTTGGTGGTGAGGTTGATACATGCCTTTCGGAAGACCTGCTGGAATACGCAATGTGTTGATCCAGGCGACCAAACTCTCAGATTTCAATGAAGAATATGTTTCCCTGGAAATGATCGCGGGCCGCTGTCAGGTGTGAAGACATGCTTGCCCAGAGCTGCAAGCATGGCACATCGCATGTAGAAAGCAAAGGGAGAAGACCCTCACCCTGCCCTCTCCCGGCAGACCGGGCGAGGGTTCCAGAGGACCTTGTGCGTGGCGGGGTTTTCTATCGTAGTGAACGAGTCATCGGACGCCGAGTAAGCGGAGGCGGAGCATGTTTAATGCGGCTTTGGCTGTGCGGCTTTTGGCAATGGCCGGGTCTCCGAAGTGGGTGACTTCTTCGAAGATCAGGTCTTTCTTCGTCGCGAGAGCAATGTAAGACGCGGGGACGGCCTGCGAAGCGTCTTCGGCCTTGAAGCTGGGCCATTCTGTCACTGCCAGAGCGAAGTCCGAAGTGAACCGGCGGCGGCAGGCACTGGCCAGCGCCATGGCGGTTTGCGGGCTGATCGCTCCGTAATGCTGCATGACCCGGGGGTCGATTTCGAGCATTGACAGCCGGGCGGCTGTCGTGGGGACGACATAACCGCCGCCATAGCTGGAATCGAACCCGGGGACACTCGTTAGTCGATGTGCCAGGAGACCACCGGTCCCGGATTCTGCGGTCGAGAGTGTCTTGCGCTGCTGGCCCAGCAATCGAATGACGGCATGTTCCAGCTCTTCATCCTCTTCGCCAAAGACGAGTGTCCCCATCCGGTTGAGAATGATTTCACGGGTCGAACTGATTTTCTGTTCGCATTCGTGAGTGCTGGTTCCTTTAGCGACAATGCGCAGGGTGATGGTGGCTTCATGCACAGTGATGCCGACTTCGGGATCGCGGCCGCGCGCTGTCAGATCTCCCAGAAGCTGTTCGGCGGCAGATTCCCCCACGCCGAAACAGTTGATTCGCGCCCGGCGAATCATGTTCGAGCCGGTCTCCAGCCGGGGGACTACCTGTTCTTTGAACATTGGTTTCATTTCGCTGGGAACGCCTGGTAAGGCGGCGACCCGGCAGGGTGGGCGGCCATTGCGGGGGATTTCCATCCAGAAGCCGGGGGCTGTGCCGCGAGCGTTGGGAATGGGTTCGGCTCCCTGAGGAAACTGGGCCTGAATCACATTCCGTTCGGGCATGTCCCGCTTGCGCCGGGCGAACATGGCTTTGATTTGTGCCAGCGAATGCTCATCGACCACCAGCGGGACGTCGACACATCGTGCGGCGGCTTCACGAGTCAGATCATCGAGAGTGGGCCCCAGGCCACCTGTGATGATGATCACATCGACCCGCTCGGCGGCGGTTTTAAGTGCAGCCACCATCCAGTCGAGTTCGTCGGCCACGGTGGTATGAAACAAGACGGAGATGCCCAGATCGGCCAGCGCCAGGCTCAGCCACTGGCTGTTGGTGTCGAGCTTGGCACCCGTTGTCAGCTCAGACCCGACCGCCAAAATTTCTGCGTACATGGAGTCTTCTTCAAAAAATGATGCAGAAGTCGATCGATTCGGATAGCACCACTCGAATCATTAAACGCTGATGAGTTACCTGGCGGAATCATTTTTCCAGTGGCAAATGATGCATCTTGGCAACAGTGAGGCGTTCCGGCAACTTCGAATGGAAAGCGAAATTCCACTCACGAGTCGATCACGCTATACTTCTGTAATCGCGATCGGCGGGGAATTTCCTTCCGCGATCGATCTGCCGTTTTGAGTGGTCATGGGATTGGCCACATTTTGAATCTATTTGCGAGGAATTCGACTCATGGCGACAGCCACACTTCACGAGCAGGCCAAAACAGACAAGCTGCCCTACTGGGTCAAGGATATTTCTTTGGCCGAACTGGGCCGCAGGGAAATCGAACTGGCCGAAGTCGAAATGCCAGGCCTGATGGCACTTCGCGAAAAGTACGGCAAAACCAAGCCACTGGCCGGGGCCCGCATTGCCGGCTGCCTGCATATGACCGTTCAGACCGCTGTGCTGATCGAAACGTTGACCGCTCTGGGTGCCGAAGTGACCTGGTCGAGCTGCAACATTTTCAGTACGCAAGATACCGCTGCTGCGGCCATTGCTGCCGCTGGTATTCCTGTGTACGCCAAGAAGGGGATGACCAACGAAGAGTTCGACTGGTGCATCGAGCAGACACTCTTCTTCCCGGATGGTCAGCCACTGAACCTCATTCTCGATGATGGTGGCGACCTCACGAACATGGTTCACGACAAGTACCCCGAGCTGCTGAGCGGCATTAAGGGTCTTTCCGAAGAAACGACCACGGGCGTGCATCGGCTTTACCAGCGGATGGAGCAGGGCAAGCTGGGTGTTCCCGCCATCAACGTGAACGACAGCTGCACCAAGAGCAAGTTCGATAACCTCTACGGTTGCCGCGAATCGCTGGCCGACGGAATCAAGCGAGCGACCGATGTGATGGTGGCTGGCAAAGTCGTTGTCATCTGCGGTTATGGCGATGTGGGTAAGGGTTCTGCCGCATCGATGAAGGGCCTGGGAGCCCGCGTCATTGTCACAGAAATCGACCCCATCTGTGCTCTGCAGGCCACGATGGAAGGTTATCAGGTGACCACGCTCGAAGAAGTCGCTCCTTATGCTGACATCTTCGTGACGACGACAGGTTGCCGGGACATTATCCGCGCTGAGCATCTCGATGTGATGAAGAACAACGCGATTGTCTGCAACATTGGGCACTTCGATCTGGAGATCGAAATCGCCTACCTGAACAATCGCAAGGATATCAAGAAGACGCGGATCAAGAGCGATCAGGACGAAGGCGGCCCTGTGGATCGCTATGCATATCCCGATGGCAGGGGCATCATCGTTCTGGCCGAAGGTCGTCTGGTGAACCTGGGCTGTGCCAATGGTCACCCCAGCTTCGTGATGTCGAACAGCTTCACTAACCAGGTGATGGCTCAGTTGGCCCTGTGGCAGGACACCGACCGGTTCGAACTGGGCGTGCACCGCCTGCCGAAGGAACTGGACGAAGAAGTTGCCCGTCTCCACCTGGAAAAGCTCGGCGTCAAGCTGACCAAGCTGACCAAGACGCAAGCCGAATACCTCGGCATTCCGGTTGAAGGGCCGTATAAGCCGGAGCATTATCGGTATTAAGGGTTGATTGCCAACTATATGTTATTAACCACGAGTCAGGTCTCGGCCTGACTCGTGGTTTTTCGTTGATGGGAATGGTGAGACGAACTTGATGAATTTCATCGGATTTGGATGAAATCGCCGCCCGCTAACACTGCAACAACATGTACACTATGTTAATCGCTTTCGAGTTTTGCTGGTGAACGTGATTGGAGGTGTGTTACGGCCATTCCACCATGGACAACTTCTGGAGTTCTGCCGCCGGTCAATCAAGATGACCCCACTGGGTTTGAGCGTTCTCCTTACACAACGTCACTCCTCGATCTGGTTCTGCGATTTGGAATCTCAAGAGATCGACGAGAAATTTTGAATGGTTTGCTTCGGTTGCGACAGCATTTTCATTCCCTGGGACTTAACCAGGGATTTCAGTGGATTGATGGTAGTTTTCTTGAGGATATTGAAAACCATGAAGACCGTTCCCCGAGAGACGTGGATGTTGTCACCTTTGTTGTCCCGGTCGAGAATTTGACGGAACATCCTGAATTCCCTGATAATGTGGTCCATGGCTGGCTCAAACAACACTTTCTGGTGGATCACTACTTTGTAGAGTTGAATTTGCCACCTCATCAGCTTGTTGATCAAGCAGCCTACTGGTACAGCTTATGGTCACATCGAAGAACATTGCAGTGGAAAGGATTTCTTCAGGTCGACCTCGCAGAACAGACTGAAGGAGACTGTCTGGCAATTCTGGAGAATCTCAGTGATGAGGAATCAGGGAAATGAATGTTTCTCAAAATGATCTATTGCATGCCGAACAACAGTTTCTTCATCAGCAGCTTGCGCAACTGCCAGCCAAGTCAGTCCTCACACGCTTAAGTATTGAAGCTAAACTCAAGTCGATTGAGGGCACTTTAGAGAAATTGAATTCACAGCCTGTTCGAGCGAAAGCCTATTTGACATTTCGTGGAAAGCCTGTTGTCAAAAATATGGGGATTTTCGCAGACTTCGGCAGTAAGGCGACAAGTGCCTTTACAGACGCTGTTGCAGCTATTGGGGCCTCTTTAACCGGAGACTTAGCGGCAACAGGGCCGATCCCTCATCGCGGTCAACATCAATTTCTGATTACGAATACGGCAACAGGATCGTTCGGATTTGAGCTTGAAGAGCATATCAGTGACCCAACATTGTTTAGCGAAGAGACCTCGGCGGCGCAGTCACTGAAGATCACTCAATCGCTTCTTCAAAGTAGTGTTTCAGGGTCGGATGAAGAACTTGCAGATAGCGTTGCGGGTATCAATTCCCGGTCGATTGAAGCCGTGAGGAATTTTGTCTCGCTCCTGGCGACAAATGATGCAGTCTGTGCATTATCAGTCGATCATTCCACATTCAGTTTCCATGATTTAGGCGAGGTGCGCCGAAGCATTAACCGACTGAGTCAGGAAAACCTGCATGAGTCGATCGTCACTTATTCTGGCCAGTTCCTGGGAGTTCTACCCGAAGGCCGTGCTTTTGAGTTCAGGGATGCCAAAACGAACGAATTGTTACGAGGCAAAATCTCGGTACAAATTGATAATCCGGCATCAATCAATCAACACTTGAAACAGCCCGTAGAGATCACAATTCTTCGACGATGTGTGGGCGTGGGAAAGCCTCGTTATGAACTTATCGATCTGCCTCAATGGGATCACTAACAGGCTTCTTAAGGATCTTGAGGGGCACTAGTCGGTTGAAGTCTGGATTTCCACCGGAGCATCGAAAACCACAAGAGGTTGCTTATTGCCTGCCGGACTGGGTTGAGCTTGATGATCTTGAGGTTGGGAAGAAAAGAATTTCTGGGGGCACACTCTCGTCGATTGGTAGCACCTAGACCGGAGGCCTTAGATGACACGGTGCCATCAACTGGTATCACAGTATCAGCCCCTCTCGGATTCTTGGCGAACCTTGTCAGTCCATGTTGTGTCACGGATCGAAAATCCGATCCATGTAAACAAATGGGAGAATCTGACTGATGCCGAAACATCCCCCACCACCTGATCTCACACGATACCCCTCAATTGAGGGTCCCGGTCTTGATGTGCTTGACCAACCGTGTATTGCGTTCCACAAATACGATGGTTCTAACCTGCAGTTCAAGTGGACCCAGAAAGATGGCTGGTGCCAATTTGGTACTCGAAAACGCACGTTCGATCGAGAAAACCCATTGTTCGGGGTCGCCATTTCGATTTTCGAGGCCAAATACGCCGACCAGATTCTTGCTTCCCTTCGTCACTACAAGGAGTACCGCAACATCAAATCTCTCACAGCATTTTGTGAATTTTTTGGTGAGCATACTTTTTCAGGACTGCATCGTGACCGTGAAGCAAAAGATTTAAAGTTGATTGACATCTTTGTGACTGACGAAGGTTTTGTGTTACCTCGAAACTTCGTGAATTATTTTGGTCACCTTGATATAGCCGAAGTTGTTTACGATGGATTACTTACAAGACATTTTATGAAAGATGTCTCTATCGGAACTTACCCCGTCAAGGAAGGTGTGGTTGCTAAAGGTGTGACGACTACTAAAGGTCGTAAAGGCAAAATGGAGCAAGACTCCTGGATGGTCAAAATCAAGACAGAATCGTGGCTTGCTGAGCTATCAAGACGGGCTGGCGAATCCGCAGATCTGAAACAAGAGCTTGAAGAAAACCTCAAACAGCAAGGCTCACTGTTTAATACACATGGTGCACTCTAAAGAATGTTGAAGTGAGCTACGGCGGAAAAAGCGAATAATATTGTTTTAATCGTGAAGGTTGTTCAGAGTACGGTGATCCACTATCCGATCAAAATTGCCCTCAGTTTCAAAGCAAAACACCTGGAGTCGCGGAGAAGGCTACTTGTCAGTCGGGCGACCCAACCAGGAGAACGGCTTCTTAGCCGCTCCATGTGCTGACGTGCTATCTGTCAGGATCGGTGTTTGGCAGGTGCATGTTGTGCTTCGTTACGGCTCTTGAGAGAGTTGTCTGGTGAAGCGGCAGCGGGGGTAGGATTTGCAGCCGAGGAAGGTGCTGCCGGGATGGTCGCCTTTTTTGGATTGCCGCTCGATGAGATCGCTGCCACACTTGGGGCAGCGGGTCGTTGAGGAGTGGCGGTCGGCGAGTGAGGCCATGTGAGTGGCGTGGTTGAGAGTCCGGTCGCGTTTCAGTTCCTGGATGGCGGCGATGATCTGCTCCACGTCCTGTTCGGAGAGCAAAGGTTCGCGATGCCGGCGGATATAGCTCGACAGGCCGTGAGTGAGGACGTTGCCGGGCATGGGGGTCTTCAGTTCCGCCTCGCCGATGAAGAAGATAATCGAGTGCATGCAGGTTCGGGGCAGGCCCAGGTGTTCTTCGAGGCAGCAGAGATGCCGATAGTTCTGCTTCAATGGGTTCTGGAAGCGATAGGATGTTCCACGAAACTTCTGCGTCCACTGGCTGTCCTGCTCGTTGCCGTAGATCCAGCCTTTCATGTTTTTGGTCTCGATGACGAAGAGGCCGTAAGTCGAGACAATCAGGTGATCGATTTGTGTGGTGCCGTTGGAAGTGGGGACGACGATGTTGTGGAACTGGCGGTAGGTTCGGGAGGGGAGCCAGAACCACAGCCCCAGCCGCGTGCAGATCTCGCCAAACCAGCCTCGAAGATGGCTCATGGAACGATCCCTGATCGGATTCGCAATTGCGAATTACTGGGTATTTGTCAGTGCAAAGCAAATAAACCACTGTCGATGTTTATCGACAGTGGTTTATCGCGTACGCAATAGTAATTGATTATATAAACTATCAGCAGGCCTGACAATGATTATTCCATGATGTCATCATCAGGACGAGAGCACAGATAGAGTCAGATCCCGGATTGAGAAAACCATATTCTTCCTCAAAGTTGTCATCAACCGCGTCCGATCGAAGATCAGTCTCGATGGGTAGCTATGTACATCATCGAGTTACACTTGACTCACCTGCTTTCGAGTACTGCTGGGTGAGCTAACAGCACCCGGACGAGAAGGTTTCTTGTGATACTAGGCGGCTATGACGTGGATCGCCGAACTGGTGCATTGGCATGCACCCTACTTTTGAAGATGCTAGTGGTAGTGGGCGGAAGATGGTCCGCACAGCAGACCCTACGGGTTTGGCAGGCACGCAACAAAGCGGTGATTACCAGGCGAATGTGCCGTCGGTTGTGGGTGGGGTGAGGTCGAAGTAGGAGGGAGAGATGGGTGTTTTTGTGAGTTTCAAACAGGCAGCGGCGAGAGCAAAGGCGCGGTCGTCGTGGAAGCCGGCTTCACTTCGATGGTCAAAACGCAACCGGCCCGAAGGCGATTGACGCAGCAACAGCGTCGCCAGTTCATGAGCCAGATCGTTCTCATCGCCCGGCTGCATCGTCGTCTCGGGATGGATCAGCACTTCTGCCGGAGTGGGCCCATGGGAGAAATCGAGCTGATCGAGTTGCGGTGAACCACAACCGGGGTACCAGAGCACCCGCCGCTCGATAATCAGTTGCCTTAACAACATCGCCAGGGCGTGATTCCCGGCACCGCCAGCGAACGAAAAGCGTTCGAGCGAGAGTTCTGCCGAGCGATGCTGGATGACGGACAGTAACTGATATTCATCGAGCACGAACTCGATATCGTCAAAGGCACCCGCTGCCCAGGTGAGCCAATGGTCGACCCACGCGACAGGTGTGGGCCGCCCCGGCTGTGGAATGGCGACATCCATGCGATCGACAATCAGGCGATCGCCTTTGGCATGCAGAATGACAGCCACGGTCCAGTCGTGCTTCTCGGCATAATCGATAGCCGCCACATAATGGACGCCAGGTGAACCATGCTCTTTCCGCGATAGTGAAGGATCGATACAGGCCCGGGCTTCGTCGAGAGTGACGAAGTCGCCTTCCGCCTGTTGCCACTGATTGAGCCATAAGCGGGCAAAAACACTCGCGGGGAGCAAACGCTGCTGCTCGGCCAGTGTTTCTGCGGTAATCCAGCTTGCCTGAGGGCCATCGAGCGATGAGAAGTACCACTCGGGAGAAGTGCGGGCGGCCTCGCGCACCTGCCATTGCCAGGTGCGGCCCACGCCGGCATTACTCATCACAGCCAGCAGGGTGTGCGGCTTTTTGGCAGATGCAGAAACCAGCGAGTGCCACAGATCGGGCTTGGTCCAGTGGCAGAGTTCATCGCAGATGACGAAATCGGGGAGCAGGCCCCAGGAGCTGGCGACATCGGAAGAAATGACTTCGAGCCGGCTGCGTGTGTGCGTGTGAATCACCCGTTCCTGCTGCACCTGCAGATGGCCCAGCAGGTGAGGATTGAGTCGCACAAGCCGTGCAATCGCCTGCAGGAGCAACTGGGCCTGTTCACGATCGGCAGCCGCAGCAATGCCAGTGACGGGTTCCTGCGCGAAGGCGAGTATCCAGGCACAGGAGAGAGCGATATCGGTGGTTTTCGAGTGGCCGCGCGGTCGCTCCAGATAAGCTCTGCGATGAACGTGGGGAGCGTTCGAAGTGGTCGCCTGGGCCTGTGATAACGAAGAACGAGAACCGAAAGCCAATTGGCGCCAGGCGGGGTCGAGGGCTGCGAAATCGGCACGTTGCCACGATTCGAGTGCGGCCTGCCGCGATCGATCGGCGGCAGAAAGACGGACCACCTGGCGGAAGCTGTGAGGACTATGCCTCGAGATCAGGAGTTGCCAGGCGCGCAGTGAGTTCAGGCGGGAAATCAAGTCCTGCCTCTCGGCAGCGGTCAAAGAGATCGGCATCGCTGAGGTCTTGTCCTTCCAGTGGGCTGGCAGCCAGTCGCCAGTCGGCTGGTGGCTGATGGCGCAGCCAGAATTGCCGAGCTGTGACATTTCCCTTGAGGGCCGCCTGATAGAGCATGGCCACCACGTTCTGGCCTTGAATCTCCTTGATCGCCTTGAGCTTCTCGGAGAATTCGGCATCTTGTGCGAGTGTGAGTGCCAGTTGCAGTTGGGAACATTCCAGCTTCTCACAGGCACCAAAGGGACTGGCTCCTTTCGTGAGAAGTTCGAGAAACTCCGCCTGTTGATCGCTGGTGAGCAGAGTGGCTTTTTGAAGCTGTGGTGTGGATTCGAGTGATTCATTCCAGAGTATGGGATGGGGGACTGTCGGCGATTCTTCTCTGGCAACTGGCAAGGTAGGCGGGTGAGTTTCGATTATCGAAGAGGAAGTAGACGGGGTGAGCATGTTGGCTTTTGCGAAACGTTTCATGTGTGATCAATCGCTTGCGACCCGAAAGTGAACGTGTGCCGTAGATTTGGGAGTGCTGCTCACGATGGTCTGCGGCAGGTGCCTTTGGGGAATGGGCGGCGGAGTGACATTCCCCGAGATTGAGGAACCCGGCTTTCTCGAAGAAGGGGTGGAACTGACCCATTTCGGCGAGCGATTCGATCCATGGCTAGGGAACATGCTGGCAACTGGCGCGAACAAAAGGAGCCGCCAGCCCTGCTCCTCGATAAGTGGGATGAATCACCACGCGGGCCAATCGGCAGAACTGTCGATCGATGGCCTGGAGGCCGGTTCTTGTCCAGCGGCCGGAAAGACCAAAGTACTGGTTGCGCGAACGCAACGAGAGTGGGGCACTGGTGAAGACACAGATGCCTATGGGTTCGTGGAGATGCCAGAGGATGGTGACGAAGCGGACAATGCCGACGGAGTGCGAGCGATAATGCCACCGAGCAAAATACGCCCAGTCGCGTTTCGTTCCGGTGGTGAGGGCCAGTTCGTGGAAGAAGCTGATTTCTTTTTTTTTTGCAGCGGGCGTGGGGGGGTCGGCCTCCCGTAGGGTCCGCAGTGCGGACGATGTTGCGGACGAGAATGTCGGCGAGGCGGCCAGGCCGGAAAGCTGAGGCGGCGCGTCGTGACTGCAGGTGACGATGAGGTCGGGCTGTAGATCGTCGAGAATATCCGTATGTGTAGTGGCAATGAGGCCGCCGAGTCGATGCTGTCGCAACAGGGAATGCCAGTTGCGGGCAATCACTTTGGCTAACGTGCGATCGAGTGGCGAAGTGAACTCATCGGCCACGATCCAGGTGCTCTGTGATGCATGCTGACTTTGGCGACGAAGCGCCTCGGCCACACTTTGTGCGAGGCGAAAGCGAAATCTCTGGCCGTCGCTGAGTTCATCGGGTGTTCGCAAAAGAAGTTGTGGCTCAGCCAGACCGCACTGGGCCAGCAGTCGAAAGGCGTCCAGTGGCGGAAGAGCCAAAGCGTCGGCCACGAGTGATGCAACCGGCGGCAGATGATCAAGCCACAGAACATCTCCTTGACCCGATGATTTCAGCTCGGCAGCGACAGCCCGCATGAGCGATGACTTACCAGAGCCTGAAGGGCCGACGAAGGCAATGAGGTTGCCGGAAGTGACCGGAAGTTCGAGATCGCGGGCAATCACCTGCTGCTGGCCATCGAGTGTCAGTCCGAAGTGATCGCACACCATCGAGGCCTGAACGGTTGGTGTTTTCGGGGCGATGTGGTAGCAAACATTGAGCCGCATTATGGGAGATCTCAGGAAGAGTGACGGGAACGATGAACATAGAGAACTGATAGGGCCATTCGGAATTCGGAGATTCAACGAGGGGCGATCAATCGAGCTGCCACTTGAGGTCGATCATGCGGGGCAGCTCGATGGTGAGAGATTGTGTGGTGGCTGTGAGTCCTTCGATCGATTGCTCGACTGGAAGGATGTTCGACATGCGGAACTGGGGATACGGCTTCTCGAAATCGACATGGAGTGAGTTCTGCTGCCGGGATAAACGAAATACGAGTGGCCAGTGCAACCGGATCGCCGCTGTTTCGGTGAGTGAAATCGTGGTGCTGGCTGGCAGATGGCCGGCTCCCTTCTGGCTGGCGGGGAGAAGTCGTCCTTCGAAGATCAATCCCGCTTCGAGCAAAGGCCGGGTGGTTTCCAGCAGCCTGGTGACTTCCCGAGACGCATTGGGGAGCGTCCCGATCGAAATCGCACCCATGGGCTCATCGCTGGTGAAGCTTCGCTGGTCACGAACTCGAGCAGCGGCTGCCAGATATCGATCTGCCAGGAATTGGCGCCCCGGATACGACGTGTACTGTTCGAGGACTTTCCCTTCTTGCACAAGCACAAAGGAGGGCCACGCTTCAATCTGAAACTGTCGTGCCAGCGATTGTTCGCGCGTGGCGTCGATCAAGCGGATATGGGCCGTGGGAGCGTCGCTGACATCCCAGCCGCTGGCCTTCAACCAGGGCTGAAAATCCTGCATCGCCCGCGTACAGGGGACACAGCCCGGCCCATAGAACACCAGCCATTGCAATGCACGAGAATTCTGAGCGGCATTCACACGACTCGCGGGGCTCGCTGACTCAGCAAAGAGTGATGGCCAGGCCACGATCGTTGACTGCGAAAGAGCTTCTTCCGCCACGACCTGCGACTGAGCTCCTGCCTGCGAACCAGCGGCCAACCAGATGCAGAGCCACAGGGGATAGATCAGCAAGAAAGTGATGCTCCGGAACATGATTCTCCCCTGAAACAAAGGGTGTGTGGAAACTGGAAGACAACAGAATCTGCGAGTCACTCAACGAATGCGAGGCTCACTCAAAGATCGACTTTTCTCGCCAGGGAATGGGTCTTGGTGTCGGCAGACTGAGATCCGACAGACCCACCATGACCGTCCGGCGATCAACCAGCATTGATTCCACGGCCTGCGGAGCCACCTCGGCCCAGCCGTCATCTCCCCACTCCTCTGACCAACTGTTGGCCAGCCAGAGATAAGGTCGTTGCCGGGCATCGCGTCGCCGGCTGTATCCGAGAAATGCGACAGCATGCCCGCCACCGCCCGGGCGATAACTTTCAATGCGTCCCTGACGCGGCGTGAGGCTGTTGTTCCAGCCCAGTCCAGCCACCACACCCCCTTGCCCTGCTGCGAGAAATGACCAGACATCGTCATAAGACGTACAGACAGTATGCGACCGGATGCGAAACGGTGCCGCTGCGGGCCAGGCGGCTTGTGGAATCACACCGGTGTAGCGCAAGGGGACGGGATTCGGGAAAACCTCCAGCGGGCAGAAGCCATATTGCCGGGCACATTGAACGCCCCCTTGAATGGTGCTCCCCTGATCGCGTCCTAAGAGCCCATCGATCTGCTGAGTGGCGTAATAGGCGAACAGAGGTGAGAACTGCGTCACGCGTCCACTGGCGAGGTGATAGGCCATTTCTCCCACGCTCGACAGGGCATGCCCCTGGCAGCTTCCCAAAGACCCCTGCATTTCAATGCGATGCCATGGGCGAGGATCGATTTCCAGAGGAGCATCGCTGACCGAGAACGACCTCGTCAGCGGAGCTTGAGAAGCTGCCGACAGCAAGAGACGCTCTTCCAGATCGTCGCGCCAGCCAAATAAATTCATGAAATGTTCCCCAAATAGTAAAGCCGGGTGGCTGGGGTCGGATGTCTTCATCCGCCCCCAGGTCACTCGATGACCACAGGACAATTTGCATCCACAATGCTCTTCATGACTCTCCATGAACTTCGCCATGCAGAACCAACCTCAGATGACCCGGGGGCAAACGAGGACGTTTGACCCCGGCCACCCTTGGAAGCTTCCCCCGAGAAAAGTTGTGTGAAATCGACCGCCCCAAGCTGCCAGCAGGGCATTTTGAGGACGGTCATTTCATGGAATGCTTCGACGTCGAAAGTTGTGACGCAGAAACTCACTTCACTCAGGGGATCGCAGCCGCAAAACCTTGAGAAAGTTCTTTCAACAGGTTGCGGGCCTGAAGCTCATCGAGTGGCTGGCGATTCATCACTTCTTCGAGCCGGGCATCAATCGGTGCGAAGGCAGCACGCCGGATGGTCGAAATGCGTGCACTGAGATCTTCGTGCAGCTCAGACGGGCGAAGTTCTGACCGCTGGCTCGCTTCGTTAAAGACCTGCTGCAGACCGACGGCATAAGTTCGCAATGCTTCTCGGGCCAGCTCTCCATCAACAGCCAGCGGAACTTCGGGACGCGTGTGTTCATCGTGCAGGGCGGGTGTCAGGCAGCCAGCGAAGGAAGCGAGGAGAAAACCTCCCATCAGACCGACAATCCAGCATCGGGCTGTCGCTGGAAGCACGCGTGTCGGGGCACAGGCAGGCCCGGGGGAGAAGGGAAACCCCATGGTGGGAACACGCGGCAACAGATGCGAGAGTCGGGCGCGTCGACTCTCACACTTCGAAGGAACGGCTTCGAACCATCCAGCGGCGGCAGTACTCTGCACCCGCCCTACACGAAAACAACGTCGAAAGACCATGAGACAGGTTCTCTGAGAAAGGAAACGGAGATGAGACCAGAGATTCAGGAAGCCGTGGACGAAGGCCTGGGTCATCGCACGGCAGCGCGTCCTGATTTTCTGGCTGTCGCGGATCTCTGGCGGTTGTTGTAACGCTGAGCCATGGCAGCTTTTGCCAGTTCCAGAAGCTGATCTTGAGCCGGTGAAGCAGCCGGGAAGTAGTGATGCAGAAGATCCAGTGACTGCACGACGGGTTCGAAGGAGGCCATTTTGACATCGCGTTCTTCAGCAACTGGTCCTGGCTTCTCAGTCTTCAACCAGCGAATAAGGGGCCAGAGCGCGATCGCCGCCACCCACGGAAACACAGTCAGCAGATAGTTGCCGAGCGAGCGCTCTGCCATCCCGGTAACCATTTGCGCGACATGCCAGCCACCAGCCAGACACGAAATGACTGCCACAACCGACAAACCACGAACAAGCACCAGACGAGTGAACATGCTGAGAGCACCCCACGAAAACAGCGGCTTAACGAAAGAAACGGGCACAGGTTGATGGCCCGGTGGACGACAACTCGCCGACGATCACGCGGGATCAATCGTGCCAGGGGTGTGTCACGCGGCGTGTATCAGAACTCCATTGCTGCACCAGTCGAATGACGACGGTGAACAGAGCGGTAAAGAAGGCGTTCCAGGTGCCAAAGTGGAACGAGCTGAGAATCTCGAGGAGCGCCACCAGTGCTGCCGACCCACCGGCAATCGCGACGGTGCGGGCAATCTCCCCCGCATCACTCGCCGCCAGCGCGAACCGCGCACTTCCGCAAAGCTGTTCCTTTTCTCCAGAACTTCCCTGCTGGGGAACATTCACTTCCATCGATTCATGAACAACAGGGCGCATTGGGCAGGCCTCCCGAACAACCGTGATTTTTCGGGCAGAGACTTTCCTGCCCCCTCACCCTATCACCCCCTGTTGCGCCCCTTACGGGGCTGGGGGCAGCGGATGGAGGCCAGTTGTTTACCCACGTTCGGGGCTTCCGCTGCCAGAACGCGAATTACAAGAAGCGGGGCGGGGGGAGCGGATGGAGGCCAGTCGTTCAACCACAACTCTTCCCTGGGCGGAACCGTCTCAAAAACCCTCGTCCGCGTCCTCGTGGGAGAGGGTGGCACGGAGTGCCGGGTGAGGGTCTTGCCAATCGATGTGTAACAGTCACCTGAGTTTCACAGGGACGCCAATTGACTGCCAGTAGCCAAAGTTCAAGAGCAACGCTGCGATGGGGTCTCACGTTAATCGTCCACCAAATACGCTCGAACTCACCCTCATCCCGGCCTTCTCCCGTCAGAACGGGAGAAGGAGAAAAACCCTCGCCCGCGTCTTCGTGGTAGAGGGTGGCACGGAGTGCCGGGTGAGGGTCTTGCCGTTCGATATACCTCAATCACAAGGACTGCCGCAGGGGCGCCGATGGACTGCTCTTTGCCAGAGATGAAAAACATCACGCGATGAAGCCGCCTGTTGATCGCTAGCTCCATACGTTCGAGCTCGCCCTCATCCCGGCCTTCTCCCGTCAGAACGGGAGAAGGAGAAAAACCCTCGCCCGCGTCTTCGTGGGAGAGGGTGGCACGGAGTGCCGGGTGAGGGTCTTGCCAATCGATGCGTAACAGCGACCAGAGTTTCGCAGGGGCGCCGATTGTCTCTCAGTAGCCGGAAAGCAAGAGCACACTGCGATGGCGTCTCACGTTAATCGCCCACCAAATACGCTCGAACTCACCCTCATCCCGGCCTTCTCCCGTCAGAACGGGAGAAGGGGTAAGAACTCCTGCTTGTTCAACCAGCGTTACTTCACCACGAAATTCATCATCCGGCCGGGGACGTAGACTTTCTTCACAATCGTCTTCCCTTCCAGTTGACTGCTCACGTGCGGGTCACTGGCGGCTGCCGCTTCAACGACTTCTGCCGTGGCATCCTTGGCAATCGTGATCTTGCCGCGAACCTTGCCATTCACCTGCACGGGGATCTCGATTGTGGCTTCTTCCAGTAACGTCTCATCGAACTCTGGCCACGGCTCATAGGCCAGCGATTTCTCATGCCCCAGCACTTGCCACAACTCTTCGGCAATGTGTGGTGCCATCGGCGAAATGAGCAGCACAAACTTTTCCATCGCGATTTGGGGCCGTACATCAGCAGCAGTGAACTCGTTCACAAACTCCATCATCCGGCTGATCGCTGTATTGAACGACAATCGTTCGATGTCCTCTGTCACCGCCTTGATGGTCTTGTGCAAGATCCGATTCTGTGCAGGGGTCGGCTCGACATTCTGCACCTTCGAATTCACCACCACCTGGTCAAGCTGATCATCGACAATCAGTCGCCACACGCGTCCCAGGAAGCGATAAATCCCTTCGACACCCGACATGCTCCACGGCTTGGTCGCTTCCAGCGGCCCCATGAACATCTCATACAACCGCAACGAATCGGCTCCATATTGCTCGACAACCTGATCAGGGTTGATCACGTTTCGCCGGGCTTTCGACATTTTGAACGAACGGGCATCGACCACAATCTGCGGATCGCTCTTGAGAACAAAACTATCCCCTTGCTTCTCGACATCGTCCGCCTTGAGCTTCACAGGGATAACGGTTTGCCCATGGGCGTCAATATAGCGATTGACATCGATCCCCTTCGCCGTGACAAACTCACCTGTCGGGTTCTGAAAGGCGACGAATTCTAAATCACCCAGAATCATCCCCTGATTCACCAATCGCTGGAATGGCTCGGCATGGGTCACATGCCCGCGATCAAAGAGCACCTTGTGCCAGAATCGCGAATAGAGCAGATGCAGCACGGCATGCTCGGCACCACCAATGTAGAGATCGACCGGCAGCCAGTACTTCTCCTTCTCAGGGTCGATAAACCGGTCGCTGTTTTTATTGTCGCAGAACCGCAGATAGTACCAGCAGCTCCCCGCCCATTGGGGCATGCTGTTCGTTTCCCGCTTGAGCTTCGTACCATCGGCTGCCGTCGCGTAGAGCCAATCGGCAGGGGCTTTCGAAAGCAATGGCTCCGGCGTGCCCGTCGGCTTGAAGTCTTCCATCTCGGGGAGCTTGACTGGCAATTCACTCGCGCTGACAGCCCGCACCATCCCCGTGGGCTCGCCTTGAGCATCCAGTTCGTGCCAGATGGGGAATGGCTCGCCCCAGTAACGCTGGCGACTGAAGAGCCAGTCGCGAAGACGATAGTTGACGGCCTTCTTGGCGATTCCCCTGGCCGCCAGATCGGCGACGATCTGTGCCTTCACCTCGTCTGTCGTGAGGCCTGAGTACGGCCCGGAATTGACTGCAATCCCAGCCCCCGTGAAGCCAATCAAGCCTTCGCCAGGTGCCTCAGGCGGAGAAACCACAGGAATCACCGGAATACCAAACAAGGTGGCAAATTCGAGGTCGCGCTCGTCATGTGCGGGGACGGCCATGATCGCGCCGGTGCCGTAGCTCATGAGGACATAGTCAGCAATCCAGACCGGGATTTTCTCGCCGTTGACGGGATTGAGGGCGTAGCCACCGGTAAAGACGCCCGATTTTTCCTTGGCGAGATCTGTCCGGTCGAGGTCGCTCTTGAGAGCTGTTTTCTGGCGATAGGCCGCCACATCGGCGACACGATCTTCACGGGTGATGGAATCGACCAGCGGATGTTCGGGGGCCAGCACCATGTAAGTCGCCCCAAAGAGCGTATCGGGCCGGGTGGTATAGACCCGGAGTTTTTCCCCACTAGCGGCCGATTTCCCTCGCCAACTGGCCGGATCAATCACAAAATCAACTTCCGCCCCTTCACTGCGACCAATCCAGTTCCTTTGCAGCAGCTTGATGGATTCCGGCCAGTTGACTTCTTCGAGCTCACCAATGAGTCGCTCGGCATAAGCCGTAATCCGCAGCATCCACTGCTTGAGGTTTCGCCGCTCAACGGGATGATTTCCCCGGTCGCTTTTGCCGTCGGCAGTCACCTCTTCATTGGCGAGCACGGTTCCCAAAGCGGGGCACCAGTTGACTGGAGCTTCATGAATATAGGCCAGTCGGTACCCATCCTGATACTTGCGGACAGCCCGCTCTCCCTGAGTCTTGACTTCCGCAGGGATGGGCAATTCGCTGATCGGGCGGCCGCGACCGGTTCGCACCTTGCCATCCGGCCCTGTCCACGTGCAGGTTTCGTCGTACCATGTGTCAAAGAGCTGGAGAAAGATCCACTGTGTCCAGCGGACGTAATCTGGATCGGTTGTCGCGAGTTCGCGTTCCCAGTCGTAGCTGAAGCCCAGGCTTTTGAGCTGTTTTCTGAAAGTGTCGATATTCTTTTGGGTCGTAATCCGGGGATGCGTCCCCGTTTCGACGGCATACTGCTCAGCCGGCAGACCAAACGCATCCCAGCCCATGGGGTGGAGGACATTTTTCCCCCGCATGCGGGCAAACCGGCAGGTGATATCGGTCGCGGTGTATCCTTCGGGATGTCCCACATGCAGCCCATCTCCCGAGGGATAAGGAAACATGTCGAGGACATACATTTTGGGCTTCGAAACATCCATTTCCGTACGGAAAGTAGCATGCTGGTCCCAATAGTCCTGCCATTTGCGTTCAATGCGGGCGGCGTCATAACGAGGCATAATGAATCAAACCAACTGAAAGAGGGTGAATCAATGATCACAAAGTCCTGAACCAGAGCCACCAGTTTAGACCCCGCCCACCATTCCTGCCACGAACCCACCCTCCGCCCAATCAACTTCACCATTTTCCCGCTGTGCGCTGGCTGTTGGCTGTTGGCTGTTGGCTGTTGGCTGTTGGAAGTTGGAGGTTGGAGGTTGGAGGTTGGAGGTTGGAGGTTGGGCGGCCCGGCCAACTCGTGGCCGGGTCGTTGTGGCTTAGCACAACGACAAGAAGCCGCGCCCTGCGCATGCCCTGCCCCACAAGGATTCATACGGCCTTGGGCGGCACGACCCGGGAGCCCCAAAAATCAAAACACAGCCCCTCATCCCAACCTTCTCCCGTCGGAACGGGAGAAGGGGCAATACAGTCTCCCGCATAACCATAGACTGGGTGGCTCAAACGTCGCTTTGAAAGCCTGGGGGACAACGGTCACTCGAAACACTCTGCAAAACGCAGTGGTGAACCTGCATTTCCTCATGTAGGGTGCATGCAGTTCCGACGAAATGCACCAGGCTCGGTAACCCTTTCGTGCCGGGCCGTTAGTTTACGAATATCGACGCTGAGTTGTATCAAATAGTCAGCCGTCGAATTCCCGGCTTACCGTCTCACGCCTACTTATCTTCTCACCCAGTGCAGACGGACGAGTGTTGCACCATCGCCCGTTTTGGGGATAAAGTTTTCGGGTCGGTTGTCATCCACTGCTGTTTTTCCATACGGGGCCAGGCATAACTCGAGTTGTGACCCCTTCAGCCGGTAAATGCCCTGATAGACATGCTTGTTATCCGCATCGTACAAGTCGAACTGCATCGGCTCATCGAGCAAACGACCCGGCTTCACACGCAGCCCTAAAGTCGCGACGGGCAGAATCGAATCTGGCTTTTCAATCCGAACTTTGTTTCCATCAATCTTGATCAGGTAATCTTTGTAAGGGAGGACGGTCGAACGCAGCACATCGGTTGTGGCCGAATCGACCTGCCATGTCCCCGAGATCCGCGTGAGATTCAAATCTGAAGCCTGCAGACTCAGCGACCCTACGCTCATCCCGCTCTGGATCATCGAGCCCTCAATCATCGAACCAGAGACCAGGCACACCACGACCATGGCCACCTTCCGGAGGCAGCACCCGGCGCGAAAATCCTCAGGCAGAGTTCGGCAAGCAGACGATGACATGGCAACATGGCTTTCAGAAAGCAGTCGAAGAAGGGAGCAAGCGACCTGTCGACAATCACGGAGCAATCGACCGGCAAGATGAGATCATAAAGTCCCCGCCCGACCTGTGAACAGCCCCTCGCGCTGATTCTGCATGAGAATCCGCAGGCCACCGCCTACGATTCCCCTGAGGTCTCAGCTTACAATCGCTGCATCAGTTCCACTCACCCAACATTTCCGCCAGTAATCTCAGAAGAAAACTTGACATGACCGATTCCCTGAATCGATTCACCAATCGCGTCGAAAACTACCGCAAGTATCGACCCGGGTATCCGCCAGAGGTGCTATCGGTTCTGCAGCAGGTGACAGGGTTCAGCACGCAGTGGGTGGTGGCCGATCTCGGTGCGGGAACAGGAATTTCGTCGCAGCTCTTTCTGGAGCATGGCAACGAGGTTTATGCTGTCGAACCCAATCGATCGATGCGTCAGGCCGCTCAGGAGCTTTTCGGCGACCAGGCTCGCTTTCACATCGTCGAAGGAACTGCGGAAGCCACGACCTTGCCTGATGCTGCCATCGATCTGGTGGTTGCTGCCCAGGCTTTTCACTGGTTCAACATTGCAGCGACTCGCCTTGAAGTTCGGAGAATTCGAACACCGCAAGGGTGGGTGGCGCTCATTTGGAATCATCGACAAACGCAGGGCTCAAAGTTCCTTGAAGAGTACGAACAACTGCTCTGTACTTATGGCCGGGATTACGCCGCCATCCGGGATTCTCATCGAGACCAGCGGCGTCTCAAAGAGTTCTTCGGTGATGGACAACCCGGCAGCAAACGCAGCTACCAAACCTTCGAAGTCGCCCACGAAAGGTGGCTCACCTATGAAGATTTGAGAGGACTGCTGATGTCGGCCTCGTATGTGCCCCTGGAAGCCCAGCCGGGACATGCCAATATGCTTCTTGATCTCCGTTCGATTTTTGCCCGCCACGCCAAAGATGGCCTGGTCCTCATGAAGTACCAGACAGAACTCATTGTGGGGCAATGAGATAAGTTCTATGGGCAACTTGGGATGGCAAGGCCTTCTGTGACCAAAACAACTCAAGGCTTCTTTGATATTGTGCACAAGACCGCATCTGGTAAAATTGACAATTGCGCACCAAAATCGATTAGGTTAGAAGCGTATCCAGATAAGTCACTTTTCCAAACATCCAGTACATCTTCGACGTATACTCTAGACAACGCTTCAAGAAACCGATAATCTCCGATACAGCATACCCTCCGGGCCTCTGCGGCAACGCATGCACACTTCGGAGGGTCTTTTCGTTTTCAGATGTAATTTTTTACATTGAATCCTCTCCATTCATCGGGCCTGACAATGGAGTACGAGAAAAAATTTCTCACCTTCTCAGAGCAAGCCGATCTTCTGATTCAACGGGGTTTGCAAGCAGATCGTGAAATTCTCATTCAGCATCTTCAGTCAGTAAGTTATTACCGAATAAGTGCTTACGTTCGACCATTTCGCCAGAAAAGCTCCCCGAACGACCCCATCCGTGAAGACCTGATCCCCGGAACCACTTTCGATGACATCTGGTCGAGATATGTTTTCGACCGCAGGTTACGACTCCTAGTTATGGATGCGATCGAACGCATTGAAGTCGATATTCGGACAAACCTGACATACCTGCATGCTGAAAAGCACGGCCCATTTGGCTACGCAGATGACACTGGTACGCTGCCTAATGTGCAAAGTGAGGAAGATCGCGAAAGGCTGCTCGAAGCACTGAAAGAGCCTTTGGCCAAAAGCAAGCCTCACGAAGATTTTGTCAAACACTTTAAGACAAAGTACGGCTCACATCATCGATCACTTCCCATTTGGGCCGCATGCGAAGTTATGACTTTTGGCCACCTGCTGACTTTCTACAGAGCTAGCCACCGGGACATCCAAAAGATCGTCGCAAGGCGATACAAGCTTTCTGATATCGTTTTTGTGTCATGGCTTGTGACGCTGAATATGGTTCGCAATGTCTGTGCACACCACGGTCGCCTTTGGAATCGTGAATTGGGCGTCAAACCCATGGTTCCCAATAAGGATCATCAATGGAGACATGGAGTTGGTGCCAGTGCGCAACCACTACCGGACAATCGTGTGTTTATAGTACTCACCATGCTTAAGTACTGCTTAAATCTGATCTCACCCGACAGTCAATGGGGGCAGGGTCTCAAGGGGTTGCTGAACGAGTTCCCCAAGATTCCTTTACGTTCCATGGGCTTCATCGACCAATGGGAATCTCACGTCCTTTGGAAATAGTACGTCGATAATCGACGATAACTGGATGATTTTGATCGACTGCATTTTCAGAATCGATTGTGTGGCCGTTGTCGTTCAATTCTATATTCCAAGCGATTGGTAAACGTCTTCCCACCGCCATGAATCTTTTGGCACAAGAAAAATCTCCATCTTCTTTTCAAAACGAACACTCACGTAAAGTCAAAACAATTGATCTTATGTCCCTTCCTGTCGGCCGAATGGTTGACACCTGGCGCGCTTTCGCCCCATGATTTCGTCATCAGGTTTCCATGAGCGAATTCAAGGGGAGAAATGCCGTGCTGCGATGTTTTCTAATGGGCTGTGCTCTACTCACCTGGAGTACCCTAGGAACCTGGAGCAACGTGGGGGCCTTGGCCCAGGCCTCCGAATGGCAAATCCCGGTGGCGGGGAACATCTATTCGATTGACCCGGAGCATGAAGTCCGTATCTCCCGGCGTGGCAGCAACTTCTCCTGGTCGAATGCCGGCGACCGTTACTCCATCTACTTTCGCGTCGATCAGCCGGCCGAAGTCGAATTGTCACTGAATGCACTGATTCCCGAGGGAACTTCACGCCTGCTCGTCTCTTCGGGTGACCAGAAATGGAACATCACGCTCACCGGCAACGAACTTAAGAACCATGTGGTCGGGAAGCTCAAAATCACCGAGCCAGGGTATGTCCGTGTTGATCTCCAGGGCGAAGCACGCGCGGGCAAAGTCTTTGCAGAAATCGCCAATGTTGTCGTGACCAGCGAAACACCGGGGCTCAAGGTCGAGTATGTCCGCAATAACGAAGGGAATATGTTCTACTGGGGCCGCCGGGGGCCTTCGGTTCATCTCACGTATCAGATGCCCAAAGAAATCAAGGCTCAGTACGGCTACAGCGAACTCACTGTGCCCGCTGGCCAGGATACGATGGGTTCGTACTTCATGGCCAATGGATTTGGTGAAGGATACTTCGGTATTCAAGTCAACGGGCCCAACGAGCGGCGAGTGCTCTTTTCCATTTGGAGTCCCTTTAGCACCGATAACCCGAAGGATATTCCCGAAGATCAACGGATTGTCAAACTCGCTTCGGGAGCGAATGTCCGCGTGGGTGAGTTTGGCAATGAAGGTTCGGGCGGACAAAGTTTTATGGTCTATCCCTGGAAGGCAGACGTCACTTACAGCTTTCTGACCGAAGTGAAACCTGATGGGCCGGACAGCACCCTTTACACCTCGTGGTTTTGCGAAAAAGACAAGCAGGATTGGAAGCTCATGGCCAGCTTCCGACGACCGAAAACTCAGACCTATCTGAAGCGGTTCCACTCTTTCCTGGAGAACTTTAACCCCAGCTATGGGCATAAAACCCGCGGGGCTCTGTATGGAAACGTGTGGGTCTGCGATGTCGATGGCCAGTGGCACGAATGCACTCAGGCCCGCTTCAGTGTGGATCCCACAGGCGGCGGCAGACATCGGCTCGATTACAACGGCGGCGCCAAAGGGACACAGTTTTTCATGTCCAACTGCGGCTTCTTTAACGAGACCGGCAAAGTGGGCGAGATCTTTACTCGCGAATCCACCGCAGACCAGAAGCCCGCGATCAAGTTCGACGAACTCCCCCGCTAGTAATCCGTAGCAAGCTGGCAAGCAATCCCCCAAGCCACCCTCTGGAACCCTCGACAGCGTTCAGCAAGCACCACTCTGGAACCCTCGCCCACGTCTTCGTGGGAGAGGGCAGGGTGAGGGTTTTCTCCGTCTTGTTTCGTACAAGATATGACACATCAAAGTAGCGTTGTAGGGTGGATGAAGGCTCTGCGTAATCCACCAGAACATATCTCATCACCCAGACGTTCAAAGCCACGGCTGTTTCACAAGTGAATTGTATTCCACTTCGACTTATTCAGCGGCGCGAAAAAGAAATAGAATCCATCCAATGATCGTGAGTAAAAAACCTAGAACACAGCCATAATCCAAAAAGAAACCTATCCACCAGACTGATGACAATCCGAGCTGTGGATAGAGCCAGAACCCGGAAGCCAGCAGGGTTCCTCCCATCAGCGGAACCCAGGAGGGAGTATGCTGCCTCAATACCCATGCTTGCCATGCTACCATCCAGTTTAGCGCAGAGATCCAACACCCGGCGACCAGAAATAGAATACCGATCGCGCCTTGGAGTGTCGTAGATATCTCGTTACCTTTCAGAGGCCAATCAAAGAAATCAGAACTCATTGTCTCAGCACCTTCTGGAGCTATCCACGCGGCAATCCCCAAAACACGAAGAGTGGGAAGAGCAGACAGATTCTATTTTACACTCGGTCGGATCCATGCAGAGTGCTGCTTGTGACTCTCGCCACACAGTCCTCTTCCTCCAACAAGACATTCAAAGCCACGTCTGAGCCACCGGGTTGCGGGATTCTGGGTTGGCCATAGAAAGTGATCCACAGATGAAATGGCTGCATGATGTCACACATCATATTCCAGATTTTTGCCTTTTGGAGTGCGACCAATTCAAATCCGTCACATTTCTTCAACAACCTTCCGGCATAGAAATCACGGCACAAATCCGATGGCATGACAAGATGCTTGTCACGCTTGTCTTTCGGGAGGTCTCGAACGTACGTCTGAATTGGGCGGGAGGCCTAAAGATCGAGGAGCCATTTATTGATTACCTCAGTGACTCCGACTCCTATTTCTTCCATGACGAACTGACAAGATCTTACTGGCGGTGTAAGCAAATTACCTTTCTCGGTGTTGAGCCAGCAGCCATATAGGATGAGTTAAGGCTTTGCCCAACCCACCAATGTTTCTGGGAAGCATGGCTCATACACGCGACCGCATCCATTCTGCGTTCTAAGGAGTGTTTCTTGTGACTGCCGTCACCCAGACGTGCAAAGCCACGTCTGGGCCACCCGGGATTTGCCTTTTCCTTTCCTCCCTTCCCGCCTTCCTCCCTTCTTTCCTTCCAGCCTTCTCCCCTTCCCCAAACCAGCCGGCTTTGCGGCGTCAGCGATTATTCGTTCTCACGCGTGGTCGACTGGGCTTTGAGGAGATCGCGGATTTCCATCAGCAGTTCCTGATCGCGGGTTGGGACGGGTGGTGCCGCCTCTTCCGCCGCCTGTTTGCGTTTCAGTGAATTGATCCCCTTGAGCACCATGAACAGCACCATGGCAATGATCACAAAATCAAAGACGGATTGCAGGAACAGACCATAGCTGATCGGGACATAGGCCACTTCCCCGGCTGCCACTGCAGGAACGGGAATGTTGATCGAGAGCTTGCTGAAGTCTGCCCCTTTAAGCAGTGCTCCAATGGGTGGTGTGATAATGTTCTTCACCAGCGAAGTGACAATACTGGTAAAGGCCGCTCCCGTGACGATCCCCACAGCCATATCGATCACATTGCCACGCATGGCAAACTCTTTGAATTCCTGGATGAGACCCATCGTTCACCTCGTCATGAATATCTGAGAAAAGATTCGCCAGCCGGAATGGCAGTAGCGATGACCCGGGCACTCTACCCGTTACCTGACCCCGATGCATTACAAGATTTGTGGATGACAAAACCCGTCGGGTGATTCCGTGCGAGGCCATGTTTCAGGGTGTCTGGAATTGAGATGTCGTGATTCGCACATGGATCAACCCCCTTCGTCAGCGCTGCCGCCAGAGGTTTTGGCTAGAATACGACGCTGTACAAAATCCGGGTTTTCAAAACGCTGTATGTGCCATGCTTGCGGCTCTGAGCAAGCATGCTGGACAGGTTCTCAGCGCGTCATGGATTTCCGGAATGAGTATTCGCCACATCGATCGACTGATCGAAGTTTGCCACGCCCACTGGTTTGAATCGCGGCTTCGAATTCTGGATGCCTTGCATGTCGAATAACAAAAAACTGCTGATCGCCTTCGGTGTGGCCATGGCGTCGTTTGCGGTCGTCGTCGCCATCACTCTTTCAGCCGGAACGTTAAAACCGATTCTACCTCAGCCAGAACAATTGATTTTCGAGATTGAAGGGGAAGGAAGTCTCGAAAGCAGCCAGAGTTTTCAAGCGCCCGACAACTGGCAGTTGCGCTGGGATTTTGATGGCCCCGATAAGTACGCTACGGTCCTGGACATGATCCGCTGGACGAATTCCGAGGGGAAATCGAACGAAGTCGTCGCCATGCACCGCAAGCCGATCCGCACCGGTAGCGGCGTTTATATCGGCCAAGGGGGCGAGTACCGCCTGTCTGTCAAAGGCAAAGGCCCCTGGAGAATTCGGGCCTACCGCTTCGATCCACTCGACAAAACCGCCTCAGGTCAGTGAGAATAGGCAAACCCTGTGCCTGGAAAGAGATCTCTGCTCGTTGGTCGGTGGAACTCGTTGGTCGATCGAACTTCAGTGCCGGTTGGAACTCAGAAAGCAACATTCCCATGAATCATGCCTCCAACCCCCCTGATCCTGTGGTGCGGCCAGAAGTCTGTGCGGTCGAAACCGTTTCTCTTCAAGTAGCTGATGTCCAGCAATCGATCCTGAAAGTTCTCACCCGGCAAGGGTTGTTCGGAGCCGATTCGCAGCATGTGATCGACTATGTCTTTTCACCCTGGTTGCCTGCCTGGGGTGGGCTCCATCTCCCCTACCTGTCGTCGATGGTACGAGCGATGGATCTGGGGGAAATTGATCCCCGCGGTCGCATTTTGACTGTGCGCGATCAGCCATCGCTGGTTCATCTCGATGGCAGTCGCGCGGCAGGGCCAGTGGCGATGGCCTATGCGACAGAACTGCTGGTGGAAAAGGCAAAGGCCACCGGCATTGCCGGAGCCATCATTCGCAATAGCTCGGCCATTGATCGACCAGAAGCTGTCGTCGCCACTCTGGCACATCGCGGGTTGATTGGCTTTATGGTCTCGAGTACAGGCCGGGCCGAGTTCAGCCCGGTGGGAGATCGCACGCCGCGAGTGGCAGGGCATCGCAGTGCCTGGTGCTTGCCAGCCGCGAGCAGTCTGACTCTCATTTCAACACAGGTGGCGAGTCTCGATTCGCTCATGCTGCTCGACCCGGCACAAACCGAGGGCCAACCTGCGGCAGATCTGGCGTTTGATAAAGAAGGTCAGCCGGCCCGAAGCTGGAACTCCGCTCGCACATTCAGTTTGTTAACGGGTGAGCATGATCTGCAGTACGGCCTGCTATGTGGTCTGCTTCTGGCGGCACTGAGCGATGGTCGCTTACCCACGGAACGAGCCAAGAAATCCCCTTTCGGCGATGATTCCGAACATCTTCTGCTGGCGATCGAGCCTTCCAGTGAAATGGCTGAACGCTTCCCGCCCGAGCGGCTTGCCGCCTTTGTCAGTTCGATGAAGCACCCGCGTGCCATTCAGCAACTTGAAAAGTCACCCACGTTACCAGCCACGATTGAAGTCCCTTTGGCCCACCAGCAGATGTGGATTGAACTTCTCGATGAACAGCGGATCGAACATCCCTGGAAATAGCGCTGCAAACGTGGCCTTCAGGCAACAACACAGTTTTCCTCATCGCCTCCTGTATTCTGGTGATGAACTCGAAATAGGAATTTGAGCCCACAATGAGCGAACAATGGATTTCGGATCGTTTGCGCAAGATCGATGCCTCGGGAATCCGCAAGGTTTTCGATCTGGCAGCCACGATGAAGAACCCGATCAACCTGAGCATCGGGCAGCCCCATTTCGACACCCCGGAGAATGTCAAACTGGCACTCAAGGCGGCAGTCGATGCCGGTAAAAATGTCTACAGCCAGTCGCAAGGGATCAAGCCCCTGCTCGAAACCTTGAATGCCAGTGTCCAGGCCGAATACCACGATCCCGATCGTGAAGTCTTCGTCACCAGTGGCACCAGTGGCGGCCTCATGCTGACTTTGATGACACTGGTCAATCCGGGCGAAGAAGTGATTGTCTTCGACCCTTATTTCGTCATGTACAAGCACATTGTCACGCTCTGTGGCGGCGTTGTGAAGCTGATTGATACCTACCCTGATTTCCGGATTGATCTGGAAAAGGTCGAAGCAGCCATCACTCCGCAAACCAAAGTGATCATCTGCAATTCGCCAGGGAATCCGACGGGTGCTGTCGCCACAGCGGCAGAACTGAAAGGTCTCGCCGAACTGGCAGCCCGCCATAACGTCGCTCTCTTGAGTGATGAGATCTATCGCGCGTTTCAATACGACGATGAGTTCGTCAGCCCGGCGAAGTGGAATCGTGAAACGATTGTAATTGATGGCTTCAGCAAATCGCACTCGATGACCGGGTTACGACTCGGGTTTGCCCATGGCCCGCGGGAACTGATTCAGCAGATGATCAAGCTGCAGCAGTTTACCTTCGTCTGTGCCCCGCAGCCTGTGCAGTGGGCCGGTGTGGAAGCCTGGACAACCGACATCACGGACCGCGTCGCCGATTACAAACGCAAGCGGGATTTTATGGTGCGCGAACTCAGCCCGTACTTTGAAATTCACGGCGCTCAGGGAGCCTTCTATCTCTTTTTGAAAGCCCCTTGGGGAACAGGGAGCACGTTTGTCGCAGAAGCCATTCGAAATGAGCTGCTGATCATTCCCGGCAACGTCTTCAGCCAGCGGGATACCCACTTCCGCATCTCGTTTGCGACAGAAGACGCCACACTCCAGCGAGGGGTGGAAGTTCTTCAGCGTTTAGCCAAAATGAAACCACCGCAATAACTGACGGCCTGAACTGACAATTCTGCGGCTGTGAGATTTCTTGAGCGACCTGTCATTATTCGTACGATCTGTGAGTTTTCATGTCTTTGCCTACCACCAATTCTGGAGCAATACCGGCAAGCGTGCAGGCTCATGAGCGCTCATGGTCTGCCGAATGGCTCGCGCAATGGCGTTTGCGCTGGTTCATTCTGCGGACGAGCATTGAGGAGCGTCTGGCCTATCGCGGTGATTTTGCCTTTGCGACACTCATTCGCTTTCTGCCGATTATCACGCAGATCTTTTTGTGGAGTGCGATTTTTGATGCGCAATCGGCGAATGATTCCCGGAAGATCAATACCTACACTTATGCCGATATGGTGGCCTATTTTCTGCTGGTGATGCTGGGTCGCGCCTTCAGCAGTATGCCGGGCCTGACGACCGGGATTGCCCGCGATGTGCGGGATGGCACGATTAAGAAATTTCTCACACAGCCTGTTGATCTGGTCGAGTTTCTGTTCTGGCACCGGGCCGCACACAAGCTGGTTTATTACGCCGTCGCCGCTGGGCCCTTTGCGCTGGTCTTCTGGCTTTGCCGGGCTTATTTCCCTGGCTGGCCCGATGCGGCCACCTGGGCAACGCTGGTCGCTTCGCTCGTGCTGGCATTTCTGCTGGGGTTTCTCATGGAAACGCTATTGGGCCTCTGCTCATTCTGGTTTCTGGAAGTGAGTTCGCTGGTCTTTGTCTACATGCTGCTCAATTACATTTTGAGTGGGCACATGATTCCCCTCGACTGGCTCCCAGGAACATTCGGCCAGATCGTCCAGTGGTTGCCCTTTAAATATCTGGCCTACTTTCCTGCCGCAGTCGCCTTGCAGCGGTACTCTCACGAAGAAATGGCGCTGGAACTGCTGGCGGCATGTGGCTGGTGTCTCTTTTTGTGGGCCCTGGTGCGCCTGGCATTTTATTTTGGTGCACGCAGATACAGTGCTTACGGGGCTTAAGGCGGCATTTTGCGAGGAATGCGGCCTTGTCAGCCCTGAAATCAGGCTGTTTTTGAACCAGAAGCCTGTTTGTTGCGTTGACTAAGCTGTCGCTGCTCTGTTCTGGTGAACACCAGATCCTGTTCTCCCGGCTTTGCCAGATTCGCAGAGAATCGTCATAATTTGCCAGACAGTCCGCCTGTTCCTCACTGTGCGGACTGGGGCCTCTCCGTTACGATCAAGAAGATTACAAACCAGATCACATCAGTCATTCGATATGGGCGGCGATCCCTTCTTCGTTCTAAGGGGATCACTGCTGGAAGTTTGTGGCCGGTTGGCATGGCCTGTCACAACGACTCGGGAGTACGACACACATGGCGGGTATGATGACAGATTCGAGCCGTTCCGCAGCTTCTAACGGACATGCTGTTTCCGAATCTCAAACAGAGTTAGGCGAACTCCCTGCGGTAGGGCTGGATACCGATGAACTGGCCGAGTGGTATGAATCACTCGATGATGTCTTCCATCGTTATGGGCCGGAAGAAGTTCGCGCTCTGTTGCTCGAATTGCAGCAGCGGGCTTCAGCCAAAGGTGTTACGGGTACTGCCAGCCTGACGACTCCTTATATCAATACGATTCCCGCAGATGCTGAGCCGAGCTATCCGGGCGACCGCAAGATCGAACGCAAGATTCGCTCGATTGTCCGCTGGAACGCGATGGCCATGGTCGTACAGGCGGCGCGCAGTGGCACGAGTGTCGGCGGCCACATTTCGACATTTGCCTCTTCCGCGTGCCTGGTAGAAACCGGGTTCAACCATTTCTTTCATGCTCCTTCAAAGTCGCACACTGGCGACTTTGTTTATTTTCAAGGACATGCTTCGCCAGGCGTCTATTCGCGAGCTTTCGTGGAAGGCCGTCTCGACGAAAGCCATCTGAAAAACTTCCGCCGCGAATTGCCTCGAGGCCAGGGTCTTTCATCGTATCCGCATCCGTGGCTGATGCCTGACTTCTGGCAATTCCCCACGGTTTCAATGGGTTTGGGGCCACTCTGCTCGCTCTATCAGGCCCGTTTCCTCCGTTATCTGCAGCATCGCGGCCTGCTCGATACCAGCCAGTCGCGCGTCTGGTGCTTTATTGGCGATGGTGAAGTCGATGAGCCCGAAACTCTGGGTGCCATCACTCTGGGGGCTCGCGAACATCTCGATAACGTCACCTGGGTCATCAACTGCAACCTGCAGCGTCTCGACGGCCCGGTCCGTGGCAACGGGAAGATTATTCAGGAACTCGAAGGCCTCTTCCGGGGTGCCGGGTGGAATGTCCTCAAGGTTATCTGGGGTGCTGACTGGGATCCCATTCTCGCCAATGATGAATCGGGCCAGCTCAAAAAACGCATGCTCGAAATCGTCGATGGTCAGTTCCAGAAGTATGTGGTCGAATCGGGCAGCTATATCCGGCAGGATTTCTTCGGCAAGAATCCCGAACTCCTCAAACTCGTGGAGCATTTGAGCGACGACCAGATCAAGGCTCTCCGTCGTGGTGGCCACGACGCCCAGAAGGTCTACACCGCTTACCATGCGGCAGTGAATCACAAGGGTGTCCCCACGGTCATTCTGGCCCATACCATCAAGGGCTACGGCCTGGGCGAATCTGCGGAAGGCAAGAACACCACACACCAGCAGAAGAAACTCGAAGAAGACGATCTGCTCAAGTTCCGCACACGCTTTGAACTGCCACTTTCGGACGAAGAGGCCAAGGCCGCCAAGTTCTACAAGCCAGATCCTTCGAGCCCCGAAGTCAAATACATGCTCGAACGGCGAAAAGAACTGGGGGGTTTCCTCCCCGTTCGCAAGCCGACGAGCGAACGACTCACAATTCCTTCGTTCGATCAGTTCCAGACAGCACTCAAAGGGAGCGTGGGCAAAGAATGGTCCACGACCATGGTTCTCGGCAGGATCATGGGCTGGCTTTGCACCGACAAGAATGTCGGTAAACGCATTGTGCCCATCATCCCCGATGAAGCCCAGACGTTCGGGATGCATACCCTCTTTGCCCAGGTGGGGATCTACAGCAGCAAAGGCCAGCAGTACACACCTGTTGATGCAGGCCAAATGGTCTGGTATCGCGAAGAAACCAACGGCCAGATTCTGATGGAAGGGATCAACGAGGCCGGGGCCATGTCGTCATTCGTGGCGGCTGGAACGGCGTATGCCAACCTTGGCCTGAACATGATCCCCTTCTACGTCTACTACTCGATGTTCGGCTTCCAGCGAGTTGGCGATCTCATCTGGCTGGCCGGCGATTCCCGCGCCAAGGGCTTCCTGTGCGGTGGAACTTCAGGCCGCATTTCGCTCAACGGCGAAGGTCTGCAGCATCAGGATGGACACTCACAGCTCATTGCTTCGAGCGTACCGAACCTCCTGGCCTACGATCCGGCCTTTGGCTATGAAGTGGCGGCGATCGTTCAGGATGGCATGCGCCGCATGTATGCCGAAGACGAGAACATTTTCTATTATCTCTCGGTCTACAACGATGGGTCTTTCCCCATGCCCGCAATCCCTGCCGGCGTGACACAGGAAATGATCTGTGCTGGCCTGTATCCCTTAGAGCCAGGCGTCACCGCCAAGAAGCGGGCTCACCGGCCACAGCTGCTGGGGAGCGGGCCGATCATGCAATATGTGCTCAAAGCCAAGCAGATCCTCTCGGAAAAGTATGGCGTGGAGTCAGATGTCTGGAGTGTGACCAGCTACAACGAACTGAAGCGCAATGCTCAGGCTGTGGCACGCTGGAACGCTCTCCATCCCGATAAGAAACCTAAGCAGAGCCATATTGATCAGGTGACGGCGGGAGTCACTGGCCCCTTCATCTCGGCCAGTGAAAACGTTCAACTCGTGGCTGAGCAGATTCGGCAATATCTCCCTGGGCGGTACACCGTTCTGGGTTGCGACGGCTTTGGTCGCAGCGAAGCTCGCGAAGTGCTGCGTCGCCATTTCGAAGTCGATGCCGAATGCATCGTCTTTGCGGCTCTGTCGGCTCTGGCCAAGGACGGGCACTTTGATGCCAAGCGATTGCCCAAGGTGCTTCAGGAACTCGGTATCGATCCCGAAAAGGTCGATCCCGCCACGGCATAAACTCTCAGCCTGATAGACGGTCTTCTGTAACGTAAACACGACTAGCTTTATTCCTGACTATTGCGCGAAAGCGGGTTCTCTTCCATGAGTGTTGAATTCAAGCTGCCTCAGTTGGCGGAAGGTATCGACAGTGCAGATATCGCACAGATCCTGATCTCGGCTGGCGATACCATCGAAGCCGGCAAGATCGTCATGGAACTGGAGACCGATAAAGCTGTCATGGAGCTGGCTTGCCCCCATGCGGGCAAGATCGGCAAGATCCACGTCAAACCTGGCGAAACGATCAAAACCGGTCAGTTACTCCTGAGCATTGAAGCGTCCGGAGCCAGTAACGGAACATCGGCCAAGCCTGCAGCGCCAGCCTCCTCTTCCAGTGCTCCCGCAGCGCCAGCGAAGGCCGCTCCTGCTGCACCAGCGAAAGCCGCACCAGCCCCTGCTGCCGTGGCTGCACCGGCTCGATCAACCGTCGAGATTCCCATTGCTGCCGGCCCGGCCACACGCCGCCTGGCTCGCGAACTGGGCATGCAGCTCGAACGTCTGCGTGGCACTGGCCCTGGTGGTCGCATCACTCAGGAAGATGTGGCTCGCGCCTACGCTGCCCAGCAAGGGGGCGGCGGTGGTGGTGTCGTCGCTCCGCCACTCCCCGATTTTTCTCAGTATGGCCCGATCACTTCTCAGGCTCTCACCAAGCTGCAGAAGACCAGTGCCAATAATCTGTCGGCAGCGTGGCAACTCATTCCTCATGTGACTCAGCACGATCTCGCTGACATCACCGAAACCGAATCAGCCCGCAAACGATTCCAGGAAGCCGTGGCGAAGGGTGGCCCCAAAGTCACCATGACAGCAGTCGCCATGAAAGCCGCCGTCGCCGCTCTCAAGGCCTTCCCGAACTTCAATTCGAGCATTGATATGTCTCGCGGTGAAGTGATCCTCAAGGGCTATTACAACATCGGTATTGCTGTTGATACTCCCAATGGCCTCGTCGTGCCTGTGGTCCGCGATGTCGATAAGAAGTCGATTCTGCAACTGGCGACCGAGCTGACCGAAATCGCTGAAAAGGCCCGCAATCGCAAGCTCGAAATCAAGGATATGCAGGGCGGTACATTCACCATTACCAACCTGGGTGGCATTGGCGGAACGGCTTTCACACCAATCGTGAACTACCCCGAAGTGGCCATTCTCGGCATGTCGCGCAGCTTCCATCAGTTGCAACTGGTCGATGGCCAGGTCAAAGAACGCCTGATGCTGCCACTCTCGCTCTCCTACGATCACCGCGTGATCAACGGGGCAGATGCCGCCCGGTTTGTCGTCAAGCTGACCAGCCTCCTCAGTGATGCCTTCAAGCTGATGGTCGAGTGCTAATCCACTCGATTGGTTCACCCTGAATACCGACGATTCTGCTGCAGGCGAGGCTCAACCCCTCGCCTGTTTTCTTGAAAACATTCTGCACTCGATCATTTGGATTAGGGAACTGAATAGCAATAGAAGTCTGATGCCCGTCCCTTCGCTGTCTTCGCGCCTTCGCGAGAGACCTCCGAACTTCGAATTATCCTCACGCGAAGCCGCGAAGCACTCCAAGAAATCCCAAGCAGAATTCTTTACAGAGCAAGCCTGCCTTTCCCAACCCTTCCCCACGCCATGAATTACTATAGAGTGTATACTCTCGGCAACATGCCTCTCCCTTTGACAGTCGATTACCCGTCAATCCAGAAGTGAGGAAGGTCAGCCGGATGGAACTTCACCAGTTGCGGTACTTTCTCAAGGCGGCTGAACTCAAAAGCTTCACACTGGCGGCCGCTGAATGTTTCATTTCTCAGCCGTCACTCAGCCAGCAGATCATCAAGCTCGAACAGGAACTGGGGCAGCCCCTCTTTGAGCGTTCGGGCCGAGGTGTTGAGCTCACCGAATCAGGAAAGCTGCTGCAAAGTCGGGCCGGGCAGATTATCTCGCTGGTCGATCAGGCCCGGCGGGAGATCACCGATGATGGTGAGACGGGCCAGCTCACCATCGGTGCGATCCCCACGATTGCGCCGTATCTATTGCCGCAGATTGTCAGTCTGTTTCGTTTGGCCGTGCCGCGGGTGACTCTCAAGATTCATGAAGATGTCACCGAGCAATGTCTCAAGAAGGTTCAGGCAGGTGAATGGGATCTGGCCATTGTGGCTCTTCCGGTACGAATTGAACATCTGGAAGTTGAGCCATTATTTGATGAAGAGCTATGGCTGGCGGTCCCTCCGGGGCATCGACTGTCACAATTGTCAGAAGTTCCTTTTGAAGAGATTGATCGGGAAACATTACTGCTGTTAGGTGAAGCTCATTGCCTGACGGAGCACGTCGCACAGTATTGCCGCCGGAAAGATACGACACCTCTGGAAACGGGCCGCCTGGCTCAACTGACCACCATTATGGAGCTCGTCAGCCGGGGGCAGGGTGTGAGCTTTATTCCGAACATGTGCAAGGAGTTCGATCGTGAAGGCCGCTGCGCCTATCGCCCACTCGCAGGAGACCGCCCCCAACGGACCATTGCCCTGGTCTGGAACAGCTACCGCTTCCAGACGCTACTATTAAAACGCGCTCTCGAAGTGATTCGCAGCGACTTGCTCAAGTCATAGATAGCTGTTGTGATCGCATGGTATGAATCGATGACTGCCTGTTTAACCAGGAATATCGGGTTCGACCAGCCGGGCAAGCTGGAGCAATGATTCCTGCCACCCCAGATAGCATTTCTCGGGTGGGATTAAATCCGGGATCCCTTCCTGCACGATCTGCAGTTCGGTGCCGACACTCACTTTTGTAAACGTCACGGTTACCTGCATCTCTCCAGACAGATTCGGGTCATCGAAATGGTCTGTATGCTTCAACCGTTCCCCCGGGGCAAGTTCTGTAAACTTAACGGTGAAAAAGTGTGTGTGGCCACTGGCAAAATGTGTGAACGACATCCGATAGCCACCGCCAATTCGAGCATCCATTTCATGGACTTTAGCCGTAAATCCAAACGGTGGCAGCCATTTCGACAGGGCATCTGCGTCGATAAAAGCCTTGTAAACCCGCTCTGGATCTGTTCGCAGTACACGATGAAGGCGGACACTGTTAGTCATAACCAGTTCCTCTCGATCAGTAGTTCACCCCGGGGACGCCTTAACGATTTCACGATCGATTTTCACGAGTGTGAATTCTCAAGGTCGATTGTTACTTCTGCTCTTTCAGCAGCTTGACCATCGCTTCGCCCATTGCCAGACCGACATTCATATAGGTTTTCGCATTGTTGCCATAGTGGGCATTCGAGCTGCTTCCCATGCTCAAGGGGTGCGTGTAGACCGTGGCGACAGTCCCTTGCAGTTCCGGATGTTTCTGCGGGTCGCTGATGGCCAGTTTGGCTTCCAGCAGATACTTTTCATTGCCATTGGGATGGTCACGATCGGTCTGGCCCAGCGTGGCACAAACAAACTTTGCCTGGGGTGCGTTAAACTCTTGGCGAAGTGTGGCAATCAAGTTGACCAGGTTCTGTTCATAGCGGCTGGCATGGCCGGCGTTATACCGGTCTTTATCACCCTGCCACCAGAAGAAGCCCGCAATCTCATACTCTTTCGCCCCGGGGTAATACTTTGGCAGGTCATTAAGAACTTCTTTCGCGCGGGCGATATCGCCATCGAGCTGCAAGCCCGCTTTCCAGTTGATGGCCTTGGGCTCGGTCCCTTTTTCCCACCGATCCGGGCTTTGACCATAACCTGCGTAGATGTAGGTCTTACCGTCTTTAGGATCGACAAATTCATAAGAACTTGAACCTGGCGGTAACAGATCCCAACCGAGGCTTCGATTGCCAATGGCACTCTTCAAGAGCAGTACAGGTTCATCGAGAGCATTCCCCAACTGATGCCCGATCCCCTGCTCGACACCGATTTTGTTGCCCACAGTCAGCCAGGCATTGATGCGAAACTGCGTTTTGCCAGGCCCGCCACTCCCCATCACCGCGACATTCCGGACATCGGCGCGGGTGTTCCATTTTCCCGCATCATCAATCAGAAAGGGATAGAGACCTTCCTGTTTGACGGCATGCTCAAGTGTTCCATCGGTATCACCTGCGACCTTCCCCATTTCGAGCATGTTCGACTGCCCCATGAGAATGAAGACCTTCACAGGTCTGGTCATCTCGGCTGGTCGAGGGTCGGGATCCGGCAGCAGATCATTGACTCCCTGGGCACGTTTGGCCAATTCCTGGGAGTACGCCGTCAGGGAATGACTGATCAAGAACAGGATGGTAAATAACAAGGCACGTCTGGCGAATCGATGGCCCATCATCAGAAGTCTCTCGCAGCAGTTTTTGAAGTGAATTTCTGCTGTCATCAGAAAGCCAGCGGAGTCCAGAAGCAAGAGGGGAATTCCTCGCTTTCACAAATCGTCGATTGCCGATACAGGCGGCATGATGGATGAGCCCCGACGGTTCGAGAAGTTGCCTGGAGCATCGCTTTTTTAAGGGACATGAACTCAGAAAAACTGATGAGGAAGTCACTCGTGCCATGGAACAAAGAGACGATGAACAACCCTTCCATCATCGTGACATCGAAATGCTACGATACCTCAAAGGGTTGTTTTGTATGAATTCAGAAGGAGTCTTTCGTCGGGAAAGCTCCTGCGGATTCCAATAGTCAACGGCGATCTCTAGTATGGAATTCACCCGGTCGTCAATTGCTAGTATTCCACCGGCTATCAGCCAACTGAAAGATCCTCATGAGAATCACCGTTGCCACCACTATTGCTGCCCCCATGGATGCGGTCTGGAAAGCCTACAGCAATCCGGACGATATCGTGCAGTGGAATGCCGCCTCGGACGACTGGCATACGACAAGATCGACAGTCGATTTTCGTCCCGGCGGAAAGTTTTCCTCGCGAATGGAGGCCAAAGACGGAAGCTTCGGCTTTGATTTTGAGGGGACCTACACCACGATCATCACCAACGAGCGCATCGAATATGCCTTTGGTGATCGGCAAGCTGTGGTCGAATTCCAGGAAGTCCCCTCTGGCGTGCATGTCCAGGTCTCCTTTGATAGCGAAGAGACCCACAGTATCGAACAGCAGCGAGATGGCTGGCAGGCGATCTTAAATCGCTTTAAGTTTCATGTCGAGAATCATGTCGCTCGCTGAAGATGGTGCATACCGAAGACTTCATGCGCTAACTGCTTGATCCTCAAGAGAGTCGCTCTAGATCGCGCGAATGGTGGTGAGCGGAACATGGTCCGCACAGCGAAACACTACTACTTTTCCACGCAGACGTGGTGCGAGGGTTTCAAAGGCATGTGCAGGTCGGGCGACTTGCCAACTCGTGACATCGCTTATTCCCACATGCGGCCGATTTTTTTGCGGACATCGGCGGTGGTTAATCCGTTGGCGATGTGGGTTTGACTTGCAGGCTCTTGAATGCGGGGTGTGACGATCTGCCAGGCTGTCAGAATGTCATCGGGCAGAAAGCGGGTGCGCTGGGAGTAGCTGTGGCGGTCTGACTGATTCTTGCCGTGAAAGTAATATCGCTGGGGATGATAAACCTGCAGATGCGTTTTCGCGCGTGTGAGAGCAACATAAAACAGACGGCGCTCTTCTTCGATTTCGCGAGGATTGCGTGTCGCCATATCGGCGGGGATGTTTCCATCAGCCGCATGCAGAACGTAGACGGCATCCCATTCGAGACCTTTGGCGGAATGGATCGTTGAGAGCGTGATCCAGTCTTCATCGAGAAGTGGGTCCTGAGCAAAATCCTGCGTGGAGGTGGGTGGGTCGAGAGTCAGTTCTGCCAGAAATTGACTGCGGGATTCATACCGGGCGGCAATGATTTCGAGTTGTTCAAGATCGCGCAGGCGAGCGGGTGCGTGGTCATACTTCTGTTCTAACAGGGGAGCAAGAAACTGGCGGACCTGTGCGAGTTGCAGGGGAAGAGGAGTTGTAGTTTGACCACCTTTGACCAATGTTCGTAACAGAGCCACAAACACCGGCCAATGAATTTTTGTTGCTGCCGCTGGGGTATGTTCGCGCCAGGGTTCAAAGGCGGAACTCCCTGTACCCAGGCGTTCCGTCAGTTGACGGGCCGTTTTCGGGCCAATCCCGGGGAGCAGCAATAACACACGCAGGGCAGAGACGATATCTCGTGGATTTTCGGCCAGTCTCAGCATGGCCATGGCATCTTTCACATGGGCTGCTTCGACGAACTTCAGCCCGCCAAACTTGATGAACGGAATGTTTCGGCGAGAGAGTTCAATTTCGAGAGTGGCGCTGTGATGCGAAGCGCGAAAGAGGACGGCCTGACCTTTGAGGGAAACCCCCATTTCTCGCAGTTCCAGAATGCGCTCGGCGACCAGAGTGCTCTGTTCGTTGTCGTCGCGGCAATTGACAAGGAGTGGCTTCCCTTGCGGTGGACGGTTGGTCCAGAGCTGTTTCTTGCGGCCTTCGGTCGCCAGTGACATCACGAGATTACTGGCTGCGAGAATCTCGGGAGAGCTGCGATAATTTTGTGAAAGCGTGAGGACATTGGTGCCGGGATATTCCTGATCGAACCGGAGAATGTTCTCAATGGTGGCGGCTCGAAAGGAATAGATCGACTGGGCGTCATCTCCGACGACTGTCAGACCCTGACCATCGGGACGAAGTGCCCGCACAATCTCGCCCTGCAGGGCATTGGTATCCTGATATTCATCGACGAGGACGGCTTTGTATCGCTGCCTTAAAAGCGGGGCAGCCGGGCTGTCCTGCAGGAGTGCCAGCCAGAAGAGGAGGAGATCGTCGTAATCGAGAATCCGCTGCTCTTCCTTTCGCTGGGTGAATAATTGAAACAAGGCTTTGAGCCCGGCCTCATGCTCGACACACCAGGGAAACGTCTCTTTCAGAACGAGGCTTAAGGGCTGACGGGTATTGACGCAGCGGGAATAGATTTCGACACAGGTGCCCTTGAGAGGAAACCGCTTTTCCTGGCGTGTAATGTCGAGTTCCGAGCGTAGCTGGTTCATCAGATCTTCGGCGTCACTGCGATCGAGAATCGTGAATTCAGCATCGAGTCCGAGATACTGGCCGAATTCCCGCAGATGTCTGGTGGCAATGGCATGGAACGTTCCGCCGACAACGTGGCGACCATGAATGCGTGCAATGCCCGGCGACTTTGCAGCCACCGCGAGAAGTTGCTCGACCCGGCGGATCATTTCAGCGGCCGCTCGACGAGTGAACGTCAGCAGCAGGATTTCACCGGGGTCGATCCCCGAAGCAATCAAATGAGCGACCCGATGGACCAGCGTGGTGGTTTTTCCAGTCCCGGCGCCGGCAATGATGAGCAGTGGAGCGGGCCCAGCCTGAGCAGCGGCCCGTTGCTCGGGATTGAGATCCTGCTGCCAGCGGGAAAGATCTGCTACGGGAACTGTTGGAGGGCTGGCTGGCTGTGGGGAATCGGTTGTCATCCGTGAACTCGTGATCGTGACTGTGGGCCTGAATCGATGCACTCAATCCGTCAAGAGTGATCAAACCTGTCTTCGTAACACCTTGGGGCAGCACCTTATGGAGAATCGTTCGCAGTGCCGGCGATATTCACAGCGGGAAGTCGATCGAGATACGAAGGCGGAATCTCTATGGCTTTCAAGGCCCCGTCCTGCATCGTACAGCAGACCGTGGTCATTTCGCCGCTGGCCAGAATTTTGCCATCTCGCGAAAAAACGTAACTCATGGTGAGCGAGCGCGTCGTCTGCCGGATGATGGTGACATCGATGGTGATGACTTCCTCATACCGGGCCGGCGCCCGGTAATCGCATTGGCAAGCCACTCGCGGCCAGCCGATTTCGATCCCTTCGGCCGTCTTCCCTGAAATCTTCAGCCCTAACGAGCGAAAGAATTCGTGCTCGGCCTGTTCCATATACCGGAAGAAATTGGAGAAGTGGACAATTCCGGCCATATCGGTTTCGTAGAACTCCACTCGACGCTGGGTAGAGAAATGCGGCATGGCCAGTTTCTGCCTGAAGGATCCGGAGGGGAAGAGTCGCGAAAGAATATGCCATTTTTTAACAACGCGACTGCATGCAAAACGATTCGATCCCGCGATTTTGCGAAGTCTGCCAGATTTTTGCGAATGATCGGGCTGAAATGAGCAGGCTCAGGAGTCGTGTTTGAACAGCATGTCATCGCGCTTCGAAGAGTGAAAATCATCGTGGAGCGGGACAACCCGTGGAGGGACGTTACAATCAAACTTATCAGGTCGAACAGAGACTGTTGGCGATCATAACGGATCGACAAGTCCTGGTTTGATACGGTGGCTGTTTCATACAGTGGTTGTTGATGATGTCGGTTTTGAACAGGGTGCCGTCGAATGAGTCGATCAGCGAGTGATCTATTTGCCCAGAGAATTCTTGGTGAGATTGACCGGTTGATTCAGTTGGCGGAATCGCAGACGCGCCCGCTGGAAGTAGATCCTTACCATCGCGAGTTGTTTCAGCTTTTCAAGTTGGCTTACGAAGCAGGTTTGACCAGTGGAGAGGCAACGCCCGATCTGTCGGCTGACGGAATCTGTCAGCAACTCGCGGCCATGTGGGGTTTGACCTCGGCGGCGCAGACCTGGCTGACACAGGCGGCTCAGCTCCCTAAGGCTCAACTGACAAGAATGCGCAGTTTGTGGTCTGTCATGCGAATGTGGATGGAGTGGGATTTTGCTCTGTCGAACATTCATCGGGATCTTTCGGCAGAGAACGCTGCTCCGGCAGAGGCCTCGATCGCTGGCGAGCCGGAGTCGGCTGCAGATCCTGTTTCGTGAATCAGGTGATCGCGATGATCGTGTTGAAGATCGCCAATCGGATGGATGTCTGATTTCTGGACTGAATGGAACTGGTGCCAAGATGCCTGCCATGCTGGCTCGGGAAGAATATATCGAGCAGGCTTACTTCTTTCGGACGTTCCGCGAGCGGCTGAAGGAGGATTTGCCCACACAGGAGATTCTCCAGGCACTGCAGGACGAACTGCTTGCTTCAACCAGGCTGCCGATGGCGGTCAATCATCTGCGCACCGAGTTGTTGCACAGTGGTGTGATCTTCACCGGGATGAGGCAACTGGGCCATTACTTCACGTCCTTTCAGGCGTTTGTGATGGAGCAGGCCGAGCAGGAAGGGAGTCGGTTTGATCATTGGCTGGCGCTCGAGATTCTCGAACGGGAAGCCGACTATAAATCGAAAGAGTCGCTCGCTTCGGGATTGTTTGTCTTTCAGTTTGAATCGCTGGCACGCAATCGGCTGGGGTATGATCGCGGCCTCGATGCGATCGCTGGTGATCCGATTTATAACGAAGCCTGGAAGATCTGGATCAAGCGTTTAAGAGCGCTCCTGGGAACTGTCGATTTTGCCGACCTGCTGTATCATCGATCGGAACTGGCGGCTAAGAATCGCGAGAAACAAGCGGCCCAGAAGGCCTCGATCCAACAGCTTTCGCAGCCTGAGGAGAGTGGGACTGAGGCTGCCGACGTGAATTCGAAGTCCAGCCGGGCACCTCAAGGAGAAGAAATTCTCTTCAGCGAGGCGGCTGGACGGATTGCCAAAGCGAATCACGGGAAGGATCCACTCTATCTGTTCGCGGCACTGCAAAGGCAACTGGGATATCCGGCAGTTCCCAAGCCGCAACGTGCTCTCAAGTTGGCACAGACACATCCTGAGCTCGAGATGCGGCTATCGCGTCTTGAACAGCGGTTGCAACTGATGGAGGCCGAGCAATCGGGAAAACTGGATCTCAAGGAGTTTCTCATGAAGCCACCCTCCTTCGGAGACGATCTCGCGTAAGATTTGCGGTGCAGATCCATCTGTTCTGAGATGATGGAGCCAGGGCATCGTGCGAGGCATGCTTGCTCAAAGCCGCTGTCTTTTTCACATAACAGTTACTCAAGGGTGGCCTGGCCAACTCGTGGCCGGGTTTTCGTGCCGTTGCACAACAACAAGAAGCCGCTCCATGCGCGTCCTGTGGCCTTGCAACTCCGTCGGATGACTGGCATCAGATGTCTTCATCGGCCCCCAGCGGCGATGCGTTGCCAGTACGAAGGTATCTGAAAACATGCTTGACGACAGCCTGAGGTCACTCGCCAGCAGGTGCGTACATGCAATGGAAGGTGGGAGCTCTCGTTCCACACTCGGAGGTTCACCCGCGTTCGATTGACACGCCGGCGGGCTGCTTGAGGTCGTGGAGCGTCCAGAAGTCGTCGATCGATTCGAGCGGCTCGGTTTCGTACTGGCCGGGAATCAGCGAAATCTCTCGCCCAGTCTGCTCAGCGAGAAACTCTTCAATATCGGCCCGCGAGATCTCTTTCGCAGGAAACAGTTTGCTCAGCAGACGACGGCCCGGTGATTGTGGTTTCCGCGAGGACTGCGCAGGGACACTCGCCGTCTCTGGCAGATAGATTGCTCCTGTGCTGAAGTCGACGGCAAAAGCAATGACCCCCGGTATGAAAAAGAAGAGCAGACCGACCGCATTGAGCGCGACAACACCCCAGTCGAACCGGCCACTTCTCTGCCCCCGGCGTTCAGGGTAAAGAATCGTCCCGCAACCAGTGGCTGAAGGCGATATCACAGCGACAAAACCCACAAACAACCATTCACGGCGAGTCACAGAGGGCATGACGGTCTTCCAGAGATCTCATCACACGAGGACAGCCCAGCCCCAGGCAATGAAAGGCATTTCGATAAGTGGTGATTGTTAAGGAGAACACAGTCTGGGAAGAGAAAACCTGCCGGCGGCAATTGGAGCAGAGGTGATAGAAGTCACTCAGGTCGGGAACGTCAGGTGTAGGCGAAACCATCGATCGACTCAAGACGAATTGCATCCTCCGTGTGCCACTGCTGGCTCGCCAGAGGTGCTCCTCCCACCATGCCCTCGACATCAGACAAGCGTGGCACGAAGTACCGGGTGAGGGTCTTTCCAATAGATGTGCCTCAGTACAAGGGGCTGCCGCAGGGGCGCCGATTGATTGCCCCAGGCCAGAGATCAGGAAGCATCTCGCGATAAAGCCGCTCGTTGATAGAACGCCCAATACGTGCGAGTCCCCCTCATCCCGGCCTTCTCCCGTCAGAACGGGAGAAGGAGTAAGAAACCCTCGCCCGCGTCTGCGTGGGAGAGGGTGGCACGAAGTGCCGGGTGAGGGTCTTGCCAATGGATGTGCCTCAGTACAAGGGGCTGCAGAAGGGGCGTCGATTGATTGCTCTAGGCCAGAGATGAAAATCAGCCCGCGATGAAGCCGCTTGCTGATTGTTTGCCCAATACGTGCGAGTTCCCCTCATCCCGGCCTTCTCCCGTCAGAACGGGAGAAGGGGCAAAAAAACCTCGCCCACTTCTGCGTTGGCATCGTGCCATCAGCCAGCCATTCAGACCAGATTTCTGCATGATTGTCACTTCCATCCCACCGATCAGATCTGATGAGAGAGAGCGTCAACTGGTCATCACCCGGGAAAGTGCCCGATTGGACAGTTGCCATCGAATTCTCGAAAAAGGAGCCCGATCCATGGGCCGGTTTCATCATCAGAAAAAACTGTTACTGATCCTGATGTTCAGCATCGCGGCCTGGATTTCATTGCGATTTTCCACCATGCCACCAGCCGCTGCCCAGGCTTTGCCATCGCGAAATTTTGCTGTGGTCGAACTTTTTACTTCGGAAGGGTGCAGCAGTTGCCCGCCCGCCGATGAAGTTCTCGCAGGGCTGGTTTCGCAGAATCTCTCACGTTCGTCCGGCGAGGTCATTGCACTGGGCTTTCATGTCGATTACTGGGATCGCCTCGGTTGGAAAGATCCCTTCTCGAGTGCAGCAGCCACCCGTCGCCAGCACGCCTATGCTTCTCAGTTTGGCAATGACCAGGTCTATACTCCACAAATGGTGGTCAACGGTGCGATTGGCTTCGTGGGCTCGAAGAAAACTCTGGCTGAAAAAGCTGTTGAAAGAGCTTTCACGTTAGCGCCACATGTTGCCCTGGCGATCGAACGGGAACCGTCGACTTCATCCTCCACAAAATCATTGAACGTCACGACGAAACTATTGCCGCTCCCTGGCCAGACCGTGGCTGAGAAGTACCAGGTTCTGCTGGCTCTGGTCCAGAAATCAGCGACAACCAACGTCAAGCATGGCGAAAACGGCGGTCTTCAACTCCGGCACGTCAACATTGTCAGGGATTTTGCCGTTCAGGAGACGAAGCCATCGTTCGTCTCGAACCAGTCGATCCGGAATTCATGGAAGTTTCCGCTCCCCGTGGGCGTTTCACTTCAGGAGCTGGAACTGGTCGCGGTCGCTTATGATGCCGAGAGTCATCAGGCAGTCGGGGCGACACGTCAGGCTGTTCAGTGAAGGGCTCGCTTGAGCCCATGAATTCGCACCTCCAAAGTTCAAACATCACTTTTTTCTTCATTACCCTCGCCCGCGTCTTCGTGGGAGAGGGTGGCACGAAGTGCCGGGTGAGGGTCTTGCCAATGGATGTGCCTCAGTACAAGGGGCTGCCGCAGGGGCGTCGATTGATTGCCCCAGGCCAGAGATGAAAATCAGCTCGCGATGAAGCCGATTGCTGATTGTTTGCCCAATACGTTCGAGTTCCCCTCATCCCGGCCTTCTCCCGTCAGAACGGGAGAAGGGGCAAAAAAACCTCGCCCGAAGCCTTCCCGCCTTCTTCCCTTCCAAAACAACCTCTCTTGACAGTTTTGCCGCTTTTCCTTGGACTTCGCTTTCATGGATCGAGTTGACGAAGTTCGGAGAACAGCATGAAGTATCTTGTGACCGGGGCCGCTGGCTTTATTGGCTTTCATACCACCAGGAAACTCATCGCCCGTGGCGATACCGTCGTAGGCCTCGACAACCTCAACGATTACTATCAGGTCAGCCTCAAGCACGATCGACTGGCCCAGCTCAAGACCTTGCCCGGTTTCGCATTCGAGCAGATCGAACTGGCCGACCGAACAGCCATGAAGGGACTCTTTGAACGTCATCAGTTCGATGTGGTCATTCACCTGGCGGCTCAAGCCGGTGTCCGCTATTCGCTCACCAATCCACAAGCCTACATCGACAGCAATCTCGTCGGCTTCTGCGAGATTCTCGAAGGCTGTCGGCATTCGGGCGTAAAACATCTCGCCTATGCGTCGTCATCCTCGGTCTATGGTGGCAACACCAAAATGCCCTTCTCGATTCACGACAATGTCGATCATCCCGTCAGCCTCTATGCCGCCACCAAAAAGGCCAACGAGCTGATGGCACACACTTACAGCCACCTCTTCCGGCTGCCCACCACCGGCCTTCGATTCTTTACGGTCTATGGCCCGTGGGGAAGGCCCGATATGGCCATGTGGATCTTCACCAAGGCAATTCTCGAAGGTCGCCCTATCGATGTCTTCAACGAAGGCAAAATGCGGCGAGACTTCACCTTCATCGACGATATTGTCGAAGGTGTGGTCCGCGTCGCCGACAACATCCCGGTTCCGAATCCCAACTGGCAGAGCGATCATCCCGATCCTGCTACCAGTTCGGCCCCTTATCGCGTCTACAATATTGGCAACAATCGGCCCGAAGATCTGCTCGAAATGATTGGGATTCTCGAGTCGTGCCTGGGCAAAAAGGCTGAAAAACGACTCCTGCCCATGCAGCCGGGAGATGTCCCCGCCACCTATGCCGATGTCGATGATCTCGTCAAAGATGTTGGTTTCAAGCCCGCCACACCACTCGCGACCGGTATCCAGCGATTCGTCGACTGGTACCGCACTTATCATAAAATTCCTGCATAGATCCCGTTCCACTCTGGCGTTGCCTTCGAAAGACAGGATACTTCGAACTGGCAACTCGGTTCATCGACGATTTCTGCAGAGCGCATTGAGAAGGTCTTTCCCATGAAGCTGGTGGTTGTAGGGACAGGTTACGTCGGTCTGGTGACGGGCACCTGCTTCGCCGAAAGCGGCAACGAAGTCACCTGTGTCGATATCGATGCAGGCAAAATCGAGCGGCTCAAGCAGGGGATCATTCCCATCTATGAGCCTGGCTTGACCGAACTCGTTTTGAGAAACTCACAAGCCGGTCGTTTGAAGTTCACGACCGATCTCGTCTCTGTCGCCCCGGACGCCAAATGCCTCTTTATTGCTGTCGGAACTCCCCAGGGAGACGATGGTTCGGCCAATCTGACGGCCCTCTGGAAAGTGGTCGATCAGATTGCACCGCACGTGGCCCGCGATGCCGTCGTGGTCATTAAGAGTACTGTCCCGGTTGGCACCAATCGTCAGACGTGGGAACGTTTGAAGGAAAAAGCCGGTCGCGAGATCGATGTCTGTTCCAATCCCGAGTTTCTGAAAGAAGGCTGCGCGATCGACGACTTTACCCGGCCGGATCGTGTCGTGGTGGGTGTGACCAGACCGCCCGTCGCCGATGTGCTGCACGAGCTGTATCAGCCCTTCCTGCGGACGGAAAACCCCTTCCTGGTCATGGGATTGGAAAGTGCCGAAATGACCAAATATGTGGCGAACTGCATGCTCGCCACCAAGATCAGCTTTATCAATGAGATGGCGAATCTTTGCGAGGCCGTCAATGCGAACGTGAACGATGTTCGCCGGGGGATTGGCCACGACCAGCGGATTGGCTTTCAATTTCTCTTTCCGGGGGTGGGCTACGGCGGTTCCTGCTTCCCGAAAGATGTGCGTGCTCTGATCGCTGTCGCGAGTCGCTTTGGCCTCCCTTCGAAGATGTTGCATGCCGTCGATGAGGTGAACAACCTCCAGAAGGAAGTCCTCTTTTCGAAAATCAGTCAGCGCTTTGGTGGTGATCTGGCGGGAAAAACCATCGCGATCTGGGGGCTGTCGTTCAAACCCCGCACGGACGATATCCGCGAAGCACCGGCACTCGTTCTGATCGATCAACTGCTCGAAAAAGGAGCCACGATCAAGGTGCACGATCCCGTCGCCCAGGAAAACGTTGAGGCGATCTACAAAGGCCGGCTCACCTACTGCAAACATCACTATGACACGCTCGAAGATGCTGATGCTCTGGCGATTGTGACGGAATGGCAGCAGTTCCGAAATCCCGATTTTGACTACATCAAGCACAAGCTCAAGCAGCCCATCATTTTCGATGGCCGCAATCTGTACGATCCCAAACTGATGGCCGAACGAGGATTCGAATACTCGGGCATTGGCTTAAGAGCCGCCCAATAACCCGCCTTGTCTCGTTGCCAATCTTTCGTGGTAGGGCCCCATGCTTGAAGGTGAGAGCAAGCATACCACCGGGTGGCAGGGGTCGGATGTCTTCATCCGCCCCCTGGTCAATCGAGTTCACCAGCACCAATTCATCTGTCAGGTTCCTCCCTAAGAACATCGGGATGAATAACCAGCGTTAAATCATCTGGGGGCAAACGAAGACGTTTGACCCCAGCCACCCACCGCTGGTGAATTTGGGATGTGGATAGAACGCCAAATACGTTCGGGCTCGCCCTCATCCCGGCCTTTTCCCGTCGGAATGGGAGAAGGGGCCAGAGGATGTTTGCCGGGGGCTCTCAGGACTGGGTGCACTTCGGGCGACAAAGTGATAGTCGGGGAGCAAAACCGGGTGATTTGCAGGAATCACGCAGGGCTGTTTCCCATTAAGGCATGAATCAGGACCAGTGGCGACACGCCGAACTGGCATTGACTCACTTTTCGAGGTGGATGATAAGAACAGGTGCAAATTTCTTCGCCCTGCCATTTTACCAGACCACGAAACGGCTCCCATGGCCACGCACTCCTCGACTGCCGATGCCCATGGTCAGCATGGCAAAAAAGAAGGCCATGAGCAGTCCGCAAAATCGGCCGGGAAAATTCTGGGTCTTCCCAAAAGGCTGGCGATTCTAGGTGCTGGTTTGTCGGGAGGGATTCTTCTGCTGGCACTGGTCTGCTGGTGGCTCTTTCCTGGCGAATCGACCGAAGCGATCCATCTGGCGAATGCGGTCAAGTTGTTAGAGGAAGGTCATTTTGAAGAAGCGACCGAGCTGCTCCAGCCACTGATCGAATCACAGTTTCTGGATGCCGAGGCACCGGGTCGGATGGCTTATGCCCAGGGTCTGCTGGGATACCAGGAAGCACGGAACTCCGAAAAAGAGATGGAGTTACCCAGACTGGCATCGGCGATTGCTTTTTTGCGGGATGCTCAATCCCGCGAGCCCGAAATCAGAAAGAACCCGACCTGGCAGAATGCCATGGCTCAATCGCTCTACCGCACGGGTGCTATTGAAGAAGCCCGCCCCTGGCTGGTTCAGCTCTCGACCATCGAAAACGCTTTTCAACCCCAGGCTGTCGATACGCTTTGCGCGCTCGATCTTTCTTTGGTCGATATCAATCGTGTCGCACCACCAGCACCATCCCCTACTGCGGAAGCTCATGCATCACAGCCCCACGCTGCTGATGCCCACTCCCAGGAGACTCATGCCGACACACACGATCCGCATGCTTCCGAAAAAAGTCATTCGCACGAGCCTGCAGCAGCGGGCCACGGCAATGCTCATCCTCCTGCTGCCAAAACAAAACCCGCTGCAGATCATGGCACTGGACATGGAACTGGGCACAGCGAGAAACAGAGCTCCAAAGAGTCGGAAGGCCATGGCCACAGTACAGGACATGGCGACAATGCAGGACATGGGGATGACGCCGCTGAAGCCGAGCCGGAAGAACCTCCGTTTATCGATCCTTATGCCAGCCTGCCCATGCTTGAAGGAGATCTGAAGCGTCTGGCCCATCTGCTCGAAGGCCAGAAACTTTCTCCGGAAGATCGCACAATGCTTTTATTAAGACGTGCCGATGTCCTGCTGGCACTCGAACGGACTCTCGAAGCCGAAGCGGCTATGCAACTGGCGAGGAACTCTTCGACAGATCCCGATGGTCTGGCCATTCAGGAAGCTCGCCTGGCCATGGCCAAGCGCAAGTTCGCCGAAGCAGAAAAGCATCTATTGCCACTGACAGAAGGGAAGCGTCCCAACCTCCGGCATGTCAGTACGGCTCTTTATCTCCTGGCTCGTTGTGCTCTCGAACAATCGTCAGTCGAGACGGCTCTCAATGAACAGCTAGCCCTGCGTGGCCAGGGGATGAAGCGACTACGCGATCTGCTGGTGCGATTTGTCGGTACCGAAGAAGCCGTGGTCGGGATGATTGATATGGCCGATATTCATCGTCTCGAGGGGAACACCGAACGGGCCATCGAGCTCTATATCGGTGCTGTTCGCACCATTGTCCGGCTGGAAGATTATCACAACCGCTGGCTGAGCCAGACAGCCTTCCGCGATCGTCTGCGGAATGCGTGGAAACTCTGGGTAGAAAATGGCAAGTATGCAGAGGCTCTGGCCCTGGCAGAATCGCTGCCCCCACTTTTTGATCGAGTCGAAACCGCCGAACTGGTCGCTAATACCACCCGTGCCTGGGCCATGACTCAGCAGGAGGAATACGACCAGTTGCCAGAATCACTCAAGCCACCGAAGCTGGCACAGGTGCGAAGTCGTTGGAAAGCCAGCGCTCGCGCCTGGTATCAGTTGGCACAAACTCGCAAGATGAACTTCAGGTATCCCGAAGATCTCTGGGAAAGCTCTTCGGATTCCATCGCCGCCGCAGATTACAAGTCTGCACTCGAGCGTGTGGATGAATATCTGGCGACCCTCCCGCGCGAAATGCTGGCGACGGCACTCGTTCGCAAGGCGGGTCTCATGATGGATCTGGATCGACTCGATGAGGCCATTCCCATTCTCGAATCTGTCCAGCAGAAATTCCCCTCCGATCCTTCCAGCTACAAAGCGCAGGTACGACTGGCTAAAGCCTTTACCGAAAAAGGAGATCTCTTCCGTGCCGAGACTCAATGGCGTACCATTCTGGCCTCAGAAACTCTGACACCTGAGGCTGCTGAATGGAATGAAGCACTTCTCAGACTCGGCTGTCTGCTGGTGGATCGTGGGATCCTCTTGCGGCAGGATGCCGACAAAAAAGGGGCGAAAGGAAATTCACCCACCCCGGCTCAAACAGTTTCCGTCTCGTCAAATACCAGTGACTTGCCAGGAACTTACATTCCAGATGCCGGGATCGACAGCATTCGCGCCGTTCAAATTGAAGCTTCCTCCCGCCTGACAGAATTCCTGGCACGTTATCCGAATGATCCCTCGGAAGTGCAGGCCATGTATCAACTCGCCCGTTCCCAGCGGGAACAGGCCCGGCTGATCCGCAATGCCTTGAAATCCCCACTGGCTGAAGCCGTCAAGCTCCGTCTGGCCGAGCAGCAGAAGATTCTCGATGAGCAATCTCTCGATAATCTCGTCAAGCTGCGCGACACTTTAAATAAGCAGGCCAATCAGACAGGGTTAAACACGCTGCACGAAGCGATTCTGGCCAATACGGCTTTTGATGTCGGGCATCAGCTCTTTGAACTCCGTCGAGATAAAGACGCCATCATGGCGTACAACACTGCGATCAATCGATATCGCAATAACCCGCAGGTCCTTTCGGCATTTCTCCAAATGGCGGAGGCTTATCGCCGCATGGGGAAACCTGCCGAAGCCCGCAGCATGCTCGAACAGGGGCGGGTCATCCTCCGGCAGAAGCAGATTCCCGACAGTGCCTTCGATAACCTGGGTTCAAGCCTCACTCGCGAGGAATGGGAACTCTGGCTGGAAAAAATCAGCCAACTGGGTCACTGACGCAATCTTCCCGGCTTTCTCTATTCTTCAAGTTGTCCGCAGGACGACAGGCAGCCTCGTCATGCGCATGTTTCGCTCAAAAACTCTCGCCCGCGTCTGCGTGGGAGAGGGTGGCTGTTTCCTGCGCGGCTTTTTCGATTCCCCGGGTACCTTCTATTCGTGCCTGCTGCCCAGACCAATTGCACCAGATCGATGGATGCACCAGACAGATCAGTTGAACCACACCGCAAAACCAAAAAACTGCCCGCCAAAAACTCGCTGCAATTCGTTCCAGCTGGCCGCTGTAGAAAGTGGCCCTTCTTCGATAAAGGGAGCCGCCCCCGTTCCTGAAATCCACAGCACCATGTCAAAACGCTCCGGCTTCAGAAACACTTTGGCCAGATTCACTCCCCGCCCCTTGACACCACTAGAATTGACCAGGCTTCCGCGCCAGAACGGAATCAGTTTCTTTCCCAGCAGAATCGCCTCGATCTCATCCAGCGCTTGATGCCAACCCGTGATCAGCTCGCGCGAGACCCTCAAACCAATGACGACATTCTGCTGACGATCATTCGGAATCCACTCGGCATCATCATCAGTTTCAGCCTCATAAAGCTTCCAGCAGATCCGGCTCAGCCGCACCATCTCCAACAGGTGAGCATGCGCACTGGCCATCTGGTTGGCATCGACCAATTCAAAATTTACCAGATGAATCATCGCAATCAGGTCGGCAATTCGAGAGAACGAAAAACCGCCATTTGCGTTGGGTTCCGGTTCCTGATTCCAGGGGTAAGGCGTCACGGGTTTGGCATAAATCATGTGGCCCGCCCGCTCGAACATTTCCTTCGTGTTATAGGCGGCTGACAGATCACAGATCGCCATCAGGAAGTGGCAATACCCTCGCAACCAGACGGCATCCCCTTCATCAATCTGCACGAGAAACTTGTCGGCAGGAATATCTCGTATTGCCGGATTCACTGCCGAAAGGAGTTGCCAGAACGATTCATCATTCCCCACTTTTCCATCTCGATTGAAGTCGAGCGAGACCTGGCCCGGTCGGAAAGGAAGTTTCACGCGCTTTGTCTCCAGCCCGGCTAAAGTCTTCTCCGCCACTGCTATCTGCTGCCCGAGTATCGAGAAAATCTCCTGCGTTTGAGCAAAGGTCACCGGGGCAGGTTGCGGATTCTCAGGAATGCCTCGAAAAAAGGGCAAACTCAAACTTCGAGCAGTTCCTCCACCTGCTCCATAGTGGTATTGGCTGGCTGCAAACTCATCGACTGCCCCCAGAAACTGCAGCAAACCCATCGCAAAACGCACTTCGGCATCTTCGGGTTTCTGTTCTAATTGGGCATGCAGCCGGGCGATACCCTCTTGAAATCGAGCCTTTTTCCCCGCTTCTGCCAGAATGTCGGCAGCCGTCTCAGCCCCTAGCAATCGATGGAAATCTCCCCCACCCAGGATCATTGTCACGACCGTGATCACATAAGCCATTCCCGTCATCAGTCGCGACATCGTCAACCCTCCCGCGTGAAACAATCATCACAGTTTAACCACAGTTTACTCGCGACTTGTCATTTACGTTTCGTCGCTTTTTCGCGGCACAAGCTTATCGAGAATTCATGTGCACATTCTGGCTCGGTGGTGTACTTTGCAGAGAACTGATAAAGATCGTTTGACGCCGGTTTGAGACTGGTGTCAGAAGGTCAAAGCTGGATTTGTCGTTTCGAAAAGGGAAGTGATCATGGTCAATGCCGTCGAACTGGTTGGGTCTGGCAATCTGCTGATTGTACGCGTGACAGGTAAACTCGATGCCGCCGCCTATGAGCAGTTCGTTCCAATGGTCGAAAAGATGGTCGCGGAGCACGGCAAACTGCGATTGCTCTTCGAAATGCACGACTTCCATGGCTGGACCATGGGCGCCTTGTGGCAAGACATCAAGTTCGATTTCAAGCACGGCAAAGATATCGAAAAGCTCGCGATTGTCGGCGAAAGCAAATGGGAAGAAGGAATGGCCGCCTTCTGCAAACCATTCACAGGAGCTTCAATCAAGTACTTTGATATCTCCAAGCTGGAAGAAGCCAAAGCCTGGATTGTGGCCTGATGTCAACGCCTCGCTTGCAGCCTCAAGCAGTTGAGTTTTGACTCAGCCCAAGGTTTTTTCAGTAAACATTCATTAGAACTCATTGTGAAGTTGCATAAATTTTACGTGAGGACGAAACTTTCCCCCGGATGAATCAGCAATCGGCTGGATCCTTCATCCGCGGGGGAGAGTTCTGATGTCGCTGTGGTTTGGCTTGAGCAGTCTGGGGTGGCAGGGAAACTCTCTGGCTGTGGCAGGGAGTGGTATTTCTGCAGTTCTCATCATCTGGTGTGTGCTGGTCGCCTGCAGTTCACTTCTGGGTGGCTGGCTCCCATCATTGATGCGAATTACCCACCAGCGCTTACAACGCATCATCAGTGGTGTGGGTGGTTTCATTGTTGGCGTCGCTTTGTTCCATCAGGTGCCCCATGCGATTCATGCTCTGGGTGATGGCGGCGTCAAAAACCCTGTCGATCTGACGATGCTCTGGGTCGTCATTGGCCTGGTGGCCATGTTCGTGATGCTGCGGGTTTTCCACTTCCACTCGCATTCACACGGGGAAGACGACGCCGGACATGCACACGACCATGGTCATTCTCATGATCACTCTCACAATCACGACCATGGGCACAGTCACGACCATGCTCATGATCATGCCCACTGCCAGTCTCACTCCCACAGTCTCGATCCTCACGTGACATCGGCTGCCAACGCTCCCGACTCTCAGTACGCTGATCAAAATCTCCTGCCGATTGTCTCTTCAGCCGTCGTGGCGGATACGTTACTTCCAGTGCTGGATCCAACCTCCAGCTCGGCAACTCAGGCTCCTGTTCCTCCGGCCGCGCACGATCTCAGTTGGGTCGCCATGACCTTCGGCCTGGTCATTCACACGCTCGTCGATGGCATGGCGCTCGCTGCTGCCGTCAAAACGGATCAGTTGCATCTTCCGGCAGGTTCTCTCTTCGGGTTGGGAACCTTTCTCGCCATTGCTCTGCACAAACCACTCGATTCCCTCTCGATCACTTCGCTCATGCTGGCGGCAGGCAGCCCTACCAGGTGGCGAAATCTGGTCAACTTTGGTTATGCACTCATGTGTCCGGCCGGTGCCCTTTTGTTCGTACTGGGAGTGGAACAGCTTCAAGGCCAGCAGGCTTTGATCGTCGGTTGTGCGCTGGCATTTTCTGCAGGATCTTTCCTGTGCATTGCCCTGGCTGACCTGCTCCCCGAAGTGCAGTTTCATTCCCATGATCGCTGGCAACTGACGTCTCTGCTCATCGCAGGAACCATTGCCGCCTGGGGGATCGGCTTCCTCGAACCGGCTCACTCACACGGCAATCACGACAGCCACAACCACGCCGGTCACGATCACACAGGTCACGATCACGCTCACGGTCCTGGCGAAGTTCAGCAGCTCAGGCTGAAGGTCAAGTAAGCACGAATCACGGCGCATCGTCACGACAACAAAGGTGATAACGGGTGGCCCGGCCAGCTTGTGGCCGGGTTGTCGTGCAGTTCCACGACAACAAGAAGCCGCGCCATGCATGTCCTGCCGCCACACTTGACTTAATCTCGCGTGGTAAGCTTTTGGGTGGAACGCCCAGGAGGCCCAAAACCAAAATGCAGCGAAAGGGCGTGGTCTTTACGCCTTTCAAGCCTGTTGATCATCGATCAGTTTCCATAAGACGGCCTCCAACCGGCGTGTGGCCATTTGAATCGAATACTTTGTGGCCACGTGTTCCTGGGCTCGTATCGAAAGCGCTCGCGCAGGTGCCGGGTCGTTAAGAAACTCTTCCATCGCCTGGGCCAGTTGATCAGGGGCATGCGGCTCAACGAGATGGCCGTATTCACCACCTTCCAGAATCTCTTGCGGGCCGCATGGGCAGTTGGTGCTGATCACCGGGCAGCCCAGTGCCATCGCTTCCAGCAACACATTGGGTGAACCTTCGCTATGCGAAGGCAAAACAAACAGATCGGCCCAGCGGTAACTGGGAAACGGATTCGACAGCGATCCCCAACAGGAAAGTGTCAAATTCTGAGGAAACTCCTTCGCCAGTTGTTGCAGTCGTTCCTGCAGCGGGCCTGTCCCAACGATTGACCAGATCATCGGTTTCGATGGATGTCGTCTGGCCACATCGATGAGTGCCTGAGCAAGATCCAGATATCCCTTCGCTTCGTCTATACGCCCCACAGTCAGGATTTTGAGTGGCTCTGCATGCCCCGCTGTCGAGGCAGAAGCAATCTCTGGTAAGGGGATATCCTGCCGGGAGAGTTCTGTGATCTGCTCGATATCGATCCCGTTGACGAGCACCACCATCTCTTCGGCGGGCAGGTGCAATTGGCGGGCAACCTGGTCTCTCAGTTCGTTGGAATTGGCAGCTATGACATCCGCCGTGCGATAAGCCCATCTCGCAAAACGCCACGACACCCACGGATGAATTTTCGCATAGCGTTCAATTTCTGCCTGTTGATCCCCCACACAGACCGAAACTCGCGGAATCAGTCTCCACCACGTCGGCCACGAAAGATCCAGCGTCAGGTTATAGACTCGCTGATAAACGACATCGATCTTTTCATGCAGCAACAGTTGATTATAAGCCAGCCAGCGGGATAACCGGCCGCATCCTGGCAGTCTTCCCAGCCAGCGACTGAGCCGATGGTTCTGCACGATGGGGGCCAGTTCTATCACCCGCACATCCTCCGGCACAGCGCCGCGGAGTGGGCCGGTGCCATCGAGCACGACAATCAGTGGCTCGAACAGTGTTCGATCCAGATGGCGGATCAGTTCAATCGTCTGCCGCTCAGCTCCACCGGGATGAAACGACACGAGTGCAAACAGCACGCGCGGGCGAACCTGCGGGAACTTTTTCGAATCGACGCAGGCAGTCTGAGGAGATTCGTCGCTCATCGAGAGCCCTGAACATCACCATGGGTCATCGATACGGCTGGTGGTTGAAAATGTTCCGCCAGAAACTTTTCCACCATCCGGGCATGTCGCCTGGCCTCCACCTCACGCCGCTCCAGGGGATCTTCTCCGGCCCACAACTCCGGGGCCAACCGGCTGAAGAGATAAACCTTCAATAAAGGTTCCGTCCCCGATGGCCGCAAAGCCAGTGCGACTTCGGCACCCTCGATCGTATGGCCAAACAGCCAGCACATGTCAGCCACGGGATAAGGCTCCGCCAGTGGTCGAGCATCACCAGCTTCCAAGCTGGCAACTGTTTGTGGACTTGACGCCGCTTGTGCTTCCCATGTCCGGCGTTCCAGCAGATCGTCCATTTGTTGCCACGAAACATCCTCGTCGTATTCACAGGCTGCTTGACGGACAGGTGGCTTCAGTCTCAAATGCTGCATGCGTAATCGAATCTGCTCCACCACCTGATGAGCCGCTGATGGGCTTGCCTCTTGAGGCTGCGCGCTGTCTGCAAACTGCCGTATCGGCCAGAGCGATTCCACATCCAGCCCATGGATTTTGTAGATTTGTTGCAAACGATCCAGTAAAGTCTCGCCCCGGGCTTTCAACATGGCCGCCAGTTCGGCAGTCCATAACGTGGCTAAAGCTGCGTCTTTATCGCGGGCGTAATTCCCCGCCAGATACCCCAGCGATTCCTCGGCTCCAAACACGAAGCCCGCCGGGCCTTCAGCATCAATTGTCTCGCCAATGTACTTGAAACCAACCGGGAGTTTATCGATCACTCGCACTCCCTTCGTTTTTGCAATCCGGCTGATCAACGGAGACGTCACCATCGTCTGCACAACATAAGCATCCGGGGGCCAGTCGCGATACGACAATGCAAAATCGACCAGCAAGGCGCCGAGCTGATTCCCCGAAAGGAGAATCCAGGGCTTAATTTTCTGGCTGCTGGAATGATCGCGCACAGCCACCCGCAATCGATCAGCATCGGGATCAGTCGCCATGATCAGATCAAAACCCTGCCCCTGGGCTTGGCTTTGATTCGCAAACTCGATGGCATCCTGAAATACAGCATCCCGCTCAGGATTGGGAAGATGATCTTTCACGAAAGGAAAGCCACCATCCAGCGCGCTTTGCAATTCGAACAGTTTCGTCCCCGAAAACCCTTCCCGGCGCAAAACTTCACCAGCCGAACTGTTCCCCACGCCATGCAGCGGCGTGTACAGAATCCTGATGGCTGCGCGATCTTCATCACTCAGGCGAAGAATCGATTGCCGGGCCAAAGCTTCGAGATACGCATCGTCAATGTCACTCCCCAGAAAGTCGATGAGTGCAGACTCACCCACATGCTCCGTACGAGGAGGCAAAGACTCAATCTTCGCAATGCGCTGAAGAATCTGTCGATCATGGGGCGGCACAATCTGCCCGCCATTCGACCAGTAAGCCTTGAAGCCATTATCTGCGGGCGGATTATGCGAAGCCGAAATCACAATCCCCGCATCGGCTTCGAGGTATCTCACGGCAAAGGAAAGCTCAGGCGTTGCCCGTGGTTCTTTGAAGAGTTTCACCCGGCAACCAGCACTCGCACACACTTCGGCAGACAACCGGGCAAACTCCAGCGAGCGATGCCGGGAATCACACGCAATGACTACCAACGGAGGCTCAGCCTCTCCACGCTGTGAAAGAACTTCCCGCAGGTAACTGGCCAGTCCATAGGCCGATTCTGCAATCGTTCGGCCATTGATGGTGGCGGTCCCGTAAGGGCTCATCACCCCTCGCCGTCCACCTGTTCCAAAGGGAAGAATTGTCCCGAAAGCTGCCTCGAGCTGTGACCAGTTCTGTTTCGCAAGATCCTCTTCAATGGCTGGCTGATACTCTGCATACTGGTCGTCTGCCAGCCATTTTTCGATTCGCAACAGTGCAGGTTCGGTGAGCACTCCCGCAGCGACAGCACTCTGACAAAGTTCGCGAATACGAGCAGATCGTTCCACAGCCAAAACCATCTCTTGTCAGGTGATCAATATCACAACTCAACGGGACCAGTCGAGGTTCCACGATCGGGAGTCGACACAAACATCAGCGATTTCGATTAATCTGACCGGCAATCAACAGCACGAGGATCGCACCAATAATCGACATGATCCACTTGGAAGGCTCAAGTGCCGGGCCGCTGCCGAAGATCACAGAGTTGATAAGTCCACCTGCAAACGAACCGGCAATCCCGAGCCCGATCGTCAGGAAGAGCCCCAGCCGTTGCCTTCCCGGCACAAAAAAGCGGGCAATCAACCCCACGACGAGCCCAAAGCCAATCCACAGAAACAGGTCAATCAGATTCTCAAACATGTCCATCTCCATCGTCGCGAAAGGAATGACACTGACCGGACAGTTCTGGCGAGACCTTTCGTGTCTTAAACTGCCTTCAGCACAAATCGTTGTCCACACGGAAACCTGAAACTCCCGGGAATTTTGGCTTCGTCTGATCCCGAGAAAACGATTTTTCAGCGAGTGAACCTCAAAGCAATTCTCAGACCACTCGCAATTCTGACTCCGACAAGTCTCTGGGAGTGATCCAAGACCAGAAACTCTGCTTCCTGAACGATCACTCAACCACAGTCATTCACTGCCAGAAGGCCGATCATCAGCCAGTTGCTGGAGCTTCACCATTCATCTCGAAAGCGATCCCAGCGTCCACAGACATGCGTAATCTTGGATCAAAATACGTATCCATCTATCAGGCATAAAGTTATGTCGATTCGTCTGACGCGGAGATGCTCATTGGCACTGCGATTGCACTTTAAGGTTTCACTCACAACACGATGCCAGCGGTGGCGTTATCAGGGTGCGATCCTGGGACCGCTCCTGTCTTCGCATTTCCCTCTGCGAATGATCTGTGAGTTTTGCGGAGTTCAATCATTCGATTTTGAATTCAGGGATATCTTTTGATCTTGTCTGAGGGTGTATCATGCTGCAGTGGGCGCTCACTTTTTTCATTATTGCGATCATCGCCGGTCTGCTGGGTTTCAGTCAGATTGTCGGCACCGCAACCTGGATCGCACAGGTTCTCTTTGTGGTCTTTCTCATCCTCGCGATCGTGTCACTGCTCACAGGCCGCAAACCTGTGATGTAAATCGGTGATCGCTCGAGTCACGGTGAAGTCTGGCCAGGGAGATCTCCAGCCATTCTTTCCTTTGGCTGAGTTTCTACGGGCTGTCTGAGGTCTTCAGTTGTCGAATCGTCGCCCGGGTCAGTCTCCATGAAGACTTCCCTCGCGACGATTCCATCTCCAATTATGGACAATCATAAAGGATATCGCCCGATGATCAGCCCTCTTCGCCTTTCGGGTGAATCCCCGCAGCGCACGAAGACTTCTCAGCATGTTGCCGCAGAGATCGATCAGATGCTGCATCGATCCCCTTACAAGGAGTTGCAAAAACTCAACGTAACCTGCGAAGATCGCGTGGCCCGCATAACCGGTTTCGTAAGTTCGTACTTTACGAAACTTATCGCTGCGGAAGAGATTCAAATGGTGACACCAGTTGGTTGGCGCGTGTACAACCATGTGGTCGTTCGCTCTCCATCTCAAGAGACAAGGTCGTAAGGATGTACGCGGAGCTTTGAAATGCTCAGCGTGAGACCGGCCGGGAAGGTCTTCACCCTCAGGGTGTTGGCAAAGGAATGCTTCCTTTCCATAACACTCTGGCGGTGGGCAGAAACTTTCACTTTGAATGTTACTCTCGGTTCGAGGCCTCATTCGTCGGGTATGACAATGACCTCAACCGAACTTTCCCGGAGATTGCCGTCATGCGTAAGTTTTCAATGTCAGCCGCCCTCCCCGCTCTGCTCTGTGGATTCGCCTTGATTGCTGGTTGTGCCGATAAGCCAGCCGCCACGATTGATAAGGCTGCTGAAGGTGCCAAGCAGGCTGTTGATGGCGCTGCTGAAGCTGCCAAAGAAACTGTTGAAAAGGCTGGTGAAGCCGCCGAAGCCGCCAAGGAAACGACCGAAAAAGCTGCTGAGGCCGTGAAGGAAAAAACCGGCGAAGCCGTGGAAGCCGTCAAGGACGCTGCTGGCAAAGCCGTCGATGCCGCGACTCCCGCAGAACCAGCCAAACCCGAGTAATCAGTCACTCCATGAAACCTGTGCCATGGTTTCCTGGCCAACACCGGTTCTCTCAACACTGGTCTTCTCAGAACTGATTCTCTGAACGAAAAGAGCCCGGCGTGAGTTTCACGCCGGGCTCTCTCATTGCTACATGTCGTCCTTCATTGAAGATCCAACGAATCCTCGCAGAGATAGCGAATTGATTCCAATCATCAACTCCCCACCATCCACCCACAACTCTCAACTACCCCGCCTGCCCTAAGAACTGGTTCTGTGGAGCATAGCGCCTGGCAATCGTCTCGGCCATGTTGCGGGTCGTGGTGTCTGTGGCCAGCTTCACAGCCGCCTGCATGTCATAATCAGCCGTATCCATCGCATTCTGTGCCAGAGGAACTGCGACATCGGGAATCACACCCTGACCTGCCATTTCCCGACCCGAAGGAGCATAGAATTTGGCTGTCGTCAGCTTTAATCCTCCATTCACCGTCTTGAGTGGAAACTGTGTCTGAACAGAACCTTTACCATAAGACCTTTGACCCACAACGACTCCTCGCTGATGATCCTGAATCGCTGCTGCAAAGATCTCGCTGGCACTGGCACTGTTGTTGTCGATCAGCACCACCAGCGGCACTTTCCAGGTATTTGGGTAGTTGGCCACTTCCTGACTGTTATCCGCCTGGTTACGCCCTTTCGTACTGACAATCGTGCCACCTGGCAAAAACCGGTTGGTCACTTCAATCGCTGTGGTCAATAAGCCACCAGGGTTTCCCCGCAAGTCGAGAATCAGCGATTGCATCCCCTGCTGGTGCAGATTCATCAAAGCCTGATCCAATTCCCGGCTGGTCGTTTCGGCAAACTTGTCGAGCTTGATGTACCCCACCTTGTTGACCTGATCTTCCATACGAACTTCCGCCACGCTTTGAATCTGCACTCGGCTTCTCATCAACGACATATCGGCAATGTAATCACCTCGTTTCACCTGAAGCTGAACCATCGATCCCAGCGGACCCTTGATCAGATTCGCCGCTTCATCGAGTTCCATACCGGCAATCGATCGACCGCCAATCATCGTAATAATGTCGCCTCGCTTGATGGTGGCCTGTGCTGCCGGGCCGCCAGTAATCGCTTTGAGCACTTTGAGTCCCAGTGGATGAGCTTCAATTTCTACGCCAATCCCTACCAGGCTTTCACCCAATTGTGTACTGGGCCCGCCACTCACTTCATTGGGCATGAAGGTCGAGTATTCATCGAGTGTTTCCAGTGCACCATACGTAAACTCCATCGCGACAACTTGAGGACGCAAACCGACGACTTGCTGACTCATTTGTGCCACCTGTCGCATGACCTGAATTGCTTCCTGTGCGTTGCGTGGCTGAGCTTGTCCCGCGATCTGCGAGATGGCCTGCTGAAAGGCAGCCCGCTGTTGAGGAGCAACCTGCAACCGGTTGGCATTCACGAACTCCTGGTTATCTACCGCGACATACAGGTTTTCTAACGCTTTAGCCGTTCGAACCGGATAAGCCGTAGGGGCTAAGGCCCGGGCATCGATCAGTTGAGCCGTTTCCAGATAGAACGATTCAGCAGCCTGTGGCGACATCGAGCTTAAAGTCTGCAAGATCCTCTGATCACGATAGCGCCTTGAAATCAACTGCTGGATTGTGGGGTGATTCTTCTGCAAAGTGGCAGGAGCGGGTTCCAGCCGCGGATCCTGAGGCATGTTGCCACGATTGTTCCAGTTGCTGTTCCGATCCCAGCTACTGGGAGCTGCCGGCAGATAATCACGGCTGCGATCACGGGAATAATTCAAACGCGAATCAAACGGGAGGTTCCGAGAATCATCGTAACGGTACTGCTCTTCGCGATAGCGAGTTTCATAGCGACTGTTATCGTAGCGGCCATTATCGCTACCACCCGTATCATACCGACTGGTATCAAAGGGCTGCGTGCTATAGGGAAATGAATCGCGCTCACGATAGCGGGAATCGCTGATCAGATCCGACGAAGGCCGACGGGTCGGCGGCTGCCAGTTGTTGGATCGGACAGGGTCATTCAATCCTCCGTAGTTCCTGCGATCGTCGAACAAACGGTCTTCGATCTGCTGGCGAGAAAGCGAATTGCTCGCCGGGTTCGGCCAGTACATCTCATCGCGTGGATCAACCGAGCGATCCAGCAGCGGGCGTGACCGCTCCGATCGATCATCCGGCCAGGTGCTATTGCGGCTTTCATGAGCAGGGAATTCGTAGCGGCCTCTGGTCTCATCGGGCCCATAGTTTTGAGCCTGCGCCTGAATCCCCAGCAAAGCCACAACAGCCCCTGCGAAGATCAGTCGAGTTGCGAAAACCCCGGTGGTACGTGACATGACTTGAAACAGCTTCATGATGCATCCTTCCTTGTCAAAAAGGCCCATTGATCTCAATGGCCCAGAAAGTGAAAAACCCGAAACAACAACCAGACCTAATTCATCCCCTGCATTGCCGACCGACCACAGCAGTCCCTGCGAATTAACCAGCGGCCAGTAACGTGGCGGCTTCTTCGTGGCTCACTTCCATTCCCTGGGAACCCAGTGCCGCAGCGAGTCGTTGCTGAGCAAGTTCACCACGCACAACAGAGACTTCCCGTGGGGCCTCAATTCCAATTTTCACCGCACCAGTGCTTGTGTGGATCACTCGGATAACAATATCCTGGCCAATTTGAATCGTTTCATTTCGCTTGCGTGTCAGTACCAGCATGATCGCATCCTCTCGTCTTGTTGTGGTTCCTGGCGAGGCTCCTTGCCGTTCGCCATGCCACCACCCTAATGCAGAGACCGTGCCATTCGCTTTGGCACAGCGATAAATCCCCTGAAAACGTGTCAAAAACGCAATTTTTGATGAGAAACCGGCAAGACTCGCCGAACGACTGCCACCCAGGTTGTAACTTTGGAAATTCTGCCATCCCCTCCGTGAAAGAATTACGAACCACCAAAACCCATGTGTTATCAATACGATATCTTTAAGACTGAGTTGTGTGTATAAATGATATTCGCGAGTGTAAAAATTTCAGTGGGCCTGTGAGGATAGAGAGGAGTGCGTAGAGTTTGACGGTGTGTACACCGCTGCAGTATAGTCATCGAACGGATTTTTTCGATTGGCACAGATGGTGCATAAATGATTCGCCGTTCCCGCCAGAGAGACACCTGGCGAAAGAACATCAGTCGCAACTCTTCGGCCTGTGCTGCATCACAGGGAAGATCCACGCGGCAAACTCTTCATAGAGGAAGCGAATCATGACCTTCAAGACACTCTTCTCGATGGCCGCTCTGACTCTCGGATTGGCTGCATCGTCAGCTCAGGCTCAATGGCTTCCCAACCTGGGGTTGGGCATCCTGCAGCCACCAGCCAGCAACTGCAGTACCGGGAACTGCCCACCAGCAGTGAATCGCTACCAGCCAGTCAGTTATGCACCAGCCTATAACAACGGCTATGCCCGCCCTGTTTCCTACGCTCCTGTCTCTTATCAGAACAACACAGGCGTTTATGGAAACTGCCCGGGCGGTGTCTGCCCACCGGTTAACTGCGTCAACGGCCAGTGCTTCCCAGCCAACAACGGGTACTACGGCAACAACGGGTACTACGGCAACAACGGGTACTACGGCAACAGCAGTAACTTTAGTCAGCCAGTTTACACTCCCGTGAACTACAGCCGACCTTACCAGTACCAGGCACCGGTCAATAACTATAACTATTCGACACCTTCGAACTACTACAGCAATGACCGATACCGCACCTACCCATCAGCCAATAACAGCTACCGCAACAACAACAGCCCGTTCTATCCATAACTTGAAAGAGACGATTCTTGAGGACGGCCGAATTGATATCTGACCAGTGATCTGAAAACCCCCATTAAAAAACGCCGCGTGGCCTGAGCCGCGAGGCGTTTTTTGCTTTTTTACCGATTGGGTGTCGAAGTCACGATCACATAGCCGCCCTTAACGAGGGGGCAGCCGCTGATTGAGTTCTTTCTGCAAGGAACTGACGACCTCAGGCTGAGTGTCGGCGATGTTTCTTGTTTCACCTGCATCAACGGCATGGTCAAACAATTCCACCGTTCCGGCTTTGTCGGAATGAGCAATCAAGCGGTAGCGATCTGTCCGTATCGTCCGGGTTTTCCCCGAGTACGAGAATGCGACATGCCCTGTGGCTCTCGGATCATTGATCTGTGGAATGAGACTCACACCCTGCACAAACGAGGGAATTTCCAGCCCGGTCAGTTCGCACAACGTGGGGAAAACATCGATCGTTTCGACGACGGCTTTGGTTGCTTCACCCGGTTGTTTCAACTGACCGGTCGAGATCAGCAGCGGCGATCTCAACGATTCTTCAAACAATGTATGCTTGCCCCACACCGCATGTTCACCCAGATGCCAGCCATGGTCTCCCCACAGCACGATAATCGTATTGTCGGCCCCTTTCGTGGCAGCCAGCTTTTCCAGCAGGCGGCCCACATTCGCATCGGCATAGGTCACGCAGGCGTAGTAGTGCCGACGAATTTCATCAGCGAATGATGGGTCTTTGACGGGATCTTTCTCCCACAACTGGTACTGCCTCAACTCATTCGAGCCATGCCACGTCGATGGCCAGGTTGGCTTTTCCGGATGAGGAATGGGCAATAAGGGGAGTTGGCTCACTTTTTCGAAGTATTTTGCAGGAGATCCAAACGGCAGGTGAGGCCGAATCAATCCCACCGCCAGAAAGAACGGTTTGTCTTCGCTGGCCAGCTCATCCAGTTGTCGGAGTGACTCTTCGACAATCAGACCATCCGGATAAATGTCATCGGTCCCTTCAGTCGCCTGAAAGACCGCCATTTTCCCTTTTTCTGATGCCCGGATTTCACCATGTGCCAATCCGTGCATGGCTCCCCGGGGATGCTTCCATAGGCCGGTGGGCATGAGGTGTCGAGTCCAGGCACCGGGCATTTCGATCTGGTTGTCATCATCCCAGTTGGCTCCACCACGACCACCGGGATGATGCGAGACTTTTCCGACAGAAGCCGTCGTGTACCCCTGGCCTCGAAAGTACTCGGGCATCGAAGGTGGCACCGCATCGCCATCCTGCTTGCGGCGTTTGGCCAGTTCAAAGAGGGCATTATTGCCAGCCGGGCCATACCGGCCGGTGAGCAGCGTACACCGGGAGGCTCCACAGGTCGGTGCCTGAACATAGTGCCGGGTGAACAGCCGGCTGCGACTCGCCAGCGCATCGATGTGCGGGGTCGAAACACTTCGCGAACCATAGCACCCCAGCTCAGGCCGCAGATCATCGACACAAATCAACAGCACATTCGGCTGCGCAGCCAACGCGCAAGAGATCAGGGAGACCCAAGCCAGCGCCAACAATGAGAATTGTCTCATGGAAAATGTCTTTGAAGAGATTACAGTCAGAGATCGCTCGGACCATTGCCCGTCCGATTCATTCGAATAGATTCCCATGAATGGGCGTGCATAGTCAAATCGATAAGCGTTTGCAGAGACACAGAAACAAAGGGGTCAGCAGAAACAGAGAAACAGCGCAGAAACAAATGGGTCAGGACTGATTGTTTTGTTTTGGGTGTTTGAAAGCCTGCTGCGATACCAGGAATACTATGAGCCTGTGAGGCGGGTGAGTTGTATCATGCACTCGCAGGGTGGCCCCGGTTGAAATCCTGAGTTCTACCGGGGTGGTGAAGCCACAGGAGGGTTCTGGCTCTATTGCAGTTCTGAGAGATCACGATCTACCATGATCAGGGATCAGCATCGGGACTTTTCCGTCAACGAAACCTCTTTTGCCTCCGGCACACAGTTAGCTTGCGGACGAGCCACCTGTGCCACCCTCGGACATTGAGTAAAGGAAATAGGCCATGAGTGCTCAGAAGTTAATGGTGCGATGCGTCAACGCAGTTATCGCCTGGATTTTAATCTGTTCTTTGCCTGTCGCCACCGCGGAAGAGTCTTCTCCCCCTCGACGAGTTGTTATCGGTGCATGTAACTCGACGATACATACTCTAGCCACGATCAATGACTGGCTGCTTGTCGGAAGTGAGTCCGGACGTATCAGCGCTTGGAGCCTAAACGATCGTCGATGTCTTAAGACTTATAATTTACCGGACGCCCACTCGACTTGCAGCGCAATGTTTCCTAGCCGGGATGAGGCAGTGCTGGGGCTTTCAGACGGAAAGATCGCAATCGCATCGCTGCCGGAACTCCATTTCCACTGGATGGTAACCAATCATAAGTCGCCAGTTATTCGCGTATTGACAGTCTCTGCGAATTGTTTTGTCACCTTAAGCCTGGATGGTGACTTGCAAGTATTTCGTCGCCAGGAGAGTGGGCAGTGGAACAGCAAATCAACTCGGATCTCACAGGCCAGCTGTTTTGCGATGGCGGAGAAGGATTCGCTTCTTTGCGGAACGATTGACGGGAGCCTGCTGGAACTGAGCCTTGCAGATTTGAAAACCACTCCAGTGACTTCTTACAAAGCGAGAAGTACTGGATTCGTCGATTTGTGCCAATTGAAGAACGGAGATTTCATTTCTTCCGAAGCTGGCGACGGAGGAGCGGGGTGGGTCAGAGAGTTCAACAAGTCTTCAACGAGTGACAAGGTGTTTCTTGGAAACATTGCACCATTGTTTTTTCAAGAACAATCAACCCGACAGGTGTTTGCGACCAGCGCTTTACTCGATCGTAGTGGGGTCATCATGGTAAGAGGCCAAGAAGGCGACTTCAGCTGGAAATGCTTCGATGATTTAGTCATTCCAGTGACTTGTATGACGTTCATTCCAAACAGACAGGAACGACCAAGAGTCATTGCTGGAACGGTCAATGGCTTTGTAATTATTACTGATGGAGTCGTCTCGAAATGAGCCTTTGCTTCGTTGTCTTTCGTGACTATAGGGCAAAACAAAGGGGTCAGGACTCATTGTGGTGCTGGCCGCAGCCGGTCGCAGGAATCCACCACCGATCTGTGGGTCAATCTTGCGGGCTACTGCAACTAGGCGATTTATGGTGCACAACTGGGAGTGGTTGCCTTATCCGCTGCAAGGACGGCAGGCGGGAGCCTGCCCCACTAACTGAGAAGATACAACAGCGGGCACGGAACGTACAATAGCTATAACGAACTCATTTGAGAATCATCTTAAGGGACGTGTAAATGTCAACGACTCATAGGTATATGTCGTTAAGCATTGTGTTGATAATGCTTTCTATCTTGATTGCATTCCTATTTCTTTCGATACCTAAAGGGGACAAGCCTAGTGAACGAACTGACTGGTATGAAGGCTTTTCTCGTAACTTCTCTCCTTTTCTAAATTCATATGATTCATCCTTTGACACTTATCCGGATTTTGCATTTGTAATCAGGAATGCCGATGACTTTTCAGACTCAAGCGTGGACATAATAAGAGCATGTGAAAGCTCAATAACGGAGTGTCGCAACAATTTCAAAAGCGCGTACGCAGCGAATGGTATTCACTTTCTTTTTGAAGTGCGTGGAGAGACGGAACTCGACGGAAGTTCCCCGCTCCTTACCTCTAAAATTGTTACAGGAAGACCAAAGTGGATCCATTTTATCACGTGTGGCGGAAAGCGGAGCGAGCAAAGGTCGAACACAGAAGAGGTGAGTCTCCATGAAATGATATACTTCGGTGTGATTATTGATGCATCTGAGGTGTTTGAAGGTTCGAAGGCGCCTAGCGAGTTGATAGATGACAGCTATTCTAGCTGGAATTCAGTGAAACCCATTCGTAAGAACCGATCAGCTACTATCTACCCTCTTGCGGATAAGTATATTACTGACATAAGAGACAACAATTAGCGGATTTAAAACATCCCTGACTCCTGAGTGATACGCCGGTGCCATTGGCAGAGACGAAGGGATCGGGACTCACTTTGGTGGTGGCCTCAGACGAGCGCAGGAATCGGCCACCGATCTGTGGGTCAATCTTGCGGGCTACTGCTACTGGGCGATTTATGCTACGCAACTGGGAGTCGTTGAATTATTTGCAGCAAGGACGGCAGGCGGGAGCCTGCCCTACTAACTTTCATCTCTCGTTCCGGCGATAAGCCCAATATGGTCCGCACAGCGGACCCAACGGGGGACCAAAAGGCCACCCCTACTCATCATTCCCCGTATCAAGCACGGAGAGGAAGGCCTTCTGGGGGATCTCGACAGAGCCGAATTGCTTCATACGCTTCTTGCCCTCTTTCTGCTTTTCCAGCAGCTTGCGCTTGCGGCTGATATCACCGCCGTAGCACTTGGCAGTCACGTCTTTACGAACCGCAGAAATAGTCTCACGGGCGATAATTCGTGCCCCCAGTGCGGCCTGAATCGGAATCTCGAACTGATGCCGGGAGATTTCCTCTTTGAGCCGCTTACACAAAGCCCGGCCGCGCCTTTCTGCCGACGTCCTGTGGACAATTGTGGAAAGCGCATCGACCCGTTCGCCCTTAACCAGGATATCCATCTTCACGAGATCTGCGGCACGGTAGCCAATAATCTCGTAGTTCATGGTGCCATAGCCCTGAGTGATACTCTTAAGCTTGTCGTACATGTCGAACACGATTTCAGCCAGTGGAAGTTCCCACACCAGTTGAGCCCGCTGCGGGCCTAAGAATTCCGTGGTGACAAAGACACCCCGCCGGTCAGCACACATCTGCATGACGGCGCCGATCTTATCACTGGGCAGAATGAACGCGACTTTTGCAATCGGCTCGCGAAACTCGGTAATCGAGCCCGCATCAGGGACTTCCTGAGGATTATCGATAAAAACTTCTTCTCCGTTGGTCTTGAGAATCTGATACGTCACGTTCGGTGCCGTTTGAATCAGATCGACATTGGCTTCCTTTTCGAGCCTCTGCTGGATGATCTCCATGTGGAGCATCCCCAGAAATCCGCAGCGGAAACCAAATCCCAGAGCTTCACTCGTATCGGCAGCAAAACTGAAGCTGGCATCATTGAGGCTCATGCGGGCGAGTTCTTCCCGGAGATGCTCAAAATCTGAGGCATCAATCGGGTACATCCCGCAGAACACCATCTGCTGAGGAATTTCATAACCGGGAAGTGGAGCGGCTGGTCGCCTCAGATAATCGCAGACGGTATCTCCCACATGCACGTTGCCCAGCACTTTAATGCCCGTGACGATGTAACCCACCTGGCCAGGTCCCAGTTCTTCGCAAGGGAGCATATGGGGTCGGAACTGGCCAATTTCCAGAATCTCATGGGCTGTCCCGGCCTTCATGAAATAGATTTTCTGGCCTTTGGAAATCGTCCCTTCCTTTACACGGATGTAAGTGATCACACCACGGTAATGATCATATTTGCTGTCGAAGACCAGTGCCCGCAATGGATCATCCGGCTTCCCTTTGGGTGCCGGTATCCGCTCGACAATGGCCTTGAAGACATCTTCAATCCCAATACCAGCTTTGGCAGAGACTTTGAGTGCATTCGATGTATCCAGCCCTACGACCGATTCGATTTCTTCCATCACCTCGGGAATACGGGTGACCGGCAGATCGATCTTGTTGAGCACAGGGATGATTTCCAGATCGCAACCAATTGCGGCGTACGCATTGGCCACCGTCTGAGCCTGCACTCCCTGAAAAGCATCGACAACCAGCAACGCCCCTTCACAAGCGGCCAGACTTCGTGAGACTTCATAATGAAAGTCCACGTGACCAGGCGTATCGATCAGATTGATCTCGTATTCCTGCCCATCCAGCGTGTAACGGATGGCCACCGCCCGCGCTTTGACCGTAATGCCGCGTTCTCGTTCCACATCCAGGTCATCGAGAATCTGCTCGCGGAATTCCCGCTGGGTAATGGCTCCACTTTTCAGCAGAAGCTGGTCGGCGAGAGTGCTTTTCCCGTGATCAATATGGGCAATGATCGAGAAGTTACGAATAAATCGCTGATCAAACATGGACTGCCTGAGCCGGTTTTGTGTGGATAATTTTGTTCAGTCGAACCAGAATCCAAGAAGAATTCCAGTGCGTGAAAAATGATCTAAGTGATTATAAAGTAACAGTTTGCGATATCCGACCATAGCCAGGATACTGGCTGCACAAAAGTCTGCCGCCTGAGCCGTTTCGCAGACAACTTCCACGCCACAGCCTGGATTTCCGATTGCCAGCCCAACTTCAGTGTCGCGAGCCTGCCGATTGGGGTCAAGCAGCCTGGCTGGCTCCCTACCGACAGATTCTCAGTCTCCGCAAGGTATTGTAGCGGATCGGCCCCGTTTCACAGGCCTCTTTTATTGGCTGGCAATTGTTAAAAGTCAGCCGATTTCGGAGTTCGCGGGAATGGAATGCAGTCGCGAATGTTCTGCATGCCGGTAATCATCTGCACGGTTCTTTCCAGACCCAGCCCGAAGCCACTGTGAGGAACTGTGCCATACTCCCGCAGTTCGAGGTACCACCAGTAATCGGCAGGATTCAAACCGCATTCCTGCATGCGGCTGATCAGCACATCGTGTCGCTCTTCACGCTGGCTCCCACCAATGATTTCACCAATGCCAGGGACCAGCACATCCATGGCCCGGACGGTTTTCCCATCATCATTCGCCCGCATGTAGAATGATTTAATCTCTCGCGGATAATCCGTCAGGATCACTGGCTGCTTGAAGTGTTTCTCGGTCAGAAACCGTTCATGTTCCGATTGCAGATCCTTCCCCCAGCCCACGGGATACTCAAAGCTCTGCCCCGATTTCAGCAGGATCTCGACCGCCTCGGTGTAGGTCAGCTTGATGAAGTCATGTTCCGTAATGTTCTCTAGTGTCGCCAGCAGCGTCGGCTCAATGCGATCATTGAAGAACTGCAGATCATCCGGACAGCGGGCCAGCACACTCTTGATCACTGACCGGACAAAGTCCTCCGCCAGAGCCATATTGTCTTCCAGTTCATAGAACGGCATCTCAGGCTCAATCATCCAGAACTCGGCCAGATGCCGGGTGGTATTGCTGTTCTCAGCGCGGAAGGTCGGCCCAAACGTGTAACAATCTCCCACGGAGCACGCAAAGATTTCGCCTTCCAGTTGACCACTCACTGTCAGGCCGGCTTTCTTGCCAAAAAAGTCTTTCGTGTAATCAATTTCGAAAGGCTTGCCAGCTTCACTGTTTCTGGAACCCTGCAACTGTCCCAGTTTTGCCAGATCAAGCGTTGTCACCTGAAACATGTGACCGGCTCCCTCACAATCACTCGTCGTGATGATCGGCGCGTGAATGTAAAGAAAACCGCGATCCTGAAAGTAGCGATGAATGGCGTCGCAAATCGCATTGCGGACGCGAGCCATCGCACCAAATGTGTTTGTGCGCGGCCGCAAATGGGCTTTTTCCCGCAGAAACTCGAAGCTGTGCCCCTTCTTCTGCAGCGGGTACTTTGCGGCATCGGCCTGCCCCAGCACTTTCAAAGTCCGGGCATGCAGTTCCACCTTCTGCCCTTGCGCTGGCGACTCTTTCAGTTCCCCCGTCACCGCGAGACTCGCCCCGGTCTGCACCAGCTTGATCAATTCCTCGTAATCCGGCAGCGACTTGTCGGCCACGATCTGCAGATTGGCAAACGAACTTCCATCATTGAGTTCAATGAAGGCAAACCCCTGTTTCGACTCCCGCCGGGTTCGCACCCAGCCACGCACATCGACAATCGTTCCAGGAGCAGTTTTCTTCAGGCAATCAGCAACTTTCGTCCGCATGGAAGGCACACTTTCATCCGTGAGGTCGCCCCTTAAGGGCAACAGGCATTGAATTCTTCGAGCCCGAAACAAAACTCACACCGGTAAGAACTCACACCGACATGGTCCAGATTCTCCCGCGAAGTGAGTCAAAAGAACAGCCTTGGCCAGGCCACGTTTCGCATCGACAAATCTTGTGCTTTCGAAAGTGCTTTTTGAGCAGCATTCGGTTGGCACCGATTGAAAAAAGCTGTTTCGAATGTTTCGAATATTGCGTTGGCTTCGATTGCGTCTATAATTCAATGTCGAGGAGTGCGTGCTGATGTCAAAACAAAGAAATGTCACCACCGACATGATCACACCGTCATCCGTCGATGCACGACTCGCGCTCGAAGGCTGCCGGCAATTGGCCCATTACGATGTGACCAGCCCCAACTTGTCGCTACAACTGCGAATTCAATCTCAAGAACTGCCGGAAGAGACGCTTTCAATTCCAGTGTCGGCATTGCAGCTGCTCAAGGATATCCTGGCACAAATGGCTCAGGGACATGCCGTGATGCTTGTTCCCATGCATGTGGAACTCACCACTCAGCAGGCAGCCGATATTCTCAATGTCTCTCGGCCCTATCTCATTGAGCAATTGGAAAACAATCTCATTCCCTACCGAAAAGTTGGCTCCCATCGCCGGATTCTGTTCAAGGATTTAATGGAATACAAACAGGCGATGGACCAGCAGCGACTGCAAGCACTGGATGAACTGGCGGCCCAGGCTCAGGAATTGGGGATGGGTTACTGATGTGGCAAACCTGACGGTTCTTTGCGATGCCTGCGTGCTTTACCCGGCTCCATTGCGCGATCTGCTCATGCATCTCGCTGTGATGGGCCTGTTTCGCCCCCAATGGACGCCGACCATTCACGAGGAGTGGATCAGGAATGTGCTCATCAACCGCCCCGATCTGAAGCCCGAGCAACTTCAGCGAACTCGAGCACTCATGGAAGCCTCTGTTCCAGACGGGTTAATCACAGGCTACGAACAGCTCATTGAAACTGTCGCACTGCCAGATCCAGATGATCGACACGTTCTGGCAGCAGCAATTTTCTCCGGAGTCAACACAATCCTGACATTCAATTTCAAGGATTTTCCTGAGACATCTTTGAAACCATACGGCATCGAAGCATTACACCCAGACAACTTTCTTATAAGTCTGTTTGAAACAACGCCAACTCAGGTTTGCATCGCTGTCAAAAGGCATCGATTGAGTCTCAAAAACCCTCCGAAAGGTGTCGAGGATTATCTCAGCACCATGAATGCGCAGAGATTAACTCAATTTGTCTCTCAACTTCAGAAGTTCACAGAATGGATTTAACCTGATGGACTCATGGTTGATAGTTAACAGATGATACGAATTGAGGGGCAACATGGCCCAATCGTTGCCATCTTACGTCAACGGATTCAACACCATTCCCGAGCGGAGCTTGGGGTAGAAGTAGGTCGATTTGGGAGGTAGCACCTCACCTCCCTGGGCAATCATTTCCACCTGGGTGACACTCGTCGCAGGAACCAGCACTGCCAGACCGGCAGTCTTTTCTTCGATGGAGCGGGCGGCTGTCTGATCTTCATGGACGTACTCGAGATCGGCTTCTTCCCGTAGATGCACCAGTGGTGCCAATCGTGGCAGCACCAGTTGATGCAGCACACTGACTGGTAACTGACACCACTCAGCCGATTTGCCGGGAGAAGCCAGCCGCATCGAGGCCATGTCTTTCAATTCAGCCACTACCCACGTCGAATCAGCAGAAGTTCCCAGGGCGAGGGCACAGCCGTTCCCACAGGATTGTGCCAGATCCCACGCATCCTGGGCTGCTGTCGCATGGCTCCCGACCACATCCACTTCAAACACTGGCGTAAGCGCCATACCAATCTGCTGAGCCGTCAATCCCTGCCAGTTTTTGACGATGCGATGTGTCGGCAACACGATGAGCCCGTCGTCTTCCGAAGCGACGAACATGCACATCACCGAGTTCGCGGCATGCAGTTCATTCGTGATTGTGCCCGTTGCCACCAGTTCATCGCGATAGGCGAGGGCCGTCTCATAGCGATGATGTCCATCCGCAATCACCACTGGCCGACTCTTCATCAGCGAGGTCACTTTCGACATCACCTGCGGGTCGGTAATCGGCCAGAGCTGGTGCAGGACTCGCTGTTCGTCAATCAGTTGTACCCCCGTTTGACCTGCCAGAGCGGTCGTCAGCACCTGTTCGATCTCACCGGCCGGGTCTTCATACAAACCGAAAATGGGCGACAGATTGGTCTTTACAGCACGAAAGAGCTTCAACCGATCGGCCTTCGGTGCCGCCAGCGTGCGCTCATGCGGGAAGACCTGGCCTGCACCAAACGGGGAGAGCTTGAGCCGCCCGAGAAATCCTTTTCGCACATATCTTTCGCCAGCGATCTCGAATGTCTGGTGATACACGTAATAGGCATCGGCATGATCACGCGCCAGGATGCCATCGAGCTTGAACTGTGCCAGAAGTGCAGCCGCCCGTTGATAACGTTCATCGGGCACTGGATCATCAGGCAGCGATTCCGGCAGGATCAGGTGCACGATATTCGCCGAATGTTTCTGCCTGAACTGGATCAGTTCCTCCGGCCCGATCACGTCATAGGGCGGCGCCGTCACGTCGGCCAGATCACCGACTTGCCCCAGTTGATAACGCCATCCACAAAACGGACTCACATCGACCATATCAACCTGGCACATTTCACAAAGGACAAACAAGTGGCCCACAATCATCCACGATAGGTCACTGCGGCCAGATGACCCTCTGCGAAGTGTGGCAGAAGTCAGCCAAAAGTTCGACCCTGTCGCTCTGTGGTGGATTTTCCAGCTTTCACGCGTCGACAGGGTTCATCCACGGCAGGCGATCGATCGCCACCCGGCGAACTCCATGGAAATACGCATCTTTGTCGATCGTGGTAAACGCTCCCGAAGCGAACTCTTCACCTTCGAAAATCGTCATTCGTCCTTTACCTGCAATGGGCGATGAAGCCGCCGATCCTCCGACCAGCTTCGGTGCAATATACGCATGCACTTCATCGATCAGATCCAGATCACAAAATGATCCCAGAATGCGTGCGCCCCCCTCAACCAGAAGATGGGCCATGCCGGCAGCGCGAATTTTTTCCAGCAGATGAATCAAGCACGGGTGATGCGCCAAACCAATATCTGTCGAGCCACAAGGCAGCGACCACACCTGGCAACCCGCGGCTTCCAGCACTTGCCGCCGTTGCTGCCAGTCGGCTTCTCTCTCGGCCATCTGCAGATGTTCCGGGCCAATCGTGGCCACAATGGTGGGGATCTTTCTTGCCGTCTGTACCAGTTGACTGTGCGTGCTGATCGACAGCCGCGAGTCGAGCACAATTCTCGCGGGTGTCCGCCGTGGTCCTTTCCAGTCGTCCGGCAGGCGGACATTGAGTTGCGGATCATCCACCAGCACAGTGCCAATCCCGACGACGATGGCATCGACACGTCCTCGCAGTTCGTGGACAGTCCGCCGCGATGCCTCGCTGGATATCCAGTGCGAATGCCCGGTCTTGGTCGAGATTTTTCCGTCCAGCGTCATGGCCCACTTGGCATGCACCCAGGGCCTGTTGGCACATTGAAAGGCGACAAACGGGGCCAGCAGTTCACGGGCTTTGTCTGCACAGCGACCAACATTCACCGTGATGCCGGCTTGCCGCAATTTGTGAATTCCCTGACCCGAAACATGAGCCGCCGGATCGATCACTGCAGTTTCCACATGACGAATTCCAGCCGCGATCAGCGCATCGGCACAGGGAGGTGTTTTTCCAAAGTGAGAGCAGGGCTCGAGAGTGGTGTAAATCGTGGCGCCGCGCGCTTTCTCACCAGCCTTTGCCAGGGCATGCACTTCGGCATGAGGCCCGCCAAACTTTTCATGCCAGCCTTCGCCCAGAAGCTGCAAATGTTCGTCAACCACTACAGCTCCCACAGCCGGATTGGGCTCGACAAAACCGACTCCACGACGAGCCAGGTTCAGGGCATATTCCATCACAGCGTCTGGTGTGGCGAATCGCATGTTCTTCCTTTGGCCCCGTCGTTGATTGCCCGTGCTGAGTTTCATCCATGATCAGTGCCAAACTCATTCAGTGCCATGCTTGCGGCTTTGTCTTAAGCTAATACCAAGCCAGCATGCCTCCCACGACTGTATGGCTGGGGTCAAACGTCTTCGTTGGACCCCCATGTCATTGGACTCTGATTGTTAATGACAAACATGCTATCCATTCAGGAAAACATATCGCGATTGCATTCGTGCTGGCAACGCATGGTCACTCTTGGCAGATGCACACATCCACCCCCTGCCACCCTTTCTTCCCTCTCCCACGCGGACGCTGGCGAGGGTTTCTTAGCTCCTTCTCTCGTTCCGATGGGAGAAGGCCGGGATGAGGGTGAGCCCGAACCTATTTGGGGATCTATCCACAACGAGCTCTATCGCGAGCTGCTTTTCCTTCTCGCTCTAATGACAGTCAATTGGCGCCCCTCCGGATACCTCGCTGACCGATACGCATCGAATGGAAAGACCCTCACCCGGCACTTCGTGCCACCCTCTCCCACGCAGACGCGGGCGAGGGTTTCTTAGCTCCTTCTCCCGTTCCGACGGGAGAAGGCCGGGATGAGGGCAAGCCCGCACGTATTTGGGCGTGTGATGCACCAGCGGCGGGTGGCTGGGGTCAAACGTCCTCGTTTGCCCCCAGTTTGTTGGGCGCTGGTTGTTCATCCCGATGTTCATGGGGAGGAACCTGACAGAGGCACTCGTCCTCGTGAACTCGATTGACCAGGGGAAGCATGCAGACATCCACTCATCACCATGGAATTCCGGGTTGAGTCTTACAATCTCCTCGGAATTCCCCCTATCATAATGACCAGAAGTTGAAAGTATGGTCTTCGGGATGCCGATGTGAGTTTTGCTGATCCATGGTTGTTGTGGGGGCTGCTGCTGGGAGTCGTGCCGCTGGTTCTGCACCTGTGGAAACGTCGCCAGCCGGTCAGGCTCCCCTGGGCCGCCATGCAGTTTCTCACAGCCGCCATCGAAAAAAATCGCCGACGATTGCAACTGGAAGAACTCTGGCAACTCGCCTTTCGTCTGGCAATCATCATGCTCCCGGCTGTGGCACTCGCCCGGCCCATCTGGTCTTCAGCAGCAATTACAGTTTCCGAAACCCCTTCGACTCTGCAGATTCTCCTGCTCGATACCACGCTCAGTATGGGGACATTGACCGCTGCCCGGGCCGAAGCTCTCCCGTCAGCGTTATCAGCGACTCAAAACCAACCCTCCACCTGGAGCAGGGCACTCGATCGAGCCCGCGAAATCGTCAACAACGCACCTCAGGGGACAGCGTTCCAACTGGTGCTGCTTCAAGGCGATGAAGCACGCGCCCTGATCTCCGAACCTTCCCGCGCCAAGGCCGAAATCCTCCGGGAACTCGATCAGCTTCAACTCACACAATCGGCAGGCAATCCACTCGCCAGCTTACGCCGTGTTCGTCAATGGCTGACTCCTGCATCCGAGCGCGAGCCACTCTTCGAGCAGCAGGTGGTCTCGCTGATCACCGACCTGCAGGAATCCACCTGGGATCTTTCCCCCGGCACACCCACCAGCCAGATCCTGCTCGAAATTCAACAACACGCGGCTCTTCAATGGGAAGACGTGGGCTTTGAAATCCCCGCGAATTATGCCATCACCAGAGCCGAAATCGTGGCCCCGATCCTGTTACGAAAAGAATCGTTTCGACTCGAAGTGACGGTCACGAGCCTCGGGAAACCACCTGCAGATCCTGCACCTCTCGTGGTCTTTCTCAAGGTTGATGGCCAGCTCTCACAAACCGCCCCCGTGATCCTGAATTCCCAGGAGCTTCCTTCGGGCCGTCAGACCGAAGCCAACATTTCGTTTGATCTCCGTTTTGAAGTCGCCGGAGAACGCACCATGGAAGTGGGCCTCGACCGCAAGGAGAATGCCGGCAAATCGCTGCGATTACCCGTCGATGAGCGCCCTCAGGATGATGTCCGTTATCTTGTGGCTCCCATTCGTGACCGGCTCAAAATTCTGCTGGTCGATGGCAAGCCTGCGAAAACACGTTTTGAAAATGCGACCGATTTTCTGCGTCTGGCCCTCGATCCCAGCGATGAGCAAGACCAGTACCAGATCAACGTGATCCCAGCGGATGAACTGCTCTCGAATCGACTCCCTGAGTACGATGTCGTCTGCCTCTGCGATCTTCCAGAACTTTCAGCCAATGAATTGAATGCTGTCGAAGCGTACCTAAGACAAGGTGGCGGCCTGATCATCGGTTTCGGCAGCCAGATTCAACTGGGTGCCTGGCGTTCCGTACTGAATCAGTCGGCCTCATGGTGGCCACTCGAACTCGATTCGATCGTCGGCTCTCCGGAAAATCCCGAGGAAATCTTTTCCTTCGATCCTTTGAACTACCAGCACCCCATCCTGTTCCCCTTTGCCGGTCAATCGGGGACAGGTTTAACCGCAACAAAAACCTTCGCCTATCTGCGAATGCTGGCCCGGCCCGAAATCCAGAGCCAGGTCGCACTGCAATTCAGTTCCGGCGACCCGGCAATTGTCACCAGCAGTGTCGGTGCTGGTCGACTGGTGATTGTGGCCACTCCGTTTGATCGTACCTGGGGAACATGGGCCTTGTGGGGACATAGTCTCGTTCCTCTCAGCCACGAAATGGTGCGCTATGCAGCCGCTGATTCCCGGCAGGTGCGCAGTACCATCGCCGGTGAGCCAGTCTTCCCCCATGCGGCCATTCTGAAAACCATGCAGAGCCCGAACAGCTCGAATGAAACAAATACCTCAAGCTGGATCTGGCGTACACCTGGAGGTGCAGACACACTCGTGGCCCCACAGCCTGATCAAGCCTTGGCAGTCCCTTATCAGGCCGGGCTCTATCGACTGTCTCGCAGCACCCAGGGATTGATCCCTTCGCCATCCATGAATACCGGCACTTCCCGCGATCTATCGAGTCCTGCAACAGGCTGGTTCTGGTTCGCAGTGAATCCTGATCTCCGCGAATCGTCACTTGCCCGCTGGCCTGTGCCTGCCACGGAAAACGCCAGCCACAGAACTCCAGGAAGCCCCACCCCGCTCATCTCTCAACAGCCTGGGCAGGAGACCGCAGCTTCCAGCGCGCCGCCCCCCTCAAATACGCGTGTGAAAAGCAGCGACAACCCGAGCGAATATCTCCCCCGCTGGCTGCTCCTGCTGGTATTGCTGCTGCTGCTCAGCGAGGGTGTTTTCAGCAAAGGTCTTTTCCGTCGTTAACACGGGTGACAGGTGACGGGTGGCCCGGCCAACTCGTGCCCAACTCTTTGTCTATGGGTTGCCGTGAATTTTCACGGCAACAAGAAGCCGCGCCATGCACATTCCCCTCTGGAACCCTCGCCCGCGTCATCGTGGGAGAGGGCAGGGTGAGGGTCTTCTCCCTGTCTTATTGTGTTATGTGCCATGCTTGCAGCTCTGGGCAAGCATGTCTTCGCGCCGGGTGGCAAGGGTCGGATGTCTTTATCCGCCCCCTGGTCAACAAGGTTCCCCAGCGCAAACGCATCCGAAAGAGAGATCATGACTTTACATGCTGTTCGTCAAGAACCAACCAGAGTCCCATGAGCTTGGGGGCAAACGAAGACGTTTGACCCCACCCACGCAGTCTCCAGTCACACCGCAGAACAATCGGCATTCAGAGTTGTGTATATAGACAGCAGCTCCGGGCAAGCATGGCACATAACCAACCCAGCGCCAGGCTCTCCTGGGAAATTCGCGTTAATGACGTCTCCAGAAAACAGCAAAGGGCAGCCATTCCAGGATGGCCGCCCTCTGCTCGCTGTAACGTTGCTGCCCGGCTGATCGACTTTCATCCATCAACCGCCATCAGCTCATGAGAACTGAGGCAAGTGTGTTTCCTGTAGAGAACTACACGAAACTTGGCAGCCTTGTGTGCATAAAAGTGAAGTCAATCGTCTTGAAAGTGAAACAGGTCACGCAGAGAGATGGGGCTGGGCGTCGATTCGATGAAGCATTGGGAACGCCCATGCCACATATCGAATCTGGGCTCGCCGAATTCTGCTGCCCGTAACACTCGCTTCAGGACAGATGGTCGATTTTGCAATACGACCTGCCTGAACGCCTGAAACCTCACCCGCAGGTGAGGTTCAAGATTTACGGAGCTGGTGTCGGAGCAGGAGCTGCCTTCTTGACTGTCTTCTTGGCCACAGCCTTCTTGACAGCCTTCTTGGCAACAGCCTTCTTCGCCACAGCCTTCTTGGCGACGGCCTTCTTGGCAACAGCCTTCTTAGCGACGGCCTTCTTGGCAACAGCCTTCTTCACGACGGCCTTCTTAACGGCGGCTTTCTTCTTGGCCACTTGCTCTTCCTCCAAAAAAGAGAACTGTCGTGACCATCCTTCCCGCTGGCTTACCGGGCATCATGCGGAGAAAGGCGGGTCACATAAAAACTGTTCGTAACCGACTGCCAACCTTGGCGAGTCGAGTAACGTCATCATCAACCTGCTTCGCTGATCACGATTGTTGTCGTGTTGTTTGCGACCTTGGCAGAGGTCATCTCACTCACTTGACAACAGGCATGTTGATCACAACATCACTGAACTGGCGACATCGTATGAATTCCTTGAAATTCTTCAAGCCAATTATCTGCTCACAGCACTCAAAATCTGTTGAATTCTGAAAGGTTTTTACAACCTGCTCTTCATGGCCAGCCACAAGCCTGCCTTTGCGCGACCTTCATGCATCACATCCAGACCATGCAGATCACGTCTTGAACACCGCAATCACATGCAGCATCGCGACTCGTCAAAACCCATGCACATCAACTGCTGAAGAACCTCTGGCTCTGACGTGATGAGCTGCATCGTGTCATGAGCATCCGTGGAATATCTCTTAAAAACGCCTGAAAAATAGACGTTTCTGTAATGTCTGTCAGACACACTCGCATGATCATCAGCCATCTTGCACGGCCCATCATCACATCCCCTCCTCGAAGGAAAAGATGTTCTAGGATGATGCACTCACCCCTCTCCAGATCATGCTCCATCATTTGCAAGACGGGTTCGACACGATCATCGGCCATCACTCACGACCAGCCTTCAGCATCCCTTAACTCAATGCGAAAAATTTTATGAGAAGATCAGACTTTTTGATCGTTCGATTCGAGTCATACCCTCTGATGATGGGCGCGAGCCACCTGATCTCGAGGGATGAGAACTTGAATCACAGCCCAAGTTCCATCACTACGCTCCACCAAGAGCAATGAATAAGGAAAGGTTGTTGCTCTTCATGGGCCGCCCATAACAACAGGCAGAGGGAACCTGCTGTGATCTGGCCTCGACGTATGGCTGGCGACCGGGAGTCCCCCGCGAGCAGACATGGGCAAAGCGGCTTCACCCCTTCTCACGGGAGCAGCGCATGTCACTGGTTCACCACGAAGGACACGAAGATCAGGAAGAGAAAACATGGACAAATTCTGGCAAGTGGCAGAAAGCATTGCACGAAGAGGCGAAGACGCCAAGGCTGTGAAGGGGGAAGAGTTGGTGCATTTCGCTGGCGCTGCATGGCACCCTACGGTTGGAAGAATAGAGCAGACCCTCACCCGGCTCTTTCCATCGCAGACACGGGCGAGGTTTCCAGAATTGGCCACCCAACAACCAACTCCCAACAATCAGACACTTCAGCAGGAGCGGGCGTCTTCGCAGAAGCGCTGCATGTGAGCAATACTCTCTCGGGCAATCACTTCCGCTCCCGGGCTGTAATCAAAGACTTCCACACTCACCCACTTCGCATAGCCCGACTTGAACAGTGCATCAAAAATCGGTGCAAAATCTGTCGTCCCCATCCCAGGGCCCAGCAGATTGGCATCATTCACATGGAAGTGAGACGTATAGCTGGCGTACTTCATGATCAACTGATCAATCGGCGTCGGCTCACTGAGCATTGCCTTCACATCCTGATGCAGTCGGATCCATGGCGAGCCAATCTGATCAATCAGCGCGACAGCCTCGCCGCACGTGTTGAGAAAATTGGTCTCTTTAGGAGACAGCGGCTCGAGGCACAACGTCACCCGGGTCTCAGCCAGAACAGGTTCAATCGCTTCCAGCACTTCCCGAGCATGCTCCATGCCCGTTTCTTTCGTCATCCCCACTTCCAGTTGCCGCTGCTGTGGTGAACCCAGCACGAGAATCTGACCACCCAGATCGGCACACCCTCGGGCCAGTTCCGCCAGATAAGCCGCCGTCTTCTGACGAACTGCCGCTTCCTTGGTCGTGAGATGAAACCCCTCTGTCTTCGCCAGCAGCCAGTGCAGGCCAATGATCGACAGTCCATGCGACTGAGCCACCCGGCGATACTCGGCCCGCTGCCCGCTGCTCACATCCGTAATCCGTGGAGCCAGCGTAAACGGTGCGACTTCCAATCCTTGATAACCCAGCTCCGCCGAGAAAGCGCACTGACGCTCCCAGCTCCAGCCTTCGTAAAGTTCCTGGCAGATTGCAAATCGCATGAATGCCTTCCGGAATGACAACACGCCCTCAAAACGAGCACTCAAGGGCCAATCAAAAAACATCTTCTCTCGAACTCGTAATCTAGTCGAGAGCATCCCTTCGATGAAAGAGAGGTTCACCCGGCATTCGACAAACAAACTCAGGTCAATGGTGCCGGCCAACCCAGAAGCCGGAGCGCATTCGCAGTCGTTGTCGTCGCCAGTTCATGGCGATCGATTTGCCTCGCATCGGCCAGCTTACCCAAGGTGTAACGGACATGGGCCGGTTCGTTCCGTTTTCCACGCAAAGGAACCGGAGCCAGATACGGCGCGTCAGTCTCAATCAGAATCCGGTCCAGAGGGGCTTCTGTGGCCACAGCCAGCAGGGCCTCATTGCGTTTGTATGTAATCATCCCGGAAAACGACAGATACAAACCCAGCTCCAGACACTTCCGAGCCGTCTCGGCACTTCCGGCAAACGAGTGCATCAGACCGCACAGCGGAGCCATCCGCGACATCTCTTCCAGTAACAGCAGTGTTTCAGGCTCTGCATCCCGGCAATGGACAATAAAAGGCTTCTTCACTTCCCACGACAGTTCGATATGCCGGCGGAAATAATCCTGCTGCAACTCGATGGGTGTCTGCTTCCAGTACTGATCCAGACCGGTTTCACCCACAGCCAGCACCAGCGGATGACGTGCCAACTGGCAGATCTCGCTCCAGTCGGTCGGCTGAGTCCCAGAGCAGTAATTCGGATGAATCCCCACAGCAGCCCGCACGTGAGGCTCCCGCTCCGCCAATTCAATCGCTCGCTGACTGCTGGCCAGAGTCGTACCAATCGAGAGCATGCGGGTGACACCCAGGGCAATCGCCCGCTCGATGACATCGTCCCGCTCATTCAGAAAGGCATCTTCATCGAGATGGCAATGCGTATCGAACAACTCATCCATGGAATTTCAGAACATCCGATTAAAGGTCGCACCACTGCCCGTACACTCGGCCTTTGTAACGATCGGCATGGCTCGTCAAAACTTTGCAAAACAACATCTTGGAGCAATCACTATCTCCAACTGTCATCCGGATTGCAAAAGACCCTCGCCCGCGTCTGCGTGGGAGAGGGTGGCACGAAAGTGCCGGGTGAGGGTCTGACCAATCGATATGCCTCAATCACAAGGGCTTCCGCAGGGGCGCCGATTGACTCTCAGTGAGCGAAGATGAAGAGCGTCCTGCGATAAAGCTGATGATGGATTATTCGCCAAATACGTTTTAGCTCACGCTCATCCCGGCCTTCTGCCGTCAGAACGGGAGAAGGAGAAAAAACCCTCGCCCGCGTCTTCGTGGGAGAGCGGCTGCTCTTGCCAGCTCTTCGTGGTGAACCGGCAGTTCATTGTGAAGGGTGCCTGCGGTTCCGACGGAATACACCTGCAGTATCGTATTTGGCCATCATTGGTGCATTGGCATGCGCCCTACATTCCATAAAGCGGAATATGGTCCGCACAGCGGACCCGATGGTGCTGGGTCCGAAAGCTATTTCACCTCGCCCGCGCTGCGGGTGGCTTTTTTCTTGAGGCGGAGTTCGCTTCCCGTCGGGCTGTATTCGACTTCATCGAAAAAGCTGCGGATCAGCAGTAAGCCCCGGCCTGAAGGGCGTTCTAAATTGGCAGCCGCTGTCGGATCAGGCAGGGCCTGTGGATTGAAGCCCGGCCCTTCATCGCGAATCAGAAACTCCGCCCCTTCGCGGGATAACTGCATCTCGAAATCGACGTGCCGCTCGCAATATGGGGATAAATGCCGGCGGCTTTCCGCCAGTTCAAAATAACTCTTCGTGGCACCGGCATCGCGCAGAGCCGAACTCACTTCGAGGTTGCCATGAAAGATCGCGTTATCAATCGCCTCATGCAGGCCAATCACCATGCGGGTAATGTCGGCCAGTTCGAACAGACCCGTCAGCTTGAGTTCGTCTTCCACCCCCGCCAGAACAGCCGGTGTCAGCGTGGGATCATTCTCGAGTTGATACTGAAAGTGAGCCCGCACGAGCGCTTTGCGAATGCGCTTCTGCCCCGTCATGCGTTGGAGTAAGCCGTAAGTGTTCTTGAGTGTCTGCGGCAGATCCTGTTCGAGCAATCGTTTACGGATGTAGCTGACAGCCCCGGTCTCTAAAGCCTGCAGAGCGCAGATTTCTTCATTGCGCGAAAGCGAGAGGACAATCGGGACCTGCCGCTGATGCTGATGCAGCCATTTGATGAATGACATGTCGTCGGCATCAGTCCGCTTTTCGGGCATATCGGTCACCACGAGATCCGGTGGTGACTTCTGACAGGCCTGAATCGCTTCGGCCGGGGTCTTCGTAATTTCGACGTCGAAGCCCTGCTCGACCAGCAATCGGGCCATGCGACTGGCTTCTGCCAGATTGTGTTCCAGAAGAACAACCCGTTGCATAGTAAAAATTCCCGAGTTGATGGTCGCGTTGGTCGTGGTCGATCTGCCGGCAGGCTACAGCAGCAGGCGTGTCTCGCACTTGATCTGGAAACGATATGCCAAGCGGGCCATGCGGTCGAGAGGAACACGTCGAACCTTCAACCACAATTCATCATTCCTGCAGCACGACGGACAATGGCCACACATCACGAATCCGCCGCTTCGCATTAGCAGCAGTCGTTGGCTGAAGGGAAATGCTGACTACAAACCCGCTTTGGCCACAACGGCCTTCATCTTTTCCAGACCGGTCTTCACCACCTGATCGGCTGGCAACTGCCAATAGCTGCGATTAAAAAGTTCGAGCGATATCGCACCCCGAAACCCGCTGTTTTTGAGAATCGTGAGAACTTCAGTCAGCGGGCAGATGCCATCTCCGGGATAAACGCGGTGTTCATCTTTGATTTCCGAACGTGGTGGTTCGGCAGGATAATCATTGATGTGAAAACACTGCATGCGGTTCCCGGCAAAGGCTCCCAGGCCACCGAACTCAGAACCACCCTTATAAATGTGATATGCATCCAATAGAGCCAGTGCATTCACGTCGCCGCACTGGGCCAGCAGATAAGCGACTTCGCCCAGCTTATGCAAAGTTTTTGAGAAGCCCCAAAGTTCGAGCTGTGGCCACACGCCCTCTTCGCGCCCCACCTGTACCAGGGCGGCAAACCGCTCGGCCAGCACATCCAGATTCATATCGGTTCGATCGGTGACACCCACAGGAGGGGCGGCAATTCTCGATCCCCCCAAAGCCTTCACCAGTTTCATGCATCGGCGAGCTTCATCCAGCCCCTTCTGCCGCTGAGCCGGGTCGTCGACTAAAAAGGCGGCAAACCCAATCGCACTCTCGACTGTCAGGCCGGCATCAGCAATGCGTTTCGACAGATCAGGGAGTGAGCCACCCTGCTGCTGGTAAGCATCGATTTCGTTAATCCAGGGCTCGATCCCATCGTATCCTGCATCGCCAACCAGCTTGATCTCTTCGACGATGGGCAGCTTCTGACCACGAATGGTGCTTGTATTCAGGCAATAGCGAAACGGTCGCCCCGGCTCGATGGCCGCCTCGGCGGATTGGCAGGAGAGTGCTGATGCAGCGGAGAGTCCGGCAGCCATCGTTGTGGTCGCAATGAATTCACGTCGTTTGAGCATGGTTCAATCGTCTGCAATCAGGAATTCCGCCGGGCAATCTTTGCCTGCCCTGAGGGAGTTGGCCAGGAAGTGGTTGTCATGACCTGCCCGATGGAGTAACGTCATGACGCATCGAGAATCATTGATTTAAAACGATAAAGCTTCGCCGACCGATTTTCACCTCTGAAAACCAGTCGCATGTACTCCCTGCCGATTTTGTTCCCAAAGAGTCCGTATCTAACCGGGGTCTGTGACTGGCTGAGTCTGTTGCCTGCCATGTGCCATAATGATCGAGATTCGGCCCCGGCCTGGATCAGTAACAAACCTCACGAAACTTCACACCGACGAATCTCTCCTGATAACTATCCAGCCTGTTCGTTAACACCAAGGAATCGCACCATGGAATTCAACCGACGATTGTTTCTGGGAACATTAGCAGCCGGTTATGGTGCACTGCGATTTGCTTCTTCGAGCACGGCTTTGGCAAGCAATGCCAATCTGGCGAACGAAACGGCTGCTGCACAGCCCTCAGTGGCTGGCCCGCGGATGGTGACTGCCGCCAGCAAGTTCTTGCAATCCCTCACGGACGAACAACGGGCTCTCGTACAGTTCGCTTACGATGACCCCGAGCGTCTCAACTGGCACTTCATTCCCAAGCCTCGCAAAGGCATCAAGCTGCGAGCCTTAACGGGGCCAGCCCGCAAGGCCGCCTTTGCCTTGCTCAAAAGTGGCCTTACGGAGACGGGCTACGATCAGGCAATCAAGATCATGAGTCTCGAAGAGGTTCTCTTTTTGTACGAGGCTGGTGATCGCGAAAAACGCCGCGAACGTCGCGACCCCGAACAATACCACTTCAGCATCTTCGGTACGCCCGGCATGGGAGCATGGGGTTATCGCATCGAAGGTCATCATCTCTCGCTCAACTACACACTCGATGGCGACCGGATTGTGGCGACCACACCCGAGTTCTATGGCTGTAATCCGGCCACCATGGAATCTGTTCCGGGCCGTGTTTTAAGGGTGCTGGGCAACGAAGAAGACTTTGCCCGTCAGGCAATCACTCTGGCCAGTGAATCCGGGCGTGCGAAAGCCACGATTTCGCAGGAACCACCCAAAGATGTGGCCGGGCCGGGAGCCCCTCAACCTGTGGTGGAAGCTCCGGTCGGAGTGCTGCTGCCCGAACTGGGGACGGAATCGGTCGAAAAAGTGCGAGCTCTCGTCGGCGAGTATCTGGCGAACATGCCGGAAGAAGTGGCTCAGCGACGACTCGCCGAGATTGAACGTTCGGGCTGGGATCAGGTTCACTTTGCCTGGTGGGGAGGGATCAAGCAGTATCAGCCGCACCATTATCGCGTCCAGGGGCCGACGTTTATCATCGAATACAACAACACCCAGGATGGTGCTAACCACATTCATTCAATGTGGCGGGATGTGCGGGGAGATTTTGGGAAGTCGTTGACGTAACTGTCGATCGCACTGGAACTAAAGTTTTTTCGCCTGCCGGGATAATGAAGACCCGCGAAAGTGGCGATCGGCGAAAGTGATTCAGGCCGTTTCTGCTGGCAACTCCCGATTTCACTTGGAGTTGCGACGAAATGGCCCGCTCGCTTGGCTTGACGCTTGCCCTATGAGAGTTTTATGCTTTTACCGATCTTGTGGGCATGTGCGCCACGATTGCGCTGTCGTCTTGAGACAGCATTCTCTTCAGCGATGAATTAAGCTCCATGAATTCTGAACCATCGATTGAATCTCAACTGCAGGAACGTGAACTCGGAAAGCTCCTTCTCAAGTCGAGTGGCTTTTTCGAACGCTTTGGCCTGACACTCCTGGCTGTGCTGGCTGCCGTCGTGATCGGGTCGATTGGCTATATTGTCTATTCGACCAATCAAACCGCCCGGCTTGCTGCAGCCTGGTCTGATGTTGAAGGGACGACACTTCCTGCCGATATGGAAGCATTGGCCGAGCGTTATGCCGGCACACCGCCTGGTGAATGGGCCCGCCTGCGAGCTGCCGAACTTCGCTTTGACGAAGGGATGCTGCAGGTGAACCGCAATCGCGCAGCCGCGAACAGCGAGTTCAAGGAGTCTCAGGTGGGGTTCGAGAAGGTGCTGGCAGAGAACAAGTCGGCCAACATCCTGCGTGAACGTGCCCTGTTTGGTCTGGCCCGCGTGCTTGAAGCCACGTCCAATGCCGACACCAAACCTGCCATTTCCAAATACGAAGAACTGGTCAGTGAGTTTCCAAAGTCGATCTTTAAGCCGATCGCCGATGAACGGATCAAGGCCCTGGCGACTCCCGAAACCAAGAGCTTCTACGAATGGTACAGCCAGCAGAACCCCAAGCCCGAATCGCCGGCCCGTCCTCGAGATGGATTAGGTGGTGCACTTGGTCTTCCCGGCCTCGACCTGCCCGGCATGACTCCTCCCGCTTCCCCAGCGGGTGGCAATTCATCCCCCGTTAAATCCACAGATTCACCCGTCAAATCGACCGAAGGCGATATCCCGCCCGCCGCTGCACCTGCCACAACCGATACTCCCAAAGAGTCCGCGACTCCCAAGGATGCCGGTACTCCAGATCCTGCACTTCCTCCCGCACCAGCGAAGCCCGAAGCGGCACCCGCCAAGCCCGAAACTCCAGCAGGTGAAAAGCCCGCGGCTCCCGAGGCTTCCACCAAGCCAGCAGACAGTCCAGAGATTCCTCCCCAGCCATAATGCTCCGTTTGTCGCCTGTCGCCAGGCTGATTGATCGATGGTCTCAGGTTCCAGATCTGGGCTGCAGATCTTCAGGTCCTACACCTTGGTCTCGGCATGTGGTACTCTGGTGAGTAATCTCAGGCCCGGCTGACGGGCCTGTTCTATTTGTTTGATCGTTCTTTTCTGATCGTTCTTTTCTGGCCCGCCAGCCACCCACGAGATTGCCATGAACGAGCCTTCGATTTTCGGTCTCGATGACAATCCCGCACTGGTGCTCACTGTCGAAGCTCGTGCTCACGGCTGGCGAATTGACCATTATCTCAGCCGCCTGTATCCCAACTTCAGCCGGGTCGCCTTTCAGCGCACCATCGAAGAGGGGAAAGTCCTCGTCAATGGCTTGCCCGTCAAGATTTCACGCCGTCTGCGCGTCAACGACGTCATTGAGTTCTCGCTCCCCGCCGAACCCGATCAGCGCGTGCAGCCCGAAGATATTCCGCTCGATATTCTTTACGACGACGAATATCTGTGTGTGATCAACAAAACCGCCAACATGATTGTTCATCCAGGACGCGGGAACTATCGCGGCACGTTGGCTGGTGCTTTGCAGTTTCACTTTGACAGCTTGAGCGATGTCGCCGGCCAGTACCGTGCGGGGATTGTCCATCGACTCGACCGCGATACGAGTGGTGTGCTTGTCGTCGCCAAAGACAACACGGTGCATCAGCATCTCAGCCGCCAGTTTGAAGAACGTTCGGTCGAGAAAGAGTATCACGCCATTGTCTGGGGTGAGATGCAGTTCGACGCTGATTATGTCGAAACGTATGTGCGGGTGAGCTTCCGCAATCGAGAGCGGATGATGGTCTGCCCACCGGGCGATAATGCTCGCCAGGCCGCTACTTTTTACGAAGTCCAGCAGCGATTTCGTGGCTTTACGTATGTAAAACTTCAGCCGCAGACGGGGCGCACGCATCAGTTACGCGTCCACATGCACCACCTGGGTCATCCGATTATTGCCGACCGTCTGTATGAAGGGAAAACGTGCGTCAAGCTGTCGGACATTCTGCCGGACACTGCCGAAGAAGCCGATGAAACCTTGATCGACCGGCAAGCCCTGCATGCCCGCCGACTGGCCTTCAATCATCCGGTGACTAAAAAGCGGATGGTCTTCGAAGCCCCCTTACCCGCCGACTTCCAGAAGACCCTCGACACACTCAAAACCCACGCCATCAAGCCCAAAAAATCAACCTCGTCGAAGCTCCGCTAACGTGTATTTATAAAGCTCTTGTGAGCCCTGTAGGGTGCAAGGAGTTCCGACGGATTGCACCATTTCCTGCTCTATCGACCTCGAGTACAGTTTCGCCGTGCCAGGAATAGTCACGTTGAGTGCAATCTTTAAGAAACTATTGTAGCAATAAACTCGACCATTATTTTTTTCGCTTCTTGAATCGACCGGGAATTGCGAGGTGTTTTTCAACCTCGTTATCAATGGGTTCCCAGATCCGCCTGAAGGAATCGATTTCTGGCTTGATCGCATCTGGCCAGTGAATTCCCTCATAGACTCTGGTTGTCAATATACGATCGTTGTCGGACACCGATAATTCGTAGATCGGGAGATCGTCAACACACCCATTGTAGACAGGCTTTAATTGAGCCAGTACTTCTTGGCATTCTCGAATTCTCGCATCAGGAAAATCGATTTCAAACGATTCACCTCTTTCAGTCCCCTCATCGTACCATGAAGCTTCAACAATGGCAGTTCCGTTAGCTGCTACCATATTCCCGCGAAGATGACGAGTCGTCCACCCGTCCAAGTGACTCGCCGATAAGTGCATTATGCCATCCTGTTCTCCACTATGGGAACTCTGTGCTAATCAGTTCGATACAGAGGGCTGAGTTTGCGTGTATTCGATAATCCAGTCTGAGGCATCATCACCGAAATCTTTATTCGTCGCCTGTCGCAGCATGCCAATTATCTGCCGCTCAGCCATGAATCGTGTTCGTTCAACAACCTGATTCAAAGGTAATCCTACAGTTTGTTTGGTTCCTGGAGGGTAGTAGCTATGGGTGTAGTCCAGGCAACTGATGATCGCTGGAACGTTCGGAGGCATCTGCTGGCTGGCTTCCGAGGCCTGATCAACCATCTGAGCAAAGATCATCGTCTGCTCATTGGCGAACGAGATCTGAATTGATGTCCAGACGGACGCAGCTTTCGTCCATACGAAAGCGACAGTAATGACGACCATGTATGCCGCTATGATGACCCGTAAGGGCTTCATGAATTGTCACCAGAAAGACTTGATTCTCATAGATATCTGCTCAAGTCATAGGGTGAACTTGTTGCCATGCCGAGTCAATGATGTTCAGCGGGGCTTTTGCTCCTTCAGCCTACGAAGCTCACAACTTCATTGTTGTGAGCCAGCTTTTCCCATACCCCTTTTCTTCTCGAACCTTCCAAACTTCCTGGTGAAGATCAACTTCATCATCCATCCACCAGCCATCGAAAGAGGGTAAAGCCTTCCACTTCGATACGGCCTCTCGACTTTCCACCATCAACCCACATTCTTAGAAACTCATCTCCACTGGTGTGACGACGCCCGATTGCAGGTCGTAAACGCCGCCGGCGACAATCAGCTCTTTCTTCTGCACGAGTCGTGAAATGACCGGGGACGATTCCGCAATCAGCATCGCCTGATTCTTCACGTTCTCCCGCACAGCGACTTCGACGTCTCCTTTGGCAACTTTGACGGCTGGCCGAATGTACTGGAACAAGCCACTGATCTGCCCGGGAACTTCCCGCCCCTCCATCGTGGCTGTCACTGCACCGCAGGCTGAATGCCCCAGCACGTAGATCACTTTCGAACCGAGGATCTGCGCCCCGAATTCCAGGCTGCCGATGTTCTCACTCGAAGCAATATTCCCGGCAATTCGAGTCACGAACAAATCGCCGAATCCCTGATCAAACACAATCTCAATAGGAACTCGCGAGTCAGCACATCCCAGGAAAGCGGCAAACGGGCTTTGCTTACGAGCGACAGCCTTGACTCGATCCAGATCTCGATGGGCTGCCATCGATTGCCCGCGACTGAAACGTTCGTTGCCATGATAAAGAAGATCGAGTGCTTCTTGTGGCGTCGTGGGCATAGGGACTTGCATTGGCTCTTCTCCCAATAGGGTATTCGCATTCAACAGACCAGATCCTACCATACCACAGCCGCAGGCCGTGGCTGTCATTTGCTTAAGCCACATGCGTCGGGAAGATGTTTGAGGACCTGCCAGAGCCGCATCATGGGAAGACTTCAGAGAGAACTTTTCAGACATATTTATCTCCTCGGATCACAGAGACTGGACTGAGATACGCAATGACCGCAAAGTGCGGGAAGTATTCGTCAGAAAGGATGCCGAGCAGTTTGTCGGCCACTTCGGGAGAAACCACACATTCGAGCTTCATGTTTTCACCCAGCAGCTCGCCCACACGCCGGTGACGTGATCCCGAGCCCGAGCACTCCGTGATGGTGTATCCTTTCGCACCAGCCCGTTCGATCTCGGTAATCAAACGCTCGCGGAGCAATCCTTCACCAATAATTGTCAGCAAAGTCAGAGGGACGGTATGCACAATAAAACTCCTGGTTTGTCGTGTCTGAAGACGGAAGCGCATCAGCCTGTTCGAGAGACGCTGATCAGGCTGATGCTCAGCTTTCTGCATCGACTCGACAATGCTTCTTTTCCATAGACTTCAGCCTCTGGCAGAGATCGTCCTGGCAGCCCGTGTCGCCAAGATGTTTCTTCAACGTCAACCTGCGAGCATCCGCGCCAGTTGAAAGTAAATCGGAATCCCCAGCACGATGTTAAAGGGGAACGTGATGGCCAGAGCCGCCGTGAGATACAACGTGGGGTTCGCCTCAGGAAGTGTCATACGAACAGCCGGTGGGGCGGCAATGTACGAGGCACTGGCTGCCATCGCACCAAGAACTGTGGCACCACCAATCGACAGACCCGCCCAATGTCCGAGAAAGACACCCAGGCTTCCATGCAGTATGGGCATGATCATGCCAAAGGCCAGCAGGAACAGACCTGTCGATTTGAGGTCACCCAGCCTGGCACCGGCCGCCAATCCCATTTCGAGCAGAAACAACGTGAGAGCCCCTTTGAACATGCCTTCGAAGAACGGTTTGACCGGTTCGTAACCTTTTTCGCCCATCACGAAGCCGCAAGCGAGGCCACCCACCAGCAGAATCATCGAGCGGGCTGTCAGAACTTCATGCAAGACTTCTTTTAGTGGTCGGCGTTCGACGGGATGAGAACCATCGGCCCGAGGCTGGCTGGCCAGGCGAGCTGTCTGCACCGCTCCAATCCCTAACGCGACATGAATTCCGGGGCTTTCGAGCAATGTCAGCAATGTGGGCATGAAGCCTTCCGCCGGAAAACCAAGCGTTTGGACGAACTGCTGGGCTGCAATAAACGTAACGGCAGAGACCGAACCGTAGTGCGCTGCAATCCCTGCCGAATCAGCAATACTGAACCTGCCGATCCGACGGAGAACGAGGTACGCTGTGCAGGGAGTGATCACTCCGAGGAGAAGTGTGACGATTGCCGGCCAGGCGAGTTCGGCCATCGACGCATGAGAAAGTTCGACGCCCCCTTTTAATCCAAGTGCGAGCAGCAGATAAATCGAAAGCGAGGCGTATAATTCGCGGGGCAACGACAGTTCACTGCGGATGATCCGAGCGAATAAACCCAGCACGAAGGCCAGCGAGATCGGAGAACACAGGTTGATTCTCAACACTTCCAGCATGAAACTGCCATTCCTTTCGAGAAGAGTCAGGAAGAGAGTTATAAACACGAAATAAGTTTCGTGTATTTTTAGTCGCGTAATTAAGTTCTTGCAAGATCTCGTGCAGATTTTCTCGATTTTTTTTTCACCACCTTTTGATGGGCCGGCTCATGGCACCCAAACAATCTGCTTCCACCCCTTCGCCCTCTCCCTCGGCATCAGGGCGAAAAGTGCGGGCTGCAAGCTCTGCCAGAAATCCAGGTCAAGAAAAGACGAGCATGACCAAACGGGCAGGAGCCAATTCTTCAACAGCCAAAGTTGTGGGCGAAGAAGCCCGCACGACCACGTCGGCGAACTGGACGTTCATGACCAATCACACTCACGTCCTGCTGTCGCTCTATCGGCAGCCCGATCAAAGGCTGCGTGATGTCGCGGTGGCAGTCGGAATTACCGAGCGCATGGTGCAACGTGTGGTGGCAGAACTCGTTGAGGCCAACTACCTCATGATCACCAAGCAGGGCCGCTGCAACCGGTACACCGTCAATGCCAGTCTGCAGTTGAGGCATCCCCTCGAGAAGCATCACACGATTGGGGAGTTGCTCGATCTGCTGAGCCTGGATCCTGGTGACGACGAAGCCTGATCCTCGTTTTGAGCTGCTGATCTGCCAGTCCCATCGAGAGAAAGAGTTCATGGCCCGCCGATCTTCCAAGCCTCTGTCGGCAGATGCTCTGCTCAATGAAGCTCACGAGCCTGTCTTCATGGTCAGCTCCGACCGAAAGCTGATCTATCTCAATCAGGCTCTGCTCCATCTGGCGGGATTTGCGAAAGAACAACTCCTGGGGGAATCGCTCGATTATCTCAGCACCGGCGAGACCAGCTCACCAGCAGCGCTTCTCGCTGCGTTGGCACCACCACCCGATCTTCCCGCCCCGGGCGAAACGATCGTTTCGGCAGTTTATCTCCCTCGTGTCGGCATGCCTCCTCTGGCAACACGCATCACCTTCTGGAATCTCGGCAATCAGCCAGAAGCGAACCCCGTGATTCTGGGTGTGGTCGGAAGAATTCCTCAACCACCAGTGATCAAGCCGGGGCTGGCACAGACGCTCCATGCCGAGTTGGCAGCTGCCCGGCTCAAATGGCGACACGAAACGACGGATGCTTCACTGGTCGGTCACGCACCACTTTTCCGCAAGGCGATTCATCAGGCCGAGCTGGCCGCGGGAAACCTGGCCCCCCTTCTGATTGTCGGTGAAAACGGTACCGGAAAGGAACATTTTGCCAGAAGCATTCACCAGCGCAGCTCGGTGCAACGTAATGCCTTCGTGCCACTGGATTGTCAGATTCTGACAGAAGCGATGCTCCACGAAGTGATTCAGCATGCCCTCGAATCCGTACCATCCACCACAGGAACCGCCACACTCGGGCCGGGAACCATCCTCCTCAAATCGATCGATGCGGCTCCAAGGTCATTCTGGCAACAGCTCGAACAGTTCCGGAAGGCATCGATTCACCGTAACGATATCCCCATCCGCTGGATGGCCACATCCCGGCTCAATTCCCGGCAGTTGCTGGAACGAGAGATCTGTGATCAGCAGGCTCTGGTGGGTATTTCGACGATCGAAATCGAATTGCCACCCCTGCGTGAACGAGGTCGAGATGCCTTGCTGATCGCTCAACATCTGCTGGAAGAGCAAAACCGCCTCGCCCCTCGACAACTGGCAGGCTGGTCACCAGAAGTGCAGCGATTGATTGGTGAATACAATTGGCCCGGCAACATCGCCGAACTCAAACGCTTTGTGACCGAATCGCGCGAGCGCGCTCAGGGGCCGATCATTCAGGTCCACGATCTGCCTCACTTCTGGCAGGTCGGCCACGATGCTCAAAGCGTGCCACCACCCCGGCCAGTGCAGATCATGCCTCTCGATGCCGCACTCGAAGCCTTTGAAAAAGAACAGATCAAACAAGCACTCGCAGCGGTTCGCGGCAATCGCTCGAAAGCAGCCGATCTCCTCGAAATCCCGCGGCCCAGATTATACCGGCGCATGGAGCAACTGGGACTGGGAGAATCCGAAGATTGAAGAGCCCACGCGGCTCATCTTTCCGTGGAAAATCTCGACAAAGTCGGTCACGGGGCCTGAAAGCCCATGACGAGAAATCGCGGCAAATCGAGTGGCGTCGTCAGCTTGACTGCGGAAATGCAGTCGTAAGCGATCAGGACTTTACGAGCCCCCTGGCTGTCGGGCGTTTCCCGCTCCACCAGCAGAATGCTGCCCGAGATCATAAAGGCTTTGAAGGGAATGGTTTCGCTATAATTAGTGACCAGAATTCCATTGCGGGGAATGGTTTCCGGCCAGTTCTCAAACAGATTTCGCCAGCCTTCACCAATCGACATCGCGCTCTCCGATCACCGCAGCACACGTTTGCTGGCAATAAATTCGTCTACCGAAGAGCGATTCTGTGCGGTTTCCCTCAAGGACGGACTATTCGTTGCATGCCTTAGACTTTCTGGCGATCGGCCTGTGGCAACAAAAATCTGTGCCTGTTGTAAGGTTCACGCCAGCCTGAGGTAATCCACGGTGTGATCTGAATGCCTGATATAGCATTTGGATGACTCACTTTTGTGCAGGTTGCCTTAATGACCCGGATTACCGTCGAATATCGGTCGATCCACGTCAGGGATGTTTGACCAATTCCTCAGGAGATTGAACGGATGATTTCGCTTCTCAATGCCATTAAGTCGTCGGCTGCTTCGCTGGCAGCCACCCTTGTCATGACCGCCCTGGTGATGTCTCCCGGTTCCGAGATTGTGGCAGCCGACTACAAGCTCACAGGTGAGAACACCACCATTGGCTTTGTCGGTACCAAAAAGGAAGGCTCACATGCCGGTGGTTTCAAGCAGGTTTCGGGGACGTTCTCCGCTCCCGAAGACCTGACCAAAGGGAAGATCTCGGTCACCATTGTGATGGATTCCGTCTGGTCAGATGATGAAAAGCTGACTGGCCACTTGAAAGCCCCGGATTTCTTTGAAGTCAAGCGGTACCCAGAAGCCAAGTTTGTGTCGACGGCCATTGCCAAAACAGCCGAGGGCTACACCGTGACAGGCGACCTGACGCTGCATGGCAAGACCAACAGCATTACCTTCCCTGCCCAGATCAAGTCGACCGGAAGTGGTGTGGAATTGACCAGCAAGTTCAATCTCCCTCGCAGCCAGTGGGGCATTACCTACGGGGCTGGCAAGATCGACGAGAACGTCCAGATGAGTCTGGCTGTCAAAGCCAAGTAATGTCGATTCAGGGGACACAGCGTATTAAGTGCCATGCTTGCGGCCCGGAGAGCGGGCGTCAGAGACAGCGACCTGGAGCAGTCAATCGACGCCCCTGCGGATACCTCGCTGACTGATACATATCCATTGGAAAAGACCCTCACCCGGCACTTCGTGCCACCCTCTCCCACGCAGACGCGGGCGAGGGTTTTTTGCTCCTTCTCCCGTTCCGACGGGAGAAGGCCGGGATGAGGGCGAGCTCGAGCGTATTGGGCTAGCGATCAACAACCGGCTTCAACGCGTGATGCTTGTCATCTCTGGCCAAGGGCTACAATCGGCGTCCCTGCGGAAGCCCTTGTGATTGATACATATCCATTGGAAAAGACCCTCACCCGGCACTTCGTGCGACCCTCTCCCACGCAGACGCGGGCGAGGGTTTCTTGCTCCTTCTCCCGTTCCGACGGGAGAAGGCTGGGATGAGGGCGAGCTTTTCGGCTTTCTCAATCTCTTTCGCTGAAGACCACGTCCCATCGAAGAGCGCGTTTGATTGAAGACAGTGTCTCGCTGAAGACCGTGACTCTCTGTGAGGCAGCAAGCCGGAGTTGTCACAGAATTCACCAGACCGGCCATGTCGCGCGAGTCGTCTCGATGTTTCGCATTTGAAACAAATTACAATTGCTATCTCAATTGGCATGTCGCTTGCATCATCAGCACTTGGCAATGTGTTTCCAAGAAAACTGCGAGATAATGCCATGCAGACTCATCACAAATTGCTCAAAAGTTTTGCACCCACTGGTCAGAAATCAGAAATTCCAGTCGTTGCCAATCTTCCGCGAGCCGGTCGCCGTTTCGCCCGTTAAGCGAAAATGAATCACGAATTCGCTTTTCTCAGATTCACGCGGAAGTACCCTGCCATGAGTTCATCATCAGGGTCTCCTAAGGAATCGAGCGAACCATTTTGCTGCCTCTGGGAGGCTCGAGTGAAGTGGTGGGCTGCGAAATCGTTACAATCCGTGTGCAGCCGCATCGATTTATTCAGCGGCCAGTCTGTGATTCGCTTTTGAGTTGTGAGAAGATTGTTGAAGGACGATCTTTAACCGGTGATGTGCTTGTATTGAGAGAAAGCCAGGACAGCTTTTTTTCTTTTGGCAAACTTTGGGCGGCATGAGTGAAAGTGCCGCTCAATCGAATTCGCTCCAGGGATGATCCGAGGCAAAAGGACGGTTGCCAGACCTTACCTTCAGTCCGCAATGATGTCGGACCCGGATCATGCTCGCCGCACTATTGGCGCGCAGCCAATCTGCACTCGCCTCTCAGGAGCCGTTTCTCGTGCTCCCTGAGAATCATTTTGCCTATACGGCAGCGATGCGAATTGTCGAACCGATGGGTTCGATGGCAGTGCAAGGCCCACGCATCACGCTGGTGTACGGCCCCACGGGTGGTGGCAAAACTCATCTGGTGCGTCATGTGGCCCGCGAAACATTGAAGCGGTTGGCCCGTGGCAAACTCCTCCTGGCCAATGCCCATGAGTTCTGCCAGTGGCTGCTGGAAGCTCACGATCAGAAAGCTGTCGTCGAAGCCCACGAGAAACTCCGCAGTCTCGAAGTTCTGATTCTCGATGGCTTTGATGAGCTGCAGGATCGTGCCGACTTGCAGCAGCAATTGCTCTGTGTCATTGATCTCATGGCCGATGCCGGCGGACATGTCCTCATTGTCAGTGAAAAAGCACCGGGTGAGCTGCGCGGGCTTTCCACACGCCTGGTCAACCGTTGTCACGGAGGATTGTGCGCCCTCCTCAAGTGGCCTGGCACGGACAGCCGCAAGCAACTTGCTCTTCATTTCGCTCACCAGAAGCATCTCCCGATGAGTGAAGCTGCCGCTCTGGAACTGGCGGAGAATCTGGCAGGCTCACCAGCACAGTTGATTGTCGCGATCCAGCAGATTGAACTGATGGCGCGACGGGAACATTCGACAGCCGATCTCTCTTTAATCAAACGGTATCTGCAGGGTGAACTTCTCGTTCCCACGATTACCATCGATCAGGTGGCTCTGCAGGTGGCTGAAGAGTTCGGCGTCACCATCGAAGCTCTCAAGAGTAAATCCCGGCATCAATCTGTAGTCCTCCCCAGGCATTGTGCCATGCTGCTGGCCAGGCAGATGACCGCTGCCACACTCGAGGAAATTGGGCGTTTCTTTGGCGATCGAAACCATACGACCGTCTCGCATGGATGCGCGAAACTCGAAGAACTCTTGCCAGGGGCACCGACATTAAGGCAGGTCCTCCAGAAAATCCGTGGGCGATTCCCAGCCAGCCATAGTCGCACGGGTTAAGGCCAGGTTTCCAAGTGTGCGATTATCCAGGGTCTTGTCAACGATTTTGGCATAAGGAGGCGGATGGCGCGGCGTCTTGTCGTCGTATTGGGTACGACGACCTGGCCACGAGTTGGCCAGGCCACCCGTGACCTGATAGAAGAATATCAAGCGGCCTACGACTGAAACTCCTGAGGGCATCGTGTTACACTTCGCCTCTACCCCAGCCCGATTGATTCCTTGATATTTTGCCAAGAGACAGGAATTCTGCAGCATGACTTCCGCCAAGAGAGCCCTGATCACTGGAATCACCGGACAGGATGGTTCTTATCTGGCCGATCTGCTGCTGGAAAAAGGATACGAAGTTCACGGCCTGATTCGCCGGACAAGTTCCATCAGCACACAGCGGATCGAGCATCTTCTCTGTGGCAATCAACCCCGAGGGAATCAACCCCGAGTCGTGCTGCACACGGGTGACCTGGGCGATACCACCTCGATCCAGCGCGTGCTCAAAGAAGCTCAGCCTCACGAGATTTATCACCTCGGGGCACAAAGTCATGTCCATCATTCCTTCACGCAACCGCTCTATACAGCAGATGTCGTCGCTTTAGGGACATTACGGCTTCTGGAATCCGCCATCCAGTTGGCAAAAACTCAGGAAGTGCGGTTTTACAATGCCGCTTCCAGCGAAATGTTTGGCCACGCGACCATCGTTCCTCAAAACGAAGAAACGCCATTCCATCCCCGCAGCCCATATGCCTGCTCCAAGGTGTTTGGTTACCATCAGACGATCAATCATCGCGAAGCGTATGGGCTTTATGCAGCGAACGGGATTCTCTTCAATCACGAATCTCCCCGGCGTGGTGAGCAATTTGTGACTCGCAAAATCACTCTCGGTGCAGCTCGAATCAAAGTCGGCCTGCAGAAGAAGCTGGCCCTGGGAAATCTCGATGCGCAGCGTGATTGGGGCTTTGCGAAAGATTACGTCGAAGCGATGTGGCTGATGCTGCAGCAATCTGTGCCGGGCGATTACGTCGTGGCGACAAATGAAACGCACACGGTGCGGGAATTCCTGGAAGAGACCTTTCGACTGCTGGATCTCGACCCCGCTCAATACGTCGAAATCGACCCGGCTTTCTTTCGCCCCAGTGAAGTTCCAGTCCTCAAAGGCGATTATTCCAAAGCCGAGAAAGAGCTGGGTTGGAAGCCCACCACCAACTTTAAAGAACTGGTACGACTGATGGTTGAAGCCGATCTGGCTTTGGCGCAAAAAGAAGCGGCCCAATCGGCAAACTAAGGCTGCCTTGTGACCGCTGAGGCGCCCAGCTTACGAAAATAATCTTCGGTGAACGCCGGGTCGAGCTGGTGGTAGAAGCTGATAGTCAGATCGAGCTTCTTGCGAATGGCGTCATGCTTTTCGGCAATCGGCCAGATCGATCCGTCACCCGCGAAAATCATGGCTGCAAAGGCATTGAAGTCATTCTCGAGGTCGGATTGAGCATACTCCTTGAGAAACCCCTGCTCGTGAAGTTTTTCATCCAGCTTCAAGCCCGCCTTCTTCTGCTTGACGGCATCCACACCACTCCCGAGGTATTTGAAGTCGGGTGGGTTCACGGATCGCCAGGCATTTTCATCCAGGAGTTTTGGCTGATTCCGCAACAGAATGCTCGATAACTCCGCATGAAAGACAGCTTCGTTATGAGCATCCGTGAAGCCTTTATGGACATCACCAATCTTGAGATAGACCGCATTCCGCGAATTCGTCCCACTCGTGATCACCCCGCTGTACTTGAGTTCTGAAAGAACATAGACCGTCTTGAGATGCTGCTTCAGGAGTCCTTCGGGATACTTGGCCAGTGCCGGGACAAGTATCCGCCGGACGCGCTCAAATTCTGCGGCCGGGAGTGCGCCGCCACTGGCAGCAATGGCAGGCTTCAGCCACGATTCGGGAAAGATTCCGGGGCGATCCGATGTCACCACGGGGACAGGAGCTGCGATGACAGTCACATCGTCAGCCAGCGTGAATCGATCCGATCGACAGACGAGGATGAGCAGAAAGGCAGCGAGGCAAATCGCTTTCTGACATGTTTCCCGTGAGATGATTGCGCGGTGTTGGTTGAGAAGACATGCTTGCCCAGAGCTGCTGTCTATGACACACATCGTTGCACGCCTTTTCTTCTGGGGAGGAACTGGAGACTGAGTGGCTGGGGTCAAACGTCTTCGTTTGCCCCCAGGTTATGAAACCTTGACTGTCCCTGGTGATCTTTGTCGATCGTCATGAAGCAGGCTTTCCGATGCAATCGTGCTGGTGAACTCGATTGATGAATGGATGGAGGAAGACATCCGACCCCTGCCACCCGTCAGTGTGAAAACTTGAGGTTGATAAACGTAAAGACCACGCCCTGCGGAAGACCTTAGGGCGTGCCACCCAAAAACTAGAGAAGCGTGTTGGCAGGGGACACGCATGGCGCGGCTTCTTGTTGTCGTGAAAAGTCACGACAACCCGTGTAGGCAAGTTGGGCACGAGTTGGCCGGGCCACCCTTGGCTGACAGATGTGCGTAGAGGGCAGCCCAGAGCTGCAAGCATGGCACACAGAGCGCCATTTTTTCATGGAAAGCGTACTAGAGCTCCATCGAATCACCATATTGCTCCCCGGATTCACTCAGCTCACGATCAAACTCGAATATCGCGAATGAGAACGAGACTACTCGTTTTTTGAATGGGGAGGCGAGTACGGTTTGTTGATGAACGATGCGCAATTCGTACAAAACCCGACCATGACTCGCCCGGGCTGTCAGCGAACAGACTTCACGAAAGGGTCTTGAAGTCAGGCCTAAGTTGATAACGTCCCTTTGGAAGAAGGGACACCTGTTTGTCGAGGATCGATTGCCACCGCTTGCCTTAAGGCTCGAGCTGTGCCTTTGAAAATGGCTTCGCTGATGTGATGGCTGTTGGTGCCGTGATGCAGCACCAGGTGCAGATTCATGAGTGCATTGGCCGCCACAGCCTGCCAGAACTCTTCCACAAGTTCAGTATCGAACGTACCGATCTTTTCGGTGGGGAATTCAACCTTATAAATAAATTTCACACGCCCCGACAAATCGAGTGCCGAAGTGACGAGTGTTTCTTCCATAGGCAAGGTGATACTGCCATAGCGGACAATTCCCGCTTTGTGACCTAATGCCTCAAGGAGGGCTTTGCCCAGGCAGATTCCGATATCTTCGGTCGAGTGATGGTCGTCGATGTGCGTATCGCCATCGCAGGTCACTTCGAGATCAAAGAGACCATGCTTGGCAAACAACGTCAGCATGTGATCGAGAAAACCGACGCCAGTCGCCACCTGGGCTTGGCCACTGCCATCGAGGTTGAGTGACAGCCGAATTTTCGTTTCGAACGTATGGCGTTCAATGGTGGCCTGGCGTGGAGAAGACATAACTCGATTTTCGTTGAAGGAATTTTGAGATTTTTCCATCTCTTGATGATCAGCCCCTGTGGGGACTGCAGAGTACCTGAGCAGGGATTCTTCGGGAAAGAGAATTCACTGGGAAAGAGCATTCATCAGGAAGTAGGAAACTCTCTGGCTGGGGATGTGATTCAATCGTTTGCGGTGACTCTTGAGTCTGTGGTTACTCTCTGACGCAATCGAATTAGACGATCTGTTTCAGTGCCTCGACACAGGCGGCGACTTCTTCACGAGTGCCGATAGTGATTCTCAGACCGTCGAGCAGACGATCTGCTGCCCAATCGACGCCGGGAAACCTCATGTAACGGACGAGGATTTTTCGAGCTTTCAGTGCCAGATAAATCTCGTGATGTTTGCCGCTGGGATGGGTCGTCCAGACGAAGTTGGCCTGGCTGGGCGTGGGAGTGAACCCGAGCTGAATCAATTGATCGGTCAACCAGGCTCGTGTTTCGCGGATCCGTGCGACATTGGCCCGCATCCAGGCTTGATCCGCAATGGCTGCGGTGGCTGCTGCGAGCGAGATGCTGTCGCAGTTGTAGCTGTCTTTCACCTTGCGGAGACCGGCAATCATGTCATGTCGGGCGATGGCAAAGCCAAAACGAATCCCTGCGAGGCTGTACGATTTGCTGAAGGTGCGTGTCATCACCACCCGGTCGCCGAAATCGGCGTTGAGGATCTCTGCCGTTTGTGGTTCATCAGCAAAGTCGGCATAGGCCCCATCGAGCACCAGCACTCCTTCCGGCGGCACCAGCTCGGCAATCTGCGAGGTGGTCCAGCAGTTCCCTGAAGGACTGTTAGGATTGGGGACAAAGACGGCCTTGGCCCGGTGAACGACCGGCCCGACACGCTCTTTCGACCAGTTCCACTGTTCATCGAGAATCAGCCGCTGGTGAGAAACATTCTGCAGATCGGCCAACGTCTCGTACAGAATGTAGCTGGGATAAGGATAAGCCATCAGATCGCCCGTCCCGGTGAACGAACGGGTGATGATGGTGAGGACTTCATCACTGCCATTGGTAGGGAGAATCTGATCGGGATCAACGCCATAGACTTCCGCAGCAATGCGGCGGAAGTTGGTGGCTAAAGGATCGGGATAGAGATTCAAACGACTGGTTGCAGCCGCTTGAATCGCTTCTGCCACTCGGGGGGAAGGGGGATAAGGATTCTCGTTGGTGTTCAGCTTGATCCAGCCCGCTTCCTGGGGCTGCTCACCCGGGACATAGCCAGAAATTCGTTCAATATGCGGCAGAAAAAGACTCATAACAGGCCTTGAAGGTCAAAGACTCGTGAAAACTGCGATGCATTCCCGCGGGAAACCAGCCAATAGTACTGTGTGCCATACTTAGAGCATGGGGAGAACAGGTTCTGCTGGCTGTTTAGGGTTCAATTCAAGTTGTGCTTCGTCCCGGATTTTGAACAGGGAATGGACTCTCCCGCACTCGATAAGCTCGGGACGGAAAGTCGATTCACCATTGTCTCAGTTCTCGCTGCAGGGGGCAAACCGCTCTGCCAAACCGCTCTGGCAAACCGTCGGAATTGTAGACCACAAAGGAACTTCTGTCTCTGGAAACCACCTGGCCTCTGCTGACAGCCCTTCCCCTCCGCAGACAAAGACGCCGCGAGCCCGTGCCAGGTTCTCGACAAAACCTGCAGGCTACAATCTCTGATGAGATTCAACGTTTCCCTTCTCACTGAACGAGTGACGAAGCGAAGACTCCCAGCCCTGCGCACGAGATTGGCAGCCTCTGGCGAGGGGCGATATGCTCCATGAAAGTGATCTGCAAGAACTGAGCAGAGCGGCAGGCCGCGAAAAATCGGCAGCATTCAGCATCCACGAATTGACATAAAACATTTGAAATTCAAATGTTACAAAGGAATTTTGACATGGCGACGGGAACCGAAGACGTGATTCTGGCACCGCGCCCCAAACGCCGGGTCAGCCGCACACTGATGATCCTCGGAATCGTGGGGGGCGTAGGGCTATTGGGTTGCTGCGGCATGGGCCTGATCTTCAATAACGTCATGAATCCCAGTCTTGTCAATCAGCCCGAGCAGGTTCAGGAAGAACTCGCCAAAGTGATGGAACTCAATGTTCCAGAAGGGTTTACACCTGATTCTGCACAGTCGATGGATAACTTTCTCTTTCTGATGCGGGCGATCTTCTACCGCCAGCAGGATGGACGGGGCTGGCTGAGAATCTTCCAGTTCCAGCCGCGAGCCATTGGCCCGGATATTGGCAAAAAGCCAACACCATTCGAAGCGGCACTCGAACAGGTTGACAGCAATTATCCCCAATTGGAGCCACTCAACGCCCCCGAAGAGCAGATCGTGAAGCGACTGATTGGCAATCGTGAGGTTCCCATTCGAATTCTCGAAGGGGAAGCCATGACCTCCCGTACACGCTATGTGCAGATTACGGCTCGATTCCCGGGAAAAGTGGGGGATATCGACATCAAATTCCAGATTGAGGCCAACCTCTGGAATGACGAGAAAACCGCCGCTCTGATTGACCAGATCAAGTAGATCTGAATCTGCGCAACCTTCTGAAAATTTAAACTTTAAGACCACAAAGCCAATCTTTGTGCCATGCTTGCAGCTTTGGGCAAGCAAGATGTTGCAAACTCTCAAAACAGTGTCCATTCCGCGCATGCTGCCGACGAATTGTCGATAACAACTTTCCTCACAGTGTGACGCGGGGGTTATCAACCTGCGTGAGTGATGGGGCGACCACAGGAAATTCTCGAAACAGAAGCCGAATTCAGGTGTTCAATTCCGGGATCGCGCGCGAGACTATCCGATGTAAGAAGAGCCGAAGATCCGGCGTGCGGGATTTTGGTCGCGGATCGTGCGAATTGTTGTAGGAATGCCAAAATGGTTCGAGGAATCCTGAACTGCGGATTAGCGGCGGCCTTATTGCTGCCCATGACCTCTGCATTCATGACGACCTGCCACGCTCAGCAGATGAATCGTTCCAGCGGTAGTACGACTGGCGGTTCGACAGCACCGCGAGCAAGTCAAGCCTCAGCTTTTGGTGGCAGCTCGATGCCGGGCATGGGTGGCGGGAGTACGCAATCCGCTGCCGGGACAGGTTTTGGGAGCACTCCACTGACCGGGATTGGGGCTGGTCTCTCGGCCTTTGGACAACAGGGGACGGGGACCGGTGGTTTCGTGGGCCAGAACTTTGGAGCTACGAACTTTGTTGGTCAGGCCAATGCCGCAACGGGTCAGGGTCAAAACCAGCGGGGGAATCAGAATAATCAGCGGGGCGGTGTCGATCGCGCGGTTCAACAGCAGCTCAATGGCGGTGGCTTTGGTGGCCAGAACAATTTTGGCGGGCAGAACGGCGGTGGTGCCAGCCAGCAGATTGTGATTCGCCCCCAACAGCGAATTGCGTTTGATTTCCCCAAGCCTGTCGCCAACCAGATCATTTTGAACACTCAAGCCCGATTCAATAAGCTGGCCTACAAGCAGCCGGCATTGGCAGGAGTGCAGGTGGCCATGAACGCCGATGGTGTCGCGGTACTGACAGGTAACGTGGTCAGTGAAGATCAAAGGCGTCTGGCCGAACAGTTAGTCAGGCTGGAGCCCGGCGTAAGAAACGTGCAGAATAACCTGGCCACCACCGCCCCTTAATTGCCTGGCACGTTTTCGTGGAAATCACAGCGCGTTGTTATTTGCGAAGACATGCTTGCCCCGAGCTGCTGTCAATTACACATATCTCTGCATTCAAGTGTGACTGGCAACTGCGTGGCTTAAAACGGGGTGGCTGGGGTCACACGTCTTCGTTTGACCCATACGCACCAAGTTAAGGCGATTCGTCTTTACGAAAAGCAGAAACTCCTTCAAAAGACCTGGGTATCTGACATC